>NZ_CP088262.1:2792500-3992500 GCF_021117365.1 Nocardioides sp. cx-173 | reverse complement strand
CGGCTACATCTCCCTCGACGGCATGATCGAGGCGACCAAGCAGGAGAAGACCCGGCTCTGCACGGCCTGCTTCACCGGCGAGTACCCCATCGAGCTGCCCGACGCGAGCCTGCTCGGCAAGCACCTGCTCGAGGCCACGCTGAGCTCGCCCACCCTGGGCAAGGCGCTCCCCGTCCTCAACAACCCCTGATCGGAAGCATGCCGTGAGCGAGACCCCCACCCCTGGCAACGCCTACGCGCGGGCCGGCGTCGACATCGAGGCGGCCGACACCGCGATCGAGCTGATGAAGGGGTGGGTCGAGAAGGCCCGCCGCCCCGAGATGATCGGTGGCCTCGGCGGCTTCGCCGGGCTCTTCGACGCCTCGGCCCTCAAGGGCTACGAGCGTCCCCTGCTCGCGACGTCGACCGACGGCGTCGGCACCAAGGTGGCGATCGCTCAGGCGATGGACGTCCACGACACGATCGGCTTCGACCTGGTCGGCATGGTCGTCGACGATCTGGTCGTCTGCGGCGCCGAGCCGCTGTTCATGACCGACTACATCGCCTGTGGCCGGGTCGTGCCCGAGCGGATCGCGGCCATCGTCAAGGGCATCGCGGAGGCGTGCGTCGAGGCGGGCTGCGCCCTGGTGGGCGGCGAGACCGCGGAGCACCCCGGCCTGCTGGGCCCCGACGAGTACGACGTCGCCGGCGCGACGACCGGCGTGGTGGAGGCCGACCGGCTGCTCGGCCCCGGCCGGGTACGTCCCGGGGACGCCGTGATCGCCATGCAGGCCAGCGGCCTGCACTCCAACGGCTACTCGCTGGTCCGGCACGTGCTGTTGCAGACCGCCGGCTGGGCCCTGGACAAGGACGTGCCGGAGCTCGGGCGCACGCTGGGGGAGGAGCTGCTCACCCCCACCCGGATCTACGCCAAGGCGTGCCTCGCGCTGGCCGAGCAGACCGAGGTCCACGCCATGTCGCACGTCACCGGCGGCGGTCTCGCCGCCAACCTCGCCCGGGTGATGCCCCAGGAGCTCATGGCCACCCTGGAGCGCGGCACCTGGACGCCCCAGCCGATCTTCGACCTGGTCCGCGGCGTCGGCCAGGTGTCGCAGCCCGACCTCGAGGCCACCCTCAACTGCGGCGTCGGCATGGTGGCGATCACCGCTCCGGCGGCGATGGACCGCGCGATCGAGGTGCTCGACGGCTTCGGGATCCGCGCCTGGGTCGCCGGCGAGGTCGCCGTCGACCCCGAGCAGTCGGGCCGCGTCGTACTGGAGGGCCAGCACCCCGGCTGGTGACCCTGCGGCCACGATGTCCGGGCGAAAAACGCCGGACATCGCACCCGGACGTGCGGGAACAGCCAGGCAGCAGGTAGCGTTGTCCTCACGAGAAATCTTTGAGACAGCCCGGGAGCCATGGTTGCCCCGGCCGACTTGCGAGGGGGCTGACCCTATGGGGCGCGGCCGAGCTAAAGCCAAGCAGACGAAGGTCGCGCGCGACCTGAAGTACCGCACTCACGAGACGGACTTCGGGGCGCTCGCCAGTGAGCTGCACGGCGACAGCGGCACCAAGGACGAGCAGGTCGATCCCGAGGTGCTGGAGAAGTGGTCCGACGTCATCGAGCCCTCGCGCGATTGACGGACCTCGCGTGGTGACCGGGTTCGGTCGGGCGCGGGGAGTTTCACCGGGCACCCGGTGAAACTCACGGCTCCCCCACGAAGCTTTGTCGGGGAGCCGTGAGTTCTGTGAGGTCGGTGCGACGCCTGCTGCGTACTGTGCCGTGGCGCCTTCACCCGGTTGCCGCAGCGCGCCAGTTTCACCGGGCACCCGGTGAAACTCACGCCTCCCCGACGAAGCTTCGTCGGGGAGGCGCGATTTTCGCGCACCCGGCGGGACGGGAGTTGACCTCAGCGCCCACCTGACGCCACGGAGCCGAGATCAGCGGGGGAGCCACACGCCGCGCAGGCGGCCCACGTCGCGCATGCGGCGCTCGGCGAGGCGATCGGCGGCGGTGGCGGGCGGTACGCCGTCGGCGGCGGCGAGCTCGAAGACGGTCCGCGCCGTGTCGAAGATGCCGGTCGCGCGCTGGTGGGCACGCTCGAAGGAGAAGCCCTCGAGCTCGTCGGCGACCTGGATCAGGCCGCCGGCGTTGACGCAGTAGTCGGGCGCGTAGAGGATTCCGCGGTCCTCGAGGGCCTTCTCCACTCCGGGGTGGGCCAGCTGGTTGTTGGCCGCGCCGCACACGATCCGCGCCGACAGCACGTCGACGACCTCGTCGCTCAGGGCGCCGCCCATCGCGCAGGGGGCGTAGACGTCGAGCGCGCCCGCGACGAGCTCCTCGGTCGAGGCGGCGACGCGGACGCTGGGGAGCTCGTCTCGCAGCCGGTCCACCGACGGGGCGTACACGTCGGTGACGACGACGTCGGCGCCGTCCTCGACGAGGTGGCGCACCAGGTGTCGCCCCACCTTGCCGACCCCGGCCACGCCGACGGTCCGGCCGGCGAGCGACTCGGTGCCCCACGCGAAGGCGGCGGCCGCCCGCATGCCCTGGAACACGCCGTACGCCGTGAGGACCGAGCTGTCGCCCGCGCCGCCGTGGGCGGTGGTGCGGCCGGTGACGAACGAGCACTCGCGGGCGATGTCGTCCATGTCCGGCGAGAAGGTGCCGACGTCGCAGGCGGTGTAGTAGCGGCCGTTCAGCGACTGCACGAAGCGGCCGTAGGCGCGCAGCAGCGCCTCGGTCTTGAGCTCGGCAGGGTCGCCGATGATCACCGCCTTGCCACCGCCCAGGTCCAGGCCGGCGAGCGCGGCCTTGTAGGACATCCCGCGCGAGAGGTCGAGGACGTCACGCACCGCATCGGCGGTGCTGGCGTACGGGAAGAAGCGGGTGCCGCCGAGGGCGGGGCCGAGCGCCGTGGAGTGGATGGCGATGATCGCCTTGAGGCCGGTGGCCGGGTCATTGGCGAAGACGACCTGCTCGTGCTCGGCGCCGAGGTCGAAGACGTCGGCCGAAGGGCTTCCAGACATGGGTGCTGTCCGTTCTGTGTCGTGGTCCGCGCGGGTGGGCGGGCCGAGGTGGTGTCGGGGCGGCAGGGGTGACGCCGCCCACAGCCTCAGAATAGTGGCCGACGACCCGGCGGCCGCCTCGTCCTCGCCGACAGGAAAGCGCCCTCGGTTTGGTGGATTACGCCGGGTCGGCCGCCGCCAGGGCCTCGACCCCGTCGGCGACTGTGGCGGTCAGGACGGCGAGGAGGCCGTCGATGCCGTCGGTGGAGCCGGCGTCGGCCTGGGCCTCGACGGCCGCCGCGGCGGCGCCCACCTGCACCAGGCCCAGGTTGAGCGCGCTGCCCTTGAGCTGATGGGCGGTCGCGGCGGTGCCGGCCGCGTCGCCGGCGGCGACGGCGGCGCGCAGATCGTCCAGCGCCCCCTCGACGCGGGCGATGAAGGACGCGCGGGTGCGCTCGAAGAAGCTGACCCCGTCCTTGACCAGCCTGGCCAGCATCGCGACGCGCTCCGGGTCCAGGACGACCTCTGTCGGCCCAGCCGACCCAGCCGACCCAGCCGGCACAGCCGACACAGCGGGCATCTCGACGGGTGCCGACCCGCGGGCCGCCGGCGCCCAGCGGAACAGTGCCCGGGCCAGCTGCGGGGGGTCGACCGGCTTGGTGAGGAAGTCGTCCATCCCGGCCGCGAGGCACCGCTCACGCTCGCCCTCGAGGGCGGAGGCGGTCATCGCGATGATCGGCACCCGGGCCCCCTCCTCCGCGGCCCGCACGGCGCGTGTGGCGTCGTAGCCGTCGAGCAGTGGCATCCGGCAGTCCATCAGCACTACGTCGTACCCGTGGTCGCCTCGAAGGGCGCTCACCGCCTCGACCCCGTTGCCGACGACGTCCGCGTGGCAGCCGAGCGCCTCGAGGAGCCCGGTGGCCACCAGCTGGTTGACGGCGTTGTCCTCGACCACGAGCACCCTCACGCCGAGGGTGGTCGGCGACGGCGAGCGGCGCGGAGAGGGCTGGGGCGCCTCGCCCACGATGGTGTGCAGGAGCGCGTCGTACAGCTCGGAGTAGCGCACCGGCTTGGTCAGCGTCGCGGTGATCCCCGCGGCCCTGGTGCGGCTCTCCGAGACGACCTGGTCGCGGGTGAGCAGCAGCAGCGGCGGCGCGACCGGCTCCGCGTCGTGGATCCGGGACGCCAGCGCCAGGCCGTCGGTGGTGTCGAGGGTCAGGTCGAGGAGGATCGCGTCGAACGGCCTGCGCTGCAGCGCCGCGCGGCCCACCTCCGCCAGGGCCTCGTCGGCTGTCGCGGCGGGCACGCAGGTGAGGTGCCAGGCTCCGAGCTGCTCCAGCAGGACGGTGCGCGAGGTGCCGTTGTCGTCCACCACGAGGACCCGGCGGTCCTGCAGCGGGTACGGCGAGACGTCCGGGCCGGCGCTCCGGTGCGAGCGCGCCGTGCCCAGCCGCGCCGTGAACCAGAAGGTGCTGCCCTGGCCGGGCGTGCTCTCGAGGCCGATCTCACCACCGAGGGCGTGGACCAGCTGCTGGGAGATCGCCAGCCCGAGACCGGTGCCGCCGTGCTGCCGGGTCGTGGAGCGGTCGGCCTGGGTGAACGCGTCGAAGAGCCCGTCACGCTCGGCGTCGGTGATCCCGATGCCGGTGTCGGAGACCTCGACGCGCAGGACCAGCTCGTCGTCGGTGCGCTCGGCCACCGAGGCCCGGATCGACACCTCCCCGTGGTCGGTGAACTTCACGGCGTTGGAGCCCAGGTTGGTGATGATCTGCCCGAAGCGCACGGAGTCGCCGTTGACCAGGACGGGGACGTCGGGGTGGCAGGCGACGACCAGCTCCAGCCCCTTCTCGTGGGCGGGCCCGGCGAGCACCGCGGCCGTCTGCTCGAAGACCGCGCGGATGTCGAGGTCCTCCGACTCCAGCTCGAGCTTGCCGCTCTCGATCTTGGACAGGTCGAGGATGTCGTTGATCAGCCCGAGCAGCGTCAGCCCGGCGCTGCGGACGCCCTCGGCGAGCCGACGCTGACGCGCGTCGAGCTCGGTGCGCAGCAGCAGGTCGTTGAGGCCGATCACGCCGTTCATCGGGGTCCGGATCTCGTGGCTCATCGTCGCCAGGAACTCCGACTTGAGCCGGGAGGCCTCCATCGCGCTGTCGCGTGCGGCCGCGAGGTCGGCCGCACTGCGCTCGCGGTCGGCGACCCGGTTGAGCTGGTCGGCGATCTGGTGGATCAGCTCGCGCGAGCGGTCGTCCGGCGGCATCTCGTCGGCGATCAGCTCGACGACGCAGGCCACGTCGGGGCCGCCGACCACCGGGAAGGCCACCAGGCTGTGGGTCGACTCCCGGCCGGGAGCCGGGACCGACTCGATCTCCCGCGACGCCCAGCACCGCTCGGCCAGCTCGAAGTCGGGCTCGGGCAGGGAGGCGTCGTCGGCCCCGGGCAGGCTCATCGGCACCAGGGGGCCGCCCGGGCGCTCGCGGACCAGCAGGCTGATCACCTCCCACCCGTCGGTGCCGGACAGCGCGGAGGAGGCGTGCTCGACGGCGGCGGCCAGGCTGCTCGATTGGTTGGCCGCCTCCGCCATGCCCCGCAGCAGGTGCAGCCGTCGCGTCGCCTCGGCCGCCTGGAAGTCGGCGCGCACCAGGTCGGTGATGTCCTGAGCGGTGCCGGTCATCCGCACGGGCGCCCCGTCGGCCCCGCGCTCGACGACCCCGAGGCCGCGGACCCACCGCTCGCCGGCGTCCCCGCGCCGGATCCGGGCCTCCCAGCGGAAGCTGTTGGCGCCGGCGAGGGCCCGCGCGATGGCCGTCTCGACGGTGGGGCGGTCGTGCTCGTGGATGTGGGCGAGGAAGGCGTCGTACGTCGCCTCGAACTCGTCGGGGTGCAGGCCGTAGATCCGGTAGAGCTCGTCGGACCACCAGATCCGATCGCTGCCGATCGCCCACTCCCAGCTGCCGAGGCGGGCCAGCGACTGGGCTGCGGCCAGCTGGTGCTCGCGGTCCTGCAGGGTGTCGAGGAGGCTCTTGCGGTCGGCGTACTCGCTGATCCGGTGCAGCCAGCCCAGCGTGGAGCCGTCGGCGCCGTGGAGCGGCGCCCAGCTGAGCAGCGTCCACACGCTGGTGCCGTCGGCCCGGAACGTGAGCGAGTCCAGGTTGTGCTCGCCGGGGTGCCCCGCACGCATGTCCTCGAGGTGGTCCTCGAGCTGACGGCGGCCCTCGTCGTCGACGATGTCGAAGAGCGTGACCCCGCTCAGGTCGTCGCCGGGGCGCCCGAGGATCTCGGCCATGCGGGGGTTGGCGAGGACGGTCGCGCCGTCGGCGTCCACCACCCACAGCCCGTCAGGGCTGTCGGCGACGATGCCGCGCAGCAGCTCATCGGCGTCCACCATGTCTCCCCTCCGCCCCCCCTTCCTACCCTGCCGCCCCGGGCGTGACACCCCTCGGGCTCCCGGGAGTGTCGCCGCGGGCGAGGACCACGTCGCCGTGGGCGCCGTACCCGACCAGCGCGCCGCCGTACCTCGTGGCGTCGAAGCCGATCAGCAGCCAGGGCCCTTCGCCGTCGGGCGGCAGGAGCGTGGGCCACGGGAGGTTGGAGTGGTACGGCGCCTCGAGGGTGCCGACCTCGACCAGGTCGAGGTCGAAGACCGGATAGCGCTCGCGCTCCCCGGCCCGCCCGTCGCGGCCGTCGCTGGCCAGCAGGCGCCACTCGCCCTCGAGCCGGACCAGGGTGGGCCCCTCGGTGGCGCGCCGCCGGGAGGCGGCGGCGCGGAAGGCGAGGGCGTCGAGCCGGGCTCCGGTGGCGAGGACGGGGTGGAAGGCGAAGAACCGGCGGGCACTGACGTAGGCGACCAGCCAGGTGTCGCCGTCGCGCACCAGGTGCGGGTCCCAGACCCCGACCGAGCGCAGGCCGTCGGTGGGCAGCGCCAGGGCGCGGGTGTCGAGGACGTGGCGACCCCGGGTGAGGTCGGCCGTGGTCTCGGCGAGGGTCACCCCGACGGTGGCGCCCGGCGCCGCGCGGTCGAAGTCGCCCCAGGTGCTGGTCGCGGCGAGCCACCGGTCACCGTCGCGCAGCAGGTGGGTCGCGTGGTCCCCGAAGACGCCGGGGCGGTCGGGGCGGCGGAAGAACAGGTCGCCACGGTGGCGCAGCGCGAGGGTGTCCGGGCGCAGGCCCCAGACCGAGGTGTGGGCGGTGTCGAAGAAGCCCGGGCCGGCGCTGGTCGCCGTCAGCAGCGCCTCGCCGCCGTCCCGGTACGGCGTGCCGTCGGCATGGGTGACCAGGCGCAGGTCCCGCAGCCCGAGCTGCCCGAAGCCACCGGAGCGCACGGCACGGACCGGCCCGTCGGCCGTGGCCTCGAGCCCGGCCAGCCAGGTCTCGTCGCGGGTGTCCACCCGCCCGGCGAGGTCGACCCGGCCCCGGACCGTCCACACGCCGCCCTCGCGGCCCAGCACCGCGAGGTGGGTGCCGGTGAGGCTCAGCCCGACCGCTTCGAGCGGGCCGCCGGGGCGGGCGTGGCGGCGGCTCCGGTGGGTGGTGGTGCGGCCCCCGGCGGTGACCGTCAGGGCCAGCCCGTCGTCGTACCCGCCACTCAGCCGGTCGCCGCCACTGCGCAGGGTCAGTGCCGTCCGGCCGGGACCCGTGACGTCGGCCTGGACCGCGACGTACGGCGCGAGGGCGCCGGGGAGGTCGGTGCCGGGGACCACGAGCTCGACCGGTCGCAGCCGGGCGACCGTCTCGAAGCGGGGCAACCCGGTCATCGGCGCCCGCCCACCTCGTGCAGGACCCGGTCCAGGGTGGAGACGAACAGGTCGGCGTGCTCGACCTCCCACACCAGCGGGGGCCGCACCTTGAGCACGTCGCCGCCGGGACCGGTCAGCCCGGCCAGCACGTCGTGCCCGACGAGGCCCGCCAGCACCTCGCCGGCCAGGTCGCGACCCGGCAGGTCCAGACCGGCGAGCAGCCCGGACCCGCGCACCTCGCCGACCGCGTCGTGCGTCGCCGCCAGGTCCCGCAGGCCGCGGCGCAGGTGCTCGCCCACGAGGACGGCGCGCTGCGGCAGCCGCTCGGCCTCGAGCACGTCCAGCACCGCGTTGCCGGCCGCCGCGGCCACCGGGGTCGCGGCGAAGGTGGAGAAGTACTCGTAGCGGCGGGCCAGGGCGTCGGCGATCTCCCGGCGGGTGACGACCGCGCCGACCGGGTAGCCGGCACCCATCGGCTTGCCGAGCGTGACGATGTCCGGCGTGATGCCCGCCAGTGCGAAGCGCCACAGCTGGGGGCCCGTGCGGCCGTAGCCCACCTGCACCTCGTCGGCGAGGAAGAGCGCTCCCGTCGCGTGCGCGCCGTCGACCAAGCCCTGCAGGTAGGCGGGCGGGGCGTCGCGCACCCCCTCGCTGGTGAACCCGCTGTCGGCCAGTACCAGCGCCGGCCGGTGCCCGCGCTCGGCGAGCTCCGCTGCCGCGTCGCGGACCCGCCCGGCCGCGGTCGCCGCGGTGAGCAGCGAGGGGTCGCCGTACGGCGCCTCGAAGCGCGCCACGCCCTCCGGCCGGTGTCCCGGTGGCCACTCGTTCGGGCTGAGGTCGGCCAGCCAGCGGGTGCTGCCGTGGTAGGCGTGGCGGGCGACCAGCGCGCCGTCGCCGCCGGTCGCCTCGGTGGCCAGGCGCCACGCCAGCTCGTTGGCCTCGGTGCCGGACGTCGTGAAGAGCACCGTGTCGAGCCCGTCGGGCATGGTGGCGACCAGCCGCTCCGCCAGCCGTACGACGCCCGCGTGCAGGTAGCGCGAGTGGGTGTTGAGGCGCGCGAGCTGGCGGGTCACGGCTCGGGTCACGGTGGGATGGGCGTGACCCACGACCGCGACGTTGTTGTAGGCGTCGAGCATCCGGCGGCCGTCGTCACCGACCAGCCACGGGCCCTCGCCGCGGACGACGTGCAGCGGGCGCGCGTAGAAGAGCGGCGACAGGCGACCGCCCATCACCGCGGCCCGCCGCACGCCGAGGTCGCCGTCGACGTGGGGGTCGGCGGTACCGGCGAGGCGGTGCAGGCGCCCGCGCAGCTCGCCCGGGGACAGCGCCGCCAGCTCGGCGAGCACCCGCGCGTTGGCGTCGTCGTACTGGGTGATGTAGGCGAGGTTGTCGGCGTGCCCGGCCGCCCGGGTGCGCGAGATGAGCGTGGACACCGCCAGCCGGGCCAGCACCAGGTCGCCGAGCACCTCGACCTCCTCGGCCTGCAGCGGCTGCCGGCGCTGGTAGCCACGCAGCACCGCCGCGGCGAGGTCCCACAGGCCGGCGTCGTGGCGCGGTCCCGAGTTGCGGAGCACGGCGGTCAGGGTGACCGCGAGGTCCGCGACCCGGGCCGTGTGGTGGACGTCGCCGAAGTCGATGACGCCGGTGACCCGGCCGTCGTGGGCGAGCACGTTGGTCAGTGTCACGTCGGCGTGCTGGATGCCCGACGGCAGGGCGGCGCAGGCGTGCAGGGAGCCGGCGACCCGGTCGGGCAGGCCGGCCAGGACCGGCTCGCGGGCGGGGTCCAGCACCCCGGAGACCAGTGCGCCGCGCACGACGTCGGGCAGCCGGCGTACGTCCCAGTCCAGGCCGCGGCCGCCCGCGGCCGGGTGGAAGAACCCCTGCAGCGCGACGCTCGTGCGGGCCGCCAGGTCGCCGACCTGCTCGGCCAGCGAGGTGGTGAGGACCGCCCCCTCCAGGATCTCCCCGGGGACGACCGTGACGAGACGGGCCAGGCAGGCCCGGCCGGCGTCGTCGGTGGTCTCGAGCAGCCCGTGACCGCCGATGGTGGGGACGGTGCGCGGCATCACCAGCCCCGGGTCGGTCGCGGCGGCGTGCGCCATGACCGCGACCTCGAGCTCGACGCTCTCGCGCGTCTCCGCGGGGTTGGACAACTTGAGCACGTGGCCCGCGCCCACCAGCACGTTGAGGTCGCGCTCGCTCGGGAGCGGCCGGATCCCGGCAGCCCCCAGCCCCCAGCCGGTCTCGAGCAGCGCGGTCACCGCCCGAGCGGACAGGGCCGGGGCGGGCTCGCGCAGCACCTCGTCGAGCGTCATGGGGACATCCTGTCGGAGCGGAGGGGATACGGCGCCACGAGTGGGGTACCACTCGTCATGACCCTTCTGTCCGACCTCCTTGACGGCGTCACCGCACTCCACCGCGGCGACTCGGCGTACGACCCCGACGACCAGGTGCACCTGACGGGGTTCGCCGGCAGCCTGACCGCCTACGGCACCGCCGTCGCGTCGCTCGTGGCCGTGGCCAGGGCGGGCGGTCACGAGGCGCCGGAGCGCTACGCCCTCTCCGACCTGGCCGTGGGTGGGCTGGCCACCCACAAGCTCACCCGGCTGCTGTCGCGCTCCTCGGTGGCCAGTCCGCTGCGGGCGCCGTTCACGAGGTTCGAGGAAGCTGCCGGGTCGGGTGAGCACGTCGAGGCGCCCCGCGGCCACGGGGTGCGCCACACCGTCGGCGAGCTCCTGACCTGCCCCTTCTGCCTGGGCGTCTGGGTCGCCACCGGGTACGTCGCGGGGCTCACCCTGGCGCCGCGCGCGACGCGGGCGGCGGCCGCGGTCCTGTCGGTCACGGCGACCTCCGACGTCCTGCAGCACGCCTACGCCCGGCTGCGCGGGGACTGAGCCGCCAGTCAGCCCCCGGTCAGCCCAGCTCGACCAGGATCTGCGGCACCTGCGCGGGCAGCTCGCGGGCGAGGTAGCCCACGACGCCGACCTCCGCGGCGAGGCGCTCGCCGGCGCGGGCGTGCAGATAGGCGCCCCAGGTCGCGGCCTGGGCGGGCTCGGCCCCGCGCGCGATCAGGCCGGCCACGATCCCGGCCTGCACGTCGCCGGACCCGGAGACGCCCAGCCCGGGACCGCCGCCCTGCACGAGCCAGGAGTCCCCCTCGGGGGTGACCACGTGCTTCTCGGCGGCTCCGCACAGGACGACGACGCGGCAGCGTCGCGCCACGTCCGCCGCCACCGCCGCCAGGTCACCCTCGGCCTCGTCGTCCTCGACGCCCGCGGTGCGGGCCAGCTCGGTCGGGTTCACGCAGAGCACGGCGCGGCCCTCGAGGTGGTGCAGTCCGTCGGGGTGGGCGGTGAGGAACGCCGAGCCCAGCGCGTCGACCACGACCGTCCCGGCCAGCTCGGGCGCGAGGCGGCGCAGCAGGGCCGCCGAGGCCTCGGGATCGGAGAAGCCCGTGCCGACCAGCACCACGTCGGCTCCCTGCGCCCAGGGCGCGAGGACGTCGGCCGCGGACTCGGCGAGGTTGCCGTCCTGGTCGACGGCCACGCCCTCCACCGACGCCTCGGGTACCGCGACGGCGAGCGCCGGGGCGGCGGCCGCGGCGGTCGCGAGCGCGAGCACGCCGCCGCCGGCGCGCAGGCTGGCCTCGCCGGCGACCAGGACGGCCCCGGGCGTGGCGCTGGTCCCGCCGACCACGCAGACCCGCCCCCGGGCCTGCTTGCCCTCCCCGGCGGCGGGCAGCGCCCAGTCCCGCAGCACCGCGGGGGTGACGACCGTGGGCTCAGACATCCGCGCCGCCCGCCCCCACTCGGTCCGCCTGCTCGGTCACGTCGGCGTCGGTGCGGTCGACCGCCGCCGTGTCGGCGAAGGTCACGAGCTCGAGCCCCTCGCCCTCGCGCCGGTAGGTCGTGAACGAGGCGTTGGGGATCTGCACCTCGCGGTCGATGTCGAGGATCTCCTCCTCCGAGAGGCCCTCCAGCGCGTAGCGGAACGACATGATCACCGCCTGGTGGGTGAACAGGTAGACCCGCGCGTCGTCGTAGCCGTGGCGCAGGTCCTGCAGCAGGCTCCGCGCCCGCAGCACCACGTCGGCCCAGCTCTCGCCGCTGGGTGGCTGGTAGTAGAACTTGCCGAGCTTGTCGCGCCGCCCGGCCTCCTCCGGGTGCCGCTTGCGGATCCCGGTCCCGGTGAGCCCGTCGAGCACCCCGAGGTCCCGCTCGCGCAGCCGCTCGTCGTACTCCAGGTCGACGCCCAGGCGCTCGACGGCCCGCCGCGCGGTCTCGGCGGCGCGCCGGTACGGCGAGCTGACGACCACCGTCGGGCGGTCGTCGTCGCCGAGCTCGTCGAGCCACCGCCCGACGGCGTCGGCCTGCTCCTGTCCCGTGCGGGAGAGCTCCACGTCGGCGTCGCGAGCGTCCAGGTCGAGCACCTCCGCGCCGGCCTCACGCGCGGCGCTGTCGGCCTCGTTGCCGACGCTGTGGCCGTGCCTGACCAGGGTCAGTCCGGCCGGTCCGCTGGTCCATCTCGGCTTCACGCAGCTCTCCGTCCTGGGCGACTTCGGGGCTCGACGCCAGCGCGGTACCCACCCCCCTCCCCCCGGATGCGCCCACCGACCCGTCACCAACTCACGCGATTCACCGCTGACCCGTCAGAAACTTTCTGACGGGTCAGCGGTCGGAGGCGGGGACAGGGAGGGTGGCGTCGGTTAGCGTCTGCGGACATGAGGCGCCCGGGCCACGAGAACGTCGCGACCGTGCTGGTCGATCCCGCGGCGCTGCGCGAGCTCGAGCTGGACCTCATGGCCCTGGACCTGTGGGTGTGGCCGGTGGCCACCGCCCAGGTCCACGAGGACGGGCCGCGGGCCGCCTTCCAGCTCCGCCGCCGTCTGGTCGAGGCACGCCGGGGTGCCTGGGACTGCGCGGCGCAGTGGGTCCCGGTGTGGGTCGCCTTCGGCGCCAGCTGGCGCACGGGTGACGAGCCGCTGCCCTGGGCCGCGCACCAGGCGCTCTACGACGCCCTCGACACGCATGCCGCGCACGTGCGCTACCGCCGCGGGCTCGGCGGCGTACGCCGGCTCGAGGTCACCCGCGAGCGCGAGGCCGGGTAGCCGGTGGCCGACGCGTTCGACCTTCCGCTCAACCTGCGACCCAGCCGGCGGCCCGGCCTGATGCGCGCGCTGGTGGTGGCGCTCGTCGCGGCGTGCGCCGCGGTGCTGCTCGGCACGCCGGTCTGGGTCTTCATGCACGGGTCGGCCGAGGGATGGGTCGAGGACCGCCCGGTGACCGCGGTGGTGGCCCACGACGCCCGCTGCCGCGTGGGCCCGCCACCGGAGGAGGCGCGGACCTGTGCGGCGACGTGGGGGTCAGGGGAGGGCGACGTGAGCGACCGCTACGGCGGTCCGGCCCCGATGCAGGGCGAGCGGGTCGAGGCGCGCGCCGTCGGCGACGGTCTGGCCCTGACCGGCTTCCACCCGGTGCTGCTGGGCTGGGCCGTCGCCTCGCCCTACCTCACCCTCGCCGGGCTGGTGGTCGCCGGTGGAGCGGTCGCGGGCCTGGTGCGCCACGACCCGCGGTGGTCGGCCCGCCGCACCGAGCTGCCTAGCGGAGGTCCTTCTTGAGCACCTTGCCGCTGGCGTTGCGCGGCAGCTCGCTCAGCACCGTCACCTCGCGCGGGACCTTGAAGTTCGCCAGCCGCTCGCGGCAGTACGCCGTGAGCGCGGCCTCGTCGAGGTCGGCGCCGGGACGCAGGGTGACGTAGGCCCGCCCCACGAAGCCCAGGCGCTCGTCGGGCACGCCGACGACGGCGGCCTCGACGACGTCGGGATGGCCGCTCAGCACGTGCTCGACCTCCGCGGGGTACACGTTGAAGCCGCCGACGGTGAACATGTCCTTGATCCGGTCGGTGATCTTCAGGCAGCCGTGCTCGTCGAGGCGCCCCACGTCGCCGGTGTGCAGCCAGCCGTCGGGGTCGATCGCCTCGTCCGTGGCCACGGGGTCCTCGAAGTAGCCCAGCATCACGTTCTCGCCGCGCAGCAGGACCTCCCCGTCCGCGCCGACCGGGACGTCGTGACCCAGGGCGTCGACGACGCGGACCTCGATGCCGGCGACCCCAGGGCCGGTCGTCTCGGCGACGTGGCGCGGGTCCTCGCCGGGGCGGGACTGGGTGGCGACGACGCACTCGGTGAGGCCGTAGGCCTGCGCGACGGTGTCGAAGCCGAGGACGTCGCGCATCTGCTGGAAGAGGCTCGGCGGCACGGTGGCGGCGCCCGCGATCGCGAAGCGCAGCGACGACAGGTCGAAGGCGCTGCGCCGCGGGTGGTTGATGAGCGTGAGGAAGATCGTCGGTGCGCCCGGCAGGACGGTGATCCGCGCCCGCTCGATGAGCCCCATCAGGCTCTCGGGGGTGTAGACCGGCACCGGGTAGACCGCCGCGCCGGCGGTGCAGGCCGCGATCAGCCCCGCCTTGTAGCCGAAGCTGTGGAAGAACGGGTTGATGACGGCGTACCGGTCCTCGTCGGTGAGCGCGGCGCCGCTCGCCCAGACCGACGCCACCCCGATCGTCTGCCGGTGGCTGCTCATCACGCCCTTGGGTCGGCCCGTCGTGCCGGAGGTGAAGAGGATGTCGCAGACGGTGTCGGGCGTGACCTGCTCGGCGAGCGCGGTGACCTCGGCCTCCGGCACCTCTCGGCCCCGGGCCAGCAGGTCTGCCCACGCCAGCGTCCCCGCCTCGTCGCCGCCCTCCAGGTCCACGACCGTGTGCAGCCGGGGCAGGCCCGCCACCGGCCCCCCGCCGGGTACGCCGCCCGCCGGCGCCGACTCGCGCAGCATGCGGGTGTAGTGGGTGTCGAGGAAGCCGTCGGCGACCACGAGCACGCCGGCGCCGGAGCGCTCGAGGACCGCCCGCGCCTCGTGACCGCGGTAGCGCGTGTTGAGCGGCACCAGCGAGGCACCGAGGCACTGCGCGCCCAGCAGGGCTAGGGCGAACTCGGTGCGGTTGGGCGCCCAGACCGCCACCCGGTCGCCCGGAGACACCCCGATCGCGCGCAGCCCCCGGCTGGTCCGGAGGACCTCGGCGGCGAGCCCGGCGTAGGTCAGCGACCGGTCGCCGTCGATGATGGCGGGGCGGTCCGCGAAGCGGGTCGCCGCCTGCTCCAGGAGGCGCGGGACGGTGTGCGGTGCGGCCACGGGGGCCTCCTCACTGACCAAGTGCTTGTTTGGTAGCCTACGGTAACCCGATCGGAAGGGGTCGTCGATGAGCCCGAGCGACGCCGAGCGACCTCGCCGCCGTGCCGGCAACGGCGCCGGCTCGAGTCGCCGCGCCGAGCTCCTGGGCATCGCGGAGCGGCTCTTCGCGACCCGGGGCTACTCGCAGACGACCGTGCGCGACATCGCCGACGAGGCGGGGATCCTCTCCGGCAGTCTCTACCACCACTTCGACTCCAAGGAGGCGATGCTGCAGGAGATCCTCCAGGACTTCATGCAGACCCTCCTGGCCGGCTTCGAGGAGAGTGTCGAGCGCGGCGGCGGGCCGCGCGAGAGCCTGGACGGGCTCATCCGGAGCGCCTTCGCGACCATCCACGCCAGCCCCGACGCGGTCGCGCTCTACCAGAACGAGTCCGCCGTGATCGCGACCCTGCCGGAGCTCGGCTTCGTCGGCGAGACCAGTGCCCGCGTCAACCGGATCTGGCTGGGCGTCATCGAGGAGGGCCAGCGCTCCGGCGACTTCCGCGAGGACCTCGAGCCGCTGCTGGTCTACCGGTTCGTCCGCGACGCGGTCTGGGCGACCGTGCGCTGGTACCGCCCGGACGGGCGACTCCGGCACGAGTCGGTGGCCGACCAGTACCTCGCGCTGCTCCACGGCGGTCTGCTCAGGCCCTAGCGGCCCACGGCAGCCCGCACCAGACCGGCCACGCCGCGCGAGCGGCTGTGCGCGGGCCACGCGATCACGGTCGTGACCAGCGGGGCGTCCGTCACCGGTACGGCGACCAGGTCGCCGCGCAGACCGGCGACCCCTGACTCCGGCACGATCGCGCAGGCCCGCCCGAGGGCGATGAGCTGGGTCAGCTGCGTGTGGTCGCGCACCTGCGGGCCGGGGCCCTCGGGGAAGGTGCCGTCGCGGCGTGGCCACCGGGGCAGGGGCAGCCCGGGCAGCGAGCCGGCCTCGGCCTCGGTGATGGCGCTGCGGTGGCTGAGCGGGTGGCCCGCGGGCAGGACGAGCACCTGGCCCTCGGTCAGGAGGTCCTCGGAGTCGAGCCCGGCGGTCGCGTCGAACGGCCGGTGCAGGATGGCGACGTCCGCGCGCCCGTCGCGCAGCAGCGGCTCCTGCTCGCCCGGGCCGCACAGGTGCACGTCGACGGTGGCGGCGCCCGGCTCGGCGGCGTACGCGTCGAGGAGCTTGGCCAGCAGCTCGCTGGACGCTCCCGCCTTGGCGACGAGCACCACGGAGGGCGCGCCGGTCGACGCCCGTGCGGCGCGCCGGGCCCGGCGGCCGGCGGCCGCGACGGCATCGAGCGCGGCCCGGGCCTCGTGGAGCAGCACGTCGCCGGCCTCGGTCAGGTCGACCCGGCGGCTGGTGCGCTCGAGCAGCGTGACCCCGAGCCGGCGCTCGAGCTGGCCGATCGCCCTCGAGAGCGGCGGCTGCGCCATGCCCAGCCGCTCCGCGGCGCGGCCGAAGTGCAGCTCCTCGGCGACCGCGACGTAGTACCGCAGCTCCCGGGTCTCCAGGCCGGCGACGGCGTCCTCGGGATCCATACCCTGAGGATATCGGCGCCCACCCGATCGGTGTTGGAGCGAAAGGCCGTGCGGGCCAGGCTCGAGGCATGACAGACACGACGCAGGGCAGGACGACCGCGCTGGTGACCGGCGCGAACAAGGGAATCGGCTACGAGATCGCCGCGGGACTGGGCGCCCGCGGCTACCGGGTGGTCGTGGGCGCCCGCGACGCGGGACGACGCGAGGAGGCCGTGACGAGGCTGCGGGCCTCGGGTGTCGACGCCTTCGGCGTCCCGCTCGACGTGACCGACGACGAGAGCGTGGCCGCCGCGGCGCGGCTGGTCGAGCGGCAGGAGGGACGTCTCGACGTGCTCGTCAACAACGCCGGCGTCACCGGCGGCATGGACCAGACCCCGACCACGGCCGACCTCTCCACGGTCCGTGAGGCGCTGGAGACGAACGTGCTGGGCGTCATCCGCGTGACGAACGCGCTGCTGCCGCTGCTGCGGCGCTCGGCGTCGCCGCGGGTCGTGAACGTGTCCAGCACGGTCGGCTCCCTGACCCGGCAGAGCGACCCGGAGCGCGACTCCGGGCCGATCGCCGTGGCCTACTCGCCGTCCAAGACCATGCTGAACGCGGTGACGGTGCAGTACGCCAAGGAGCTGGCGGACACCAACGTCCTGATCAACCTCGCCTGCCCCGGCTTCGTCGCGACCGACTTCAACGGCTTCCGTGGCCACCGCAGCCCGGAGCAGGGCGCGGCGACGCCGATCCGGCTCGCCACGCTGCCCGACGACGGCCCCAGCGGCGGCTTCTTCGACGACGACGGGGCGATCCCGTGGTGAGGCGAGGTCAGAGGGCCTGAAGGATCCGCGCCCGGTGCTCGTGCGCGGCCCCGAAGAGCTGGGCGGTGGCGTGGGCGCGCTTGAGGTACAGCTGCGCGTCGTGCTCCCAGGTGATCGCGATGCCGCCGTGCAGCTGGACGGCCTCGGCGGCGACCGTGGAGAACGCCTCGGAGCACCAGGCCTTCGCCAGGGATGCCTTCAGCAGCAGGTCGGGGGTGTCACGCGAGGTCGCCCAGGCGCCCGCCCAGGAGATGGAGCGGGCCGTCTCGACGGCGACCAGCAGGTCGGCGACGCGGTGCTTGAGCGCCTGGAACGAGCCGAGCGGCCGGCCGAACTGCTCGCGCTCCTGGAGGTGGGCGACGGTGCGGTCGAGCGCGGCCTGCGCGCCGCCGACCTGCAGCGCGGTCACGGCCACCGCCGCGATCGCGTGCAACCGCTCGAGCGCGGCGCCGGCGTCGGTCGACAGTGCGGTCGCCGGTGCCTCCTCGAAGCGCACCTCGGCGAGCTGGAGCGTCAGGTCCAGCGCCGGCGTCGGCGTGCGGGTCACCCCGACGGCCGCGGGGTCCACCTCGAACAGCCCCATGCCGCTGCCGGTGTCGGCCACCGCCAGCAGCAGGTCGGCGCGCGCGCCGTCCAGCACGAGGGTGGCGGTGCCGGTGAGGGTCCAGCCGCCGTCCTCGGTCGCAGTGACGTCGCTGCCGTCGGTGCGCCACCGTCCGGCCGGGTCGGCCCAGGCGAGTGCGCCGATCGTGGTGCCCTCGGCCAGGCCGGGCACCAGCCGGGCGCAGTCGTCGGGACCGGCCGCGACGAGGACCGCCTGGGCGGCCAGGACGCCCGAGCCGAGCAGGGGCGACGGGGTCAGTGCGGCGCCGAGCTGCTCCAGCACGACGTGGGTCTCGAACAGCCCGAAGCCGGCGCCGCCGTACTCCTCGGGCACGGCGAGGGCGGCCACGCCGATCTGGCTCGCGAGGGTCGACCACAGCTCCTGGTCGTAGCCCCTCTCGGAGGCCGCGGCGGCGCGCAGATCCAGGGTGCCGGCCCGCCGCTCGACCAGCCCGCGTACGGCGGCGGCCAGCTCCTCCTGCTCCTGGGTGAGGGCGAAGCGCACGGTCACACCCCCGTCAGGTGGTCGAGGACGCGGGCCCGGTGGAAGCCCGGCGTGCCCCAGACCCCGAGGAGCGCGCGCACCTGCAGCAGCCACAGGCTGAGGTCGAGCTCGAGGGTGTAGCCGACGGCGCCGTGCACCTGCAGCGCCGTACGAGCGGCGAGGTGGGCGGCGTCCGAGGCCGCGACCTTGGCGGCGGACACGTCGCGCGACGCCACCGCGCTGCCCCCGCCGAGCTCGAGCGCGGCGCCGTGGAGGAGCGGGCGGGCGAAGTCGAGGGCCACCCGCACGTCGGCCAGGAGGTGCTTGATCGCCTGGTACTCGCCGATGACCCGGCCGAACTGGCGGCGCTGCCCCACGTAGGTCACCGCCTCGTCGAGCAGTCGCTGCCCGGCCCCCACGAGCACGGCGGAGGTGGCCAGCGCCGCATGGTCCAGGGCGCGGGCGACCGTCGCCTCGTCGAGGGCGCCGATCTCATCGGTCGCGGTGATCTCGGCCAGCCGTCGGGCGGGGTCGACCGAGGTCAGCTCGCGCGCCACGCGCGCCCGCGACAGGGTGCCCGCGGCGGCCAGGAAGACGTGCGTGGCGCTGTCGGCGTCGAGGGCGTACGGCGTGTGCGGCGGCAGCGCGAACGTGACCCGGGCCTCGCCGCCGGCGACCCGCTCGAGCAGGCCGCTCTCGGCGGTGCCGGCCAGGAGCACGGGTGCGACGGCGAGCGACTCGACCACCGGGCCGGGGACCCCGTGGTAGCCGATCCGGTCGAGCGCGACGACCCGGTCCAGCGGGGTGCCGCCGAGGCCGCCGAGCTCCTCGGGGACGCCGAGGGCGGCCACGCCGAGCTCGGCGAGCCGGCCCCACAGGGCCTGGCCGGCCGCGGGGTCGCCGGCCGCCCAGGAGCGCCGTGCGGCGGTGACGTCGGCCGCGGAGAGCAGGGACTCGACGGCCTCGCCGAACGCCCGCTGCTCCCCGGAGAGCCCGAACCTCATGCGCCGGCCCTCCGATCGCCACGCGGCAGCCCGAGCAGGCGCTCCGCGACGATGTTGCGCTGGATCTGGTTGGTGCCGGCGTAGATCGGCCCGCCCAGGGAGAACAGGTAGTCGTCGGCCCACGCGCCGCTGGCTCCGTCGCCGCGCAGCTCCTGGTCGGGGCCCAGCAGCTCGAGCGCGGTCTCGTGCAGGTCGACGTCGAGCTCGGACCAGAAGAGCTTGTTGACGCTGCCGTCGGCGCCGAGGTCGCCGCCGTCCTGCAGCCGGTCGACCGTGGCCCAGGTGTAGAGCCGGTAGGCCTGGGCACCGATCCAGGCGTCGACCACGCGGTCGCGCAGGTGGGGGGCGTCCGCGCCCCGCTCGCCCCACAGCCCCAGCAGCCGGTCGGCCGCCGCCAGGAACCGTCCGGGCGCGCGCAGCGAGAGCCCGCGCTCGTTGCCCGCCGTGCTCATGGCCACCCGCCAGCCGTCGCCCACCCCGCCGAGCACGTCGGAGTCGGGCACGAAGACGTCGGTGAAGAAGATCTCCGCGAAGCCGGAGTCGCCGTCGAGCTGGGCGATCGGCCGCACGGTCACGCCCTCGGCGTCCAGCGGGAACAGGAAGTAGGTCAGGCCGCGATGCCGCTCGGCGTCCGGGTCGCTGCGGAACAGCCCGAAGCCGCGGTCCGCGAACGGCGCGCGCGAGCTCCAGGTCTTCTGCCCGGTCAGCACCCAGCCGCCGCGCTCGTCGTCGCGCTCGGCCCGGCTGCGGATGCCGGCGAGGTCGCTGCCGGCCTCGGGCTCGGACCACGCCTGGGCCCAGACCTCGGTGCCGTCGGTCATCGGCGGCAGGTAGCGGGCCTGCTGCTCGGGGGTGCCGTGGCTGAAGAGGAGGGGCGAGAGCAGCGTGATGCCGTTCTGGGCGATCCGGGTCGGGGCGCCGCTGCGGTAGTACTCCTCCTCGAAGAGCACCCACTCCGTCAGCGACGCGTCGCGGCCGCCGTACTCCTCGGGCCAGGCCACGACCGACCAGCGGGCCTCCGCGAGGGTCCGCTCCCAGGCCCGGTGCGCGGCTGCGCCGTCCGGGGTGTCCATCGACGGCAGCCGCCCGGGGCGGTGCTCGGCCAGCCACGCGCGCGCCTCGACGCGGAACGCCTCCTCGGCCTCGGTGAGCTCCACGGGGGCCGGGTGGGTCATGTTGCGCACCGTACCAAACAAGTGCTTGGTTTGGTACGGTGCGAGGCATGGACCTGACCCACTCCGCCGCCGACGAGGCGTTCCGCGAGGAGGTCCGGACCTGGCTGGCGGAGAACCTGGTCGGGGAGTACGCCGCGCTCAAGGGGCGGGGCGGGTCGGGGCGCGAGCACGAGGCCCACGAGGAGCGGCTCGCCTGGAACCGGCACCTCGCGGCCGGGGGGTGGACCTGCCTGGGCTGGCCGGAGCAGTACGGCGGTCGGGGGCTCAGCCTCTTCCAGCAGGTGATCTTCCACGAGGAGTACGCGCGGGCCGACGCGCCGGCGACCGTCAACCACCTGGGCGAGGAGCTGCTCGGTCCCACGCTCATCGCGCTCGGCACCGACGAGCAGCGCGCCCGCTTCCTGCCCGGCATCGTGAACGTGACCGAGCTGTGGTGCCAGGGCTACTCCGAGCCCGGCGCCGGCTCCGACCTCGCCGGCGTACGGACCAGGGCGCGGCTCGAGGGCGAGCGCTGGGTGCTGGACGGGCAGAAGGTCTGGACCTCCCTGGCCCACGTCGCCGACTGGTGCTTCGTCGTGGCCCGCACCGAGGCCGGCTCCCAGCGCCACGGCGGCCTCTCCTACCTCCTGGTGCCGATGGACCAGCCCGGGGTCGAGGTGCGCCCGATCCTGCAGCTGACCGGGACCTCGGAGTTCAACGAGGTCTTCTTCGACGGTGCCGAGACCGAGGCGGGGCTGGTCGTGGGGGAGCCGGGCGAGGGCTGGAGTGTTGCCATGGCGACGCTCGGCTACGAGCGCGGCGTCTCCACGGTCGGCCAGCAGGTCCGCTTCGGCCGCGAGCTCGACCGGGTGGTCGCCGAGGCCCGGCGCACCGGCGCCTTCGACGACCCGGTCATCGCCGACCGCATCGCGCGCGCCCGCCTCGGGCTCGAGGTGATGCGCACCCACGCGCTGCGCACGCTGAGCGCGTACGACGCCGGCTCGCAGGGCCCGGAGGCGTCGGTCTCCAAGCTGCTCTGGGCCCGGTGGCACCGCGACCTGGGCGAGCTCGCCATGGACGTCCTCGGCGCGGAGGCACTCACCGTCGAGGCGCCGTACGGTCTGGGGGACCTGCAGACGCTGTTCCTGTTCAGCCGGGCCGACACGATCTACGGCGGCTCCGACGAGATCCAGCGCAACATCATCGCCGAGCGGGTGCTCGGCCTACCGAAGGAGCCTCGCGGATGACCTCGGCCCGACCCGGACAGAGCGCGCCCGACTACGTGCCGGGCCACGGGCTGCTGGCCGGCCGCACCGTGGTCGTCACCGCGGCCGCCGGCGCGGGGATCGGCGCCGCGGTCGCCCGCAAGGTCCTCGAGGAGGGCGCCGCGGGGCTCGTGATCGGCGACACCCACGAGCGCCGCCTGGCTGAGGCGAGCGCGGCCCTGGGTGCGGAGTTCGGCACCGACCGCGTGGTCTCGGTCGTGTGCGACGTGACCCGGGAGGACGACGTGCAGGCGCTGCTCGACGCGGCCGAGCCGTTCGGCGGCGTCGAGGTGATGGTCAACAACGCCGGCCTGGGCGGCACCGCCTCGCTCCTCGAGATGACCGACGAGCAGTGGTCGCTGGTCCTGGACGTCACGCTGACCGGCACCTTCCGGTGTGTGCGCGCCGCGGGGCGACGCATGGTCGAGCGAGGCACGAAGGGCGTGATCGTCAACAACGCCTCCGTCGTCGGCTGGCGCGCCCAGGAGGGTCAGGCCCACTACGCCGCCGCCAAGGCCGGCGTCATGGCCCTGACCCGCAGTGCCGCGATGGACCTGGCCGAGCACGGCATCCGGGTCAACGCCGTCTCCCCGAGCCTGGCGATGCACCCGTTCCTCGCCAAGGTCACCAGCGACGAGCTCCTCGCCGAGCTCCAGGGCCGTGAGGCGTTCGGTCGCGCCGCCGAGCCGTGGGAGATCGCCAACGTCATGGTCTTCCTCGCCAGCGGGTACTCGTCGTACCTCACCGGCGAGGTCGTGTCGGTCAGCAGCCAGCACCCGTGAGCAGCTCCCTCGTCCCTGGAGGACCCCGTGCCTGAGGCCTACATCGTCGACGCCGTCCGCACGCCCGTCGGCCGCCGGGGCGGCGCGCTCGCGGGCGTCCACTCCGCCGACCTCGGCGGGCACGCGCTGGCCGCGCTCATGCGCCGCAGCGGCGTCGACCCCGGCGCCGTCGACGACGTCATCCTCGGCTGCTGCGACACGATCGGCTCCCAGGCCGGCGACGTCGCGCGGACCGCCTGGCTGGTCGCCGGGCTGCCCGAGCACGTGCCGGGGGTGACCATCGACCGGCAGTGCGGCTCCAGCCAGCAGGCCGTCCACTTCGCGGCCCAGGGCGTGATGTCGGGGACCGCCGACCTGATCGTGGCCGGCGGGGTCCAGAACATGTCGGCGATCCCGATCTCCTCGGCCATGGTGGTCGGTCGGGAGCTCGGGTTCACGACGCCGTTCGCGGAGTCGCCGGGCTGGCAGGCCCGCTACGGTGACCAGGAGGTGTCGCAGTTCCGCTCCGCCGAGATGATCGCGGAGAGGTGGGACATCTCCCGCGACGACATGGAGGCCTTCGCCTACGAGAGCCACCAGCGGGCGATCCGGGCCACCGACGAGGGGCGCTTCGCCCGCGAGATCGAGCCGCTGGCGGGGCTCGAGGCCGACGAGGGGCCACGCCGCGACACCACCCGCGAGCGGATGGCCGGCCTGAAGCCGCTCGCCGAGGGTGGCCGGATCACGGCGGCCGTCGCCTCGCAGATCAGCGACGCCGCCAGCGCCATGCTGGTCGCCTCCGAGCGCGCGCTCGCCGACCACGGGCTCACCCCGCGCGCCCGCATCCACCACCTCAGCGTGCTCGCCGACGACCCGGTCTGGATGCTCACCGGCCCGATCCCGGCGACCCGACGGGCCCTGGAGCGCACCGGGATGAGCATCGACGACATCGACCTGTTCGAGGTCAACGAGGCCTTCGCCTCCGTCGTGCTCGCCTGGGCGAAGGAGACCGGTGGGGATCTGGCGAAGACCAACGTCAACGGCGGCGGCATCGCCCTCGGCCATCCGATCGGGGCCACCGGCACCCGGCTGATGACCACGCTGCTCCACGAACTCGAGCGCACCGGCGGCCGCTACGGCCTGCAGGTGATGTGCGAGGGCGGCGGCCAGGCCAACGTGACGATCCTCGAGCGCCTCTGAGCGCCGAACGCCCCCGCCGCGGTGCGACGGGGGCGTTCGGGTGCCGGTGGCCAGGGGCGGGGTCGAACCGCCGACCTTCCACTTTTCAGGCGGACGCTCGTACCAACTGAGCTACCTGGCCAAGCGACCGAAACCCTACAGGAGGCCCCGGGCGGGGGCGAAAGCGAGACCACGAGACGGTCCGGGCCTGCTCCGGGCCACCCCGGGGTGGCACTTTGGAGGCCGATCGTGCGCGGCCCTATGCTGGCCCGGCAGCAAGGCCCCCATCGTCTAGCGGCCTAGGACGTCGCCCTTTCACGGCGGTAGCACGGGTTCGAATCCCGTTGGGGGTGCGGCGCGGGTCCCGGATTGGGACCTGCTCGCGTCGATGGGTTAGAGTTCCAGCGCTTCGGCCGAGCCGCAGCGAGCAGCACCAAAGCACCACACCTGGCCCCGTAGCGCAGTTGGTTAGCGCGCCGCCCTGTCACGGCGGAGGCCGCGGGTTCGAGTCCCGTCGGGGTCGCAGAGAGACGCCCCGGACCATCACGGTCCGGGGCGTCTGTGCGTCCTGGGGCACCGCACCGCTCGCCGGGCTCGCGCACGGCTTCGGGCACAATGGCGGCGTGCCGATCGAGATGGAGCCGGAGCGGTTCGACGAGCTCGTCGACCAGGCCTTGGACGGCATCCCCGACGAGCTGGCCTCACTGGTGCGCAACGTCGTGGTGCTCGTCGAGGACGAGCCGCCCGAGGGCGAGCCCGACGACCTGCTGGGGCTCTACGACGGGGTCGCCCTCACCGAGCGCGAGTGGATGCCGGGTGGGGAGCTGCCCGACCGGATCTTCGTCTTCCGCGGCCCCCTGCTCGACATGTGCGCCGACGAGGCCGAGCTGGTCGAGGAGGTGCGGATCACCGTCGTCCACGAGGTCGCCCACCACTTCGGGATCGACGACGACCGCCTGCACGAGCTCGGCTACGCCTGACCCGGCCCGCGAGCCTCTCGGAGGCTCAGGACAGCGAGGTCTGGCGCACCGACGGGTCGCTCGACCCGCGCCACGGCAGCGGCTCCTCGCCGTTGGCCTGCCGGACGAACTCGCCGAGGAACCACTCCTGGAACTGCTGCTGCTCCTCGGTGCGGGCCAGGGAGAGCAGCCGCTCCTCGCGGCAGAACGCGTCGGCCAGGTCGAGCAGCTCCATGAACCGGCCGATCAGCTTGGCCGAGGAGCGCTCCATGATCACGTGGACGTCGGTCGTGGTGCTGCCGGCCTCGAGGGCGGCCTCGATCTGGCCGGCCCCCATCCCGTCGTGGAGGGGCTGCTCGAGGGAGCCGAACAGGTCGGAGAGGCTCTTGGCGAGCGGGTAGTCGGCCTCGTGGGCCAGGGCCAGCAGCCGCACCTCGCGGCGCAGCTCTCGGTAGTGCCGGTGGAAGGCGACGTACGCCTTGAGCGGGACGTCGCGGATCTCGAACTCGATCATGTCGGGGGAGTCCGACAGCGAGCGGTCCTCGCGGGCGATGCCGGTGATGACGCCCTCGACCCCGTCGTCCTCGGAGAAGACCGGCGCCGGGTTGAACCAGACGATCTTGCCGTCCTCCTCGATCTCCGCACCCCAGGCGTCCGCGCTGCGCGCCACGATGCTCAGGCCGCGGCCGAAGGTCAGCAGCAGGTCGTCCTCGTCGGTGGGCTCCGTGACCGACGGCAGCAGCGGAGGCGTGGTCGAGCCGTCGCGCACCTCCACCCGCGGGTGCTCCCAGGTGCCGCGCACGCGCACCTGGATCGGGGGGGCGCCATGGAGCAACGCGTTGGTGACGAGCTCGGACACGCCCAGCTCGGCGCACTCGACCAGGTCGGCGCGGTCGATGTCCACGCAGGTCGCGACCACCCAGCGGCGCGCGTCTTGCACACCTCGGGGTCCACTGCCCAAGGACAGGGCAGGCCGGTTCAACGGCACGTGTTATCTCCGACGGGGTTCAGGGCAAGCTCGGGCCATTGTGGGCAGGTCTACCCCGGGGAAGTCGGCACCAAACCTGTGTCGTTGAAAAATTCGCTAACGGGCACAGGTGGTCTAGCGGAGCCGTCGCCGGCGGGCGAGCACACTGGAGGTGTCGGGGGGAGGTGTCGGATCGCCTCGGGATTCGTCACCACCGACCGGACCGCAGGACAATGGTGGCAGAGAAGCGAGCGAAGGGGATGGGCCAGATGGAGACCACAACGACGCAGGGCAGCACGCCCCAGCGACACCGGGTCGTGGTCGTCGGCTCGGGGTTCGGTGGGCTGTTCGGCACCAAGGCGCTGCGCCGGGCCGACGTGGACATCACGATGGTGGCCAAGACCTCCCACCACCTGTTCCAGCCGCTGCTGTACCAGGTCGCCACCGGAATCCTGTCCCAAGGGGAGATCGCGCCCCCGACGCGTGAGGTGCTGAGCGGGCAGCAGAACGTCCAGGTCCTCCTCGGGGAGGTCACCGCCATCGACCTCGAGCGCCAGGAGGTCACCTCGCAGGTCCTGGGCCGCGACATCACGCTGCCCTACGACTCGCTGATCGTCGCCGCCGGCGCCGGCCAGTCCTACTTCGGCAACGACCAGTTCGCCGAGTACGCCCCCGGCATGAAGAGCATCGACGACGCCCTCGAGCTGCGCGGGCGGATCTTCGGCGCGTTCGAGATGGCCGAGCTGGGTGCCAAGCGCGGCGACAACGTCGACCACCTGCTGACGTTCGTGGTGGTCGGCGCGGGCCCTACGGGCGTCGAGATGGCCGGTCAGATCGCCGAGCTGGCCCACCGCACGCTCAAGCGCGACTTCCGCGCCATCAACACCCGCACCGCCCGGGTGGTACTCCTGGACGCGGCGCCGCAGGTGCTGCCGCCGTTCGGCGCCAAGCTGGGGGCCTGGACCTCCCGCGAGCTCGAGAAGCTCGGCGTCGAGGTGCAGCTCGGAGCCATGGTCACCGACGTCGACGAGCGCGGGCTGGAGGTCAAGTACAAGGACGGGCGCGTCGAGCGCATCAACACCGTCACCAAGATCTGGGCCGCCGGCGTCCAGGCCAGCCCCCTCGGCAGGACCCTCGCCGAGCAGAGCGGGGCCCCGCTCGACCGCGCCGGGCGCATCGGGGTCAACCCCGACCTGACGCTTCCGGGGCACCCGGAGGTCTTCGTCGTGGGCGACATGATCTCGCTCGACAACCTCCCCGGCGTCGCCCAGGTGGCGATCCAGGGCGCGAAGTACGCCGCCAAGGAGATCGACGGCCGGCTCAAGGGCAAGCCGGCGCAGCCGCCGTTCAAGTACCGCGACAAGGGCTCCATGGCGATCATCAGCCGCTTCCGTGCCGTCGCGATGGTCGGCAAGCTCCGGCTCACCGGCATCCTGGCCTGGCTCATGTGGCTCGCCGTGCACCTCGTCTACATCACCGGGTTCAAGAACCGCGTCACGGCCGTCCTGCACTGGTTCGTGTCGTTCCTGGGCCGGGGCCGCTCGGAACGCACCACCACCGAGCAGCAGATCTTCGCCCGCGCGGCGCTCGGCCGGCTCCGCCACGGCGCCACCGACCTGGTCTCCGCCCCGGGTGCCTACGACGCCGCGCGCGAGCTGCTGGACGACAGCCGCCGCCACGAGCTCGAGCAGCAGGCCCTCGAGGAGTCGCGACTCAGCGACTCCGGCGAGCGTGGGGTCAAGACCGGCGACCGGGTCTGACGCCACCGGGCACGGCTACTCGAAGTACTGCGGGGTGGGCCGGTCGGGGTCCTGCCTGGCGATCGCCTCGCGGGCCCAGCGGGGGAGGACGAAGAGGCCCTCGGCCTCGACGGTGACGCCCTCGGGGCCGAGCAGATGGCCCTTGGCCCAGGTCTTGTGGCCCTCGCTGCGCTCGATCCAGGACTCCGCGCGCAGGTCGCCCAGCGGGGTGGCGCGGCGGTAGCTCAGGGTGAGGGTGGCGGTCATGCCCGGCTTGCCGCCGGCGCCGGCGGCCTCGCCGAGCATCTGGTCCAGGACCATCGCCGAGACGCCCCCGTGCACCAGTCCGGGAGGACCCTCGTAGGCGGCGCCGAGGTGGAAGTCGGACCAGGCTCTGCCCTCGTCGTCGTGGTCGATCAGCAGCGGCGGCGCGGCCGCATTGCGCACGCCCACGACCGTGTTGCCCCAGGGGCGCCCGCGGCCCTCGGCGCCGAACCGCACGCCGTACGGTCCGTCGAGCTGGCTGGTGCGGAGCCGGGCGACCACCGCCTCGATGTCGGCCTGGGCGCGGCGGATCTCGTCGTCGTCGACGGTGGTCCGGATCGCGGCGTCGAGGAGCTCGCGCACGCTCTGCGTGAACGGCTCGTAGAGCCGGCGCTGACGCTCGATCTCGGCCGGCTCCAGGTCGTCCCTCACGTATCCGGTCACCGGCGGAGTCTAGAACACGTTCCACTTCTACGATGGGCCCATGACGGCTCTCATCGTCCCCGACGTCCGCCTGTGCGCGAGCTGGGCGGAGACCGTGCGCGAGTTCGGGGCCGAGACGATGCACGGCTCGGGCGACTGGCACTTCCCGGGCGGCTGGCGCGACCTGCGCGAGAGCGGGTGCCAGGCGGTGGTGGACTGGCTGCGCCAGGCCGCCGAGCCGGTCGAGCCCCTGCCCGGGGGGCTGGTGCCGAGCGACTACTACTGGATCACCGACGGCGACCCGGAGACCCTCGTCGGCTTCCTGGCGCTGAGGCACCGGCTCAACGACTGGCTGCTCGAGCAGGGCGGGCACAT
Organism: Nocardioides sp. cx-173; assembly: GCF_021117365.1. Classification (NCBI taxonomy): domain Bacteria; kingdom Bacillati; phylum Actinomycetota; class Actinomycetes; order Propionibacteriales; family Nocardioidaceae; genus Nocardioides; species Nocardioides sp. cx-173. The sequence goes on along the minus strand of NZ_CP088262.1, from coordinate 3,964,046 downwards.
CGGCTACTCGGTGCGGCCGTCGCGGCGGCGCGAGGGTCACGCCTCACGTGCGCTGGCACTCGCCGTACGGCGGGCGGGCGAGCTGGGTCTGGACCGGGTCCTGGTCACGTGCGACGACGACAACGAGGCCTCGCGCCGCACCATCGAGGTCAACGGGGGCGTCTACGAGGACACCCGCGGCCGCAAGCTGCGCTTCTGGATCGACGCGTCCCCGCGTTCAGGGCCGGGGCCGGGTCAGGTGGTGTAGTCCTTCACGCACTGTTTGAACGCCTCGGGGTTGAGCGCCTGGTTGAGACCGTCGAGGGTGCACTGCAGCACCGCCTGCGTGTAGGTCAGGACCTGGTCCACGGGCGGCACTGAGGTCGAGGGCAGCGGCGGGAGGGTCACCGAGGGCAGTGAGGGGCTCGGCACCTGCGTCGGGAGGCCGCCGCCGCCGTTGCCACCGCCGCCGCCGCCGCCGTTGCCACCGCCGCCGCCGTTGTCCGTGGGCTCGGGCGCGGCCGGCTCGCTCGGGGTCGGGTTGTTCGGCGTCGTGCCGCCGGAGTTGCCGCCGCCGTTGTCCAGCTTGCCGCCCTGCCCGCCGCCGGAGCTGCCGCCGCCGCCGGAGTAGCCGGGGTCGGGGACGATGTGGCCGGCCGAGGAGGTGGAGTTGGGGACCGAGGTGTAGTCGCCGGACAGGTAGGCGTCCATGATCGACAGCACCAGGTCGACGTACGCCGTCGAGTGGTTGTAGCGGTAGACCGAGGCCCGCTGGCCGCCGAGGGTGCCGAGGTCGTCGTTGCCCGAGCAGAGGTAGACGGCCGAGGCCAGGGCGGCGTCGTCGATGTCCTGGGGGTTGCGCTGGCCGTCGCCGTCGGCGTCCACGCCGACCACCGACCAGGTCGAGGGGATGAACTGCATGGGGCCGATGGCCCGGTCGAAGGCCTGGTCCTGGTCGTAGAGGCCGGCGTCGGTGTCGCGGATGACCGCCGTGTTCTTCTTGCCGTCGAGGGCCACGCCGAAGATGCCGGGGGTCGCGACGCCGTCGTCCGTGAGCGTGTTGCCGCCGTAGCGGCCGTGGTTGGACTCCACGCGGCCGATCGCGGCGACCAGCTGCCAGGGCAGCCGGCAGGCCTTGTCGGCGGAGTTGATGACGGTCTCGGCGCGCATGTAGGCGGCCAGGGCCGCCGAGGGGATGCCGTTGGTGGAGGAGCTGGCGATGATCTGCGCCGCGTTGCCGTCGACCGCGCCGCCGAGGCCGCTGCCGGCCGTCACGGAGGCGGGGGCCTCGATCGCGTCGGTCGGGACGCTGGTCCCGTCGGGCAGCGACTCGCCCTCCTGGGACGTCGTGGCCGAGACGGTGGTCGGGCCGATGCCGGCGAGGCTGGCGGTCCAGGCGGCCGAGAGCAGGGCGAGCGGCAGGATCGCCGTGGCCTTCTGCAGGCGGCCGAATCGCTTGGCGGACATTTCTCTCCCCTTGGTTGCAGCCATGCTTCCCACCCGCAGGCTGTTCCAATCCAACGAATGTTGTGACACGCAGTTACGCCTCGCGAGGCGTGCTTCGCACGGTGGCGGCGACGCCGCCGAGCATGAACCGAGTATGCGCCCGTTCCGTGACGACGTACACCGGGTGGAGTGGAATGCATCACGTCGCCCCCGGGGGCGAGCGGGCGGCGATGCCCGTTCGTTGGCCCTCTCGGCGACAATGGCAGGCGTGAGCATCACCCCAGCACCCGAGTCCGCCGCGCTCTTCGCGCGGGCGCGTGCGGTCACGCCCGGGGGCGTCAACTCCCCGGTGCGGGCGTTCAACGCCGTCGGAGGCACGCCGCGCTTCATCCGCTCCGCTGCCGGAGCCTGGCTCACCGACGTCGACGGCCACGAGTACGTCGACCTGATCTGCTCGTGGGGGCCGATGCTCCTGGGGCACGCCCACCCGGAGGTCCAGGCCGCGGTGCTGGCGGCGGTCGGCCGGGGCACGTCGTACGGCACCCCCACCGAGCCCGAGGTGCTGCTGGCCGAGGAGATCGTCGCGCGGGCGCCGGTCGAGCGGGTGCGGTTCGTCTCCTCCGGCACCGAGGCCACCATGTCGGCCATCCGGCTCGCGCGCGGGTTCACCGGCCGCGACGTCGTCGTGAAGTTCGCCGGCTGCTACCACGGGCACGTCGACTCCCTCCTGGCCTCCGCCGGCTCCGGCCTGGCCACCCTTCGTCGCGACGCCTCGTCCCCCGACTCCTCGGGAGTCGCGTTCGCGACGCCGGGGACGCCAGGTGTGCCCGAGTCGTCCACCGCGCTGACCCTGGTGCTGCCCTACAACGACCGGGACGCCGTCACGAGGGCCTTCGCCGAGCACGGCGACCGCATCGCCTGCCTGGTCACCGAGGCCGCCCCCGGCAACATGGGCATCGTGCCGCCCGAGCCCGGCTTCAACCGCTTCCTCGCCGAGACGTGCACGCGCCACGGCGCGCTGTTCGTGAGCGACGAGGTCATGACCGGGTTCCGCGCCTCGCGTCAGGGCCAGTGGGGTCTGGACGGCGCGGTCGAGGGCTGGCGCCCCGACCTGGTGACGTTCGGCAAGGTGATGGGCGGCGGCTTCCCCGCCGCGGCGTTCGGCGGTCGCGCCGACGTCATGTCCCAGCTCTCGCCCGACGGGCCGGTCTACCAGGCCGGGACGCTCTCGGGCAACCCGATCGCGACCACCGCGGGGCTCACCACGCTGCGCCTGGCCACCGACGAGGTGTACACCCAGATCGGCGCCGCCGCGCAGACCGTCAAGGAGGGCGTCGCCGAGGCGCTCACCGCGGCCGGCGTGCCGCACGTCGTGCAGAGCACGGGCACCATGTTCTCCGTGTTCTTCACCGACCCCGCCGACGGCCCCGTGCGCGACTTCGCGGACGCCTCGCGCACCGACACGGTGGCGTACGCCGCGTTCTTCCACGCGATGCTCGACCGCCAGGTCTACCTGCCGCCGTCGGCGTACGAGACGTGGTTCCTCTCCTCCGCCCACGACGATCGCGCCGTCCAGACCGTGCTCGACGCCCTGCCCGCCGCGGCCGAAGCGGCCGCCGCCTCCCGAGGAGCCCGATGAGCCAGACCCCCGACACGATCGTCCACCTCATGCGCCACGGGGAGGTCCACAACCCCGACGGCGTCCTCTACGGCCGGCGCGACGGCTTCCACCTCTCCGAGCTGGGCAAGCAGATGGCGGAGAAGGTCGCCGACTCGATCAAGGGGCGCGACATCGTGCACCTGCGGGTCTCGCCGCTCGAGCGGGCCCAGGAGACGGCGCAGCCGCTGGCGGTGGTGCGCGGCCTGGACATCGTCACCGACGAGCGGATCATCGAGTCCACCAACGTCTTCGAGGGCAAGCGCTTCGGGCAGGGCGACGGCACCCTGAAGAACCCCAAGAACTGGCGCTACCTGTGGAACCCCTGGAAGCCCTCGTGGGGGGAGCCCTACCGCGAGGTCGTCGCCCGGATGATGTCCGCGGTCCGTGACGCCCGGGAGGCGGCGGCCGGGCACGAGGCGGTCCTGGTGTCGCATCAGCTGCCGATCTGGATCACCCGTCTGCACGCCGAGAAGCGCTCGTTCCTCCACGACCCGCGCTCGCGGCAGTGCACGCTGGCCTCGCTCACGTCGCTGCACTTCGTCGGCGACCGGCTCACCCAGGTCTCCTACAGCGAGCCGGCCGGCGACCTGATCCCGACCGCGGACAAGAAGGCGCCGTTCTCGGCCGGCGGCGCCCCCGAGGAGCACCGGCCCTGACATGTCCTCGCTTCGCCGTATCGCCGCACCGCTCCTCGTCGCCCTGCTGACGGCGGGGCTGACCACCGGCTGCTCGGGACTGCAGGGGACCGGCGAGGGCGGCTACGTGCCCGGGACCAAGGGCAACAACGTGGCCGAGGTGGCCGCCGAGGACCGGGAGGCGCCGATCGAGCTGTCCGGCACGACCCTCGACGGCGAGGAGCTCGACCTCGAGGACCTGCGCGGCGAGGTCGTCGTGGTCAACGTCTGGTGGTCGCAGTGCGGTCCGTGCCGCACCGAGATGCCGATGCTGGTCGAGGCGGCCGAGGAGCTGGACGCGACGTTCGTCGGCATCAACATCCGCAACATCAGCGAGGCGGAGGCGCGGACGTTCGAGACCAAGTACGGCGTCACCTACCCCTCCATCTACGACCCCGGCAGCGAGACCCTGCTCGCCTTCGGGGCCCGGTACTTCCCGCGCTCGATGCCCAGCACCGTCGTGCTGGACCGCGAGGGCCGCGTGGCGTCGCTCATCAGCGGGCCCATCCCGTCACGGACCACGCTCGAAGCCCTGGTCGAGGGGGCCGCGGCCGCCGATGGGTGACTGGTTCCAGGAGCAGGCCGCCGGCGGCTCGCTCGCTCTCGCCCTGCCGGTCGCCCTGGTGGCCGGGTTGGTCTCCTTCTTCTCTCCCTGCGTGATCCCGCTGCTGCCCGGCTACCTCTCCTATGCCACGGGCCTGTCCGGCGCGGACCTCGCCTCGGGTGAGGGCGACTCGCGCCGCGGGCGGATGGTGCTCGGCTCGGTGCTGTTCGTGCTCGGGTTCGCCGCGGTGTTCGTGGCGATCGGCACGGCGATCGGGTCGGTCGGCTACTGGCTGCGGACCTGGCAGGACGAGATCACGATCGGCCTCGGGGTCCTCACCATCCTCTTCGGCCTGGCCTTCGCCGGGCTGGTCCCCTTCCTGCAGCGCGAGTGGCGCGTCCACAAGGTGCCGGCCGTCGGACTGGCGGCGGCCCCGCTGCTCGGCGTGCTGTTCGGCCTCGGCTGGACGCCCTGCATCGGTCCGACGCTCGGGGCCATCAGCGCGCTGTCGTTCAACGAGGCCACGGCCGGGCGGGGCGCGCTGCTCTCGGGCGTCTACGCGCTCGGCCTCGGCATCCCCTTCGTCGTGGTGGGGCTGCTCTACAGCCGGGCGCTGGGCGCGATCGCGTTCGTCCGCCGCCACCAGGCCTGGGTGACCCGCGTCGGCGGGCTGATGCTGGTCGCGGTCGGCGTCCTGCTGGTGACCGGCTGGTGGGACACCGCGGTCACGTGGGTCCAGAGCGAGCTGGTCAGCGACTTCGAGGTGAGCGTGTGACCGCGACCCTGCCCCCGGAGGCGCCCGAGCGGCGCTCCGGCGAGCTCACCCCCCGCGAGCTCGGCCGCTGGCTGTGGCGTCAGCTCACCTCCATGCGGACGGCGCTCATCCTGCTCCTGCTGCTGGCCCTGGCGGCGGTGCCGGGCTCGATCATCCCGCAGGAGGGCGTCGACTCCTCGAAGACGGCGCGCTGGCAGGACGAGCACCCGACGCTCACGCCCATCTACGAGCGGCTCCAGCTGTTCTCGGTCTACGACTCCGCGTGGTTCTCGGCCATCTACCTGCTGCTCATGGTCTCCCTCGTGGGCTGCATCATCCCGCGCACCTTCGTCTACCTGCGCGCGATCCGGGCGGCCCCGCCCGCGGCGCCGCGCAACCTGGCCCGCCTGCCCGACCACACGTCGTACGAGAGCGACGCGCCGGCGGGCGACGTCCTGGACGCCGCGCGCGCGGTGCTGAAGAAGCGCGGCTACCGGCTCCGCCCGGCCGAGCCGGGGACCGACGCGGTCAGCGCCGAGCGCGGCTACCTCCGCGAGGTCGGCAACCTGCTCTTCCACCTGTCGGTGGTGGTCGTGCTGGTCGCGTTCGCGGCGGGCTCGCTGTTCGGCTTCCGCGGCGGCGCGATCATCGTCGAGGGCTCGACGTTCACCAACACGCTCACCCAGTACGACGACTTCGAGCCCGGACAGCTGTTCTCGGCCGACCAGATGGACCCGTTCGTCTTCACCTTCGACGACTTCGACGTCGAGTGGCAGAACACCCCGCGGCGCGGCGTGCTGGCGCGGGCGTTCAAGGCGGGCCTGACCTACCGCGAGTCGCCGACGGCCGAGGAGAAGACCTACGACCTGCGGGTCAACCACCCGCTCAGCGTCGGCGACACCGACGTCTTCCTGATCGGTCACGGGTACGCGCCGGTCATCACCGTCAAGGACGGCAACGGCGACGAGGTGTTCAGCGGGCCGGTGCCGTTCCTGCCGCAGGACCAGTCGTTCCTGTCGTTCGGCGTGGTGAAGGTCCCCGACTCCCCGACCGGGCAGGTCGGGCTGGAGGGGCTGTTCTACCCCACCTTCCAGCTGATCGACGGCAACCCCGCGACGATCTACCCCAACGACGCCAACCCGCTGATCTCGATGCAGGTCTACACCGGCGACCTGGGTCTGGACTCCGGCCCGCAGTCGGTCTACGACCTCGACAAGGACGCCGCCGAGCAGGTCCTGAACGACGAGGGCAAGCCGCTGCGGCTCGACCTCGGGCTCGGTGAGACCGCGACCCTGCCCGACGGGCTCGGGACCGTGACCTTCGACGAGGTGCGGCCCTGGACGCGCATCCAGTTCAGCCAGAGCCCGGGCAAGGAGGTCGCGCTCGCCGGCGTCGTCCTGGCACTGGTCGGGCTGCTCGGGTCGCTGTTCATCCGCCCGCGTCGGGTCTGGGTTCGCGCCCGTCGCGAGGAGGGTGTCACGATGGTGGAGGTCGCGGCGCTCGACCGCTCCGGTGGCGGGGACGTGGTCCCGGTGCTCGAGGAGCTGGTCGCGGACCTGCAGACCGCCGTACCGCACGACGAGGAGAAGGCCGACACATGACCGACGCAGCGTGGGAGAACCTCAGCGACCAGGCCGTCGCGGTAGCCGGGATCGTCTACTTCCTGGCCCTGCTGGCGCACCTGGTGGAGTGGGCGTCGCTGCGCGAGCCCGCGCCGGCGCGCGCGTCCGCAGGTGCTGCAGGTGCCGCGTCTGAGGGTGCCGTCGCCGTCGAGACCGGGCCGGACCGCGCCGCCGGCCGGGAGCGCCGGGTCGCGATGTTCGGCCGCCTGGGGCTGCTGCTCACGGGGCTGGCGGGCGCCGTGCACTTCGTGGCGCTGCTGGCCCGCGGCCTCGCGGCCGACCCCAACCGGGTCCCGTGGGGCAACATGTACGAGTTCACGGTGTCCGGCACCTTCGTGGTGACGGTGATGTACCTGGTGCTCTACCGCCGCTTCTCCCTCGCGTGGATGGCGCCGATCGTGACCGCGTTCGTCCTCAGCACGCTGATGGTCTCGGTGATCTGGCTGCACAGCGAGGTCACCCCGCTGACCGAGGCGCTGAACTCCTACTGGCTGGTGATCCACGTCGTCTCGGCCGTGATCGCCACCGGGGCGTTCACCCTCGGCGGCATCCTGTCGGCGGCGTACCTGGTCAAGGACCGGCGCGGCGAGGCCACCTCCGGCCCGCTCGCGCGGGTGCCGTCGCTGCCGACGCTGGACCGGGTGTCGTACCGGATCCACGCCTTCGCGTTCCCGGTGTGGACCTTCGCGGTCCTGATCACCGGGCCCATCTGGGCCCACGAGGCGTGGTCGTCGTACTGGAACTGGGACCCCAAGGAGGTCTGGGCGTTCATCACCTGGGTCGTCTACGCCGCCTACCTGCACGCCCGCTCCACCGCGGGCTGGAAGGGCCGCAACGCCGCGATCCTCGCCCTCGTCGGCGTCGCCACCTTGTGGTTCAACTTCATCGGGATCAACTTCTTCTCCACCACCAGCCAGCATTCGTACGCCGAGATCGTCACGGTGGTGGCGCGGCCCTGAGGCTGGGCAGGGTTATCAGCAGATGCTGATAAGCCTGACGTTCTGGGGTGAAATTGCGGCCCAGAACGTCAGGGAAAGGCCCAGTAGCTGCGGCGCCGTCAGGCGTCCGGGTCCTCCGGGTGGCGTCGCTTGCGGTCGAGATCGCGCAGGAAGTCCTCGTCGTCGTCGGGTCCGATCACCCGAGGGGGCGCGGCCGGCGGCCGGCGACGCGGCAGCGTCGGCCGGGTGCCCGCGCCGCGTTGCTGGGCGAGCCGGGTGACGAGGTAGACCGCCACAGCGAAGATCGCCACGACGAGCAGGAACTTGAGCACGCTTCAAGAGTAGGCCCCGCCTGGTCACGCAGGGCCACGAACTACCCTGGAGACGTGAAGGAATTCCTGGTCTACACCGGTCTGCGGCTCGCCCTGTTCCTCGGATCGTTCGCCTTGGTCTTCGGCATCTGGTTCGCGGTCTCCGACGAGGTTCCCATCGTCTGGGCCGTCGTCATGGCGTTCATCATCAGCGGCGTCGGGTCCTACTTCCTCCTCAGCGTGCCACGCGAGGCGTTCGCCCGCCGGGTCGAGACGCGCGCCAACGCGGCCAGCGCGCGGTTCGATGAGATGCGCACCAAGGAGGACGCCGACGACGCGACCTCCTCCGACCAGCCCTAGGTCGGGCGAGCGGTCAGCGCTTGCGGCGGTTGAGCTGCCGGTTGACCCGGCCCTCGGACTGGCCCAGGATCCGCGCCAGCAGCGGCACGCGCATCCGGTAGGCCACGACGCCGACGACGATCAGGGCGACCAGGATCAGGAACCACATGCCTGAAGCGTACGCCGCACCCGACGCTTGGTTGTCCTCACCGCTCGACGCGCCAGCAGGCACGTGGAGCTTCCGGGCAGTTCCCTGCCCTTCTGGGGCGAAATAGCCGCCCAGAACGGCAGGGTTATCAGCATCTGCTGATAACCCTGCTCACCCACCCACGACGAGCGCGGCGGCGACGAGGGCGGCCCAGAGGAGCTCGGAGAGGCCGACCTGCTGGATGGCGGGGATGAGGGCGGGGCCTTCGGCGCCGGCGAGGACGGTGCGCAGGGCGGGCAGGACGATGGCCAGGAAGGCCAGGCCGACCAGGGCCCACCAGGTGGTGGCGGCGGCGACGGCGACGACGGCGGCCGCGGCGGCGAGGACGAGCAGCGCGAAGAGGCCGCGGGTGCGGGCCGCACCGAGACGTACGGCGAGCGTGCGCTTGCCGGCCACGGTGTCGGTCGGGATGTCGCGCAGGTTGTTGACGACCAGGATCGCGCAGGCGAGCGCCCCGACGCCCACGCCGGCGTAGAGCGCGGCCCAGTGCCAGCCCTCGGTCTGGACGTACGTCGTCCCGACCACGGCGACCAGCCCGAAGAACACGAAGACCATGACCTCGCCGAGACCGAGGTAGCCGTAGGGGGTCTTGCCGCCGGTGTAGTACCAGGCGGCCAGGACGGCGACGGCGCCCACGGCGACCAGCCACCAGGCGGTGGTCGCGGCGAGCGCCAGGCCGGCGGCTCCGGCCACGCCGAAGGCGAGGAAGGCGGCACGCTTCACGGCGCCGGGGGAGGCCGCGCCGGAGCCGACCAGCCGCATCGGGCCGACCCGGTCGTCGTCGGTGCCGCGGATGCCGTCGGAGTAGTCGTTGGCGTAGTTGACCGCCACCTGCAGCGCGAGGCTCACCACCAGGGCGAGCAGCGCCTTCCACCACACCAGCGCGTCGTCGTACGCCGCCACGCCGGTGCCGGCCAGGACGGGAGAGACGGCAGCGGGCAGGGTGCGGGGCCGCGCGCCGGCGAGCCACTGAGCGGGAGTTGCCACGAGCAGTGATTCAACCTCAGGGCGCGCCGGGCCGCCGCGGCGGGAGTGGGAGGCCGACGTGGCTGCGGGTGCCGGATCACACCCGACTACCGTCGGGCACATGGACAACGGTGGGTCAGGCTTCGCCGCGCTCCGCCGCTGGCTGGAGGCTCCGGGCGAGCCGGATCCCTGGGTCGTCGAGACCTCCGGGTCGACCGGGCGGCCCAAGCGGGTGCTGCTGTCGCGGCGCGCGGTGCTGGCCTCCGTCGACGCGAGCGCGCGCCGCGTGGGCGCCACCGGCCGCTGGGTGCTGACCCTGCCGCCGACGTACGTCGCGGGTCTCCAGGTCGTCTGCCGCTCGCTCGTCGCCGGTCACGAGCCGGTGCTGGGCGCGGACTGGCCGCGCGAGGGGACGTGGTTCACCTCGATGGTGCCCACCCAGCTGCACCGGGCGCTGGACGATCCCGACCAGGTCGCCGCGCTGCGCACCTGCCACACGGTCCTGCTCGGCGGCGGCCCGATCGACCCGGCGCTGCGCCGCCGGGCCGAGGGCGAGGGCGTGCACCTGGTCGCGACCTACGGTGCCGCGGAGACCGCCGGCGGCTGCGTCTACGACGGGCTGCCCCTGGACGGGGTGGCGGTGGCGCTCGGCGAGGGCGGCCGGATCCGGATCGGCGGCCCCACGCTCTTCGACGGCTACGAGGGCGACCCCGAGCTGACCGAGCAGACGCTCGTCGACGGCTGGTACCTCACCAACGACGCCGGCCGCCTCGACGAGGACGGGCGCCTGCAGGTGCTCGGCCGGCTCGACGACATGCTGGTCAGCGGCGGCGTCAACGTGCCCGCGGCCGCCGTCGCCGCGCGCCTGCGCGAGCACCCCGACGTCGCCGCCGCCGAGGTGCTCGGCGTCCCCGACGAGGAGTGGGGGACCCGGGTGGTGGCCTTCGTGGCCGGCTCCCTGTCGCTGCAGGAGGCGCGCGACTTCGTGGCCGAGCGGCACCCGCGCTCGTGGGCGCCGCGCCAGCTCGTCGTCCTCGACGCGCTGCCGCTGCTGGCCAACGGCAAGCCCGACCGGCTGGCGCTGCAGGACCTCGCATGAGCGCCGTCGAGGTCTTCAGCATCCCGATGCGGACCCGCTTTCGCGGGATCACCGTCCGGGAGGGGCTGCTGCTGCGCGGCGCCGCCGGGTGGGGGGAGTGGAGCCCGTTCCTGGAGTACGACGCCGAGGTGGCCGAGCCGTGGCTGCGCTGCGCCGAGGAGGCCGCGGCCGGGGACTGGCCGGCTCCGGTGCGCGACCGGGTCCCGGTCAACGTGACCGTCCCGGCCGTCGGGCCCGAGCAGGCCCACGCGATCGTGCGCGCGGGCGGGTGCGCGACCGCGAAGGTCAAGGTCGCCGAGCCGGGCCAGTCCCTGGCCGACGACCAGGCGCGGGTCGAGGCGGTGCGCGACGCCCTGGGAGCCGGTGGCGCCGTGCGCGTCGATGCCAACGGCGGCTGGTCGGTCGACGACGCGGTCGCCGCGGTCGCGGCGCTGGACCGGGCCGCGGGTGGGCTGGAGTACGTCGAGCAGCCGGTCGCGAGCGTCGAGGACCTGGCCGCCGTACGCCGCCGCGTGGGCGTGCCCGTCGCCGCGGACGAGTCGATCCGCCGGGCCGCCGACCCCTACCGCGTGCGCGACCTCGAGGCCGCGGACATCGCCGTGCTCAAGGTGCAGCCGCTCGGCGGGGTGCGCGCCTGCCTGCGGATCGCCGAGGACATCGGGCTGCCCGTCGTGGTGTCGTCCGCCCTGGAGACCTCGGTCGGCATCGCCGCGGGCGTGGCGCTCGCTGCTGCGCTGCCCGAGCTGCCCTACGCGTGCGGGCTCGCGACCGTGCAGATGTTCACGCGCGACGTGGTGGCCGACTCGCTGCTGCCGGTCCAGGGTGCGCTCCGGGTCGGGGTGCCGCCCGTCGACGAGGCGCTGCTGGCGGCCGTCGCCGCGGCGCCGGACCGGGTGGCGCACTGGGAGGCCCGGCTGGCCGAGGTCCGGGCGCTGCGGCAGGATCGTCGCTCGTGACCAACCCGTCGACCGAGCTCGCCCGCGGCGTCGTGACGGCGCTGCTGGCGGCCGGGGTCAAAGAGATCGTCGTCGCGCCCGGCTCTCGCAACGCGCCGCTGTCGTTCGCCGCGCTCGCCGCGGCCGACGGTGGGATGGTGCGGCTGCACACCCGGATCGACGAGCGCAGCGCCGGCTTCCTGGCCGTCGGCCTGACCCGCAGCCACGCGCGCGCGGCCGTGATCTGCACCTCGGGCACCGCCGTCGCGAACCTGCACCCAGCCGTGCTCGAGGCGGCCCACGCCGGGCTGCCCGTCGTATTCGTCACGGCCGACCGGCCGGCCCGGCTGCGGGGCACCGACGCCAACCAGACGACCGACCAGGTCGGGGTCTTCGGGCGCCTGGTGTCGACGCTCGACGTCACGGACGCGGGCGACGTCGTGCTCCACGACGACGGTCCCACCCACCTCAACGTCCAGCTCGACGACCCGCTCATCCCCGAGGACGACGCCTGGGCGCCGGCGAGCCCCGGGCGGCAGAGGTCGTCGCCCGGCGCGGAAGCGAGCTCGCTGCCGCTCGGCCCCCGCACCGTGGTGGTGGCCGGGGACGACGCGGCCCAGGCGGCCCGCCAGCTCGCCGAGGCGGCCGGCTGGCCGCTGCTGGCCGAGCCGACCAGCGGCTCCCGCACCGGCGAGCACGCCCTGCGCTGCTACCGGCTGCTGCTCGACACCGACCTGGGGCGCCGCATCGAGCGGGTCGTCGTCTTCGGCCGCCCCACCCTCTCGCGCCCGGTCACCCGGCTCCTGGGCCGCGAGGACGTCGAGGTGTGCTCGGTGCCGGCGCGGGGGGCCTGGGCCGAGCGGCCCTACGACGTGGCGCACACCGCCGCCGCGTTCACGGTCCCCGGCCCGGACGCCACGGGCTGGCTCGAGGAGTGGCGGGCCGCCGACCGCGACGTGTCCCGCCGGCTCGACGCCCTGCTGGCCGCCGAGCCGGACCTCACGCCGTACGAGGTGGCGGGGGCGGTCAGCCGGGCGCTGCCGCCCGGAGGGCAGCTCGTCGTCGGTGCGTCGAGCCCGATCCGCGACCTGGACCTGATGGTGCGCCCCTACCCGGTCGGCAGCCGGCGCAAGACGATCGCCAACCGCGGGCTCTCGGGCATCGACGGCGTGGTGTCGACGGCGATCGGCGCGGCGCTGGGCCGCGACTCCGACGCCCCGACCTTCGCGCTGATGGGCGACGTGACGTTCCTGCACGACAGCAACGGGCTGGTCCTCGGCCCCCAGGAGCCCCGCCCGGACCTGACGATCGTGGTCGTCAACGACGACGGTGGCTCGATCTTCTCGATGCTCGAGCAGGGGGCGCCGGAGCACGCGGCCGGCTTCGAGCGGCTGTTCGGCACCCCGCACGGCGTCGATCTCGCGGCCCTGTGCGCCGCCAGCCGCACGCCGTACCTGCGCGTCGACAGTCTGCCGGAGCTCGAGCAGGCCCTGGCCTCGCCGAACGGCGGGATCGAGGTGGTCGAGGTGCGCGTGCGACGCGACAACCGCCGCGACCTCGACGCCCGGATCCGAGCACTCACCGCCTGAGGGTGCTCTTCCGGTCTCCTCCCGAGCCCCCTGCCGCAGAGCGCCCGCCCTCGCTACTGTGGAGGTTCTCGGGTTCCCAGCCGCTCGTCCAGAGGATCTGGTGCCCTCCATGCCCACTCGCCTGACTCGGCCGGCCGTCGCGGCGGTGGCCCTGCTCCTGCTCGCCGGCTGCGGCGGCGGGGGTGGCGACGACGGCGCCGCCGGGCCGAACCCGGCGTCGGGCGCGGCGGCGGCGCTGACCGCGCCGAAGGCCGCGCCGAGTGCACCGGCGCAGGACGTCGCGGCCTATCGGGCGGCGCTCGAGCAGCTGGACGCCGACCTCGACCAGTTCACGGCGGCGTACTCGACCGCGCTCGGGGCGAACGACCACGCCGCGGTCGTGAAGGCCGCCCAGGGGCTGGGCGGGGCGATCGCCGACTTCGACGCGGAGGTCCGGGGGCTGGACCTGAGCGCCGTACGGCCGTTGGTGGACCGGCTGCTGCGGCTGGACGCGGAGTTCGTGGCGATGCTCGAGGAGGTGCCCCGCGCGCGGACGGGCGCGAAGGCGGCCCGGATCGTGGAGATGCTGCCGTTCCAGGACTACGTCGTCGCCTACGAGGCCGTGGCCGACGCACTCTGAGCCCTCGGCGGGGCCGGCGGGTGCCGATAGGCTGGCGGCGTGGCCGCCTCGCAGACTCCCTGCAGCGACGGGGACCTGGAGGAGGAGCGTCAGGTCGCTCACCCGTTGCGGGCCTTCATCCGCACCGAGTCGGGCAGCGCCGGGATCCTCGTGGTCGCCGCCCTCGTCGCCCTGGTCTGGGCCAACTCTCCGTGGTCGGGCTCCTACGAGGCGCTCTGGCACAAGACGGTGTCGGTGGCCTTCGGGTCCAGCGGGATCTCCATGGACCTGCATCACTGGGTCAACGACGGCCTCATGGTGGTCTTCTTCTTCGTCATCGGCCTCGAGGTGCGCCGCGAGCTCTCGCTCGGCGAGCTCACCGACCGACGCCGCGTGACCGTGCCGCTCGTGGCGGGCGTCATCGGCATGCTGGTCCCTGCCGCGCTCTTCCTGGCACTGAACCCCTCCGGCGAGGCCGCCCGCGGCTGGGGGATCGTGATCGGGACCGACACGGCGTTCCTGCTGGGGGTCCTCGCCCTGGTGGGTCCGGCGGTCTCGACCCAGCTCCGGATCTTCCTGCTGACGCTGACCGTCATCGACGACATCGTCGCCGTCAGCGTGATCGGCCTGGTCTACTCCGATTCCCTCGACACCGTGCCGCTCACGGTGGCGGCGGTCTGCCTGGTCCTGCTCGCGGTGCTCGCGCGCGTCGGAGAGTGGCGCTCCGCGCCGTACGTCGTCGTGGTGCTCGTGCTGTGGCTGGCCACCCTCGAGTCCGGGCTGCACGCCTCCATCGCCGGCATGCTGGCCGGCCTGCTGATCCCCGCGCTGGAGCCCTCGCGCGGACTGGTCGACACCGCCGCGTCGCAGTTCCGCGCCTTCCGGCAGTCGCCGATGCCCGAGGTGCAGCGCCTCGCGCGCCAGGGCCTGACCCGGGTGATCTCGGTCAACGAGCGGCTGCAGGAGGGCCTGCACGGCTTCACCAGCTACGTCGTCGTCCCGGTCTTCGCGCTCGCCAACGCCGGGGTAGACCTCCGCGACGGCGTCCTGGGCGAGGCGCTGCGGTCCTCGCTGACGTGGGGCGTCGTCGTCGGCCTCGTCGTCGGCAAGACCGTCGGCATCGGCCTGGGCGCGCTCGGGTCGGTGCGGCTCGGGCTCGGGCGGCTGCCCCAGGGGGTGGGCACCGGTCACGTCATCGCGGGTGGCGCGCTGTCGGGGATCGGGTTCACCGTCTCGCTGCTGATCGTCGGTCTCGCGCTCGACACCGAGGCGCTGCGGGCCCAGGCGACGGTGGGGGTGCTGCTGGCGGCGGTGCTCGCGAGCGCCGCTGGCTGGCTGCTCTTCCGCTTCGCCGCGCGGTTCCTCGGCCAGCACGACGCCGCGCTGCCCCGGGTCCTGAGCGACCCGGTCGACCCCGGCCACGACCACATCCGCGGCCCGGTGGACGCCGACCTCACGCTGGTGGAGTACCTCGACTTCGAGTGCTCGTTCTGCGCCAAGGCCACGGGGGCCGCCGAGGAGGTGCGCCGGCACTTCGGCGACCGGCTGCGCTACGTCGCCCGCCACCTGCCCCTGGTCGTGCACCCCCACGCCGAGCTGGCGGCCATGGCCGCCGAGGCCGCGGGCGCCCAGGGCCGCTACTGGGACATGCACGACCTGCTCTTCCGGCGGCAGGACGAGCTCGAGCTCCAGGACCTCATCGGCTACGCCGCCGACCTGGGCCTCGACGTCGAGCGGTTCGTGCGTGACCTGGAGTCGGAGCGGCTGGCCGAGCACATCCGCCGCGACGTGGCCAGCGCGGACGCCAGCGGGGTCCGGGGCACGCCCACCTTCTTCGTCGGCGACCTGCGGGTCCTCGGCCCGCACGACGCCCGATCGCTGATCCAGGAGCTCGAGGGCCTGGGCCGGCACCCGACCGACCCGGCGCGCGCGGACCGCTGACCATGGAGATCGCCTTCTTCCTGGTCGCCCTCGCCGTGACGGTGCTGGCGGTGACGGCCCTGTCCGAGCGGGTCGACCTGCCGCCGCCGCTGGCCCTGATCGCCGTCGGTGTCGCGGCGTCGTACGTGCCCGGCATGCCGGAGGTCCACCTGGGGGCCGAGGTGGTCCTGCTGGGGCTGCTGCCGCCGCTGCTCTACGCCACCGCCATCCAGACGTCTCTGGTCGACTTCAACGCCAACCGCCGCACGATCCTCTTGCTGTCGGTGGGCCTGGTGGTGTTCACGACCGCCGGCATCGGAGCCGTGGTGCACTCCCTGATCCCGGGCATCGGGTGGCCGGCGGCGTTCGCCATCGGCGCCGTCGTCGCGCCGCCAGACGCGGTGGCGGCCACCGCGATCGCTCGCCGGATCGGGCTGCCGCGACGCATCGTCACCATCTTGGAGGGCGAGTCCCTGCTCAACGACGCCACCGCGCTCGTGGCTCTGCGCACGGCGATAGCGGCCGGCGGCCTGGGGGCGTCGCACCACGAGGGCATCACCACCTGGGGGGTGGCCGCCGACTTCGCCGTGGCCGCCGGCGGTGGCGTCGCCATCGGGGTCGGCTTCTTCCTGGTCGTCGCCGGCCTGCGCAAGCGGATCACCGACCCGATTCTCGACACCGCGATCTCCCTGGTGGTGCCGTTCGCGGCGTTCGTGGTCTCGGAGCGGGTCCACGCCTCCGGCGTGATCGCGGTGGTCGTCGCGGGTCTCCTGCTCGGCCACAAGGCGCCGATCGTGCAGACCGCCCAGTCGCGCATCGCCGAGAGCGTCAACTGGCGCACGATCGCGTTCCTGCTGGAGAACGCGGTGTTCCTGCTGATCGGCCTGCAGGCGGAGTGGCTCCTGCGCGACGTGGGGCGCAGCGACCTGTCGCCGGAGCGGATCGTGGCGGTCTGCGCCGCGACCCTGGTCGGGGTCATCGTCCTGCGCATGGTGTGGGTCTTCGTCACCCGCTACCTCCTGGTCCGGCCGGGGCCGGACCTGGTCACCGGCAGGGTGCCGCCCTGGTCGTTCACGGTCGTCCTCGGCTGGGCCGGCATGCGCGGTGTCGTCACCCTGGCCGCGGCGTTCCTCATCCCTCCGGAGACCGAGCACCGCGAGGTCCTGCTGCTCATCGCGTTCACCGTGGTGGCCGGCACGCTGTTCGTCCAGGGGCTCTCGCTGCCCTGGCTGGCCCGGTGGCTCGAGGTGCCCGCGCCGGACCCGACCGACGACGCGCTCGCCAGGGCCACCCTGCTCCAGCAGGCTTCCAAGGCGGGCTTCGAGCAGCTCCAGCAGCTGGAGTACGACGACCCGCACCACGTCGTGGATCTCATCCGCCAGCGCATCGACCAGCGCAACTTCGCGGCCTGGGAGCGGCTCGGCACCACCGCGGACCAGGAGAGCCCGAGCGACCTGTACGCGCGCATCCGCCTCGACATGATCGAGGCCGAGCGCCGCCGGGTCCTGGAGATCCGCTCCTCCGGCACGGTCGCCTCCGACATCGTCGCCGACGTGCTCGCGCTGCTCGACGTCGAGGAGTCGATGCTCGACAACGCCACTCAGGAGCGGGAGAACATCCGCGCCACGGCGGGCCGCCGGATGGGCGAGCAGTGCGAGCACCTGCGCTCGACGTCGGTGGTGCCGACGCCGGCCGACCCCGAGTGCGCGCGCTGCCTGGAGGACGGCACCCGCTGGGTGGCCCTGCGCCAGTGCCTCACCTGCGGCACGGTCGGCTGCTGCGACTCCTCGCCCGGGCAGCACGCCACCGAGCACTTCCACGAGACCTCGCACCCGGTGATGCAGTCCGCCGAGCCCGGCGAGGACTGGCGGTGGTGCTACGTGCACCACCTCACGGCGTAGGTCAGGTGCCCGCGCGCACCATCCGCACGTGTCGCCCCTCGTCGTGCTCGTCCTCGGTCCCGTCGAGCCGGAAGCCCTGTCGCTCGTAGAACGCGATGGCCCGGGTGTTGCCGGCGAGCACCCACAGGTACGCCGCTCGGTCGCCGACCGCCTCCTCGAACAGCACGTACCCGACGCCGGTGCCCCACCACTCCTTGCGCACGTACAGCGCCTTCAGCTCGAGCTCGATGTCCACGTCGTTGTCGCGGCCCGGTCCGGCGGAGACGAAGCCGATCAGCCCGTCGGGCCCGACGGCGAGGAGCGTGGGCGTCGGCCCGCCCTCCTCGAGGATCGCGCGCCACCGGGCCACCCGCTCGTCGAGTGTCGTACGCCGCTCGTCGAGGATCGGCTGCGGCATGAGGCCGGTGTAGGCGTCGTCCCAGACATCGAGGTGCAGGTGCGCGAGGGCCGGTGCGTCGGACGGGGTGGCGGGGCGGACGACGACGTCGGAGGGCAAGGGCACGAGACCCAGCCTAGATAGAGTCGGCCCATGCGGATCACGAAGTTCGGGCATGCCTGCGTGCGGATCGAGCACGAGGGCGCGGTCGTCGTGCTGGACCCCGGCGTGTTCACCGACGCCGAGGCCGTCGACGGGGCGAGCGCCATCCTCATCACCCATGAGCACCCCGACCACTACTTCCCCGACCATCTGCGGGCCGGCGACGCGCCCGTCTTCACGATCGAGGCGGTCGCGGCGCGGCTGCGTGAGGACGCCCCGGACCTGGCCGAGCGGCTCACGGTCGTCGCGCCCGGGGAGGCCTTCGACGCCGGGCTGCCGGTGCGCGCCGTGGGGGAGCTGCACGCGGTGATTCACGAGGACTACCCGCGCATCCACAACAGCGGCTACCTGCTCAGCGTGGGCGAGACGACCGTCTACCACCCCGGCGACGCCCTGACCGTGCCCGACGGTGCCGTCGACCTGCTGCTGGCCCCCGCCTCCGCGCCGTGGCTCAAGCTGAGCGAGGCCGTCGACTTCGTCCGCGCCGTCGGCGCCCCGCGCAGCCTGGCCATCCACGACCGGGTCTACTCCGAGGTCGGCCTCGGGATGGTCGAGCAGCACATGGGCAACCTGCTCGGCGACGGCCAGGAGTTCCTCCGGCTCGCCGACGGCGCCGACCTGTAGCGCCGGCCCGGGGGAGCCGGGAGTCGTCCGTCAGCCCCCGGCGAGCGCGTCGCGGACGGGCACGAACTTGGCCTGGGCCTCGGCGAGCTCGGCGGCGGGGTCGGAGTCGGCGACGATGCCGCAGCCGGCGAAGAGCCGGACGGTGTCGCCGACGACCTCGGCGGAGCGCAGGGCGATGCCCCACTCGCCGTCGCCGTTGGCATCCATCCAGCCCACCGGGCCGGCGTAGCGCCCACGGGCCATGCCCTCGATCTCGTCGATGAGGTCGGTGGCGACGCTCGTGGGCGTGCCGCCCACCGCCGCCGAGGGGTGCAGCGACTCGGCGAGCTGCAGCGACGAGACGGTCGCGGCGTCGTGGACCACGCCGTTGACGTCGGTCGCCAGGTGCATGACGTTCGGCAGGTGCAGCACGAACGGCGCCTCGGGGACGTTCATCGACGAGCAGTGCGGCTCCAGCGCGTCGGCGACGGAGCGGACGGCGTACTCGTGCTCCTCGAGGTCCTTCGAAGACCGGGCCAAGGTGGCGGCGAGCGCGAGGTCGCGCTCGTCGTCGCCGGTGCGCCGGATGGTGCCGGCCAGGACCCGGGAGGTGACCAGGCCCCGCTCGCGGCGCACCAGCATCTCCGGGGTGGCGCCGAACATGCCGTCGACGTGGAAGGTCCAGCACATGGGGTAGGACTCGGTCAGCCGGTGCACCGGCCAGCGCACGTCGATCGGCCCGTCCGCGCGCACGACGAGATCACGGGCGAGCACCACCTTCTCCAGGTCGCCGGCGTTGATCCGGGCGACCGCGTCGGCGACGACCGACATCCACTCCTCGCCGTTGAGCGCGCCGTCGGCGAAGGAGACGGCGGTCGGCGGCAGGGGCGGCTCGGCCGGCCCCACGGGGGGGACGGTGGCGGGTGCGCCGGTCGTGGAGATCGTGGTGAGCCACGCGCGGTCGCCGCGACGGCCGACGACCACCCGCGGGGCGACGAGCACCGAGTCGCCGGGCACGTCGTCGAACGCGAAGGACCCGAAGCACACCGGACCGGTCCCGGGCTCCCCGACGTCGTCGACGACGTCGGCGCGCGCGATGGTCTCGCTCCACCACTTGTCGGCGTCGGAGAAGCGGGTCGGTCCGCTCGAGCGCACCACCGCGGCCTGGCCCCAGCCGACGAGCCCGTCCCCGCGCCGCAGCCAGGCCACCGGGTGGTCGGCGGGCAGCAGGGAGGCAAGGGAGGTCGCCGAGGACAGGTCGAGGGGCACCGTGCGCGCGACCAGCGACGGTGCGGGACCCGTCGGGGCAGCAGGGCTTGTCACGCGGTCGAGACTACCCAGCGGCTGGCCGGAGCGGGCACCACGTGGGTAACGTCACCGGGTGACCGCATCCCCCCGCACCGCCCGTCCCTTCGTCGTGGGCTCCCTCGTCGGCCTGGTGATCCTGGCGCTCCTCGTGGCGTTCGCGGTGCTGCTGCCGAAGGCGACCGCGGGTCCGGTGGACCTGCCCGACACGCTGCCCGGGGGACTGCGCGCCGTCGAGCTGGAGGCCGACGACGTGACGGGCGAGAACGCCGACGCGGCCGCGGACCTCGCCGAGCGCCAGCGCGGCATCAACGAGTCGGGCGCCGAGCTGCTGGAGGAGCTGTTCGACGCACCCGCGCAGATCCGCACCTACCAGGACGAGAGCCTCGAGACCCAGGTCACGATCACGGTGGTGGAGCAGCCCGCCGGCCCGTTCCTGCCCAACGGCCCGCCGTTCGACCCGTCCTACGTCAACTTCGAGCGCAACATCACCGACCTGGTGAGCGCCGGCGACGGCGTCTGTGCGCGCTACTACGAGCAGCCGGTCCCGGAGGGCCAGGAGATCCCCGACGGCGAGTCGCCGGCGGCGATCCAGTGCCAGGTGGGCTCCGGCAACGCGACGTACCAGCTCTACGGCCGCGGCCTGGACGCCGACGAGGCCGTCGAGCTCCTGGACGGCCTCGCCGACTGAGCCGCGGGTCAGGACCGGTAGACGACGACCTCGTCGCCGACACGCACCTGGTCGTAGAGCCACGCCACCCCGTCGTGGTCACGGATGTTGACGCATCCGTGGGAGGCGCCGTCGTAGCCCACGGCGGCGAAGTCCGGTGAGTAGTGCACGGCCTGCCCGCGCGAGAAGAACATGGCGAACGGCATCGAGGTCTCGTACAGGCTCGAGACGTGGTCGCGGCTCTTGTAGGTGACCTGGAAGAGCCCCTCGCGGGTGGGGGTCGCCGCGCCGCCGAACCGTGCGTCCATCGTCTTGAGCACCCGGCCGTCGACGACCCAGCGCAGCGTGCTGCTGGTCTTGTCGATGCAGAGCACCCGGCCGGTCAGGCAGCGCCGGTCCAGCGCGCCGGGGGTGTTGCCGCCGAGCTGGTTGGCGAGCTCGGCCGCCGTCGGCGAGGTGGTCATGCCGTGCAGGCGACCCAGCGTGCGGCGGTCCACCTCGCCGGTCACCGGGATCTCGCGCTTGGCCTGGAAGCCGCGTACGGCGGCCACCGTGACGTCGCCGTAGAAGCCGGTCACGTCGCCCTCGAACCAGTCGATCTGCCGCAGCCGGGCCTGCAGGTCGCGCACCCGGTCGCCCTCGTCGCCGCTGCCCAGCAGCCGCGGCCCGGGCCGGAGCGCGGGCGGCTCGGGTGTGACCTCGGGTTGGGGGGAGGGGGCCGGCGCCTGCGGTGACGGCGTCGGGTCGCGGCGTGCCGGCTCGAGGGGCGTCTCGACCGGTCGCTCCAGCCGAGGAGCCGAGCGTGGCGCCTCGGCGGAGCGGCTCGCCCACCCCACGCCGAGGGCAGCACCGGACAGCAGCGCGGCGGCGACGACGATCATCACGAGGCGGCGGGCGAACAACATGGCGGGACCTTTGCGATCTGGTGGGGTTGGTACTCAGGGGACGCCTCTCCGGCCGCACTGGTTGCCAGGCGCGGCCGAGAATCGCCGGTTGTGACCAACCCGTTACCGCCTGCGGCCCGACGGCGGTCCCCCCGTACGCTCTGCGGGTGGCCCGCGCTGAGCTCGACAAGCAACCCACCGACGTACGCCGGATGTTCGATGCCGTCGCGCGCCGCTACGACGTGACCAACGACGTCCTGTCCCTGGGGCAGGACCGGCGCTGGCGCCGCGACGTGATCGCCGCCGTCGACCCGCAGCCCGGCGAGCGGATCCTCGACCTCGCGGCCGGGACCGGGACCTCGAGCCAGCCGTTCGCCGACCGCGGCGCGGCGGTCGTCCCCTGCGACTTCTCCCTGGGCATGCTCCAGGTCGGCAAGCGCGCGCGCCCGCACCTGCCGTTCACTGCGGGCGACGGGACCCGGCTGCCGTTCGCGGACGCGACGTTCGACGCCGTGACGATCTCCTTCGGCCTGCGCAACATCGTCGACCCCGCCGCCGGTCTCGCCGAGCTCCTGCGGGTCACGAGGCCGGGCGGCCGCCTGGTCGTCTGCGAGTTCAGCCACCCCACCTGGGCGCCTTTCCGCACCGTCTACATCGAGTACCTGATGAAGGCGCTGCCGCCGATCGCGCGCGCGGTCTCGTCCTCGCCCGACGCCTACGTCTACCTCGCCGAGTCCATCCGCGCCTGGCCCGACCAGCAGCGCCTCGCCGAGCTGGTCACCGCCGCCGGCTGGCAGGCTCCCGAATGGCGCAACCTCTCCGGCGGCATCGTCGCCCTGCACCGCGCCACCCGGTAGTCGCTCGGCGCGCGAAACGCGCGTGAAGTAGGGCACCAAGCACGCCCAGGAACGTCGACGCGGGGCCCTCTTCGCAGGTCAGGCCGTCGACCCAATTAGGCAAGCGCCACGTGCGCTAAATGGCCAGGTGAGGACCGGTTTGCGGCCCGGCAGCCCTGGGTGTGACGCGCGCGCCGACGAGTGGCAAGATGTGCGGTGCGCCACCTCGTGATTCGCTTCACAAAGTCACAACCGACGGCGCGCCAGGCACCAGGGAAGGGACTGCGGATGGAGCTCTACACGCCGGTACTGGCGTTGGCCATCATCGCGGCACTGTTCGCGATCGGCTCCGTGGCGATGAGCCCGTTCGTCGGCCCCAAGCGCTACAACCGCGCCCGGCTCGACTCCTACGAGTGCGGCATCGAGCCCACCCCGCAGCCGGTCGGCGGCGGGCGGTTCCCGGTGAAGTACTACATCACCGCGATGCTGTTCATCGTCTTCGACATCGAGATCATCTTCCTCTACCCATGGGCGGTGCACTTCGACGCGATGGGCCTGTTCGGTCTCGTCGAGATGGTCATCTTCATCGCCACCGTCTTCGTGGCCTACGCCTACGTGTGGCGTCGCGGCGGCCTCGAATGGGACTGAGAGTCACGATGCCCGCACTTCACGACCTGCCTCGACCGCAGAAAGGACGCCTCTGATGGGAATCGAGGAGAAGCTCCCGAGCGGCGTGCTCCTGACCACGGTCGAGGGCGTCGCCGGTTACATGCGCAAGGCCTCCTTCTGGCCCGCCACGTTCGGCCTGGCCTGCTGCGCCATCGAGATGATGACCAGCGGTGGCCCCAAGTACGACCTGGGCCGCTTCGGCATGGAGGTCTTCCGTGCCAGCCCCCGCCAGGCCGACCTGATGATCGTGGCCGGCCGGGTGAGCCAGAAGATGGCCCCGGTGCTGCGGCAGATCTACGACCAGATGCCGAACCCCAAGTACGTCCTCGCCATGGGCGTCTGTGCCAGCAGCGGCGGCATGTTCAACAACTACGCGATCGTCCAGGGTGTCGACCACATCGTCCCCGTGGACATGTACCTCCCCGGCTGCCCCCCGCGCCCGGAGATGCTGATCGACGCGATCCTCAAGCTCCACGACCAGGTCCAGTCGACCAAGCTCGGTGTCAACCGGCTGGCCGAGATCGAGACCCTCGAGACCGAGGCGCTCAACGCGCTGCCCACCTCGGCGATGCGGGGCCAGCTGCGATGAGCGAGGACCACAAGGACGTCGTACCCGAGCCCAAGGGCCCGGAGCAGCCGGCCGTCGAGCAGTCCCCGGAGAACGTCCCGGCCGCCCCCGGCGAGGTGACGGCGGTCGGCGTGCGCAAGGGCATGTTCGGCGCCGCCGGCACCTCCGACACCAGCGGGTACGGCGGTCTGGTCGCCCCGATCGTGTTCCCCGGCCCCGCCCAGCGCCCCTACGGTGGCTGGTTCGACGAGGTCGCCGACGTCCTGGAGGGTCGCCTCGGGCACGTCGTGATCCACCGCGGCGAGATCACCTTCCACGTGAGCCGCGAGGAGCTGCGCCACGTCGCGCAGACGCTGCGCGACGACCCCGCGCTGCGCTTCGAGCTCTGCTCCGGGGTGAGCGGCGTGCACTACCCCGACGACACCGGTCGCGAGCTGCACGCGGTCTACCACCTGCTCTCGATGACCTACAACCGCCGCATCCGTCTCGAGGTCAGCGTCCCCGACGGCGACGCGACGATCCCCTCGCTGGTCGCGGTCTACCCGACCCTCGACTGGCACGAGCGCGAGACCTTCGACATGTTCGGGATCGTGTTCGAGGGCCACCCGGCGCTCACCCGCATCCTCATGCCCGACGACTGGCCGGGCCACCCCCAGCGCAAGGACTACCCGCTGGGCGGCATCCCCGTCGAGTACAAGGGCGGCACCATCCCGCCGCCGGACCAGCGGAGGTCGTACAACTAATGACTCAGGACATCTACGCGGGCACCAACCAGACCAGCGAGGGCCGGGTCTTCACCGTCACCGGCCAGGACTGGGACCAGATCGCCGAGGGGCTCGCCGAGGACGCCGACGAGCGGGTCGTCGTCAACATGGGCCCGCAGCACCCCTCGACGCACGGCGTGCTGCGCCTGATCCTCGAGCTCGAGGGCGAGACGGTCACCGAGGCCCGCTGCGGCATCGGCTACCTGCACACCGGCATCGAGAAGAACATGGAGTTCCGCTCCTGGGTGCAGGGCACCACGTTCGTCACGCGCATGGACTACCTCAGCCCGTTCTACAACGAGGCGACGTACTGCCTCGGCGTCGAGCGGCTGCTGGACATCGAGGACCAGATCCCCGAGAAGGCCAGCGTCATGCGGGTCCTGCTCATGGAGCTCAACCGGCTCTCCTCCCACCTGGTCGCCATCGCCACCGGCGGCATGGAGCTCGGCGCGCTCACGGTGATGACCATCGGGTTCCGCGAGCGCGAGCTGGTGCTGGACCTGTTCGAGCTGATCACCGGCCTGCGCATGAACCACGCGTTCATCCGCCCCGGCGGCGTCGCTCAGGACCTGCCCCCGGGCGCGCTGGACGAGATCCGCGGCTTCGTGGCCCTGATGAAGAAGCGCCTGCCCGAGTACGCCGCGCTCTGCAACGCCAACCCGATCTTCAAGGCCCGCCTCGAGGGCGTCGGCCACCTCGACCTCGAGGGCGTCCTCGCGCTCGGCATCACCGGCCCGGTGCTGCGCAGCACCGGCTACGCCTGGGACCTGCGCAAGACCGAGCCCTACTGCGGCTACGAGGACTACGACTTCGACGTCCAGACGTGGGACACGTGCGACTCCTACGGGCGCTTCCGCATCCGGCTCAACGAGATGTGGGAGTCGCTGAAGATCATCGAGCAGGCCGCCGATCGCCTGGCCGGCCTCGAGGGCGCCCCCGTCATGGTCGCCGACAAGAAGATCGCCTGGCCGAGCCAGCTCGCGATCGGCAGCGACGGGATGGGCAACAGCCTCGACCACATCCGCCACATCATGGGCGAGTCGATGGAGGCCCTCATCCACCACTTCAAGCTGGTGACCGAGGGCTTCCGGGTCCCGCCGGGCCAGGCCTACGTGCCGATCGAGTCGCCGCGCGGCGAGCTCGGCGCGCACATCGTCTCCGACGGCGGCACCCGCCCGTTCCGGGTCCACTACCGCGACCCGTCCTTCACCAACCTTCAGGGCACGAGCGTGATGAGCGAGGGCGGCATGGTCGCCGACGTCATCGTCGCCATCGCCTCGATCGACCCCGTCATGGGAGGCGTGGACAGATGAGTCTCACCCAGGAGACCTACGGCGAGCTGCGCGACATCGCGGCCCGCTACCCGCAGCCGCGCTCGGGGCTGCTCCCGATGCTGCACCTCGTCCAGTCCGTCGAGGGCCGCGTGACCCCCGAGGGCATCGAGGCCTGCGCCGAGATCCTCGAGCTCACCGCGGCCGAGGTCAGCGGCGTGGCGACGTTCTACACGATGTACAAGCGGAAGCCGGTCGGCGACTACCACGTCGGCGTCTGCACCAACACGCTGTGCGCGGTCATGGGCGGCGACCTGATCTTCGAGCGGCTCAAGGAGCACCTCGACGTCGGCAACGACGAGACCACCGAGGACGCCCCCGGGCTGAAGAGCATCACGCTCGAGCACGTCGAGTGCAACGCGGCCTGCGACTACGCGCCGGTGATGATGGTCAACTGGGAGTTCATGGACAACATGACGCCGCAGTCGGCGACCCAGCTGGTCGACGACCTGCGCGCGGGCAACGAGGTCCACTCCACGCGCGGTCCCAAGCTGTGCACCTGGCGCGAGGCCGAGCGCGTGCTCGCGGGCTTCCCCGACGGCCTGGCCGACGAGGGCCCCTCCGCCGGCCCGGCCAGCCTGGCCGGCCGCGAGATCGCGCGCGAGCGCGGCTGGACCGCCCCGTCCTCGGACGCGAGCGGAAGCACCGGCGAGACCGCCGACACGAAGACCGAGGCGGTCGAGCAGGCCGACACCTCCCGCGCGGAGACCGAGACCGAGCAGGAGAAGGCCGATGGCTGAGTTTCGAGGCTCGCTCCGCTCGCACCTCAACCACCGGGAAAGGACACTTCGTGGCTGACACATTGACCCCCGTCCTCACCGACAACTGGGGCTCGGAGCGCAGCTGGACGCTGGCGGCGTACGAGGAGCAGGGCGGCTACGGCGCGCTGAAGAAGGCGCTCTCGCCCGAGTTCGGAGGTCCCGACGCCATCATCACCGCCGTCAAGGACTCCGGCCTACGCGGTCGCGGCGGCGCCGGCTTCCCGACCGGCATGAAGTGGAGCTTCATCCCGCAGGACAACCCCCGGCCCAAGTACCTCGTCGTCAACGCCGACGAGTCCGAGCCGGGCACCTGCAAGGACATCCCGCTGATGATGGCGACGCCGCACACGCTGGTGGAGGGCGTGATCATCAGCTCCTTCGCCATCCGTGCCAACACCGCGTTCATCTACATCCGCGGCGAGGTGCTCCACGTCATCCGCCGGGTCCAGGCCGCCGTCGCCGAGGCGTACGCCGCGGGCCACCTCGGCAAGAACATCCACGGCTCGGGCTACGACCTCGACCTCGTGGTCCACGCCGGTGCCGGTGCCTACATCTGCGGCGAGGAGACCGCCCTCCTCGAGGGCCTCGAGGGCCGCCGCGGCCAGCCCCGCCTGCGCCCGCCGTTCCCGGCCGTCGCCGGGCTCTACGCCAGCCCGACGGTCATCAACAACGTCGAGTCCATCGCCTCGGTGCCGAGCATCATCGACCACGGCGCCGAGTGGTTCGCCTCCATGGGCACCGAGAAGTCCAAGGGCTTCGGGATCTTCTCGCTGTCGGGCCACGTCACCCGCCCCGGCCAGTACGAGGCCCCGCTCGGCATCACGCTGCGCGAGCTGATCGACCTGGCCGGCGGCATCCGCGAGGGCCACCAGCTGAAGTTCTGGACGCCGGGCGGCTCCAGCACCCCGCTGCTGACCGCCGAGCACCTCGACGTCCCACTGGACTTCGAGGGCGTCGGCGCGGCCGGCTCCATGCTCGGCACCCGCGCGCTGCAGCTCTTCGACGAGACCACCTGCGTGGTCCGCGCCGTGCTGCGCTGGACGGAGTTCTACAAGCACGAGTCCTGCGGCAAGTGCACCCCGTGCCGCGAGGGGACGTGGTGGCTGGTGCAGACGCTGGCCGCCCTCGAGAAGGGCCAGGGCAGCGAGGCCGACCTCGACCTGCTGCTCGACCAGTGCGACAACATCCTGGGCCGCTCGTTCTGCGCCCTCGGCGACGGTGCGACCAGCCCGATCTCCAGCTCCATCCAGTACTTCCGCGACGAGTACCTCGCCCACCTCCAGCACGGAGGCTGCCCGTTCGACCCGGCCGCCTCGACCACCTTCGCCACCGCCGGAGCCTCCGCATGACGACCACTCCCGACAAGACCGACGTCGACCTGGTCTCGGTGACCATCGACGGCATCCAGGTCAGCGTCCCCAAGAACACCCTGGTGATCCGGGCCGCCGAGCAGGTCGGCGTCCAGATCCCGCGGTTCTGCGACCACCCGCTGCTCGAGCCGGTCGGCGCCTGCCGTCAGTGCCTGGTCGACATCCCCGACGCCGGCAACGGCCGCGGCTTCCCGAAGCCGCAGGCCTCCTGCACGCTCCCGGTCGCCGAGGGCATGGTCGTCAACACCCAGGCCACCAGCGAGGTCGCCGACAAGGCGCAGCAGGGCGTCATGGAGTTCCTGCTCATCAACCACCCGCTCGACTGCCCCGTGTGCGACAAGGGCGGCGAGTGCCCCCTGCAGAACCAGGCGATGACCAACGGTCGCGGGGAGTCCCGCTTCTCCGCCTCCGGCGGCATCAAGCGCACCTACCCCAAGCCGATCAACATCTCCGCCCAGGTCCTCCTCGACCGCGAGCGCTGCGTGCTGTGCGCGCGCTGCACCCGCTTCTCCGAGGAGATCGCGGGCGACCCGTTCATCGCGCTCATCGAGCGCGGCGCGCTGCAGCAGGTCGGCATCTACGAGAAGGAGCCGCTGCAGTCCTACTTCTCGGGCAACACGATCCAGATCTGCCCGGTCGGCGCCCTGACCTCGGCCGAGTACCGCTTCCGCTCGCGTCCCTTCGATCTGGTCTCGTCGGCGTCCGTGGGCGAGCACGACGCCTGCGGCTCGGCCATCCGCGTCGACCACCGGCGCGGCAAGGTCATGCGCCGCCTGGCCGGCAACGACCCCGAGGTCAACGAGGAGTGGATCACCGACAAGGACCGCTTCGCGTTCCACTACGCCGACCAGGACGACCGGATCACTTACCCGCAGGTGCGTGACGAGGACGGCTCGCTTCGGCCCGCCTCGTGGACGGAGGCGTTCGCCGTCGCCGCCCGCGGGCTGCGCGACGCCGGACGGTCCGCCGTCCTGCTCGGGGGCCGGCACACCGTCGAGGACGCCTTCGCCTACAGCATGTTCGCGCGGGTGGCGCTCGGCACCAACGACATCGACTTCCGCTCCCGGCCGCACTCCGCCGAGGAGGCCGACTTCCTGGCCTCGCAGGTGGTGCTCACCGGGCCCGAGGGCGGTGCCGTGACGTACGCCGACCTGGAGCGCGCCGCGACCGTCGTCCTGGTGGGCCTGGAGCCCGAGGACGAGGCCGGCGCGATCTTCCTGCGCCTGCGCAAGGCCACGAAGCACGGCACCCGCGTCGTCGCGATCGCGCCGTTCGCCTCGCGTGGTCTCGAGAAGCTCGGCGGCCACCTGGTCGCCACCGCCCCGGGCGAGGAGCCCGCCGCGATCGAGAGCCTCCTGGGCCACGCCGACCACGGCGTGGACGCCACGAGCGTCGTCCTGGTCGGCGAGCGCCTGGCCACCGTGCCCGGCGCCCTGTCGGCCGCCGCCGCGCTGGCCGCCAAGTCCGGCGCCCGGCTGGCATGGGTGCCCCGGCGCGCCGGCGACCGCGGTGCCGTCGAGGCCGGGTGCCTGCCGAACCTGCTGCCCGGAGGCCGGCCGGTGGCCGACGCCGCGGCCCGCGTCGACGCCGCCGCCGCATGGGGCGTCGACTCCCTGCCCCACGCCGAGGGCCGCGACGGCGCCGGCATCGTCGCCGCGCTCACGGCCGGAGAGCTCGGTGGCGTGCTCGTCGGCGGGATCGACCCCGACGACACCGCCGACCCGGCGGCCACGCGTGCCGCGCTCGAGGCGGCCCGCTTCGTCGTGGCCCTCGAGCTGCGCGAGACCGACGTGACCCGTGCCGCCGACGTCGTGTTCCCGGTGGCGCCGGTGACCGACAAGGCCGGCACCTTCGTCAGTTGGGAGGGCCGGACCCGTCCCTTCGAGGAGATCCTGTCCAACCCCTCCTCGCTCCCGGATCTGCGCGTCCTCGCCGGGATCGCCGAGGAGCTCGCCGAGCTCGGCACGGGGGGCGTCCTCGGATTCCGCACCGTCGCCGAGGCCCGGCTGCGGATGGCCGAGATGGGCCCATGGGACGGCGAGCGGCCCAGCGCACCGAGCGTGCCCGCGGACGCCCGGCAGGGCGGTGCGCCGGGCCTGGCCCTCGCGACCTGGAAGCAGATGCTCGACAACGGCTCGATGCAGGACGGCGACAAGTACCTCGCCGCGACGGCGCGACCGACCGTGGCCCGCGTCTCGCGGACCGTCTTCGACGCGGTCGGCCCCACGATCACCGTCACCGGTGACCGGGGCTCGGTGACGCTGCCCGCCGCCGTGGCACCGGACCTCTCCGACGAGGTCGTCTGGCTGCCCGCCAACTCCTTCGGGCGCGGGGTGCTCGCCGACGTGGCGTCGCCCGGCTCCCGCGTGAGCGTGAAGGGAGCGGACGCGTGATTCCCGACCTCATCGTCCTCGCCGCCGACGACCTGAGCGCCTTCGGGCGCGACCCGTGGTGGCTGGTCATCGTCAAGGCCGTCCTGATCTTCGTCGTGCTGGTGGTGCTCACGCTCTTCATCATCTGGTTCGAGCGCCGGGTCGTGGCACGCATGCAGCACCGCATCGGCCCCAACGTCAACGGTCCCTTCGGGCTGTTGCAGTCGCTCGCCGACGGCGTGAAGCTGGCGCTGAAGGAGGACTTCATCCCCAAGGCCGCCGACAAGGTGGTCTTCGTCCTGGCGCCGGTCATCGCCGCCGTGCCGGCGTTCGTGACGTTCAGCGTGATCCCGTTCGGCCCGGAGGTCGGGCTGCCCTGGACCGACCGGACCACCCCCCTCCAGCTCACCGACATGCCGGTGGCCGTGCTGTTCGTGATGGCCATCGCGTCGATCGGCATCTACGGCATCGTGCTCGGCGGCTGGGCCAGCGGGTCGACGTACTCGCTGCTGGGCGGCCTGCGCTCGAGCGCGCAGATGATCTCCTACGAGGTCGCGATGGGCCTCGCGCTCGTCGCGGTGTTCCTCTACGCCGGCTCGATGTCGACCTCCGGGATCGTCGCGGCCCAGGACGACCTGTGGTTCGGGCTGATCCTGTTCCCCTCGTTCGTGATCTACGTGATCGCGATGGTGGGGGAGACCAACCGCGCGCCGTTCGACCTCCCCGAGGCCGAGGGCGAGCTGGTCGGCGGCTTCCACACCGAGTACTCCTCGCTGAAGTTCGCGCTGTTCTTCCTGGCCGAGTACATCAACATGGCCACGGTCTCGGCGCTCGCCACCACGCTGTTCCTCGGCGGCTGGCACGCCCCGTTCTGGATCGACGAGATCTGGGAGGGAGCCAACGAGGGCTACGTGCCGGTCATCTGGTTCTTCGGCAAGATGTTCGTCTTCATCTTCCTCTTCATCTGGCTGCGCGGGACGCTGCCGCGTCTTCGCTACGACCAGTTCATGGCGTTCGGGTGGAAGCGCCTCATCCCGATCGCTCTGGTCTGGATCATCGCGGTCGCCACCATCCGCACGCTCTCGCTCGACGACGGCATCGACCGGCAGTACCTGCTGATCGGCATCGGCGTGCTCGCGGTGCTCTTCCTCCTGCTGTTCCTCTTCGGCGAGGACCGCGAGGAGATCGACGACACCCCCGTCGTCGCCGAGCCCACGCCGGGCGGCTTCCCGGTGCCCGCGATGCCCGCGGGCGGCCCGGTGCGCGGCGCCGCTGCCCCGCTCACCTTCGACACCCCGATCTCGAGCTCCGCCGACGCCGGCGCGGGCAAGGAGGCACACGCAGATGGCTGAGTCCCGCGGCGTGAAGGAGCAGTTCTGGGACCCCATCGCGGGGTTCGGGGTCACCTTCCGCACCATGTTCCGCAAGGTCGTCACCGAGCAGTACCCGTTCGAGAAGTCACCGACGGCTCCGCGCTTCCACGGCCGGCACCAGCTCAACCGCTACCCCGACGGCCTCGAGAAGTGCATCGGCTGCGAGCTGTGCGCCTGGGCCTGCCCCGCCGACGCCATCTACGTCGAGGGTGACCAGAACACCGAGGACGGGCGCTTCTCCCCGGGGGAGCGCTACGGCCGCGTCTACCAGATCAACTACCTGCGCTGCATCCTGTGCGGGCTGTGCATCGAGGCCTGTCCGACCCGCGCGCTCACGATGACCAACGAGTACGAGCTGGCCGACGACAACCGCGCCGACCTCATCTACGAGAAGTCCGACCTGCTGGCTCCGCTGCTGCCCGGCATGGAGCAGCCCCCGCACGCGATGCTGCTCGGCGACGACGAGGGCGCCTACTACCGCGGCGAGTTCGCCGCGCCCGCCCCCGCCGCCCGTGGGGAGGCCACGTCGTGACCGCCTTCTGGATCCTGGCGCCGGTGATGGTGCTGGCCGCCCTCGGCATCCTCTTCGTGCGCAAGGCCGTCCACGCCGCGCTGCTGCTGGCCGTCGTGATGGTCAGCCTCGCGGTGCTCTACGCGGTGCTCGAGGCGCCGTTCCTGTTCGCGGTGCAGATCATCGTCTACACCGGCGCCATCTTGATGCTGTTCCTGTTCGTGATGATGATCGTCGGCGTCGACGCCTCCGACTCGGTCGTGGAGACCATCCGCGGCCAGCGGGTGCTCGCGATCCTGGGCGGTCTGCTGCTCGGGCTGACCCTGGTCATCGGGCTCGGACAGGTGACCCTCGGCACCGCGGTCGGCCTCGAGCGGGCCAACGCCGGCGGCAACATCCAGGGCCTGGCCGACGTCCTGTTCTCCCGGTACGTCTTCGCGTTCGAGACCACCAGCGCCCTGCTGATCACCGCCGCCCTCGGAGCGATGGTGCTCGCCCACCGCGAGCGCCTGACCCCCAAGCCCGGCCAGGCCCAGCTGTCCCAGCAGCGCCTGCGTGACTACGCCGACAAGGGCACCCATCTCGGACCGCTGCCCTCGCCGGGCGTCTTCGCCCGCCACAACGCGGTGGACACCCCGGCTCTCCTGCCCGACGGCACCGCGTCCGAGGCCTCGGTCTCGCGGGTCCTCGCCGCGCGCGGCACGGTGCGCAGCGCCCCGGACCTCGCCGACGACATCGAGGAGGTCCAGCGCTCGCTGGGCTACGACGACCAGTCGCGCCCCGACGCCACTCCCGAGACCAGCGGCAAGGGCGGCGCGACCGCCCACACTGAGGAGCAGCCGTGAACGAGTACATCGTCCTGTCGGCGATCCTCTTCACCATCGGGTGCGTCGGGGTCCTGACCCGGCGCAACGCCATCGTGGTGTTCATGTGCGTCGAGCTGATGCTCAACGCCTCGAACCTCGCGCTGGTGACGTTCGCCAAGCAGCACGGCAACCTCGACGGGCAGATCGCGGCGTTCTTCGTCATGGTCGTGGCCGCCGCCGAGGTCGTCGTCGGGCTCGCGATCATCATGACCATCTTCCGGACGCGACGCTCGGCCTCGGTCGACGACGCGAGCCTGCTGAAGTTCTGAGAGGGCCACGTCCGAGATGCATCTTTTGACTGAGTCTGCCCACATCCCGGTGGTCGACCCGACCTCCGCCGACGGGATCTTCTCCCTGATGTGGCTCGTGATCGCGCTGCCGCTGGCCGGCGCCGTCGTCCTGCTGCTGGGCGGTCGGCTGACCGACCGCTGGGGCCACCTGCTCGGCACCGCCACGGCGGCCGGCTCCTTCGTCGTGAGCCTGCTGATGTTCCTGTCCCTGATGGACCGCGGCGAGGACGAGCGACAGATCTCGCAGCACCTCTACGACTGGATCCACGTCGGCGGTCTCGACGTCGGCATGGACCTGCTCTACGACCCGCTGTCGGCGCTGTTCCTGCTGCTGATCACCGGCGTCGGCACGCTGATCCACGTCTACTCGATCGGCTATATGGCGCACGACCCGCGCCGTCGCCGCTTCTTCGGCTACCTCAACCTCTTCGTCGCGGCCATGCTGATGCTGGTGATGGCGGAGAACTACGTCGGCCTGTTCCTCGGCTGGGAGGGCGTCGGCCTGGCGTCGTACCTGCTGATCGGCTTCTGGCAGCACAAGCCCACCGCCGCGGCCGCCGCCAAGAAGGCCTTCGTGATGAACCGGGTCGGCGACATGGGCATGGCCCTGGCGATCTTCCTGTTCTTCGTCACCTTCGGCACGACCAGCTTCAGCGGCATCAGTGAGGCGTCCTCGGGCGCCTCCGAGGCCACGCTCAACGCGCTCGGCCTGCTGCTCCTGCTCGCGGCGTGCGGCAAGTCCGCCCAGGTGCCGCTGCAGGCCTGGCTGCTGGACGCCATGGAGGGCCCGACCCCGGTGTCGGCGCTCATCCACGCCGCCACGATGGTGACCGCGGGCGTCTACCTGATCGTCCGCTCCAACTTCGTGTTCGAGCTGGCCCCTGCCGCCCAGACCGCCGTGGTCATCGTCGCCACCGTCACGCTGCTGTGGGGTGCGGTGCTCGGGTGCGCGAAGGACGACATCAAGAAGGCGCTGGCCGGCTCCACGATGAGCCAGATCGGCTACATGATGCTGGCGGCCGGTCTCGGCACCGCCGGCTACGCGTTCGCGATCTTCCACCTGCTCACGCACGGGTTCTTCAAGGCCAACATGTTCCTCGGCGCCGGCTCGGTCATGCACGGCATGGACGACGACGTGGACATGCGCCGCTACGGCGCCCTGCGGCACGCCATGCCGGTCACCTTCCTGACCTTCGCCATGGGCTACCTGGCCATCATCGGCTTCCCCGGCTTCTCCGGGTTCTGGTCCAAGGACAAGATCATCGAGGTCGCCCTCACCGAGAACCTCGTGGTCGGCCTGGCCGCCCTGCTCGGCGCCGGCATCACCGGCTTCTACATGACCCGGCTGATGCTGATGACGTTCTTCACCAACAAGCGCTGGCGCGAGGGCGTGCACCCGCACGAGTCGCCGGCGGTCATGACCGTCCCGCTGATCGTGCTGGCCGCGCTGTCGGTCCTCGCCGGCGTCCTGCTGCTCGGCGACTGGATCGTCGACTGGCTCTCGCCGGTGGTCGGGCACGTCGAGCACCACGAGCCGCCGCTCCCGGCGCTCGCCATCACCGGCATCGTGGTGCTGGTCGTCGCGGTCGGGGTCGCCCTCGCCTGGTTCCTCGTGGCCAAGCGCGAGATCGCCCTGACCCCGCCCGAGGACGTCTCCTTCGCCACCCGGGCGGCACGCGCCGACCTCTACGGCGACGCCATCAACGAGGGCCTGGTCATCAACCCCGGCCGCCACCTCGTCAGCGGCCTGCTCACGTTCGACCGCCACGGCGCCGACGGTGCCTTCACCGGGGGCGCGCTCGCGGTCTCCGGCATCGGCGGACAGCTACGGAAGATCCAGAACGGTTTCGTGCGCTCCTATGCCCTCTCCCTCCTCGCCGGCGTGCTCCTCGTCGTGCTTGCCCTGCTGGCGGTGAACCTCGGATGAACGACTTCCCCTGGCTCACCCTGCTGATCGCCGTGCCCCTCGTGGGTGCGCTGGTCGTGGGCTTCGCACCCCCCGCCGTCACCAAGGTGGCCGCGGTCGGGGTCTCCCTGCTCACGCTCGCGCTCGGCGTCGTGATCGCCCTGCAGTACGACGTCGACGGCGGCATGCAGCTGCAGGAGCAGCACACCTGGATCGAGGCGTTCGGCGTCAACTACGCCCTCGGCGTCGACGGCCTGGGCCTGCTCATGGTCCTGCTCACGGTCGTCCTCGTGCCGATCGTGCTCGTGGCCGGCTGGTTCGACGGGGACGAGGGCAACACCCGCGCGTTCTTCGCCTGGGCCCTGGCCCTCGAGGCGCTCTCCCTCGCCGTCTTCTGCGCCACGGACGTCTTCCTCTTCTACGTCGTCTTCGAGGCCACGCTGATCCCCGCCTACTTCCTGATCGGCGGCTACGGCAAGGCCGGTCGCGGGGGTGCCGCGGTCAAGTTCCTGATGTTCCAGCTCGCCGGCGGGCTCGTGCTGCTGGCCTCGGTCATCGGGCTCTACGTCGTCTCCGCGCAGCAGGGCACGCCGTCCTACCTGCTCTCGGACCTCGCCGAGCTCGACATCTCCACCGAGGCCGGGCGCTGGCTGTTCGCCGGGTTCTTCATCGCCTTCGCGATCAAGGCGCCGCTGTTCCCGGTCCACACCTGGCTGGCCGACACCACCGAGAAGGCCACCCCGGGCGTCAGCGTGCTGCTGGTCTGCGTGCTCGACAAGATCGGCACCTTCGGGATGCTGCGCTTCTGCCTCGGGATCTTCCCGGAGGCCTCGGAGTGGGCCACGCCGCTGGTGATCGTCCTGGCACTCGTCTCGATCGTCTACGGCGCGCTGCTCGCGATCGGCCAGGACGACATCCTGCGCCTGATCGGCCTCACCTCGCTGAGCCACTTCGGGTTCATCACCATCGGTGTCTTCACGATGACCACGCAGGGCGGCTCCGGCGCGATCCTGTACATGGTCAACCACGGCCTCGGCACGGCCGCGCTGTTCCTGCTGGCCGGCTACCTGATCCGGCGCCGCGGCACCACGCTGATCAGCCAGATGGGCGCGCTGGAGAAGGCCACCCCGGTACTCGCCGGGCTGTTCCTCATCGCCGGCCTGGCGACCCTGGGCCTGCCGGGGCTCAGCCCGTTCATCTCCGAGTTCCTGGTGCTGCTGTCGGCCTTCGACTACGCCTGGTACGTCGGTGCCGTGGCGGTCACCGGCATCGTGCTCGCGGCCATCTACGTGCTGTGGATGTACCAGCGGGTCTTCACCGGCCCCGGCCTCCCGGAGCTGGAGACCACCCCCGACCTCGACCGGCGTGAGGTCGGCGCGGTCGTGCCCCTGATGCTGGCGCTCGTGCTCTTCGGCTTCTACCCGATGCCGTTGCTCGACGTGGCCAACCCGACCATCGACTCGCTCCTCGTCCACGTGGGCGTGAGCGACGACGAGCCCGACGTACCTGCCGGTTCCCAGGAAGGGGGCGAGCACTGATGGAGTTCGTCAAGCCCACCATCGAGTACTTCGAGCTGTCACCGCTGCTCATCGTCTTCGCCACGGCCTGCCTCGGGGTCATCGCCGAGGCGTTCCTGCCGCGCGAGCGGCGCTACCTGGTCCAGGTCGCCCTGGCCGGGGTCGGGCTGGTCGCCGCTCTGGTGGCGACGATCTGGGTCGCCACCGACCTGACCGAGCGTGGGGGCGGCGCCGCGCGCGGCCTGCTCGGCGCCTCCGACACGCTGGTCGTCGACGGTCCGGCCGTCTACCTCTGGGGCCTCATCCTGGTGTTCGCCATCGGCGGCGTGGCCCTGTTCGCCGAGCGCCGGCTCGAGGTCGGGGTGTCGGCCTTCGCCGGCCAGGCCGCGGCACTGCCCGGCACCGAGGCGGAGCGCCAGGCGTCCACGCGCGGGCTGGACCACACCGAGGTCTACCCGCTGCTGATGTTCGCCGTCACCGGCATGCTGCTGTTCCCGGCGACCAACGACCTGCTGACCATGTTCGTGGCCCTCGAGGTGCTCTCGCTGCCGCTGTACCTGCTCTGCGGTCTCGCGCGTCGCCGCCGGCTGCTGAGCCAGGAGGCCGCGCTCAAGTACTTCCTGCTCGGCGCGTTCTCCTCCGGGTTCTTCCTCTACGGCGTCGCGCTGGTCTACGGCTTCGCCGGCTCGATGCAGCTCGCGGAGATCGGCGAGGCCGTCCGCAACGACGTCGGAAACCAGACGCTGCTGCTGATCGGCATGGGCATGCTGGCCGTCGGCCTGCTGTTCAAGGTCGGTGCGGCTCCGTTCCACTCGTGGACCCCCGACGTCTACCAGGGCGCCCCGACGCCGGTCACCGCCTTCATGGCGGCCGGCACCAAGGTCGCCGCCTTCGGCGCGCTGCTGCGCCTGTTCTACGTCGGCTTCGGGCTCGAGCGCTGGACGTGGCAGCCGATGATGTGGGCGGTGGCGATCCTCACGATGCTCGTGGGCGCCGTCCTGGCGATCGTGCAGTCCGACGTCAAGCGGATGCTGGCCTACTCGGCCATCTCGCACACCGGCTTCCTGCTCACGGGCATGCTCGGTGTCCAGGCGGCGGGCGAGCTCGCGGACGGCCAGGTCACCTCGCTCGAGTCGGTCCTGTTCTACCTCACGACCTACGGCTTCGCGACGGTCGGCGCCTTCGCCATCGTCACAGTGGTGCGCGACTCCGGTGGCGAGGCGACGACGTTCCCGCGCTGGGCCGGTCTGGGCCGGCGCTCGCCGTGGATCGCCGGGGCCTTCGCGTTCTTCCTGCTGTCGATGGCCGGCATCCCGCTGACGGCCGGCTTCGTCGGCAAGTGGGCGGTGTTCACGGTCGCGATGTCGGCGGGGGCGTGGCCGGTCGTGCTGGTCGCGATCCTGGCGAGCATCATCGCGGTGTACTTCTACATCCGCCACATCCGGCTGATGTTCTTCAGCGACCCGGAGGGGGAGGTCGCCGCGGTGACCGCGGCCTCGCCGCTGACGACCGTGACGATCACGGTGTGCGCCGTCGCCACGCTCGTCCTCGGCGTCGTGCCGGGCCCGGTGCTGGATCTCGTGACGAATGCGGGAGACTTCATCAGGTGAGCTCGAACCCCGCCGCGGACCTGGCGCTGCCCATCAGTGACGATGCGCTGGCGGCGCGCCTGCGCGAGCGGATGGCGGTGGTCGAGGCGGCGCTGTTCGAGCACGCGCAGAGCCGGGCGCCGTACGTCACCGAGGCGGCGCGCCACCTGCTCTCCGCCGGCGGCAAGCGGTTCCGCCCGCTGCTGGTGCTGCTCGCGGCCGAGGCGGGCCATCGCGCGGGCGCCGACGAGGTCGTCACCGCCGCCTGCGTCGTGGAGATCACCCACGTGGGGTCGCTGTACCACGACGACGTGATGGACGAGGCGTCCCTGCGCCGCGGCGCCGACTCGGCCAACTCCCGCTTCGACAACCACGTGGCGATCCTGACCGGGGACTTCCTGTTCGCGAAGTCCTCCGAGCTGACCGCCCGCCTGGGGGCCGACGCCGTGCGCATCCAGGCCGAGACGTTCACGCGGCTGGTCGAGGGCCAGATCCTCGAGACCGTCGCGCCGGGGCCCGGCGACGACCCCCTGCAGCACTACCTCGACGTCGTCGCGGGCAAGACCGGCTCCCTCATCGCCACCTCGGCCCGCTACGGCGCGCGCTTCGGTGGCGCCAGCGCCGAGGTCGAAGAGGCCCTGACGGCGTACGGCGAGATCGTCGGCGCGGCCTTCCAGCTCTCCGACGACATCCTCGACGTGGCCTCCGAGTCCGCCGAGTCCGGCAAGACCCCCGGCACCGACCTGCGCGAGGGCGTGCCCACGCTCCCGGTCCTCATGGCCCGTGCTTCGAACGACCCGGCCGACGCCCGGCTGCGAGAGCTCCTCGACGCGGACCTGACCGACGACGCTCTGCACGCCGAGGCGCTCGACCTGCTGCGCAAGCACCCGGCCATGCAGGAGGCGCAGGCCTACGTCGTCGCCCGCGCCGAGGAGGCCAAGGCGCAGCTCACCGTGCTGCCGGAGGGCTCGGTGCGTGAGGCACTCGAGGCGTTCGCGGACATCGTCGCGGTCCGCTCCGCGTAGCAGGTCTACCCGGCTGTCGCCGACCGCGCTGCGAGCGCCAGCTGGCGGCTGCGGTGGCGCACCGCGTCCACCGTGAGGACGGTGAGGGCCAGCCAGACGAGCGCGAACCCGGCCCAGCGGCCGGCCGGCATGTCCTCGTGGAACCAGAACACCCCGAGCCCGAACTGCAGGATCGGGGCGAGGTATTGCAGCAGGCCCAGGGACACCAGGGGGATGCGGGTGGCCGCGGCGCCGAAGCACAGCAGCGGGATGGCCGTGACGATGCCGGTGGTCATGAGCAGCACGGCGTGCCCGGCTCCGTGGGAGCCGAAGTGGGCATCGCCGCGCGTCCCGAGCCAGGCGAGGTAGGTGGCGGCGAACGGCGCGATCAGCAGCGTCTCGGCGGCGAGCCCCTCGATCGCACCGACCCCGGCGGTCTTCTTGGCCAGCCCGTAGATGCCGAAGCTGAGCGCCAGGACCAGCGCCAGCCACGGCAGTCGCCCGTAGTCCCACGTGAGCACCAGCACCGCCAGGAGCCCCACCCCGAGCGCCAGCCACTGTGGGCGGCGCACCCGCTCGCCCAGCAGCAGCACGCCCATCAGCACCGTCACCAGCGGGTTGATGAAGTAGCCGAGCGAGGCCTCGACGACGCGACCGTTGTTGACGCCCCAGATGTACATCGCCCAGTTGACCGTGACGCTCGCCGCCGACACCACGAGCAGGGCCAGCACCCGACGGTCTCGGGCGAGCGCGCGGACCCGCGAGCCGCGCCGCAGCGCCACGACGACGAGTCCCATGGTGACCAGTGACCACAGGACCCGGTGGGCCAGGATCTCGAAGGCCCCGGCCGGCTCCAGGAGCGGCCAGTACAGCGGGAAGGCGCCCCACATCAAGTAGGCGGCCACCCCGAGGAGCAGTCCCTTCCTGGCCTCCAACACGGCCCGAGCATAGGGTGAGCGCCATGGGGACCCCGCGTCTGGTCGGGCGCCGCGCCGACGCCGAGGGACGCTTCGTCTTCCGGATCGAGTTCCCGCGCACGAAGCGTCCGGTGTGGCGCTACCGCGGCTACGCCCCGGCGGCCGGCGACCTGCCCCGGCTCGAGGGCCGAGTGTGGCTCGCCTGCGCCCGAGAAAACTGCTGAGAGCAGGGGTTTAGTCAGGTGACGGCGTGGATAGGACTAGGGTGCGTCATCCCCCATTCTTAGGAGAAACCATGCGGTCCACCATCCGCCTCGTCACTGCCCTGATCGCCGCCCTCGTCATGCTGGGCGCAACCCTGTCCACCGGCACGGCCTCGGCCACCGAACGCTCCACGGAGAAGGCGCGCAAATTCCACGTCTTCAAGGAGCTCTCGGGAGGCGGCCAGAACGGCAAGTTCTACGTCAAGGGCCAGGTCGTCACCGCCAAGAACAAGGTCGTCAAGCTGCAGAAGAAGGCCTGCAAGCGCTGCGGGTTCAAGAGCTTCAAGCAGCAGCGCACCACCAAGGCCGGCCGCTTCAACTTCAAGTTCGGCGGCAAGGTCGGTGACTGCTTCCGCATCTACGTCCCCGCGAACGCCACCCACAAGGCGACCAACAAGTGGGCGGGCTGCATCGTCCGTCGTTGAGTCCACCCCTGCACAGCACGAGGGCCCTGCCGGTTTCGGCGGGGCCCTCGTGGCGTCTCGTCCCGCCGCGCTGGGGTGAGGTCGCCTCTCGGCTCACGGGGTTTCGAGACGGCCCGGCCAGCCCCGAGCAAGCTCGGGTCTGCCCGGGCCTCCTCAACCTCTTCGCTGATCGGGATCCGAGCAAGCTCGGCTCCCGCGCTCAGACCTCAGACGACGGTCCAGGTGTCGCCGGAGTTGATGAGCGCGTCGAGGCGCTCGGTGGGGTCTCCGGGGGCGTCGGCCTTGGCGGTGGCGATCTGGGCTCGCGCCTGGTCGTCGTAGGTGGGCCGCTCGACCTGGCGGAAGATCCCGATGGGCGACTGGTTGAGGTAGCCGGAGTCGGTGAGGCGGCTGATCGCGAACGCGGTGGACGGGTCCGGGTTGTGCGCGTCGTGGACGAGCAGCTGGTCCTCGCCGACCTCGGCCACGAGCGCCACCTTGACGCCGCCGGTCACGCTGTCGCGGATCAGGCCCTTGGAGCCCTCGACGCCGAAGCGGATCGTCTCGCCGTGCACGAGCGGGATGATCGCGTCGGCCTTGGTGTCGTTGTTCTTGATCGCGTCGAACGCGCCGTCGTTGAAGATCGGGCAGTTCTGGTAGATCTCGACCAGCGAGGTGCCGCGGTGGGCGGCGGCCGCGGAGAGCACGTGGGTGAGGTGCTTGCGGTCGGAGTCGATCGTGCGGGCCACGAACGACGCCTCCGCGCCGAGCGCCAGCGAGACCGGGTTGAAGGGGTGGTCCAGCGAGCCCATGGGCGTCGACTTGGTGACCTTGCCGGTCTCCGACGTGGGGGAGTACTGGCCCTTGGTGAGGCCGTAGATCCGGTTGTTGAACAGCAGGATCGTCATGTTGACGTTGCGGCGCAGGGCGTGGATCAGGTGGTTGCCGCCGATGGAGAGGGCATCTCCGTCACCGGTGACGACCCACACCGACAGGTCCTCGCGCGCCGTGGCGATGCCGGTGGCGATCGACGGCGCGCGGCCGTGGATGGAGTGCATGCCGAAGGTGTCGAGGTAGTACGGGAACCGGCTGGAGCAGCCGATGCCGGAGACGAAGACGATGTTCTCGCGGCGCAGCCCGAGCTGGGGCAGGAAGCCCTGGACCGCCTTCAGGACGGCGTAGTCGCCGCAGCCCGGGCACCAGCGGACCTCCTGGTCGGAGGTGTACTCCTTGCCGGTCTGGGGCGCGTCGTTGGTCGGGACGAGCTCGATCCCGGAGCGGACCCCGGGGAACGGCAGTCCGGTGGTGGTGTCGGTGGTCACTGGGGTGCCTCCTCAGGCGTGAGGTCGACCTCGATGCCCTCGGCCTCGGCGACCAGGGCGCCGATCGCGTCGGCGAGGACGGCGGCCTTGATCGGCATGCCGTTGACCTGGTTGTAGCCGACGGCGTCGACGAGGTACTTCGCGCGCAGCAGGGTGGAGAGCTGGCCGAGGTTCATCTCGGGGACGAGGACCTTGTCGTAGCGACGCAGGATGTCGCCGAGGTCGGAGGGGAACGGGTTGAGGTGGCGCAGGTGGACCTGAGCCACGTGGTAGCCGGCCTTGCGTACGCGCCGGCAGCCGGCGCCGATCGGGCCGTAGGTCGAGCCCCAGCCGATCACCAGCACCTTGGCCTCGCCGGACGGGTCGTCGATCTCGAGCGGCGGCAGCGAGGCGGCGATGCGGTCGACCTTGGCCTGGCGCGTGCGCACCATCAGGTCGTGGTTGGCGGGGTCGTAGGAGATGTTGCCGTGCCCGTCGCCCTTCTCCAGCCCGCCGATGCGGTGCTCGAGCCCCGCCGTGCCGGGCACGGCCCAGGGGCGGGCCAGGGTCTCCTCGTCGCGCAGGTACGGCCAGAAGTCCTTCTCCTCCGCGGTGACGGTGCCGTCCTCCGCGGTGCGGGCCGGGGTCACGACGTGGTTGGCCTCGGTCGCGAAGGCGGGGTCGATCAGGGGGAGATCGTCGATCTCGGGGATGCGCCACGGCTCCGAGCCGTTGGCCAGGTAGCCGTCGGAGAGCAGCATCACCGGCGTCCGGTAGGTGATCGCGATCCGGGCGGCCTCGACCGCGGCGGTGAAGCAGTCGCCGGGCGACTGCGGGGCGATGATCGGCACCGGCGCCTCGCCGTTGCGGCCGAACATCGCCTGCATCAGGTCGGCCTGCTCGGTCTTGGTCGGCAGTCCCGTCGACGGGCCGCCGCGCTGCACGTCGATGACGAGCAGGGGCAGCTCGGTCATCACGGCCAGGCCGATGGCCTCCGACTTCAGCGCGATGCCGGGACCCGAGGTGGTGGTGACCCCCAGGTGGCCGGCGAAGGAGGCGCCGATGGCGGCGCCGACGCCGGCGATCTCGTCCTCGGCCTGCAGCGTGGTCACGCCGAACGACTTGTGCTTGCTCAGCTCGTGGAGGATGTCGGAGGCCGGGGTGATCGGGTAGGACCCGAGGAAGATCGGCAGCCCCGAGCGCACCCCGGCGGCCACGAGGCCGTAGGACAGCGCGAGGTTGCCGGTGATGTTGCGGTAGGTGCCGGCCGAGACCGGGGCCGGCTTGATCTCGTAGGAGACCGCGAAGGCCTCCGTGGTCTCACCGAAGTTCCACCCGGCCTTGAACGCGGTGATGTTGGCGTCGCGGATGTCGGGGACCTTGGCGAACCGCTTCGTCAGGAACGCGATGGTCGACTCAGTGGGCCGCCCGTACATCCAGGACAGCAGCCCGAGGGCGAACATGTTCTTGGCACGCGCCGCGTCCTTGCGCGAGAGCCCGAACTCCTTGACCGCCTCCACCGTCATGCCCGTCAGGTCGACCGGGTGTACGTGGAACTCGCCCAGCTCGCCACCGGCGCCGCCCTGCTCGAGGGCGTCCAGAGGGTTGGAGTCGTAGCCGGCCTTGGTCAGGTTGCGGCCGGAGAAGTCGTGGCTGTCGACGATGATGGTCGCACCCTTGGGCAGGTCGCCCAGGTTGGCCTTGAGCGCGGCCGGGTTCATCGCGACCAGCACGTCCGGGGCGTCGCCCGCGGTCAGGATGTCGTGGTCGGCGAAGTGGACCTGGAACGAGGAGACGCCCGGCAGCGTGCCCTGAGGGGCGCGGATCTCGGCCGGGAAGTTCGGCAGGGTCACCAGGTCGTTGCCGAACACCGCCGACTCCTGGGTGAACCGGTCCCCCGTGAGCTGCATGCCATCACCGGAGTCGCCCGCGAACCGGATGATCACCCGATCGAGCTGCTTGACCTGCTTGGACACCTTGCCACCTTCGACGTCTGGAGCACCTGCCCCCGCGATCGTACTCGGGGCCCGCGAAGGCCTGGATCGCGTTTCGGTCGGGTCGGTCCGACCCTCCCGGCCTGGGCGCTCTTCTCACGATAGTCCGTCATGCGAGACCGCGGTGGGCGTCTCCTGCGCTGGACAGTGAGGTGCGACACACCGCATTCATCCACACGAACTTAGTTAATTCGACTACTCTGCTCGACATAAGTGCATTAACACCGCCGCGGGGGACGCCGCGGCACGACAGAGGGATGACACGATGAAGAAGACGATCAAGGCCGCGGTGGCCGGAGCCGCCACCGGGGTGCTGGCCTTGACCGGG
Source organism: Nocardioides sp. cx-173 (assembly GCF_021117365.1). NCBI lineage: Bacteria > Bacillati > Actinomycetota > Actinomycetes > Propionibacteriales > Nocardioidaceae > Nocardioides > Nocardioides sp. cx-173. The sequence goes on along the minus strand of NZ_CP088262.1, from coordinate 3,919,629 downwards.
TGCTCTGCTTCGGGTAGCAGCGATTCCGGCGAGAAGATCAGCGTCAACGCCTTCTCGGTCATGGAGGCGGCGAACAAGCCGGTCTTCGATGACTTCAAGAAGACCGACGAGGGCGACGGGGTCGAGTTCGGCACCTCGTACGGCGCGTCGGGCGACCAGAGCCGCGGCGTCGTCGCCGGCGCTCCCGCCGACGTCGTCCACTACTCGCTCGAGACCGATGTGACTCGCCTCGTGGGCGAGGGTCTGGTGGCCGAGGACTGGAAGGACAACGCCACCAAGGGCATCGCGACCTCCTCCGTCGTCGTCTTCGTGGTCCGCAAGGGCAACCCCGACGACATCTCGACCTGGGACGACATCGTCGAGCCCGGCGTCGACATCATCACGCCCAACCCGGGGTCGTCCGGCTCCGCGCGCTGGAACATCCTCGCGGGATGGGCCCACGTGACCGGCAACGGCGGCAGCGAGGACGAGGCGCGCGAGTACATCACCAAGCTCCTCAACAACACGATCGCACTCCCGGGCAGCGGCCGCGAGGCGACCACCGCCTTCACCGACGGCTCGGGCGACGTCCTCCTCTCCTATGAGAACGAGGCGATCCTGGCCAAGCAGAGCGGCGCCGACATCGACTACGTCATCCCGCCGGACACGCTGCTGATCGAGAACCCCGCGGCCGTCACCAAGGACGCCAGCAGCGCCGCCAAGGCGTTCCTGGAGTTCATGACCGGTCCCGAGGCGCAGGCCGACTACGCCCAGTCCGGCTTCCGTCCGGTCGTCGACGGCGTCACGGTCGGCGAGGTCGAGGGTGCCAACGACCCGTCCGACCCGTTCCCGACCCCGGAGAAGCTGTTCACCCTGGACACCGACTTCGGTGGCTGGGGCGAGGCGGCCGACAAGTTCTTCGGCGACGGCGAGGACGGCAACCCGCTCGGCATCATCACCGAGCTGCAGCAGACGACCGGTCAGGTCGGCGAGGAATGACCTCCGCCCTCATCGGGGCGAGTGAAGTAGCCAGGCCGGCGTCCCCTGAGGGACGCCGGCCGCGGCGCGTTCGCCGCTCGACCCCGCGCAACACCTTGACCCGCGGTGCCGGTCTCGGCCTCGGCATCGCGATGATCTGGTTCAGCCTGCTGGTCCTGATCCCCCTCTCCGCGGTCATCGCCGCGGCCGGCGCGGGCGGCTGGGACCGCTACCTGTCGGTCCTTCGCGACGACCAGACCTGGGCCGCGGTGACCCTCACCGTGGGCCAGGCCGGGATCGTCACGGCGATCAACATCGTGATCGGGACGGTCATCGCCTGGGTGCTGGTCCGCGACCAGTTCTGGGGCAAGCGGCTGCTCGACGTGGTCATCGACGTGCCGTTCGCGCTACCGACGATCGTGGCCGGGCTGGTGCTGCTCTCGCTGTACGGACCCAAGAGCCCCCTCGGCCTGCACTGGGCGTTCACCGAGAACGCCGTCACGCTGGCGCTCGCGTTCGTGACCCTGCCGTTCGTCGTCCGGACCGTGCAGCCGGTGCTCGAGGAGCTCGAGGCCGACGTCGAGGAGGCCGCCGCCTCGCTCGGTGCCAACCGCGCGACGATCCTGCGCCGGATCATCCTGCCCAGCCTGGCGCCGGCCATCGCGGCCGGGGCCGCGCTGTCGTTCGCGCGCGCGATCTCGGAGTACGGCTCCCTGGTCCTGCTGAGCGGCAACCGGCCCTTCGAGACCGAAGTGGTCTCGGTGCGGGTGCTGACCTTCATCGAGAACGGCAGCACCGGCTCGGCCGCCGCGCTGGCCTCGGTGATGCTCTTCGTCGCCCTGGTCGTCATCGTCGCCCTGGACCTCGTGCAGCGAAGGGTGGCCCGCCGTGGTTGAGGTCTCGCTCCCCATCAAGTGGCTGCTGCGCCTGGCCGCCGTCGGCTACGTCTTCTTCCTCGTGGCGTGGCCGGTCGCGCTCGTGGTGCAGCGCACCTTCGAGGCCGGCTTCGACAACCTCTCCGAGGCCCTGGCCGACGAGCAGGTGGTCGGCGCGCTCCAGCTGTCGCTGATGATCGCGTTCTGGGCCGTCGTCATTAACCTGGTCTTCGGCGTGGGCATCTCGCTGCTGCTGGTGCGCTTCGAGTTCCCGGGCAAGCGGGTCCTCTCGGCGCTGATTGACCTGCCGCTGTCGGTGTCTCCCGTCGTCGTGGGGCTGGCCCTGCTCCTGGTCTACAACTCGCGCGACGGGTGGATCGGGCCCGCTGCCCAGGATGCCGGGCTCCAGATCATCTTCAACTCACCCGGCATGGTCATGGCGACCTGCTTCGTGGCCCTGCCGCTGGTCATCCGCGAGGTGGTGCCCGTCCTGCACGAGATCGGGGACGACCAGGAACAGGCGGCCCGGAGCCTGGGGGCGAGCACCCGGCAGACCTTCTGGCGGATCACGCTGCCCAGCATCAAGTGGGCGGTCGTCTACGGCGTGGTGCTGAGCCTGGCCCGCAGCCTCGGTGAGTTCGGGGCGGTCAAGATCGTCTCGGGCAGCATCACCGGGGAGACCCAGACCGCACCGCTCGTCGTGGAGTCGAAGTACCAGGGGTTCGAGCAGCAGACGGCGTACGCCACGTCGTTCCTGCTGATCCTCGTCAGCATCGCCTGCCTGGTCGTCGTCGCCCTCCTGCGCCCTCAGCGCACCCACTGACTCGCTCGATCCCGAAGGACCCACCATGAGTATCGAAGTCAAGAACGTCACCAAGAAGTTCGGGGACTTCGTCGCCCTCGACGACGTCTCCGTGTCCCTGCCCACCGGTCAGCTGACCGCCCTGCTGGGCCCGTCCGGCGGCGGCAAGTCGACCCTGCTGCGGATCATCGCCGGCCTCGACAGCGCCGATGTCGGCACCATCGACATCGAGGGGACCGACGCCACCCGGCTGCCGGCCCAGAAGCGCGGTGTCGGGTTCGTGTTCCAGCACTACGCGGTCTTCAAGCACATGACCGTGGCCAAGAACGTCGCGTTCGGGCTGGAGATCCGCAAGCGGCCCAAGGACGAGGTCAAGCGCCGGGTGGAGGAGCTCCTCGAGCTCGTGCACCTGTCGCAGTTCTCGCACCGGCTCCCCTCGCAGCTCTCCGGCGGCCAGCGCCAGCGCATGGCGCTGGCCCGCGCCCTCGCGGTCGAGCCCAAGGTCCTGCTGCTCGACGAGCCCTTCGGGGCTCTCGACGCCAAGGTCCGCAAGGAGCTGCGCGACTGGCTGCGGCGCCTGCATGACGAGGTCCACGTGACCACGGTCTTCGTGACCCACGACCAGGAGGAGGCCCTCGAGGTCGCCGACGAGATCGTGGTCATCAACGAGGGCCGGGTCGAGCAGATCGGCACACCCGACCAGCTCTACGACGAGCCGGCGAACGAGTTCGTCATGGGCTTCCTCGGCGAGGTCACCCAGCTCGGCGGCGTGCGCCTGCGTCCGCACGACATCGAGCTCGCCGTCACCCCGGGCCCGGACGGCGCGATCGAGGGGACGGTCACCCGGGTGCTGCGCGTGGGCTTCGAGGTCCGGACCCAGGTCGCCACCGCGGGCGGCGACGTGACCGTCGTACTCACCCGCACGCACGCGCGCCAGCTCGAGCTGGGCGAGGGCACGAGGGTGTGGCTGACCGCCGCCTCGGGGGCCACCTCGGTCCCCGCGATGGTGGCCGTCTGAGGCGCTGAGGGCGGGCGCCGTCGCGGCGCCCGCCTGCGCGCTCAGCGGTAGTTCGTGAACTGCACGGCGAAGTCGTAGTCCTGCGACTTCACGAGCGCCTGCACGGCCTGCAGGTCGTCGCGCTTCTTGGAGGACACCCGGAGCTCGTCGCCCTGGATCTGCGCCTTGACCCCCTTCGGGCCCTCGTCGCGGATCAGCTTGGAGATCTTCTTCGCGTCCTCCGAGGAGATGCCCTCCTTGAGCGCGATCCCGATCTTGGAGACGGTGCCGGACTGGCGCGGCTCGGAGGGGTCGATCACCTTCAGGCTCACGTCACGCTTGATCAGCTTGCCCTTGAAGACGTCCAGGACGGCGGTGGCGCGGTCGTCGGCCGACGCGGTGATCTCGATCGCCTCGTCGCCCTGCCACTCGATGGTTGCGCCGGTGCCCTTGAAGTCGAACCGGGTCGCGATCTCGCGGGCGGTCTGCCCGAGCGCGTTGTCGACCTCCTGCCGGTCGTACTTGCTCACGATGTCGAAGGACGAGTCGCCCATCTGGCTCACCTGCTCCTGGTCTGCGGTTTTTCGTTCGCGGTTGTCGCTGCGCTATTGTTTCGCCTCGTTGCCGACCGACCAAACACCGGTCGCGCCACACCCCGGCAGGTTGCCCGAGCGGCCAATGGGAACGGACTGTAAATCCGTCGGCTTATGCCTACGCAGGTTCGAATCCTGCACCTGCCACCGCAGCGCCCCGGCCCCCAGGACCGGGGCGCTTCAGCATGTCGCCGTGCCCACGACCGTGCGAGGATCGAGGTCGTGCAGGTCGTCTCCGTCGGGTTCGCGCCGGTCAAGGGCATGCGCCACACGTCCTACGACCAGGTCGTGCTGGACCGCCACGGGCCGGTGGGGGACCGCGCCTTCTGCCTCGTCGACGTCGAGCGGCGCACCGTCCTGCGCACCGTCACCCACCGTGCCCTGCTCGCGGTGGTCGCCGCCTGGGACGGGTCGGTGCTCGACCTGGAGCTGCCCGACGGCCGGCGCGCCTCGGCGCCGCCGGTCCTCACCGGCGAGCAGGTCACGTGTGACTACTGGGGACGCTCGGTGACCCACGAGCTCACCGACGGGCCGCACGCCGCGCTGTTGACGTCGTACCTGGGCAAGGAGGTGCGGCTGGCCGCGTCGCCGCGCGGCGGCGTCGTGTATGGCGCTCCCGTGAGCCTGCTGACCACGGCCTCGCTGCGCGAGCTCGGGGAGCGCACCGGCCGCAGCGACCTGCTCGACACCGCCGCGCGCTTCCGGATGACGATGGTCGTCGACGCCGGCGACGAGCCGTACGCCGAGGACGACTGGGCCGGCCGCGAGCTCCGAGTGGGTGAGGCGGTCGTTCGCATCCGGGGGCCGGTCGGCCGCTGCGGCGTCATCGACCTCGACCCCACGACCGGCGAGAAGGACGGCTCCCTCCTCAAGGCCCTGTCCCGCTACCGGCCGGCCACCGACGGTGAGCCCTGGTTCGGCGTCGACGCTGAGGTCGTGCGACCCGGCGCCGTCCGTCCCACCGCTGACCCGTCAGAAACTTTCTGACGGGTCGGCGGTGATTTCGCGCAGTAGGCGACGGGTCAGTCGCGGGGTGAGTGGTCCTCGAAGCCGGTGTTGAAGGGGGAGTCCTTGCGGGAGAGGGCCTCGCGGCGCTCCTCGGGGGAGAGGGCCTCGACCTGGGCGAGGACGTCGGAGGGGAAGCCGCTGATCTCCGGGGCCTCGGCTAGCGGCACGACCGTGTGCACCACCCGGTCGGCGTAGACGTGCATCATCGTGAACGACGTGTGGCCGTCGACGCCGGAGACGAACCGCCTCACCGGCGCCGGGTCGGAGGTGTAGCAGGAGGCCGAGGCGACGCTGACCGGCACGCCCGCGAACTGCGAGTACGTCGAGAAGTGGAAGTGCCCGCCCACGATCTCGCGTACGTCGGTCCCGCGGACGACCTCCTCGAGCCGGTGCTGGTCGAGGAGCTCGATGATCTCCGCGGCCCGGAGCATCGGCAGCGGGATCGGCGGGTGGTGCATCGCCAGGATCGTCCCGTGCTCGGCCGGGGTGGCGAGCACGTCGGAGAGCCAGGCCAGCTGCGACTCCTCGAGCTCGCCGTGGTGGTAGCCCGGCACGCTGGTGTCCAGCGCCACGACCCGTAGGCCGGCCACGTCGTAGACGCGGTCCTGCGGTCCGGTGGCCTCCTCGCCGAAGAGCCCGGCGGCGTACTCCGCCCGCTCGTCGTGGTTGCCCATCGTCCAGACCACCTGCGCACCCATCGCGTCCGCCGCCGGCTCGACGATCTCGCGCAGCCGCGCGTACGCCGCCGGCTCGGCCTTGTCGGCGAGGTCTCCGGTGAAGACCAGCGCCTGGGGGGCGGGGTCCACGTGGGCGAGCCGCTCCAAAGCACGCCGCAGGCCGGCCTCGGTGTCGACCCGGCCGTACTGCCGCTGCCCGCCGGCGAGCAGGTGCGGGTCGCTGAGGTGGGCGAGGACGTGGGAGGGCGCGGGGTGCTGCCCGAACTGCGCGTACATGCCGCGACCCTAGGGCCTGGACGACCGCGTCCGCTCCAGAAGGAAGACCGGGATCCGCCGGGTGGTGCGCTGCTCGTACTTGGCGAAGTTGGGCCAGGTGCGCAGCATCGCCTGCCAGAGCTCGGCTCGCTCCTCGCCCTCGACCTCGCGCCAGGTCACCGCGTGCTCGACGCCCCGGAAGCGGATCGTCGCGGTGGTGGCGGCCCGGAGGTTGGCGACCCACAGCGGCGTGCGGGGCCCGCCGAAGTAGGACCCGGCGACCAGCCAGCCGTCTCGGTGCGGCACGCACAGGAGGGAGGTGGTGCGCGGGATGCCGCTCTTGCGCCCGGGCACGGTCAGGGCGAGGTTGGGCAGCCCCGCGACGTCGAGGAGCGTGACCCGCCCGCGGGTGAGCCGCTGCAGGCGGGTGTCGACCCACACCACCTGAGGCAGCAGTCGCGGCATCCAGGGGATGGCGCCGATGCGCACGGCGAGCGGTGTCAGCAGGCCCATGGCCGAAGGGTAGGCCGGGACCAGAACGGGTTCTAGTGTGCCGGCTCGATCCGCCCGCGCACGTCGCCGAGGGCGATCCGCCCACCCTCGGTCCCGGGCGCCGAGTAGCGGAGCACGACCTCGTCGCCGTCCTCCAAGAAGGTGCGACCGTCACCCCACGGCTCGCGCCCGCCCCAGCTCAGCTCGAGGAGCGAGCCGCGCTGGGCGGCCTCCGGGCCGCTGATCGTGCCCGAGGCGAAGAGGTCGCCGGTGCGCAGCGAGGCCCCGTTGGCGGTGAGGTGGGCCAGCATCTGCGCGGGCGACCAGTACATCGACGAGTAGGGCGGCCGGCTCACGACCTCGCCGCCGATCACGACCTCGACGTCGATGTCCAGGCCGCGGGCGCGGTCGGGCGCGAGGTAGTCGAGCGGGCGCGGGTTTTGACCGGGCAGGTCGACCCAGGCCGCGTCCAACGCCGCCAGCGGGGTCACCCAGTGGGAGATCGAGGTGGCGAACGACTTGCCGAGGAACGGCCCCAGCGGCACGTACTCCCACGCCTGGATGTCGCGCGCCGACCAGTCGTTGAGGCCGACCACGCCGAACACGTGGCGGGCGAAGTCGTCGTGCGCCACCGGGGTGCCGAGCGTCGAGCCGGCGCCGACCACGAAGCCGAGCTCCGCCTCGATGTCCAGCCTCCGGCTCGGCCCGAACGTCGGCCCGTCCTCGCCGGCCGCCTTCCGCTGACCGCTCGGGCGCACCACCGGCGTGCCGCTGGGCACGACCGTGCCGGCGCGCCCGTGGTAGCCGACCGGTAGGTGTCGCCAGTTGGGCAGCAGCGGCTCCTGGTCGGGACGGAAGATCCGCCCGACGTTGGTGGCGTGGTGCTCCGAGGCGTAGAAGTCGACATAGTCGGCCACCTCGACCGGCAGGTGCAGCGTCACCTCGTCGAGCGGGTACGACGGCCCGCCGGCCTCGGCCGCCGTGCGGGCCTGCGCGCGGGTCTCGGCCCACACGTCCGGGCCGAGGGCCATGAAGGCGTTGAGCGAGGCGGACGCCAGCTCCGGCCGGCCGGTCGCGGCGTGCAGGTCGAGCACCCGGTCGCCCAGCCGGACCCCGACCCGCGGAGCCTCACCCGCGGGCGAGAACACGCCGTACGGAAGATGGTGGAAGGACTCCGTCCTTCCGGGCGATGCGGTGCTCACGCGACCAGCCCCAGCTCGCGCAGGTCGGCCCACGGCTCGGCGACCGAGCAGGACCCGAAGGACGTGAACCACCGCCGTACGCCGGTCAGGTCCCGCGCGGCCAGGGCGGCGGCGTCGCGCGACTCGAGCGTGGCGACCACCTCCTCGCGCGACCCGCCGTCGAACGCGAGCCGGGTGGCGGCCAGCACGTTGAGGAAGCCGTGACCCGCATCGTGGCGCACGGCGTGGTGCAGCCCGGCCGTGCACTTGAACGGCGTCTCGCGGTCGAGCGCCGCGTCGATCCACGCGGCGAGCGTGGCGGAGGACGGCACGTGGTGGGCCTCGACGCCGCCGGTGCGGAGCTTGAGGCGCAGTTCGGCGCCGGCGACCTCGTCGGCGGCCGCCAGCCACGAGTGGCCCGGGTCGTCCTGGGGCAGCTCGACGAAGACCGGGACGTCCTCGTCGAGCACGCCCTCGACGCGAGCCGCGTCCACGGCGGCGACCACCCGGCGCGCGTTGCCCGCGAGGTCGTCGAGGTCGCGCAGCGCGATCTCGAGCGCCGAGAGACGCAGGCCGAGCCGCCCGCACAGGCCGGCCGGACCGGCCAGCTGGCCGGCGCCGCCGGTCACGACGACCGACAGCGGTGCCTCCAGCCCGCGCACGGACGGCAGGTCGGTGTCGCGGAGCACGAAGCTGGCGACGAGCTCGGCGCCGTCCTCCGGCGTGCGGGCGGCATGGGCGGCGACGGCGTCGGGGAGCGGGGCGTCGCCGGGCGGGAAGATCGCCGCGTCGTCGATGAGCCTCGCGAAGACGGGTTCCAGGGACGGGGACACGCGGCTACTCTAGGCCTGTGACAGATAGCGGACACAAACGTCCGCTCACCGAACACTCTCTCCGACGACTGGAGTCTCCGTGGCGTACTACCGGCAGGTCGGCGAGGTGCCGCCCAAGCGGCACATCCAGTTCCGCGACCTCGAGGGGCGGCTGTACTACGAGGAGCTGATGGGGGAGGAGGGCTTCTCCTCGGACTCCGCACTGCTCTACCACCGCGGCGTGCCCTCGGCGATCGTCGCGAGCGAGGTGTGGGAGCTGCCCGACCAGGGCACCACCCCCAACCATCCGCTCAAGCCGCGCCACCTGCGCCTGCACGCCCTCGAGACCGAGGGATGCGCGGTGACCGGCCGGCGCCTCGTGCTGGGCAACGCCGACGTCCGGATCGCCTACGTCGTCACCGGCACGACCGCCTCGGCGCTCTACCGCAACGCCACCGGGGACGAGTGCGTCTACGTCGAGTCCGGATCCGGCACGGTGCAGACCGTCTTCGGGGCGGTCGACTACCGCACCGGCGACTACGTCGTCGTCCCTCGCGCCACCACGCACCGCTGGGTGCCGGCCGAGCCGAGCCGGCTCTACGCGATCGAGTCGAACAGCCACATCGCGCCGCCGAAGCGCTACCTCTCGCGCTACGGGCAGCTGCTGGAGCATGCGCCGTACTCCGAGCGCGACCTCTACGGGCCCACCTCCCCGCTGCTCGCCGAGGGCGAGGACGTCGAGGTGCTGGTGAAGCACCGGGCCGGTGGGCGGATCGTCGGCACCCGGATGACCTATGCCAGCCACCCCTTCGACGTGGTGGGCTGGGACGGCTGCCTGTACCCCTACACCTTCAACGTCGAGGACTTCATGCCGATCACCGGCAAGATCCACCAGCCGCCGCCGGTGCACCAGGTCTTCGAGGGACACCGCTTCGTGGTCTGCAACTTCCTGCCCCGCAAGGTCGACTACCACCCGCTGTCCGTGCCGGTGCCGTACTACCACTCCAACGTCGACAGCGACGAGGTCATGTTCTACGTCGGCGGCGACTACGAGGCCCGCAAGGGCTCCGGGATCGGGCTCGGCTCGATCTCGCTGCACCCGGGCGGCTACGCCCACGGCCCGCAGCCGTCGGCGATCGAGGCCTCGCTGGGCGCGGAGCGCTTCGAGGAGTCGGCGGTCATGGTCGACACCTTCGCCCCGCTCGACCTCGGCGAGGCCGCGCTGGCCTCGGAGGACCCGCAGTACGCGTGGAGCTGGGCGAGCGACCGGGCCGGCCGCGGAGCGGAGAGCCGCTGAGCTAGGGAGCGACCGGCTGGCGGGTGAGCACCTTGTAGGTGTAGGCCGTGCCGATGAGCACGACCGGGACGCTGACGATGGCGCCGACGAGGCAGACGAGGAAGCCGAGGAAGGCGACGACGCCGCCGACGATGTACCAGACCAGGGTGTCGGCGAGGTTGGTGCGGACCAGGTGGATGCTGGCCTTGATCGCCTCCCAGGGGCCCATCCCCTTGTCGACGATGAAGTACAGCGTGTACTGGCTGGCGAAGCTGAAGACGATGCCCGGCAGGATGCACAGGATGATCCCCACGGTCGTCAGGACCGAGATCAGGATCGAGGCCACGACGACCTGGGGAAGGTGATGCGGGGAGATGACGGTGGCGGGGGTCAACCGCCGCCCCTCGGTGAGGTCCAGACCGCCACGGATCACGCCGGCGCTGATGATCTGCGCGACCACGAAGGACAGGGCGCTGAAGAGCAGCGAGACCAGGCTCGCGAGGCTCACGTAGCCGCCGCAGTCCTCATACGACGTCCCTCGGCAGCCCATGGCGTCGCGCACGAGGTAGCCGGCCCCCTGGACGATCCCGACGGCCACCACGATCGCGATCGCGGCGACGATCACCGCCCCCACGTTCGCCCGGAACTTCTCCCACCCGTAGCGCAGGGCGCTGCCGACGTCCCATCCCGAGGCGCCGAGCGCGGGCGCGCCGTACCCGATCGTGGGCGGCGGCGGGGCGCCGTACCCGCCGGGGGGCTGCTCGGGTGGCGGGCCGGGTGGCTGCTCGGGTGGCCGGTCGGGTGGCTCGGGGGGAGTGCCCTCAGGAGGTCCGTAGTTCGACATCGGCGTTCCTCTCGGAGCCGGCGCCACGTCGGAGGCGGCGTTGGTAGGCCCAAGCTAACCTGGGCGGCACCACTCGGGCAGGGCCGGAGGATTCCCGGATCCGGAGGATGGCCCCTTGGCAGATGGGTACTGACGGACTATGGGTCGACGCTCACGAGAGCACGAGATCGAAGAGGCCGACGTCGAGGTCGGCGGGCCGTCGCATGCGGCTGCCGGCGTCACCGCCGTGAGCGTGGCCCTGAAGCGGGCTGTGGAGCACATGGGCGTCGTCCGATCGGCGCGGACGCTGCTCAAGCTCAACCAGACCGACGGCTTCGACTGCCAGGGCTGCGGCTGGCCGGACCCGAGCCCGGAGCACCGGCACACCGCGGAGTTCTGCGAGAACGGCGTGAAGGCGGTCGCCGACGAGGCGACGCGGGACCTGATCGGACGGGAGTTCTTCGCCGCCCACCCGGTCGCCGAGCTCGCCGAGCACACCGACTACTGGCTCAACCAGCAGGGCCGGGTGGTGGAGCCGATGGTGCTGCGCGCCGGCGGCACCCACTACGAGCCGATCGAGTGGGACGACGCGTACGCCCTCATGGCCGACCACCTGCGCGCCATCGAGCCCGACCAGGCGATCTTCTACACCTCCGGCAAGGTCTCCAACGAGGCCGCCTACCTCTACCAGCTCTTCGCGCGCTCCTACGGCACCAACAACCTGCCGGACTGCTCCAACATGTGCCACGAGTCGACCTCGGTCGGGCTGGCCGAGTCGATCGGCATCGGCAAGGGGTCGGTCACGCTGGACGACATCCACGGCGCCGAGCTGATCGTGATCATGGGGCAGAACCCCGGCACCAACCACCCGCGCATGCTCTCCGCCCTGGAGATCGCCAAGCAGAACGGCGCCAGGATCATCGCGGTCAACCCGCTCAAGGAGACAGGGCTGGTGCGGTTCAAGAACCCGCAGACCGCGCGCGGCGTCCTCGGCCCCGGCACCGGCCTGGCCGACCTCTACCTCCAGGTCCGCACCAACGGCGACCTCGCGCTGCTCCAGGCGATCGGCTCCCTGCTGCTGGAGTGGGGCTGCGTGGACCGTGACTTCATCGACCAGCACACCGCCGGCTTCGAGGAGTACGCCGCGGCGCTCGACGCGCTCGACTGGGACAAGGTGCTCGCGTCCACCGCCCTGCCCCGCGAGGAGATCGAGGCGGCCGCGCGGATGTTCCAGGCGTCCTCCAAGACCGTCATCTGCTGGGCGATGGGGATCACCCAGCACCACAACGCCGTGGCGACGGTGAAGGAGATCGTCAACCTCGCCCTGCTCCAGGGCAACATCGGCAAGCCGGGCGCCGGCCTGTGCCCGGTGCGCGGCCACTCCAACGTCCAGGGCGACCGCACCATGGGCATCTGGGAGCGGGTCCCGGACCACTTCCTGGACCGGTTGCAGGCCGAGTTCGGCTTCCACCCTCCGCGCGAGCACGGCCTCGACACCGTCGCCTCGATCAAGGCGCTGGCGCAGGGCGACGCCCGCGTCTTCATGGGCCTCGGCGGCAACTTCGTCTCCGCCGCGCCCGACACCTCCGTCACCGAGGACGCGCTGCGCTCGGCGGCGCTGACCGTCCAGGTCTCCACCAAGCTGAACCGCTCCCACGTCGTGCACGGTCGCGAGGCGCTGATCCTGCCGGCGATGGGGCGCAGCGAGCGCGACCAGACCGGCGGCCGCCTGCAGAAGGTCACCGTCGAGGACTCGATGTCGTCGGTGCACACCTCGCACGGGCCGCTCAAGCCGGCGTCGCCGCACCTGCGCTCGGAGGTCGACATCGTCTGCTCGCTGGCCCTGGCGACGCTGGGCGAGTCCAGCCCGGTCCCGTGGGCGGACTTCCGCGCCGACTACGGGCAGATCCGCCGCTCGATCTCGCGGGTGGTGCCGGGGTGTGCCGCCTACGACGAGAAGGCGAGCCAGCCCGGCGGCTTCGTGCTGCCCCACCCGCCGCGCGACACCCGGACCTTCCCCAACGACGCCGGCAAGGCACTGTTCCAGGTCAGCCCGCTCGAGGTGCTGCAGGTGCCCGAGGGCCGGCTGGTGCTGCAGACGATCCGCTCGCACGACCAGTTCAACACCACGATCTACGGCCTCAGCGACCGCTACCGCGGCATCGAGGGCGGCCGGCGCGTGATCTTCCTGCACCGCGACGACATCACCGCGCTCGGCTTCGAGGAGGGCGACTTCGTCGACATCGTCAGCGAGTGGGAGGACGGCTCGGTGCGGCAGGTGCCGACCTTCCGGATCGTCGCCTACGACCAGCCGCGCGGCTGCGCCGCGGCCTACTACCCGGAGACCAACCCGCTGGTGGCGCTCGAGCACACCGCGGAGGGCAGCAACCAGCCGGCGTACAAGTCGGTGATCGTGCGGCTCGAGCCGTCCACCGGCGGTCGCACGGGGGTGGTGCGGTCCAGCGACGCGCACGGGTTCACCCGAGGCGACGAGGGCAAGCGCTACGTCGAGCCTCCCCAGCTCTCCTGACCCTCGGGCAGACTGGGGGCGTGGACCGGGACCGGGTGCAGCTGCTGGCTCCGCGCGAGGTGCCGCTGGGCGGCCCCCGGGCGATGACGGTGCGCCGTACGTTGCCGCAGCGTGAGCGATCCCTGATCGGCGCGTGGTGCTTCGTCGACCACTACGGCCCCGACGACGTCGCCGACACGGGCGGCATGTCGGTGCCGCCGCACCCCCACACCGGGCTGCAGACCGTGAGCTGGCTCTTCACCGGCCAGATCGAGCACCGCGACAGCGCCGGCAACCACGCCATGGTGCGCCCCGGCGAGGTCAACCTGATGACCGCCGGCCGCGGGATCAGCCACTCCGAGGTCTCCACCCCGCAGACGCGCACGCTGCACGGCGCCCAGCTCTGGGTGGCGCTGCCCGACGGTGCCCGCGACGTCGCCCCGGGGTTCGCCCACCATGCACCGCCGCCGCTCGCGGGCACCGGCTGGGAGGCCCGCGTCCTCCTCGGCTCGCTCCTGGGTGACACCTCCCCGGTGCCGACCGCGACGCCGCTGTTGGGTGCCGAGCTGCTGCTCGACCCGGGCGCCACCCTGGACCTGGACGTGGACCCGGCCTTCGAGCTCGGGGTGCTGGTCGATCGCGGTCGGCTCGAGGTCGCCGGCACGACCGCGGAGCGCGGTGACCTGGCCTTCGTAGCGCCCGGGTCGGCGTCCTTGAGGCTCAGCTCGTACGACGAGCCGGTGCGGGTGCTGCTGCTGGGCGGGCCGCCGTTCGGCGAGCCGATCGTCATGTGGTGGAACTTCGTCGGGCGCAGCCACGAGGAGATCGTCGGCTTCCGGGCGCAGTGGCAGGCGCAGATCGCCGACGAGGCCGGCGAGCCCGCCGATCCCGGCGCGGCCGGCGGGCTGCGCGAGGAGGCCGGTCCAGGGGAGCGGGTGGTGCGTGACGGGCAGCTGGTCCGCGACGGGCGCTTCGGCGTCGTGGTGGGCGAGCACCTGCCGCCCATTCCAGCGCCGTCGCTGCCCAACGCCCGGCTGCGAGAGCGCCGCTGACCCGTCGGTACCCGATGGGAGGATGCCGGCATGGGACCGGTGCAAGGTGAGGACGGCGTGCTGCGCTGCCCGTGGGCGGGCGGCCCGGGCACCATGCGCGACTACCACGACACGGAGTGGGGCAACCCGGTGCACGGGGAGGCCGCCTACCTCGAGCGCCTGACCCTCGAGGCGTTCCAGTCCGGACTGTCCTGGTCGACGATCCTGCACAAGCGCGAGGCGTTCCGCGAGGTCTTCCACGGCTTCGACGCCGACGCGATCGCCGCCTTCGACGAGCGCGACGTCGAGCGGCTCATGGCCGAGCCTCGCATCGTGCGCAACCGGCTGAAGATCCAGGCCGCGCTGACCAACGCCCGGGCCACCATGGCCCTGCGCGAGGCCGAGGGTCTCGAGGCCTTCATCCTCGGCTTCCGGCCCGAGGTGCCGCCCGCCCCGGAGACGACCGAGGAGCTGGCGACCACCTCGCCGGAGTCGGTGGCGCTGTCCAAGGCGCTGAAGAGGCACGGCTTCGCGTTCGTCGGGCCGACGACGATGTACGCCCTGAGCGAGGCCGTCGGCCTCTTCGACCCGCACCTGGTGGGGTGTCACCGCCGCGGCGCGGCATGATCACCGGGCTCACCTGGCTCCTGGCCTGCCAGCTCGTCGGCGAGGTGGCCGTCCGGCTCCTGGACGTGCCCGTTCCGGGCCCCGTGATCGGGATGCTGGTGCCTCCCGCATGCTCGCCGCCCACGAGACCGAGGGTGCCTTCGCCGGCCTGTCCATGGGCCTCACCGCCCTCGCCATGAGCATCCTGCTCCCGCTCCTGCTCGCCGTCCTGCTCTAGCGGCCGGCCGGCCGGCCAGGCGAGGCCTCAAGGACCTCAAGATTCACCGGGCACCCGGTGAATCTCATGCTTCCGCTACGAAACTTTGTCGGGGAGGCGTGAGTTTCACCGGGGACCCGGTGAAACTCACGCCATGCCCACCCCGCCGCTAGGTTGCCACCATGAACCGCGTGCACACCTTCACTGACGACGCGCTGGGGGAGCTCGACGCGGTCGGGCTGGTCGAGGCGCTGCACCGGGGCGCCGTGTCGGTGCCGGAGGTGGTGGAGGCCGCGATCGCACGGGTGGAGCGGGTCGACCGTGACCTCAACGCGGTCGCCTTCCGCGCCTACGACCGCGCGCGCGCCGAGGCACGCGCCCCACGCGCCGGCTACTTCGCCGGCGTGCCGACCTTCGTCAAGGACAACGTCGACGTGGCCGGGATGCCGACCCAGCAGGGCACCGACTCCTACGTCGCTCGGCCGCAGGCCGCGGACGGGGACTTCGCGCGCATGTACCTCGCCACCGGCCTGCTGCCGCTGGGCAAGACCCAGCTCTCCGAGTACGGCTTCTCGGCGGCTGCCGAGCATCCGCGGCTCGGGGCGGTGCGCTCGCCGTGGTCGACCGACCATGTGGCCGGTGCGTCGTCGGCGGGGTCGGCGGCCCTGGTCGCGGCGGGGGCCGTGCCGTTGGCCCACGCCAACGACGGCGGCGGCTCGATCCGGATCCCGGCGGCGGTCAACGGCCTGGTCGGGCTGAAGCCGACCCGCGACCGGCTGGCGCAGGACAAGCTGGCGCGCGACATGCCGATCCGGATCGTGTCCGACGGCGTCCTGACCCGCTCGGTGCGCGACACCGCGGCGTTCCTGCGGGAGGCCGAGAAGGTCTACCGCGCCCTGCATCTCCCGCCCATCGGTGACATCACACGACCCGGCAGGCGCCGGCTGCGGGTGGCCCTCAACACCACCGGCATGGGGGTCTCCGCTGACGCGGAGGTGACCGCCCTCACCGAGGGCGTCGCCGCGCTGCTCGAGGACCTGGGCCACCACGTCGAGCCCGTCGAGGCGATGATGGTGCCGGACACGTTCCGCGACGACTTCCTGCTCTACTGGTCGATGCTGGCGATGTTCCTGGTCCGCACCGGCCGCCGTACCCACGGCCGGAGCTGGGCCCCGCAGAACCTCGACAACCTCACCCTGGGCCTGGACCGGCACTGCCGCCGCAACCTGCACCGGCTGCCGGGCGCCATCCGCCGGCTGCGGCGGACCCGGGCTCACTCCGAGGCCTTCTTCCGCCAGTACGACGTCCTGCTGACCCCCACGCTCGCCACCGGAACGCCGCAGGTGGGCCATCTCGACCCGACCCGCGACTACGACACGATCATGGGCCGGCTCCTGGACTGGGTGGCCTTCACGCCGCTGCAGAACGCCACCGGCGACCCGGCGGTGTCGCTGCCCCTGGCGACCACCGCGGAGGGGCTCCCGCTGGGGGTCATGTTCGGTGCCGGGGCCGGCCGGGAGGCCACCTTGCTGGGGCTGTCCTACGAGCTGGAGCAGGCCCGTCCCTGGGCTCGGATCCAGGGCTGAGATGGGGCCGGCGGCGGGAGGGCGGGACCGATTTCTCCAACCGTGACCCCCCTGTGTATCGTTCTCCGTCGTTGCCCCTTTAGCTCA
Organism: Nocardioides sp. cx-173; assembly: GCF_021117365.1. NCBI lineage: Bacteria > Bacillati > Actinomycetota > Actinomycetes > Propionibacteriales > Nocardioidaceae > Nocardioides > Nocardioides sp. cx-173. The sequence goes on along the minus strand of NZ_CP088262.1, from coordinate 3,902,845 downwards.
GTCGGCAGAGCGTCTCCATGGTAAGGAGAAGGTCTACGGTTCGATTCCGTAAAGGGGCTCTGGGTAGGCTCTGAAGAGCCTGATCCCTTCCCCATGGCGGGGTAGCTCAGGTGGTTAGAGCACACGGCTCATAATCGTGGTGTCGCGGGTTCGAGTCCCGCCCCCGCTACGCAAGACGACTGAATACGACAAAGGACTTCCCGTGGCCAGCAAGAGCTCCGACGTTCGCCCCAAGATCACGCTCGCGTGCGTGGACTGCAAGGAGCGCAACTACATCACCAAGAAGAACCGCCGCAACGACCCCGACCGGTTGGAGCTGGCGAAGTTCTGTCCCCGGTGCCGCACGCACAAGGCGCACCGCGAGACCCGCTGAACCCACGCTTGCCGCTCGACCCGCCGCTGACCCGCGGCGGGTCGAACGCATTTCGGACCGGCTAGATTCGACCCATGCCAGTCGACCAATCCCTCGTCGGCCGGACCTTCCCGCCGACCCCGCGCTTCGAGGTGTCGGCCGAGAGGATCGGCGAGTTCGTCGCCGCCACCGGCGGCGAGTACGCCGGGGGGCCGGCGCCCGCGACGTTCCCGATCGTGCTCGCCTTCGACGCCATGAACGCCTTCCTCGAGGCGGAGCGCATCGACCTGTTCCGCATCGTCCACGGCGAGCAGAGGTTCGCCTACGAGCGGGCCATCCTGCCCGGCGACGTGCTCAGCGCGACCCTCACCGTCGCGACCCTGCGCCAGATAGGCGGCAACGACATCATCGGGACCACCAGCGAGATCACCGACGTGATGGGCGCCGTGGTCTGCCGCACCTCGGCCACCCTCGTCCACCGGGGGGCGGACGCATGACCCTCGACAGCCGGCGCTTCACGATCACCCGCGCCGACCTGGTGCGCTACGCGCAGGCCAGCGGCGACCACAACCCCATCCACCAGGACGAGGCGGTCGCGCTCAGCGTCGGGCTGCCCGGCGTCATCGCCCACGGCATGTACACCATGGCGCTCGCCGCCCGCGCGGTCGAGGGCTGGTTCCCCGGCGCCCAGGTGGTCAGCTTCGGCTGCAAGTTCACCAACCCCGTCGTCGTCCCGGCCGAGGGCGGGGTCGAGCTGGAGGTCGCCGGCGAGGTGAAGGGCACCGAGGACGGGCTGACGACGGTCGCGCTGACCGTCACCTGCGGTGGCCAGAAGGTCCTGGGGATGCCCAAGGCCGTGGTCCGTGCCTGACCTGCGCGACCTCACCACGCTGCGTCTGGGTGGGCCGGCCGGGCGCCTCGTCACCGCCTCCACCGAGGCCGAGCTGATCGAGGCCGTCTCCGCCGCCGACGCGGCCGGCGAGCCGGTGCTGGTCCTCGGTGGCGGCAGCAACCTGGTCGTCGCCGACGAGGGCTTCCCGGGGGTCGTGGTGCACGTCGCGACCCGCGGGATCACCCCCGACCTGCCCGAGGGGGAGACCGACGCCTCATGCGGTGGGGTGCTGGTCACCGTGGCCGCCGGGGAGTCCTGGGACGGGCTGGTCGCGACCGCCGTCGAGCGCGGCTGGGTCGGCGTCGAGGCCCTCTCCGGCATCCCGGGCGCGGTCGGCGCGACCCCGATCCAGAACGTCGGCGCCTACGGCCAGGAGGTCGCCCAGACGGTCGCGTCCGTGCGGGTCTGGGACCGCACGCTGCGGGGAGTCCGCACCTTCGCCAACGCCGACTGCCACTTCGGCTACCGCCACTCCCGGTTCAAGGCCGACCCCGGGCGCCACGTCGTGCTCGACGTGACCTTCCAGCTCGTCCAGGGCTCGCTGGGGGCTCCCGTGGCCTACGCCGAGCTCGCGCGCACGCTCGGCGTCGAGGTGGGCCGCCGCGCGCCCCTGGCCGACGTCCGTGAGGCGGTGCTCGGCCTGCGCCGGGCCAAGGGGATGGTCCTCGACGCCGACGACCACGACACCTGGAGCGCGGGGTCCTTCTTCACCAACCCCGTGGTCGCGCCCGCCGAGCTGCCCGAGGGGGCGCCGTCCTGGCCGGCCGACGGCGGGGTGAAGACCAGCGCGGCCTGGCTCATCGAGCACGCCGGCTTCGCCAAGGGGCACGGCACCACGACGGTCGCGCTGTCCGGCAAGCACACGCTGGCCCTCACCAACCGCGGCGGCGCGACCACCGCCGAGCTGCTCGACCTCGCCCGCGAGGTGCGCGACGGCGTCGCCGCCCGCTTCGGCATCACGCTGGTCAACGAGCCGGTGCTCGTGGGCTGCGCGCTCTAGTAGCCGTCGTACGACGAGGACCAGTCGGCCATCCCCACGAACGCCACCACCACGATGAGGGCCAGCACCGCGAGCACCGTGGCGACGATGCCGGTGACGAAGCCGGCGACGGCCTGGCCACGGTTGGTGTAGAACCCCGGGTTGCGGTCGATCGTGCGCCTGGCGCTCACGCCGGTCCAGATCGCGAACGGACCGACGAAGACGCCCGGAAAGGTCAGGCAGCACATCGGCGTCAGGAGGATCGAGACGATCCCGATGATGCCGAGCACCATCGACGTCGTGGCCTGGCCCAGGGGCTGGGCGTAGCTGTAGCCCGGCACCGGCTGGCCGTAGCCGGCGAAGTTCGGCGGGTACGGCGGCTGGCCGTAGGGCTGCTGCAGGTAGGGGTTCGGCGGCGCCGGAGCGCCGTAGGACGGCGGCGGCTGAGCCGCCGGAGGCTCCGGGGTCGGCGCGCTGGGCTGCCCGTACGTCGGCCACTGCGGCGCGCTGGGCTGCTCCGGGCCGGAGGGCGAGGCGAAGGGCTGCGTCTCGTCCGACTCGTCCGGCCCCTGGTTGGTCACACGGAGGATCTTCCCAGGCGACGGACCGCGCAAACAGCGGGTGCTCAGTCCAGCCAGGCGTCGATGTCGGCCAGGACCGCGGCGCGCACGTCCTCGGGCGCCCTCGAGGCCCGCACCGACATCCGCGCCAGCTCGGCGAGGTCCTCGTCGGGGAGCTCGTGGGCCGCGCGCATGGTCGCGTACTGCCCGGCCAGCCGCGAGCCGAACAGCAGCGGGTCGTCGGCGCCGAGCGCCACGGTGGCGCCGGCCTCGAGCAGGGTCGGCAGCGGCACCGAGGTCAGGTCGCTGTAGACGCCCAGCGCCACGTTGCTCACCGGGCACACCTCCAGTGCCACGCCGGCCTCGACGATGCGCTCGAGCAGGGCCGGGTCCTCTGCCGAGCGCACCCCGTGGCCCAGGCGGTCGGCGTGCAGGGAGTCCAGGACGGTGCGGATCGAGTCGGGCCCGAGCAGCTCCCCGCCGTGCGGAGCCAAGAGCAGCCCGGCCCGCTCCGCGATCGCGAAGGCCCCCGCGAAGTCGGACGTACGGCCGCGCCGCTCGTCGTTGGAGAGCCCGAAGCCCACCACGCCGCGCCCGACGTACTGCGCGGCCAGGCGCGCCAGGGTCCGCGCGTCGAGGGGGTGCCGGGTCCGGTTGGCGGCGATCACGACCGCGATCCCGAGGCCGGTGCGCTGCGAGGCGTCGCGCACGGCGTCCAGGACGAGGTCGGTGAAGGCCGTGATCCCGCCGAAGCGCGCGGCGTAGCCGCTCGGGTCGACCTGGATCTCCAGCCACCGCCCCCCGTCGGCCACGTCGTCCTCCGCCGCCTCCCGGACCAGGCGCCGTACGTCGGCCTCGGTGCGCAGCACCGAGCGCGCGACGTCGTAGAGCCGCTGGAAGCGGAACCAGCCCTTCTCGTCGGCCGCGCTCAGCTGCGGCGGCCACTGCGAGACCAGGGACTCGGGCAGGGCGATGCCGTCGCGCTCGGCCAGCTCGAGCAGCGTGCTGTGCCGCATCGACCCCGTGAAGTGCAGGTGCAGGTGCGCCTTGGGGAGGGCGTGCAGATCCCTCAAGCGAACAGCTTCTGCAGGCGCGAGAGGCCCTCGACGAGGTCGTCGTCGCCGAGCGCGTAGGAGAGCCGCAGGTAGCCGGGGGAGCCGAAGGCCTCGCCCGGGACGACCGCCACCTCGGCGGCGTCCAGGATGTAGCCGGCCAGGTCGGCGGAGGTCTCGACGACCTGACCGCCGTACTCCTTGCCGAGCAGGCCCTTGACCGACGGGTAGGCGTAGAACGCGCCGCCGGGCATCGGGCAGACCACGCCGTCGATCTCGTTGAGCATCGACACGATCTTGTGGCGCCGGCGGTCGAAGGCCGCCTTCATCTCGTCGACGGCCGTCAGGTCGCCCTCGAGGGCGGCGATGGCCGCGCGCTGGGAGACGTTGGCGACGTTGGAGGTGGCGTGCGACTGCAGGTTGGTGGCCGCCTTCACCAGGTCGGCGGGGCCGATCATCCAGCCGACGCGCCAACCGGTCATGGCGTAGGTCTTGGCGACCCCGTTGACGACGACGCAGTTGTCCTGCAGGAACGGGCACAGGACCGGCATCGACCCGGTGTCGGCGTCGTCGTAGACGAGGTGCTCGTAGATCTCGTCGGTCAGGACCCACAGGTCGTGGTCCTCGACCCACTGGCCGATGGCGCGGATCTCCTCGGAGCTGTAGACGGCGCCCGTCGGGTTCGACGGGGAGACGAACAGCAGCACCTTGGTGTGCTTGGTGCGCGCGGCCTCCAGCTGCTCGACGGTGACCTTGTAGTCCTGGGTCTCGTCGGCGAGCACCTCGACCGGCACGCCGCCGGCGAGCTGGATGGCCTCCGGGTACGTCGTCCAGTACGGCGCCGGCACGATCACCTCGTCGCCGGGGTCGATCATCGCGGCGAACGCGGCGTAGATGGCCTGCTTGCCGCCGTTGGTGACGAGCACCTGGTTGGTCTCGATCTCCAGCCCGCTGTCGCGGCGGGTCTTGGCGACGATGGCCTTCTTCAGCTCCGGAAGCCCGCCGGCCGGGGTGTAGCGGTGGTTGCGCGGGTCGCGGCAGGCCTCGGCGGCCGCCTCCACGATGTAGTCGGGCGTGGGGAAGTCCGGTTCGCCGGCCCCGAAGCCGATCACCGGCCGCCCCTCGGCCTTGAGCGCCTTGGCCTTGGCGTCCACCTTGAGCGTGGCGGACTCGGCGATCGCGCCGATCCGGCGAGACACCCGGCGCTCGCGCGGGTTGGTGCCCACGGGCGACTCGGTGGTCGAGGTGGGGGTGGAGGACGGGGCGGCGGACGCGTCAGACATGTCTGTCATCGTAGAGGCGCACCCCCGGGACCGACATCCGAGATCCGGGGGGTGGTCGGAGTCGTTTGGACGCGATCAACACCCGCACCGTAGACTCCACGTTTGGTGGATTCCCACATGTTGTCGCGCGCCCGGATCTCGAGGGCGTGCAGAGTGGGCCTCCGCGAAGGGCACTAGCTCAACTGGCAGAGCATCGGTCTCCAAAACCGAAGGTTGGGGGTTCAAGTCCCTCGTGCCCTGCGTAGCAGGAACGATCACCAGAAGCACCCGTCAGGACGACAGAGAGAGGTGAGAGCGTGTCGGACAGCAAGGCAGTCGGCGGCGGTTCCCGCAACCGCGACACCAGGACCGACAAACGCACCAGCCTCCCGACGTTCTACCGGCAGGTCGTGGCCGAGCTCCGCAAGGTGGTCTACCCCACCCAGGAGCAGCTGGTCACGTACTTCCTCGTCGTCATGGTCTTCGTGATCTTCATGATGGTGCTGATCTCGGCCCTCGACCTCGGCCTGGGCAAGCTCGCGCTCGCCGTCTTCGCCGGCGGCGACGGCTGACCCCCTCCCGGCGCCCCGTGACCACGGTCCGGGCGGGCCGGGAACTTGGACCACACCCAGCAACACGACAAGCAATGTGATGGAGCAACACGTGTCGGAGCAGTACGAGCAGGTCGAGCCCGAGGAGACGCCGGCGGACGCCGAGGCGACCCCCGTCGTCGACGAGGCCGCGGACGAGAGCCCCGAGGCGCCCGACGAGGCCGCCTCCGACGACGCCGCCGCCGACCTCGAGGCCACGGACGAGCCGGCCGCCGAGGGCGACGAGAGCGACGAGAGCGCCGACGCCGAGGCGGACACCGCCGAGGACGAGGACGCCGCCGAGGACGAGGACGAGGACCCGCTGGAGGCCTTCCGCCGCGAGCTGTGGGCCAAGCCGGGGGACTGGTTCGTGGTCCACACCTACTCCGGCATGGAGAACCGGGTGAAGTCCAACCTGGAGAACCGCATCATCTCCTTGAACATGGAGGACTACATCCACGAGATCGTGGTCCCGATCGAGGACGTCGTCGAGATCAAGAACGGCCAGCGCCGCACCCGCACCAAGCCGTCGCTGCCCGGCTACGTGCTCGTGCGCATGGACCTGACCGACGAGTCCTGGTCCGCCGTACGCCACACCCCGTCCGTCACGGGCTTCGTCGGCCACAGCCACCAGCCGGTGCCGCTGAGTATGTCCGAGGTCGAGAACATGCTCGCCCCGAGCGTCCTCGCCCGGGCCGAGGCCGAGGCCGTCGCCGCCGGCACCCCCGCCAAGGGTGGCGCCGCCACCGCGAAGAAGCAGGTCGAGGTCGCCGACTTCGACATCTCCGACTCGGTCATGGTCGTCGACGGGCCGTTCGCCACGCTGCACGCCACGATCACCGAGATCAACGCCGAGGCCCAGCGCGTCAAGGCCCTGGTCGAGATCTTCGGTCGCGAGACCCCCGTCGAGCTCAGCTTCAGCCAGATCCAGCGCGTCTGAGCTCCGCCCCGCGGATTTCGCACGTCAGGCGCCAAGGCCGCAGAATGGTGCGGTTGTACAGCAACAGATGAGTGGCAGAGGGCGCCGGACGTCCTCGTCATGACCACAAGACAGAGAGAGAACAACGAATGCCTCCCAAGAAGAAGATCGCTGCGCTGGTCAAGGTGCAGCTGCAGGCCGGTGCCGCGACCCCGGCCCCGCCGGTCGGTACCGCGCTCGGTCCGCACGGCGTCAACATCATGGACTTCTGCAAGGCGTACAACGCCCAGACCGAGTCCATGCGCGGCAACGTCATCCCCGTGGAGATCACCATCTACGAGGACCGGTCCTTCACCTTCATCACGAAGACCCCGCCGGCCGCCGAGCTGATCAAGAAGGCCGCCGGCCTGAAGAAGGGCTCGGGCGTCCCGCACAAGGAGAAGGTCGGCAAGCTCAGCAAGGACCAGATCCGCGAGATCGCGCAGACCAAGCTGCCCGACCTCAACGCCAACGACCTGGACGCCGCGATGAAGATCGTCGAGGGCACCGCTCGCTCCATGGGCGTCACCACCGACTAAGAGCCTCCGGGCCCTTTTCCGCACCTGTGGCAGAGCCGCGCTGGCTCACCTGACCACGACTGGCACCGAAAGAATCGAGAGAACCAGACATGCAGCGCAGCAAGACCTACCGCGCGGCGGCAGACACGTTCGACAAGGACGAGCTCTACGCCCCGCTGACCGCGATCAAGATCGCCAAGACCGCCAGCAAGAAGAAGTTCGACGAGACCGTCGACGTCGTCATGCGCCTCGGCGTGGACCCCCGCAAGGCCGACCAGATGGTCCGCGGCACGGTCAACCTCCCGCACGGCACCGGCAAGACCGCCCGCGTCCTGGTGTTCGCCAACGGCGACAAGGCCGACGCGGCCCGTGAGGCCGGCGCCGACGTCGTCGGTGGCGACGAGCTGATCGAGAAGGTCAACGGCGGATGGCTCGACTTCGACGCCGTCGTCGCGACCCCGGACATGATGGGCAAGGTCGGCCGCCTCGGTCGCGTGCTCGGCCCCCGCGGCCTCATGCCCAACCCCAAGACCGGCACCGTGACGCCCGACGTCGCCAAGGCCGTCTCGGACATCAAGGGCGGCAAGATCGAGTTCCGCGTCGACCGCCACGCCAACCTGCACTTCATCATCGGCAAGGCGTCCTTCTCGGAGGCCCAGCTGGCCGAGAACTACGCCGCCGCCCTCGAGGAGGTGCTGCGGCTCAAGCCGGCCAGCTCCAAGGGCCGCTACCTGCGCAAGGTCACGGTCTCCACGACCATGGGCCCCGGCGTCCAGGTCGACCCCAACCGCACCCGCAACGTCGCCGCTGAGGACGAGGGCAACGCCTGATCCCGGCTGCACCTCGAAGGCCCGTCACCCGTCAGGGTGGCGGGCCTTCGTCGTGGAGCGGCGGCGGGCTGCGAGGCTTGGCCCATGCGCTGCGTGATCCTCGACGACTACCAGGGCGTCGCCACGTCGTACGCCGACTGGTCGGTGCTCGGCGACGTGGAGGTCGCCCCGGTGAGCGAGCACCTCGAGGGTGAGGCTCTCCTCGACGTGCTGTCGGGTGCCGAGATCGTGATGGTGATGCGCGAGCGCACCCCGCTCACGCGCGAGCTGCTCGAGCGTCTGCCGGACCTGCGCCTGGTGGTCACCAGCGGCATGCGCAACGCCTCGATCGACCTGGCGGCGTGCGTCGAGCGCGGGGTCGTCGTCTGCGGTACGGCGAGCAGCCCGGCGCCGCCGGCCGAGCTCACCTGGGCGCTCATCCTGGGTCTGGCGCGCCACCTCGAGCGCGAGGCGGCGTCGTTGCGTGCGGGCGGGCCGTGGCAGCTCACCGTCGGTCGTGACCTGGCGGGCGCGACGCTCGGGGTCGTGGGGCTGGGCAAGATCGGCCGCCGGGTGGCGCAGGTGGGCCGGGCATTCGGCATGGACGTCGTCGCCTGGAGCCCGCACCTCACCGACGAGCGCGCCGCCGAGGCGGGCGCGAGCCGCGCCGAGAGCCTGTCCGCGCTGATGGCCGCCGCCGACGTGGTCACCCTGCACCTGGTGCTCTCGGAGTCCACGCGCGGGCTGGTCGGCGCCGCCGAGCTCGGGGCGCTGAGGCCGCACGCCCTGCTCGTCAACACCTCCCGGGCCGGCCTGGTCGACACCGGCGCGCTCCTGGAGGCGCTGCGGGCGGGCCGGCTCGCCGGCGCCGGGCTCGACGTCTTCGACGAGGAGCCGCTGCCCTCGGGCCACCCGCTGCGCTCGCTCCCGCAGGTGCTCGCCACCCCGCACCTCGGCTACGTCACCGAGGACAACTACCGCACGTTCTTCTCCCAGGGCGTCGAGGACATCGCCGCCTGGCGCGCGGGGGAGCCTGTCCGTCGACTCGGTTGAGCCGGGCCGCGCTGTCCCTGTGTGCCGGGTGTTGTCTCCGGCCCGTTAAACCTCGGTTTCCTCTTGCAGACTTGGGTTGTCCGCCCTCTCGCCGCCCCCAAGACTGGCCGCTGTCCACCCAGCAGCGGCTCACGATCCGGGAACGTGCGGCTGCCTCGACTCCTCAGGAGCAGCAGCATGAAGGCATTGATTCGGGCGGCGGTGCTGGTCGCTGCGGCGTCCTTGGCGCTAGGCGCCTGTAGCAGCGGCGGCGACGAGGACTCGGCGAGCGACGACACCAACGGCGGGGGCTCCGGAGCGGGCGGCACCGTGGCGGTGGCCTACGACCTCGGCGGTCGCGGGGACGGGGGCTTCAACGACCTTGCGTACGCCGGCGCGAAGGCCGCGGCCGACGCGCAGGGCGCCGAGGTCACCGAGTCGACCGCCAAGGAGACCGACACCGACGAGGACCGCGCGGCGCGGCTGGAGCTGCTCGCGCAGAGCGGCGCCGACCCGGTGGTGACCGTCGGCTACCTCTACGCCACCGCGCTCAACGAGGTCGCGCCCAAGTATCCCGACACCTGGTTCGCGATCGTCGACGACGCGACCGTCGAGCAGCCGAACGTCGCGGCTCTGACCTTCGCTGCCAACGAGGGCTCCTTCCTCGTCGGCGCCGTCGCCGCCCTGGAGTCGGAGAGCGGCAAGGTCGGCTTCATCGGCGGCGTCGACACGCCGCTGATCAACGAGTTCGAGGCCGGCTTCCTCGCCGGCGCCGAGGCGGCGAACCCGGAGGTCGACGTCAGCACGTCGTACCTGACTCAGCCGCCGGACTTCGCGGGCTTCAACGACCCGACGCGGGGCAAGGAGTCGGCCAACGGACAGTACGACTCGGGCGTCGACATCGTCTTCGCGGCCGCCGGTGGCTCGAACGCGGGCGTCTTCGACGCCGCGAACGGCGCCGGGGCCAAGGTGATCGGCGTCGACAGCGACCAGTACGACACCACCGAGGCGCCGCTGAACGAGGTCATCGTCAGCTCGATGCTCAAGCGCGTCGACGTCGGTGTCCAGACCTTCATCGAGTCCGTCGCCGACGGGTCGGTGGAGGCGGGGGAGCGTCGCTTCGACCTCTCGACGGAGGGGGTGGGGTACTCGACCTCGGGCGACCTGCTCTCCGAGGAGACCATCGCCGCGGTCGACGAGCTCGCCGCCCAGATCAGGTCCGGCGACATCACGGTCCCGACGACCGTTGAGTGACTCGCTACCGGTGAGCACCCCGTCGGGCTCCACGGCCTACGCCGTGGAGCTCGACGGGATCACCAAGACCTACCCCGGCGTCCGCGCGAACGACGACGTCCGCCTGCGGGTTGTCCCCGGCACGGTCCACGCCGTCGTCGGCGAGAACGGCGCCGGCAAGTCGACGCTCATGAAGATCATGTACGGCGCGGCCCGTCCCGACCGCGGGACGCTGCGGATCGGCGGCGAGCCGGTGAGCTTCTCCTCGCCGGCGGACGCCATCGCGGCCGGCATCGGCATGGTCTTCCAGCACTTCAAGCTGGCCGAGAACCTCTCGGTGCTCGACAACGTGATCCTCGGCCAGGAGCCGGTACGCCGCTCGCGCTTCGGGCGCATCGACCGCGACGCGGCCGCGCGACGGATCGTCGAGATCTCGGAGCGCTACGGCCTGGCGGTCGACCCGTATGCGATGGTGCGAGACCTCGGCGTCGGCCGGCGCCAGCGTGTCGAGCTCATCAAGGTGCTCTTCCGGGGGGCCCGGATCCTGATCCTGGACGAGCCCACCGCGCTGCTCACCGTGCAGGAGTCGGCCGACCTGCTGAGCCGGATCCGCGGGCTCTGCGAGGACGGCCTCACCGTGGTCTTCATCTCCCACCACCTCGACGAGGTCGTCGAGATCAGCGACGCGATCACCGTGATGAGGCGCGGCAAGGTCGTCGCCGACGTCCTGCGCGGCGAGACCGACGTGCACGAGCTCGCCGTGCTCATGGTCGGTGCGGAGCCGGCCGCGCTGCCGCTGCGAGACCGGGGCCGGGAGCGAGCGGTGCTGCTGCGCATGGCGGGCGTCACCGCCACCGCGCAGGGCGGGGGGCGCCTGGACCTCGACCTCGAGGTCGGTGCCGGCGAGATCGTCGGCGTCGCCGGGGTCGAGGGGAACGGACAGGACGAGCTGGTCGACGCGCTCCTCGGCGTGCTGCCGCTGACCGCCGGGACGGTGGTGCTCGACGGCCGCGACCTCGCCGATGAGTCGACCGCCCAGCGCCGGGTGGGCGGCCTGGGCTGCATCCCACAAGACCGGCAGCGCGAGGGGGTGCTGCTCGACCAGCCGCTGTGGCGCTCGCAGCTGCTCGGCCACCTCCACGACCGGCGCCTGGCGCGCGGCCCGTGGCTGCGCATCGGCGCCGTACGACGTGCCGCGGAGGCCGTGGTCGCCAGCTCCGACGTGCGGGTGCCGTCCGTCGACCTCCCGGCGTCCGCGCTCTCGGGCGGCAACCAGCAGAAGTTCATCGTCGGCCGCGAGCTCGATGCCCGGCCGGATCTGCTCGTCGCGGCCCAGCCGACGCGCGGGGTCGACGTGGGTGCGCAGCGGGCGATCTGGGCCCGGCTCATCGAGGCGGCCGAGCGCGGCACCGGCGTGCTCCTCATCAGCGCCGATCTCGAGGAGCTGTTGACGCTCTCGGACCGGATCGTCGTGATGGTGCGCGGCCGCGTGGTCGCCGTGCATGACGCCGAGTCCGCGACGGTGGCCCAGATCGGCCGCTCGATGACCCAGGCGGTGGCGTGAGCGGGCGGCTCGAGGGGCTGGTGAGGCGCGTCGTCTCGCCGCCGCGCCTGGCCTCGCTGGGCCTGCACCTGCTCGCGGTCGGCATCGCCCTGGCCTTCGCGGCCGCCGTGCTGACGGGCATCCTCGCGGCGTACGCGATCTCACCGGGAGTGATCCTCGACGTCGTCGGACGGTTCGCACTGACGCCCGAGGGCTGGGTGGCGATGGTCAACAAGGCGACGACGTACTACCTGGCCGGACTGGCGGCGGCCATCGGCTTTCGGATGTACCTCTTCAACATCGGCATCGACGGACAGTACCGGCTCGGTGTGTTCGCCGCCGCCGTTGTGGGGGCGGCGGTGAGCCTGCCGATGGTGCTCCAGATCCCGCTGCTGATCACCGTCTCGTGCCTCGTCGCGGGCGCGTACGCCGCGGTCGCGGCGTACCTGAAGGCAAGCCGGGGCGTGAGCGAGGTGATCAGCACGATCATGCTGAACGCCGTCGCGACGGGAATCGTCGCGTTTCTCGTCGCGCCCGAGCGGCTCGGAACGCGTGACGAGGGCAGCAACAACACCCAGACGCCGCTGATGTCTGAGTCGGGCTGGATGCCCTCGATCCCGGTGCCCGGCCTCGGCGAGATCTACGGGTTCACGGTGCTCGCCGTGCTCCTCGGGGTGGGGTTCTGGGTCCTGACCGAGCGGACCCGCTTCGGCTTCGAGCAGACCGCCGCCGGGCAGGCTCCACGAGCCGCGCTGCTCGGTGGCACCGACCCGCGTCGGATGATCGTGCTGACGATGGTCGTCTCCGGCCTCATCGCGGGGCTCGTCGGTCTGCCCGAGCTGCTCGGCTCCGCGACCCACCGCTACGGCATCGGCTTCCCCGCCGGACTCGCCTGGGTGGGGCTCTCGATCGCGATCGTCGGGCGGAACCACCCGGTCGGAGTGGCGCTTGCGGCGCTGCTGTGGACCTTCCTCGAGCGCTGCGCGCTGCCGCTCGACCTCATCGGCGTGCCCAAGGAGGTCGTCTCGGTCGTGCAGGCCACGGTCGTGCTCGCGGTCGTCACGTCCTACCAGCTGGTCCACGGGATCTCCACCCGCGCTGCCCGTCGCCGCGCCGCCTCGTACGCGCGCCCTGCCGCGGCTGAGGCAGTCTCGTGACCCGGTTCTCCTGGTGGTGGGTGCTCGTCGTCGTCGCGCTGGCGCTGCCGGTCGCGGCGTACCTCGCGGACGCCCCCGACCTCACCTCGGCCGGGCTGGCCGGCGCCACGCTGCGCTTCTCCGTGCCGATCCTGCTCGCCGGCCTCGGCGGCCTGTGGGCGGAGCGCTCCGGAACGCTCAACCTCGGGCTGGACGGGATGATGATCATCGGCGGCTGGACCGGTGCCTTCGTCGGACTCCAGTACGGCCCCTGGGCCGCGCTGGTCGGTGGGGTGGTCGGCGGGGTGCTGACCGGGCTCCTGCACGCGGTCATCACGCTCGCCTGGGGCGTCGATCAGGCGATCGCCGGCATCGTCATCAACATGGCCGCCCTCGGCGTCGTGCGCTTCCTGTCGTCGATCACCTTCGCCCAGCAGGACGGCGGCAGCATCAGCCAGAGCCCGACGCTCGAGCCGGTGCCCACCGTCACGCTCCCGGGCGCCTCGTGGCTGCTCGACCCGGTCGCGGACGCGGGCTTGCCGTTCCTCTCGGCGTGGGCGCGGATCCTGACCGGCCTGGTCACCGACGTCTCGGTCGCGACCATCATCGGCCTGCTCCTCGTCCCCGTGACGTGGTGGACCCTCGCCCACAGCCGCTTCGGCCTGCACGTGCGGGCGTGCGGAGAGAACCCGTCGGCGGCCGACTCCCTCGGTGTCTCGCCGTACCGCATCCGCTACCAGTCCCAGGCCATCTCCGGAGCCCTGGCCGGCCTCGGCGGCGCCTACCTCGTGGTCGCCGCCTCGTCGGTGTATCGCGAGGGCCAGGTGGCGGGCCGGGGGTTCATCGGCCTGGCGACGGTGCTCTTCGGCAACTGGACGCCGGGCGGAGTCCTCGGTGGCAGTCTGCTCTTCGGCTTCACCGACGCGCTCAGCACCAGGCAGGCCGCGTCGGTCTCGGCGCTGCTCCTCATCGGTGGTGTCGCCCTCGCCCTGCGTGCGCTGTCGCTGCTGCGCCAGGGGCGTGGCTCCGAGGCCTGGGGCAACCTGGTGGTCGGACTGGCCGTGCTGATCTGGTTCGTGTGGGGGCCGCCGGTTCCGCGGGAGCTCGTCGTGGTCGCGCCGTACCTGACGACCCTGCTCGTGCTCGTCGTCGCGCGTCAGGCCCTGAGACCGCCCGCCGCGGTCGGCATCGCCTACCGGCGCTCCGACGAATGACCCCTTCCCCCCTGACGATCCGAAGCATGAAACCCCACAAGGAGACGAGATGACCAGCAACGCCTGGAAGGCCAGCGTGCTCGCGAGCTGCGCGACGGCGAGCCCGCTTTGCCGCGACGTGACGATCGACGACGAGCAGGTCTCGGCGGTCGCCGACTGGATGTGCTTCGAGGTGTTCGCGCCCATCGGGGGTGCCCAGCCCGACCCGGAGCGGCCCTTCCTCACCGATCCGGACGACCAGATCGACTTCGCGCTCGTGACGACCGCGATCAACTTCGCCTACACCGACTTCGAGACCGGGGTGCCCTGGTCGGTGGAGCACGAGGGGCGCGAGCTCGTCGACGCCGACGGCATGTTCCTGCGCTTCGAGCAGGCGCTCGCGGCCGGCGTGCCGGTGCTCGAGGGCGCCTGGCTCGCGTCGGTGACCGAGGAACAGCTCGCCGAGGTGCTGCACGGGCCACGACCCATCCCGCTGCTCGCCGAGCGCGTGCGGGTGCTCAACGAGATCGGAGCCGTGCTGGTCGAGCGGTACGACGGGCGGTTCGCCACCTTCGTCGCCGACTGCCCCCCGCGGGCGTACGCCGACGGCGCGGGCCTGCTCGAGCGGCTGACCTCGGAGTTCGCCCAGTTCGACGACAGCTCGATCGTGCACGGCGTGCCGGTGCGCATCGACAAGCTGGCCCAGCTGGGCGTCTGGACCCTGCACCGGCTGGGGCTGGTGCTGTTGGAGGACCTCGACTCGCTGGCGGTCTTCGCCGACTACATCGTGCCGGCCGCGCTGCGGGCGTTGCGGGTGCTGCGCTACTCGCCCGCGCTCGCAGCGGCGGTCGACGGCGGTCAGATCGTGCCCTCCGGGTCGGACTGGGAGAACGAGATCCGGGTCCAGACGATCGTGGCGTGCGCGCGCATCACCGACGCCCTCAACGAGCGGCGCGCCGAGCCGGTCGTCAACGCCCAGGTCGACTACCGCTTCTGGTCGGCCTTCCACGACCTGATCCGCCCGCACCACCTGACCGTCACGACCCGGTACTGAGAGGACGACCCGTGCGACGACCCCGCCAGGCCGAACCCCCGCCGGTCTTCCGTCCGGGGGGCCGACAGCGCCTCATCCTCGACGTCGACACCGGCATCGACGACTCGCTGGCGCTGCTCTACGCCGCGGGCCACCCCGACGTCGACCTGGTCGCCGTCACGACCTGTGCCGGCAACGTCGGCGTCGACCAGGTCGTCCACAACACGCTCGGCGTCCTGGAGCTCGCCGGGGCCACCCACGTCGAGGTGGCCAGGGGCGCGGCCGGCCCCATCGCGCGGCGCCTGGAGATCACCCCGGAGACGCACGGGCCCACCGGCACCGGGTACGCCGTGCTCGAGCCGAGTGGCTCCGTCTCGGACCGGACGGCGATCGAGGTGTTGGTCGACGAGGCCCGTCGTACGCCGGGAGAGATCACGCTGGTCACGGCCGGACCCCTCACCAATCTGGCCGCGGCCGTCTTGGCCGAGCCCGACCTGCCGCTGCTGCTGCGTGACGTCTTCGTGATGGGCGGGACGTTCAGCCAGGCCGGCAACGTGCACCCGCGGGTGGAGTGGAACATCCACGTCGACCCCGAGGCGGCGCGCACGGTGCTGCACCAGTGGAGCGCGGCGGGCAAGCGCGGTGCGGTCCCGATCACGATGATGGGCCTCGACGTCACCGAGACCTCCGTGATCCGTGCCGAGGACCTGCTGGCGGTCGCCCACGCCACCGGACTCCCAGCGGCGGGAGGGACGGATGTCGAGGTGATGACCACGGCTCTCGGCTCGCCCGTGCTCGACTTCGTGCGGGACTCGCTGCGCTTCTACTTCGAGTTCCACGAGCTGCACGACGGCTTCTACGGTGCGCACGTGCACGACCCCTTCGTCGTCGGCGCCGCGGTCGACCCGAGCCTGATCGCGTCCCTGTCGACGGTGGTCGACGTGGAGCTGGGCGGGCAGTGGACCACCGGCGAGACCATCGCCGACTGGCGGGGCCACTTCGACAAGCCCGTCAACGCCTACGTTGCCACGGCGGGCGACGGCGCGGAGTTCATCCGGCGCCTGCGCTCGGTGCTGGCCGACCTCGTCCGGGTGGGCACCTCGTGACGGGCCGGACCGTCGAGGTGCCCCGCGGCCACGCGACCCGGTTCGACCTGGCGGTGGGGGACCGGCTCACCGTCACGACGCCGGACGCCCGCTCGGGCGGTGACCTGACCTTTCCTTGGTTCGACCGGGGGATCACCCGCAACGTGATCGGCTACGAGCGCTACGGCGCCCCACCGAAGCTGCCGTTCCACGTCCGGCCGGGCGAGACGCTCCACGACACCGAGGGCACCGCGGTGCTGCTGCTGGAGGAGAACACGTCCCTGGGCGAGATCGACATCATGCTGCCCGGGTGCCGTCGCGCGACGTACGCCGACGGGCGGGCCGGCTGTCGTGAGCTGGTTGCGGCCGCCCTCGGCATCCCGGTGCGTGAGGTGACCGGGATGGCGTCGTTCTGGGAGAACACCACGGCGACCGCGGACTACTACGACCCGTTCGGGCCGAAGAACGAGCGCCCTGGAGACTCCTTCTCGGTGCTGGCCCTGCGACCCGTCTCGGTGGCCGTCTCGTCGTGCCCCGACACCCGGATCCGGACGGTCCCCGGGGGCTGCCTGGTGGTGACGACGTGAAGGCGCGGCGGCGTACCGGCTGGGTCTTCGACGAGCGCTACCTCTGGCACGACACCGGCACCGGCGCCGGCCCTCTGCCCACGAGCCTGAGCCAGTGGATCGAGCCGATGGAGCACGTCGAGTCACCGCCGGCCAAGCGTCGTCTCGCCAATCTGGTCGCGGTCTCGGGGCTGCTCGACGAGCTCGTGCCCGTGCGGCCCGTGCCGGCCACGGAGGCGCAGGTGGAGGCGGTGCACGCCCCCGCGCTGCGTCGCCGGATCGAGGTCGAGGCGGCCGGCGGACGCGGCGACGCAGGCGACGGGTCGAGCCCGTTCGGAGCGGAGTCCTACCGCATCGCCCTGCTCGCCGCCGGCGGTGTCATCGCGGGCGTCGACGCTGTGCTCGACGGCGTCGTGGACAACGCCTACGCCCTGGTGCGACCGCCTGGCCACCACGCCTCGCGCGAGACCGGCTGGGGCTTCTGCCTCTTCAACAACCTCGCCATCGCCGCCGCGCACGCCAGGTCCCGCGGACTCGGGCGGGTCGCGATCGTCGACTGGGACGTCCACCACGGCAACGGCACCGAGTCCATCTTCGCCGCGGACCCGAGCGTGCTCACGATCTCGCTGCACCAGGACGGCGCCTACCCGCCCGGCTCGGGCCCCGTGTCGTACGTCGGCGAGGGCCCGGGCGCGGGCACCAACCTCAACGTGCCGCTTCCGCCGGGTTCCGGTGGTGGTGCCTACGAGCACGCCATGATGAACGTCGTGCGTCCCGCCCTCGCCCGGTTCCAGCCCGACCTCGTGCTCGTCGCCAGTGGCCTCGACGGCAACGGCGGCGACCCGATGGCGCGCCAGATGTTGAGCTCGGAGGGCTTCCGGATGCTCACCCGCCACGTGCGCGAGGCCGCTGAGGAGCTCTGCGGGGGCCGGCTCGTGCTGGCACACGAGGGTGGCTACAACCCGTGGGTCGTGCCGTTCTGTGGGCTGGCGGTCCTCGAGGAGCTCAGCGGGGCGCGCACGCCGGTGGAGGACCCCTACCTGGCCGCCATCGAGGGGTACGGCCAGCAGCTGCGGCCGCACCAGGAGGAGGCCGTCGGGCTCGCCGCCGCGAACGTCCTCGGCGTCCCGGGCCCCGATGCCTGAGCCCGGGGGCCGCGTGATCGTGGTGGGGTCGGCCGGCGTCGACCGCACCGCGCTGCTGGCGCAGCTACCGGCGCCGGGGGAGACGGTGCTGACCCCCCGGCTCCTCGTCGGCTTCGGGGGCAAGGGCAGCAACCAGGCGGTCAACGCGACCGCGATGGGCGCGCGGACCGCCATGGTCGTCAAGCTCGGTGAGGACGCCGACGGCGCCGCCGTGCTCGACGACCTCCGGGCCGCCGGAGTCGACACGAGCGAGGCGATCGCCGACGCGGCGTCGCCGACGCAGCAGGCCTTCATCTGGGTCTCCGCCGATGGCGAGAACAGCATCGTCGTCGCCAGCGGCGCCACCGGCGGCCTCACCCATGACGACGTGGCCGCGGCGCTCTCGCGCCTGGCTCCGGCAGCGGGGGACGTCGTGCTCACCTGCGCCGAGATCCCGCGCGCGGCGCTCGAGGCAGTGCCCGCCGGGATCGGCGACGGCGCCACCTGGGTCCACAACGCGGCGCCCGCCGGCCGGCTGCCGGCCTGGAGGGACCGGCCCCCGATCCTCGTCGTCAACGAGGTCGAGGCCGAGCAGCTGACCGGCCTGGCCGATGTCGAGGCCGCGGCCGGCGTCCTCGGCGCCTCGACCGTGGCGACGATCGTGACGGTCGGAGCCGGCGGTGCGCTGGTCGCCGACGGTCCCGCGATCCGGCGCGTGCCGGCCCCGACGGTGGAGGTCGTCGACACCACCGGGGCGGGCGATGCCTTCTGCGGCGCGCTGGCGGCCCTGTTGGTGCAGGGTCGGTCGCTCCCCGATGCGGTCGCGAGGGCGGTCGCCGCGGGGGCCGTCGCGGTCACCGCCCTGGGCGCGCGGGGCTCCCTGGCCACGCCCGAGTCCGTCGCGCGCCTGCTGGGGGAGTGACTCAGCCGCTCTCTCCCCGCCGGAGGAACGCCGCGACGAACGGCGCGCTGCCGAGCACGATGATCAGCCGGACGATCTGGGCCGCCGCCACGAAGGTGACGTCGCCGCCGGTCGCGGCGGACATGCCCAGGACGGCGTAGATGCCGCCCGGGTTCGTCGCTAGGTAGGCGTCGAGGGGGGAGACGTCGGTCGTCCAGACGAGCACCCAGCCCAGGGCGGCACAGGCCACCTGCGTGGTGACGATGGTCAACAGCGCGGTCGGCAGCATGCCTCCGATCCGGCGCAGGCTCTCGACGGTGAACTTCAGGCCGACCTGGATGCCGATGAGGGCGTAGCCGACGGAGGCGACGAGCCAGGGCACCCGGGCATCGTCGAAGACCGGCACGAGCGTGAGCAGCGCGGCCGCCACGAGCGGGCCGATGATCGCGGGGGTGGGGAAGCGCAGCAGGCGCCCGCCGACCAGGCCGGCGACGATCGCCACCAGGGCGAAGGCCAGGTCGGTGAGCAGTGCATGGGTCTCCACCTCGAGCGGGTTCGCATCGCTGCTCGCGCCGAAGACGGTGGTGGCCACCAGCGGCATCGTGACGAGCACGACGAGCAGGCGCAGGTACTGCAGAGACGCCACCACGCGCGAGTCGGCGCCGAGCTCGTCGGCGACGGCGGTGAGTCCGGCGGCGCCCCCGGCGATGGAGGAGAAGGTCGCGGTGACGCGCGAGACGCCGCGGCGCACCAGCAGCTGCCCAGCGAGCACCGAGACGATCAGCGAGAAGCACGAGACCACCAGGACGATCGCCCAGCTCGCGCCGAGCGAGCTCAGGCTGCCCCAGTCGACCGACGCCCCCACGAGCACACCGACGACCGCCTGGCCGACGGTGAACCACCGTCCCGGCAGCTGGAGCGGTCGGCGGGGACGTGACACGGCGTAGATGAGCCCGCCCAGAAGTCCACCGAAGAGGAGCGGGGTCGGGAGGTGGGCGACGGAGAGGATCGCGGAGGCGACGGACACCATCGCCAGCAGCAGCAGCCAGCGGAGCACGGGCCACACCGTAGACCCCGCAAGGGTGGTCGCGCGGGTGATGCGGGAGAGGTCACACAGGCGCTTCCTGTCCCCTTGTCCCCGTGCATGTAACACGGATGAGAAGAACGGGGCAGAGCCGTAAACACCCGATTACACGGGGGTTCTGGGCGTCCGGAGGTCCCTACGCTCGCCCCATGAGTCGCTCCTCCTACACCCTGGCCATGGCCCAGCCGCGTCGCATCCACGGCGAGGACGGGAGCCCGAACGTCGACCACGCCGTCGGCCTCGTGGCCGAGGCTTCGGCAGCCGGGGCGGACCTGGTCTGCTTCCCGGAGTTCAGCCCCGGCCCGATCGACCTCGACCTCCCTTCCTACGACGCCGGCCCGGCGCTCGCCGCCGCCGCGAAGGCCGGCGACATCAACGTCGTCTGGTCGCGCAACGAGGTCTGCGAGGACGGGCTCAACCGCCTCGTCGTGTACGTCGTCGGCCGTGACGGCTCGACGCTGCTGCGCTACGAGCGGACCCATCCCGCGACGATCCCCGCGGAGGAGACCGGGGGTGCCCTGACCTCGGCGGGCGAGGCCTTCGGCAACGTCGAGATCGATGGCGTGCCCTTCGGCCTCGTCGTCTGCTCGGAGATGTGGACCCCCGAGGTCGCCCGCATCGTGGCGCTGCGCGGTGCCGAGGTGATCCTGTCGCCGGCCGGAGGCGGCTTCACGAGCCTGACCCGCAACTGGCAGATCATCAACCAGGCGAGGGCGATCGAGAACCTCTGCTACGTCGGCCTCACCAACAACCTCTTCGGCGAGGAGCAGGGTGCCGCGATGATCACGGGCCCCGAGCACCCCCTCGCCTTTGCGGGCCGGCGCGAGCTCGTGCTCGCCACCCTCGACCTGGACCGGGTCCGCTGGCTGCGCGACCACGACGACTCGATGGCCGAGCCGAAGCGGTTCGACTCCGTCCCCGGTCTGCTGCGCGCCCGGCGCCCCGAGATGTACGGCGACCTCGTCGCCCCGCAGGCCGATGCCTACGACTATGCGACCGGGCGTGGTGCATGACCGTCCTGATCCGTGGCGGCTGGGTGCTCGCCCCCGAGGCGATCGCCGACGGCGCGGTCGTCGTCGAGGGCGCCCGGATCGTCGAGGTCGGCCCGTACACCGACCTCGTCGCGCGCTATCCCGACGCCGAGGTGCACGGGTCGGCGTACGACATCGTGTCCCCGGGCTTCGTCAACACCCACGGGCACTTCTCCGAGGGCCTGATCACCGGCATCGCCAGCGACTACACCCTGTGGGAGTGGATCTGCGCGCTGATCAACCCCGTCAGCCCGCACCTGGACCGCGGCTCGGCGTACCTCGGCACCCTGCTCTCCGGCATTCAGATGCTGCGCAGCGGTGTCACTACCGCCAACGACATGTTCGTCTGCCATCCGGCCGACGACGCGGCGCCGGTGACACCCGGCGTCGTCGACGCTCTCGAGGAGCTCGGCCTGCGCGGCGTGCTCTCCTTCGGCGCCGGTGACCGAGGCGGACGCTCGATCGGCCGGCAGGTCGAGGAGCACGACGCGCTCCGCGAGGCCGTCGCGAGCAGCAGCCTGCAGACCTTCCGGGTGGGCATCGGGGCGCTCGGTGGCCAGAGCGACGAGATGTTCGCGGCATCGGTCGAGTACGCCGTCGGCGGCGGTCACGGCGTGCACATCCACATGCAGGAGATCCGCGAGGAGGTCACGGCGACCTTCGAGCGCACCGGCCGGACGGTGGTCGGGCACTGCGCCCACGAGGGCCTCTTCGCGGCGCCGACGCTCGCCGCGCACTGTGTCTGGGTCGACCGGGCCGACCGCGCGCTGATGGCCGAGCACCGGGTGGGCGTCGCCCACAACCCCGTCGCCAACATGATCCTCGCCAGCGGCGTCGCGCCCGTCACCGAGATGCGCCAGCTCGGCATCGACGTCGGCATCGGTGTCGACGGGGCGGCCTCCAACGACTCCCAGGACTTCCTCCAGGCGATGAAGTCGGCCGCACTCCTGGCCCGGGTGCACCACCAGCAGGCGACGGCGATGAGCGCGCGCGAGGCCTGGGAGATGGCGACCATCGGCGGCGCCCGTGCCCTGCGGATGGAGGCGACGATCGGCACGCTCGAGGCCGGCAAGCAGGCCGACATCGTCGTCCTCGACGGCACCGGCCCGACCCTCGCCAACGTCCATGACCCCTATCAGGCCGTGGTGTTCGTCGCCGGCAGCCGGGAGGTCAAGGAGGTCTGGGTCGGCGGGCGAGCGAGCCTGCTCGACTTCGAGGTCACCGCCGTGGACCCGGCCGAGGTCGCGGCGCGGTCGCGGCCTGTCGCCGCCGACCTGGTGCGTCGCGCCGGTCTCGCCCACCTCTCGGTGCTCGCAGGCTCCGGGTCGGCCGGGAGCTGACGTGGAGGTCGCGCCCGGCGTGGACGAGGTCTACCGCCGCATCCTGGACAGGATCCTCAGCGGGTACTACCCGACGGGGTCCCGCCTGCCGTCGTGCCGGGCGCTGGCCACCGAGCTCGGCTCGAACTCCTCCACGGTGGACCGGGCCATCGGCCGGCTCGCCACCGGCGGCCGGGTCCGCACGGTGCCGCGGCGCGGCACCTTCGTGGATCAGCAGGACGGCGTCACCGTCGATGCCCGCGAGGTGGTCGCCACCGAGCTCGACGAGGTGCTCCTGCGCGCCCGCCGGCTCGGGTTCACCGCCCTCGAGCTGACCGGCATGGTCGAGGTCGCCCTGGACCGCGTGGACTCGGTGCGGCGGATCGCCGTCGTCGAGTGCAACGAGCGCGACCTGCGCCACGTGCAGAGGCTGGTGCAGCGCGCCAGCGGCGTGGAGGTGCAACCGGTGCTGCTGGCGGAGGCGGCCGGCCGGGTGCTCGACGAGGAGTTCGACGCCGTCGCCGTGCCGATCTTCCACCTCAACGACATCGCCGACCTGGTCAAGGACCTCGACCAGGTCGTCGAGCTCAACCTCGTCGCGTCGCCGGCTGCCCTGCGGCGCATCATCGGCGTGCGCGACCAGGAGAGCCTCGTCGTCGTGGCTCCGAGCGCGCGCGGCGTGCAGTGGATGACCGCGCTCGTCGGGCAGTACTACCCCGGGCACATCCAGGGCGTCGAGCTCGGCCCCGACGCGCCGGACGACGGCGCGTGGTTCGAGGGCGAGCCGGTGCTGGTCGTCAACAACGCCGCCACCCTCGGGCCGATCGCGGAGGCGAAGGCCGGCCAGGTCATCGCCATCGAGTGGGAGCTCGACGGCCGCTTCAACGCGGCTCTGCGAGCACGCGTCGAGAACGTCATCAGCGCCCGGGCGGTCGTGCCCGGGCCAGGAACAGGAGAAGCATGAAGCTGAAGCTCGGGTTGTCGGAGTCCGCACGCACGCGGCCGCTGGCCGACGGACGGGTCGTCGTCGACGGCTTCGACGCCGACGTCACGCTGACCGGCGTGCAGGCCCTCTTCAACCAGCAGACGGTGGAGCACACCTACGACGCGTGCGAGTTCCCGATCGCGACGTACCTGCGAACCCTGCAGGATCCGGCCCGCCCGTACCTGGCCGTGCCGGTGTTCCCGTCGCGGCACTTCCGCCTCTCGTGCATCTTCGTCAGCGAGCACGCCGACGTGCGGACCCCGGCCGACCTCGCCGGCCGGCGCATCGGGATCTCCGTCTTCGACATGGCAGCCGGTGTCTGGCTGCGCGGCATCCTGCACGACCACTACGGCCTGGACAGGTTCGCGCCGACGTACGTCATCGGCGGTCTCGAGGAGGCACGGAGCGGCGACGAGCACCCCCAGGTCTATCCCGACGGGTTCTCCTTCGAGTCCCGCTCGGATGCCAGCCTGGCCGAGCTGCTGGCCGCGGGCGAGATCGACGCCCTGATGACGGCCCGCGCCCCGTCGACGTGGCCCGGCGGGGGCGTGCGGCGACTCTTCGACGACCCGCGCCCGGCCGAGCAGGACTACTTCCGCACGACGGGCATCTTCCCGGCCATGCACGTGCTCGCTGTGAAGCGGCCACTCGCCGAGGCGCACCCCACGCTGCCGATGGCGCTCTACGACGCGTTCGTGCGCGCCCAGGCGCTCGCCCGGACGGACCTCTTCGACTCGACGGCGCTGGACACGGTGCTGCCCTGGCAGCTGGAGGAGCTGCTCGCCACCGAGCGCGACCTCGGGCCCGACCTCTGGGCGTCCGGTGTCGCCGCCAACCGACCCATGCTCGAGCAGGTCGTCGACTACTGCGTCGCCGACGGCCTCATCGGCACCCGCTTCACCGTGGAGGAGCTCTTCGCCGGTCCCGGCGCCGAGCAGATCCTCGCCACCTGAACGACTTTCGAAGGAGAGTGCACCTTGCGCACCGGAGCCGACTACACCGCCGCTCTCGACGACGGCCGGTCCGTCTACGTCGACGGCGAGCTCGTGGCCAACGTGGCCGAGCACCCGGCGTTCGCCGGGGTCGTGCAGACCATGGCGGCCGTCTACGACGCCTCGTGCCTGCCCGGCTCGCCGCTCGTCGACCCCGAAACGGGCCGGCTCGCGATCTTCACGGTGCCGCGGACCCGGGAGCAGCACGAGCGCCGCAAGGCCACCCTGGAGGAGTGGTCCAGGCTGACCCACGGGTTCATCGGCCGCGGGCCGGACCACGTCTCCGGCCTGCTCGCCGGCTTCTCCTCGCGCCCTGAGCTCTTCGACACCGACACCCACCAGCTCGGCAAGAGCGTCCTCGCCTACCACGACAAGGCGGCGGCCGAAGGGCTGTGGGTGACGAACTCGATCGTGCCGCCGCAGCAGAACCCCAACGACCCGACCAGCCGGGTGCGGCCGGTCGTCCTGGTCGAGGAGAACGACCTGGGCATCGTGGTCGACGGCGCCCAGATGCTCGGCACCGGCGCGGCCGTGGCCGACGCGATCTTCGTGACGAGCATCCGGCCGCTCGCGCCCGAGGAGACGGCGCGGGCGCTGTCCTTCGTCGTGCCCATCGGGACGCCGGGCCTACGGCTGCTCTGCCGCAGGCCCTACGCCACCGCGGGCGAGGTCTTCGACTACCCGCTCTCCAACCGCTACGACGAGACCGACGCGATGGTGGTCTTCGACCGGGTCCTGGTGCCGTGGGAGTCGGTGTTCGCCGCGGGCAGCGTGCAGGTGGTCAACAGCCAGTTCTTCGGCACCGCCGCGCACCAGATCGGCAACCTCCAGTCGATCGTCCGGCTCACGGCGAAGCTGCGCTTCCTCACGGGCGTCGCGAGCCTGGTCGCCAAGGCCAACGGGCGCGACACCGACATGGCCATCAAGGGCCAGCTCGCCGAGATCTCCATGATCCAGACCGTCTGCGAGGCCCTCACGGAGTCGGCGCACGCCTTCGCCGAGCCCGATGAGCACGGCGTGCTCCGACCGGCCGGCAAGTACCTCTACGCGGCCCTCGGCATGCAGACCGAGGTCTACCCCCGAGCGGTGAAGCTGCTCGGCGAGCTCGCCGGTGGTGGCGTGATCCAGGTGCCGTCCTCCGTGCGCGACTTCGAGGACCCGGTCGCGGCCGAGGGGATGGACGTCGTCATGGGCTCCGACCACCTGCCGGTCCGGGAGAGGGTGAAGCTCTTCAAGCTCGCGTGGGACCTCGTCGGCTCGGAGTTCGCGGGGCGCCACGTCCAGTACGAGCGCTTCTACTCCGGCAACGCGGCCGTCGTCCGGGCCCAGGCGCACCGCTTCTACCCCTTCGCCGAGACCGAGGCTCTCGTCGGCGACTTCCTGGGGACCTACGGGCTGTGACCGGGGCACTCGCACCTGACGGCGACGTGCGCCTGCGGCCCACGTCCCACGGGCCGCTGGACGACGTGCGGGTCGTCGTCAAGGACCTCTACGACGTGGCCGGTCGGGTCACCGCGGCCGGCAACCCCACCCTGGCGGCGGCAGCCCCGGCGACCCGGCACGCCGCCGCCGTCGCCAGGGTGCTCGGCGCCGGCGCGAGTGTCGTCGGCAAGAGCGCGACCGACGAGCTCGCGATGGGCATGTTCGGCGTCAACAGCCACTTCGGCACGCCGGAGAACCCCGCCGCGCCCGACCGGGTGCCCGGAGGGTCCTCGAGCGGATCGGCGAGCGCCGTCGCCGCCGGCGACGCCGACCTGGGGCTCGGCACCGACACGGGCGGGTCGATCCGCTCGCCCGCGTCGTTCTGCGGGCTGGTCGGGCTCCGGCCGACGCACGGGCGCATCGACACCGCCGGGGTCCGTCCGATGGCGCCGCGCTTCGACACCGTCAGCCTGCTCGCGCGCACGCTCGGCCCGGTGGCGGCGGCGTTCGGGGTGCTCGCCCACGACGCGGCGGGGCGGGGACGCGATGACGTGCGCCGCCTGGTGCTGCTCACCGACCTGCTCGACCTGGCGACTCCCGACGTGGCCGCCCACGTACGGCAGGTGGCGGCGGCCTGGGCCGACCGCCTCGGCCTGCCCCTGGTGGAGGAGCCGCTGCTCGTCTCCCCCCTGCCCTCCGAGCTGCTACCCGTCTTCTGGCCGCTGATGAGCCGCCAGGTCTGGGAGAGCAACGGGGAGTGGGTGCTGCGCGACGAGCCCGAGCTCGGGGAGGGCATCCGCGAGCGCATCCTCGCGGCCGCGGACGTCACCGACGCCGAGGTGCGCGCCGCCGAGGCCCAGCAGGTGCTGCTGGTGGAGCGACTGACGGCGCTGCTCGACGACGGGCTCGCCGTGCTGCCGACCACGGTGGACGCGGCGCCGCTGCGCGACCTGCCGCATGCCGACCTGATCGCCTACCGCGACCGCAACCTTGCTTTCGTCGTGCCGGCCTCCCTGGCCGGCGTGCCCCAGCTCTCACTGCCCACCGGCACCGTGGTGCACCGGACCGCCGGCACGACGGCGCCGATCGGCACCTCCCTGCTCGGCCTGGCCGGCGACGACGAGCTGCTGCTGGCCCTCGCCCAGGAGATCGCATGAGTGAGCGCAGGCCCCCGGCGCCGTTCGCCCTCTCCTCCGAGGCACAGCGGTTGGAGCCGCTCGACGGGGCCTCGGTCCTCGTGAACGTCGTGGTCAACCTCGAGCACTGGACCCTCGACCGGCCGATGCCGCGGGCAGCGCTGCCGGCACCCGGCGGGCTCACGGTCGTCCCGGACGTCGCCAACCACTCGTGGGTGCTCTACGGCCTGCGCGCGGGGCTGCCGCGGCTCGCGGAGGCGCTCGCGCCGCTCGGCAGCGCGGTCACGGTCGCGCTCAACGCCGACGTCATCGATCACTACCCCCAGGTCGCCGACCTGGTCGAGGCGCGCGGCTGGGAGGTGGTCGCCCACGGCGTACGGCAGCAGTCGATCCAGTCGTACGAGGCCGAGGAGCCGGTCATCGCGGAGGCGCTGACGCGCATCGAGGCGCGCTTCGGGCGCCCTCGCGGCTGGCTCAGCCCGGGCATGAACCAGACCGACGACTCGCTCTCGTTGATGCGAGCGGCCGGGCTGGAGTTCAACCACGACTGGATGGTCGACGACCGCCCGGTCTGGCTCGGCACCGACCACGGGCCGATCCTCGGGCTGCCCTACACGCTCACGCTGAACGACGTCACGACCTACCAGGTGGGCCTCCAGCCCGACGGCACGCTCGAGGACCGCGCGCTCCGCACGCTCGACCGGCACACCCACGAGGCCGCCCGCAACCCGCTGGTCATGCCGATCGGGCTGCACCCGCACATCATGGGCGTCCCGCACCGCATCGGGGAGCTGGAGCGGATCGCCTCCGCCGTCGCCTCGACCGTGGGCGTCGCCGCGGTGACGTCGTCGCAGATCCACGACTGGTACGCCGCGCAGGTGCCGGCCCCATGACGCTGCGCAGCGCCGACGCCACCCTGCGCGCCTTCACCCACGTCGCCGACGACCGGTCGCACGGGGACGGGCCGCTCGCCGGGATGCCGGTCGTGGTCAAGGAGATCATCGACGTCGCCGGGATGCCCGTGGGGCTCGGCTCGGCACTCTTCGCCGACCGGGTGCCCCGGACCGACGCGGAGGCCGTCGCCCGCCTACGGGCCGCCGGCGCCGTCATCGCCGCGATCACGACCAGCACACCCTTCGCCTGCGGCACCACGACGCCCACCGACAACCCGCGCGCTCCCGGCCACACGCCGGGCGGCAGCTCGGCGGGGTCGGCCGCTGCGGTCGGGGCCGGCCTCGTGCCGGTCGCGCTGGCGAGCCAGTCGCAGGCCTCGACGATCCGGCCGGCGTCGTACTGCGGCGTGTGGGGGTTCAAGCCCAGCCACCTCGCCCTGCCGCGTGGCGGGATGCACCTGCTCTCCGACACCCTCGACGACCTCGGCGTGATGGCCTCCTCGCTGACCGACCTGAGCGCCGTGCTGGACGTGCTGGGCGTCGTCCCGGGTCCGCCGGCACCGCCTCGAGTCGGGCTGCTGAGGCTCGACGACGGCGGGCTCCCGCGTCCCGAGACCCGCGCGGCGCTCGCCGGGCTCGTCTCCCGGATGCGCGGGCTCGGGGTCGAGATCGTGGACGCCGACCCGGGGCTCGCGGCGTTCGACGCCGCGGTCGTGGGGTCCGGCCAGGCCTGCTTCGACCTGTTCGCGGGGGAGTCGGCGGCGCTGCTGCGCACCTACGTCGCGGCCGGCGAGCCCGACCCCCGGCTGAGGGAGATGGTCGCCCACGCCGACGCGATCGGGCCGGAGGGGCTCGCCGCCGCGCTGCGGCATCGCGCCGAGCTGCAGGCGGCCTGGGCCGATCTCACCCCGACGGTCGACCTCGTGCTGACCCTGTCCACCACCAACCCCGCCCCGTCCGGCCACGCCACCACCGGCTGTCGGCGGATGCCCGCGACCGCCTCGCTGCTCGGCGTGCCGGCGCTCTCGGCGCCCTGGCTCACCGTCGACGGGCTGCCGCAGGGCGTCCAGCTGCTCGGTTTCGCCGGCGGTGACGCGGCGCTGCTCGGCGGGGCCCGCTGGCTCGACACCCTTCTACAAGGAGACCGATGACTGCGCTCGACACACTCGAGGAGCGGGTCCGCCGCGACCTCGAGCTCACCGCCTACCCGCGACCCGAGTGGGTCCGCCCGCGCACCCGGGACGGCGAGCACGTGCTCGACGTGCTCATCGTCGGCGCCGGCCAGGCGGGGCTCACGGTGGCCTTCGCCCTCAAGCGGCGCGCCGTCACCAACGTCCTCCTGCTCGACGCCGCGCCCGCCGGCAGCGAGGGCCCGTGGACGACGTACGCCGCCATGCACACGCTGCGGACCCCCAAGACCCTCACCGGTCCCGACCAGGGGCTGCCGTCACTGACCCCGGAGGCGTGGTACCGCGCCGCGCACGGCGACGCCGCCTGGGAGGACCTGCGCTTCATCCCCAAGCACCACTGGCAGGCCTACCTGGACTGGTTCCGCAAGGTGACCGAGCCCCGGGTGCACAACGGCGTGAGCGTCACGGGCATCCGGCCCGCCGGCGACCTGCTCGAGGTGGAGACCAGCGAAGGCGTGCGGCTCGCGCGGCGGGTCGTGCTCGCGAGCGGCCTCGCCGGCAACGGCGAGTGGACCGTGCCCCGGATGGTCCGCGACGCGCTGGCGCCCCACCGCTACGCGCACACCGGCGAGCGGCTCGACTTCGCGCGGTTCGCCGGCCAGCGGGTCGGCGTGCTCGGCGGCGGCGCCTCGGCGTTCGACTACGCAGGCGCGGCACTCGAGCACGGCGCCGCCAGCGTCGACCTCTTCTACCGCCGCCCCGAGGTGCCGCGCGTGAACCTGTTCCGGTGGATGGAGTTCTACGCCTTCGGCGCGCACTTCCCCGACCTGCCCGACGAGGACAAGTGGCGCTACTCCGTGCACTTCCAGCGCATGAACCAGCCACCGCCGCAGGCCAGCTGGCACCGCTGCACGGGGTGGGACTCCTTCGCCTGGCACACCTCGGCCGACTGGAAGTCCGTCGAGGTCGACGGCGACCCCGGGACCGGCGAGATCGTGGTGGCGACGGGGGCGGGAGAGTTCCGGTTCGACGCGGTGATCAGCGCCACCGGTCCCAACGTCGACCTGGCCGCGCGGCCCGAGCTGCGCGACGTGGCGCCGTACGCCGCGACCTGGGCCGACCGCTTCACGCCACCGGCGGGCTGGGAGGACCAGGCCACCGCCGGCTACCCCTACCTCGACGGTGACTTCGGCTTCACCGAGCGCACGCCCGGCTCTGCCCCGTGGTTGAGCCGGGTCCACGACTTCACCTACGGCGCGCGCGTGTCGATGGGGCTCAACGGCAACATGAACTCCGGGCTCGGCGCCGGGGGCCGCCGCCTCGCCGACGCCCTCTCCCGCTCGCTCTTCCTCGAGGACGGTGCCGCGTTCCTCGAGGACTACACCCGCTACGACCTCGCCGAGCTCACCGACCTGGGGAGGCCGGATGGTGGGCGCTGAGCGGGACCTGGTCGGCTACGGCCGCGACCGCCCCGACCCGCGGTGGCCGGAGGGGGCGCGCCTCGCCGTCAACATCGCGGTCAGCGTCGAGGAGGGCGCCGAGCGGGGGGAGTGGCCGCTGACCGACGCCGGCGCCGCGGGGGGCGACGTGCCGGGCCGCGACCTCGCGGCCGAGTCGATGATGGACTACGGCAGCCGGGTCGGCTTCTGGCGCGTGCACCGGCTGCTCACCGAGCGTGGCCTGCCCGCCACCCTGTCCGCCTGCGCGCTCGCGCTCGAGGCCAACCCCCTCATCGCGCCCGCGGCCCGGAGCGCGGGATGGGACCTCATGGCGCACGGGCTCGGCTTCGACAAGCACTACCTGATGGACGTCGACGAGGAGCGCGCCGCGATCACGGCCGCGGTGGCGTCGCTGACCCGGTCGTGGGGAGCCCCGCCCGAGGGCTGGTACTGCCGCTACGCCCCCTCGGCGCAGACCCGGCGGCTGCTGGTCGAGCACGGGCTCGCCTACGACTCCGACGCCTACGACGACGAGCTGCCGTACTGGGTCGCGGTCGCCGGACAGCGCCACCTCGTCATCCCGCACACGTTCTCCAACAACGACAACAAGTACGCCAAGGGCTGGTGGTCGACCTCGGAGGACGCATTCGTCTACCTACGCGACGCCTTCGACGTGCTGTACGCCGAGGGCGGGGGAATGCTCGTCGTCTCGGTGCACCCGCGGCTGACCGGCCATCCGGCCCGCGCGGCCGGTCTGGCGCGCTTCCTCGACCACGTCGTGGCCCACGAGGACGTGTGGGTCACGACGCGCGCAGCGGTCGCCCGGCACTGGCGCGAGGAGCACGCGCCGTGAGGACGCTGCTGACCGGTGGCGTCGTGCTGACCGGACCGGCCTGGGTGCCCAGCGTCGCCGACGTGCTCGTCGAGGACGGCTGCGTCGTCGAGGTCGGCCGGCTCGAGGGCGCCGAGCGCCTCGACGCCGCGCGGGTCTCGCTCGAGGGCCGGCTCGTCATGCCCGGCCTGGTCAACGCCCATACCCACTCACACACCCTCCCGGCGCGGGGCGCGTCTCGCACCTGGACCCTCGAGGACTCGCTGCTCAACGGCGGCTGGATGTCCGGCGCGCGCAGCGAGGAGCTCGCCGAGCTGTGTGCGCTGCTGGCCGCCACGGAGATGATCGCCTCCGGCGCGACCGGCGCCTTCGACCTGATGGCCCAGGCCGGCGGACCCGACCTCGCCGGGCTCGCGGCCGCCGTCCGCGGCTACGCCCGCGCCGGGCTGCGCGTCGTCCTCGCGCCGATGGTGGCGGACCGCTCCGTGCACGAGGCGGTGCCGGCGATCGGCGGGTGCTGCGGGGTTCCCACCGGCGGCGTACGGGCCGAGACGGTCGTGGCCCGGTGTCGCGAGTTCGCGGCGCAGTCCTTCCCACCGCTCGTGGCTCCCGCGGTCGCGCCCACGATCCTCGCCCACTGCACGCCCGAGCTGGTCGCGGGGCTCCTGGCGCTCGCCGACGAGCACGACCTCCGGGTGCACACGCACCTGGCGGAGTCCAAGCCCCAGGCACTCAGCGGTGCGGCCCGCTTCGGGCGGTCCATCACCTCCGAGCTCGCCCGGCAGGGGGTCCTCGGGCCGCGGCTGACGGCGGCGCACGCGATCTGGCTCTCCGCCGAGGACCGGGGACTGCTCGGCGCGACCGGCTCGGTCGCGGTCGCCGTACCGGGCTCCAACCTGCGGCTGGGCTCCGGCACCGCCGACACCCGCGCCCTGCTCGAGGCCGGGGTGACGCTCGCCGTCGGCACCGACGGGGCGAACTCCGCGGACGCCCTCGACGTCCTCGACGCCGCCCGGCTCACCGCGCTGATGTCGCGGACGTCGACGCGGCCGGCCTCCTCGTGGCTGACGGTGGAGGAGGTGCTGACGGCGGCGACCGCCGGTGGTGCCGCCGCCTGCGGGTGGGATGACGTCGGGCGGATCGCGCCCGGGTACGCCGCCGACCTCGCGGTCCTGGACCTCGGGGCCCGTGCGTTCCTGCCACCCAACGACCTCGCCAACCAGGTGCTCACCGCGGCCCGGGCAGCGGACGTCACTGACGTGATGGTCGCCGGGCGCTGGGTCTACCGCGACCGCGGGTTCCCCGGCCTCGACGTGGCCGCCGCGGAGGAGCGCTTCCGCGAGCTGTGCGCCGCCTGGCACGACCAGGCCGCACCCGCCCGCGCCGCCGCGGCCCGCGACGTCGACCGCGCCGCCCCGGCCCTCGCCGCCCTGCGCGCTGAGCCCTGGCCCGACGAGCGGCTGCTGCCGTGACCACCGACGACCGGCTCGAGGTGGAGCTCGTGCACCGCGTGGACGCCGACGAGCTGCGCCGTACGATCGCCCGGGTGCCCGCGCCGGTGACGATCGTCGCCGCCCACACCAGCGACGGACCGGTCGGCTTCACCGCCAGCAGCTTCGTCAACATCTCCGTCGAGCCCCCGCTCGTCGGCGTCCTCGTCGGCGCCACCTCGCGCTCCTACGACCACTTCCTCCGGGCCGACCGGGTCGCCATCAACCTCCTCGCCGACCACCACAGCGAGGCCGCGGTGGTCTTCGCGGGCAAGGGCGACGACAAGTTCGACCACGTCGACCTCGACCCGGACTTCCCGGCCGCCCCGGTCATCATCGACGCGATGGGCGTCCTCGTCGGCCGCGTTGCCCAGCGGCCCGTGCTCGGCGACCACCTGCTGCTGGTCGTCCACGTCGAGCAGGTGGCCCGCCGCGTCAAGGCGCCGTTGGTCTACCAGGACCGCAAGTTCCGGGCGCTGGCCGACCTGCAGCTTTAGACGTCGCAGCGCACAGTCCACACGCACTTGCCGGGCCGGCCGCCGTCGCGTATAATCGAACACATGTTCGAGGTCAACGATCCTATCGACTCCACCGTTGTGGTGGGGCTCGCCGGCGTGCTCGCGGAGGCTCCGCTCGCGGACGACCCCGTCGATCAGGTCGACGAGATCCGCGCGCTCGAGACGCTGGTCTGTGCCGCCCAGGCGCGGCAGCAGCGACTGACCACGGCCTATGCGGAGAGCCGCGACGACCCGCGCAGCGTCGCGGCCGAGGTCGCGCTCGCGCGGCGCGAGTCGCCGCACCGCGGCCGTCAGCACCTCGGGCTCGCGCTGGTCGCCGGCGAGCTGCCGCACACCATGGCGGCGTTCCGTGCCGGCCGCGTCACCGAGTGGCGGGTCATGAACGTCGCGCGCGAGACCGCCTGCCTCTCCCTCGAGGATCGGGCCGAGGTTGACCGCGCGATCGCCGCCGACCCCGACGCCTTCGAGGCGTGCTCGGACCGCGAGGTGCTCGGCCGGCTGCGCTCGCTGGCCGCCCGCCTCGACCCGGCCTCCGTGGCCGAGCGCCGCCGCCGGGCCGAGTCCGGGCGCGGCGTCACCATCCGGCCCGCGCCCGACACGATGGTCTACCTGACGGCGCTGCTGCCCGTCGCCGACGGCGTCGCGGCGTACGCCGCCCTCTGCGCCGAGGCCGACCGGGCCCGGGCCGCCGGCGACCCGCGCGGCCGCGGGCAGGTGATGGCCGATGCGCTCGTCGCCCGCGTCACCGGGTGCGCGGCCGACGACGCCGGGCGCCCGGTCGTCCCGGTCGCGATCGGGGTCGTCATGAGCGACCGGACGCTCCTCGCCGGCGCCCATGACCCGGCCGGCCTCGTCGACCACGGACCGATCCCCGCCGACCTCGCCCGCGAGCTCGTGCTCCGCAACCTCGACGCCCACCAGCGCACCTGGGTCCGCCGCCTCTACGCCCGGCCCGGCACCGGCGAGCTCGTCGCGATGGACTCGCGCCGTCGGGTCTTCCCCCGAGCGCTCGCCTCGTTCGTCCGGTTGCGCGACCAGTGGTGCCGCAGGCCCTGGTGCAACGCCCCGATCCGCCACACCGACCACGTGGTCCGCGCCGCCTCCGGCGGCCCCACCTCCGCCGCCGACGGCCAGGGCCTCTGCGAGTCGTGCAACTACACCAAGGAGTCGCCCGGCTGGCACCACCAGCCCCGCCCCGGCCCCGACCGCCACGCCGTCGACATCACCACCCCGACTGGCCACGAGTACCGGTCGACCTCGCCACCCCTCCTCGCCTCACCCCGCCCCGCCTTCCGCCAGGTCGCCCCGGGGCGGTGGGTGCTGGGCGCGTAGGTGCTGCGTTAGCGGTGGGAAGGGGCACGTCCAACGCGCGCGGACCGCGGCGTGTCCGGGCGGATCACGAAAGAGCGCGGTTGATCGCACGCGCCTGGTACGTGCAATCCACCGCACTATTTCCAACCGCCCTGATCTCGGCATGACAGCGCGCGGATCGCGGCATGAGCGGGCGGGCCCGCAGGGTGGCATGGGCATCACTCCGTTGGCGAAGTAGCACTTCGCGGCGACGTTCGTCCGGTTTCAAACTGCCCGCGCGGCGACGGCGGCGTACTTCCGACCCGGGCGCTCCGCGAACTCCCGTTGTAG
The DNA here is from genome assembly GCF_021117365.1 of Nocardioides sp. cx-173. NCBI lineage: Bacteria > Bacillati > Actinomycetota > Actinomycetes > Propionibacteriales > Nocardioidaceae > Nocardioides > Nocardioides sp. cx-173. The sequence goes on along the minus strand of NZ_CP088262.1, from coordinate 3,868,115 downwards.
GCGCTCCACCTCGGCGAATCCAGCCTCGGTAACGCGTCGCACCATCAGGTCACACGGCCAGCGGTACGCGGTGTGGACAGCGTGGTCGAACGAGGCGACCTCGTCGTCACTGTCAAAGAACCCGAGGACCAGCGTGCCGGACGGGGCAAGGAGGCGGCGGAACTCGGCGAGCACGCCGTCCAGGTCTGCCGGGGGAACGTGGATCGTTGAGTACCAACTGAGGATGCCTGCTATGGAGTTGGCCGCTAGGTTCAGGTCGGTCATTGAGTCCAGTCGGAATTCCGGGCCGGGATGGTTGGCGCGAGCATGGCTGATGAACTCCGGCACCACGTCAATGCCGGTGACTTGGACGCCGCGCTGGTGCAGATCGGCAGTCCAGTGCCCGGGTCCGCAGCCGAGGTCGAGCACGGGGCCTTCGCTACCGGCGAGGTGCCGCCGGATGAACGTCGCGTCGGCCTTGTCCGCGTCCCAGTCCCCGTCGAACAGGTCGACGTACTGCTGCGATTTCGACGAGTAGGCGTCGCGCACCGAGCGGAGATCCACGACGGCAGGCTAACGGCCCGCCACCGAAAAGTTCCTCATGCCGTTACCCGACTCTCGGCAGAAGAGTGTGTGCGGCTCGCGGTGGTAGGACGCGGGCGCGCGGAGGCTGCGTTACCACGCGCATGGCGGCCGAGTGTCAGACCCAGCGGTACCGTCGACCTCGTGGGCACGGACTGGCTGGACGAGACTCATCGCAGAGTCGGCGCTATCTGCCACCGTTCGACCTGGCTGGAGTACCAGTTGGAGATTGCTTACATGGAGTTAGCCGACACTGACGACCTCACTGCGACCCAGGGCCAGTGGTACTCGGCCCTGATCAAGATGATCAAGCAGGTGCTTGCCCGTGGGGTGGTAATCCACGATGGGCACGAGGTTGCGCTCCGTGACTTGCTGTCCCGAATCAGTAAGACCATGAAGCTTCGAGATCGCGTTGTGCACTCGACGTGGATTAGGAAGAACTCGACGAAGCCAGGTCACGTGACTGGCCAACGCTGGTACCGAAATCGAGAAGAGACCCGCGACTGGACGATGGCCGAACTCGACCAGATCGCTCACGACCTTCAAGCGCTTGCCGACGAGCTGAGCACGACAGCGTGGAACGCGATCAAGCCACCTGAGCAGTGGGTCTGAGTTCTACTGGTACGCGTATCCCTGAGATGCCGCGACGAATGGCGATGGCATGGTCGATTCCGCTTCGCTACACGTAAGCAGGCGGCGTATCCCGTCCGACTCCGAGTCTGAGAATCGTCCGATTCGGGGCCGGCTCCGGATCTAGTGTCCCCATAGCTCCTCGCGAACGTTCCGTCCGAGGGATCCGAGCCCCTTCGAGAAGAGGTGACGGCTGGCGTCTGGAGATCCCAGGCAGTGATCGAGGAGGGTGGCTGTGAGGAGCCACCTCCCTGAAACCTCCAGAGCATGGACCGTACTCGGATCCGGGGTGTTGGGTCGGAAGTGCTTCAGGTCGAGATAGGCCTTCCAGAAGTTCTTGACCCACTGATCTGAGTCTCCGATCCAGGAGTTCCAAGCGGAGTCGACGTGCCGAGTCAAAGCACTGGGTAGGTCCTCCCCGGTCTTCCTCTTCGCCCAAGGCGCCGAGCGGGCGTTGCTGGCTACCCAGTACTCCATAGCCGCGGCCGTCGACAGGATGCGCGACTCAGGCGTCTGAATTGAGGAAAGGGCGTGCCGAACTAAGGGCTCGACCGCGCGACGGTCTTCGAGCACGAGGCGAACCCAGCTAGCAACTCCCCGAATCCCTCCAATGTTGTCGAGCCCGAGGTGCGGGAACTCGTGGGTGAGGTCGCCAGGCGGGCCAAGCCCGATCATCGTTCGCTCCCACAACGAGCAATAAACATCTTGTGTGTGTGCGAATCGCACGCCTCCACTTGAAGCTAGCGGCGTCTCCTTGTGCGCTACGGCTAGGAGGGCATGGACCGCGTCCAGCCGAACAAGGTGCTCGCCAATCGGCCGTCGCTCCTCGGACTCGATCGTGATGACGAGGGGTGCGGTGAGGGTCCGGCGATCGTAGGGGCCGGTGACCGTATGTCCGGAGGAGAACCTCAGCGTGTATCCATCACCGAGTGGAACAGTGGTGCCGGCGTCCCATCGCAGTTGCGCCGTCCATCCGACGACCTTGCCGTCTTCGATGATCGGTTCTTCGTTCAGCCTTCGCTCACCTGACCAACTGGACAGGCCGTAATAGTGAAGCTGAACGGCAACAACGGTGTCGTCGTCGATGTCCTGCGCAGGTGGATCAAGCACCAGGCACCGAGATCGGTATCTCGCTGTGCAGAGGCCGCCCCACGAACCACTTCGCTGCGCAATCGACAGCATTAGGACGTCGCCCGCCTGAGTTTCCCCGAAGACGGCACGGCAAGCCTGGGGTAAGAGATCGTCGTCGAGGTGATCACCGCTGGCCATGAAGGTGACCTCAGCGTGCTCATCGTTGAGCCGGATGGTGCCGTTCGCCGGTTCGAGTCCCTCGGCGAGCAACGGCTGGAAGGTTCCGATGACGCCGTCACGGATTCGCGCCCACTGATTCGACGTCATGGGGACACGCTAGGTGAGGGACGGCCACACATAGCTCGATCTGGGCGGAAGGCCTGTCAGCGTGTCCCGACTACGACGCCGTGCGGCAGCGGGTGCTTCGCGGAGACGTGCACGTTGCTGAATCCCGCCTGCTCGACCAGCGCGACCAGCTCGGAGAGCCGGCGGGCGCGGCCCGGGGTCTCGACGTGCATCATCAGGTCGAAGAGGGGGCCGAAGGCGCCGGGGGGGTCGCCGGGGAGCTCGAAGACGACGACCCGGCCGCCGGGGGCGAGGACCTCGTGGGCGACGCGAAGGACCGTGGCACCGTCGTCGTCGGTGAGGTCGTGGAGCAGGTGCGAGAGCAGCGCGACGTCGTACGACGCGGTGCCGACCGTCGAGGCCGCGCCGGGTGAGAGCAGGTCGACGGCGGTGACCGAGACCGAGGCGGGCAGCACCGACGCCGCCCAGGCGGCGACCGGGGGGAGGTCCACGAGCGTGACGGTGTGCCCCGCGGCGGCGAGCGGGGCGGCGTACGCACCGAGACCGCCGCCGAGGTCGGCGACGCGGGAGCCGGTGGGGATGAGGCTCGTGAGGTCGGGGCCGGTGGTCTCGGCGAGGACGACGAGCGCCTCGAGGAAGGACCGGGCCTGCTCGGGGTCCGTGGCGAGCCGGGTAGCCCAGGGCGCGAGCTGCGGGACTCCGGTGCGCACCGAGTCCTCCAGCGAGAGCCAGACCCGCGCGAAGTACGCCTCCTTCTCCGCGACCAGACGCAGGTCGCCGTCGGAGGCGAGCCGGCGGGCCGCGGAGGTGAGGGCGTAGCGGGAGCCGTCCGCCGTCAGCAGCTCGACCCCGACGAGCGCATCGAGGAGGGCGCGCGTGGCGCCGGCGTCGGCGGAGATGGCGTCGGAGACCGCCGACGCGGACAGCGGCCCGTCGACGAGGCAGTCATAGACGCCCAGCCGCCCGGCCGCGACGAGCGCGGCAGCGGGCTGGTAGCCCGTGACGAGGTCGATCACCTTGAACACGTCGCTCATCGGATGCCCTTTCTCAGGGAGCGGTAGGCCTGGAAGCCGCGGACCAGTCCGCGCACCTCGGCGCGCAGTCGCTCGGCTCGAGGCGGCGTCGCGGCACCGGAAAGCACGGTGGTCGCGACCGCCGAGCCGGAGGCGCCCGACAGCCCGCCGCCGGGGTGTGAGCCGGCGCCGGCGAGGAAGAGCCAGGGCAGCTCGGTGCGCAGGTCCGCGTGGCCCGGTACGCGCCAGCCGAGCAGCTGGTCGAGGGTGTTGTCGAGGTGGTTGGGACTGCCGTCTCCGCCGACCCGGCCGGCCCAGGTCGCCGGTCCCGAGACGACCAGGTCGACCAGCCCGGCACGCAGGTCGACGCCGAGCACCGAGGAGACGTGGTCGACCAGTCGCTCGCCGGCGAGGCGCTCCCGCTCGGCCGTCCACGGCCCGTCGGCGGGGTCGAGGGGGACGACGGAGCTCAGCCACGTGGCGGCGCCGGCCACCCCGGCGGGCTGCCGGACCCCGCCCACCATGGACCACGGCGAGGTGGGCAGCTGGCCGGCGAGGATCTCGCCGAAGCCGCGACGTACGTCGCCCGGCTCGGCGACGGCGTACCAGATCGCGTCCGTGTCGTCCCACGGGAGTGGGACCGGCGCCGAGGAGACGACCGTGGCGGTGAGCTCGGAGACGTTGAAGTGGCCGCTGTGCAGGTCGCTCGCCGCCGCCCTCAGCGCCGGTGCCGGATCCGTCAGCAGCGAGCCGGTGCGGGGCAGCCCGAGCGTCGAGACGACGACGTCGGCGGCAAGCACGGTGCCGTCGGCGAGCTCGACCTCGCCGCCCCCGCCCCCGCCGGACTCGTCGAGACCGCCACCGAAGGCGGCGCCGCGGCGCCGGTGCGTCGAGAGGCGTACGACCGGGGCGGACGTGCGCACCGTCCCGCCGGCCGCCTCGAGCGCGGCGACCAGGCCGTCGACCAGCGCTCGCGAGCCGCCGAGCGGGCGCACCGACGGGCCGCCGTGGGCGAGCGGCAGCAGGAACGCGAAGAGACCGGTGCCCGGCGCCCACGCGGGCACCTGAGCGTGCGAGGCCTGGAGGGCCAGTGCGGCGCGGGCGAAGGGGTCGGTCAAGGTCGCCTCGATCACCGTCTCCGCGGACTGCACCATGGTGCGGAAGAGCGCGTCGCCGCCCGGCACCGCCGCGAGAGCGGCCGCGACCTCGGCCGGCGTAGGTGGGGTGGCGAAGGTGTCGAGCAGCCCGAAGAGCGTGTCGGCGAGGTCGACCAGGCGGCGGTACGCCGGCCCGTCGGCGCCGAGCTCGCGCACGGTGTGCTCCAGGTCGGTGTGGAAGACCCGCTGCGTACCGTCGGCGAAGTGGAAGCCGGCGGCGACCGGGTGCTCGACGTAGTCGACGTCCAGCTCGAGCTCGCGGGCGACGTCGAGCACGCCGGCATGCTCCCAAGCCCCCCGCTCGACGACGACGCCCGAGGGATGGGTCTCGGTCCAGACGCAGCCGCCGGGCTCGACACCCTGCTCGAGGACGGTGACCCGGCAGCCCGCGCGCGCCAGCCGTACGGCGGCGACGAGCCCGTTGTGACCGCCGCCGACGACGATGACCGACCGGCTCATGCCAGCACCGAGTGACCGGTGGCGGCGAGACCGGACGCGCGCGCGATGCGCTCCATCAGCGGCCGGCAGCGCACGATCTGCGCCGTCTCGTCGACGCTCGCGCAGCGGTGGTCGGAGACGACCTGCACGCCGTCGACCCACACGTCGCGCACCGAGCGCGGCGACGCGCCGTAGACCAGCTGGGACACGGGGTCGTGGAGCACCGAGACGTCCACGGTGTCCTGGAGCAGGACGATGTCGGCGCGCTTGCCGGTCTCGAGCGAGCCGACCAGGTGGTCGATGCCGAGGGCCCGGGCACCGTCGATCGTGGCCATGGTGAGCACATCCAGCGCGTCGATGACCAGGGCGTCGAGATGGTGCAGCTTCTGCAGCAGCGCGGCTGCCTTGACCGCCTGGAGCATGTCCTGGCTGTCGTTGGAGGCGGCGCCGTCGGTGCCGATGCCGACCACGACGCCGGCGGCGCGCAGCCGCGGCACCGGGCAGACCCCGGAGGCCAGGATCATGTTGGCGACCGGGTTGTGCGCGATCGCCACGTCGTGCCGGGCGAACGTCGCGATGTCGGACTCGGTCAGCCAGACCCCGTGTCCGGCGATCAGCGGCCGCTCGAAGAGCCCGATCCTCAGCGCGTGGTCGACGGTGCGGTGTCCCCAGCGGGAGCGGCTCGCGGTGAGCTCCTCGCGGACCTCGGCGAGGTGGGTGTGCGCCGCCCAGCCGTGCTCGCGGCAGAGCTCGACCCCGCCGGCGAGCAGGTCGTCGCTCTGGCCGAGCATCGTGCCGACGCCGTACCGGAAGTCGATCAGCGGCGCGGTCGCGACGTGCGCCGCGAGGTCGACCTGCTCGGCGAGGATGTCGTCGATGATCTCGGTGGGCTCCAGGTCGACCAGGGCGCCCAGCGGCAGGTCCTCGGCTCCGTAGGAGACCACGCCGCGCATGCCGGCCCGCGTGAGCCCGTCGACGACCCCGAGGGAGGCGCGCGACCTCAGGTGGCCGTGGCAGAACATGTCGTTGACGGTCGTGACCCCCGAGAGCAGCATCTCGACGGCGCGCAGCGCCGTGCCCTCGGCGGCGTCCTCGCGGGTGAGCACGAGGCCCAGGGGCCCGACGATCTCCTCGCCCCACTCGAAGAGCGAGAGCTCGGAGCCCATGCCGGTCCCGAGCGCCTCCGAGAGGTGGGTGTGGGTCGAGATCAGGCCCGGCAGGACCAGCCCGGTGCCGTCACCGTGCACGGGCACGCCGGGGTGCGCGGCCCGCAAGGCGTCGTACGCCGCGACCTCGATGATCTCGCCGTCGCGCACGAGCACGGCGCCGTCGCCGACGACGCCCTCGAGGTGGGCGCCGGGCGTCCGCTCGCGCTCGCCGACCGGGGCGAGCCCGGCCATCGTGAGGACGTGACGCCCCCGCACCAGGAAGGTGGTCATGCGATCTCCGTCAACGTGGTGCGCAGCGCCTCGAGGAAGACGTCGACCTCGGCCCGCGTGATCACCAGCGGCGGCATGATCCGAACCGTCCCGGACTGGTTGAGCACCGAACCCGTGAGCACGCCCAGCTCCTGCATCCGGGTGACGAGCGGGTTGGCGTCGACCGAGACCTCCAGCGCGCACCAGAGCCCCTTGCCGCGCACGTCGACGAGCAGGCCGGGGAAGTCGGTCATCATCGTGCTCAGCTCGTCGCGCAGGTAGGCGCCGACGTCGGTCGCGTTGTCGAGCAGCCCCTCGTCGACGATGACGTCGTACGCCGCGATGCCGGCCGCGCAGGCGACCGGGTTGCCGCCCATCGTCGTCAGGTGCGAGAGCGGCGGGTCGACGAACGTGGCGAACAGCTCGGCCCGCGCGAGCACCGCGGCGAGCGGAAGCCCGCCACCGGTCGCCTTCGCGCAGGTGACGATGTCGGGCCGCACATCCCAGTGCTGGTGGGCGAACCACCGACCGGAGCGACCCATCCCGCCCTGCACCTCATCGGCGATCAGCAGTGCCCCCGCGTCGTCGCAGAGTGAGCGCAGCCCGGGCAGGAAGCCGTCGGACGGCACCCGGATGCCTCCCTCGCCCTGGATCGGCTCGACGATCACGGCGGCCGTCCGGTCGTCGATGGCGGCGGCCGCGGCCGCGAGGTCGTCGAAGGGCACGAACTCGACCTCCGGCAGCAGCGGCTCGAACGGCGTGCGCCACTCCTCGCGCCACGACACCGACAGCGCGCCGAAGCTGCGCCCGTGGTAGGCCCGCTCCATGGCGACGAACTTCGGGCGGCCGGTCACCTTGCGAGCGAGCTTGAGGGCGCACTCGTTGGCCTCGGCGCCGGTCGAGAGCAGGTAGGCCATGTCGAAGCCGGGACCTGCGGCGGCGACCAGGCGGTCGACCATCTCGACCTGCTCGGGCACCACGAACCGCCCGTAGACGTTGACGTGCGCGTAGCGCGCCACCTGCTCCTGCACCGCGGCGACGACGCGCGGATGGCAGTGGCCGACGTTGGCGACGCCGATCCCCGAGGTCATGTCGAGGTAGGTGCGGCCCTGGTCGTCGGTGAGGGTGCACCCGGACGCCGACGCCACCTGGAAGTCCTTGCGACCCGGCATGTTCTGCGAGAGCCGCTCCACGAAGCGGTCGCGGTAGTCCTCGCTGGTGGTGGTGGTCATGATGCTCCCTTCGGGATCGGGACGATGCCGGCGGGGCGGACACCGCGCAGCGCGATGAAGCGGGTGCGGGTGAGCTCCTGGAAGGTCCAGCCGAGGCCCTCGCGCCCGGCGCCGGCGAGGTCGACTCCTCCGAACGGCACGATCGGAGGGCGGTAGTTGTTGGTGCCGTTGACGACGACGCCGCCGAAGTCGAGCCGTTCCGCCATGGCCAGCGCGGTCGGCAGGTCGGCGGAGAAGACGGCGGCGGTCAGCCGCAGGCGGGTGGCGTTGGCGAGCGCGAGCGCCTCGGAGTCGTCGTCGTAGGCCGTCACGGGCAGCACCGGCCCGAAGATCTCGTCGTCGTGGAGCACCGCCGCCTCGGCGGGCACGTCGGCGAGGACGGTCGGAGCGAACCAGGCGCCGTCCGGGGGAGCGCCGAGCGCACGCGTGGCGCCGTCGGCGATCGCGCGCTGCACCTGCTCCTCCACCCGTGCGGCCGCGCCCGCGTCGATGAGCGGCCCCAGGCGGGCTCCCGGCGACAGCGGGTCGGTGGGGGCCACGTCGCTCAGCGCGGCGACCAGGCGCTCGGTCAGGTCGGCCGCGACGCTGCGGTGGGCGACGACGCGCTTGGTGGCCGCGCAGGCCTGGCCGTTCATGAGCAGCCGGCCCCGCAGGCACTCGGTGACGACGTGGTCGAGGTCGGCGTCGGCCCGCACGATCGCGGCGCCGTTGCCGCCGAGCTCGAGGTGCAGGGGGCGCAGGACGCCCGCGGTCGCTCGGGCCACCGCCACCCCGGCGCCGACGGACCCGGTCAGGGACACCGCGTCCACCCCGGGTGCGGCGCAGAGCGCCGCGGAGGTCTCGGTATCGGCGTACACCTGCTGGAGGACCCCGGTCGGGAGGTGGCGCTCCAGCACGTCGAGCACGGCGGCGGTCGTGAGGGGGTTCTGCGGGGGGAGCTTGACGATCGCGACATTGCCGGCCGCCAGTGCGGCCGCCGCCTTCTCCATGGTCAGCTCGACCGGGAAGTTGAAGGGGATCACCGCGACCACGACGCCGAGCGGCACCCGCTCGATCATGGTGATGTCGCGCTCGCCGCCCGGGAGGCAGCCGGTCGCCGCCAGCTCACCGGCCGCGGTGCGGCCGAGCTCGGCGTTGCGGCGCAGCAGGGCGATCGCGCCGAGGACCTCGTGGTGTGCCTGGGCGAGCACCTTGCCCGACTCGCGGGCGTGCTGGCCGGCCAGCTCGTCGACGCGCAGGGCCAGCTCGTCGGCCGCCGCGACGAGCGGCTCGGCGCGCTGGTGGGGCGCCGCCCCCGCCCAGTCGCCCGCGGCCGCGCGCGCCGCGCCGACGATGCCCGCTACGCCCGCGAGCGGCAGTGCGGTGATGTCGCCGAGGACCTGTCCGGTCCCGGGCGCCCAGATCGTTGTGGTCACCGGGTGAGCTCGTCCAGGCGCGTGACGAGGGTGGCGGCGAGCTCGGGCAGGCCGAGAGGCGTGTCGTGGCCGTCGCCGCGGGCGAAGACCGAGCGCACCGAGGCGGCGCCCGCCGGCCGGCCCTCGCTCGCGAGCCGCTCTGCCAGTCGCTCCTGGGCGAGCGTCTTCTGCGCCGGCGTCGGCAGCACCTCGAGGCTCAGCTCGCCCGTGGGTGCCTCGTCGAGCACGCCGAGCAGGAAGCTGCGGTGGGTGAGCCCGGGGGAGACCCACGCGAGGACGCCGTCGTACGACGGCGTCAGTCGGGTCAGGGTCGTGGTGAGAGCCTCGACCATCGCCTGGTGCATCGCGGCGTACGCCGCCCGCTCGGCCGGGCCCCACGCGAAGGCGCCGTCACCGCGCGGCACCGCGCTGAAGGTCGGGTGCTCGGGTGACACGGAGGTGCCGCGCCCCTCGAACAGCCCGGGGTCGTCGTACGAGACGGCCGGCGAAGGGCCCCCGCCGAGGGCGTCGGGGAGGTACATCGTGTGCTCGTAGGGGACCAGCGCCAGCGGCTCGGAGATCACGAACCGGTCGAGCACGACCCCGTCACGCACCAGCGGCGCGTTGGCCAGCAGGTCGGGTGACTCGTCGGCGGCGAGCGCGGAGGCGAGCTCGGCCGGGCCGTCGTACGCCCTGCTCGGGCGCCACCCGGCGCCCAGGAGGGCGGCGTTGACGCCCCGATGCTCGCGGCTGGTGAAGTAGGGCTTCATCTTGGTGCAGGGCAGCAGCAGAGCGATCCGCGAGTGCGTGCCCGGCACGGCGCTCGGCGTCCACTCCTCCTGGATGTAGCGCAGCCACGAGGCGACCCGGGGGTGGTCCAGGGCCTCCACGTTGGTCTGCGGCGAGTAGAGGCAGAGCGTCGGGTCGAGCTCGAACGGCGCGCGGATCTTGCGACGCGAGCCGGCCAGGCGGGCCTCGGGGAGCAGCGCGGCCAGGGAGGCGGCCAGGGGGGTGGTCAGGGGGGTGGCGTGGGGGGCGGAGCCCCGCGCGGCCTGGTCGGCCGCGCGGGACTCCGTCGTGAGGTGGGTGGTCACGAGGCGCTCACCCGGCGCTGATCGAGGTGTCGATGAACTCGTTGGTCACCAGCGTCTCGGGCGTGGCGTCGGAGACGTCGCCCTTGCCGTACTCGTCGACGATGTCGATCAGGGTCTGGACCCGCTCGAGGTCGAACGTGCCCATGACGCCGTCCTCGCTGTCACCGAGCACCCCCAGCTCGACGCCCGTCTTGTGGGCGTACTCGCCGCCCTCCAGGCTGTAGACCCACCCGGTGTCGTACTCCTTGACGAGCTCCACGACCAGCTCGTTGGTCGCCGTCGCATCGTTGATGTAGTCGACCTGCGCCTGCTGCATGATCGGCACGATCTCCTTGAGGCAGTCGGCCTCCTTCTCGTACGTCGCCGTGCTGACGGTGAGCGCCTGGAAGTACTCGGGGAAGCCGGTGTCGTGGATCAGCTGGCCCTTGACGGGCTTGCCCCACTCCGGGATCTCCTCCTCGTACATGAAGGGCTCGGCCGTGAGGAAGCCCGCCTCGGCGAGCTCGCCCTTCGCGCTCACGAACGCGGCCGGCTTGTTCTGGTCGCTGCGGTCGACCTGGTCCTCGTCGATGACCCCGGTGCCGACGAGGTAGTCGACCCAGACGTCCTCGGACGAGCCGACCGAGATGGGGGCGCCCGTGTCCTTGAGGTCCGCGATCGTCTCGACCTCGGGGTAGGTCTCCTCGTCCCAGTAGACGGCGTACGGGCTGATCGCCATCGAGGCCAGGACGCCGATGACCGGGGTATCGGCCTGCGTGGCCATGTACTCGCCCACGCGGCCGTAGCCGAACATGATGTCGCGGTCCTGATAGATCAGGGACTGGGCGGACTGGAAGCCGACGGAGGTGCCGCCGATGCGGATCTCGATGTTCACGCCGCTGTCCTCGCCGTCGACGATGAGCGGGCCGGTGACCGACTTGGCGTCGGCGTCGATCGTGTAGTCGTCGCCGATGAGCTTGTAGATGCCGCCGTGCTCTGCCTCGGGCTCCCAGTCGGCCTGGATCACCACGGTCTCGGGGCAGACCTCGGCGAGGACTCCCTCACCGGTGGTGGTGGCGGTCGGCTCCTCGTCCGAGCCGCAGGCGGTCAGGACCAGGGAGCCGACGAGGAGGGTGGAGCCGACGGCCAGGGACCGTCGGATGCCTGAAGTTGTCATGGTGGGTTCCTTCGAGGTGGTGTGCGAGCGGATGGGGCGGGACTGTCGGTCGAGCGCCGTCAGCGGGCCCCCCACGCGGGGGACCACTTTCCGACGATCCGGCGTCCGAGTGCGCCGAAGATGCAGAAGGCCGCGATGCCCAGCAGGCAGGCGACGATGACGGTGGCGAGCATCTCGGCGGACTGGAGCCGCGAGCTGTAGCGCTGGAGGAGCAGGCCCAGCCCGGTCTCCCCGCGACCGAAGAAGAAGTCGCCCACGGTCGCCCCCACGACGGCGAGGCCGGCCGCGGTCTGCAGGCCGACGAAGACGTCGGGCAGGGCGGACGGGAACTGGAGCTTCACCAGGCGGGTGAAGGAGTCGGACCCGCCGAGGGTGAAGAGGTCGTGCAGGCCGCGGTCGGCGCCGAGCATGCCCTGAAGCGGGTTGATGATGAGCGGGAAGAGGCTGATGATCACGCAGACCACGACCCGGGCGAACATCTCGAAGCCGAACCAGAAGCCGATCACCGGCACGATCGCGAGGATCGGGACGGTCTGCAGCAGGATCGCGTAGGGATAGAGGGACCGCTCGATCCAGCGGGCCTGGACCATCGCGACGGCCAGGAGGAGCCCGATGCCGACCGAGATCGCCAGACCGATGAGCGCCGCCTGGGCGGTGACCCACAGGGCATCGAGCATGTCGGCGCGGATCTCGGAGTCGAGGAAGCCCTCGGTGAGCACGTCGTGCGGCGGCGGCAGCAGGAACTTCTCGTCCTCGGCCAGCACCTGGTAGCTGACGAAGTACCAGATCCCGAGCATCAGCGCGAAGACGGCCAGCGGCGGCACGACCGCGACGAGAACCTTCTTGACCAAGCGGTTCACGAGGCCGCCTCCAGGCACTTGGCGACCTTGCCGGCGAGCTCGGCGAACTCCAGCGTGTAGCGCAGGTCGAGGGATCGGGGGAACTCGAAGGGCACGTGGAACTCCTCGACGATCCGGCCGGGCCGAGCCGACATCACGACCACCCGGGTGGACAGGAAGACTGCCTCCTCGACCGAGTGGGTCACGAAGAGCCCCGCGAACGAGCGGTCGAGGAAGAGGTCCATCAGGACCAGGTTGAGTCGGCCGCGGGTGATCTCGTCGAGGGCGCCGAAGGGCTCGTCGAAGAGGAATACCTCGGGGTCGAGCACCAGCGAGCGGGCCACGCTGGCCCGCATCCGCATGCCCCCGGAGAGCTGGTGAGGGAGGTGGTCGGCGAAGTCGGTGAGTCCGACGGTCGCCAGCGCCCGGTCGACCGCCGTGCGGATGCCGGCCTTGCTCATGCCCTGGAGCTCGGCCAGCAGCCCGACGTTGCGGCGTACCGTCCGCCACGGCATCAGCGTGGCGTCCTGGAAGACGTAGCCGACGCTGTCGGTGGCGAACTGGATGTCGCCCGAGGTCGCCTTGTCCAGGCCCGACGCCAGCCGCAGGAGCGTCGACTTGCCGCAGCCGGACGGGCCGATGATCGATACGAGCTCCCCCCGGGAGACGCTGAGGTCGGTAGGGGCGAGCGCCTCGACGGACTCAAAGGTGCGCCCCACCCGGCGGAAGGCCACCAGGGGCTGAGAAGTGCTGGACATGCGGCGAGGTTAGAAGCGAAATCGGCCGTATTCGGCCCGGTTTACGGCCTGTTTACTGCTCGTCGCCGTTCTTCTCGGCGGTGTTACAAACACTGGGACAGGGGGACAGGCGCCGCCCAGTCGGGCGGCTCCATGAGGGCCGGACCGGTGCCTGCAGCTCGATTTGGTGCCGTCTCCCTCGAGGCCGTAGAGTTCGTACCTGAATCCAGAGACCGCCGGTTGTCCGGCTGCATCAGCAGCCAGACCGAAGGTTCCGCAGCGATGCGGACGGCCTGCGCAGGTGACAGAGCAAGACCCGCGGCTCGCCGCGAAGTCCACGCCCTGAGCATCTGCGCTCAGGGCGTCCGTCATTTCGGCGGACCCGGCGCGGTGGTCTCCCAGTCCGGAAGGAGACCCATGGCGCGGGCAGACAGAGACGCCGCCGTCGCGGAGATCGTTGACTCGTTCAACGACGCCGCCGGTGCCGTGCTGACCGAGTACCGCGGTCTGACCGTCAAGGAGCTGCAGAACCTGCGCCGCTCCCTCGGTGAGAACGCCAACTACGCCGTGGTCAAGAACACGCTGGCCAAGATCGCCGCCAACCAGGTGGGCATCTCCGGCTTCGACGACCTGCTGACCGGCCCGACCGCCATCGCCTTCATCCGCGGTGACGTCGTCGAGGCGGCCAAGGGTCTGCGTGACTTTGCCAAGGCCAACCCCACCCTGGTCATCAAGGGCGGGGTCCTGGACGGCAACATCCTCGACGCGAAGGAGATCGGCAAGCTCGCCGACCTCGAGTCGCGCGAGGTGCTCCTGAGCAAGATGGCGGGCGCCATGCTCGCCTCCCTCAGCCAGGCCGTCTACCTGCTCAACGCCCCGCTCGCCCAGGCCGCCCGGCTCGCCGGTGCGCTCCAGGCGAAGGCCGAGCAGGACCCCTCGATCCTCGCAGGTGGTGCTTCCCAAGAGTCTGACTCTGGGCCGGTCGCCGCCGAGGAGGCCCCGGAGGCAGTTGCCGACGAGGCCCCCGCAGACGAGGCCGAGGCTCCGGCTGACGAGACCCCCGAGGCCCCCGCGGCCGACGAGGCTCCCGCCGAGGCCGACACCTCCGATGAGGGCGAAGCCACCGAGTCCTGACCCAGGACCTCGGTACCCCACCACCTGAAACCAGGCCCGCCGCCCAACCCCGGCGGGCCACCGAATGGAAGGAACCGCCACCATGGCGAAGCTCAGCACCGACGAGCTGCTCGACGCGTTCAAGGAAATGACCCTCATCGAGCTCTCGGAGTTCGTGAAGCAGTTCGAGGAGACCTTCGGCGTGACCGCCGCTGCTCCCGTCGCGGTTGCCGCCGCCCCTGCTGCCGGCGGCGCCGGCGGTGGCGAGGAGGCCGCTGTTCAGGACGAGTTCGACGTCATCCTCGAGGCTGCCGGCGACAAGAAGATCAACGTCATCAAGGAGGTGCGCGCCCTGACCTCCCTCGGCCTGAAGGAGGCCAAGGAGCTGGTCGAGGCCGCGCCGAAGGCAGTCGTCGAGAAGGTCGACAAGGCCACCGCGGACAAGGCCAAGGAGGCGCTCGAGGGCGCCGGGGCCACCGTCACCCTGAAGTGACCCACCCGCTCGCCGGGGGCTGACACCGCCGAGCACCTGCACCGCCACGATGGGCGGCCACCCCTCCGGGGGTGGCCGCCCATCGTGCGTTCCGGCGTTTGCTCGGACCACGCCCGGGGTAGTGCACACCCGGCGTGACGGGGAGCACAAAGCCGCGTAACCTCACCGCGGTAACACCGTTGTTACTCACGAGTGGTCCGTGTGTGCACTGAACGGGGTCCAGCTGGGGACGGGCCGGCTCGGTCCGAGGGGAAGAGAGACGACATGGGCGTAGAGATCAAGGTCGAGGACCTCACCAAGTCCTTCGGCAAGCAGCTGATCTGGGGCGACGTGACGCTCACCATCCCCGCCGGCGAGATCTGCGTGATGCTCGGCCCCTCCGGCACCGGGAAGTCGGTCTTCCTGAAGACCCTGATCGGCCTCCTCAAGCCCGACAAGGGCTCGATCGTCATCGAGGGCACCGACATCGCGACCTGCTCGGAGAAGGACCTCTACGAGATCCGCAAGCTCTTCGGCGTCCTGTTCCAGGACGGCGCCATGTTCGGCTCGATGAACCTCTACGACAACGTCGCCTTCCCGCTGCGCGAGCACACGAAGAAGTCCGAGTCCGAGATCCGCGACATCGTCATGGAGAAGATGGACCTGGTCGGACTGCTCGGGGCCGAGGACAAGCTGCCGGGCGAGATCTCGGGGGGCATGCGCAAGCGCGCCGGCCTGGCCCGCGCCCTCGTCCTGGATCCCGAGATCGTGCTCTTCGACGAGCCCGACTCCGGGCTGGACCCGGTCCGCACGTCGTTCCTCAACCAGCTGATCATCGACCTCAACGCGCAGATCGACGCGACCTTCCTGATCGTCACCCACGACATCAACACCGCCCGCACGGTGCCCGACAACATCGGCCTGCTCTACCACAAGCACCTCGCCATGTTCGGCCCCCGCGAGATGCTGCTCAGCTCCGAGGAGCCGGTCGTACGCCAGTTCCTCAACGCCCAGCGCGTCGGCCCGATCGGCATGTCGGAGGAGAAGGACGCCGACGAGCTCGCGGCGGAGGAGGGCCAGGAGCTGCCGCCGCTGCCGCCCATCCCGATGCAGCAGGAGCCCTCCAACGGCATCCCCCGACGCAGCCAGCGCGAGCCCGGAGCCTGGTGCCGGGAGAACGGCGTGACGCCGCCCCCCGGATCGTTCGAGCCGAACATGTCCATGGCTATCGGGACCTGAGGGAGACGACCACCTCGTGGCATCCACCGCGACCCGGGTACTCGCCCCGGTCGGCACCGCGGGCCAGCTCTTCGCCTTCGGTCTCGACGTCGGACGGGCGCTGTTCCGGCGACCCTTCCAGCTGCGCGAGTTCCTGCAGCAGGCCTGGTTCATCGCCTCGGTCACCATCATTCCGACGGCGCTGGTCGCCATTCCGTTCGGTGCGGTCATCGCGCTGCAGGTCGGCGGCCTGATCAAGCAGTTCGGCGCCCAGTCCTTCACGGGCTCGGCGTCGGTCCTGGCGGTGATCCAGCAGGCCGGGCCCATCGCGACTGCGCTGCTCATCGCAGGGGCCGGCGGGTCGGCCATCGCCGCCGACCTCGGGGCGCGCAAGATCCGCGAGGAGCTCGACGCCATGATGGTGCTGGGCATCGACCCGATCCAACGGCTCGTCGTCCCCCGCGTGCTCGCCTGCATGATGGTGGCGTTCTTCCTCAACGGCCTGGTCAGCGTCGTCGGCGTCGCCGGCGGCTACGTGTTCAACGTGGTCCTGCAGGACGGCACCCCGGGTGCCTACCTCGCCAGCTTCACCGCGCTCGCCCAGCTGCCGGACCTGTGGGTCGGCCTGCTCAAGGCGCTGGTCTTCGGGTTCATCGCCGCGATCGTGGCCGCCTACAAGGGGATGAACGCCGGCGGAGGGCCCAAGGGCGTGGGCGACGCGGTCAACGAGTCCGTGGTCATCACGTTCCTGCTGCTCTTCGTCGTCAACTTCGTCATGAGCACGATCTACCTCCAAGTCATCCCACCGAAGACGGGCTGACATGGCGAACCTGAAGGCGGTCTACGAGAAGCCCCTCGGCTCCCTGAACGAGCTGGGCGGCCAGCTGGCGTTCTACCTCGGCGTGCTCCGTGCGATCCCCCGCTCGGTCAAGCGCTATCCCAAGGAGATCATGCGGATCCTGGCCGAGGTCACCCTCGGCTCCGGGTCGCTCGCCGTCATCGGCGGGACCGTCGGCGTCATCGCCGGCATGACGTTCTTCACCGGTGCGCAGGTGGGGCTCTCCGGGTACGCCGCCCTCAACCAGCTCGGCACCGCGGCGTTCTCCGGCTTCGTGTCCGCCTACTTCAACACGCGCGAGATCGCCCCGCTCGTCGCGGGCATCGCGCTGGCGGCCACGGTCGGCTGTGGCTTCACGGCCCAGCTCGGCGCCATGCGCATCTCCGAGGAGGTCGACGCACTGGAGACGATGGCCATCCCCTCGATGCCCTTCCTCGTCGCCACGCGGGTCGTCGGCGGCCTGATCGCGATCATTCCGCTGTACGTCGTGGGGCTGCTGTCGTCGTACTTCGCGAGCCGGCTGATCGTCACCCAGTTCTACGGCCAGAGCTCGGGGACCTACGACTACTACTTCAACCAGTTCCTGCCACCCGGCGACGTGCTGTGGTCCTTCGGCAAGGTGCTGGTCTTCGCCGTCGTCGTGATCCTGATCCACTGCTACCACGGCTACAACGCCTCCGGCGGGCCCGCGGGCGTGGGCGTGGCCGTAGGCCGAGCCGTGCGCACGAGCATCGTCGCCATCAACGTCCTCGACCTGTTCCTGTCCATGGCCATCTGGGGCACCACCACCACCGTGAGACTGGCGGGGTGAGGGCATGAGGATCCTCGGCAACCACAAGGTCCTGGGCATCGCCTTCCTGGCGCTGCTGGTCTTCGGCGTCTACGCGACCTACGCGGTGTTCACCAAGAAGTTCGTCGACTACGAGGAGGTCCGGCTCGAGACCTCCTCGATCGGACTGCAGCTGCCCAGCCGGGCCGACGTCAAGATCCGCGGGGTCATCGTGGGCGAGGTGCTGGAGACCCAGACCCGCGCCGACGGCGCGGAGCTCACCTTGGGCATCTTCCCCGAGAAGATGGACACCATCCCCGCCAACGTCACCGGCTCCATCGTGCCGAAGACGCTCTTCGGCGAGAAGTACGTCAGCCTGGAGATCCCCGAGAGCGGCCCGGAGGGCCGGCTGCGCACCGACGCGGTCATCGACCGCACCGCGGTCAGCACCGAGGTCGAGCAGGTGCTGTCCGACCTCTACCCGCTGCTGCGCGCCGTACAGCCCGCCGAGCTCAACATGACGCTCAACGCCGTCGCCACCGCCCTGGAGGGCCGAGGCGAGCTGATCGGCGAGAACCTCGAGACCGTCGATGCCTACCTCAAGCGGCTCAACCCGCAGATCCCCGGGCTCGTGGAGGACCTGCGGCTGACCGCCCAGGTCTCCGACGTCTACAGCGACGTGCTGCCCGAGGTGGCCCAGATCCTGGAGGACACCGTCACCACCACCGGCACGCTCGAGGACCGCGCCCCCCAGCTCAACGCGCTCTTCACGGAGGTCGCGTCCTTCTCCGACACCGCGCGGGGCTTCCTCGCCGAGAACGGCGACAACATCACGCGGCTCGCCGACGTGGGCTCCCAACAGCTGCGGGTGCTGGCGAAGTACGCCAAGGTGTTCCCCTGCCTGACCGCCGGCATCGTCAAGGCCGGCAAGCTCCAGGCGGAGGCGTTCCGCGGCTTCACGCTGCACATCGTGCTGGAGACGCTGCCGCGCCAGCCGCGTGCCTACGGACCGCAGGACAAGCCGCGGATCGCCGAGGACCGCGGCCCCGACTGCCTGAACCTGCCCAACCCGCCGTGGAGCCAGGCCAACCCGTTGCGCAACCAGCCGAACCTCGACGACGGGGTCGACGAGCCCACCGGCAAGGGCACCTCGCGGGTATCGCCCGGCTACTTCTTCGACGGGGCCGGTGAGCCCGGCAGCGTCGAGGAGTCCGACCTGCTCAAGGAGCTGATCGGCCCCGGCTTCGGCGTCCCCGCCTCCGAGGTGTCCGACCTCAGCGTCCTGCTCGTCGCGCCGATGGCGCGTGGCGCGGAAGTGAGCCTGCGCTGATGCCCCGACTCGACAAGCGCACCACCGGCGACCTGGTCAAGCTCCTGGTCTTCATCGTCGTCACGACGCTGGCGACCGGCGTCCTGGTGATCACCATCGGCAACCTGTCCTTCGGGGGCTCGCGTGACTACCGCGCGGTGTTCGTCGACGCGACCGGCGTGGTCAAGGGCGACGACATCCGCATCGCCGGGGTCAAGGTCGGCACCGTCAAGGACGTCGAGATCATCGACCGGACGCGGGCGCGGGTGTCGTTCACGGTCGAGGACGAGACCCGCCTCACCGAGTCCACCCACGCCCAGATCAAGTACCGCAACCTCGTCGGCCAGCGCTACATCTCGCTGACCCAGCAGGTCGGGGACGACGCGGTGCTCGACGAGGGCGACACGATCCCCGTGGACCGCACCTCGCCCGCCCTGGACCTCACCGTGCTGTTCAACGGGTTCAAGCCGCTGTTCGAGGCGCTCTCGCCCGACGACGTCAACAAGCTGTCCTACGAGATCGTCCAGGTCTTCCAGGGCGAGGGCGGGACGCTCGAGAGCCTCCTGGGCAACACGGCCACCATCACCACGACGCTGGCGGCGCGCGACCAGGTCATCGGCGACCTGATCACCAACCTGAACCTGGTGCTCGACAACCTCGCCGACCGCGACGACCAGCTGACCGACCTGATCAAGACCTTCCGGGTGTTCGTCTCCGGCCTCAACCAGGACCGCGACGCGATCCTGGACTCCCTGGACCAGATCTCGGCGCTCTCGGTCGAGACCGCGGGCCTGGTGGAGGACATCCGCCCGCCGTTCGTCCAGGACATCAAGCAGCTGCGCCGCTTCGCCACCAACGTGGCCCGCAACAAGGGCGAGCTGGATCGGGCCCTGCAGGTGCTGCCGATCAAGCTGGAGAAGGTCGGCCGCACCGCGATCTACGGCTCGTGGTTCAACTTCTACCTCTGCAACTTCCGGGGCCAGGTCCGGCTGCCGGGCATCGCCCCACTCCAGCTCGACTACGACACCGCGGCAGCGAGGTGTGACCTCGGATGAAGCCCTTCCGCGAACGCAACCCGGTCGTCATCGGGGCCGTCAGCATCACCGTCCTGGTGCTGATGCTGGTCGCCGCCTTCCGGGCCCAGGACCTGCCGCTGATCGGCGGCGGCGACACCTACTACGCCGCTTTCGCCGAGGCGGGCGGTCTCAAGGCCAACGACGAGGTCCGCATCGCCGGCGTGCGCGTCGGGAAGGTGGAGGAGGTCGAGCTCGCCGGTGACCACGTCCGGGTCACCTTCCGGGTGAAGACCGACTCCCAGTTCGGCAACCAGACGGGGGCGGCGATCAAGGTCAAGACGCTGCTGGGCGCGATGTTCCTGGCGCTCGAGCCGGCGGGCAAGGGACAGCTCGACGACGGCAGCGAGATCCCGGTGGAGCGCACCAGCTCGCCGTACGACGTGGTCGAGGCCTTCTCGGGTCTCGCGGAGACCTCCGCCGACATCGACACCGACCAGCTGGCCGCCTCGCTGAGCACGCTGGCCGACCTCACCCGCAACACCCCGGAGGAGTTCCGCACCGCCCTCGACGGCGTCTCCGCACTCTCGCGCACGGTCGCCTCGCGCGACGCCCAGATCAACACCCTGCTGCAGAACCTCGACCGGGTCTCGACGGTCCTCGACGAGCGCGACCAGGACATCATCGGGCTGATGCGCGACTCCGACGTCCTCTTCCGGGCCCTCGTGGCCCGGCGGGAGGCCGTGCACGACCTCCTGGTCTCGACCTCGACGCTCTCAAAGGAGCTGACCCTGCTGGTGCAGCAGACCCGCCAGGACCTCAAGCCCGCACTGCAGAAGCTCGAGGAGGTGGTCGACGTGCTCAACAAGAACGAGGACAACCTCGACAACAGCCTGCGGCTGATGGCGCCCTTCTACCGGGTGTTCGCCAACACGCTCGGGAGCGGGCCGTGGTTCGACACCTACATCCAGAACCTGCCTCCTATCGGGACCCCGTCGCTGTGACCGCCCTCAAGAAGTACCTCGCCCCCCTGGTCGTCCTCGTCCTCGTCGCCGCCGCCGTCCTCGCCATGACCGGCGGGGACGACCAGAAGCGCCTGGTCGCCCACTTCCCGCGCACGATCTCGGTCTACGAGGGCAGCGAGGTGCGCGTCCTGGGAGTCCCGATCGGCCGGGTCGAGAGCGTCAAGCCGTCGGGCACCGACGTCGAGGTCACGATGACCTACGACGCGAAGGTCAAGGTGCCTGCCGATGCGCGCGCCGTCATCGTCGCTCCCTCGATCGTCGGCGATCGCTACATCCAGCTGACCCCCGTCTACACCGAGGGCGAGGTGCTGGCCGACGACACCGTGCTCGAGGGGGAGCGCACGGCGGTGCCGCTGGAGCTGGACCAGATCTACTCGAGCCTGGACCGGCTCACCGTGGCCCTGGGCCCGGACGGCGCCAACGCCCAGGGGTCGCTGAGCGACCTGCTGGAGGTCACGGCCGAGAACTTCGGAGGCCAGGGCGAGCAGCTCAACCAGACCATCGAGGACTTCAGCACCCTTACCTCCACCCTGGACAACAACAAGGAGGAGCTGTTCGGCTCCGCCGAGCGGCTCGGCAACTTCATCGAGACCCTGGCCGACAACGACGCCACGGTCCAGAGCTTCAACAGCTCCCTGAGCTCGGTGTCGACGATGCTGTCCGGCGAGCGTCAGGAGCTGGCGGCCTCACTGCGCAACCTGTCCGTCGCGCTGGGCGAGGTCGGCACCTTCGTGCGCGACAACCGGACCGTGCTGGGGCGCAACATCAAGAAGGTCAACCGGGTCGCCAAGGTGCTGGTCAAGCAGCGGGCCGCCCTCGACGAGACGCTCAAGCTCGCCCCGCTGGCGCTGAACAACCTGGCGCTGACCTACAACCCCGACGCCGGCACGCTCGACACCAACGCCAACATCGGCAACGTGGTGCACGAGATCACCAACAACCCCACGCTGCTGCTCTGCAGCCTCATCGGCGAGGCAGACCCCGACGGGGAGCTGTGCGACCTGATCGAGGGGCTGCCCCTGCCGCGCAACGCCCCGTTCGGCGCTGGGACCGGCACTGGCTACGGTGCCGCCTTCGACCCCACCCTGGGCGGTCTCGTGAAGGTGGACCAGTGAGGGCCCGGCTGCGCCTGCTGGTCGCGCTCGTCTTCGGCAGCCTGCTGCTGAGCGCGTGCGACTTCGACGTCTACGACCTCCCCCTGCCCGGAGGCACGAGCGCCGGGGACGACGCGATCGTCGTCGAGGTGATGTTCGCCGACGTCCTCGACCTGGTGCCGCAGTCCACGGTCAAGGTCAACGACGTCAACGTCGGTCAGGTCACCGAGGTGGAGCTCGCCGGCGACGTGGCCAAGGTGACGATCGAGCTGCGCAACGACACCGAGCTCCCGGACAAGCCGATCGCCGAGATCCGCCAGACCAGCCTGCTCGGCGAGAAGTTCGTCTCCCTCAAGCCGCCCGAGGATGGCGGCAGCGGTCAGCTCGCCACCGGCGACGTGATCCCGCTGGAGCGCTCGGGTCGCAACCCGGAGGTCGAGGAGGTTCTCGGTGCCCTCAGCCTGCTGCTCAACGGCGGCGGGGTGGCCCAGCTCAACACGATCACCCAGGAGCTCAACCTCGCCCTCGAGGGCCGCGAGGACAGCGCCCGGTCGGTCCTCACCCAGGTCGACGAGCTGATGGGTCAGCTCGCGACCAACAAGGACAACATCGTCGACGCGATCGAGTCGCTCAACCGGCTCTCGATCTCCGCCGACCGGCAGAAGGGCGCCATCAACTCCGCCCTCGCCGAGCTGCCGAGCGCCGTCACCTCGCTCGACAAGCAGCGCGGCGACCTGGTGAAGATGCTCCAGGCGCTCAACCGGCTCGGAGACGTGGGAGTGGATGTCATCCGCACGTCGAAGGAGGCCACGGTCGACACGATCCGCCAGCTCCAGCCGGTGCTCACGCAGCTGGCCAACTCCGGTGACGACTTCGTCAAGGCGTTCAACGTCTTCCTGACCTACCCGTTCGTCGACGAGGTCGTGGGGCGCGACCCGCAGGTCGCGCGCAACCTGCACATGGGCGACTACACCAACCTGTCCATCACCCTCGACATCGACCTGACGGGCGAGGTCCCCGGCATCCCCGTGCCCGGCCTTCCGTGCACGCCCCTGGGGGACCTGCCCGACACCGGGCCCCTCCCGGACCTCGAGGAGCTCTGCGCCGACGCCAACGCGGCGATCCAGCAGTGCCTGCAGAACCCCACGGTGCAGAATTGCGCCGCCCTTCCCGGATCGGTCATCCAGGCCGTGTGCAAGCAGGTCCCGATCCCGGGCCTGTGTCCCGGCGGCGGCGGTGGCGGCGGCGGTGGGGGCATCCCGAGCATCCCCGGCCTCCCTGAGCTCCCCGGCCTCCCCGAGCTCCCGGGCCTGCCCGGCGGTCTCGGCGGTCTGGGGCGCCCGGGCTTCGACCCCGCGGGCGGCGCCGCCCGCGGACCCACGATGGGACAGCTCATGGAGCACTACAACCCGGCGCTCGTCTCCCTGCTCGTCCCGGGACTGGTGGTCCGATGATCACCCGGCGCACCAAGGCCCAGCTGCTGGTCTTCGTGATCATCACCCTGCTCGGCGTGACCTATGTCGGCGCCCGCTACGCCAAGCTGGACCGGCTCGTGGTCGACGACAGCTACACCGTCGTGGCGCACTTCTCGGAGTCCGGAGGGATCTTCGCCGGCGGCGAGGTAAACTACCGCGGCGTCAAGGTGGGGCGAGTCGACAAGCTCGTGCTCACCGACCAGGGCGTCGACGTGCACCTCGGAATCGAGAACGACTTCGACGAGATCCCCGCCGAGACCCTGGCCGTCGTCGGCAACCGCTCCGCCGTGGGGGAGCAGTACGTCGAGCTGCAGCCGAAGGTCGACGACGGCCCGTACCTGGAGGGGGACTCCGAGATCGACGAGGCCGACACCCGGCTGCCGATCTCGACCAACCAGCTGCTCACGAACCTGTCGAACACCGTCGCCTCCGTCGACAACGACGACCTGCGCACCACCGTGGACGAGTTCGGGCTGGCCTTCTCGGGTGCGGGGCAGGACCTGCAGCGGATCATCGACTCCGGCACCTCGTTCATCGAGGTGGCCAACGAGAACTTCGACGTGACCAGCCGGCTGATCGAGGACAGCAACGTCGTGCTGCGTGGCCAGCTGCGCTCGGAGAGCGCCCTTCGCAACTTCGCGCGCGAGCTCTCCCGCTTCAGCGGCACCCTCGCGGCGTCCGACGGTGACCTGCGCCGCCTGATCGAGGATGGCTCCGCCACGGCGGCCGAGCTCAGGTCGTTCCTCGAGGAGAACGAGGTCGAGCTCGGCAGCCTGATCAACAACGTGCTCACCACCGGCGAGGTCGTCGTCAAGCACCTCAACGGGATCGCCCATGTGCTGGTGGTCTACCCCTACGTGGTCGAGGGCGGCTTCACCG
Source organism: Nocardioides sp. cx-173 (assembly GCF_021117365.1). Classification (NCBI taxonomy): domain Bacteria; kingdom Bacillati; phylum Actinomycetota; class Actinomycetes; order Propionibacteriales; family Nocardioidaceae; genus Nocardioides; species Nocardioides sp. cx-173. The sequence continues at coordinate 3,843,864 of NZ_CP088262.1, read as the reverse complement.
TGGTCTCCAAGTCGCCCTCGGGGCTCTACGACGCCCACTTCGGCCTGATCCTCACCAACACGCCGGTGTGCCACGAAGGCTATGAGGGCACCGAGCGGCGAACGCCACAGGACCGCGAGGACCTGCCGATGAACGAGAAGGCCGGGTGCACCGAGCCGGCGAGCAAGAGCAACGCCCGCGGCTCCCAGAACCTCAACCGGGTCGTGGCCACCTTCGACCAGGAGACCGGCGAGCTCGAGTGGGGCTCGGCGGCCGGCCGGCCGGAAGGGAGCGGTAGCGTGGCTCCGCCGTCCCTGGGAGAGGATTCGTGGAAGTGGCTCTACCTTCAGCCGCTGACGTCACCTCGCCCGTGACCGACAGCACCGACAACCGTCGTCCGGACCGCCACTCGACGCCTCGCCAGGCGCTCGGTCGCGCGCTGGTCCCCGTCCTGGTGCTGGTCATCGTGGGGTGCCTGGCCTCCCTCGCGGTCCTGCTGATGACCGGCTCCCGTGCGCCCGAGGGCGCCTCCCTGGGTGGGCGGGTGTCCGCCCTGTTCGGCGCCGACGACCCCCTCGTGGAGGAGCGCGAGGAGGCGATGTCGCAGGCCCAGCAGTTCGCGCTCCGGGTGCACACCTACGGCCCCCAGCTCCTGGACGAGAAGAACGCCATGCCGGAGTACCGCAAGCTGGTCGTCGAGGTGATGACCCCCAAGTTCGGAGCCGGCTTCGAGGAGCAGGCGGGCCTCGCGGAGGCGACCGTCGCGCAGGCCGGGGTCGCGCGCGAGGCCGAGGTGTTCTCCTACGCGACCTCCAGCATCGACGCCGACTCCGCGCAGGTCCTGGTGGCGGGGTCGTTCACCACCTCCTACCCCGACCCCCAGAACGCCGACAAGCGGATCGCGACCGACGCCATCCCGTTCCGCTACGAGGTCTCGCTGAAGAAGATCGAGGGCGACTGGCTGGTCGACGACTTCCAGGACCTCACCGGTGAGCCCCAGCAGGAGGCGGCGCCGTGACCCCGAACTGGTACGACCTGCTGGACGTCGACCGCGACGCCACGACCGAGGAGATCCGGGCCGCCTGGCGGTCGGCCATCGCCGACCTGGAGCCCGACGATCGCCGCTTCCGCGTCTACAACGAGGCCGGGGCCGTGCTCCTGGACCCCGAGCGCCGGGCGGCGTACGACGCCACCCTCCCGCAGGACGTCGACCAGGTTCACGAGGAGCACGAGGAGAACGAGGAGACGCCGAAGACCGAGGGCGAGCGGTCCGGCGACGACCGGAGGGCGGGCGCGCCGCTCTGGCTCATCGCCGTGCTGGCCGTCGTGGCGCTGGCGCTGGTCGCCGCCACCGGCTACGTGTGGACCCGACCCGCGCCCGTCGACGAGGACGCCGCGCGCGCCGCCGCCCGCGCGGCGGTCGTCCCCGTCCTGTCCTACGACTACCGCACGCTCGACGAGGACGCCGCGACCGCCCGCTCCTACATGACGCCGCGCATCCGCAAGGACTACGACGACACCATGCAGGTGATCAAGGACAACGCACCCCAGACCAAGACCGTCGTGACCGTCGAGGAGCCGCTCGCCGACGGCGTCGTCAGGTCCAGCGAGGACCGGGTCGACGTCCTGCTCTACGTCAACATGCCGACCACCAACGCGCAGGGGACGCGCACGTACCGCAACCAGGTCACCCTGCGGATGGTGCTCGACGAGGGCGAGTGGCTGGTCGACGACTTCACGACCAACCTGACCCAGCGGTAGGCCCGGTAGGGCGCGAATCCACAGGCACGCGGCGATGGTGCTTGACCTGAGGACCGCGGGAGCGCATGATCCTCGGCGACGCTCATCGTTGCGGTGCATGCAGAGGTTGTCGTATGCCCTCGTTTGGTGTATCGTGGCGCATTGCGCCTGCCCTCAAATACTTGTCATCCTGCCCGGTGGTTGAGCCTGTGGTGGGTGGGCGCGTCTCTCACACAGCGACACGTCGAAGGACAACTCTTGGCCGCGCGCAGCACTTCCGGTAACTCCCGCCGCATCTCTTTCGCAAAGATCGAAGAGCCTCTCGAGGTTCCTCAGCTCCTCTCACTTCAGACCGACGCCTTCGACTGGCTGATCGGCAACGAGAAGTGGGACGCCGTCGTCGAGCGCCGACGCGCCGAGGGCGAGGACGTCTCCGCCAAGTCCGGCCTCACCGAGATCTTCGAGGAGATCTCGCCGATCGAGGACTTCTCCGAGACGATGTCCCTCGCCTTCGAGAACCCGGTCTTCTACGACCCCAAGTACACCGTCGACGAGTGCAAGGAGAAGGACTTCACCTACTCCGCTCCGCTCTACGTCTCGGCGGAGTTCACCAACAACGACACCGGTGAGATCAAGGGCCAGACGGTCTTCATGGGCGACTTCCCGCTCATGACGCCCAAGGGCACCTTTGTCATCAACGGCACCGAGCGCGTCGTCGTCTCGCAGCTCGTCCGCTCGCCGGGCGTCTACTTCGAGCGCACCGCCGACAAGACGTCCGACAAGGACATCTACACCGCCAAGCTGATCCCCTCGCGCGGCGCCTGGCTCGAGTTCGAGATCGACAAGCGCGACCTGGTCGGCGTCCGTCTCGACCGCAAGCGCAAGCAGAACATCACGGTCCTGCTCAAGGCCCTCCAGGCCGTCGCCGAGGACATCGGCGAGGAGTACGACTACGACGCCGTCATGGCCGAGCTCCGCCAGTACGAGTCGATCCAGCTCACCGAGGAGAAGGACCACACCCAGGGTCCCGACGACGCGCTGCTCGACATCTACCGCAAGCTGCGCCCGGGCGAGCCGCCCACGCGCGAGGCCGCGCTGACGCTGCTGAAGAACTACTACTTCAACCCCAAGCGCTACGACCTGGCCAAGGTCGGTCGCTACAAGATCAACAAGAAGCTCGGTCTCCTCGAGGCCTTCGACCACCAGACGCTGACGATCGCCGACGTCGTGGCCGCCATCCGCTACATCGTGGCGCTGCACGACGGCCGCGAGCAGCTCGAGACGCCCCAGGGCACCCTCGACATCGGCGCCGACGACATCGACCACTTCGGCAACCGCCGCATGCGCACGGTCGGCGAGCTCATCCAGAACCAGCTCCGCACGGGCCTGGCCCGCATGGAGCGCGTGGTCCGCGAGCGGATGACGACCCAGGACGTCGAGGCGATCACGCCGCAGTCCCTGATCAACATCCGCCCCGTGGTCGCGGCGCTGAAGGAGTTCTTCGGCACCTCGCAGCTCTCGCAGTTCATGGACCAGACCAACCCGATCTCCGGCCTGACGCACAAGCGTCGCCTGTCGGCGCTCGGCCCCGGCGGTCTGTCTCGTGACCGTGCCGGCATGGAGGTCCGCGACGTCCACCCGTCGCACTACGGCCGCATGTGCCCGATCGAGACCCCCGAAGGCCCCAACATCGGCCTGATCGGCTCGCTCGCGTCCTACGGGCGGATCAACCCGTTCGGCTTCGTCGAGACGCCGTACCGCAAGGTCGAGAACGGCCGGGTCACCGACAAGATCGACTACCTCACCGCCGACGACGAGGACCGTTACGTCATCGCGCAGGCCAACGCGGCGCTCGACAAGAACGGCAAGTTCGTCGAGGAGCGGGTGCTGGTCCGCCAGCGCTTCGGTGAGGTCTCCGAGATCCTGGCCGACGAGGTCGACTACATGGACGTCTCGCCGCGCCAGATGGTGTCGGTCGCGACCGCCCTGATCCCCTTCCTCGAGCACGACGACGCCAACCGCGCACTCATGGGCGCCAACATGCAGCGCCAGGCCGTGCCGCTCATCACGAGCGACTCGCCCCTGGTCGGCACTGGCATCGAGTACCGCGCCGCGGTCGACGCCGGCGACGTGGTCGTGGCCGACAAGGCCGGTGTGGTCAAGGACGTCTCCGCCGAGGTCATCGAGACGATGAACGACGACGGCACGTACTCGACGTACAAGCTGGCCAAGTTCAAGCGCTCCAACCAGGGCACCTGCATCAACCAGCGTCCGCTGGTGGCCGAGGGCGACCGGCTCGAGGTCGGCACCCCGATCGCGGACGGTCCGTGCACCGACAACGCCGAGATGGCGCTCGGCACGAACCTGCTCGTCGCGTTCATGCCCTGGCAGGGTCACAACTACGAGGACGCGATCATCCTCAGCCAGCGTCTGGTGCAGGAGGACGTCCTCACCTCGATCCACATCGAGGAGCACGAGGTCGACGCCCGCGACACCAAGCTGGGCCCCGAGGAGATCACCCGCGACATCCCCAACGTCTCCGAGGAGATGCTGGCCGACCTCGACGAGCGCGGGATCATCCGCATCGGCGCCGAGGTCACCACGGGCGACATCCTGGTCGGCAAGGTCACGCCCAAGGGCGAGACCGAGCTCACCCCCGAGGAGCGCCTGCTCCGCGCGATCTTCGGCGAGAAGGCGCGCGAGGTGCGCGACACCTCGATGAAGGTGCCCCACGGTGAGTCCGGCACGGTCATCGGCGTGCGGGTCTTCGACCGCGAGGACGGCGACGAGCTGCCCCCGGGCGTCAACCAGCTGGTGCGGGTCTACGTCGCCCAGAAGCGCAAGATCTCGGTGGGCGACAAGCTCGCCGGTCGCCACGGCAACAAGGGCGTCATCGCGAAGATCCTGCCGATCGAGGACATGCCGTTCATGGAGGACGGCACCCCGGTCGACGTGGTCCTCAACCCGCTCGGTGTGCCGCGACGGATGAACATCGGCCAGATCCTCGAGCTCCACCTCGGCTGGCTCGCCAAGCAGGGCTGGGACCTGGACTTCGCGGACGACAAGTCCGACGCCGACTGGAAGCAGCGCCTGATCCGGATCCACGCGGACAAGGCCGCTCCCAACACCAAGGTGGCGACGCCGGTGTTCGACGGCGCCCGCGAGGACGAGATCACCGGCCTGCTGGGCGCCACCACGCCCAACCGTGACGGTGTGCGGATGATCGGCGAGTCCGGCAAGGCCAACCTGTTCGACGGCCGCTCCGGCGAGCCGTTCGCGGACCCGGTCTCCGTCGGCTACATGTACATCCTCAAGCTGCACCACCTCGTGGACGACAAGATCCACGCGCGCAGCACCGGCCCCTACTCGATGATCACGCAGCAGCCCTTGGGCGGTAAGGCCCAGTTCGGTGGCCAGCGGTTCGGCGAGATGGAGGTCTGGGCGATGGAGGCCTACGGCGCCGCCTACGCCCTGCAGGAGCTGCTCACGATCAAGTCCGACGACGTGCCCGGTCGCGTCAAGGTCTACGAGGCGATCGTCAAGGGCGAGAACATCCCCGACTCCGGCATTCCCGAGTCGTTCAAGGTGCTCGTCAAGGAGATGCAGTCGCTCTGCCTGAACGTCGAGGTGCTCAGCCAGGACGGCACGCAGATCGAGCTCCGGGACGCGGAGGAGGACGTCTTCCGCGCCGCCGAGGAGCTCGGGATCGACCTGTCGCGTCGCGAGCCCAGCTCGGTCGAAGAGGTGTGAGTCGCCGGCGCCCCTGCACCGCCAGGGGCGCCGGCCTCCGCCCCCCATTCTCTTTATCTTTTAAGTACTACGAAGGGTTGCAGCCATCGTGCTCGACGTGAACTTCTTCGACCAGCTCAAGATCGGCCTGGCCACGGCGGACGACATCCGCACGTGGAGCCACGGCGAGGTCAAGAAGCCGGAGACCATCAACTACCGCACGCTCAAGCCCGAGCGTGACGGCCTCTTCTGCGAGAAGATCTTCGGTCCCACCCGGGACTGGGAGTGCTACTGCGGCAAGTACAAGCGCGTGCGCTTCAAGGGCATCATCTGCGAGCGCTGCGGCGTCGAGGTGACCCGCTCCAAGGTGCGCCGCGAGCGCATGGGCCACATCGAGCTGGCCGCGCCCGTGACCCACATCTGGTACTTCAAGGGTGTCCCCTCGCGGCTCGGCTACCTGCTCGACCTGGCGCCGAAGGACCTCGAGAAGGTCATCTACTTCGCGGCCTACATGATCACGGCCGTCGACGAGGACGCCCGTCACCGTGACCTGTCCTCGCTCGAGGGCAAGGTCCAGCTCGAGCGCGAGCGCCTCGAGAAGCGTCGCGACAGCACGCTCGAGGACCGCATGAAGAAGCTCGAGGAGGACATGGCGACCCTCGAGGCCGAGGGCGCCAAGGCCGACGCGCGCCGCAAGGTCCGCGACGGTGCCGAGCGCGAGATGAAGCAGGTCCGCGACCGCGCCCAGCGCGAGATCGACCGGCTCGACGAGGTGTGGAGCACCTTCAAGTCGCTCAAGGTCCAGGACCTCATGGGTGACGAGCTCCTCTACCGCGAGATGAAGAACTGGTTCGGCAAGTACTTCGAGGGCCACATGGGCGCCACGGCGATCCAGAAGCGCCTCGAGAGCTTCGACATCGAGGCCGAGGTGGAGTCGCTGCGCGACACCATCGCCAACGGCAAGGGCCAGAAGAAGGTCCGCGCCCTCAAGCGCCTCAAGGTCGTCGACGCCTTCCGCAAGACCGGCAACAAGCCCCAGGGCATGGTCCTGGACGCCGTTCCGGTCATCCCGCCGGACCTGCGCCCCATGGTCCAGCTCGACGGTGGCCGCTTCGCGACCTCCGACCTGAACGACCTCTACCGCCGCGTGATCAACCGCAACAACCGGCTCAAGCGGCTGCTGGACCTCGGCGCGCCCGAGATCATCGTCAACAACGAGAAGCGGATGCTGCAGGAGGCCGTCGACTCGCTGTTCGACAACGGTCGCCGTGGCCGCCCCGTGACCGGGCCGGGCAACCGCCCGCTCAAGTCGCTGTCCGACATGCTCAAGGGCAAGCAGGGCCGGTTCCGGCAGAACCTGCTCGGCAAGCGCGTCGACTACTCGGGTCGTTCGGTCATCGTGTCGGGCCCGCAGCTCAAGCTGCACCAGTGCGGTCTGCCCAAGCAGATGGCCCTCGAGCTCTTCAAGCCGTTCGTGATGAAGCGCCTCGTGGACCTCTCGCACGCGCAGAACATCAAGTCGGCCAAGCGCATGGTCGAGCGCGCCCGCCCGGTCGTGTGGGACGTCCTCGAAGAGGTCATCACCGAGCACCCCGTGCTGCTCAACCGTGCGCCCACGCTGCACCGCCTCGGCATCCAGGCCTTCGAGCCCCAGCTGATCGAGGGCAAGGCCATCCAGATCCACCCGCTCGTCTGCACGGCGTTCAACGCCGACTTCGACGGCGACCAGATGGCGGTGCACCTGCCGCTGTCGGCCGAGGCCCAGGCCGAGGCGCGGATCCTGATGCTCTCGACCAACAACATCCTCAAGCCGTCGGACGGCCGTCCGGTCACCATGCCCACCCAGGACATGATCATCGGCCTGTTCTTCCTGACGACCGACCGTGAGGACGAGCCCGGCGCCGGCCGTGCCTTCTCGTCCCCGGCCGAGGCGATCATGGCCTACGACCGTGGCGAGATCTCGGTGCAGAGCAAGGTCAAGATCCGCTTCAACGACATCGTGCCGCCGCTGGACCTCGAGGTCGGCCCGGACTGGGAGGAGGGTCAGACGCTGACCCTCGACACCACCCTGGGTCGCGCGCTGTTCAACGAGACCCTGCCGGCCGACTACCCCTTCGTGAACTACGAGGTGGGCAAGAAGGCTCTGGGCGCGATCGTCAACGACCTCGCCGAGCGCTACACCAAGGTCGAGGTCGCGGCCTCGCTCGACGCGCTCAAGGACACCGGCTTCACCTGGGCCACCCGCTCGGGTGTCACCGTCTCCATCGACGACGTCACGACGCCGGTCAACAAGATCGAGATCCTGTCGCGCTTCGAGGAGCAGGCCGCCAAGGTCCAGAAGCAGTTCGAGCGCGGTCTGGTCACCGACGACGAGCGCCGCCAGGAGCTCATCGAGATCTGGACGGAGGCCTCCAAGGAGGTCGGCGACGCCATGGAGGCGACGTTCGAGCGCTCCAACCCGATCTACATGATGGTCGACTCGGGCGCGTCCGGAAACATGAACCAGATCCGTCAGGTCGGCGCCATGCGTGGTCTGGTGGCCAACCCGAAGGGCGAGATCATCCCGCGCCCGATCAAGGCCAACTTCCGCGAGGGCCTGTCGGTGCTCGAGTACTTCATCTCGACCCACGGTGCCCGCAAGGGTCTGGCCGACACCGCGCTCCGTACGGCGGACTCGGGCTACCTGACGCGTCGTCTCGTCGACGTGTCGCAGGACGTCATCATCCGTGAGGACGACTGCGGCACCGAGCGTGGCCTGCCCAAGGTCATCGGCGTCCGTGGCGCCGACGGGGTCGTCCGCAAGGACGACAACGCCGAGACCGCGGCGTACGCCCGGTCCGCGTCCAGCGAGGTCACCCACCCCGAGACCGGCGAGGTGCTGGTCGAGGCGGGCGGCGACCTGGGCGACGTGAAGATCGGCGAGCTCGTGGCCGCCGGCATCGAGACGGTCAAGGTCCGCTCCGTGCTGACCTGCGACGCCAAGACCGGCACGTGCGCCAAGTGCTACGGCCGTTCGCTGGCCACCGGCAAGCTCGTCGACATCGGCGAGGCGGTTGGCATCATCGCCGCCCAGTCGATCGGCGAGCCCGGCACGCAGCTGACCATGCGTACCTTCCACACCGGTGGTGTGGCCTCGGCCGACGACATCACGCAGGGTCTGCCCCGCGTGGTCGAGCTCTTCGAGGCCCGCTCGCCCAAGGGCCGGACCCCGATCTCGGAGTCCGCCGGTCGCGTGGAGATCGAGGACACCGACAAGGCCCGCAAGGTCCTGGTGACCCCCGACGACGGCTCCGAGGTGCAGGAGTACCCGGTGTCGAAGCGCTCGCGCCTCAACGTGGAGGACGGCCAGCACATCGAGGTCGGGCACCACCTGACGTCCGGTACGCCGGACCCGCAGGACGTGCTGCGCATCCTCGGCGTGCGCAAGGCGCAGGAGCACCTGGTGGACGAGGTCCAGGCGGTCTACCGCAGCCAGGGCGTGTCGATCCACGACAAGCACATCGAGATCATCGTGCGGCAGATGCTGCGCCGGGTCACGGTCATCGAGTCGGGGGAGACGAACCTGCTCCCCTCCGACCTGGTCGACCGGGTGCGCTTCGAGGAGGAGAACCGTCGGGTCGTCTCCGAGGGCGGCAAGCCGGCCTCGGGTCGTCCGGTGCTCATGGGCATCACGAAGGCCTCGCTGGCGACCGAGTCGTGGCTCTCGGCGGCCTCCTTCCAGGAGACCACCCGCGTCCTCACCGACGCGGCGATCCACGGTCGCTCCGACTCGCTTCGCGGCCTGAAGGAGAACGTGATCATCGGCAAGCTGATCCCGGCCGGCACCGGCCTGGAGCGGTACCGCAACATTCGGGTGGAGCCCACCGAGGAGGCCCGCGCCGCGGCGTACTCCGTCACCGGCTACGACTCCTACGACTACGAGTTCGGCAACGCCGGCTCCGGTCAGGCCGTCGCCCTCGACGACTTCGACTTTGGGTCGTATCAGAACTAGGACGAAGTCCTAGGTCTGGTAAGCCAGGACCCAGATCGAGCAAAGCAACGCCCGCCCACGCTTGCGTGGGCGGGCGTTGCTGCGTCGAGATCCAGTCACAGGCGCGGGACAATGCTCTCGACTCTCAACTCTCGACTCTCGACTCTCCCGGAGGCGATGAGTTGGCGCGGCGCGACGATCCTCGACGCCACGGCACCGGTCGGCGGGGCGCGCGCGGTCTACCCCACCCTCGGCACCGGCCGCGACCGCCGGGTGCCCGTCCTTCCGGCTTCTCGCTGACGGGTCGAGGGGGTGATTCGGTGTGTGAGCGGGGCAACTGAGAGAATCGGGGCGTGACCCAGGCGCCGACGCAGACCGACATCCTGGTGGTCGGCGCCGGTCCGGCCGGGTCGGCGGCCGCGGCCTGGGCGGCGCGCGGCGGCGCTGACGTGGTGCTCGCCGACGCGGCGGTGTTCCCCCGGGACAAGACCTGCGGCGACGGCCTGACGCCCCGTGCGATCGGCGAGCTGCAGCGGCTCGGCCTCGAGGACTGGCTGCGCGCCCACACCGTCAACCAGGGGCTGCGTGCCCACGGGTTCGGCCAGACCCTGCTGCTGCCGTGGCCGGGCGGCACGCTGCCGTCGTGGGGCAGCGCGGTCGCCCGCACCGAGCTCGACGACCACCTGCGCACGACGGCGATCAAGTCCGGCGCGACCGCCATCGACGGCATCCGTGCGGTCGACGTACGGCGTGAGGGCGCGCGGGTCGCGGCCGTGGTGTTCCAGCGCGGCGAGGAGCGCTTCGAGATCGCCTGCCGCCGTCTCGTCGTCGCCGACGGCGTGCGCTCGCCCCTCGGCAAGCTGCTGGGTCGTGAGTGGCACCGCGACACCGTCTACGGGGTGGCGGGCCGCTCCTACGTCAGCTCCACCATGTCCGACGACCCGTGGATCAGCTCTCACCTCGAGCTGCGCGGCGAGGACGGCGAGATCCTGTCGGGCTACGGCTGGATCTTCCCGCTGGGCACCGGCGAGGTGAACATCGGCGTCGGCACGCTGGCCACCGCCAAACGGCCCGCCAACATCGCGATCAAGCCTCTGATGTCGTTCTACGCCGACGAGCGCCGCGAGGAGTTCGGGCTGTCCGGCGAGCTGCGGATGCCCACCTCGGCGCTGCTGCCGATGGGCGGCGCGGTCTCCCAGGTGGCCGGAGCCAACTGGGCGCTGATCGGCGACGCCGCCGGCTGCGTCAACCCGCTCAACGGCGAGGGCATCGACTACGGCCTCGAGACCGGGCGCCTGGTCGCCCAGGTCATGACGGAGACCGACGACCTCGCGAGCGTGTGGCCGGCGCTGCTGCGCGAGCACTACGGCGAGTCGTTCTCGATCGCGCGCCGCCTGGCGGGGCTCGTGACCGTGCCGCGGCTGCTGCCCACGCTCGGGCCGGCGGGTATGCGCTCGGACTGGCTGATGACGCTGGCCCTGCGGTGGATGGGCAACCTGGTGACCGACGAGGACCGCGACCGCGCCGCGCGCGTGTGGCGCTGGGCCGGACGCCGCTCGCTCGCGCGCGACTCGCGACCGCCGTTCACGTGAGCCGCCGGTCCGAGCGGGTCCAACGGGTGGCGGCGTACGCCGTCATCCTGCGGGAGGGGCAGATCCTGCTCAGCCGGCTGTCGCCGAAGCTCGCGCGCAGTGAAACGTGGACGCTCCCCGGCGGCGGCGTCGAGCACGGTGAGGACCCACGGGAGGCCGTCGTCCGCGAGGTCTACGAGGAGACCGGGCTGCCGGTCACCGTCGGGGAGACTGCGCACACGTTCTCGTTGTACCTGCCCGACACCTGGCGCCAGGGTCGCCGGGTCAACGCGCACAGCATCCGCCTGGTGTACGACGGCTGGGTGCCGGTCGACGCGCCGGAGCCCCACGTCGTCGAGGTCGACGGGTCGACGGCGGAAGCGGCCTGGCAGCCCCTGGCCGACGTACTCGACGGGACCGTGCCCACGGTCTCGCTGGTCCGTGAGGCGCTGTCGGCCCACGAGACCTTCCGGCTGCAGCGGGTGGCGGCGTACGCGCTGGTCGAGCGCGAGGGTGCGGTGCTGCTGGCCCGCGTCTCGCCGCGGGGCTTCCACACCGGGCTGTGGTCCCTTCCCGGCGGTGGCATCGACCACGGCGAGCCCCCGCGCGACGCGGTCGTGCGCGAGGTGCGCGAGGAGGCCGGCGTCGAGGTCGAGGTGGGCGAGGTGCTCACCGTGGACGACGAGCGCATCCGCGGCACGGCCCCCTCCGGCCGCGACGAGGAGCTGCACGCGGTCGGGCTGGTCTTCACCGCCACGGTCGTGGGAGAGCCGGGGCCGCTGGTGACCGAGGTGGGCGGCACCACGGACGCGGTCGCGTGGGTGCCGGTCTCCGAGATCGAGAGCGGTGCGGTGCCGGTCGTGCCGCTCGTGCGCTCGGCGCTGCGCGCCCGCAACGGCGGGCTATCTTGACGAGGTGAACCGGGAGCGAGGGTGAGCGACCTGGTCGCCGCGCTGCGGCGTGAGGGGATCGCGGACGTCGACGACTCGGCCCTGGCCCGGGCGCTCTACTCCTCCGACGCCTCGCTCTACCGCGTCGTGCCGCGGGTGGTGGTGCGCCCGCGCCACCGCGACGAGCTCGATGCGGTGCTCGCCGTGGCGAGGAGCGCGAGGGTGCCGGTGACGATGCGCGGGGCCGGGACGTCGATCGCCGGCAACGCCGTGGGGGAGGGCATCGTCGTCGACACCTCCCGACACCTGCGCCGGATCCTCGAGATCGACCCGGAGGCCCGGACGGCACGCGTGGAGCCGGGGGTCGTGCACGCGGCGCTGCAGGCCGCGACGGCGCCGTACGGTCTCCGGCTCGGGCCCGACCCGTCGACCCACACCCGCTGCACGATCGGGGGGATGGTCGGCAACAACGCGTGCGGCTCACGGGCGCTGGGCTACGGGCGTACGTCGGACAACGTCGTCGCGGTCGACGCCCTCTTCGGCTCCGGCGAGACCGACGTGTCCGCCGCTCTGGGGGCGCTTGCCGACGCGCACCTGGCACACCTGCGCACCCACTTCGGGCGGTTCTCCCGGCAGGTCAGCGGCTATGCGCTGGAACAGCTGCTCCCGGAGAACGGGCGCCGGGTCGACCGGCTGCTGGCGGGCTCGGAGGGCACGCTCGCGCTGCTGCGCGACGTGACCGTGTCGTTGGTGGCCGAGGAGACGCGGCACCTGGTCGTGCTGGGCTACCCGTCGATGATCGAGGCCGCCGACGCGGTGCCGAGCCTGCTGGCTGTGGAGAGCCGGCCGCGACTGTCGGCGGCCGGTGGTCGGCTGGTGGCATGCGAAGGACTCGACTCCCGGATCGTCGACCTGGTCCGCGCGCGCCGAGCCGTGCCGGAGCTGCCCCGGGGCGCGGGCTGGCTCTTCGTCGAGGTCGCGGGCGAGGACGCCGAGAGCCTGCTGGCGGACCTGGAGGCGGCGTCGGGCTGCCTGGATCGGCGGCGGGTGAGCGACCCGGGGGAGGTTGCCCAGCTGTGGCGGATCCGCGAGGACGGCGCCGGGCTGGCCGCGCGCAGCCTGGCGACACCGGCCTACTCCGGCTGGGAGGACGCGGCCGTGCCGCCCGAGCGGCTCGGGGCGTGGCTGCGCGACTTCGACGAGCTGCTGCGCGAGCACGGCCTGGACGGGGTCCCCTACGGGCACTTCGGCGACGGCTGCGTCCACGTGCGCATCGACTTCCCCTTCCACGACGCGACCGGTGGGCGGCGGGTCTTCCGCGACTTCCTGACGGCGAGCGCGCTGCGCCTGCGCGAGCACGGCGGCTCGCTGTCGGGCGAGCACGGCGACGGACGCGCACGCTCGGAGCTGCTGCCGTTGATGTACGACGCCGACTCGCTGGCGCTGTTCGGGGCGGTCAAGGCCGCCTGCGACCCCGACGGCCTGCTCAACCCCGGGGTGCTGGTCGCGCCCGCCCCCCTGGACGCGGACCTCCGGCCCGGCCGGCCGCGGCTGTCGATCTCGCCGGCCCTGCGGCTCACCCACGACGGTGGCTCGCTCGGCGACGCGGTCCACCGGTGCACGGGCGTCGGCAAGTGCGTCGCCGCGACCTCGGCCGACGTCATGTGCCCCTCCTACCAGGCAACTCGCGAGGAGAAGGACTCCACCCGAGGGCGGGCCCGGGTCCTGCAGGAGGCGCTCGACGGCACCCTGGTCCACGGACTGGCCGATCCCGCGGTGCACGAGGCGCTCGACCTGTGCCTGTCCTGCAAGGGCTGCGCGTCCGACTGCCCGACCGGCGTGGACCTGGCCACCTACAAGGCGGAGGTGCTCCACCAGACCTACCGGGGACGACGACGCCCGCGCGGCCATTACACGCTCGGCCGGCTGCCGGCGTGGGCCGACCGGGTGGCGCCCGCGGCCGGCGTCGCCAACGCCCTGCTGCGGTTCGGCGCGGTGGCGCGGCTGGCCAAGGCGGGCGCCGGCATCGACCGCAGGCGCTCGCTGCCGGCCTTCGCCCGACGGACGCTGCGCGCCCAGGCCCGGTCCGCCGAGCCCGGCGCTCCGGACGTCTGGGTGTGGGCCGACTCCTTCACCGACCACTTCCACCCGGTCGCGGGCACGGCGGCGGTGCGGGTGCTCGCGGCGGCGGGGCTCACCGCCCGGGTCATCCCCGAGGACGCCTGCTGCGCGATCACCTGGGTGACCACGGGCCAGCTCGACCGCGCCCGCACGATCCTGGCGCGGACGGTGGCGACCTTGGCGCCGTACGTCGCGTCGGGGGTGCCGGTGCTCGGCCTTGAGCCGTCCTGCCTCGCGACGCTGCGCAGCGACGCGGTGCAGCTGACCGAGGACCCGCGGGCAGCGGTGGTGGCGGGTGGCGTGCTCACGCTGGCCGAGCTGTGGGAGCGCTTGCGCTGGCCGCTGCCCGACCTGACCGGCACCGAGGTGGTGGCGCAGCCGCACTGTCACCACGCCTCGGTGCTGGGGTGGGACGCCGACGATCGGCTGCTGGCCGCGACCGGGGCCTCGGTGACCCGGGTCGCGGGCTGCTGCGGGCTGGCCGGCAGCTTCGGGATGGAGCAGGGCCACTACGAGGTCTCGGTCGCGGTGGCCGAGACCCACCTGCTGCCGGCCGTGCGTGCCGCGGCCCCCGGGGCGGTGGTGCTCGCCGACGGACTGTCGTGCCGACTGCAGCTCGACGACCTCGCGGGGGTACGGGCGATGCACCTCGCCGAGCTGCTCGCTCCTAGACTGCCTGGATGAACCCACGCTATCGCCGACTGGTCATCCCGGTCGCCCTGGTGGGTCTGCTGCTGCTCGTCGTGATCACGGCGCTGGTGCGCGGATGAGCGAGCCGCTGCTGGTCGTGATGGACCGGGTGCGCGGGCTCCTGCTCGACCCCGACACCCTCGTGCGCGCCGTGGCGTCGGGTCGGCACAAGGGCCGACAGCCGCCGCGCTGGCGCCGAGTGGAGCTGCGCTACGTCGATCTCAAGGCAGGTCGGCACCTCCAGGTCGTGGCCTACGACGAGACCCAGGCCCATACCAGCAACCACGCGCTGGCGGCGGCGCCGGCGGCCGTCGACGAGCTGCTCCGGGAGCCGTTCGGCAACTGGCATGTCGAGACGCTCACCGAGGTCCACCAGATCCGGGTCACCAAGAAGCTCGAGGCGATGGCGCACACCAGCGCCCGGGCCGAGGCGGCCGAGGTCGACCGCGGCCACGACCGGGACAAGGACCGGCTGCTGCCGGAGAGCGACCCGGTGTTCCGAGCCCTCGGCCTCAGCGACGCCCAGGGCCGGATGAAGCCGAGCCGTCAGGCGAAGTACCGCCAGGTGGAGGAGTTCCTGCGGCTGCTCGACTCCTCGATCACCGACGCGATCGCCAAGGGCAGGCTGCGCCGCCCTACCCCCGAGGAGCCCCTGCGCATCGCCGACCTCGGCTGCGGCAACGCCTACCTCACGTTCGCAGCGGAGCGGTTCTTGACCTCGGTGCGCGGGCTGCCGGTCCACCTCACCGGCGTCGACGTGCGCGAGCAGTCGCGTGACCACAACGCCGCGATCGCCGCCGAGCTGGGCGTCAGCGCCGACTTCGTGGTCGGCTCGATCTCCGGGGTGCAGCTCGACCCGGCGCCGGAGGTCGTGCTCGCGCTGCACGCCTGCGACACCGCCACCGACGAGGCTCTCGCGAGGGCGGTCGAGTGGCGCGCGAGCCTGGTGCTCGCCGCGCCGTGCTGCCACCACGACATCGCGGCCCAGCTGCGCAGCGCCGCCACCCCCACGCCGTACGCCATGCTCACCCGCCACGGCATCCTGCGTGAGCGCCTGGCCGACACGCTCACCGACGGCCTGCGGTCCTCGCTGATGCGCACGCAGGGCTACCGGGTCGACGTGATGCAGTTCGTGGAGAGCAAGCACACCCCTCGCAACACGCTGCTGCGCGCGGTCCGCACCGGTGCGCCGGACTCCGACGACGGCGTGCGCCGCGAGTACGACGAGCTGGTCGAGCAATGGGGGATCACCCCGCGACTGGCCGTGCTGCTCGACGCATGATGCTCGTGGTGGAGCGGCTGCTGGCCGGGGCGATGGTGGTGCCGTTCGCCCTGGGGCTGACCTCCGGCGACGCCGAGCGCCGCCACGTCGTCCTCGAGTTCGCCGATCCCCAGATCGTCGAGTCCAGCGGCCTGGTCGCCTCCGGCGGGCTGTTCGTGACCGTCAACGACTCCGGCGACGAGGGCCGCACGTTCGTCGTGGAGCGCGACGGCAAGACCGTCGGCGGCGCGTCCTGGGGTGAGGCCACCGACGTCGAGGCCGTCGCGCCGTGGGGACGCGACCGGGTCCTGGTCGGGGACATCGGCGACAACCGCCGCGCCCGCGACTCGGTGCGGCTGCTGCGGGTGCCGCTCGAGCGTGAGCAGCGGGAGGTCGCCCCGGAGGTGTTCGAGGTGACCTACCCCGGTGGGCCGGTCGACGCCGAGGCGCTGCTCGTCCACCCGGTGACCCGTCGGGTGCTGGTCGCGTCCAAGGAGCTGCTCGGCGGCACCCTGTACGCCGCCCCGCGCGAGCTCAGCACCTCGCGGCCCAACCGCCTGCGGCCCCTGGGCCCGGTGCTCGGCTTCGTGACCGACGGGGCGTTCTTCCCCGACGGCCGGCACCTGGTGCTGCGCGACTACGGCCGGGCCGTCGTCTACGCCTACCCGTCGCTGGAGCCGGTGGCGGAGATCGACCTGCCGAGGCAGGAGCAGGGCGAGGGGATCGCGGTCGACGAGTCCGGCACCGTCTACGTCAGCAGCGAGGGCCAGCGCAGCGAGGTGCTGCGCATCGCCCTGCCTCGCGCGCTGCGGGACGTGGTCACGCCGCCCCCGCCCAGCCCTACGCCCAGCCCGAGTGCGAGCACGACCGGGGAGCCGGCGCCCGCGACGGAGGGCCGCGAGGGCCGCGAGCTGCCGGAGGAGGCGTCGGACGAGCGCCCGTTCTGGCCGTGGTTCCTCACCGGGTGGCTCGGCCTGGGCGTGATCGTGGCCCTGCTCTATGCGCTGCGCCGCCGATGAGACCCCTGCGGGTGAGACGCGTGCGCGCGCGTCCGGCATAAGGTCGCCGGGTGCCACGACTGCGCCGCACGTCGCCCGACCAGCCGGGCTGGACCCGCCGCCGGGCGGGCAGGGGTTTCGTCTACCTCGACCAGGCCGGCCAGAGGCTCCCCGACGAGGACGCACAGAGGGTCCGCGGTCTGGTGATCCCACCGGCGTGGAAGGACGTCTGGGTGACGCCGCACGAGAACGGGCACCTGCAGGCGGTCGGCACCGACGACGCCGGGCGCCGCCAGTACCTCTACCACCCCGTTTGGCGTGCGAAGCGGGACGCGGAGAAGTTCGACCGGATGCAGGACTTCGGCCGGGCCCTGGTCCGGGCGCGCGAGCTCGTGGTCAACGACCTGGGCCGCGAGGGGATGCCGTTGGAGCGGGCGTGCGCCGCGGCGGTGCGGCTCCTCGACCTGGGCTACTTCCGGATCGGCAACGACATCTACGCCGATACCCACGGCAGCTTCGGCCTGACCACGCTGGAGCGCCGGCACGTGAAGCGGCGCCAGGACCGGCTGGTCTTCGCCTTCGTCGGCAAGTCGGGCGTCGACCACCGCATCGAGATCGACGACGCCACCGTGATCGAGGCCATCGAGATCATGCGCCGCCGCCGGGGCGGCGACCTGCGGCTGCTCGCGTACAAGAACGGGCGCTCCTGGCGCTCGATCCTGCCCGACCTGGTCAACGAGTACGTCCGGGCCAGCACCGGGCTGGAGGCCACCGCCAAGGACTTCCGGACCTGGCATGCCACGGTGCTGGCCGCGGCCGCGCTGGCCGAGACCGGAGAGCACGGCGAGACCCAGGCGTCGCGCAAGCGCGCGGTGGCCGGGGCGATGAAGGAGGTCTCGGAGTTCCTCGGCAACACCCCCACCCTCGCGCGCTCCTCCTACGTCGACCCGCGGGTCATCGAGGCCTACGAGGAGGGCAAGACGATCCGCGGCACCACCCGGCGTACCTATGACACCCCCGACGAGCGTCAGGCCGCGCTCGAGCGCGCCACCCTCAAGCTGCTCAAGCAGACCTGACGTGGAGCTCACCGCCGTCCGCGGCGACATCACCGAGCAGCACGTCGACGCCGTCGTCAACGCCGCCAGCCCGGCGATGCGCGGCGGGGGAGGCGTCGACGGCGCCATCCACCGCGTCGGCGGCCCGGCCGTGCTCGAGGACTGCGTGCGCCGCTTCCCGCAGGGCCTGGCCACCGGTGAGGCGGGCTGGACGACCGCGGGGGACCTGCCGGCGCGCTGGGTGATCCACGTGGTGGGCCCCAACCGCCGCGCCGGCCAGACCGACCGGTCGCTGCTGACGTCCTGCTACGAGCGCGCCCTCGCCGTCGCCGACGAGCTCGGCGCCCGTACCGTCGCCTTCCCCCTCGTCAGCGCCGGCATCTACGGCTGGCCCAAGGACGACGCGATCGCCGCCGCCGTCGACACCCTCCGCGCGACCGAGTCGCAGGTGGAGGAGGCGAGGATCGTGGCCTTCGACGGGCCGACGTACGACGCGGTGGTGGCTGCGCTGTCGGGGTAGTCCCTAACAAATTTGCGCTGGCAGGCGCGGCGACCACGAAATCGTTAGGGACTATCCCGACAGGCGGGGCTCAGGCGGTGTGCTCGACGACGTAGTCGATGCAGGCGGTGAGGGCCTCGACGTCGGCGGGGTCGATGGCGGGGTACATCGCGATGCGGAGCTGGTTGCGGCCGAGCTTGCGGTAGGGCTCGGTGTCGACGATCCCGTTGGCGCGCAGGGTCTTGGCGATCGCGGCCGCGTCGATGGCGTCGTCGAAGTCGATGGTGCCGATCACCAGCGAGCGGGAGTCGGGGTCGGCGACGTACGGCGTGGTGTACGACGTCTTCTCGGCCCAGCCGTACAGCGCGTCGGAGGAGGCGGTGGTGCGCTCCACCATGCCGGTGAGGCCGCCCTGGGCGTTCATCCAGTCCAGCTGCTCGGCCATGAGGAAGAGCGTGGCGACCGACGGGGTGTTGTAGGTCTGGTTCTTCGCGGAGTTGTCGATGGCGGTCGGCAGGTCGAAGAACGCCGGGATGTGGCGGTCACTCGCCGCGATCGTCGCGGCGCGCTCGAGGGCGGCCGGCGACATCAGGGCGATCCACAGGC
Organism: Nocardioides sp. cx-173; assembly: GCF_021117365.1. NCBI lineage: Bacteria > Bacillati > Actinomycetota > Actinomycetes > Propionibacteriales > Nocardioidaceae > Nocardioides > Nocardioides sp. cx-173. The sequence goes on along the minus strand of NZ_CP088262.1, from coordinate 3,824,755 downwards.
CGCCGTCGGAGGCGAAGCACTTCTGCGGGGCGAAGTAGTAGGCGTCGACCTGAGTCAGGTCGACGGGCAGGCCGCCGGCCCCGGAGGTCGCGTCGACGAGCACCAGCGAGCCCTCGTCGGCGCCCTCGGGGCGTACGACGGGCGCCATCACAGCGGTCGAGGTCTCGTTGTGGGCCCACGCGTAGGCGTCCACACCGGCCTCGGCCACGGCGTCGGGACGCGAGCCGGGCGCGGACTTGATCACCGACGGCGCGTCCAGCCAGGGCGCGTCGGCCGCGGCCTTGGCGAACTTGGAGGAGAACTCGCCGAACGACAGGTGCTGGCTCTTGGTCTGGATCAGGCCGAACGTCGCGATGTCCCAGAACGCCGTCGCGCCGCCGTTGCCGAGCACGACCTCGTAGCCCTCGGGCAGCGAGAACAGCGCGGCCAGGCCCTCCCGCACGCGGCCGACGGTGTTCTTCACCGGGGCCTGGCGGTGCGAGGTCCCCATCAGCGAGGAGCCCGTGGCAGCCAGTGCGTCGAGGTGGCTGGTCTGGATCTTCGACGGGCCGGCGCCGAAGCGGCCGTCGGCGGGCAGGAGGTCTGCGGGGATCTGGAGGGCGTCGCTCACGTGGCAACCTTCCGAGTTGGGAGGGGTGGGTGCTGACGACGCTGTCAGGGAGGTCCCTATTGTGTCAGCACCGTTGCACGCGCGATAAATCGGAGGACTGCTGTGCGGATCGAGCGCGTCGGCTACGGCCACCCCGACGCCGTACGGCTGGTCGCCGATGTGCAGGCCGAGTACGTCGTGCGCTACGGCGGCCAGGACGACTCCCCGGTCGACCCGCTGGAGTTCGAGCGGCCGCACGGCAGCTTCTTCGTCGGCTACGTCGACGACGTCGCCGTGGCCACCGGGGCCTGGCGGCGCTCGACCGTCGAGGCCTTCGGCACCACGCAGACCTGTGAGGTCAAGCGCATGTATGTCGTGGCGGCGGCCCGCGGCCAGGGCCTCGCGCGCCGCATGCTGGCCCACCTGGAGGAGTCGGCGCGCGCCGCGGGCGCCCGGGCGCTGGTGCTGGAGACCGGGATCAAGCAGCCGGAGGCGATCGCGCTCTACGAGTCGTCGGGGTACGTGGCGATCCCGGGCTACGGCTACTACCGTGACTCGCCGCTCAGCCGCACGCTGGGCAAGCCGCTCGTCTGAGGAGGGCGCGACGCTGCTCCCGTGCAGCTCGCCCGCAGCGTGGCCCGCCTCGGCTCAGCCGGCCCACTCCGACTTCCAGCCGTCCACCTCGTCGGCGCCGCGGGCACTCGGGCCGGTGTAGATCGCCGAGGGCCGGATCAGGCGCCCGGTGCGCTTCTGCTCCAGGATGTGCGCGGACCAGCCGCCGGTGCGCGCACAGGTGAACATCGAGGTGAACATGTGCGGCGGCACCTCGGCGAAGTCGAGGACGATCGCGGCCCAGAACTCCACGTTGGTCTCCAAGACGCGGTCGGGCCGGCGCTCGCGGAGCTCGGCCAGCGCGGCCTTCTCCAGCGCCTCGGCGACCTCGTAGCGGGGCGCGTTGAGCTCCTTGGCCGTACGGCGCAGCACGCGGGCGCGCGGGTCCTCGGCGCGGTAGACGCGGTGACCGAAGCCCATCAGCCGCTCGCCGCGGTCGAGCAGGCCCTTGACGTACGCGCCGGCGTCACCGGACTCCTCGACGTCGGCGATCATGCCCAGCACCCGCGAGGGGGCGCCGCCGTGCAGCGGTCCGCTCATCGCGCCGATCGCACCCGAGAAGGCGGCCGCGACGTCGGCTCCGGTGGAGGTGATGACGCGCGCGGTGAACGTGGAGGCGTTCATGCCGTGCTCGGCCGCCGACGACCAGTAGGCGTCGATGGCGTGCACGTGCTTGGGGTCGGCCTCGCCCTTCCAGCGGATCAGGAACTTCTCGGCGAGGCTGCCGCCCTCGTCGACGAGCCGCTGGGGGACGACCGGCTGCTGCAGGCCGCGCGCCGACTGGGCGGCGTACGAGAGGACCATGACGGCCACGCGGCTGAGGTCCTCGCGGGCCTGCTCGTCGGAGATGTCGTAGGTCTGGCCGAAGCCGAACGCCGGGGCCAGCATCGCGACGGCGGCCTGGACGTCGACGCGCACGTCACCGGTGTGGACCGGCAGGTTGTAGGGCTCGGCCGGCGGCAGGCCGGGGGTGTAGCTGCCGTCGATCAGCAGGCCCCACACGTTCTCGAACGGCACCCGACCGACGAGGTCCTCGATGTCGACGCCGCGGTAGCGAAGCGCGGAGCCCTCCTTGTCGGGCTCGGCGATCTCGCTCTCGAAGGCGATGACGTCCTCCAGTCCGTGGTGTACCTCGGTCATTGTGGCGACTCCTTCGTCTGGCGCCCGGGTGCCGGGCGCGCCGCAGGCATTCTGCACCACGGCCTAGCCTGCAGGTCATGGGAGACAACACTCACGACGACTCCGACATCGCGGCGCTGCGCCAGGAGTACGCCGCCGGAGGGCTCGCGGAGGCCGACCTGGCCGCGGACCCGGTGGCGATGTTCGGACGGTGGTTCGCCGACGTACGCGCCGCGGGGCTGCACGAGCCCAACGCCATGGTCGTCTCCACGGTCGGCGTCGACTCCCGGCCTTCGTCGCGCCTGGTCCTGCTCAAGGGCTACGACGACGAGGGCTTCCGCTTCTTCACCAACACCGCCTCGCGCAAGGGCGAGGACCTCGCCGCCAACCCGGCCTGCGCGCTGCTGTTCCCCTGGCACCTCCTGGAGCGGCAGGTCCGCATCGACGGCACCGCCGAGCTCCTGTCGCGCGACGAGGTCGAGGCGTACTTCGCCTCGCGACCCCGCGGCTCCCAACTCGGCGCCTGGGCCTCCCACCAGTCGCAGCCGGTCGCGGACCGCGGCGCGCTAGAAGACGCCTACGCCGAGGCCGAGCACCGCTTTCCCGACGACGTGCCGGTGCCGCCACAGTGGGGCGGCTACCTCGTCCGCCCGCAGGCTGTGGAGTTCTGGCAGGGCCGCCGCGGGCGCCTGCACGACCGGCTGGTCTATCGCCGCGGCGACGGCGGCTGGACGACGGAGCGGCTGGCGCCGTAGGCCTCGGGTGGCGCCTCCGGGCCTTTCCCTGCGCTTCGGGGCCGTTGTTCTGCCCCAGAAGCGCAGGGTTATCAGCATCTGCTGATAACCCTGCCGCCGGATTGTGAGTGAGCGCTCACTCAGTTACTGTTGCACTCATGCCACCCCGTGCCCGGCCGATGGCGGCCGACGAGCGTCGCGCCGAGCTGACCGATGTGACGCTGGGCCTGCTGCGCGTCCACGGTCGCGCGGTCACGACGCGCCAGATCGCGGAGGCGGCGGGGGTCGCGGAGGGGACGATCTTCCGGGTCTTCGCCTCCAAGGAGGAGCTCGTCGACGCGGCGCTCGCGCGGGCCTTCGAGCCGGGGGACCTCGTGGCCCGCATCGAGGGCATCGACCGGGACCAGCCGCTGAGCGCGCGGCTGCTCGACCTGGTCGGCGTGCTGCAGCAGCGCTTCCGCGCCACCTTCGACCTGATGCTCAAGGTCGAGCTGGTGGGGCCGCCGCGCCACGTGCACGACTCCGAGGAGGCCGAGGAGTGGCGAGCCCGGCTCACGCTGCTGCTCACCGACCTGGTCGGCGAGGACGGCGACCAGCTCGCCGTGCCCGTCGACCACTTCCTGCACGTACTGCGCCTGCTGACCTTCGCGGGCAGCCATCCCAAGGTCACCGAGGGGCGGCTGCTCACGCCCGAGCAGATCGTCGAGACCGTGCTGCTCGGTCTCGGGAGGAGGGACTGATGCTGCTCCAGCTGATGCGCACCTACCTGCGCCCCTACCGCGCCTCACTGTCGGTGATCGTCGTCCTGCAGCTCGTCTCCACGGTCGCCCTGCTCTACCTGCCGAGCCTCAACGCCGACATCATCGACGACGGCGTGGCGGTCGGCGACACCGACTACATCGTCCGCGTGGGCGCCGTGATGCTCGCCGTCTCGCTGGTGCAGATCGCGTGCTCGGTCGTGGCCGTCTGGTTCTCGGCGCGTACGGCGATGGCGTTCGGGCGCGACCTGCGCGCGGCCGTCTTCCACCGGGTCGGCTCGTTCTCCGGGCGCGAGCTGGCGCAGTTCGGTGCCCCGTCGCTGATCACCCGCAACACCAACGACGTGCAGCAGGTGCAGATGCTGACGCTGATGACCTGCACGATGGCCGTCTCGGTGCCGATCATGATGGTCGGCGGGATCCTGATGGCGATGCGCGAGGACCTCGGCCTGTCCTGGCTGCTGGCCATCGTCGTACCCGCGCTGTTCGTCTCCGTCGGCTTCGTCGTCTCTCGGATGGTGCCGAGCTTCCGGCTGGTGCAGGAGCGCATCGACGGGGTCAACCGGGTGCTGCGCGAGCAGATCACCGGCATCCGGGTCGTCCGTGCGTTCGTGCGGGAGCCGCACGAGACCCGCCGGTTCGCGCGGGCCAACGACGACCTCACCGAGGTGTCAGTGCGGGCGGGACGGTGGATGGCCACCATGTTCCCGCTCGTGATGCTCGTCGTGAACGTGTCCAGCGTCGCGGTGATCTGGTTCGGTGGCCACCGCGTCGACCAGGGGCAGATGGAGGTCGGGGCCCTGACCGCCTTCCTGAGCTACCTGATGCAGATCCTGATGTCGGTGATGATGGGCACGTTCATGCTGATGATGGTGCCGCGCTCGGCCGTCTGTGCCGACCGGATCGCCGAGGTGCTGGCCACCGACTCGTCCGTGGTCCCGCCCGCGGATCCGGTGCACGAGGTGACCGGACGCGGCGTGCTGGAGCTCGACGGCGTGGGGTTCACCTACCCCGGCGCCGAGCAGCCGGTCTTGAGCGACGTCAGCTTCCAGGCCCGCGCGGGGCAGACGGTCGCCGTCATCGGGTCGACCGGTGCGGGCAAGTCGACCCTGCTCAACCTGGTGCCGCGGCTCTTCGACGCGACTGCCGGCGAGGTGCGCGTCGACGGCGTGGGCGTCCGCGATCTCGACCCCACCATGCTGTGGTCCAAGATCGGCCTGGTGCCGCAGCGGGCGTTCCTCTTCACCGGCACCGTCGCCTCCAACCTGCGCCACGGCAAGCCGGACGCCACCGGCGAGGAGCTCTGGCAGGCCTTGGAGATCGCGCAGGCGCGCGACTTCGTCGAGGCGATGCCGGAGGGCCTGGACGCGCCGATCGTCCAGGGCGGCACCAACGTCTCCGGCGGCCAGCGCCAGCGCCTGGCCATCGCCCGCGCGCTGGTACGCCGTCCCGAGATCTACCTGTTCGACGACGCGTTCTCCGCGCTCGACCTCGCGACCGACGCCCGCCTGCGCGCGGCGCTGCGCCCCGAGACCCGCGACGCCACGGTGGTCCTGGTCGCGCAGCGCGTCTCCTCGATCCGCGACGCCGACCTGATCCTCGTGCTCGAGGACGGCCACGTCGTCGGGCGCGGCACCCACGACGAGCTGCTCGCGGGCAACCCGACGTACCAGGAGATCGTCACCTCCCAGCTGAGCGCGGAGGAGGCGGCATGAGCGCCCCGCCCCGCGACACCGCGGGCACGATGAAGGAGACCGAGCGCATCCAGCCGGCCGGTGGCCCGGGCCGCGGTCCGATGGCCGGCGGCATGGTCGGCCAGAAGGCGATGAGCTTCGGCCCCTCGGCCCGCCGCATGCTGCGCCGGATGGCGCCGCGGCGCCGGCAGGCGTACGCCGTCGTTGCGCTGGCCGTCGTGAGCGTCGGTCTGATGTCGCTCGGTCCGCGGATCCTCGGCGAGGCCACGGACCTGATCTTCGACGGCTACCTCGCCCAGGAGCCGATCGACTTCGACGCCCTGCGCGACGTGCTGCTCGGCGTGCTCGCGATCTACGTCGGCGCGTCGGTGCTGGCCTGGCTGCAGGGCTACCTGCTCAACGACGTCGTACAGGGCACGGTCCGCGACATGCGCGCCGACGTCGAGGACAAGGTCAACGCGCTGCCGCTTCAGTACTTCGACCGGCAGCCGCGCGGTGAGCTGCTCAGCCGCGTCACCAACGACATCGACAACGTCAGCCAGACGCTGCAGCAGACGATGAGCCAGCTGCTCACCTCCCTGCTGACCGTGCTGGCGGTGCTGTCGATGATGTTCTGGATCTCGCCGGTGCTGGCCCTCATCGCGCTGGTCTCGGTGCCGGTGTCGATGTATGCCACCACCCGGATCATGAAGCGCTCGCAGGGCCAGTTCATCGCCCAGTGGCGGCGTACCGGCCGCCTCAACGCCCACATCGAGGAGACCTTCTCGGGTCACGCCCTCGTGACCGTGTTCGGCCGGCGTCCCGAGGTCGAGCGCACCTTCGCCGTCGAGAACGACGAGCTGTACGACGCGTCGTTCAAGGCGCAGTTCGTGAGCGGGCTGATCATGCCGCTGATGATGTTCATCGGGAACCTCAACTACGTGGTCATCGCCGTCGTCGGCGGCCTGCGCGTGGCCAACGGGACGCTGTCGCTGGGGGAGGTGCAGGCCTTCATCCAGTACACGCGGCAGTTCACCCAGCCGCTGACCACGGTGGCCTCGATGATGAACCTGCTGCAGTCCGGCGTCGCGTCCGCCGAGCGGGTCTTCGAGCTGCTCGACGCCGAGGAGCAGGTGCCGGACGTGGCGGGGGAGCCGCTCCTCGACGGCCGCGGTCAGGTCGCCTTCGAGGACGTCTCCTTCTCCTACGACCCCGCCGAGCCGCTCATCTCGGGGCTCTCGCTCGTCGCCCGGCCGGGGCAGACGGTCGCGATCGTGGGGCCGACCGGTGCCGGCAAGACCACGCTGGTCAACCTGGTCATGCGCTTCTACGAGCTCGACGGCGGGCGGATCACCCTCGACGGCGTCGACATCACCGCGATGCCGCGCGCCACGCTGCGCGGCGGCATCGGGATGGTCCTGCAGGACACCTGGCTCTTCAAGGGCACGATCCGCGACAACATCGCCTACGGGCGCCCGGGCGCGAGCGAGGAGGAGATCCTCGAGGCGGCCCGGGCGACGTTCGTGGACCGCTTCGTCCACTCGCTGCCCGAGGGCTACGACACGATGATCGAGGAGGACGGCGGCAACCTCTCGGCCGGCGAGCGGCAGCTGGTGACGATCGCCCGCGCCTTCCTCTCCGACCCGGCACTGCTGATCCTCGACGAGGCGACCTCCTCGGTGGACACCCGCACGGAGCTGCTCCTGCAGCACGCGATGGCCGCGCTGCGCAGCGACCGGACGTCGTTCGTGATCGCGCACCGCCTCTCCACGATCCGCGACGCCGACCTGATCCTGGTCATGGAGGCGGGGCGGATCGTCGAGCAGGGCACCCACGACGAGCTCCTCGCGGCCGGCGGCGCCTACAGCCGGCTCTACCGCTCCCAGTTCGCCGCCGCGCTCGCGTGAGGGGGCGGTCTGCCCGGGCTGGATATCCCCTTGAGCGGCGGGCCGCGGCGACCTACGGTGGAGGGACACGGGAAAGGAGGTGGTCCGAAGAATGAGTTCTTTGAGGACGCGTGAGGTGGCTGCCCGCTAGCAGCCCAGCATCATGCCGGGTGGAAGCGCCCGGCAGGCTGCTGACGAATTCCTAGCAGCTACCCGACCCGCAGGCGATCCGGGATCACGTCCCCCGGAGCGGTCTTCTCCGGAAGGCCACGCCTGCGGGTCGCTGCATTTCCCGCCCGGCGTGGGCCTCGACACAGTGGATACCGGTGACGGCAAGCACGGGATATAGTTGATCTCGGCAACCTTCTAGCATGAATCGAGCTTCCGTGTCACAGGCAGTCCCCCCGTCCGCCGCGTCCACCCCGCCGTCCACCGCGTCCACTCGGGCGGGGCAGGCCCCGGTCCAGATGACCCACCGCGAGATCCTGGAGGCCCTGAGCGGCCTGCTGCTCGCGATGTTCGTCGCCATGATGTCGAGCACGGTCGTGTCCAACGCGCTGCCCGTGATCGTCACCGACCTCAAGGGCAGCCAGACCGGCTACACCTGGGTGGTCGTCGCGACGCTGCTGACGATGACGGCCACCACGCCGTTGTGGGGCAAGCTCGCCGACCTGTTCAGCAAGAAGCTGCTCGTCCAGACCGCGCTGGTCATCTACTCGGCCGGTTCCCTGGTCGCCGCCTTCGCACCCACCATGGGGGTTCTGATCGGCGCCCGTGCCCTGCAGGGCCTCGGCGTCGGCGGCCTGACCGCGCTGGTGCAGGTCGTCATCGCCAGCATGGTCAGCCCGCGCGAGCGCGGCCGCTACTCCGGCTACATCGGCGCGGTCCTCGCGGTCGCCACGGTCAGCGGCCCGCTCATCGGCGGCCTGATCGTCGACAGCCCCCTCGGCTGGCGCGGCTGCTTCTTCGTGGGCCTGCCCATCGCCGCACTGGCCTTCGTCGTCCTCCAGCGGACCCTCCACCTGCCCGTCGTACGGCGCAAGGTGCACGTGGACTACCTCGGCGCGACCCTCATCATGGGCGGGGTCAGCATCCTGCTGGTCTGGGTCTCCCTGGCCGGGCAGCAGTTCGACTGGGCCTCCCGCACGACCGTGCTGATGCTCAGCGCCGGCATCGCCGTCATCGCCGTCGCCGTGTATGTCGAGTGGCGCGTCGCCGCCGACCCGATCATCCCCCTGCGCCTCTTCCGCGACCGCACGACCGCCCTGGCCACGATCGCGTCGGTCATGGTGGGCGTGGCGATGTTCGGCTCGACGGTCTACCTCAGCCAGTACTTCCAGCTCGCCCGAGGCATGTCGCCCACCGAGGCCGGCCTGATGTCGATCGCGATGGTCGGCGGGCTGCTGGTCTCCTCGATCGTCAGCGGGCGGATCATCACCACCACCGGCCTGTGGAAGCGCTGGCTCGTGGGCGGGATGGTGCTGGTGATCGCCGGGCTGTTCCTGCTCGGCACCATCGACGAGAAGACCGACCTCGTCGTCGTCGGCGCCTTCATGGCGTTGGTCGGTGTGGGCCTGGGCGCGACCATGCAGAACCTCGTGCTCTCGGTGCAGAACAACACCCCCATCGAGGACATGGGCGCCGCCAGCTCGGTCGTCGCGTTCTTCCGCTCGCTCGGCGGCGCGACCGGTGTCTCCGCGCTGGGCGCGATCCTGGCCACCCAGGTCGCCGACAGCGTCAAGGACGGACTTGCCAAGATGCACATCCGGCCCGACTCGCACTCGAGCGGGGCGATCCCCGACCTGGACACGCTGCCCGCGCCGATCCGGGCGCTGTACGAGGCGTCGTTCGGTGAGGCCGTGGGCCACGTGTTCCTGGTCGCCACGCCGTTCGCGGTCGCCGCGCTGATCTGCGTCCTGTTCATCAAGGAGGTGCCGCTGCGCACCTCCAACTTCGTGGCCGCCGAGGCCGAAGAGCCGGCCTCCCGGTGACCAGAGCCGAGCTGCTGCGCCACCTCGAGCAGGAGGTGGGCGTGATGATGCGCCGCGTCAAGCGGGTCGTGGCCGTCAGGGCCGAGCTCGTGCACGAGGACCTGCAGCCGGCGGCGTACCTGATGCTGGGCTACGTCGCCGAGCACGGCCCCCTGCGAGCCTCCTCGATGGCGGAGATCTTCTCCACGGACAAGGGCGCGATCAGCCGTCAGGTGCAGCACCTGGTGGACCTCGGGCTCGTGGTCCGGCTGCCGGACCCCGATGACCGCCGGGCCTGGCTGGTCTCGGCCACCGACGACGCGGTCGCGCGCCTCGCCGAGGTCGCCGCGCACCGCCGCAAGTGGCTCGACGAGCGGCTCGGCGACTGGCCCGACGAGCGCCTGGAGCACCTGACCAGCCTGCTCAGCGACTACAACGAGGTGCTCAGCAGGTCGCCGCAGGTCATCGACCGGGCCGGCCCGGCAGCGGACCCGATCGACCAGCCCTGACCCGGGCCGCGACGCGTGACCAACCTCATGGGCACGCGCGTTGGGCGGGGTGCCGGATTGCTTAGAATTGTGGTAGTCGCGCAGCGTCTATGACGGCCGTCGGGCCGCGGCTCCGCCGCCCCGGTCGTGCAGCGACCTCCTCCGCCGGGCGTTCCCGGCGGGGCGACCGCCTGGCGCACACCAGCGGGAGGTCGGTGGGTCATGCCCGGACGTCGTGGCGCGCGCCGACTGTGTCCTGCCTATGCCGAAGAGAGAGGAGTAGGACATGAGTACGACTGCGACCGATGTCGCAGCCACCGAGCAGGAGCGCGACAAGCGCCGCCGCCGCGGCGCGATCGTCCGCTTCGGTCTCGCCGGCGTCGCTGTCCTGGGCGTCGGAGCCGCGCTGACCAGTGCGACCTGGACCGACGACGCCTGGTTCGCGGGCAGCGCGAGCGCCGTCGAGAAGGTCGAGCTGCAGGCCAGCGTCGACGGTGGCAACACCTGGTTCGACGCGGACACCGTGGACAACGCCGTGGCGATCCCCGCTTCCGCGTTCGAGAACCTCAACCAGGGTGCCGACGAGAGCATCGCGCTGCAGCTGAAGAACGCCAGCAGCGTGCCGCTGACGCTCGGCAAGGGCGTCCTGACCACGGACGGTGCGCTGTTCGACGGAGACGCGCCGGCGTCGGCGACGATCCACGACCCGTCGACCTTCGAGCTCGACGCCGGTGCCACCGACACGGTGATCCTGCAGGTCACGACCCCGGACGACTGGCCCGAGGAGTACCAGGGCGCCGAGGGGACGCTGACCCTGCAGTTCACCGGAGAGTCCTGATAGATGGCGGGCCGCGCGGTGGCCGTGCGCCTCGTGCGCACGGCCGCTGACATCCTGGTGTGGGTCCTCGCGGTCCTCGGGGTCTTCAGCCTGGGAGTGTGGGCCGCCAGCACGCTGGGAGTGATCCAGCCGCTCGTCGTCGTCTCCGGGTCCATGGAGCCGGAGATCGAGACGGGCGACCTGCTGGTCGCGACCCCCGTCCCGATCGACGAGGTCGAGGTCGGGGACGTCCTGTCGTTGCGCAACGACGTCACGGACCGGCTCGTCACGCACCGCGTCACCGAGGTGACGCAGCACGACGACGGCTCGTGGCACGTCCGCATGCAGGGCGACGCCAACGACAGCCCCGACGCCGGTGAGTACGTCGTCACCGACGACACGGTGCTGTCCCCGCGCTGGCAGTTCGCCGGCCTGGGGGAGGCGCTGATGCGGCTCAAGGAGCCGAGCGTGGCGATCCCGCTGATGATCGGGGTCGCAGCGATCCTCGCGCTGAGCCTGATGCGCCGCTCCGACTCTGGTCCGGCGGGCAGGCACCAGGACGTGGCGCGCGACCCGCAGCAGGACCACGAGGCGCGTGACCTGGTCGGTGCCTCGTCGGGTCAGGACCGGTAACGGCCTTGGGTGCGGCCGTGCCCGGCACGGCCGCACCCAGGTCTGCACTCGAACCAGTGACAACGTGATCAGAGAAGGGAGCCAGCGCATGACCTGGCCCGCCACGTGCCGGCGCCTGTTCGCCGCCATCGGCGCCCTCCTTGCCGCCGTCCTCGTCGTCGCGACGACCGCGACCCGGACGGCCGCGGGGTGGAGCGACGGGGCCGCGTTCACCGCGCAGGCGACGTCGGGAACCTGGGAGACCGGGGGTGGCGACAAGTGCGAGGTGCTGAGCAACTTCACCGGCGAGGTCATCGGGACCTGCAACGTCGACGGGGTGACGTTCAGCGACGCCTGGAATCAGGGGACCAGGTTCAGCGTGGCCATCAGCGGCTTCCAGCCGAGCAACGACAGAGTCGCCCGCGTGAGCGTCGACCTGTCCAAGTACAGCTCCGCGTGGAACTGGCCAATCGGCACCGTGCAGATGGACAGCGCCCGGAGCGTCGACTGGTCCGCGCCCGTCCTGACCTTCACGACGTACCCCTCGGGCTTCTCGCCGTTCGGCGGCACCTACTTCGAGCCTATGACCGCATCGCACCGGGACGGTGACGGCCCGAGCGGGACCGAGCAGCCCGGTCGGGACCAGCCCGGTCGGGAGCAGTCCGGTTCCGTCAGCTCGTCCTGACCCAGATCGCGGTGTCGGGCGGCAGCCCACCGTCGGCGGGCCCGGTGGCCAGCAGCGTCTCGCCTGCGGGCAGCGGAGCGGCGCGCGAGCCGCAGTTGACCGCCAGCGTCACCTGGCCCCGGCGCACGGTGAGGACGTCGTCGAGCACGGTGAGGGTGACGTCGTCGCCGGCGTCGCGCAGCCACTCCCGCCGTAGCGCCAGGGCGCGTCGGTAGAACGCGAGCGTGGACGCCGGGTCGGCCTCCTGCGCCGCCACCGTCAGCGGCGCCCAGTCGTCGGGCTGCGGGATCCAGGGCTGGCCGGTGCCCGGCCCGAAGCCGTACGGCGGTCGGTCGCCCGACCAGGGCATGGGCACCCGGCAGCCGTCGCGCCCCGGCTGGCCGGTGCGGAACCAGGACGGGTCCTGGCGGTGCTCCGGCGCCACCTCGACGTCCTCCAGGCCGAGCTCCTCGCCCTGGTAGAGGTAGGCGGAGCCGGGCAGGGTCAGCGAGAGCAGGGTCGCCGCGCGGGCCCGCGCCCGCCCGACCGCTCCGCCGCCGTAGCGGGTCGCGTGGCGCTGCACGTCGTGGTTGCTCAGCACCCACGTGGGCGTGCCGCCGACCGCCGCCATGGCCGGGAGGGTGCGCTCGATCACCTCCGCGAAGGCCGGGGCCGACCACGGCGCCAGCACCCAGTCGAAGTTGAACGCCTGGTGCAGCTCGTCGGGGCGCACGTAGGCGGCGTTGGCCTCCACGGTGCTGGTCCAGGCCTCCGCGACGGCCATTCGGTCGCCGGCGTACTCGGCGAGGATGCGGTGCCACTGGCGGTAGACCTCGTGGACCTCGGGCTGGTCCCACATCGGGGCGTCCTCGGCGAGGCCGCCCATCTCGAAGTGGTCGACCTCGGTGCGCTGCCCGCGCTGGTCGCGCAGGCTCTCCTCCTTGAGCAGCCCGTGCGCCACGTCCACGCGGAAGCCGTCGACGTCGCGGTCCAGCCAGAAGCGCAGGACGTCCGCGAACATCGCCGCGACCTCGGGGTTGCGCCAGTCGAGGTCGGGCTGGGTGCTGTCGAACAGGTGGAGGTGCCACTGGTCGGTGTCGCCCACGCGGGTCCAGGCGGGGCCGCCGAAGACGGAGAGCCAGTTGTTGGGCGGCTCGCCGGCGTCGGCGCCGCGGCCGGTGCGGAAGAGGTAGCGGGCCCGCTCCGGGCTCCCGGGCCTGGCGGCCATCGCGGCCTGGAACCAGGCATGCTCGTGCGAGGTGTGGTTGGGCACCAGGTCCACGATGACCTTCAGCCCGAGGTCGTGCGCGCGGCTCACCAGCGCGTCCGCGTCGGCCAACGTCCCGAACAGCGGGTCGACGTCGGTGTAGTCGGCGACGTCGTAGCCGTGGTCGTGCTGGGGGGAGCGGTAGAACGGCGTCACCCAGACCGCGTCGACACCGAGGTCGCGCAGGTACGGCAGCCGCGAGGTGATGCCGGGCAGGTCACCGACGCCGTCGCCGTCGGAGTCGGCGAAGCTGCGCACGTAGACCTGGTAGACGACCGCCTGGCGCCACCACTCGCGCCCGCTCATGCGAACGCCGCCGGCTCGATGGTGATCCAGACGTGCTCGGCGCACGCCACGACCCGTCCGTCGGCGTCGTAGAGCGTCGAGGCCGTGAACGTCTTGCGGCCCTCCTGGCCGCGAGCGGCTCCGACCACCACGTGCTCCTCGTCGATCACCGGCAGGGCGTCCACCCGCGCCGTCATGGTCCCGAGCACCATCGGCCGGTCGGCCATGTCGGCGGCCCAGGCGCCGACGCAGTCGAGCGCCGCCCAGGTGACCGGCAGCGACGCGTGCGGCACGTCGTCGCGGTACTCGTGCCAGTCCTCCGCGTGGCTCGGGCGCGGCGTCCAGGTCCCGGCCGCGCGGGTCTGGCCGTCCTCCGGGGTCACCTCGCCGGGGAAGATCCGCAGTCCATCGCCCGCCTCGCGCTCGGTGCCGCAGGCGAAGCAGGTGGGGAAGGGGTGCGAGCGCAGACCGGGGTACGCCGCCTCGGCGGCCCGCGCCTCGTCGGCGGGCACCGGCCCCACCGGCTCGAGGTCGCGCTCGGTGAGCCAGGCCTGCGCGACCGGCCGGCCGTCGTACGTCGCGACGCGGGCGCCGGCGTCGTCGGTCAGCGGCAGCGCGACGTCCAACGGGGGCGGCTGGCGCAGCGCCACGGTGACCGCGGGCCAGGAGTGACCGCGGCCGGCGTCGTGCGGGATCGTCGCCGCCAGGGCGCCGGCGGTCCAGCCGCCGTTGCCGGACGAGGGCGGTCCGCAGAAGCGTCGGGGCACGATCAGCCGGTCGGTCGGCGGGTTCATCGGATCTCCTCCCAGCGGGCGAGGGCCTCGCGGCGCTCCTGCGCATGATCCACGATCGGGTGCGCGTAGCCCACCCGGTCGCGGTCGTCGGGGCCCGGGTCGTGCGGATCGGCGACGTCGGTCAGCTCGGGTACCCACCGGCGTACGTAGGCACCCTCCGGATCGAAGCGGCGGCCCTGGCTGGTGGGGTTGAAGACCCGGAAGAACGGCGAGGCGTCGGTGCCGCTGCCGGCCACCCACTGCCAGCCGTGCTGGTTGGAGGCCAGGTCGCCGTCGACCAGCCAGCGCATGAAGTGGCGGGCCCCGTGCTGCCACTCGACGTGCAGGTCCTTGACCAGGAAGCTGGCCGTGACCATCCGCATCCGGTTGTGCATCCAGCCGGTGGCGCGCAGCTGGCGCATCCCCGCGTCGACCACGGGGAAGCCGGTGCGGCCCTCCTGCCAGGCCTCGAGCTGGTCGCGGGGGTCGTCGTAGCGCATCCGGGCGTACTCGGGACGCAGGTAGTCCCGGGCCGTGCGCGGCCGGGCGAGCAGGACGTCGGCGTAGAACTCCCGCCAGGCCAGCTCCTTGCGGTAGCTCGCCGCGCCGGGGCCGGGCAGCGCCGCCAGGTCGGCCAGCAGCGTGCGGGGGTGGATCTCGCCGTACTTGAGGTGCGCCGAGAGCCGGGAGGTCCCGTCGACGGCCGGCCGGTCCCGCTCGTCGCCGTAGCCCGCGACCACGTCCAGGAAGTCCGCCCAGCGACGGTGCGCCGCGGCCTCGCCCGCCTCCGGCAGGTCGAGCCCCTCCGGCAGCCGGGTGTCCGGCAGGCCGGTCGTCTCGCGCAGGCGCAGCCAGGCCGGCTCGGCCGGCGCGTCGACGGGCGCGCGCCAGCCGTGCTCGGCCCAGGCCTTCGAGTACGGGGTGAAGACCCGGTAGGGCTCCCCGCTGCCGTTGGTCACCCGCCCCGGCGCGACGGCGTACGGCGAGCCGGTGCGGACGAGCTCGACGCCGACGTCGGCGAGCGCGCGCTCGACGGCGGCGTCGCGGGCGCGACCATAGGGGCCGAAGTCGGCCGCCACGTGGACCCGCTGGGCGCCGACCTCCCGGGCGGCCTCGACCACGCGCCGTACGGGATCGCCGTGCACGACCGCCAGCGGGACGGCGGCGCCCAGGGCGCGCAGGGAGGCCGTCAGGTGGCTGCGACGGGAGGGGCCGGCGGGGCCCCAGAGAGCCGGGTCCAGCACGAACAGCGGGAGCACCTCCGCCTCGGCGCACGCCTCCGCGAGGGCGGGGTTGTCGCGGGTGCGGAGGTCGCGGCGGAACCACATGACGGCGGGCATCGCCTCCACGATGCCAGGGACATCCACGCATGCGTCAGAATGGGTGCGTGAGCGACCTGATCGACACCACCGAGATGTACCTCCGCACGATCTACGAGCTCGTGGAGGAGGGCATCGTGCCGCTGCGTGCCCGCATCGCGGAGCGGCTTCACCAGAGCGGCCCGACGGTGTCGCAGACGGTGGCCCGGATGGAGCGCGACGGACTCCTCACCGTGCAGGGCGACCGGCACCTCGAGCTCACCGATGTCGGTCTCCAGCTCGCGACCCGGGTGATGCGCAAGCACCGGCTCGCCGAGCGGCTGCTGACCGACGTCATCGGCCTCGACTGGGAGCTCGTCCACGAGGAGGCGTGCCGCTGGGAGCACGTGATGTCCGAGACCGTGGAGCGCCGCCTGCTCCAGCTGCTCGACCACCCCACCGCCTCGCCGTACGGCAACCCGATCCCCGGTCTCGAGGAGCTCGGCCAGGTCGAGGTCGGCGAGGACTTCATGGACGGCGTGGAGTCGCTCTCCCAGGCCGCCGGCGCCGAGGAGGGGCGGGTGCTCGTGCGCCGGATCTCCGAGGAGATGCAGAAGGACGAGGCCCTGATGAGCGCCATGCGCCGCGTCGGCGCCCTGCCCGACAAGACCGTCACCGTCGTCGCCACGGACGACGGCGTCCTCGTCGGCTCCGGAGGCGAGACCGCCGAGATCGTCCCCGACGCCGCCGATCACATCTTCGTCAAGCGGCTGCTCTGACGCTCGCCGCTCAGCCCGCCAGCGCCGCCAGGAACTCCGAGCACCCGACATCCAGCTTGTACGTCGCGTGCTCGTCGCCTCGGGTGGTGCCGCGGTTGACGATCACCACCGGCACGCCGAGCTTCGCGGCCCGGCGGACGAACCGCAGGCCGCTCATCACGGTCAGGCTGGACCCGGCCACGAGCAGCGTGCCGCCCGCGGACGCCAGCGCCTCGACCGCCGCGTAGCAGCGCTCGACGCGGGGCGCCGGGACGTTCTCTCCGAAGAAGACGACGTCGGGCTTCAGCACCCCGCCGCACCCCTCGCAGGCCGGCACCACGAAGCCGGCGGTGTCGTCGAGCTCCACGTCGCCGTCGGGCCGGGCCTCGGCGGTCGCGTGGCGCTCGGCGAAGCCGGGGTTCAGCGCTGTCATCCGCTCGTGCAGGGCCACCCGCGACGAGGTCGCCCGGCAGCTCAGGCACACGACGTCGGCGATCCGCCCGTGCAGCGCGACCAGCCGCCGCGACCCGGCCGCCTCGTGCAGCCCGTCGACGTTCTGGGTGATGAGCAGCTCGGGGTCGAGCCTGGCCAGGGCTCGGTGGCCGTCGTTGGGGGCGGCGTGCCGCATCCGGCCCCAGCCCAGGTGGCTGCGCGCCCAGTAGCGCTGCTGGGCGGCCGGTCCCGACACGAACTCCTGGTAGGTCATCGGGGCCCGCGCCGGCGACCCCGGCCCGCGGTAGTCCGGGATGCCGGAGTCGGTCGAGAGCCCGGCACCCGTGAGCACGACGAGCGGTCCGCCGGCCAGGAGGGCGCAGGCGGCGTCGTACGTCGTGCCGGTCGGGAGGGCGGTCATGAGCCCTCAGCGCGCGTAGCGCAGCTCGGCGCGCGCCCGCGCCTTCGCCGCCTCGACCTCGCGGTCCTTGGGCGGCGCGGTGGTCACCAGGTCGTCGAGCAGGTGCTGGGTCAGGTGCGCGATCTCCTGCACGGCCCGGTCGAAGACCGCCTGGTTGGCCTGCGACGGCTTGGTCGTCCCCGACACCTTGCGGACGTACTGCAGCGCCGCCGCCGTGACCTCGTCGCGCGTGGCCGGCGGCTCGAAGTTGTTGAGCGGGCGGATGTTGCGGCACATGCGGCCGAGTTTACGTCGCCTCCCCGCTGACCCGTCAGAAACTTTCTGACGGGTCAGCGGGGAATGGCGTGAGTTGGTGACGGGTCGGTGCTCAGAGGGGGAAGAGCTCGACGTCGTCGGCGGTGACGAGGGCGACGCGGCCCTCGGGGAGGGGGACGAGACGGATGTCGGCGACGTCCCTGCCGTGATCGACCTCCACCATGCGGTTGGCGATCTCCTCGCCGGCGAAGGACAGGACCGAGACGTAGCCGGTGCGGCCCCGCTCGACGACGGTGAGCGCGACCCGCTCGGCGCCGAGCCAGGTGAACTGGCGGGGGTCCTGGCCGGCCATCGCGGTCGAGCCGCCGGCGTACTTCAGCACGTCGAGGCGTCGCGGCCGCGCCAGGTCGTGGATGTTGAACAGCGACACCTGCGCACCCCAGCGCCCGCGCTCGCCCGGGCCCTGGCCCATGCCGACCAGCCAGTGCTGGCCGAGCGGGTGCAGGTACTCCGAGAAGCCGGGGATCTTGAGCTCGCCGCCGAGGCGCGGCGCGGCTTGGTCGGTGAGGTCGACGGCGTAGAGCGGGTCGATCTGGCGGTAGGTGACGACGATCGCCAGGGACCCGAACCATCGCACCGACTGGATCTGCTCGCCGTCGCCGAGGTGGTCGAGGCGGCCGATCTCGACCAGCTCGTCGCCCTGCGCCTGGAGCGTCACGACCGAGTTGAAGTCGCCCGTCTCCTGCGTCGGGCCGACGGCCAGCCGCAGCACGCCGTCGTGCTCGTCCATCGACCAGCGGTCGGCGACGGCGCCCTCCACCTCCCCGGACCCGACGTACGACGCCCCGACGCCGTCCAGCGCGAAGTCGAAGACGTGCGTGACGCCGTCGTCCACGGGCACGACCGTCCGCGGAGCGCCGATGATCGAGTCGAAGCAGCACCAGCCCCAGGGGTCGGCCTGGGTGGCGAGGTACAGGTGGTCGGGCGACTCGTAGGCCAGGGGGGCGGAGCCGGCCAGTCCCAGCGTGCGGAGCTCGGCGGGGGAGTCGGCCGCGAAGCCCACCACCGCCATCGTGTCGAGCGCGAGGTCGGCCTCGGGGATCGCGACGTCGCCACACGCCACGAGCTGCTCGGTGCCGGCCTCGCCGGCCACGCGCGGGATCCAGTCGTCGAGGGTGGAGGCCCGCACGACCTCGCGGTTGGCGCGCAGCGCGTCACGTCGCCGCTCCTTGCCCGTGCCGCCCCCGCGGCGCGGCTCCACGAACGGCAGGTCGGGCAGCCCCGACTGCAGCACCAGCCGCACGTCCTGCCCGTGCTGGCGGGCGGTGACCAGCGCGCTGGTGTAGTCGACGGTCTCGACCACGACCGGCGTCGCCGGGTCGGCGACGTCCACGGTGACCACCCGGGTCCCCGCGCCGTCCCGGCCGAGGCGGCCGATCGCCACGACCGTGTCGCCGGCCAGCAGGATCTCGGCGTCGAGCAGGTCGCCCAGGTCCAGCGAGGCCAGCTCGGAGACCTCCTCGCCACCGACGTCGTACGTCGTCAGCAGGTCGCCCTCGACCCGAACGAGCACCTCGCCGTCGGTCTTGACGTGGTCCGGCTCGTCGACGCCGGCCTCCTGCACGTTGGTGCCGGTGGCGCTGCTGAGGGACTGGTAGGACTTCGCCACCTGCGAGCTGGCCGCCCCCGCAGGGGACGGTGACGGGAGTCCGCCACGCGCCATGGCCCCGTCGAGCATCCACGGCCCGCGGTAGCCGTACTCCTGCCACCCGAACGGCCCCACGATCTCCAGCGCCCGCTCGACGTAGGAGGTCCGCAGCGCCTCGCACGAGGCGGCCGGCTGCAGGTCGCCGTGGAACGCCGCCGGCGTGATTGGCGCCGTGTCGCCGCCCGGCGGGACCGGTCCGGGGCGGCCGCCGTCCGGCGACGGCTGGCCGACCAGGACCCCGGCGACGAAGGCCGCGGCGATCCCCGCCACGACCGCGCCGCGCACCAGCGGCCGCACGACCCGTCGGCGGGCGGGACGCCGGCCGCCGGCCCGCATGATGTCGGCGACGGGCGCCGGTCCGACGGGCAGGTCGTCCCAGAGGCGTTCGAGGTCGTTCATGGCGCCCTCCTCGGGCTGCGGCTGTCGCTGAGGTCCGCGAGGTGGTGGTCGGAGGCGAGCTGGGCGAGCGCCCGGGACAGGCGGCTCTTGACGGTGCCGGGCGGCACGCCGAGCGCCTCGGCGGTCTGCTGCTCGGTGAGCTGCGCGAAGTAGCGCAGGACGACGACGTCCCGGTTGACCTTGCTGAGCCCCGCCATGGCCCGGTGGATGGCGTCGGCGGTGTCGACGTCGGCCATGAGGTCGCGGGCTCCGGTGCGGCCCTCGGGCAGCACCTCGGTCGCCTGCTCGCCCCACCACCGCCGCCGCTTGCTGTCGCGCAGGCCGTTGACCAGCATCCGGTAGACGTAGGCGTCCCGGTTGTCGGCCGCTCGCACCTTCGACCACGCGGAGTAGCAGCGCGCCAGCGTGGTCTGGACGAGGTCCTCGGCCTCGGGCAGCCGGCAGCCGAGGAACACCGCCGAGCGGACCAGGGCCGGCCACGCCTCCTCGGCGTAGGCGGCGAACTCGGTGTCGGGATCCATGCGGTGGTGTCGTCCTCGGGGCTCGTGGGGTCGGCTAGGGGTACGACGAGGTGGCCACCGGACCCGGTTCCCTCCAGATCTTGGTCAGTGCCACGATGACCCATGCCCTCACCAGAGTCTCGCGAGTACGACGTCGTTGTCTTCGGAGCGACCGGGTTCACCGGCGGCCTCACGTCCGCGTACCTCGCCGAGCACGCACCGGAGGGCCTGCGCTGGGCTCTCGCGGGCCGGAGCCCCGACAAGCTCGAGCAGGTACGGCACAGGCTGGCCGAGGCCCACCCGGAGCGCGCGGAGCTGGCCGGCCTCGACCTGCTGCCCGCCGACGTCACGGACCCCGCCTCGCTGGCCGACGTCGCGGGCCGCGCCCGCGTGGTGATCAGCACGGTCGGGCCCTACCTGGAGCACGGCGAGCCCCTGGTCGCCGCCTGCGCCGAGGCCGGCACCGACTACGTGGACCTCACCGGCGAGCCGGAGTTCGTCGACCGCATGTACGTGGCCCATCACGCCACCGCCGTGCGCACCGGCGCCCGGCTGGTCCACGCCTGCGGCTTCGACTCGATCCCGCACGACCTGGGCGCCTACTTCACCGTGCAGCAGCTCGCCGCCTCGGGTGCGGTGACCCTGCGCGGCGTCGTGCGCGCGAGCGGGATGTTCTCCGGCGGCACCTTCCACTCCGCCATCAACGCGATGTCGCGGCCGAAGCAGTCCAAGGAGGCCTGGGCGGCCCGGCGCCGGCTGGAGCCGAAGCCGGCCGACGGTCGGTCCTCCCGCGCGGTCGCGGGCAAGCCGCACCGTGACCGACAGCTCGGCTTCTGGCTGCTGCCGTTGCCGACCCTCGACCCGTTCGTGGTGGCGCGCTCGGGTGCCGCGCTGCCGGCGTACGGGTCGAGCTTCCGCTACTCCCACTACGCGGGCACCAAGACGCTGCGCTATGCCGCCGGTGGCACGGCCGCCGTCGCCGCGATGGCGCTGTCGGCCCAGGTGCCTGCGCTGCGCAAGCTGCTGCTGGGCCGGGTCGCGCAGGGGGAGGGTCCCGACGAGGCCAAGCGGGCCCGGTCGTGGTTCACGGTCGACTTCGTGGGGGAGGGCGACGGCCGCACCGTGCACACTCGGGTCTCCGGTGGCGACCCCGGCTACGGCGAGACCGCCAAGATGCTCGGCGAGTCGGCCCTGTGCCTGGTCCTGGACGACAACCCCGAGACCGCCGGACAGGTGACGACGGCACAGGCGATGGGGGACCACCTCCTGTCCCGCCTGCAGCGCGCCGGCCTGCGGTTCGAGGTCGTGGGGTGATCTCTCGGCCGCCTCGGTGTGGCGTCCGACTTGTCCGTGGCGACGGATCGCTCCCGCGCGCCTTGTGGCGCCGGACCAACACGGCAGGGGGCCTCGCTCCTTAGCGTGATGTACATGACAGCACTCACCGACGTCGAGACCTGGATCGCCGAGCAGCTCCCGGCGCTCATCGAGAAGTACGACGTCCCCGGTGCCGCAGTGGCCGTCCTGGCCGGCGGCGAGGTGGTCGACCACGCGGCAGGTCTCCTGAGCCGGGCCACCGGCGTGGAGGCGACCCCGGACTCGGTCTTCCAGATCGGCTCGGTCACCAAGGTCTGGACCGCGACCCTGGTCATGCAGCTCGTCGACGAGGGCAGGCTCGACCTCGAGCTGCCGATCCGCACCTACCTGCCGGAGTTCCGCATCGCCGACGAGGCGGCCGCGGTCAAGATCACGACCCGCCAGCTGCTCTCGCACACCGCCGGCTTCGAGGGCGACATCTTCACCGACACCGGCACGGGCGACGACTGCGTCGAGAAGTACCTCGACGTCCTGCACGAGGTGCCCCAGCTGTTCCCTCCGGGTGAGCTCTTCTCCTACAACAACGCCGGCTACTGCGTCCTGGGCCGCCTGGTCGAGGTGCTGCGCGAGAAGCCGTACGACGCCTGCCTGCGCGACCACCTGTTCGCGCCGCTGGGGCTCACCCACGCTGCCACCGGCCCCTACGAGGCGATCCTGTTCCGCGCCGCCGTCGGCCACCTGCAGCCCGCGCCCGACGCGCCGTACGAGGCGGCGCCGGTCTGGGCGATGGCCCGCTCGAACAGCCCGGCCGGCTCGATGCTCGCGATGCGCCCGCGCGACCTGGTGACCTTCGCCCGGATGCACCTGGAGGGCGGGGTCGCCGCCGACGGCACGCAGGTGCTCTCGCCCGCGAGCGTCGCGGCGATGCAGGAGGCGCAGGTGGCGCTGCCCGACCTCGGCCTGATGGGCACGCACTGGGGCCTGGGCTGGGAGCTGTTCGAGACGCCGGACGGCGTGCTCGTCGGCCACGACGGCAACACCATCGGCCAGGCGGCGTTCCTGCGCACGGTGCCCGAGCGCGGGGTGGCGATCGCCCTGCTCACCAACGGCGGCGACGCCTTCTCCCTCTACCGCGACCTCTACTCCCACCTGCTCCTCCAGCTCGCCGACGTCACCCTGCCCGCGTTGCCGGCGCCGCCCGCCGAGGCGGAGGCCATCGACGCCTCCCGCTATGTCGGCACCTACTCCGCGGAGGTGTTCGACATCGACATCTCCCAGGGGGACGACGGGCGGATCTGGATGGACCTGAAGCCGAGCGGCATCGCCGAGGAGCTGGGCGAGAAGCCCGAGCGCAAGGAGCTCGTCCACTACGACGGCGACAGCCTCATCCCGATCGAGGCCGACCGAGGCATGTTCATGCCGCACGCGTTTCTCGGTGACGACGGCGCGGGTCACGCGCTGTATCTCCACGTCGGCCGCGCGGTACGCCGCGCCGGTGCCTGACCCGTCCACCCACTCCGCAACCACGCACCACGTCACCAGAGGAACCCCATGAAGCTGACCGCCACTGCTCTCGGCCTGAGCGTCACCACTGCCCTGCTCGCCGGCTGCGGCGGGGGCGGTGACGACCCCGGCTCGCCGTCCGGAGGAGGCGACGTCGTCGACGGCGGCACGTTCACGATGGCGATCGCCGGCGACCCCGGCAAGCTCGACCCGCACTCGTCGGCCAGCACCCAGCTGTTCACCGTCAACCAGCTCGCCTACGACAACCTGGTCGCGGTCAACGGGGACGGCGAGATCGAGTCGCAGCTCGCATCCGAGTGGACGGTCGACGGCACGACGGTCACGTTCACCCTGAACGACAACATCACCTGTGCCGACGGCAGCGACTTCACCGCGACCACGGTCGTCGACAACATCGCCTACGTGGGCGACCCGAAGAGCAAGAGCCCGTACCTCGGC
Source organism: Nocardioides sp. cx-173 (assembly GCF_021117365.1). Classification (NCBI taxonomy): domain Bacteria; kingdom Bacillati; phylum Actinomycetota; class Actinomycetes; order Propionibacteriales; family Nocardioidaceae; genus Nocardioides; species Nocardioides sp. cx-173. The sequence continues at coordinate 3,801,461 of NZ_CP088262.1, read as the reverse complement.
ACCTTCCTGCCGGCGGGCGCCACCGCCAAGGCCGACGACGCCGCGGGCACCGTGACCGTCACGCTCGCGCAGCCCGCGCCGTTCGTCCTCAACGGCTTCGCCAGCCTGCCGATGGTGTGCGAGTCGGGGCTGGCCGACCGCCCGTCGCTGGCCGCGGAGACCGCCGGCACCGGGCCGTACGAGCTCACCGAGGCGGTCCCGGGCGACCGTTACACCTACCAGATCCGCGACGGCTACGCCTGGGGACCCGACGGTGCGAGCACCGACGAGACCGGCATGCCGGACACCGTGATCATGAAGGTCGTCCAGAACGAGGGCACCGCCGCCAACCTGCTGCTCTCCGGCGAGGTCAACGCGGCCACGATCCAGGGGCCGGACGTCAAGCGCCTGGACGGTGCGAAGCTCTTCTCCAACAGCACCCCCGCCATGGTGGGTGAGCAGTGGTACAACCACAACGAGGGCCGCGAGACCAGCGACGCCGAGGTGCGGATGGCGCTCACCACGGCCCTCGACCTCGACGAGCTCGCGTCGGTGGCCACCGCCGGCGAGGGCACGCCGGCCACGACCCTGGCCTCCCTGGCGCCCACCTCGTGCCCGGGTGACTCGATCTCCGAGGCCCTGCCCGCCCAGGACGTCGACGCGGCCAAGGCCGCCCTCGACGGCAGGGAGGTCACCTTCCTCTACTCCAGCGCCGCCGGCACCGCCGTGTCCGCGGCGGCCGAGCTCGCCGCCCAGCAGTGGGAGGCGGCCGGCGCCAAGGTCACGACCAAGGCACTGGACGAGACGGCCCTCCAGGGCGTCATCTTCGGCACCGGCGACTGGGACATCGCGTGGGTCCCGCTCAACGTGAGCAGCCCCGACCAGCTGGTGCCGTTCCTGTCCGGACCCGGCGTGGCCGAGGGCGGCACGAACTTCGCCGGGATCGACAACCCCGACTACACCGCGGCGGTGCAGGAGGCGACCGCGATGAACGGCGTCGAGGGCTGCGACACCTGGCTCGAGGCCGAGTCCAACCTGGTCGCCGCGGCCGACCTGGTGCCCTTCGCCAACAACCAGGTGAAGACCTTCGGCAACGGCGCCGAGTTCGAGTACCCGGGGCAGCTCGTGCCCACGAGCATCCGGATGCTGGCGAAGTAGCCCATGACCCAGGCGACCACGCTCGCCCCGTCGACCCCACGGGTGGGCTTGACCACCCACCCGTGGGTGCGGTTCGGGGTACGCCGTCTCGGGCGCCTGCTGGTGTCCCTGTGGGTCCTGGTGACCGCGTCGTTCCTGATGATCCACCTGATCCCGGGCGACCCGGTGCGAGCGGCCCTGGGACCGACGGCGCCGGCCGGCCTGGTCGCGGCCAGGCGCGCGGAGATGGGCCTGGACGACCCGCTGCCCGTGCAGTACTGGCACTACCTCCAGCACCTCTTCACCGGTGACCTCGGCACCTCGCTGGTCTCGCAGCTGCCGGTGTCGCAGATCGTGTCCCAGCGGCTGCCGGCGACGCTGCAGCTCGCGCTGCTGGCGTTCCTGGTCGCGATCGTCGTGGCGGTGCCGATGGGCGTCGCGATGGGCGTCCTGACCCGGCGCGGCCACGGTCGGCGCACCGAGCTCGCGTTCACCACCACCAGCGTGATCCTCGGCATCATCCCGGACTTCCTGATCGGCGTCGGCCTGGTCTACGTCTTCGGCGTCAACCTCGGCTGGCTCCCGGTGGCGGGCAACGGCAGCCCGGACGCCTACGTGCTGCCGGTGCTCTCGCTCGCCATCGGCCCGGCCGCGATCCTGTCGCGGATCGTCCGGGTGGAGATGGTGTCGGTGCTCCAGGCCGACTTCATCCGCACCGCACGCGCCAAGCGGCTGCCGTCGGGCACCGTCTACCTCGGTCACGCCCTGCCCAACGCGCTGACCGCCTCGCTCACCCTGGGCGGGCTGATCCTCAGCGCCATGGTCGCCGGCACGGTGCTCGTCGAGAACGTGTTCGCCTGGCCCGGGCTGGGCAGCACCATCGTCTCCTCGATCCTCAACAAGGACTACCAGGTCGTGCAGGCGATCGTGATCGTGTACGGCGTCGGCGTGCTGCTCGTGAACACCTCGGTCGACGTGGCGCTGGCGCTGCTCGACCCCCGTTCGACGATCCGGGAGGACTGACCATGCGCCGCTGGCTGAGAGTGCTCCGCACCCCCCTGGGCCTGGCCGCGAGCGTGCTCACGCTCGGGGTGCTGCTGCTGGCCGTGGTGGCGCCGATCCTGTGGACCGACGACGCGAACGCCGTGGACACCGGCAACATCCTGGCCGGGCCCTCCGGCGACCACTGGGCCGGCACCGACAACCTCGGGCGCGACATCTTCTTCCGCACCCTGGTGGCGACGCGGCTCTCGGTCCAGCTCGCGCTCGCGGCGACGGCGATCGCCGTGGTCGCCGGCCTGATCCTCGGCGCGGGCTCGTTCCTGCTGGGCCGCCGGGCCGGTCGGCTGGTCAGCGCCGGCATCAACATCGCCGTCGCCTTCCCGGGCATCCTGCTGGCGCTGTTCTTCGCGGTGGTGTTCGGTGTCGGCGCCACCGGTGCGGTGCTCGCCATCGGCTTCGCCGGCGCACCGACGATGGGGCGCCTCACGCAGACCCTCGTGGCCAGCGTCGCCTCCCGCGACTACGTCGCCGCGGCACAGGTCGCCGGCGTCGGCCGGGTGCGCATCCTGCTGCGTCACGTACTGCCCAACATCGCCGAGCCCCTCGTCGTCAACGCCACCATCGGCGCCGGGGGGGCCCTGCTCTCCTTCGCCGGCCTCTCGTTCCTCGGCCTCGGCGTGCAGCAGCCCAAGTACGACTGGGGCCGGCTGCTCTTCGACGGCGTCGGCTCCATCTACGTCAACCCGGCAGCCGCGCTCGCGCCGGGCGCGGCCGTCCTGCTCGCCGGCCTCGCGTTCAACCTGTTCGGCGAGTCGGTCGCCACGAGCCTCGGCCTGTCCACCGTCGCGGGGGTCCCGCTGCGCGCCGAGGACGAGGAGGAGGCCGGCTCCGTCGACCGCCTCAGCGAGAGCGAGCCCGAGGAGGCCGTCGACGGCATCGAGCCCGGTCTGGTCCTCGACGTGCGCGACCTGCGGGTCACGTTCCCCGGCCCGACCGGCCCGATCCGTGCCGTGCGCGGCGTCTCCTTCTCCGTGCGCCGCGGCGAGGCCGTCGGCGTCGTGGGGGAGTCGGGGTCGGGCAAGTCGCTCACCGCGCTCGCCGTCTCCCAGCTGATCGACGACACCGGGCGGGTCGAGGCCAGCCGGCTGGAGCTGCTCGGCACCGACCTGCGTGACGGCGGCGCTCCGGCCCACCGGCACCTGCTCGGCACGTCGCTGGCGATGGTGTTCCAGGACCCGATGACGTCGTTCAACCCCACCCGACGGATGGGCAACCAGCTCGCCGAGGTGGCGCGCCACCACCAGGGCATGGACCGCAAGCAGGCTTTCGCCCGTGCGGTGGACCGCCTGCGCGCCGTGCGCATCCCCGACGCCGAGAAGCGCGCGCGGCAGTACCCGCACGAGTTCTCCGGCGGCATGCGCCAGCGCGCGATGATCGGCATGGGGGTGATGGGCAACCCGGCGCTGATCGTCGCCGACGAGCCCACGACCGCGCTGGACGTGACCGTCCAGCAGCAGGTGCTCGACCTGCTCGCCTCGATCCGCGAGGCCGACGACGTCGCGCTCATCCTGATCAGCCACGACGTGACCGTCGTCGGCGAGGTCTGCGACCGGGTGCTCGTCATGTACGCCGGCAAGATCGTCGAGGACCTGCCGGCCGCCGGGCTGGCCACGGTCGCCCAGCACCCGTACACCCGCGCCCTGGTCGCCGCGGTCCCCGACATGGACACCGATCTGGACCGGCCGCTGGCCGTCGTGCCCGGTCGCCCGGTCGACCCCTCCGATGTGCCGCCGGGGTGTGCCTACGCCGCCCGCTGCCCGCTCGCCGACGCCCACTGTCGCGAGGTGGAGCCCCCGCTGGCCCCGGTCGGCGGGGGGAGCCTGGTCGCCTGCTGGCACGCGGGCGAGCCCCTCGAGCTGAGCGAGCGCACCGGCGAGCTCGTGGAGATGGAGCCCCGATGAGCGCCACCAGCGATCTGCGCTTCGAGGACGTGACGGTCTGCTACGAGGGCGCCGGCCGGTCCTTCACCGCCGTCGACGGCGTCAGCCTGACCGTGCCGGCCGGCGCCGTCGTCGGTCTGGTGGGGGAGTCTGGCTGCGGCAAGTCGACCCTCGCCCGCGCCGCGGTCGGACTGGCCCCGCTCTCCGGCGGCCGGATCCTGCTGGGCGGCGAGCCGGTGCCCCAGCGCGGTCGCCGGCGCCCGCTGCAGATGGTCTTCCAGGACCCCTACTCCTCACTCGACCCGCGGATGTCGATCGGCGAGAGCATCGCCGAGGCGATCCCGCCCGGCATGTCGCGCGCCGAGCGGGCGGTCGAGGTCGAGCGCCTGCTCGAGCTCGTCCACCTCGACCCCGCCCGGTCGCGGGTGCTGCCGTCGGCGCTGTCTGGGGGGCAGCGCCAGCGCGTCGCCCTCGCCCGTGCCCTGGCCGGGCAGCCTCAGGTCGTGATCGCCGACGAGATCACCTCGGCGCTGGACGTGTCGATCCAGGGCGCCGTGCTCAACCTGGTGCGCGAGCTCCAGCGCGAGCTCGGGCTCTCGATGCTGTTCATCTCCCACAACCTGGCGGTCGTGCGCTACGTCGCGAGCCACGTGGCCGTGATGTACCAGGGCCGGATCGTCGAGCAGGGCCCCGTCGCCGAGGTCCTCGTGGCGCCCCAGCACGACTACACCCGCGAGCTTCTCGCCGCGGTCCCCGGCTCCCGCGCGGCAGCCTCCCCCGGCACACCCCCCGGCCCCCGGGCCACCCCGACAAGGAGCACCTCGTGACCCGACGGATGCGCATCGACGACCTGACCGCCCTCGCGGTCCCCTCCCAGCCGGCGATCTCGCCCGACGGGACCCGCGTGGCCTACGTCGTGCGCACCCTCGACACCGAGGCGGACCGCCACGTCGACCGCCTCTGGATCGTGGGTACGGCGGACGGTGCGGGAGCGCCGGGGCCCCGCGGGCTCACCGGCGGCCCGGCCGACAGCGTCCCGCGCTGGTCGCCCGACGGCTCGCGCCTGGCGTTCCTGCGTGCCCAGGACGGCCCCGGCCAGATCTGGCTGCTGCCGGCCGACGGCGGCGACCCCGAGCAGGTCACCGACCTGCCGCTGGGCGCCGGGGCGCCGGTGTGGAGCCCGGACGGACTGCGGATCGCCTTCTCCGCGGCGGTGGAGCCGAGCCCGCGCGGCAATGGCCCGATCGTCTCCGAGCGCCTCGACTACCAGGCCGACGGTGCCGGCATCCACGGCGCAGTCCGCAGCCAGCTGCACGTGCTCGACCTCGCGAGCGGCGAGTGCCGCCGGGTCACCGACGGGCCGCACCACGCCGGCGAGCCCGCGTGGGCGGCCGACGGCCGCACCCTCGCCTTCACCCGCTCGATCGGGGCGGACGCCGACCTCACCTTCCGCACGGGGGTGCACCTCCTCGACGTGGACGACGCCCGCGCGCGCCCCCGCGTCGTGGCGTTCTCCGGCGGCGTCGCCGCGACCGCGTGCTTCACCCCCGACGGCGACCTGCTGGTCATCGGCTGGCCCGGCGACCCGCGGGGCCACGCCCGGCTGTTCCGCGTCCCGGTGGACGGGGGCGACCCGGTCGACCTGACCGGACACCTGGACCGCAACGTCATGCCCGGCGCGACGGCGTACCCGGGCGCGCGCCCGGTGGAGACCCCCGGCGGGGTGCTGTTCTGCCTGCGAGACCGCGGCTGCACCCACCTGTACGTCGTCGACGGCCACGAGGCCCGTCCGGTCCTCGCCGGAGAGGGACGCGTCGTCTCCGGGCTCTCGGTCGCCGGCGGCACCGCGGTCGTGGCGCTGGCCACTCCCACGTCGTTCGGCGAGATCGTGCTGGTGGATCTGGCCTCGGGCGCGGAGCGGGTGCTCACCGACCACGGCGCCTCGCTCGCGGACATCGAGCTGTTCGAGCGGGTCCCGCGCACGTTCGGCATCTCCGACGGCACCGAGGTGCAGGGCTGGGTCGTGCGCGACCCGGCGCTGAGCGGCCCGGGGCCCCTGCTGGTCGACGTGCACGGCGGACCGCACAACGCGTGGAACGGCGCGGCCGACGAGATCCACGCCTACCACCAGGAGCTCGTCGCCAGCGGCTGGACCGTGCTGCTGGTCAACCCCCGCGGAAGCGACGGCTACGGCGAGTCGTTCTACGACGCCGTCAACGGGGCGTGGGGCGTCGCCGACGCCCAGGACGTCCTGGAGCCGGTCGACACGCTGGTCGCGGAGGGCCTCGCCGATCCCGAGCGCCTCACCGTGACCGGCTACAGCTACGGCGGCTTCATGACCTGCTACCTCACCGCGCACGACGACCGCTTCGCCGCGGCCGTCGCCGGCGGGGTGGTCAGCGACCTGGTGAGCATGTACGGCACCTGCGACGACGGCGCCCTGCTGGGCAGCGTCGAGCTGGGCGGCACCCCGTGGCAGGAGCCGGAGCGGTACGCCGCGATGTCGCCGATCACGCGCGTCGCCGACGTCCGCACCCCGACCCTGATCCTGCACGGCGGCGGCGACCTGCGCTGCGACCTCGGCCAGGCCCAGCAGTGGCACACCTCGCTGCGTCAGCTCGGCGTCCCCACCCAGCTGGTCATCTACCCCGAGCAGTCCCACGAGTTCATCTTGACCGGGCCGCCGACGCACCGGCTCGACTACGCCCACCGCGTGGTCGGCTGGCTCGAGCAGCACACCCTCGCCGCGGGCCGTCCCGCGATCGACCTCGCGCAGTGGGAGCGGCGCCTGGGCGAGCTCGCCGAACGCCACCACGTGCCCGGCGCCCAGCTCGGGATCCTGCGGCTCTCGCCGCAGACCCATGACGAGCTGGTGACCGCGTCGTACGGCGTGCTCAACGTGGAGACGCAGGTCCCGACGACCGACGACTCGCTGTTCCAGATCGGCTCGATCTCCAAGGTCTGGACCGCCACGGTCGCCATGCAGCTGGTCGACGAGGGGCTGCTGGAGCTGGACGCCCCGATCGTCGAGGTGCTGCCGGAGCTGCGCCTCACGGACCCCGACGTGACCAAGACCGTCACCCTGCGCCACCTGCTCAACCACACCAGCGGCATCGACGGGGACGTCTTCACCGACACCGGCCGCGGCGACGACTGCCTCGAGAAGTACGTCGGACTGCTCGCCGACGCCGGCCAGAACCACCCGCTCGGCGCCACCTGGTCCTACTGCAACTCCGGCTACTCGCTCGTGGGCCGGCTCATCGAGAAGGTCACCGGCTCCACCTGGGACCAGGCCATGCGCGAGCGGCTCTTCACGCCGCTCGGGCTGACCAGGACCATCACCCTGCCCGAGGAGGCGCTGCTGCACGGCGCGGCCACGGGGCACCTCGAGCACGAGGGCGAGCCGATGGTGGCCCCGGTGTGGCAGCTGCCGCGCTCGCTGGGCCCGGCCGGGCTGATCACGGCCACGGCGGCCGACGTGTTGGCGTTCGCGCGCCTGCACCTCGAGGGCGGGGTGGCCGCCGACGGCACCCGGCTGCTCAGCGAGGAGAGCGCGGCCGCGATGGCCGCGCACGAGGTCGACCTGCCCGACCGGCTCGTGCTCGGCGACTCCTGGGGCCTGGGCTGGATCCGCTTCGGCTGGGGCGAGGACCGCCTGATCGGCCACGACGGCAACACCATCGGGCAGGGCGCGTTCCTGCGGATCCTGCCCGAGCAGGGCCTCGCGGTCACGCTGCTCACCAACGGCGGCAACGCCCGCGACCTCTACCAGGACCTCTTCCGCGAGCTGTTCGCCGAGCTCGCGGGCGTCGAGATGGCCGAGCCGTTCGTGCCCCCGGCCGACGCCGAGGTCGACATCGCGCCGTACGTCGGCACCTACCGGCGGCACTCGGTCCTGATGGAGGTCTTCGTCGCCGACGACGGGCCGCGCCTGCGGACCACGATCAGCGGCACGATCGCGGAGATGCTGCCGGACCCGGTGGAGGAGCACCCGCTCGTGCCGGCCGGGCCCGGGCTGTTCGCGCTCCGCCCGGAGGGTGTGGAGACCTGGGCGCCGGTGACGTTCTACGAGCTGCCGACCGGGGAGCGCTACCTGCATCACGGCGTCCGCGCGACGCCGCGGGTGGACTAGTGGACGCCTTCCTGGATCCGTTCCTCGCCGACCTGCGTGAGCTCGTCGAGTGCGAGTCGCCCTCCTCCGACCACGCTGCCGTCGCCCGGTCCGCGGACGTGGTCGCCCGCGTGGGCGCCGCGCGCCTCGGCGTACCGCCGGAGCGGGTGGTGCTCGACGGCGTCACGCACCTGCGCTGGCGCCTCGGCTCCGGTCCGCGCCGGGTGCTGCTCGTGGGCCACCACGACACCGTGTGGCCGCTGGGGACGCTCGCGTCGCGGCCGTTCGCCGTCGAGGACGGCGTGCTGCGTGGCCCCGGCTGCTTCGACATGCTCACGGGCGTGGTGATGGCCTTCCACGCGCTGGCCTCACTCGACGACGTGGACGGCGTCACCCTGCTGGTCACGGGCGACGAGGAGCTCGGCTCGCCCAGCTCGCGCGGGCTGGTGGAGGACGAGGCGCGCGAGGCCGCGGCCGCGCTGGTGCTCGAGGCGTCGGCCGACGGCGGCGCCCTGAAGACCGCCCGCAAGGGCGTCTCGCTGTACGACGTGCGGGTCACCGGCCGCGCGGCCCACGCCGGGCTCGAGCCCGAGCGGGGCGTCAACGCCACCCTCGAGCTGGCCCACCAGGCGCTGGTCGTCGCCGCGCTCGGCGACCCGGACCTGGGCACGACGGTGACCCCCACCGCCGCGCGCTCCGGCACCACGACCAACACGGTCCCTGCGGCGGCGTCATTCTCCGTCGACGCCCGGGTCCGCACGATCGCCGAGCAGGACCGCGTCGACGCCGCGATGCGCTCGCTGCGGCCGGTCCTCGAAGGGGCCGTGGTCGAGGTGCTCGGCGGTCCCAACCGGCCGCCCCTGGAGGAGCCGCTGTCGGCCGCGCTCTTCGCGCGGGCCCGTCGCCTGGCGGCCGAACTGGGGCTGCCCGAGCTCACCTCCGTCGCGGTCGGTGGCGCCTCCGACGGCAACTTCACCGCCGGTGTCGGCACCCCCACCCTCGACGGCCTCGGCGCCGTGGGCGGCGGCGCCCACGCCGACCACGAGCACGTCCTGGTGGAGCCCATCGCCGGACGGACCGCGCTCGTGGCCGGCCTGGTCGCCGACCTCCTGAGCGACCTGCCGGGTCGGGCGAGTGCCGAGCCGTCTGGGGCGACGAACGACCTGCTCCGGACTGGTGGGCTGCGACCATGACGGGGCCGGATTACCTGGCCAGCATGGGTGGCGTGAGCAACGTGACTGTCCCTCGGGCACCCGACCTCGACCTCGCGGTACAGGCCGCGGACGCCGCGGCGCTGACCGCCGGGGTCTCCGTGCGGGACGTGGTGGACCTGGCCGAGCTGGGCGAGGTGGTGGGCCTGTTCGCCACGATCTGGGGACGCGATGCCAACCCGCCGGTCACCCTGGAGCTGCTGCGCGCCTTCACCAAGGCCGGCAACTACGTGGGGGGCGCGTTCGAGGACGGCCGACTCGTCGGCGCCTGCGTGGGCTTCTTCCACGCCCCGGCCGAGGACGCGCTGCACAGCCACATCGCCGGCGTGTCGTCGGCGGCGACCGGCCGCAGCGTGGGCTTCGCGCTCAAGCTGCACCAGCGCTCGTGGGCGCTGCTGCGTGGCGTGTCCGAGATTGCGTGGACCTTCGACCCGCTGGTGAGCCGCAACGCGCACTTCAACCTGGTCAAGCTGGGCGCCCTGCCGGTGGAGTACCTGCCGAACTTCTACGGCGCCATGCCCGACCGCCTCAACGGCGCCGACGACTCCGACCGGCTGTTGGTGCGGTGGCCGCTGCGCGCCACCGTCGTCCAGGCCGCCGCGACGGGCGACGGCCCCCGGGCCGCCGTCGGACCCGACGCCGTCGTCGCGCTGGGCGTCGGTCCCGACGGCCTGCCCGTGCGGGGCCGGCTCGACGCCGCCACCTCGCTGGTCGCGGTCCCCGCCGACGTGGAGGCCCTGCGCCGCACCGACCCCCGGGCCGCGCAGGAGTGGCGGCGGGCGGTCCGCGACGTACTGACCGAGCTGGCTGCCGACGGCGCCCGCATCACCGGCTTCGACCGCACGGGCGGCTACGTCGTCCGCCGTACCTCCGAAGGAGTCTCCTCATGAAGCTGGCCGGCGTCGAGCTGCGCTGGGTGTCGATGCCGCTGGTGTCGCCGTTCCGCACGTCGTTCTCCACCCAGACCACCCGGGACCTGCTGCTGCTGCGGGTCGTGACCGACGAGTCCGAGGGCTGGGGCGAGTGCGTCGCGATGGCCTCGCCGCTGTACTCCGAGGAGTACATCGAGGGCGCCGCCGACGCGCTGCGCCGCTTCCTGGTGCCGGCGCTGGCCGCGGCCGGCCCGCTCGACGCGTCGCTGGTCGCCCAGGTCCTCGGGCCCTTCCACGGGCACCGCATGGCCAAGGCCGCGCTCGAGATGGGGGTCCTCGACGCCGAGCTGCGCGCGGAAGGACGCCCGCTGTCCCGTGAGCTCGGCGCCGTACACGACCGGGTGCCGTGCGGCGTCTCGGTCGGCATCATGGACGACGTCGGTCAGCTGCTGGACGCCGTCGGCGGCTACCTCGACGAGGGCTACGTCCGGATCAAGCTGAAGATCGAGCCCGGCTGGGACGTCGAGCCGGTGCGCGCCGTACGCGAGCGGTTCGGCGACGACGTGCTGCTCCAGGTGGACGCCAACACCGCCTACACCCTGTCGGACGCGCGTCACCTCGCGCGCCTCGACCCCTTCGACCTGCTCCTCATCGAGCAGCCGCTGCCCGAGGACGATCTCTTCGGTCACGCGGACCTCGCCCGGCTGATCACCACCCCGGTCTGCCTGGACGAGTCGATCACCTCCGCACGGACGGCAGCGGCCGCGATCCGGCTCGGCGCCTGCTCGGTGGTCAACATCAAGCCCGGGCGGGTCGGCGGCTACCTCGAGGCACGGCGGATCCACGACCTGTGCGTGGCCCACAGCGTGCCCGTGTGGTGCGGCGGAATGCTCGAGACCGGCCTGGGACGCGCGGCCAACGTCGCCCTCGCCGCCCTGCCCGGGTTCACCATGCCCGGCGACACCTCCGCCTCCGGTCGCTACTACGCCACCGACGTCACTGAGCCGTTCGTCCTCGTCGACGGCCACCTCCCGGTCCCCACCGGCCCCGGCCTCGGCGTCGACCCCCTCCCCGACGCCCTCGCCGCCGTCACCACCCACACCGAGTGGCTCCCCGCCTGAGGCACCGCTGACCCGTCACCAACTCACGCGATTCCCCGCTGACCCGTCAGAAAGTTTCTGACGGGTCAGCGGGCGGATGGTGGAGGCGGCCAAACCGGGGCGCAGATCTTGTCCTCGGCGACGGAGTAGGGTGAGCCAGACCTTCCTACCGTCAGGGTGGTGATCCCCGCCGTGAACCTGCGCCCGCGCGCCAGCCTCGGACGTGTCCTCGACGACCTCGGCGCGACCCTGCTCGACCTGGTGGCCGGTGATCCCGAGGGCACCCAGGAGATCGGCGGCGTGGTGATCCACGACCCCCTGGACATGCCACTGCTGCCGGCGGGGGCGCTGGTGCTCGGCGTCGGTGTCGACGAGCCGGAGCGGGTCGTGGCGCTGCTGCACGCGCTGGGCCGGGAGGGGGCCGCCGGCCTGGTGCTGCGGGGGCCGGTGCAGGTCACCCCCGAGGTCCGTACGGCGGTCGAGGAGTCGGGCGTCACCCTGCTCGGCCTCAGTCGCGGCGCCCCGTGGGCGCACCTGGCGGCCATGCTCCGCTCGCTGCTGGCCGAGGGCGACGTCGGGGTGGCCGAGCCGGAGTCGATGGGCGGACTCCCCTCGGGGGATCTCTTCGCCGTGGCCAACGCCATCTCCTCGCTGCTGGACGCCCCCATCACGATCGAGGACCGCAGCTCTCGGGTCCTGGCCTTCTCCGGTCGCCAGGACGAGGCCGACCCGTCGCGCGTCGAGACGATCCTGGGCCGCCAGGTCCCCGAGCGCTACGCGCGGGTCCTGTCCGAGCGCGGTGTCTTCCGCGACCTGCACCGCAGCGACAAGCCGGTCTTCATCACGCCGATCCCGATGGAGGGCAACACCTTCACCCAGCCGCGGGTCGCGGTCGCGGTGCGCGCCGGCGACGAGGTGCTCGGCTCCATCTGGGCCGCTGTGCCCGGGCCGTTGAGCGACGAGCGCACCGAGGCGCTGTGCGATGCCGCCAAGCTCGTCGCGCTGCACCTGCTGCGGGTCCGGGCCGGCGCCGACGTACAGCGCCGGCTGCGCGCCGACCTGCTCAGCTCGGCGCTGGAGGGTGGGGCGGGTGCGCGCGAGGCGCTCGACCGCCTCGGCCTCGGAGCCCAGCCGCTGATGGTGCTCGGCGTCGCCGTCACCGGCTCCGACGTCGGGGACGGCGCGGACGGCGATGCGGTGGTCGCCCATGAGCGGGAGCGGCTGAGCGACGCCTTCGCCATGCACCTCAGTGCGGTGCACCCGAAGTCGGCAGCCGCCCTGATCGGTGGGGTGGCCTACGGGCTGGTGCCGGTCCCCGGAAGCGCCGATGGGGCCGAGGAGCGCGCCTCGCGCATCGCGCAGGAGTTCCTGGACCGCGTGGGGGACCGCCGCAACGCTGTCGTCGGCATCGGCCCGATCGCGGGCGACGTCGGCGAGCTGGCGCACTCACGCTCCAGCGTCGACCGCGCCTTGCGGGTCCTGCGCGACGGCGGCGGGCGCCGGGTCGCGCGCCTGAGCGACATCCACGTCGAGGCCCTGATGCTGGAGATGCGCGACCTCGTGGCGGCGCGCGGTGACCGGCCCGAGGGGGCGCTGGCGCGCCTGATGGCGTACGACGCCCAGCATCACGCCAGCCTCGTGGAGACCCTGCAGGCGTGGCTGGAGGCCTTCGGCGACGTCGTGGCGGCGGCCGAGCGGCTCTACGTGCACCCCAACACCTTCCGCTACCGGCTGCGCCGGCTCATGGAGGTCGGCGAGATGGACCTCTCCGAGCCCGACGTCCGCTTCGGGGCGCTGCTGCAGCTGCGGCTGCTGCCGCCGGCGACCTCGTCCCGCACGCCGGGGGAGTGACCGGTCAGCACCACCGCGAGAGCCGGGTGCCCTCGGCCCGGGGCCGCCGCCAGCAGCACGCGCTCGCCGCTCGCCACCGTGAGGTCGTCGAGCTGGAGCAGGGGGGTACGACGACCCCGCACCCGGACCGCCTCGCGCTCCAGCTGCAGGTCAGCACGGGCCCGGTCCCTTCGGGGCGTGACCCGGACTCACGGCCGCCTCAGGGAAGGCACGTAAGCCGCCACGACGAGCAGCACCCACGTCGTCAGGATGTAGGGCCACGTGTCGTGCTGATGGAGCCCGGGCGCAGGCGAGGCCATCCGCCACGGTGGCGAGGGAGGACCGGCCCTGGTCGCCGAGCGCGGTGAACGCGCCGGCCCCGGAGAGCGCACCCTCGAACCCGTGCATGCCGATCTCCAGGTCCTGGGGGCCTCGGGGAAGCGGGGCGGCGACGGGCAGCCAGCTGTTCGGCGGGGCCGCGGCGTGGGTCGTCGACATGGCTCAGCTCCTGGCGGTTAGTTCTTGCGGATCCTCGGCGCACTGCTGCCCGTGAGCAGGGCCCGCACGGCCTGCCAGGCCGTCGTGAGGGCCTGCACCATCGTCTGCGTGTCGTCGCCCAGCAGCCGCACCCAGACGCCGGCGTCCCACGGCAGCGTGCTGACGCCCAGGACGACGCCGTCCGCGGCGAAGGGGCTCAGGACGCGGTGCAGCAGATCCCCGATCTCGGCGGCTCCGGCGCGCTCGGTGAGCACGTAGAGCATGGACAGCACGTCGTGGTCGTCGAGCACGGCCAGGCCGCCGGTGGCGCCGGCGATCGGGGTCAGTCGTACCCGGTCGAGAGCCACGACCGATCCGTCGGGGCGGCACACATCGAAGTCCGAGGCGAGCGCGGAGTGCTCGTGGTGCTCGCCGTGTGCGAGCCGCCCCGCCACGAAGGTCTCGCCGAGGACGAGCGTGGCCGAGGAGGGCACCGAGACCCGTGTCTGCTGGTAGAAGCGAGCCTCGGCGAAGGCGATGACCGGATCGGGCAGGTACTCCACGTAGGCGTCGGCTCCCAGGTCGATGTTCGTCTGGGCGACTGCGTAGTCCTGCTCCATCGGCAGCACCTTCGTGTACGCCGCGGTCACGTGGGCCGAGGTGCCGTCCCCGAAGGTCAGATCCGTGCGCAGGCGATCGCCCTGCCTGACCCCTGCGCCGGTCGAGAGCAGATACGTGTAGGGCATGTCGGGGCGCGCCGGGTCGTAGTAGTGGGGATGCATGATCTGGAGCGGCGACTTCTGGTAATGCCCGACGAGCTCGGTCGCGCGCCCGGTCAGGGCGAACTCGAGATCCAGCAGCCCGACCTTGCCCGGGCTTCCGGTGGGCAGCGTGTCCAGGGGGCCGGCGTGGCGCGCCACCTCCGGCGGCACCCGCGCCGGCTCGTAGTAGCGGGGGTCGAGACGGTGCCCGCCGTAGTGGGGCTCGCGCGTCGGTGGCTCGGGCCCATCGAGGAGCCGGACGGGGGTGGTGTCCGTCGTGTCACGGGCGGTGGCGAGAGTCATCGGGTCAGCGCCCTCGGTCGCGCTGCCCAGGAGCTGAGCAGCAGGTTCTGCAGCTCGTCGACGCCTTCGCTCCTGAGTAGTGGGTGAGGATCACCGGCTTGCCGTCTCGGGCCGGGATCGCGTCGGACTCCGTGACCGCCGCGTTCGTTCGGACATACATGGCCGCCGATCCCGATGCGCAGTACGTTCTCGTTCATTCATCCACCTCGTCGTCGTTGGGTCGTCGTTGGGTCGTCGTTGGGTCGTCTTAGGGTCGTGTCGGCGGTGCCTCAGCTCGCGAAGAGCCGGGCCTCCGCCCGTTCGTGCTGGGCGGACATCGCGTCGGCCATCGGCACACAGCCGCCCAGGTCCTCCAGTGGTCGTCGGGCCGCCTCCTCGGTCACCTCGGCGATGGTCGGGCCGACGGCGTGCAGCACCACCTGTGCGTCGCGGTGGTCGAGCAGCCGCAACCGCAGCGCCGCACCGAGGAAGCTGACGGCGAACGCAGACAGGTCGGAGGCGACCGCCTGCCGGGTCGGCACGCCGGCAGCTGCGTAGGCCACGGCGGTCGCGACCGGCTGGCAGCCCGGCGTCTCCTTCGCCGTGACCATCCGGTGCCACTCGCCTAGCCCGGCGCCCCCGATCGCCTCGAGTGCCACGTTGGTGAGCTGGTGTCCGCTTCGGACGCTGGCTCGGCGCATCTCAGCATTGAGCTTGGCGGCGAACAGGGTGTGGTCGATGAGGCACACCCGCGCCCAGTCGCCCGCCTGGACCGCGTCGTGGGCGCGGGCGAGCGCCGTGCCGTCGCCCGGCCCCAGCGAGTAGAGCAGGAGGCCCCTCAGAAGCCCCTCGACCCCACCCCGGTCGACGGCGTGCGCCTGGGCATAGCCCTCCAGCCCGTGCGACATCGTGGAGAACCCGCTGGGGAAGGCGGAGTCCGAGAGCTGCAGGCTGAGCAGCAGGTCGGGGATGGGGGTCGTAGTCATCGAGACCTCCGGCCAGGAAGAAGAGCTGGTTTGTCGTCGTCGTGGTGGTGATACTTGGGCCTGCCAGGCATGAGTGGTCCCTTCGTCGTGAGCCACGCGTGTGACCCGCCCTCGGTCAGTGGGGGGAGGAGAGGTGCTCGGTGGGGGAGGGGCCCCGACCTTCGCGGTGGCGCGGCTCGGCCCGGGCCGCCGCAGCGCGACCAGTGGTCGCGGGCTCGGCGACGGTCGGGGGGTGGGAGTGGGAATGAGGAGCCTGGGGGTGGGGATGGGCGTGGCCAACCTCGCCTTCGCGCGCGTGCGGGTGGGCGTAGCCGTGCCCGTGGTCGGCGAGGAGCCCGGCCGCGATGCCGTCGTCACCGTGAGTCAGGTCGTGGCGCGCCTCGCGCGTACGGCGCCGCACGACGTCGACGATCGACTGGGGGGACAGCAGAGGCCCGAAGAAGGACACACGCTCGGCGGGCAGAGCAGTGGGTGGTGCGGACTGCGCGAAGCCGGCCGGTACCACGATGACCTCGTCGCTGCCGAGCAGTCGTGCCCGTTGTACGGCAGAGGCGAGGTCGGCGGCGTCGCTCAGGCAGGCGGGCTCCACCGGCACGCCGGCACCGTGGGCCCGCACGAGGTGAGCGACACGGTGCAGGTCCGCGTCGTCGAACGGGTTGGCGGCCGCGGCGGCGAGCAGCAGTCCTGCTCCTGGGCGATCGCGCGCGGTCTCGATGGCGGCCCGTCGCAGCCAGGCGACGAGATGATCCTGGGTGCCGAAGTCGGCACAGAGCGTCAGCCGGCCGGCCCCCGCCCCACCGGCAAGCCATCTCAGGGTCTTCGCCGTGTCCGCCACCATGCCCGGGTCTCGCCCCCACGTCATCGGGAGGACGGCCACCACGGAGCCGCCCGCGGCGAGCTCCGTCACGACGGCGTCGTGCAGCGCTCGACCCGGCCGGCTCACGAGCGCGGAGGGCAGTGTCTTCAGGAGCGGTAGGAGGTCGGCCCCATTGGCGCTCTCATGGCCGCCCACGAGGATCGTGGTCGTCGCGTGCTGTCCTCCCGGGGGGAGCATGGTCACGCCGCCACGGGATCGTGGCAGCAGACGAGCTTGCTGCCGTCGACGAAGGTCGCCTCGACCTGCAGCAGAGCTAGCCGAATCCGCACGCCGGGCATGCTCCCGCGCTCGGAGACGACCTGTTCGCCCAGCTCAATGCACTCGGCCACAGACCTGCCGTCGCGCGCGGCCTCGAGGATGGCGTCGGGGATAAGCGCCTGCGCCTCGCTCGGGTTGAGCTCGGTGCCGCGATCGCGCCGGCGACGCGCGAGGTCTGCGACCTGGTCGATGAGGAGCTTGTCGATCTCGCGAGGGTGCAGGTTCATGGCGTCGACGCCTTCTGCTGGGGAAACGGGGCCGGCTACCGGTCTAGTTGGCTTCCGATGGCGTCAGCAGAGCCGGCGGGCCCGGATTCAGAGAGTCACGAGCCTCTATTCGCAAACAGTCCGATATGTGGTAGTGGGGAGGCGTGCCGTACCCCCCGGGCCCGCGACCACGTCCAGGACCGCACCCGGACGCCCTGCATCTCCATGCACCACCTCGGTCCCGCTGCGCCAGTCGTCTGGGACGCTAGGCAACGGGGGCGTCGAGGACCACCCGCTCGGCGCCGTGGTGAGGGCCCGTCCACCGAGCAACGGCCCCCCACGGTCAGCGGCTATGGGGAGGCGCAGTGAGCACGAGCAGACCGGCCTACCTGCGTACCTCCTCCATCGGACTGGTGCTGGTGGGTGGCGGCGTGGGCGCCGGCGCCCAGGAGGGGCTCTCGCTGGCCGTCTCCGACCTCGACGGCGTCCCGGTAGTGGTTCCCGTGGTCAACCTCCTGGGCGCCTTCCTGCTGGGCTACCTCTACGAGGCGTTGACCCGTCGGGACCCCGGACCCGTGACCACCGCGCGCCTGAAGCTCCTGCTCGGCACGGGCTTCTGTGGCGGGCTGACCACCTACAGCTCGCTGGCGACCGACACGGCGGTGCTGCTCGACGACGGGCAGCTCGTGGTGGGGCTGCTCTATGCCGTGATGACGGTCTCGCTGGGCGCCGCGGCGACCATCGCCGGGATCGTGGCCGGCGGGCGGGGCCGCCGACGCGGCGATCAGTCACCGGGGGAGGCGCCATGACCGCCGGGCTGTTC
Source organism: Nocardioides sp. cx-173 (assembly GCF_021117365.1). NCBI lineage: Bacteria > Bacillati > Actinomycetota > Actinomycetes > Propionibacteriales > Nocardioidaceae > Nocardioides > Nocardioides sp. cx-173. Next base: position 3,783,609 of record NZ_CP088262.1, on the reverse strand, counting down.
CTCCTCCTGGTCCTCGGGGGCGGGGTGGGCGCCGCGCTGCGCTACGTGGTGGACGGCGCGATCAAGGCGCGCACCCACGACTCGTGGTTCCCCTGGTCCACCGCCGTCATCAACCTCACCGGCTCACTTGCGCTCGGGTTCCTCACCGGCCTGATTGTCAGCCGCATCGCGGATACCGACGTGAGCGCCGTGGTGGGGACCGGCCTGCTGGGGGGCTACACCACCTTCAGCACGGCCAGCTACGAGACGGTGCAGCTGGCACGCGAGGGGCGCGTGGTCCACGCGTTCGGCTACGGGTTCGGCGTGCTCGTGGCCGGTGTCGCCCTCGCGTTGGCGGGCTACCTGTGGGGGTCCCGGGTCTAGAGCGCACGTCGCGGCTCGGAGCCTGCGCTTCGGGCGCCGCAGCCAGGTGACCGCTCCACGGGTCCGGTGGTGCCCCAGGCAGTGTTCTGGTTCAGGACATCGGCGACACATGTCTCAAGACATAGGCGACACCTGTCTCGGGTCATTGGCGACAGCTTCAGGAGGCTCGATGCTCGGCCATGTCGCAGCCCACGTCGAAGGCCCGCCTGGTCATCACCGCTCTGTTCGTCGACAACCAGACCCCTGCCGAGGTCGCCGCCCGCTACGGCGTGCATCGCGCCTGGGTCTACAAGCTCAAGGCCCGCTACGAGGGCGACACCGCACTGGAACCCCGCTCCCGGCGCCCCAAGACCTCCCCCAACGCCCTCGCAGCCGAGCTGGTCGACCTGATCGCCCGGATCCGCAAGGAGCTGACCGAGGCCGGCCTGGACGCCGGACCCGAAACCATCGCCTGGCACCTCGAGCACCAGCACGGACACCGGGTGTCCAGGTCGACCATCAGCCGTCACCTCACCGCGGCCGGACTGGTCACCCCCGAGCCCAAGAAGCGACCCAAGTCCTCCTACATCCGCTTCCAGGCCGCGATGCCAAACGAGACCTGGCAGTCCGACTTCACCCACTACCGGCTCACCCGTCCCGACGCCCGCCCCGGCGCGGACGCGGAGATCATCACCTGGCTCGACGACTGCACCCGCTACGCGCTGCACGTGAGCGCACACCCGCGGATCACCACCCCGATCGTGGTCACAACCTTCCGCGAAGCCCTCGCCCGGCACGGGATCCCCGCGTCCACGCTCACTGACAACGGCATGGTCTACACCGTCAGATTCGCCGGAGGACGCGGCGGCCGCAACAGCTTCGAAGACGAGCTACGACGACGTCACGTCGTCCAGAAGAACTCCCGCCCCGGCCACCCCACCACCTGCGGCAAAGCCGAGCGGTTCCAGCAGACGATGAAGAAGTGGCTGCGCGCCCAGCCCGCCCAGCCGACCACGATCGTCGAGCTGCAGGCACTCCTGGACCTCTTCCTCGACCAGTACAACCACCAGCGACCACACCGCTCGCTGCCCCACCGGGCGACCCCGGCAACGCTCTACGACTCGATGCCCAAAGCCCTGCCGGGTCCGGCCACCGACCCCGAGACCCACGAGCGGGTTCGACACGACCGCGTCGACAAAGCCGGCTCGGTCACGCTGCGCCACAACAGCCGTCTGCACCACATCGGCGTCGGCCGAACCCACGCCGGAACCTGCGTCATCCTGCTCGTCCAGGACCTCCAGATCAGGATCCTCAACGCGGCCACCGGCGAGCTCCTACGAGAACTGATCCTCGACCCGAGCCGCGACTACCAGCCCACCGGAGCACCCAAAGGCCCCACCCGGCGAACCCCGAAATAAACAACACCCGGACCTGCGTTCGCAGGTCCGGGTGTCGCCGATGTCCTGAGACATCACAGTGGTGCCCCAGGCAGGAGTCGAACCTGCGACCTTTCGCTTAGGAGGCGGCTGCTCTATCCGCTGAGCTACTGGGGCATCGACGTGCTCGGACGTCGGCGCACATCCTGTCACGGCCACTCGGACGGTCGAGGGTTTGGCCTACTCGCCGGTCACGGCGACAATTTGGCTATCACACGTATCTTCGCCACGGCGAACGCGACCCCACGACCAGAGGTGTAGATGTCCGACGAGCAGCAGCCTGCTGAGTCGGAGTCGCCGACCCCGCAGGGTGGCCGCCGCCGGGGACGTTCCCCCAAGCGTCACGTCGTGGCGCGGGTGCTGATCACGACGCTCGTGGTGCTCGGCATGGTCACGGGACTCTCGGTGGTGTTCATCGCCCGTCACCTCTCCGACAACCTCACGGTGCTCGACCCGAGCGACCAGCTCTCGAACCGCCCGGACAAGGTCGACGAGGGCCCCGGCGAGCCGCTGAACATCCTGGTGATGGGCTCCGACAGTCGCGAGGGCGCCGGCAACAACATCGACGGCCTGACCGGCGACGGCGCGCGCTCCGACACCACGATCCTGATGCACCTGTCCGCCGACCGGGAGCACGCGTACGGCGTGAGCATCCCGCGCGACTCGCTGGTGACGCGTCCCGACTGCGAGGACGAGGACGGCAACACCATCCCGGGCGGCGAGAACCAGATGTGGAACACCGCCTTCGCGCTGGGCGGCCCGGCGTGCACGATCCAGCAGTTCGAGCAGCTGACCGACGTCCGGATCGACCACTTCGTCGTCGTGGACTTCGCGGGCTTCCGCGACATGGTCGACGCCATCGACGGGGTCGAGGTCTGCATCCCCGAGGACATCGAGGACCCCGCCCACGGGATCAACATCCCGGCCGGCACCCGCGAGATCCGCGGCAAGGAGGCGCTCAACTACGTCCGCGCGCGTTACACGCTCGGCGACGGCTCCGACATCGGCCGCATCCAGCGCCAGCAGGCGTTCGTGGCGGCGATGGCCAAGAAGGTCGTCTCCGGCGGCACGCTCGCCCGCCTCGACCGCGTGGTGGCCTTCCTCGACGCGGCGACCAAGTCGCTCATCGTCGACCCCGGGCTCAAGGGCGTCTTCAAGATCGGCAAGCTCGGGCTCGGCTTTCGCGGCATCGGCCTGGACAACATCAAGTTCCTGACCGTCCCGTGGGCCTACGACACCCGCGCCGGGTACGAGGGCCGCGTCGTGTGGCGCCCCGACGCGCAGAAGGTATGGCGCAAGGTGCGCGAGGACGAGCCGCTCACCAAGCGCCTCAGCCGCGGCTCGATCAACGCCGGCAACGTCCCCGGGTCCGGCGACCGCCCCGGCACGCGTCCCGACCGGAGCGACGACGAGGAGGAGGCGGCCGCCCGCGAGGCGGCCGGTCTCTGCGCATGAGCGACCCCACGACCGACCCCGCGACCGGCGAGGGGCCCGAGCCTCGCGCGGAGAGCGCCTGGCAGCGCCGGCGCCGCCTCGAGGCGGTCTTCGGAGACACCTTGCCCGACACGACCAGCGACGAGCAGGACCCCCCGGGGGCCGACGACAACGAGGCCTGGCTCAAGGCGCAGGTGCCGCCGCACCACGGGGGCTGACGCGTCGTCGCGCAGCAGCCGTCACGGGCGGGGCGGGCCCTGCGCCTGGCTCGCGAGCAGGTCGCGGATCTCCTGCAGTAGCTTGACGTCCTCGGGCGTGCCCGGCTCGGGGCTGGGGAAGAACCGCTCCTTGGCGGCGACGTAGGGCGTCACGATGAAGAAGTAGACGATCGCGGCCAGGATGAGGAACGCGACGAGGGCGGTGAGGAACGGTCCGACCTCGACGTCGCCCGGGGCGTATTCGTCGAAGTTCGGCTGGCTGCCGCCGAAGACCCGGGCGATCGCCGACAACAGCATCTGGGTGAAGGCGGTCACGACGGCGGCGAACGCGCTGCCGATGATGAACGCGACCGCGAGGTCGACGAGGTTGCCCCGCAGGATGAAGTTCTTGAAGCCGCTCATGGTGTGCTCCTAGCTGCCGAGAGGCGGGCGTTCACCCACCGATCTCTCGACGCTAGCCCTGGGTCCAGGTGAATGTCACGACGGTGCGGACCGCGGCTGCGGTGAGTGCGCCGACCTCCGAGGGATCCGCGCCGACCACGACCAGGCGCCCCGGGAGGCCGCTCGCCGCGGCCGCGCCGTCGTCGGCCGGCAGGGCCAGGACCGGGACGTCGCGGGCCACGACCTCGGCGTCGCCCGCCTGCGGGTCGGCGGCGACCAGGTCGATCCGGTCTCCGACCGACAGCAGCCCCACCATGCCCGGGTCCGGCAGCCGGACCGGAGTCGCGACCAGGTCCGGGCGGCCGTCGGTGAGGGCCGGCCCGACCAGCCGGACCGCGGTGAGCGGCTCCCCACGGCGCAGGGGCCCGGCGAGCGTGCGCCCCACCGGGTCCTCGGCGAGGTCGTCGGGCACCGACTTCGGGGCGAAGGCGACCCGGACCAGATCCTGCCCGTCGAGCACCGTGCCCGCGGCCAGGTCGTGGGCGGCGACGGGGACCTCGACGGTCGCGGGTGGGGGAGCCGTGGCGGCGTGCAGCCCCGCCGCGACCGCGACGGCGACCAGCAGTGCTGCGAGCGGCCGGCGCCGCCGCAGCACGGCGCGGCGGGCCTGCCGCAGGCCGTCGCCCAGGCGAGCGCGGCCCGGTCGGTCAGCGGAGGAGGAGTCCATCCCCCGACGCTAGGCGAGGACGCGGGCGGACGGTCCCGCTCTCCACAGGGTCAGGAGGAGGCGGTGGCGGCCGGCTTCGCGTCGGCCTTGGGCTTGCTCTCGGTCTTCGTCTCGGTCTTGGTGTCCGAGCTGCTCTCGGTCTTGGCGGCCGGAGCGTCGGTCGAGGTGCTGGTCGAGCGGCTGTCGTTGCGGTAGAAGCCGGAGCCCTTGAAGACCACGCCCACGGCGTTGAAGAGCTTGCGCAGCCGGCCCTGGCACTGCGGGCACTCGGTGAGCGCGTCGTCGGAGAACTTCTGGACCTGCTCGAAGGTGTGGTCGCACTCGGTGCAGGCGTATTGGTAGGTCGGCACGGGGTCTCCTTCGATGGCGCGGATCTGGCACTCCGCCCTGGCGACTGCCAATGTTACGACACGGCACAATGAGTGCCGCCATGACCGAGGAAACCACCACCACCCGCGGGCCGTGGGCATCCTTCCTCGCCCTCCCGCGCGCGGCGCGCGTCACGTCGTACGTCGCCGTGCTGGTCGTCCTGGCGCTCGTCGCCGGGCTCGCGATGGTCGTGGTGCTCGTCCGCCGCCCGCTCCCGCAGACCTCCGGCGAGCTGGCGCTGCCCGGCCTGGGCGCGGAGGTCGAGGTCGTGCGCGACGAGCACGGCGTCCCGCAGCTCTACGGCGACTCGCTGCTCGACCTGGTGCGGGCCCAGGGCTACGTGCACGCGCAGGAGCGGTTCTTCCAGATGGACGTCCGTCGCCACGCCACGGCGGGGCGGCTGGCCGAGCTGTTCGGGAAGGACGCGGTCGAGAGCGACGCCTACGTCCGCACCATGGGCTGGCGCCGCGTGGCCCAGCGCGAGCTCGCCCTGATCGAGCCGGCCACCCGCGCCGCGCTGGAGGCGTACGCCGGCGGCGTCAACGCGTTCCTCGCCGAGAGCTCGCCCACCGAGATCGCGCTGGAGTACACCGCGCTCAACGCCGGCGGCCTGGACTACCACCCCGAGGACTGGAGTGCGGTGGACTCGCTCGCCTGGCTGAAGGCGATGGCGTGGGACCTGCGCGGCAACATGGCCGAGGAGATCGACCGGGTCCTGGTGGCCGGAGCCGTGGGCGAGGAGCGCGCGGCCGAGCTGTATCCGGCCTACCCCTACGACGAGCATGCTCCGGTCGTCGACCGGGGCGCCGTGGTGGACGGGGTGTTCGAGCAGGACGCCACCACCGGCGGCACCCGCGACCCGCGCCGCCCGGCGTTCACCGCCGACCAGCAGGCGCCGCTGACCCGCGTGCGCGAAGGGCTGGGGCGGATGCCGTCCTGGCTGGGCCGCGGCGAGGGTCTGGGCAGCAACGCCTGGGTCGTCGACGGAGCGCACTCCGCGACCGGTGAGCCGCTGCTGGCCAACGACCCGCACCTCGGCGTCGACCTGCCCGGGGTCTGGATGCAGACGGGGCTGCACTGCCGGCGCGTGAGCCCCGAGTGCCCCCTCGACGTCGCCGGCTTCACCTTCGCCGGGGTGCCGGGCGTGATGATCGGCCACAACGCCGACATCGCCTGGGGCTTCGCCAACCTCGGCCCCGACGTCACCGACCTCTTCGTGGAGCGGGTGCGCGGCGACACCTGGCACTACGACGGACGGGATCGTCCGCTGCACGTGCGCACCGAGACGATCGAGGTGGCCGGCGACGACGACGTGGAGCTGACCGTGCGGGCCACCGACCACGGGCCGCTCGTCTCCGACGTCGACGGCGTCGTCGGCCAGGTCGGCGACCTCGCGCGGCGGCAGGGACCGGCCCCCGGCGAGGACGAGTACGCCGTCGCGCTGTCCTGGACGGCGCTGCAGCCCGGCACGACGGCCGACGCCATCCTGGCCCTCAACCTGGCGACCGACTGGGACTCCTTCCGCTCCGCCGTGGCCGGCTTCGCCGCCCCCGCGCAGAGCATCGTGTACGCCGACCGCGCGGGCCACATCGGCTACCAGGCGTCGGGACTGGTGCCCATCCGCAGGTCCGGCAACGACGGCCGGGTTCCGTCGGCCGGGTGGCTCCCGGAGAACGACTGGACCGGGGAGGTCGTGCCCTACGAGGGCCTGCCCCGCGCGCTCGACCCGGAGGGCGGCGTCGTCGTCGCCGCCAACCAGGCCGTCATCGGCGAGGACGACTACCCCTACTTCCTCGGCGACGACTGGGACCAGGGCTACCGGTCCGAGCGGATCCGCCGGCTGCTCGAGCAGGAGGGGGAGCTGTCGGTCGACGAGATGGCGGCGCTGCAGCTCGACGACCGCAACCCCCTCGCGCCGGTGCTCACGCCGTACCTGCTGGGGGTGCGGCTGATGCCCGGGTACGCCGACGACGGCCAGCGCCTGCTGGACGACTGGGACTTCCGGCAGCAGGCCGACAGCGCGGCCGCCGCGTACTTCAACGTCGTGTGGCGCCAGCTGCTCGAGGGGACCTTCCACGACGAGCTGCCTGAGGAGTCGCGGCCCGACGGCGGCAACCGGTGGATGAGCGTCGTCACCAGGCTGCTCGAGGAGCCGGGGTCGCCGTGGTGGGACGACCTCGCCACCGAGGACGTCGTGGAGACCCGCGACGACATCCTGCGCGCGGCCCTCGTCGGCGCGCGCGACGAGTTGACCGCGCTGATCTCGCCGACCCCCCGCGAGTGGACCTGGGGCGACCTGCACGAGCTCGACCTGCGCTCCCGGCCCCTGGGCGAGTCCGGTGTCTGGCCGGTCGAGCGTCTGGTCGACCGGGGCGGCTGGGAGGTGGGCGGGGGCGCAGCCACCGTCGACGCGAGCGGCTGGGACGCGCGAGAGGGCTACGAGGTGACCACGGCCGCGTCGATGCGGATGGTGGTCTCGCTCGGCGACCTGGACGCGTCGCGGTGGGTGAGCCTGACCGGGGTCTCCGGCCACCCGTTCAGCGGGCACTACACCGACCAGACCGACCTCTGGGCGGCCGGCGAGACCCTGCCGTGGCGGTTCTCCCGCGACGCGGTCCTCGCCGCCAGCACCGACACGCTGACCCTAGTCCCGGTCCCGGTCCCCGAGTAGGGGTGAGGCGAGGGCGCCACCTGCGTCACCCCGTGGGGGGGGCGCGGCGCTGACCGTGCGGGTGTGACCTGTGTCACGCTGCGGACGGGCGCGATGCGCGGGTGAGCCCACCGGCGACCGCTCTGGTTTCATCTCGTGATCGGAATCGGCATGTCACTCTCCTCCAGAACCCTCCAAGGCGCTCGTCTCACCGTCGCCGCACTCTTCTCCTCGACCGCCCTGGTCATGGCGGCACCGCTCGCCGCGCAGGCCGACCCCGGTGAGTCCATCACCTACTGGTGCGACGAGCCGAGGAGCTGGACCTTGAAGGACACCAAGCTCAAGACCACGTGGCAGAAGTTCAACGGCTGCCCCTACGGCGAGATCATGATCGAGTCGTCGTCGCGCGGCTGGCTCTGGATGTACGGCGGGTCCTGCGCGGACTGGTACTACGAGGAGGGCGGCCGATCCCTCCTGAAGGTCCGCGACGTCTGCGATGCCATTCGCGTCTGACGGGAGCGCCGGCTCACTCCTGGAGGCCGTCCAGCACCCGCATCGCCTTCATCCCGTGGGTGTAGGCCCCGCCCGCGCGCAGCGCCGCGGTGACGAAGGTGGTCTCGGCGATCTCCTCGCGGGTCGCCCCGGCCTCGTGGGCCGCCTTGGTGTGGCTCTCCAGGCACATCTCGCACTGGGTGGTGAGGGCGACGGCGATCGCGATGAGCTCGCGGTACTTCAGCGGGATCTCGCCCTCGGTGTTGGCGAACACGGACTCGGCGAACGCCGCGTAGCCGGCGGCCTCGGTGGGTGCGGCCTTGCGCAGCACGGGGGCGTAGGCGCGGTCGGACTTGGCGGGGGTCACGGTCATGGCAGGTCTCTCCTGGGGCGGGGGTGATGGGTGGGCCGGGGCAGGGGTCAGGACGCGGGCGGGGTCCACGTGGAGGTGAACCACGAGACCTCGCCGGTGTCCGGCTGGTAGGAGCGGCGCGGCAGCGTGCCGATGTCGGCGCCGTAGACGTGGATGCCCACGCACGGCTCGTCGCCGCCGCAGAACACCTGGTGCACGTCGTCGTCGGTGGTGCAGCACACGGTCACCTGCCCGGCCGTCCAGTCGACCTCGGCCTCGCGGCGGGGGACGTCGCCGTCGTGGGCGGGCTTGGCGAAGGAGACCTCGCGCTCGACGCCGGAGTGGATGCCGACGACGCCCCAGGTCTCGTGCCCGTGGACGGGCGTGCCCTGGCCGACGTTCCAGACCGCGGAGGCGAGGGAGAAGCGGCCGGCGGGGTCGACGTGGAGCGGGTACATCACGTAGTGCTCCTCGCCGGGCTTGGTCACCGACGGCGGCAGGTCGATCCCCGCGGCGAGCGCGGCGCGCAGCCGTTCGGCCACCAGCCGGGTGAGCTCGTGCTCGTCGTGGTGGGTGGCGACGAGCTCGCCGACCTCCTCGATGAGCTCCGCGAGGCGGGGGTCCTGGACTGCGGTGGTCATCGTGCTCCTTCTGGGGCGGGGGTACGGGCGGGGGCGGATCGGTCGCGGTACTGGCGGACCCGGTCGCGCAGACCGGGCCGACCGGCCAGCGAGCGGACGAGCTGGGCGAGCGGGTCGGGGACGGACGGTACGCCGGCCGCCCGGCGCAGCGCCGCTGTCGTCCCGGGCGGGAGGCACCGGGTCGCCTCGGCCAGCCGGGTGACCTCGGCCTCGGCCTCGTCGCGGCCGCCGGGCGGGGTCAGCAGGCCGTGCTCGGACGCCTCGATGCCGGAGATCCGCCGGCCGGTGGCCGCGGCCTCGGTCGCGAACGAGGGCGAGGTGAGCGCCGCGAGGCGCGCGGTGCCGAGGACGGCGCCGAAGCCGGCGCCGGGGAAGCGCAGCGAGGCGCCGGGAAGCCCGAGGCGCACGTCGGCGGCCAGGGCCAGGTCGGCGCCGGCGCCGACCGCGGCCCCCTGGACCAGTGCGACCGTGAGTGGAGGGAGCGCGGCGAGGCGCTCGAGCAGGAGCTGGATCCGCACCAGGCGCAGCAGCAGGTCCGCATCGCTCTCCTCGTCGAGGGTGGCCAGGTCGAGTCCTCCGCAGAAGGCCCGGCCGCGCGCCTCCAGCACGACCACGTCGGCCGTGGCGCCCGCGGCGCTCAGCTCGTCGTGGAGCCGCTCGACGGTCGCGGCGTCCAGCGCGTTGGCCCGGTCGGGCCGGTCCAGGACCAGGCGGGCGATGCTCACGCCACGCCCCACTCGGCCAGGACCTCCGCGGTCTGCTCGCCCAGCCGCGGGGCCGCACCGTCGAGCCGCGCCTCCGTGTCCGTCGCGCGCACCGGGAAGACGGTGGTCCACGAGGGTCCGGCGACCGGGACGTCGTAGGGCCGCACGAGCCCGCTCTCGCGCAGGGCCGGGTCGGCCAGGACGTCGCCGAAGGTGTTGACCGGCCCGGCCGGCACGCCGGCGGCGCGCAGCCGCTCCACCCAGTCGACCGCGGGGCGCTCGGCGAAGCGCTCGGTGAGCAGCTTCTCGAGCTCGAGCTGGTGGGCCACACGGCCGTCCTGCGCGGCGAAGCGGGAGTCGTCGGCGAGGCCGGGGTCTCCGACGACCTCGCAGACCGCGCGCCACAGCCGGTCGTTGCCGGCGGCGAGGACGAAGGGCGCGTCGGCCGCCGCGAAGACCTGGTACGGCGCGTTGCGCGGGTGGCGGGTGCCCCGCGGCGTGGGGTCGACGCCGCTGCCCCAGTACTCGCTGGTCTGCAGCGCCGAGGTCGCGAGCAGGCAGTCCAGCATCGGCACGTCCAGGTGCACCGAGCGCCCGCTCGCGCGCACCTGCGGCAGCCAGGCGACCACGCCGAGCGCGGCGTAGAGGCCGCTGGTGAAGTCCGCGACGGGCACCCCCGCCTTCACCAGCTCGCCCTCGTCGGTGCCGGTGACGCTCATCATCCCGCTCATGGCCTGGATGACGACGTCGTAGGCCCCGAGGCCGGCGTACGGCCCGCTCTGCCCGAAGCCCGAGACCGAGGCGTAGACCAGGCCCCGGTGCTCGGCCGCCAGCTCGTCGTAGCCCAGGCCCAGCCGGGCCAGGACCCCGGGCCGATAGTTCTCCACGACCACGTCCGCGGCCAGGCACAGCCCCCGCACCCGGGCCAGGTCGTCGGGGTCCTTGAGGTCAGCGAGCACGCTGCGCTTGTTGCGGTTGACGCTGGCGAAGTTGTGGCTGAACCGCTCCTCGCCGTCGGTCGCGAGCGGCGGCCACTGGCGCATCTGGTCGCCGGCCGGGCCCTCCACCTTCACCACGTCGGCGCCCAGGTCGGCCAGCAGCATGGACCCGAAGGGCCCGGCGGCGACATGGCCGAACTCGACGACCCGCACCCCGTCGAGGGGCCGGGGGGTGGCGGAGGAGGTCATGGTCGGCCCTTCGGTCGGCGAGTGGTGCTATAACAATACTAAATTACGTGACTTACGGTGATTCTGTCGGGTGGGCCAGCGTGTCGAGAGCTCAGGATGTAAGACAAGTAAGTCAGTATGGTTTATCGTGTTCTCACGACCTCTCGGCCCCCGATCCTCACCCGGAAAGGCTCACCTCTCGATGAGCAGACTCACTCGTTCCCCTCGCGGCCGCCGGCTCCCGGCGCTCGACCGCCGCGCCCTCCTGAGTGCCGGCCTCGGCCTCACGCTGGCCGTCTCGATGGCGGCCTGCGGCGCCGACGCGTCGACGCCCGGCGGCGCGGGCGGCGGTGCCGGGGTCGTCAAGTGGGCCTGGCAGCTGCCCACGACGTGGGACCCGGTCACCTCCTCGGCCGGCTCGGACGTCCAGATGCTCGCGCTGACGTACTCCTCGCTGACCCACATCGACGAGCAGGGCAACGCGATCCCGCACCTCGCCGAGAAGTGGGAGTACAACGCGGACGGCACCCAGGTGACGTTCACGCTCCAGGACGGGCTCACCTTCAGTGACGGCGCGCCGATCGACGCCGACGCGGTCAAGGTCAACCTCGAGCGGGGTCGCGACGCCGACAACTCCCTGATCGCCCCGCAGCTCGCGGACCTGGTCGACGTGAGCGTCGATGACGAGCTGACCTTCACGCTCACGCTGGACGGCCCGAACTACCAGTATCCGAACCTGCTGGCCGGCAAGACCGGGATGCTCGTCAACCCCAAGGTCATCGCCGACGACGTCGAGTCGCTGGCCACCAAGCCGGCCGGCTCGGGCCCGTTCACCCTGGACAGCTACACGCAGAACGCCAACGCCAAGCTGACCCGCAACCCGAAGTACTTCCAGGCCGACGAGATCCTGGTCGCCAACTTCGAGCTGTACCCGGCCGCCGACGCGGCCACCGTGGTGGCCTCGGTCCAGTCCGGCCAGTACAACGTCGGCCTGCTGCCGGGCAGCCAGGTCCAGGCCGCCGAGGCCGCCGGGCTCGACGTGCAGGAGATCCCGTCCCTGTACGTCGCCACCCTGGACGTCAACGTCACGAAGAAGCCGTTCGACGACCCCGCGGTGGTCGAGGCCCTGCACTACGCGGTGGACCGTCAGGAGCTCGTCGACGCGGGCCAGTTCGGGGTCGGCGAGGTCAACTACCAGCCCTTCCCGCCGGGCCACGTCGGCTACAACGAGGAGCTGAAGGACGTCTTCGCCTACGACCCCGACAAGGCGAAGGGCATCCTGAAGGACGCCGGCTACACCGAGCCGATCCCGCTCACGATCTCGGCGTCCAACCCCGAGGGCGTGCCCGAGCTGCTGCAGTCGCAGCTCGAGGAGGTCGGCTTCGCCCCCGAGATCGAGGCGATCCCGATCGCTCAGTTCACCCAGCAGGTCTACATCAACCACTCCGAGGCGCTGGCCGTCGACGGCTTCGCCGGGCGCGAGTCGCCGGCACAGGCCTTCCAGGTGCTGTTCAGCGACACCGGCCTGATGAACCCCGGCCGCCAGTACGACCCGGCGGTCCGGGCGGCGATCGAGAGGGTCATCGCCACCCCGCTCGACGACCCGAAGTACGCCGAGCTGCTGCAGGCGGCCGTCAAGGTCGCGGTCGAGACGATGCCCAACACGTTCCTCTACACGGTGCCGCGCGTCCTGGTCCGCAACACCTCGGTCTCCGCGGTGCCCGAGAGCCCGGCCCTCGTCGAGTGGAACGGCGTGAGCGTCCAGTGAGCACCGCGACCCTCACCGCCCCGGTCGCGACAGGGGACGTCTCGGGCCACGCAGCCACGGCCCCCACCCGCGTCAGCCGGGCGGTGGTGGTCGCGACCCCCGTCGCCAGGATGCTGCTCGTCGCGGTCACGGTGTTCCTGCTGTCGTCGGTGCTGACCTTCGCGCTCGGCGCCATGTCGGGGGCCAACCCGGCCGCCGCGGTGCTTGGCGAGACGGCCACGCCGCATGACATCGCCCGCATGAAGGCGGAGTTTGGCCTCGACCAGCCGCTGTGGCAGCAGTACCTCACCTGGCTGGGGCACCTGCTGCAGGGCGATCTCGGCGTCTCGTGGTTCACCACCGTGCCGGTGACCGACAGCATCTCCGCCGCCCTGCCCGTCGACCTGTCGATCGCGGGACTGGCGCTCCTGATCGCGGTGCTGCTCGGCGGCGGCGCCGGCATCGCCGCGGCCCTGAGCAACGGCGGGGTCGTCGACCGCTGCGTGACCGTCGTCTGCTCGGTGCTCGCGACGATGCCGCCGTTCGTCATCGGGATCGGCCTGATCGTGATCTTCTCGGTCAACCTCGAGTGGCTGCCCTCCGGCGGCTACGTGCCGATCAGCCAGGACCCGGCGCAATGGCTGCGGTTCGCGATCCTGCCGGCACTCGCACTGAGCGTCGACGCCGCCGGGTCGCTGGCCCGCCAGCTGCGGACCTCCCTGGTCGGCGCGCTGCGCGAGAACTACGCCACCGGCGCCGAGATGCGGGGCTTCCCGCGACGCCGCGTGCTCTTCGGACACGTGCTGCGCAACGCCTCCGGGCCTGCGCTCGCCGTCCTCGGCTTCGCCGTGCCGACGATCATCGGCGGCGCCGTCATCGCCGAGAAGCTCTTCAACCTGCCCGGCATCGCGCAGCTCGCACTGCAGTCGGCCGAGCAGGGCGACGTCCCGGTGATCCTCGGGACGCTGATGGTGACCGTGGTCGTGGTGCTCATCGCCAGCACGGTCGTCAACCTGCTTCAGACCGCGCTCAACCCCCTGGCCCGCCGGGCCGCCCGACCCGCCGGAGGCAAGTGATGGACACGTTGCGCAGGGTGTGGCGGGTCCCCGCCGCCAAGGTCTCGATCCTGGTGCTCCTCGGGGTGGCCGTGCTCGTGGTCGCCGGCGGCTGGCTCGCGCCGTACGACCCGCTCGCGCAGGAGCCGTCGCAGATGCTGCTGGGCCCCAGCGCCGAGCACTGGCTCGGCACCGACTACCTCGGCCGCGACGTGCTCAGCCGGCTGATGGCCGGCACCCGGGTCTCGGTGGCCGGCGCGCTCGAGGCCGTCGCCACCGCCGCCCTCCTCGGAATCCTGCCCGGCCTGGCGTCGGCCTGGCTCGGCCCGCGGTTCGAGTGGTTCTCGCTGCGGGTCACCGACACGCTCATGGTCATCCCGTTCACGGTCTTCGCGATCGCCGTCGTCGGCACCCTGGGCAACGGCCTGCACCAGTCGATGATCGCGATCGGCATCCTGATGTCGCCCCTCTACTTCCGGATCACCCGTGCCGTCACCCTGGGCCTGCGCCAGCAGCAGTACGTCGAGGCCGCCGAGCTCATGGGCGCCTCGCAGTGGTGGGTCCTGCGCAAGCACATCTGGTCGAAGGTGCTGCCGACGATCGCGGTCACCACGGCCCAGGCCGTCGGCGCCGCGCTGCTGGTGATGGCCTCGCTGACCTTCCTCGGCCTGGGCGTCACCCCGCCCGCGCCGACCTGGGGCGGGATGCTGGCCAGCGACCTGGCCTACCTCGCCCAGCAGCCCTGGGCGCCGCTGTACCCCGGCGTGATGATCATGCTCACCGTCGGTGCGCTCAACCTGCTCGCCGACATCATCCGCGAGGCCACGCCCGACGCCGTACGCCGCACCTGGCGCCGTACGGCCCCGGCCGGCACCGGCCTCGCCGTCGGCTCCTCCGTCGCCGCCGAGCCCGTGGCCCTCGACGATCCCACCTCGACCGAGCTGAAGGAGGACGGCGATGTCCGTGTCCCCGCTGCCTGAGCCCACCCTGCGCGTCGACGCCCTCGGCGTCACCGTCGGCCAGGAGCGCCGCGCGGCCGTCCGCGGCGTGTCCTTCCAGATCGCCCGCGGCGAGTCGGTCGGCCTCGTGGGGGAGTCCGGCAGCGGCAAGACGCTGACCTGCCGCTCGGTCCTCGGGCTGCTGCCGGCCGGCTGCGACGTCGCCGAGGGGAGCATCCGCCTGGGCGACGGGGCCGAGGAGGTCGAGCTGACGACCGTGCGCCGCCGCGGCTGGGACCGTTTGCGCGGGCTGCGGCTCGCCGCGGTCTTCCAGGACCCCGCGTCGTACCTCAACCCGTCGCTGACCGTCGGCCACCAGCTCGCCGAGCAGCTGCGCGTCAAGCGCCGGCTCAAGCGCCGGGAGGCGCACGTCCGCAGCGTCGAGCTCTTCACCGAGGTGGGGCTGCACCGGCCCGAGCAGGTCTTCCACCAGTACCCGCACGAGCTCTCGGGCGGCATGCTGCAGCGCGTCCTGATCGCGATCGCGGTCGCGCTGGAGCCGGACCTGCTCATCGCCGACGAGGCGACCACCGCGCTCGACGTGGTGATCCAGGCCGAGATCCTGCAGCTGCTCTCGCGACTGCGCCGGGACCACGACCTGTCGCTGCTGCTGGTGACGCACGACCTCGCGGTCGTCGCGGAGACGTGCGACCGGATCCTGGTGATGTACGGCGGCGAGATCGTCGAGAGCGGCCGCACCGAGGAGGTGCTCGCCGACCCGCAGCACCCCTACACGCGGGCCCTGCTCAGCGTCGCGTCGATCGGTGACTGGAGCCGCCGGCGCCTGGACGTCATCCCGGGCTCCCCGCCCGAGGCGGGCGAGCAGATGCCGGGCTGCCGCTTCGCGCCGCGCTGCGCCGACGCCGCGGCGGTGTGCACGGCCGGTCCGGTCGCGCTCCGCGAGCGCGGCTCCGGGCGGGCCGCCCGCTGCGTCCGGCTGGACGAGCTCGCCGCCACGCCCGCCGGGGGTGGGGCATGACCGCCGCCGACACTGCCGCCGACACCGTGGCCGCTCCGCTGCTGTCCGTGCGCGACCTCACCGTCACCTACGCGCCGCCGCGCCGCCGGGGCTCCCTCGGCACCGGCGCCGCCCTGTCCGGGGTGGACCTGGAGATCCACGCCGGCGAGATCGTCGGCGTCGTGGGTGAGACCGGCTCCGGCAAGACCACGCTGGCCCGCGCCACGGTCGGGCTCGTGCAGCCGGCGGCCGGCTCCATCGACTTCGCCGGCGCCGAGCTCGGCGGCCTGCGCGGGCGCGAGCTGCGCGACTTCCGGCGTACCGGGCAGGTGCAGCTGGCGTTCCAGGACCCGCTGCGCTCGCTCGACGGCGACCTCACCGTGGCGCAGGTCGTGGGGGAGCCGCTCGAGATCGTCGGCACCGACCGGGCCGAGCGTCGCCGGCGCGTCGACGAGGCCCTGGCCCTGGTGGGGCTGGAGCCGACCTTCCGCGATCGCTACCCCCGCCAGCTCTCCGGCGGCCAGCGGCAGCGGGTCTCGCTGGCCCGCGCGATCGTCACCCGCCCGCGGCTGCTCTTCTGCGACGAGCCGGTCAGTGCGCTGGACGTGTCCAACCGCAACCTGGTGCTGCGCCTGCTCGACCGGCTCCGCGAGGAGCTCGGCTTGGCCGTCGTGATCATCGCCCACGACCTGTCCTCGCTGGCCGGGATCGCCGACCGGGTCGCGGTCTTCTACCGCGGCCGGCTCGTCGAGCAGGGCCCGATCAGCGAGGTGCTGGAGCGGCCCGCGCACCCCTACACGGCGCTCCTCGCCGCGTCGGCGCCCAGCGTCCAGCACGAGGACCGGCTGCGCCCTGAGCAGCTGCGGCACCCGGCGGGCGACGTCGCCCGCGAGTGGCCGCCCGGCGCCTGCGTCTTCGCCGCCCGCTGCGCCTTCGCCCACGACGCCTGCCACGAGCAGCCCGCGCTGGCCCCCGCGCCCGACACCGCACGCCGTACGGCGGCCTGCCACGTGGCCGACACCTGGCGCGCCCGGCTCACGACCACCACGACCGCCCCCGGAAAGGTTCCCAGCACATGACAATCGAGTTCATCGGCTTCGCCTCGACCAAGGAGTACAGCGAGTCCGGCGGCACCGCCGACGGCCCCGTCGTCGACCCGGCCTACCTGCGCGCCGTCGCCACCGCCCACGAGGAGTCGGGCTTCGAACAGGTGCTCATCGCGCACTCCTCCGCGAGCCCCGACGGGTTCGTGATCGCCGACCAGGTGCTCACCGCGACCGAGCGCCTCGCGGTGCTGCTCGCGCACCGGCCGGGCTTCCTCGCGCCGACGCTGGCGGCGCGGTCCTACGCCACGCTCGACGCTTTCCACCCCGGCCGCATCGCGATGCACGTCATCACCGGTGGCGACGACGCCGACCAGGCCCGCGACGGCGACTTCTCCGACAAGCCCACCCGCTACGCGCGCACCGACGACTTCCTGACCGTCGTGCGCAAGGCGTGGGAGTCCGAGAAGCCGTTCGACCACGAGGGCGACTTCTACCGGGTGGCGCAGGGCTGGTCCTCGGTCCGGCCGGCGCGGCCGATCCCGGTCTACTTCGGCGGCGCCTCGGGCGACGCCGTACGGGTGGGGGGCAAGCACGCGGACGTCTACGCGTTCTGGGGCGAGCCGCTGGCGGGCATCGCCGAGCGGATCCGCGAGGTCCGCGCCGCGGCGGCGCCGTACGGACGGCAGACGCGGTTCAGCGTCAGCCTGCGCCCGATCGTGGCCGACACCGAGGAGCAGGCGTGGGCCAAGGCCGAGGAGATCCTCGAGCGGGCCAAGGAGCGCGCCGGCGGCCCCCAGCCGGGCTTCAAGAACCTCGACCACCAGCAGCAGGAGGGCTCCAAGCGGCTCCTGGACGCCGCCGCCAAGGGCGACGTGCACGACAAGCGGCTGTGGACCTCGGTCGCCAAGGTCACCGGCGCGGCCGGCAACTCCACGGCCCTCGTCGGCACCCACGAGCAGGTCGCGGACGCGCTGCTGGACTACGTCGACCTCGGCGTCAGCACGTTGCTGATCCGCGGCTTCGAGCCGCTGGCCGACGCCATCGCCTACCGCACGGTGATCGACCTGGTCCGCGAGGGCGCCGCCCGGCGTACGCCGGTCGCGGCCTCCGCCTGACCCCTCCTCGTCGGCACGCCCCTGTGCACCCAGGGGCGTGCCGACTCCCTCCCCGACAGATCGGACTCCCATGACCACGACCGCACCCGAGACCCGCACCGCCCCCGCGCCGTACGAGCGGCCGGTCGAGCTGCTCGGCATGATCGGCACCCGCGACCAGTCCGAGAGCCGCCCGGGCTCGGGACCGGCGATCGACGCGGACTACACCCGGCGCTTCGCCCGCGCCCACGAGGACGGCGGCTTCGACCGCATCCTCATCGGCTACGGGTCGAGCTGGCCCGAGGGCACCCAGGTTGCCGCCCACGTCGCTGCGCACACCGAGCGCCTCGGCCTCCTGGTCGCGCACCGCCCCGGCTTCGTCGCGCCCACCCTCGCCGCGCGGACGTTCGCGACCATGGACCACTTCTCGCAGGGCCGGGTCGCCGTCCACGTCATCACCGGCGGCAGCGACGTCGAGCAGCGCCGCGACGGCGACTACCTCGGCCACGACGAGCGCTACGACCGCACCGACGAGTACCTGCAGATCCTGCGCCGAGCCTGGACCTCGACCGACCCCTTCGACTTCGAGGGCGCCCACTACCGGCACGAGGGGTACGCCGCCGGCGTGCTGCCCTACGGCGAGCGGCACCTGCCGCTGTTCTTCGGCGGCTCCTCCGCGGCGGCGTACCGCGTCGGCGCCCGCCACGCCGACACCTTCATGCTCTGGGGCGAGCCGCTCGCCGAGACCGCCGAGCAGGTCGCGTCGGTGCGGGCCGCCGCGGCCGAGGCCGGGCGCGAGGCGCCGCGCATCAGCGTGTCCTTCCGCCCGATCCTCGCCGCGACCGACGAGCTGGCCTGGGAGCGCGCGCACGAGGTCCTGCACCGGATCCAGGTCGGGGCGGGCAGCGGTCTCCTCGACACGGCGAAGCGGAGCGCCGGCGGTAGCCCGCAGAACGAGGGCTCGCGGCGGCTGCTCGCCGCGGCGGCGAAGCGCGACCTGCACGACCGCGCGCTGTGGACTCCCACCGTCACCGCGGCCGGCGCCGGCGGCAACACCACCGCGCTCGTCGGCAGCCCCGAGACCGTCGCCGCCGCGATCCTGGACTACGTCGAGATCGGCGTCGACACCATCCTCATCCGCGGCTACGACCCGCTCGACGACGCCATCGATTACGGCCGCCACCTGCTCCCGCTCGTGCGGCAGGAGGTCGCGCACCGGCGCTCCTCGGCCGCCTGAGGGCCGGGGGAGAGGTGGATGGATACCCGGCTGGCCGGGTATCCCGTCGCTTGTCAGGGGTTGCAACCCCTGACAAGCGCTAGAAACGCCCCGGAGCACGCCCGTCAGAGGCGTACGCCGCCTCACCAGCGAGCGACTCGCCACGCCGCGCCGTACGCCGCGACGGCCGCGGGCAGCTCGCGGAAGTGCTCGGTGAGCGCCATCAGGGTCAGCGTGGCGAAGCAGGCGAGCCCCAGCAACGCGGGCCAGTCCACATCATCGGCGGTGCCGGTGGGCTCGGCCCGCCGTGGCGCTCGGTCGAGGCACATGATCCCCTCCTTCACCCGACATTGATACCCGATTTGGTCCAGTGACTCAGTCGACTAAAGGGTAGCGCGCCGGGAGCGAGATGTGCAGAGGGAAGGGGGAGGGTCGGTAGGCCCCGTGGGACTCGAACCCACAACCAAGAGATTAAAAGTCTCCTGCTCTGCCAATTGAGCTAGGGGCCCGGGGTATGGAAAGAACCTCGGGAAGAAATCCTAGGAAGAACCCAAGGGAGAACTCATTCCGGACGGAGCATAACGAGGCGCGTTCAGCGCCGGTCGGCCAGGAGAGCGTGCTGCGGTTCCCTGGGGCCTTCCGCGCCCAGGTCCGGGGTCTGCCGGTATGGGGATGGTCCGGGTCGTGGCGTGGCGCGCAACCGCGCATCGGCTGAGATCGTCGTCTCGCTGGGCGTGCCCGCTACCTGACGTCTCGGCTGGTGCGTGGCCCATGTCCCACACTTGCTTTCGGGATTGTCCTGGCTGCCAGTCGATCTTGATCAGGTTGCCGTCTTTGCCGCGGACCCACACCTCGCCGTTGCCGTTCTTGGCCCGTTCCCACACTACTTTGATCTGTCCCTTGCCGTATTTGGGGCGTGTGTTCGCGTACGGGAGGCGGTTGCCGTGCTTGTCATAGCCGTAGGGGTGCGGTTTGCCCTTCGGGGGCAGCTTGTGCGTGGGCCAGCTCCGCATCGCTCTGACCGAAAGGAACTTGCGCAGGATGCGGGTGACGTCGGTGAGCTTGTCGATGGTGCGCAGCGAGGCGATGTCGATGGCGGCCTGCTTGACCTCGCCGACGGCCTTGCGCCGCCTTACCGAGCTAGTCCTGGTGAACCGCGCCGAGGAACGGATTGCGTCGACGCGGCGTCAGAATGTCGAGAGGGGTCGCGATGAAGGCCTTGGCCGCGCTGTTTCTGGTGGTCGCAGTCGGAGTTCAGGGATGCGCCGCTGGCCGGGCGTGCTCAGACGTGGGTGACTTCAACGGTGTCGGCGTCGAGATCCCACGCGCTCTGTTCGTGGAATCCGGGAGTGTGGCCATCGACGTATGCGACACAGACGGCTGCGCCTCCGCCGTTCAGCGTCTCGGACCCGTACCCGAGGGACCCGTTGGCCGAGCTGCCAACGTCTCGTTCGATGACCTCGGGCGGCACTTCGAGCCCGGGCAGGTGACGGTGACGGTGAAGGTGGCCAGCTCGGATGGCCAGCTGGTCGCCGCTGCCCGGCACGAGATCGAACTGATGCGCTCATACCCGAACGGAATGTCCTGCGACGGCGACGGCTACGTGAATGGCTCGCTCAGGCTGAACGCGCGCGACCGAGTCTGACCACAGCCACTGACGGCGCGCTCCCCGGACGGCACGTCAGGCAGCGACAACGCGACCTTCGGGAATGGAACGAACCCAGTGAGAGGCTGCTCGCACACCGCGCCGACCAGGCAGGCACGCGCTCTTCAAGGCCGGCAAGTGGCTCACCGAGACCAAGGTGACCACGCCCATCGAGCGCTCCGGCTGGGACCTGGTCCGCGCAGTGCTCGACTACCGCCACCACAACACCGCCCTGGTGCTCCTGCTCGAGCCCTACCGCGAGCTGGTCACCCGCGGCGACGGCCGCGCTCGCCGGGGCCTCGCCGATGCCGCCGGCCAGGTACCGGGACAACATGGGGTCGCGGCAGGGGAAGGCGCGCGTCGAACCGGCCTGACGCGCCGAGCCGGGCAGACGAGCAGGTCGAACCAGGCGCAAGTTTCCGGCCCGCTCAGACGTTTCGTCCCTCGGGCCGGGGTACCGGTGGAGCGTGTGCTTCTCCATGAGCGCCGATCTGACTGCCGGGGCGGCCCTGCTCCCCGTCGCTGCGATCTGCCTGCGCGAGGTGCGCACGGCGCGGGAGCTGCCGTTCGCGTCGCTGCCGCTGCTCTTCGCGCTCCACCAGCTGACCGAGGCCCTCGTCTGGCGCGGCGCGTCGGACTACGTCTCGGCCGGTGTCCAGCACGCCGCCGCGGTGATCTACGTCCTCTTCGCCTTCCCGGTCCTCCCGATCCTGGTGCCGCTCGCCGTGCTGCTGCTCGAGCCTCAGGGACGGCGCCGGCGGGTGGCGCCGTTCGTGGTGCTCGGCGCGGTGGTCGGGGCGTACCTGCTCTGGGCAGTTCTCGACGGCCCGTTCCTCGTCAGGGAGGAGCCGCACGCACTGATCTACGACGTCGACCTGACGTACGGGCCGATGTGGGCCGTGCTGTACATCGTGGCGGTGATCGGCCCGTCGGTGCTGTCGGGCTACCCCTCGATCGTCGTCTTCGGACTGCTCAACCTCGTCGGGCTCACGGTCGTCGCCATCGTCTACGTCCAGGCTTTCGCGTCGCTGTGGTGCGTCTATGCGGCGCTGACCTCCGCACTGGTCGTTGTGCACATGGTGCTGCGCCGCCGGCTGTCGGACATCCACCGCCTCGAGGGCCAGGGACTGGCGCGCGCCTGAGGCGGTGGTGATGGCCATGACGACTGCGGTGAGCTCGCAGGAGCTCGGTGAGCGATCGTCGTACCAGCTGGCCCGAAGAGATCAGGGGGCCAGGAGGTGGATCAGCTCGATGGTCGCCATCAGGACGGTCGTCGCGGCGAGCATCAGGGTCGGCCCGCCGATCGCGCGGTAGTGGCGGTAGTCACGGTCGTCGTCGTAGCGCCGCCACCCCTCGGCCAGCACCCAGGCGGTGAGCGCCATCAGCCCGGCGACCGGGAGCAGCGCGGCCGGTCCCAGGAGCGACCAGGTGTGGCGCGCGGTCGCGACGGCGACGACCAGCAGCGCCATCGCCGTGCGCTCCCACGCCAGCGTGGTCTTGATGTCGTCCTCCTTGCCCGCGCCGGGACGGGGCCTCCCCTCACCGGGCGCGTGCGACCCCGTCATGGCAAGGTCCTCACGCCCACGAGAGGATGAGGACGGCGCACACCGCGACGACCACGAGGACGAGCAGGAGACCGAAGCCCAGCGGCGGCAGGGACTCGCCGCGGCGCATCGACCGCTCCGCCACCGCCCAGCGCAGCCACGTCACCGCGGCGGCGACCAGAGCGAGGACGACCAGAGCCAGCGCGATGGCGCGTTGCACGCCCGACGGGATCGACAGCTGGACCACGTCGAGGGCGACCCCGCCCGCCAGCAGCGCCAGGGCGGTGCGGACCCAGGCCAGGAAGGTCCGCTCGTTGGCCAGGCTGGCGCTGTAGTCCGGGTCGTCGCCCTCGCCGTACACCCATCGTGGACGCCGGGTTCTCTCGCGCACCCCTCCAGTGTGACCCAGGCCACCAGCCGGACCGCCGGGATAGCTCAGGGGGTGGCCTGGTCGGGATCGCGGTTGGCCACCAGCGGGGACAGCCAGCGGCTGGCGGGGTCGGCGTCGACGAGGAGCGAGCGGACCAGGATCGAGAGCGGGACGGCCAGGATGGCGCCGATGGGACCGATCACGCCCGCCCAGAAGATCAGGGACAGGAAGGTCAGGGTGGAGGTCAGCCCGACCGAGTTGCCGACGACCCGGGGGTGGATCACCGAGCCGATGACGAAGTTGACCGCGAGGTAGATCGCCACCACCGCCAGCAGGAGCCCCGGTCCGCCCTCGAGCAGGGCCAGGACGGCGGGCGGCACCAGCCCGATGAGGAACCCGATGTGGGGGATGTAGCTGGTCAGGAAGGCCAGCAGCCCCCACAGCAACGGCGCCGGGACGTCCAGCAGCTCCAGGGCGATGGTGTCGAGGACGGCGGCGATGAGGCCGAAGACCGTGGAGACCAGGAGGTAGCGCCGGGTGTCGTGGGCGAAGCTGCGCAGTGCGGCGACCAGGTCCGGCCGCCCCTGTGCCACGGTGGCGAGCTGACCAGACAGCGCCCTGCTGTCGACGGTCATGAACAGCACGAGCGCCAGCATGAAGGCCAGGCCGGAGACCAGTCCGTAGATGTCCGACAGGGCGTCGGTGGCGACGCCCACGAGCCGGCCCAGGTCGAGCCCGTCCAGCACGTGCTCGATCTGCTCGGTCGAGACCCCCGCGCGCTCCAGGAGGTGGATCGCGTCCGAGGCTGCGTCGTTGAAGTCGTCCTTGTACTGCGGGAGCAGGGTCGCGAACTTGGCCCCGGCCACCACGATCGCCACCGCCAGCCCGATCGCCACGGCGGCGACCAGCAGCACGCACAGCGTCGTGGTCACCCAGCCCCACAGGTAGCGGTCGAGCCGGACCCGCAGCGGGTGCACCGCGATCGTCAGGACCAGGGCCAGGAACGCCGGGCCGATGAGGCTGGCCGAGGCCCGCATGCCGGAGATCACCATGAACGCCGCCGCCAGCCCCAGCAGCACGATCAGTGCCCGCGGCAGGACGCTGTTCCGCCTCAGGTCATCACGCGGCACCGCTCGCCCTGTCGACTCCGGCTCGTCCGGTTGTCGGATCGGGCGCTCCGGGGCGCGGGGACCGGGGTCCTCCGGCTCTGCGGGCGGCGTCGTCGGCACGGGACTCCCTCCCGCCCAGCGGCGTCGTGACGTCCCCGGACTGATCCGGCTCCACGAGACTCGGGTCCACCGGCGCCGGTGGTGACGGACCTGCTACCGCCTTCGACGATACGCCTGCCTCCAGCACCCCCAGCGGGTCTCGGCCAGGTGCGCGCTCGCGGCCGTGCTTCCATGACCCGTGCTCACTCGACGCGGCGCCCTCCTCCTGCTGGTCCTCATCGTGACGCTCGTGGCGCCCGCGGTGACGCCGCAGACCTCGACGGCGGCGAGCCGGGTGCCCGCGGCGGTGGCGGCGGTGGTCCGGGTCAACCAGGTCGGCTACGCCGTCGGGGAGCCCGTGGTCGCCTACGCGATGACCCGCGCGGCGGCGCCGACCGCGACGTACTCCGTCGTCGACGAGGAGGGTGTGGTGGTCTCCTCCGGCGCGGTCGGCCCCGACACCGGACGCTGGAGCGAGCGCTGGCCCCATGTCTACCGGGTCGCGGCGCCGGCGGTCGCCGAGCCCGGGCGCTATCGCATCGTCCTGGCCGGTGCCGCGACCGGCACCTCCCCGACCTTCACCGTCGATGGGGGCCGTCAG
This sequence comes from Nocardioides sp. cx-173, assembly GCF_021117365.1. NCBI lineage: Bacteria > Bacillati > Actinomycetota > Actinomycetes > Propionibacteriales > Nocardioidaceae > Nocardioides > Nocardioides sp. cx-173. Next base: position 3,759,215 of record NZ_CP088262.1, on the reverse strand, counting down.
CTCTACGAGCCGCTGGCCGCCAACGGCGTGCGCTTCTTCCAGGCCCAGCGTGACGGGGCCAAGCAGGTGCCCGGCTTGCTCGGTCGCCGTCCCAGCCACCTGGCGGACCGGCGCGCCCGCGCCTACGAGCCGCCGCGCCTGCGGGGCGGGCGGCTGGCGGGGGAGCTGCGAGCGACGGGTCGCCGGGTGAACGTCGAGGGCGGCTGGTTCGACGCGGGGGACTACCTGAAGTTCGTGGAGACCACCAGCTACGCCGACGCCCTGCTCCTGGTCGCCACCCGTGACGCCACCCGGCCGGTGCCGGGGCTCCGCGCCGAGGCGCTGTACGGCGCACGGTGGCTGGACCGCGCGTGGCTGGAGCGGCCGCGCACCCTCGTCTACCAGGTGGGCATCGGCGAGGGCGGCCGCGGCCTGCTCGGGGACCACGACGTCTGGCGGCTGCCGCAGGCCGACGACCGGAGGCGAGTGCGCCCCGGCTCGCCGGCGTACCTGCTCAAGCACCGGCCGGCGTTCGTGACCGGCGCGCGCGACCAGCGGATCAGCCCCAACCTCGCCGGCCGCACGGCGGCCGCGTTCGCCCTCGCGGCGCAGGTCCTCGCCGCCGACAGCCCGCAGCGGGCGCGTGCGTACCTCGCGAAGGCGCGAGGCGTCCTGGCCCGCGCGAAGACGCGGCAGGTCGGTCGGCTGCTGACGACCTCGCCCCACTCCTACTACGAGGAGGACGAGTGGCGCGACGACCTCGAGCTCGGGGCCGTCGAGATCGCGCTGGCCGGTCAGGTCCTGAAGGTGCCGCTCGCCCGGCAGCGCGCCGACCTGCGCCAGGCGGCGCACTGGGCACGGGCCTACCTGCGCAGCCCCCGGCACGGCTGGTACACCCTCGCCCGCGACGACCAGTCCGCGCTGGCGCACTACGACCTGGCCCGCGCGCTCGAGGCCCACCCGGACCTGCGGCTCGCGGTCACGCGTGCGGACCTCACCGGGGACCTAGCCGCCCAGCTGCGGATCGCCCGGACGCGGTACGCCGACCCCTTGGCGTTCGGCGGCGACGAGGATCCGGGCGCCGACTTCGCGTTCGGGGTCGCCGTCACCGAGCGGCGCTACCGCGAGCTCACGGGGGACGGAGGCTTCGCCGCGCTCGGCGGCTCCCTGCGCGACTGGGCGCTCGGGGCGAACGCCTGGGGCACCTCGCTGGTCATCGGCGCCGGCAGCACCTTCCCGCGCTGCCCCCACCACCAGATCGCCAACATCCTGGCCGCCCGCCCCGGCCCGGGCGGCACGCTGCTGGGCGCGGTCTCGAACGGCCCCGCCGAGGCGTCGGCGTTCCGCGGCCTGGGCAGACCGCGGGCCTACGCCCGCCGGTGCGCCGCGGGCTCGGGGTGGGCGGCCTTCGACGGCCAGGGTGCGCGCTACCGCGACGACGCCCGGGCGTACGCCGCGACCGAGCCGGCGATCGACTACGTGGCCGTCTCCGTGCTGGCCTTCGTGCTCGAGGGGCGTGCCGCCGGCTAGGTGACCCGGTCACCAGCCGCGCTGCTCCGGGCCTAGCCTGGTCCCGGGAGGCAGGTCATGGAGTTCAGACAGCTCGAGTACTTCCGGATCGTCGTCGAGGCCGGCTCAGTGTCGCGGGCCGCCAAGCGGCTCCATCTCACCCAGCCGCCGCTCAGCACCGCGATCTCGAGGCTCGAGAAGGAGCTGGGGGTGCAGCTCCTCGAGCGCACCGCGAAGGGCGTGGTCCCGACTGCCGCCGGGCTGCACCTGCTCGCCGAGGGCGGTCAGCTGCTGGCCCAGCGCGACCGGCTGGTACGTCGTCTCGCGCTGATGGGGGATGGGGCGATCGGCGAGCTTCGGGTCGGTGTCGAGCCGATGGTGGTCAACGAGCTGATCGCCGAGGTCGTGGGGGAGTTCGTCGACGCCGTCCCCGGCGTGCACGTCAGCCTGACCGACGCCGCGCCGGACGCCCTGCTGCAGGGTGTGCGGACCGGGGAGCTGGACATCGCGTGCGTGCCGTTCGGCCCCGACCAGTTCGCCGACTTCGTGACCGAGTTCTGCGACTACGAGCGGCTCGGACGGATGCCGGTGCAGCTCGCGGTCCCGACCGCCCGCAGGCGCGAGCGGCACGACGGTGCCCGCGGCTGGGGGAGGTGGGTCGTGCCGTACCGGCTCTCCGCCTTCAGCGGCTTCCCCGAGGCGATCGAGGCGGCGCTGGCCGACGACCCCACGTTCGACACCATCGAGGTGTCGACCCCGCAGACGGCGGTGGGCTTCGTCGCGGCCGGCCTGGGCGTGGCGCTGGTCACCGAGCAGATGGCCAAGGCCAACCCCGGCGTGGCCGCGCTCTGGGCGCCCGACTGGGTCCCGGACATGGGCGTCTCGCTGCTGTGGCGACGCGGCGCCGAGGTCACACCGCTGATGGCGCGGTGGGTCGAGGCCAGCCGCGCGGTGGCCCGCACCCGGCTCGTGGAGGTCGACTCGGATACGGCCGCGAATACCCCTGACGACGAATCCGAATGACTCGCCCCTCCTCCTGACGAGCCTCATCTCACGATACGAGCGCTTTCTCGACCGATCGGTCGGCTCCGTCGAAGGCGGGACTCGGGCCGCCGCCTGCGCCGACGCGTCAGTATTGCCGCAGGTCAGCGACCTGGTGGCCGAGGCCGTGAGCGCAAGCCCGACGTCCGGTCTGGGGGCGTGAGAGCGCAACGCCGCATGGATGTCAAGGCTCCAGGAGGCCTGTCTTGGGTGGTTGCCGCGTTGTCAGGATCCGCCGTGAGTCGGTCCCGAGACCTGGCTCACCTTTTTGCCACCAAGCCTGGAGAGCCGAGCCCATGAGCGAGCTGCTGATCAAGGACGACACGACCGAGCAGGACGTCGACCTCGTCCCCTTCACCGGCGAGGAGTACCTCGCCAGCCTTGACGACGGACGCGAGGTCTGGATCTACGGCGAGCGCGTGAAGAACGTCGCGGAGCACCCCGCGTTCCGTAACTCCGCTCGCATGATCGCCCGCATGTACGACGCGCTGCACGACCCGGCCCGCAAGGACATCCTCACCACGCCGACGGAGTGGGGCGGCTTCACGCACCGCTTCTTCCGCGCCGCGAACAGCGTCGAGGAGCAGGTCGCCGCCCGCGACGCGATCGCGGAGTGGCAGCGGATCACCTGGGGCTGGATGGGCCGCTCGCCGGACTACAAGGGCTGCTTCCTCGGCACCCTCGGCGCTAACTTCGACTTCTACCGCGGCTACGAGGAGAACGCCCTCGCCTGGTACCGCAAGGCGCAGGAGCGGACGTACTACATCAACCACGCGATCATGAACCCCCCGGTCGACCGCGCCGACGGCGCCGAGGCCGGCAAGGACGTCTTCATGCGGGTCACCCGCGAGACCGCCGAGGGCATCTACGTCTCGGGCGCCAAGGTGGTCGCGACCGGCTCGGCTCTCACGCACTACACGTTCGTCGGCCACGTCGGTCAGGTCGCGATCCAGGACCCGGCGTACTCGCCGGTGTTCATCACGCCCACCAACGCCCCCGGCGTGAAGCTCATCTGCCGCACCTCCAACGAGTACCGCGCCGCCGTGCTGGGCAGCCCGTTCGACTACCCGCTCTCCAGCCGGCTGGACGAGAACGACGCCATCCTGGTCTTCGACGAGGTCTTCGTGCCGTGGGAGAACGTGTTCATCCACAACGACCTCGAGCAGGCCAACCGCTACAACGTCCACTCGGGCTACCTCGAGCGAGCCTCGCTGCACGGCTGCACCCGGTTCGCGGTCAAGCTCGACTTCCTGGTCGGCCTGCTGTCCAAGGCGCTCGACGTGACGGGCGCCGGGGAGTTCCACGGCGTGAAGTCGCAGCTGGGCGAGGTCATCGCCTGGCGCAACACCTTCTGGGCCCTCTCCGACGCGATGGCCAAGAGCGGGGTGCCGTGGAAGAACGGCATGGTCCGCCCCGACCCGCACTTCGCCGGTGCCTACCGGGTGATGAACCAGCTCGCGATGCCGAAGATCAAGAACATCATCGAGCAGGTCGTCGCCAGCGGGCTCATCTACCTCAACTCCCACGCCAGCGACTTCAAGGCGCCCGAGATCAGCGGCTACCTGCAGACCTACCTGCGCGGCACCAACGGCATCACCGCCGAGGAGCGCGTCAAGGTCATGAAGATGCTGTGGGACTCCATCGGCACCGAGTTCGGCGCCCGCCACGAGCTCTACGAGATCAACTACATCGGCAGCAACGACGTCACCCGTCAGACCAACCTCTTCGCCGCGATGGGCACCGGCCTGCTCGAGGAGTGCCGCGAGTTCGCACAGTCCGCGATGGACGACTACGACCTCGACGGCTGGACCGTCACGGACATGGTCTCGCCCGACGACGTCAGCATCCTCGGCCGCTGACGGCCGGGACCGAGAGAGAGGCAGCCATGGCGACCGCAGTCGACTGCGCCCAGGTCACCTATGAGATCCCCGACCTGGCGCTCCAGGAGAGGTTCCTGACCGCGTTCGGGATGACCCGGGCGGAGGGCAGCGACGAGCAGACCCTCTACATGCGGGGCACGGGGACCCAGCACCACATCCATGTCAGCCGCAAGGCGTCCAAGCAGCGCTTCGTCGGGGCGTCCGTCGAGATGGCGACCCGCGCGGACCTCGACGAGCTCGCCGCCATGGAGGGGTCCTCGCCGGTCCGCGAGGCCACCGAGCCGGGAGGCGGCCTCGAGGTCGTCATGCACACCCCGGACGGGATCGAGATCAAGGCGATCTGGGGTCGCGCGGCGGCCGAGCCGATCCCGGACCGGGCGCCGTTCAAGTTCAACAACCTGGTCGAGAAGCCGCGCGTCCACGAGCCGGTCCGGATCAGCACCGCCCCGTGCACCGTCGCGCGGCTGGGGCACTTCGTGCTTCACGTGAGCGACCACGACGCGACCGTGGCCTGGCTGACCGAGCGCTTCAACTTCCTGCCCTCGGACTACATGGTTCCGCCGGGCACGGACGGGCCGCCGTACGGCACGTTCCTCCGGCTGGACCTCGGCGACCAGCTGGTCGACCACCACTTCCTGCTGGTCCTGCAGTCGGACTGGGTCGGCGTGCACCACAGCGCCTTCGAGGTCCTCGACCTGGACGCGGTCATGTCGGCGCACGACTACCTGCTCCAGGAGGGCTTCTCGCTCGACGTCGGTGTCGGCCGGCACCGTCTGGGCAGCCAGGTCTTCGACTACTGGAAGGACCCGCACGGGTTCCGCATCGAGCACTACACCGACGGCGACGTCGTGGACGCCGGCCACCGGCCCACGTCCTTCAACGGCACCGCGAGCGAGACGACGCAGTGGGGCAACCGCCCGCCGCTGGAGTTCTTCCAGTGAGCCCCGAGGAGGAGGCGGCCCTCGAGCAGCTGCGCCAGGTGGGCACCGCGAACGTCGCCAACGCGCTCTACGCCCGAGGCTTCCGCAACGTCGTGATGCACGGGGTCGCCCCGCTGGTCGCCGGTCAGGAGCAGCTGGTGGGTCCGGCGTACACCCTGCGCTTCATCCCGGCTCGTGAGGACCTGGACTCGATGGCGGAGTACGGCAAGGACTCCAACCTGCACCGGCGCGCCATCGAGGAGGCGCCGCCCGGCTCGGTGCTGGTGATCGACGCCTTCGGCTCCACCCGCGCCTCGTCCATGGGCGACATGATGGCCGCCCGGCTGCGCCGGCGCGGGGTCGCCGGGGCGATCACCGACGGTGGCTACCGCGACACCACGGCGATCGCAGCGACCGGCCTGCCCTGCTACCAGCGCGGCAACGCCACGCCCGCCACCCCGATCGTGCTGCACCCCGTCGCGCTGGACGAGCCGATCGGCTGCGCCGGCGTGGCGGTCTACCCCGGCGACATCGTGGTCGGGGACAACGACGGGGTCGTGGTGATCCCACGTCACCTCGTCGTCGAGATCGCCGAGGCGGCCTACGCCGCCCACGAGTACGAGCAGTTCGCCGAGCTGCAGATCGGGGCCGGTCGACCCCTCTTCGGCCTGTTCCCCGCGACCCCGGAGAGCACGACGGAGTTTCACGCCTGGGTGGCCGCCGGCCGCCCCGCCCCAGAGGAGCCAGAGGAAATCGCATGACCGACGTGAACGAGGCCACCATGAAGTCCCTCGAGGTGCTGATCCACGCCACGGAGCTCGATGAGGACCAGTGGATCGACTACCCGGAGTACGGCTTCCGCCAGTACTTCCTGTTCAAGAACGAGGAGACCGGGGCCAGCATCGCGCTGCTCGAGTACGAGCCCGGCGGCCGGATCCCCACCAAGCACACCCACGCCTCGAACCAGTTCATGTACTGCCTCGAGGGCGACTACGAGTACACCGACTCCGGCAAGCGGCTGCGGCCCGGGTCCTTCTACATGAACCCGAAGGACCACCCGCACGGCCCCACCCTCGCGCACGAGCGCAGCGTGCTGGTCGAGATCTACGACGGCCCGCACTACTACGAGAAGCCCGAGTACCACACCGACGAGACCATCGGCGACTTCCTCGCCAAGGACCCGGCATGACCGCCGTGAACGGGAGCAAAGACATGACCGACCAGAGGTTCGACACCGCCGAGGCGCTCGCCGCCTTCGGCCTCCAGCGGGTCCACTCCGGGACCTACTCGGCCGGCACCGGCTGGGGCCCGGTCGAGGGCCGCGACCTGATCGACGCCGAGTGCCCCGCCGACGGCACCGTCGTCGCCCGGGTCGCCAGCTCGACGGCCGCGGACTACGAGGAGATCCTGGCCACGGCGACCGCCGCGCAGGAGCGGTGGCGCGACGTCCCCGCGCCGCGGCGCGGGGAGCTGGTGCGCCGGATCGGCCAGCTGATCGACGAGAACATGGACGCACTGGCGGCCATCGTCTGCCTCGACACCGGCAAGTCGGTGATGGAGGCCAAGGGCGAGCTCAAGGAGTCGGTGGACATGTCCGTCCTGGCGGCGGGCCAGGCACGGATGCTCTACGGCCACACCCAGCAGTCGCAGCGGGTGGACCACCGCATGTACGACCAGTGGCTGCCTCTCGGCGTCGTCGGGATCATCAGCGCCTACAACTTCCCCGCGGCCGTGTGGGCCCAGAACGGCTTCCTCTCCGCGATCGCCGGCAACACCGTCATCTGGAAGCCCAGCCCGAAGGTGCCGCTGACCGCGATCGCCGTGCAGCAGCTGGTCAACCAGGCTGCCGAGGAGCTGGGTCACCCCGGGGTCTTCTCGCTCTACCTCCCGGCGGACGACGCCGACGCCGAGCTGATGGTGGCCGACCGGCGCGTCGCCATGATCTCCTTCACCGGCTCCACCGGTGTCGGCAAGCGGGTCGCCGCGGTGGTCGGCTCGACCCTCGGCCGGCGCTACCAGCTCGAGTGCTCCGGCAACAACGGCTGCATCGTCGACGAGACCGCCGACCTGGACCTCGCCGCCAAGGCACTGACCTTCGGCGTCGTCGGCACCACCGGGCAGCGCTGCACCAGCACGCGTCGGGTCATCGCGCACGTCGACATCGTCGACGCGCTGGTGGAGAAGATGAAGCTGGCCTTCGACCAGATCCCCCTCGGTGACCCGCGCGACCCCGACAGCGTCGTCGGCCCGCTCATCGACGCCGCCGCGGTCGACCAGTACCGGCGGGTCCTGGAGCAGGCGACCGCCCAGGGTGCCTCCGTGGTCTACGGCGGTCAGGTCCTGGACCGGCCGGGGCTCTACGTCGAGCCGGCCATCGTCACCGGCGTGAAGCCGGACTCCGAGATCGCCCAGGAGGAGACGTTCGCCCCGATCGTGTCGGTGCTGACCTACGAGACGCTCGACGAGGCGATCCGGATCCACAACGACGTCGCCCAGGGCCTGGCCTCCGGCATGCACTCCACGAACCTCACCCACATCGAGACGTTCCTGTCGGCGCGCGGCAGCGACTGCGGGATCGTCCGGATCAACATGGGGACGACCGGCGCCGACGTCGGGGCGGCCTTCGGTGGGGAGAAGGAGACCGGGGGCGGGCGCACCGCCGGGTCGGACGCCTGGCAGGGCTTCATGCGCCGCCAGTCGGTGTGCGTGAACTGGGGCGGTACCTCCGCCTGGGACCACCTGATCGAGCTGTGAGGAACCCGTCATGAACATCGCCATGGACACCGTTGCCAGCACCCAGGGCCAGAGGAAGCAGCGGGTCCGCTCGGACTCGGTGCGCGAGCCCGCCGACAAGCTGTGGTCGAACTGCTACCGGATCGGCGACCTCGTCCTCGTCTCGGGCATGACCGCCCGGGCCGACGACGGCGAGACCGTCGTCGGCGGGGAGTACGAGCAGGCCCAGGTGATCTTCACCAAGATCAAGGACCTGGTCGAGGCCGCCGGCGGCGTGATGGACGACGTGGTCAAGATGACCATCTTCGTCACCGACATCACCCAGAACCGCGCCGTCTGGAAGGCCCGCGAGGAGTTCTTCACCGGCGACTTCCCCGCCTGCACCCTGGTCGAGGTCTCCAGCCTCGCCAAGCCCGAGATCGTCCTCGAGATCGAGGCCATGGCGGTCGTCGGCTGCAGCGCCGGCTGACCGCCCCCTGCACCCGCTCCACCCCACGTCTCGGACCGTCGCTCCACTCACCGTCCCCGATCCGGGCCCGACTCCTGTCGGCGTCCGCTGAGGTGCCCACTCGAAGGAACACCCATGACCTCTGTCGAACAACCCCGCTCACCCGAGTCCGTGAGCTCCTCGCTTGCCGCGGCCGCCGAGGACCACGCCCTCGTGAGCGTCCCTGCGGCCGACCGGCGCAACGGCTTCCAGCTCGCCCTCTCGCCCGTCAGCGTCGCCACGGCCCTGGTGATCTTCGCGATCGCCGGGTTCACCGTGACCCTGGCCGGCTTCGTCTGGGGCCTGGTCGCCGGCGTCGCGGTCGGGCTGTTCGGCTTCGCGCTGGGCAAGCTGCTCGGTGACATGGCCTACCGCACCGGCCTGTCGGGCACCGTGACCTCCAGGTTCTTCGGCTTCGGGCAGCGAGGCTCGGCCGTCGGCTCGGTCGTGTTCGCGGTGATGATCCTCGGCTTCCTCGCCGTCGAGTCCGCGCTGCTCTACGAGGGCACGCTCCTGATGTTCGAGTGGGAGGACACCTGGGCCTCCAAGATCGGCGTGTACGGCGTCCTCACCCTGCTGTGGATCGCCCTCGCCATCTTCGGGCTCAAGCTCGCGCTCCGGGCCGGGGCGGCGATGATCGTGGTGACCCTGCTGGTCACGGCGTACATGATCGTGCAGATCTACGTCGTCGACGGCGCGAGCATGTCCGCGGTGTTCGAGTTCGAGGGCGTCGTGCCGGGCGGTGGCTGGACCAAGTTCGAGACCGCCGTCTCGGTCATGGGCGCGACCGCCGGGACGATCGCCCTGGTCACCGCCGACTTCGCCCGCTACGCCCGCACCGGCCGGGACGTGACCGTCCTGGCGGCCGCCGGACCTCTGGTGCAGAACGTCGTCATGATCGTGCTCGGGTCGCTCGTCGTCATCGGCGGCATGCCCGAGGTCGTGGAGTACCTCATGGCGCGCGACGCCGGCCTCAGCCCCGAGGCGGCGGCCGGTGCCGGCAGCGGCCTGGTCATGGGCAACACCGGTGCGTTCTTCGTGATCTTCGCCGGCTGGGCCGGCTTCATCACGATCTACGCCGCGCAGGCGAAGGCGCAGGCGATCAACGCCTACTCCGGCTCGCTGACGCTGGTGAACCTCGTCGACTCCCTGTTCGGCAAGAAGCCCGGTCGCGCCGTCATGGTCGTGGTCGGCAACCTCATCGCCCTGGTGATGATCGCCGCCGGCATCCTCGACGAGTTCAACACCTACCTGACTTACCTGGGTGCGATGACTCTGGCCATGGCCGGCGTCATGATCGCCGACTACTACGTGGTGCGGCGCGGGAACGTCGACGGGAGCCACCGGGTCGAGCGGTGGAACTGGGCGGGCGTGATCACGCTGGTCCTGTCCGCCGGCATCGGCATCTGGCTGATGGAGGCAGAGGTCCTCACTCTCGGCTTCCTGGTGTCATTCGTGGTCGCCCTGGTCGGCTACCCGCTGCTCCGCTCGGCGATGCCCGAGGGCACCGCCACCGGCTACGTCGACGAGGCCGATGCCCTCGCCGAGGCGTTCTGACCACTCTCGAGTGCACGTCAAGAGGAGAGATCCCATGTCCCACAAACTGATCGACGCGCCCCCTGTCGCGGACTCGGGCGCCCTGCGCGCCGCCTTCGGGCGGTTCGCCACCGGCGTCGTCGCGGTGACCTACGAGGCCGACGGGGTGCGCTACGGCATGACGGCGAACTCCTTCACCTCCGTCTCCCTGGACCCGGCGCTGGCACTGGTGGCGGTCAAGAAGACCTCACGTGCGCGGGAGTTCCTCGAGACCGGCTACTACACCGTCAACGTGCTGGCCGAGCAGCAGCTTGACACCGGCCTGCACTTCGCCGGCCGGCCGGGCGGCGCGGAGGTCGAGTGGCTGACCACGGGCCGATCGCCTCGGCTCGCCGGCGCTCTGGCCTACTTCGAGTGCGAGCCGTGGGCCACCTACGACGGCGGGGACCATGTCCTCGTCGTGGGCCGGATCACCGCCTTCGGCGAGGGCGTGGAGGTCGCCGAGGCGGCTCCGCTCGTCTTCTTCGAGGGCGCGTGGCGGCGGCTCGCGGCGGGGGCGTGCGCATGAGCGCCACCGTCGGGTTCGCGGGCGACTACCTCGACCTGCTCCTGGAGGCCTCGTTCCGGCCGGGCCCCCAGACGCCGGCCGCCGGTGAGGACCGGGCGGCGGGAGAGGCGTTCCCACCGGTGCTCCTCCGAGGTCTGGCGGAGGTGCTGGGGCGATGAGGCTCGCGACGATCCGCACCGAGGACGGGACCCGGGCGGTCCGCCTCGAGGGGGACCGGCTGGTCGACCTCGGCCGGCCCGACCTGGGCGCGCTGCTCGCCGAGGCGGACTGGGAGCTGGCCGCGTCGGCCGACGGGGGCCGGACGTTCGCGGCCGCGGGGGCGGACTTCGCCCCGGTGGTGCCGAGCCCGTCGAAGGTGGTCTGCGTCGGGCACAACTACACCAACCACATCCAGGAGATGGGACGCGAGCTGCCGGCGTACCCCACCCTCTTCCCCAAGTTCGCCGACACCCTCATCGGCGCCAACGACCCGCTCGTCAAGCCGCCGGAGACCGACCGGCTGGACTGGGAGGTGGAGCTCACCGTCGTCATCGGGCGTCAGGTACGACGGGCGTCGACCGCCGAGGCGGAGGCCGCGATCGCCGGTTTCACCGTCATGAACGACGTCTCCGTGCGCGACTGGCAGTTCCGCACGATCGAGTGGACCCAGGGCAAGATCTGGGACTCGACCACGCCCGTGGGCCCCTACCTCGTGACCCCCGACGAGCTGCCGGGCGGCGTACGTCCCCGGCTGAACGTCCGCACGCTCGTCGACGAGGTGGTCATGCAGGACGACGACACCGCGACGCTGCTCTTCGACCCGGTCGCGCTCGTGGAGTACGTCTCGACCGTGATCACACTCCGGCCCGGCGACCTGATCGCGACCGGCACCCCGGCCGGGGTGGGTCAGGCGCGTGACCCGCAGGTGTTCCTGCAGCCGGGCAGCACGGTGACCACCGAGATCGACGGCATCGGCGCCTGCACCAACGCCGTCGTCTAGGTCTCGCTGACGTCCCGGCACGCGGTCGCGATCGGGTGCCGGTCGGCCCTCGACGTCGATGACCTTCGGCCCTGCACCGGCCAGGTGTCGGGACCGAAGGTGGCAGGGAGCGTCCGCTCCGCGGGTGCCGACTGGCGACGCAGGAGGCCCGATGTCGACCGAGGTCCCGACGGGGAGCGAGTCCTACCCCGTGCGTCTCGATGCCGAGCTCGACCCGCAGACCTCGCGGGCCCTCTGGCTGGTGAAGTGGCTGCTCGCGATCCCGCACTACGTGGTGCTGTGGTTCCTGGGGGTCGCCTTCACGGTCACGAGCGTCCTCGCCTTCTTCGCGATCCTGTTCGCCGGGCGCTACCCACGGGCGATGTTCGACTTCAACGTGGGGGTGCTGCGCTGGTCGTGGCGGGTCACGTTCTACGCCTACGGCGCCCTGGGCACCGATCGCTACCCGCCTTTCTCGCTGCACGACGTGCCCGACTATCCCGCCCACCTCGACGTGGACTACCCCGAGCACCTGTCCCGCGGGCTGGTCCTGGTCAAGTGGTGGCTGTTGGCCATCCCGCAGTACCTCGTCCTCTTCGCGATCTTCGGCGGAGGGGGGTACGCCGCGGCCGACGGGGACCTGTCCTCGGCCTGGGTCCCCGGACTGCTCGGGGTGCTGGTGCTCGTGGCGGCGGGCTACCTGCTCATCGCGGGGCGCTACCCCCAGCGCCTGTTCGACCTGGTGGTCGGGCTCAACCGGTGGGGCTTCCGGGTCGTGGGCTACGTGACCCTGATGACCGACCGCTATCCGCCCTTCGCACTGGACCAGGGCGGGCGCGACCCGGGGGGAGCAAGGCCGCCGCAGGAGGAGACCGGCTGGAGCGCCGGTCGGGCCGTGTTGCTGACGTTCGGCTCGGTGCTCGTGGCCACCGGGCTCACGATCGGGCTCATCGGGACGGTGCTGGGTCTGGTCGACGTCGCGGCCAAGGACCGGGACGGCTACCTGATGAGCGACCAGACGGACCTGTCCACCCGGACCAGCGCGATCACCTCGCCCAGCGTGGACCTGCGCGACGAGGCACCCGGTGACTTCCTGCCGGATGTGGTCACCGGCGACTTCCGGGTCACCGCCGAGCCGGTCGCCGGAGCCGAGCTCTTCCTCGGCCTCGCCCGCACCCGCGACGTCGAGGACTACCTGGCCGGGGTCGACTACGTCACCGTGACCGACCTGCGCGACGATGGACGCCCCGTCTACCGCGCCCACACGGGCTCTGGCACCGCGGCCGCCCCCGGCGAGCAGGACTTCTGGACGGCCCAGGACTCCGGCAGCGAACGGTTGAGCATCGACTGGGAGCCGGCCGCCGGCGAGTGGAGCTACGTCCTCATGAACGCCGACGGCAGCCCCGCGGTCCGCGGCGACGTCGAGGTGGGAGCCGAGCTCCCGATCATCGGGGCGGTCGTCGTGGTGCTTGCGGTGACGGGCCTCGTCCTGATCCTCCTCGGATTCGTTCTCGTGGCCCTCGCGCTGCGCGCCGCCTCCCGGCACCGTCGCGGCAGCCTCCGGGCGCCGCCGGCCGGGACCTCCTGACGGCGGCGGTCGGCGGCTAGGAGCCCTCTTTGCGTGTGCTGCGGTCCGGACGGGTACCGCCGACGAAGTCGAGAAACCTGGAGGGACCCATGTCCACCACCACCGTCATCATCCTGATCATCGTCGTGCTCGTGCTGCTCGCCGTGATCGGCGTCGCGGTCGCGATGGCCAACAAGAAGAAGGCTGAGGCCCGCCGTCACGAGGCCGAGCAGCTGCGCCTGCAGGCCGGCAGCCACCAGGGCGCGGTCGTCGAGACCGCCAGGGACGCCGAGCAGCGGGAGGCCGAGGCGAAGATCGCCCGCGCCGAGGCCGAGCGGGCCGAGCAGCGGGCCGCCGAGGCGCGCCAGGGCCACCACGTCGAGGAGGCCCGCTACGAGGACCAGCTGCGCGAGGCCGACCGGATCGACCCCGACGTCGACCACCGTTCCGCCGACTACCGCCCCCGTGCGGTCGACACGACCGGCGCCACGGGTACGCCGGAGACCACGGGCACGCCGGAGACCACGAACACCGACCCGGGCACTGCGCCGGAGGGCACCCACCGCGCCACGCCGGGCGGTCCCGCCTGAGGCTCCTGCGGGCCGGCTGCGCCGTGCGCGAGGCCCGACCTGGGACCCGTTTCCCGCCCGGACATGTGCCGGAAGCACAACCTTCACAGGTGCTCACAAGATTGATGGCACCAAAAAGTTTGGATCGGCGATTCGCTTGGTAGTGTCTGCCGTGCAACAGATGCAAGTTCCAGCTGGTCTGACGCCCGCGGAGTTTGTGATCCAATGGCGTTTCTGGTTTGTGGTAATACCAATCACGGGTCGGAGCGACGTGTCACCGCATCTGTGCGGGTCGCCGAAGTGGCGGCTTTCGTTCCGATAACAGGAGTAATGAGCACATGGCTCAAGGCACCGTGAAGTGGTTCAACGCTGAGAAGGGTTTCGGCTTCATCGCGCAGGAGGACGGCGGCGACGACGTCTTCGTGCACTACTCGGCGATCCAGACCCAGGGCTACAAGTCCCTGGACGAGAACCAGAAGGTCGAGTTCGACGTCACCCAGGGCCCCAAGGGTCCCCAGGCTGAGAACGTCCGCCCCGTCTGACCGACGCGGCTGAAAAGTCTTCTACGCGAGGCCCCCATCCGGTTCGGATGGGGGCCTCGTGGTCTTCTCGGGCGGTGCGGCATGGCCCGATATGACCAGTGGGGATCGCCCGGTTTGCGCCTAGGCTCGGCAGGGAACCATCTTGGGATGGACAGGCCCGGCGGACGGAGGCTCCTCGTGCACGATCAGTTCGACGTGACACTGGAGGACGGCGACCTCCTGGGCGAGGTCGAGCTCACGACCAACCTGATCATCGCCGCCAGCGAGGCCGACGACCACCTCTCCGCCGACGAGATCGACCAGATCCTCGGCGTGGATCCCCGTCCGCCTCAGCCGCGGCGCGAGGCCTGAGGGCCTCGGGCCCTGCCCGCGACACGCCCCTCGACCCGCCGGCGTACCTGGCGGGTTTTTCCTTGCCTTGGTTCTCATACCGTAGGGGGGTATGGTGTCAGGCATGGCGGACGGTCACCAGCACGGCTATATCCAGCGCAAGGACGACTACCTCAAGCGCCTGCGCCGCATCGAGGGGCAGGCGCGCGGGCTGCAGCGCATGGTCGAGGAGGAGCAGTACTGCATCGACATCCTCACCCAGGTCGCCGCCATGACGAAGGCTCTCCAGGCGGTCTCGATCGGCCTGCTGGAGGAGCACATGCACCACTGCGTCGTCGACGCCGCCCGGGCGGGTGACGCCGAGGCGCGCGAGAAGGTGAACGAGGCGGTCGAGGCCATCTCCCGCCTGGTCCGGTCCTGAGAGGAACACGATGAGCCACACCAGCACCTGGAACGTCACTGGCATGACCTGCGGCCACTGCGCCGCCTCGGTCACCGAGGAGATCGCCGAGATCCCCGGCGTCGAGAGCGTGGAGGTCTCCCACGAGGCCGGCACCGCCGTGGTCACCAGCACCGAGCCCGTCGAGCGCGCCGCGGTGGAGGCGGCCGTCGTCGAGGCGGGCTACGAGCTGGCCTGACATGTCCGACACGGCGACGAGCCAGGTCGAGCTCGAGATCAGCGGCATGACCTGCGCCTCGTGCGCGAACCGCATCGAGCGCAAGCTCAACAAGCTCGACGGCGTCTCCGCCAGCGTCAACTACGCCACGGAGAAGGCGAGGGTCGCCTACCCGACCTCGGTCACGACCGAGGAGCTGCTGGCCACCGTCGCTGCGGCGGGCTACTCCGCCGCGCTCCCGGTCTCCGAGCCCGCAGCAGAGGAGCCCGCGGGCGACCCGGAGCTGGACGCACTGCGCCAGCGACTCGTGGTCTCCGCCCTGCTCACCGTGCCTGTGGTCGCGATGGCGATGGTCCCCGCCTTCCAGTTCGAGTACTGGCAGTGGGCCTCGCTGACCTTGGCCGCGCCGGTCGCCGTGTGGGGCGCCTGGCCGTTCCACCGTGCCGCCTGGGCCAACGCGCGCCACGGCGCCACGACGATGGACACGCTGGTCTCCATCGGGGTGCTGGCCGCCTTCGGGTGGTCGGTGGTCGCGCTCTTCTGGGGGACGGCGGGCACGCCGGGGATGACCCATCCGTTCCGCTTCACCGTGGAGCGCACCGACGGGCTCGAGAACATCTACCTGGAGGCGGCCGCCGGCGTCACCACCTTCCTGCTGGCCGGCCGGTGGTTCGAGAAGCGGGCCAAGCGCCGGGCCGGCGCGGCGATCCGGTCGCTGATGGACCTCGGCGCCAAGGACGTGGCGCTGCTGCCCGACGGTCCCGACGGCGGCGAGACGCGGGTGCCCGCGGGGACTCTGGCGGTGGGCGACCTGTTCGCCGTACGCCCGGGGGAGAAGGTGGCCACCGACGGAGTGGTCGAGTCCGGGCACTCCGCGGTCGACGCCTCGATGCTCACCGGGGAGCCGGTGCCGGTGGAGGTGGGCCCGGGGTCGGTCGTGACCGGGGCGACCGTCAACGCCAGCGGACGGCTCGTCGTGCGGGCCACGCGGGTCGGCGCCGACACCCAGCTCGCCCAGATGGCGCGGCTGGTCGAGGAGGCGCAGAACGGCAAGGCGCAGGTGCAGCGGCTGGCCGACCGGGTCTCCGGGGTGTTCGTGCCGCTGGTCATCGCGCTCGCCGTCGCGACGCTCGGCTTCTGGCTGGGCACCGGCGCCGACGCGTCGGTGGCCTTCACGGCCGCCGTGGCCGTGCTGATCGTGGCCTGCCCCTGCGCCCTGGGCCTGGCCACGCCGACCGCCCTCATGGTCGGCACGGGGCGTGGCGCCCAGCTCGGCATCGTGATCCGCGGCCCGGAGGTCCTCGAGTCGACGCGCGCCGTCGACACCGTCGTGCTGGACAAGACCGGCACCGTCACCACGGGCCGCATGACGCTGGTCTCGACCGTCCCCGCGGCCGGGGAGTCGCTCGAGGAGGTGCTGCGCACCGCGGCCGCCGTCGAGGCGGGCTCCGAGCACCCGATCGCGCGGGCCGTGGCGGAGGCCTCGCCGGGCACGGTCGCGACCGGCTTCCGCAACGTCGAAGGGCTCGGGGTGCAGGGCCGGGTCGAGGGACGCGAGGTCCGCGTCGGGCGGCCGGTCCTGCTCGCGGACGCGGGGATGCCCCTCGGTCAGGACCTGCTCGCGGCCGTCGAGGACGCCGAGGCCTCGGGCCGTACGGCGGTCGCCGTCGGGTGGGACGGGCGCGCCCGCGGCGTGCTGGTCGTGGCCGACACCGTGAAGCCGACCTCGCGTCAGGCGGTGTCGGACCTGCGCGCCCTCGGCCTGGCGCCGGTGCTGCTGACCGGCGACAACGAGCGCGCCGCGCGGGCGGTCGCGGCCGAGGTCGGCATCGACCAGGTCATCGCCGAGGTGCTGCCGGCCGACAAGGTCGACGTGGTGAAGCGACTGCAGGCCGAGGGCCGGTCCGTCGCGATGGTCGGCGACGGCGTCAACGACGCCGCCGCGCTCGCCCAGGCGGACCTGGGCATCGCCCTGGGCACCGGCACCGACGTGGCCATCGAGGCCAGCGACCTGACCCTGGTGCGGGGTGACCTGCGGGTCGCGGCGACCGCCGTACGGCTCGCGAGGCGGACGTTGGCGGTGATCAAGGGCAACCTCTTCTGGGCGTTCGCCTACAACGTCGCCGCCCTGCCGCTGGCCGCCGCCGGCCTGCTCAACCCCATGCTCGCCGGCGCCGCCATGGCCCTCTCCTCCGTCTTCGTCGTCACCAACAGCCTGCGCCTGCGCCGCTTCTCCTAGCGGGTAGTCCCTGACCTTTGTGTTGTGGATAGTCGCTATCCACAACACAAACGTCCGGGACTATCCCAACCGCGCCCCCCTCAGCAGGTCGCGAACAGCACCGGGCCGGTGGAGAGGTCGGAGAGGACGGAGGCGCCGTCGACGGGGTCGAGGTCCAGGGTGAGCAGGGGGCCGTCGGCCTCGACCGGGCCGAGCTCGAAGCGGTCGCTGAAGTCGCCGCCCTGGCCGGGCGAGGGTCCCGCCGCCAGAGCGGCGCGCGATTCGGCGTTGGCGCGGGCCTGCTCGTCGCTCTCGAAGGCGAGCGCGAGGCGCAGGTCGAGGCCGGGCTGGACCGAGAGCGCGTACGCCGTGAACGGGTCCACCGCGCCGGCCTGCGCCAGCAGCCGGTCCGCCTCGGCCTGGTCGTCGGCGTCGGCCTGGCTCATCGCCAGGGCGCCGCAGGCCTGGGCGCCGGTGTAGAGGGCGGCCGAGAGCGCCTCGCCCGAGGCCTCGACGACCTCCTCGAAGCCCTCGACCGAGGGCGCGTCGCCGAGCGCGACCTCGACCGCGCTCCCGAGATAGCCCTCGGTGTCGCTGGTGAGGACCAGGGACTCGTCCTCGAGCAGGGTCACGAAGCTGACCTCGGGTGTGACCCCGCCCAGCCGGCCGATCGCCTCGCTCCCGCCGGCCCACACTCCGTCCGCCTCGTCGGGCTCGGCGTAGCCCAGCCTGCGCAGGCGGTCGGCGATCAGGTCCCAGTCGGTCGAGTCCGGCAGGTGCAGCATCACGACCGCCCCCTCCTCGGACTGGCTGAAGAGCTCCCAGTCGGCGGTGGCGGGGGAGAAGCCGTAGTGCACGTGCAGCTGCTGCGCCGACTCGGGCAGCGCGGAGGTCGAGGTCAGGTCGGCGTCGTACCCCGCGGCCATGAAGTCCACGACCTCGCCCTGCGGGCTGTCGGCGGAGAGGTCCACGCCGAGCTCGTCGCGCACCCCGGCCCAGTCGGTCCACGAGAAGCGGTCCCCGTCGTCCGGGGCGAGGGACATGGCGCGATCGAGGTCGGAGCGGTGCACGTCGCGCCACCAACGTACGCCGACGACGGCGGTGGCCACGACCAGCGCCAGCACGAGGACGCCGAGGCCTGTCGTCAGCAGTCGGCTGCGTGTCGCGGCGATGTCGGCCCTCCTGGCTCCGTGGTGGTGTGAGACTAGTCGTCATGCCCGCCTCGCCAGCCCCGGACGTGGTGTCCTCGGGCGCCGTGATCTTCCGCCCCGGCAAGCGTGTCCTGCTGGTGCACCGGCCCAAGTACGACGACTGGTCCTTCCCCAAGGGCAAGCTCAACCGCGGCGAGCACCCGACCGCCGCCGCCGTGCGCGAGGTCGCCGAGGAGACCGGGCTGCAGGTGCGGCTCGGCGCACCCCTGTCGAGCCAGCGCTACCCGGTCGCCCGCGGGCACAAGACCGTGCACTACTGGACCGGCCGGCCCCTGGGCGACCACGACGTCAGCGGCTACGTCGCCAACGCCGAGATCGACGACGTCCGGTGGGTCGACGCCGAGGACGCGTTGACGGCGCTGACCTACGACTACGACCGCGACACCCTGCGCGAGGCACTGAAGGTACGGCGCAAGACCCGCACCCTCGTCGTGCTGCGCCACGGCAAGGCCCGCTCCCGCAAGGCCTGGCGCTCCGACGACCGCGAGCGCCCCCTGCTGCAGGTGGGTCGCGCGCAGGCCGAGCGGCTGGTGCCGGTCCTCGCGGCGTACGGCGTGGTGCGCGTGGTCTCGTCGGGCAGCACGCGCTGCGTCGAGACCGTCGCGCCGTACGCCGCGAGCCTCGGCGGTGACGTCGAGACCGACGACCGGCTCAGCGAGGAGGACGCCAAGCCGAAGCGGGTGCGCAAGATCGTCGCCGGGCTGCTCGACGACGGGCGACACACGGTGCTGTGCACGCATCGGCCGGTGCTGCCGCAGGTGTTCGACGCCCTGGGCGTCGAGGACCCGTCGCTCGCGCTCGGCGAGATGCTGGTCGTCCACCTGCGCAAGGGCCGGGTCGTCGCCACCGAGCGGCACCTGGTGCGCTAGTCGAGGCCGCGTCGCGCGCCGCCCCTGACCGGGCGGGCCCCTCGACGGGCCGAGTTCATCCCTCGTTCACCGTCGACCCCAGAGCCGGCCACCTCCGGCCTCGACACTTCTGATCGTCACCCCACAGACGACACAGGAGATCCGACGTGAAGAGCACCTCCATCCGCCGAGCGCTGCTGCCCGGCATCGCCCTGCTGGCGCTCGCGCTCAGCGCCTGCGGTGGCGCCGACGCCGGCGCCAGTACCGGCGACGGCTCGGCCCAGTCCGGCAAGGTCGCCGTCGACGGCTCCTCCACGGTCTTCCCCATGAGCGACGCCGCCGCCGAGCTCCTCCTCGAGGAGAGCCCCGACGTCAAGGTGACGGTCGGCGAGTCCGGCACCGGTGGTGGCTTCGAGGCGTTCTGCGCCGGGAAGACCGACATCTCCGACGCCTCCCGGCCGATCAAGGACGAGGAGGCGGCGGTCTGCAAGCAGGCCGGCATCGACTACACCGAGCTCCAGGTCGCCACCGACGCGCTGACGATGGTGGTCCACCGGGACCTCGACGTGGACTGCCTCACCGTCGACCAGATCGTCCGGCTCTGGGGCCCCGGCTCCCAGGTCAGGAACTGGAACGAGCTCGACCCGGACTTCCCCGACCAGAAGATCGCGCTGTTCGGCCCCGGCACCGACTCCGGCACCTACGACTACCTGGCCGCCGACGTGATCGGCGACGAGTCGGAGTCGACGCGCAGCGACTACGAGTCCTCCGAGGACGACAACGTCCTCGTGCAGGGCGTGGGCGGGACCGAGGGGGCGACCGGCTACTTCGGCTACACCTACTACGAGGAGAACACCGACTCGCTGAAGGCGCTGGCCATCGACAACGGCGAGGGCTGCGTCGAGCCCTCCGCCGAGACCGCGCAGGACGGCAGCTACGCGCCGCTGGCCCGCCCGCTGTTCATCTACGTCAACAACGCCGAGTACGACGACAACGAGGCCGTGGCGGCGTACGTGGACTTCTACATCGAGAACCTCTCGCAGATCGCCGAGGTCGGGAAGTTCATCCCGCTCAGCGACGACGCGTACGCCGAGACCCGGTCCGCCCTCGAGGGCATCGCCGGCTGACGCGAGGACCTGACAACCTCATGAGCAGCCTCTCCGGCACCGCGGTGCCCGACCTGAGCAGGAAGGCGCGCCCGGTCGAGACCGTGGTCCGCACGGTGCTGATGGTGTCCGCGCTGCTCTCGGTCGCCATCACCGTCGGCATCGTGGTGGCCCTGATCCAGCCGGTGATCGACTTCTTCGCGGAGGTGCCGCTCGGGGACTTCCTCGCCGTCGAAGGCACCCACGCCGTGCTGCCGCTGGTCGGCGGTACGGCGATGACCACGCTCATCGCCCTGCTGGTGGCCGTGCCGCTGGGGCTGGGCGCGGCGATGTATCTCTCGGAGTACGCCTCCGCGCGCGCCCGCCGGGTGCTCAAGCCGACGGTGGAGCTGCTCGCCGGCGTCCCGTCGGTCGTCTACGGCTTCTTCGCGCTGTCGTTCGTCACCCCCACGCTGCTGCAGGACATCCTGCGCCTCGAGGTGGGCTTCACCAACGCACTCGCGGCCGGGCTCGTGCTCGGGGTGATGATCATCCCCACCGTGGCCTCGCTCTCCGAGGACGCGCTGTCCGCCGTACCGCAGGCGCTGCGTCACGGCTCGCTGGCCATGGGCGCCAACCGGATGCAGACCACGCTGCGGGTGGTGTTGCCGGCGGCGCTGTCGGGCGTCGCCGCGGCGATCGTGCTCGGCCTCTCGCGCGCGGTCGGCGAGACCATGATCGTCACGCTCGCCGCGGGCTCGCTGAAGAACCTCTCGCTCGACCCTCGCGAGGGGATGCAGACCATGACCGGCTTCATCGCGACCACGGCCGGCGGTGAGAACGCCGTCGGCTCCACGTCGTACAACGAGCTGTTCGCTGTCGGGATGCTGCTGTTCGTGCTGACCCTGGTCATCAACGTCGTCAGCATCGCCCTCGTCCGACGATTCAGGCAGGTCTACTGATGAGTGTGGCCACCACCGCCGCCCGCGAGGTCACGCGGACCGTCTCGACGGGGCGCAGCCGCGACCGGAGCCTCGGCTCGCTGGTGTTCCTCGGCGCCCTGTGGCTCTCCCTCTTCTTCGGGGTGATGGTGCTCCTGGTGCTCATCGTCGACACCGCCATCCAGGGTGCGCCGCGCTTCGACTCCGCGCTGATCACCGAGTACGGCTCGCGGGTGCGCCCGGAGTCGACCGGCTTCCGCGCCGGCATCCTCGGCTCGCTGTGGCTGATGGTCTTCACCGCCCTGTTCGCCGTGCCCCTGGGCATCGCCGCCGCGCTGTACCTCGAGGAGTTCGCCGACGGCGAGCGCTGGTGGAACCGGCTGATCGAGATCAACCTGCAGAACCTCGCCGCCGTGCCGGCCATCGTCTACGGCCTGCTGGCCGTCGCGATCATGGCGCTGCTGGGCTTCGGCCGCAGCGGCATCGTGCTCGGCGGCGCGATCGCGCTGGCGCTGCTGATCCTGCCGGTCATCATCATCACCACGCGCGAGGCAGTCCGCGCGGTCCCGCAGGAGATCCGGCAGGGGTCCCTCGCGCTGGGCGCCACGGTGTGGCAGACGACGTGGCGCCAGACGCTGCCCTCGGCCGTTCCCGGCATCGCCACCGGCACCATCCTCGGTCTGTCGCGCGCCATCGGCGAGGCCGCACCCCTGATCGTGGTCGGCCTGGCCGGGTCCGTGCGCTTCGACCCGACCGGCGTCCTGAGCGAGATCACGGCGCTGCCGATGATGATCTTCTCGCTCACCAGCCAGTCCCAGGAGGACCTCCGCACCGCCGCCTCGGCCGCGATCATCGTGCTGCTGGTCATGATCCTGGGGCTCAACGCACTGGCCATCTTCATCCGCAACAAGTTCCAGAAGACCTGGTAGGAGACCCATGTCCACGCACCCCGCCACCGCCACCGCCACCGCCACTGGCACCGTCACGGACCGGGCGGCGGTGGAGGTCCGCGAGCTCGGCGTGATGACCGGCGCCGCGCCCGACCGCGAGCTGCCCGCCGTACCACCGGAGCCGGTGATGGAGGCGCTGCAGCTCAACGTCCACTACGGCGACTTCCACGCCGTGCACGACGTGAGCCTGTCCTTCGGCAGGCACGAGATCACCGCGCTCATCGGGCCGTCGGGCTGCGGCAAGTCGACCGTGCTGCGCTGCCTGAACCGCATGAACGACCTGGTCTCCGGCGCGCGGGTCTCGGGGGAGGTGACCTACCACGGGCAGAACATCTACGCCCGCCACGTAGACCCGATCGCCGTGCGCACGCAGATCGGCATGGTGTTCCAGAAGCCCAACCCGTTCCCCAAGTCGATCTACGACAACGTCGCCTACGGCCCGCGGGTCACCGGCATGAAGGTCGAGAGCATGGACGACCTGGTCGAGGAGGCGCTGCAGGGTGCGGCCCTGTGGGACGAGGTGAAGGACAAGCTCAAGCAGTCGGCGTACGGGCTCTCCGGCGGGCAGCAGCAGCGGCTCTGCATCGCCCGCACCATCGCCACCCGGCCCGACGTGATCCTCATGGACGAGCCGTGCTCCGCCCTCGACCCGATCGCCACCTCGCGCATCGAGGACCTGATGCTGCAGCTGCGCGACGACTACACGATCATCATCGTCACCCACAACATGCAGCAGGCCGCCCGCGTCTCGGACCGGACCGCCTTCTTCACCGCCCGCCCCGACGAGACCACCGGCAACCGCACCGGCCTCCTCGTCGAGTTCGACCGCACCAGCCGGATCTTCGCCAACCCCACCGACCAGCGCACCGAGGACTACATCTCGGGGCGGTTCGGCTGAGGGCTGGTCTACCCGGGTAGTCCCGGACGTTTGTGCTGTGGACAACCCGATTTCGCGACACCTTCGTCCGGGACTACCCCGGGGCTGTGGAGGAGTCGAGCGGCGTCTGCTCGGTTCGGGGCAGAGTCGAGGAGTGCCCGAGAAGACCCTGCGTGACGGACTGGTGCGTCCCGTACGGCGTGACCTGCGGGGGCTGACCGGACCGACACCGGCCCAGACCCGCGGGCCGCGCTGGCGACGTACGAGCCGGGGCTTCTACGTTCCGAGCCACGTCACGGACGACCTGCCGGAGCAGCGGATCCTCGAGGCCTCGGCCGTCGCCCCACCGGGGCTGGGCGTCACCGGATGGGCGGCGCTGCGCTGGTGCGGCGCGCGCTGGTTCGACGGTACGGCGGCCGACGGGAGCAGGCGACCGGTGACGATCGCGGTCTCGACCCACGACATCCGTCCGCAGCCCGGCATCGCCGTGACCGGCGAGGGCGCACCCCCGCGCCTGGTCACGACGGTCGACGGGGTGTGCGTGACCCGGCCGGTCTGGTCGACCTCGTTCGAGATGCGGTACGCCGGCTCGGAGCGCGCCGCGGTCGTCGTGCTCGACATGGCCGCGTACGCCGACCTGGTCTCCTTCTCGGAGATGCAGGACTTCCTTGGCACCCAGAGCGCGTGGACCGGGATCCCTCAGGCGCGAGCGGCCTCGGCACTCGCCGTCGAGAACAGCTGGTCGCCCCAGGAGTCGTGGATGAGGTTGGCCTGGCAGCTCGACGCGGGGCTGCCCCCGCCGCTGTGCAACGTTCCCATCTTCGACCTGCACGGCCGTCACCTCGTCACTCCCGACCTGTTCGATCCGGAGGCGGGGCTGGTCGGCGAGTACGACGGACACCTGCATCTCGAGCCAGGTCAGCGACGGCGGGACATCCGCAGGGGCGAGCGTTGCCACGAGCACGACCTGGAGGTCGTCGTCGCGGTGTCCGGCGACCTTCGTCCCGGCGACAGCTTCGTGTCGCGCCTGCTGGCGGCGCGGCGTCGGGCGCGGCGGCGGCAGCCGGCTCGTCGTACCTGGACGCTCGAACAGCCCTCCTGGTGGGTGCCGACCGAGACCGTCGCCCAGCGCCGCCGCCTCACCGACGAAGAGCGACGTGTCTGGTTGGCTCGCCGGCGGGCCTGATGGGTCGATCGGGATAGTCCCGGACGTTGGTGTCACCGCGCGGGCCGATTGACGACACAAACGTCAGGGACTACCCGCTCCGTCATCGCCGGCGACATCATCGATCGGGATCGATGTAGGTTCGGGTCATGTCCGACCAGCGCCCGCTGGCGCCCGATGCGGCGGCGGCGTACGCCGCGTGGTTCGCCGCGCTGGCCGACCCCACGCGGGTGCGCCTGCTGCACGCGGTAGGGACGTCGCGCTCCGGGGCGCTGCGGGTGGGGCACCTCGCCTCCGCGCTCAAGATCAGCCAGTCGACCGCCTCGCACCACGTACGCCGCCTGGCCGAGGCCGGCCTCCTCGCCGTCGAGAAGGTCGGCACGTCGTCGGTGGTGACCCTCGACCCGGCGTGGTCCACCGCTCTGCCCCACGTCGCCGACCTGGTGCTGGGGACGCTGGCGGGGCCGCCGCACCACCCCGACGACCCGCCCGACGACCACCCCGACGACCCGCCCGTCGACCCGCCCGACGTCGTGACGCGGGCGATGCGCGAGACAGACCTGACGGCCGTCCGCGACATCTACGCCGACGGCGTGGCCACCCGCATGGCCACCTTCGAGACCGAGGTGCCGCCGGTCGAGCAGCTGGCGACCCGGTGGCTGCCCGAGCACCGGTGGGTCGCGGAGCACGAGGGGCAGGTCGTCGGCTGGGCCGCCGTGGGCGCCGTCTCCTCGAGAGCCTGCTACGCCGGGGTCGGCGAGACCTCGGTCTACGTCGCCCCGACCGCGCAGGGCCACGGCGTCGGCACCTCGCTGCTGCACCGCCTGGTCGACGAGGCGGACGCGCGGGGCCTGTGGACCCTGCAGGCCGCGATCTTCCCGGAGAACCCGGCCTCGATCGCGCTCCACCACTCGGCCGGCTTCCAGACCCTCGCGGTCCGCTCGCGCATCGCCCGCCTGAACGGGGTGTGGCGCGACACGGTGCTGCTGGAGCGCCGTCGCGCCGGCGACGAGTGAGTGACGAGCCGGGACTACCCGACCAGACGACTCAGGGCACGACCTCGATGAGGAAGTGGCTGATCCAGTAGCAGACGGCGGCGACCAGGCCAGCCATGGGGAAGGTGAGGACCCAGGCGGCGACGATGGACTTCGCGACGCCCCAGCGGACGGCGGAGAAGCGCTTGGTGGCACCGACGCCCATGACCGCGGAGGTGATCGTGTGGGTGGTCGAGATGGGGGCGGAGTAGACGAAGGCGGTCGTGTAGAGCACGCCGGCCGCGATCGACTCGGCCGCGAAGCCGCGGGCGGGGTCGAGGTGGATGATGCGGCGCCCGAGGGTGCGCATGATCCGCCACCCGCCGGCGTACGTGCCGAGCGAGATGGCACCGGCGGCGGCGATGATCACCCACAGGGGCAGGTCGTCGCCCGGGTTGACGAAGCCGCCGGCGAGCAGCGCCAGGAAGATGACGCCCATCGTCTTCTGGGCGTCCTGCAGGCCGTGGCCCAGCGCCATGGCGGCGGCGGAGAGGGTCTGCAGGAAGCGGAAGTTGCGCTGGAGGCGGTGCGGGTTGCGCCGGCGGAAGATCCACATGATCGCCAGCATCAGCGCGAAGCCGGCGACGAAGGCGAACACCGGCGAGATGATCATCGGTACGACGACCTTGTCGACGACCGTGGACCACTTCACGTAGATGCCCGACGCCATCGCCGCGCCGACCAGGCCGCCGATGAGGGCGTGCGAGGACGACGAGGGCAGCCCGTAGTACCAGGTGATGAGGTTCCAGGCGATGGCCCCGAGGAGCCCCGACATCACGATCACGAGGCCGTGCGAGCCGTCGGGCGGCGAGATGACGCTGCCGACGGTGTTGGCGACCTCCTGACCGAGGAAGGCGCCGACGAAGTTCATGACGGCGGCCATGATCAGGGCCACCCGCGGCGTCAGCGCCCGGGTCGACACCGAGGTGGCGATGGCGTTGGCCGCGTCGTGGAATCCGTTGGTGTAGTCGAACGTCAGGGCGACGACGACTACGGCGATGACGAGCGCGAGTTCCACGGTGGGTCAGGACTCCTTGACGGCGATCTGCTCCACGATGTTGGCGACCTTCTCGAAGGCGTCGATCGAGTCCTCGAGGCCCTCGACGATGTCCTTCAGCTTGAGGACCTCGATGGTCTTGTACTCGCCCGAGAAGAGGTTGGCCAGGATCCGGCGGTGGTTCTTGTCGCCGGCGTTCTCGAGGCGGTTGATCTCGATCCAGTACTCCTCGAGCGACTGCATCGAGCGCAGGTTCGGCATCGAGGCTGACGTCAGCTCGGCGCACCGCTGGAGCACCTCGACCTGCTGCGACAGCTCGGCCGGCAGGATCTTCACCTCGTAGAGCAGGATCATGTCGACGACCTCGTCCATCATGTCCATGATGTCGTCGAGCGCCGAGGCCAGCGAGTAGATGTCCTCGCGGTCGAACGGCGTGATGAAGGTGCTGTTCACCCGGCGCACGATCGCGTGGGTGGTCTCGTCGGCGGCGTGCTCGGCGTCGCGCATGCGCTGGCCCACGTCGGCGGCGTCGGCGCCCTCGCTGAGCATCTCGGCGAGCAGGTCGGCGCCCCGCACGAGGTGATTCGCCGACTCCGTGAAGAGGTCGTAGAACGAGGTGTCGACCGGACGGAATCGCAGTGCCACGAAGTGCTCCTGATCAGGCGGTGACGAACGCGACTCATGCTAGGGGGTGCATGTCTCGCGGGTGCAACTCGCGCCCCCTCGACCATACGCCGGGGGCGCGCCTCAGACCGTGCTCCACCGCCTGCGCTGGCCCTCGATGAGCGCCTCTTGGAGATGTACCTCACCGTCGTTCTGAGCCCAGAGTCCGTCGCTGCCGAGCACCCAGGCGCTCGTGGTCGGAGCGAACGCGAGGTCCAGCAGCTGCCCGATGGCGCGGACGCTGTCGGCCGCGGGCAGCCGCACCAGCACCTCGACGCGGCGGTCGAGGTTGCGGTGCATCATGTCGGCCGACCCGATCCAGGCGACCGGGGTGCCGCCGTTCTCGAACCAGTAGACCCGGCTGTGCTCCAGGAACCGCCCGAGGATCGAGCGCACCTCGATGTGCTCCGACAGGCCGGGTACGCCGGGCCGGAGCGCGCAGATGCCGCGCACGAGGAGCTGCACCGGGACGCCTTCCTGGGAGGCGAGGTAGAGCGCGTCGATGACAGCCTCGTCGACCACGGAGTTGGCCTTCATCCGGATGCCGGCCGGCAGCCCGGCGCGGTGGTGCTGGATCTCGGCGTAGATCTGGTCGATGAGCCCGCTGCGGACGCTGTCGGGGGCGACCAGCAGCTCCTCGTAGCGCGCGTTGCGCGACCAGCCGCTGAGGTTGTTGAACAGGTGGGCGACGTCCTCCCCGATCAGCCCGTCGGTCGTGATCAGGCCCAGGTCCTCATACATCCGCGAGGTCTTGGGGTTGTAGTTGCCGGTCCCGATGTGGGTGTAGCGGCGGATCCCCTCGGGCTCGTCGCGCACCACGAGCGAGAGCTTGCAGTGGGTCTTGAGCCCGACCAGCCCATAGACGACGTGGCAGCCGGCCTGCTCCAGCTTGCGCGCCCAGCGGATGTTGGCCTGCTCGTCGAAGCGGGCCTTGATCTCGACGATCACCAGCACCTGCTTGCCGGCCTCGGCGGCGTCGACCAGGGCGTCGATGATGGGGGAGTCGCCGGAGGTGCGGTAGAGCGTCTGCTTGATCGCGAGGACCTGCGGGTCGGCGGCGGCCTGCTCGATGAAGCGCTGCACCGACGTGGCGAACGAGTCGTAGGGGTGGTGCAGCAGTACGTCGTGGCGCCGGGTCGCCTTGAAGACGTCGACCGGTGCCGCGGACTCCACCTCCGCCAGCCGGAAGTGGGTGGTGGGCACGAAGGCGGGGAACTTCAGGTCCTCGTGGCTCAGGTCGGCGATGCTGTGCAGCCCGCGCAGGTCCAGCGGCCCGGGCAGGCGGAAGACCTCCTCGTCGGACACCCCGAGCTCGGAGACCAGCAGCTCGAGCACCGAGGGAGTGATGGACTCCTCGACCTCGAGCCGCACGGGCGGGCCGAAGCGGCGGCGCAGCAGCTCCTTCTCCAACGCCGCCAGCAGGTTCTCGGCGTCGTCCTCCTCGACCTCGAGGTCCTCGTTGCGAGTGACCCGGAAGGTGTGGGCCTCCAGCACCTCCATGCCCGGGAAGAGCCGCTTGAGGTGGGCGCCGATGACGTCCTCGAGCGGCACGAACCGCGCGTTGCCCAGCGGCACGAACCGCTCGAAGATCGGCGGCACCTTGACCCGGGCGAAGTGCTCCTTGCCGGTCTTGGGGTTGCGCAGCACCACCGCCAGGTTGAGCGAGAGCCCGGAGATGTAGGGGAACGGGTGGGCCGGGTCGACGGCCAGCGGCGTCAGCACCGGGAAGATCCGGTCGCGGAAGAACCGCTTGCAGGACTTCTGCTCGTCGCGGTCGAGGTCGTCCCAGCGGACCAGCTCGATGTCGTGCTCCTTGAGCGCGGGCACGATGTGGTCGCCGAACTGCCGCGCGTGACGCTCGGTCAGCTCGCGGGTCACGGTCCAGATCCGCTCCAGGACCTCGCGCGGCATGAGCCCGGAGGCGGCACGTACGGCGAGGCCCGCGGCGATGCGCCGCTTGAGGCCGGCCACCCGCACCATGAAGAACTCGTCGAGGTTGCTGGTGAAGATCGCGAGGAAGCGCACCCGCTCCAGCAGCGGCAGCGACTCGTCCTCCGCCAGCTCCAGGACCCGCTGGTTGAAGTGCAGCCACGACAGCTCCCGGTCCAGGAACCGGTCGTGGAACCGCTCGATCGCCCCCCTGGTCTCCGCGTCGGGGACGTAGGTGACGTCGTCGCCCCCGTCGCCCCCGTCGCCGCTTACCTCGGCGCTTACCTCGGCGCCCACCTCGGCGTGGGCCTGGTCGTCGGTGTCGTCGGGCGCCCTCGCGCCGTCGACCGCGACGGGCTCCGGGACGATCTCGAGAGGCATCCCTGCAGTGTGCCACCGTCGGGTGAACAAGGCGTGCCGCGCGGCGGCTACCCTCCACCCTCGTGAGCGGACGGGGAGCGGCGGCAGCGGCACGAGCGGCCTTCGAGGCGGCGGCGCTGCGGGGCGCGATGGCGCTGCCGGAGCCGGTGCAGCGGGTCCTGGCCGGCCGGCCGGTGCTGCGCGACGGGCAGCGGCTGGCGACCGAGACCCAGCTGGCGCTGCGGCTGCAGCGGCTCGGACGGGTCCCCGGCGCCGAGACCCTCCCGATCCCCGACGGCCGCCGGGCACTGAGGCACCAGACCGGGCTGGTGGCGGGCCGGCCCACGATCGGTGCGGTCCGCGAGCTCGCGGTCGCGGGTCTGCCCGCGCGGCTCTACACCCCGACCGAGGTGCCCGGGCCGCTGCCGCTGCTGGTGTTCTTCCACGGCGGCGGCTTCCTGTACGGCGACCTCGACACCCACGACGCGCCGTGCCGGGTGCTCGCCGAGCGGGCCGGGGTGCGGGTGCTGTCGATCGAGTACCGGCTGGCGCCCGAGCACCCGTTCCCGGCCGCGTACGACGACGCGCTGGCCGCCTACGACTGGGCGCTCGAGCGCGCCGAGTCGCTGGGCTGCGACCCCGCCCGGCTGGCCGTCGGCGGTGACTCCGCCGGAGGCAACCTGGCCGCCGGGGTCGCCCTGGAGGCCGCCCGGCGCGGCCTGCCCCTGGCGTTCCAGCTGCTGATCTACCCGATGACCGATGCCGAGCACGCCACCCGCAGCTACCCGATGTTCGACGAGGGCTTCTACCTCACCCGGCGCTTCATGGACCTCGCCGACGAGTGCTACCGCCCGCCGGAGGTCGACCCCCGCGACCCGCGGCTCTCGCCGGGCCACGCCGAGCTGCCCGCCGGCCTGGCGCCGGCGTACGTCGCGACGGCCGGGTTCGACCCGCTGCGCGACGAGGCCGAGGCCTACGCGCGGCGGCTCTCCGAGGCCGGGGTCGAGGTGACGCTGCAGCGCTTCCCCGACCAGATCCACGGCTTCCTGCAGGTCGTGGGCGTGGGTCGCCGCACGCCCGCGGCGGTCGCGCAGATCGCCGCCCACCTGCGCGCGGCGCTCACGGCCTAGCGGCGCCGACGAGGCCAGCGGGGGCGCTGGTGGTCGTCGCCATCGCCGTAGGGGGTGTCGGCGGGCTCGGCCGAGTCGGCAGCCAGCTGCTGCGTGAGCTCGGCGAGCCGCTGCTCGGCCTCGAGCCGCTCGCGCAGGGTCTCCTCGACCAGCTCGGTCTGACGGCGTACGGCGGCCTCGACGGCGCTGCGCTCCATCGCCCGGTTCTCGGCGGCCCGCTCGGCCTCGGCGCGCAGCCCGGCCTGGCGAGCCGCCTCGGCCAGGGCCTCGTCGAGCTGGGCCCGCAGCGTCTGGAGCTCGGCGGCATGGGTCTCGGCCGCTGCCGCGGCCTCGCGGGTGAGTGCGGTGAGCTGTCGCTCCAGCTCGAGACGCTCGGAGGCGGCCTGGAGGGCCAAGTCGGCGTGGGCGCCGGCGTCCCGCTCCGCGACGGTGCGGGCCGCGAGCGCCGCGGACGCCGCCTCCTCGGCCTGGGCGCGTGCCTCGTGGGCCTCGCTCGCGAGCCGGGCGGACTCCTGCGCGGCGGCCTCGGCGGCGGCGCGGGCCTCGTGCGCCGAGCGTGCCGACTCCGCCTGCTCGGCGGCGGCGTGCTGCGCCGCCGTCGCCTGGGCGGTCGCCTCGCTCGCCGCCGCGGCCTGGGCCCGTCCGGCCTCTTCGGCGGCGAGCCGCTCCCGCGCGCTCGCCTCGGCGGTCTGAGCCTGGGCCCGGGCGGCGTGCTCGGCCGCGGCGCGCGCGATGGACGCCTCCTCGGCGAGGCGGGCGTGCTCCGCGGCGGCCTCGTCGGCGGCGCGGCGGGCGGCGGCCTGGTCGGCGGCCACCTGCTCGGCGAGGGCCCGGGCCTCGCTCTGGGCGCGGGCGGTGTCCTCGGCGGCGGTGCGGGCCTCGTGGGCGAGGCGGGCCTGCTCGGCCTGGTCGGCGGCGGCGTCGGCCTGGACGCGGGCGGCGTGCTCGGCGGCGAGGCGGGTCTCGGCGGCGGCGAAGGCGGTCTCGGCCTGGTGGCGCGCGGTCTCCTCGGCGCCCTGGCGGGCGGTGTGGGCCTCTTGCGCCAGGCGGGCGTGCTCGGCGGCGGCCTCGTCGGCGGCGCGGCGGGCGGCGGCCTGCTCCGCGGCAGACTGCTCGGCGAGGGCCCTGGCCTCGCTCTGGGCGCGGGCGGTGTCTTCGGCCGCGGTGCGGGCCTCGTGGGCGAGGCGGGCCTGCTCGGCCTGGTCCGCGGCGGCGTGCTGGGCGTGGGTGGCGCTGGTGGCGGCGTCGGCGGCGGCGTCGGCCTGGACGCGGGCGGCGTGCTCGGCGGCGAGGCGGGTTTCGGCGGCGGCGAAGGCGGTCTCGGCCTGGTGGCGCGCGGTCTCTTCGGCGGCCTGGCGGGCGGTGTGGGCCTCCTGTGCCAGACGCGCCTGCTCCGCGGCGGCCTCGTCGGCGGCGCGGCGGGCGGCGGCCTGCTCGGCCGCGGCCTGCTCAGCGGCCGACCTGGCCTCGCTCTGGGCGCGGGCGGTCTCCTCGGCGGCGACGCGGGCCTGCGCGGCCTCGCCGGCCAGACGGGCCTGCTCGGCGGCGACGCGATCGGCCGCCTCCCGGTCGCGCAGGGCCTGGGTGGCGGTCTGCTCGGCGGCGGCACGCGCCTGCTGGGCCTCCTCGGCCGCGCGCGCGGCAGTGGCCGCGGCCTCCTCGGCGGCGGCGCGGGCGGTGGCGGCGGCCTCGGCCTCCTCGGCGCGCTCCCGTGCGGACGCCTCGGCGGCCTCGCGCCCCTGCGCGGCGGCGGTGGCCGCCTCCTCGGCCGCGACGCGGGCGGCGGTGGCCTCCTCGGTGCCGGCGGCCGCCAGCCGGGCGGCCTCCTCGGCCTCGCCCCGTCGTACGGCGGCCTCGGCGGCGGCCTCCTCGGCCACCCGCCGCGCCTCGGCGTGCTCGGCGAGCGCGCGCTCGGCGGCCTCGCGCGCCTGGATCGCGACCGCGGCGGCGGACGCGTGCTCGAAGGTGGCGCGCTCGGCCCGCTCGCGGGCTAGCGACGCCTCGCGAGCCGACTCCTCGGCCACCAGGCGCTCGGCGGCCTGCTCGGCCGCGGCCAGCTCGGCCGCGCGGTGCAGGGAGGCGGCGTGGGTCGCCGCGGAGATCATCTCCGCGGCGCGCGCCTGAGCCTGCTCGATGGTCTCGGTCGGCTCCGGCTGGCCCTTGCGGCGCCAGCGACGGGCGATCTCACCGTCGGAGGGTGGTGGGGTGGAGCTCACGGGGACGAGCGTAGTGACATCAGTAGACGACCGCTTGCGCGTCCGGCGCCAGGATCTCCTCGGCGAAGAGCGCCGCCCCCGCGATGTGGATGCCGGCCAGTAGGTCGTCGGGGGTGAGCCCGCGCCGTACGGCGCACTGGGAGCAGACCGTCACCCGCCCCCTGTCGATCACCAGCTCGAGCAGGTCGGGGAGCGGGGTCGCGTGCGGAAGGGCGAACTCCGCCGCCCGGCCCGGGACCGCGAACCACGCGGCCTCCCCGGTCAGCCAGAGCGAGACGGGCACGTCGAGCGCGACGGCCGAGGCGGCGACGGTGAAGGCCTGGTTGCAGCGCTCGGCGTCCTCCGCGCCGCAGGTGACCTTGACGACGAGTGATCGCGACATGAGCACACATTAAGGTGGACGGGTGGCCTTCGAACTCCCGGACAACCTTCACCCCCAGTGCGGACCGGTGGCGTGGCTGCTCGGCACCTGGGCCGGCAACGGTCACGGCGCCTATCCGACGATCGAGCCGTTCCAGTTCGGGCAGGAGCTGATCTTCACCCACGACGGCCGGCCGTTCCTGCACTACTTCTCCCGCTCCTGGATCATCGACGAGTCCGGGGAGAAGGTGCGCGACGCCGCGTTGGAGACCGGCTTCTTGCGCTGCCAGCCTGACGGGCAGATGGAGCTGCTGCTCACCCACAACACGGGGTTCGTCGAGGTCTACTACGGCGCCGCCGAGGGCGGCAAGGTCGAGGTCAGCACCGACGCCGTCGTGCGCACCCACACCGCCAAGGAGTACGTCGGCGGCCACCGGCTCTACGGCAACGTCGAGGGCGACCTGCTCTACGCCTTCGACATGGCGGCCATGGGCCAGGCGCTGCAGCCCCACACCTGGGCCCGTCTGCAGAGGAGGTGAGCGTGGCCGACTGGCGCAGCCGGCTGCGGGAGAGCGGGCACCGGCTCACCCCGCAGCGAGAGCTGATCCTGGCCGCGGTCGAGGAGCTCGGCCACGCCACGCCCGACCAGGTGCTGGCCCACGTCCGGCGGCGCTCCGAGGCGGTCAACGTCTCCACGATCTACCGAACCCTGGAGGTGCTCGAGGGACTCGGGCTGGTCCGCCACGCGCACCTGTCCGACCGCGCCCCGACGTACCACTCGGTCACCGACCATGAGCACTTCCACACCGTCTGCAGGAATTGCGGGAGCGTCACCTCCGTTGACCCAGGTGTGCTGAGCTCACTGCGCGAGACCCTCCGCGAGGACCATGGCTTCGCCATGGACGTGGGTCACCTGACCGTCTTCGGGACCTGTGCGGAAGGGTGTGAGTCATGACCGGCCCCACGCTCTCGCCCCTGCTGTCGCTGCCCGGCGCGGTCGCCGGCAACGGCGTCGACGCCCCGGTCGCCGCGCACTACGGCTCCTTCAACACCGAGCAGCGCACGCTCGAGAGCGGCGAGGGTTTCGTCGACCTCTCCCACCACGACGTCGTCCGGATCTCCGGCCCCGACCGCCTCGACTGGCTGCACAACCTCACCACCCAGTTCTTCACCGGCCTGCAGCCCGGCGTGTGGACCCAGGCGCTGATCCTGAGCCCGACCGGCCACGTCGAGCACGAGCTCCGCGGGGTCGACGACGGGGAGTCCTTCACCGCGTTCACCGAGCCCGGCGCCAGCGGTCCGCTTATCGGCTTCCTCGAGCGGATGGTCTTCATGACCCGCGTCGAGGTCACCGACGTGAGCGCCGACATCGCCGTCACCTGGCGCCCCGACGGCACCTACCACCTCGTCCCGCGCGGCCAGCTCGAGGTCTTCGCCCGGGCCGCCGGCCCGGCCTGTGGTCTCTGGGCCTTCGAGGCGCTGCGCATCGCGCGCGGCGAGCCGCGCTTCGGCCTCGACACCGACCACCGCACGATCCCCAACGAGGTCGGCTGGGTCGGTACGGCGGTCCACCTCGACAAGGGCTGCTACCGCGGCCAGGAGACGGTCGCCCGCGTCCACACCCTCGGCCGCCCCCCGCGCCGGCTCGTGCTCCTGCACCTCGACGGCTCCGAGAACCGGCTGCCCGTCCGCGAGAGCGAGCTGCTCCTGGGTGACAAGCCCGTCGGCTTCGTCGGCACCTCCGCCCGCCACCACGAGCTCGGGCCGATCGCGCTGGGCCTGGTCAAGCGCAACGTCGACCTCGACGCCACCTTGACCACGGACTCGATGCCGGCCGCCCAGGAGATGGTCGTCGACCCCGAGATCGGCCTGCACGTCCGGCCCCGCCGCTAGATGCGGCCCGCCGACCGGGCGGTCGTCGTCCTGCTGGCGCTGGTGATCTCGGCGCTCGCTCTGCTCCTGGTCGCGGGCCATGGCCCCTGGGCCGGTCGCCAGATCTTCGCTTTCGACGTCTACCACGGCATCAACACCGGCGACGTCCCCGTGCTGCTGATGTGGGCCGCGAGCATGTGCGGCTGTGGGTACCTGCTGTTCCGTCGTGACTGAGGAGATACCCAGATCGGGGTACGACGGACCTCGCACGTGGCTTCTACCGTGAGGCATGCGCGTCATCGGGAGGGTCCACCGGCGCCTGGCGCAGGATCGCTGCCCTAGCTGCGGGCACGAGACCTCCGCCGCCGAGAACACGGTGACATTCCTGGTGCAACGTGCCCGGCATGTGCACGAGTGCCGCCGTTGGATCGCGTTCGACATGATCGACGAGGACCGCTGTCGCTGCGACGAGCCCGGCCACCGGCACTGATCACGGGTCGCATCGGCGCTACGTCCGCCGGTACTGCACGTGCGTGTCCGCGTCGGCGTGCGTGAACCCGAGGCCGGAGTAGACCGCGACGGCGGGCGCGTTGTCCGACTCGACGTACAGGATCACCTCGTCGACGTCGGCGAGGTGGTGCAGACCGGCCAGGGTCAGCGCCTTGCCGAGGCCCCGGCCCTGGGCGGCCGGGTCGATGCCGACGACGTACACCTCGCCGAGGGTGGGGGAGTGGCGCTTGGTCCAGTGGAAGCCCAGCAGGTGGCCGTCGCCGGCGTCGGCGACCAGCAGCCCGGCCGGGTCGAACCAGTCCTCCGCCATCCGGGCCGCGAGGTCGTCGGCGTCCATCGCGCCCTGCTCGGGGTGGTGCGCGAAGGCCGCCGCGTTGACCCGCAGCACCTCGGCGGCGTCGCCGGGCTCGTAGGAGCGCACCCGCACCCCGTCCGGTACGGCGAGCGGGGGCAGCGCCGCGGTGGTCGGTCGCCGCATCACCCAGAGCGCGCGGACCACCTTGAAGCTGTATCGCGCGGCGAGGGTGGCCGCGCCGGGATGGTCGACGTGCGACCAGGCGAGCAGGGACCGGTCGCCGTGCTCGGAGATGACCTGCTCGAGCAGGCGGCGACCGACGCCGCGACGTCGGGCGTCGGGGCGCACGACCAGGCTCAGCTCGTCACCGACCAGCAGGGCGAAGCCGTCGTCGTCGCCCCACTGCTGGACGCGCTCGGGGTGGTGACGCAGTGCCCGCCAGGTGCCCTCGTCGACCGGTGCGGCGCCGTCGACGGTCTCCGCCGCGGCGGCGATCTCTTCCAGCGAGCTCATCGTGCCAGCCTAGAGCGCCGTACTGCGCGCGCATTTCGCGCACGTGGGCTCAGGCGTCCTGGCCCTCGCGCTCGGCGACGAGCGCGGCGTCGGCCGCGCCCTCCTTGTCCTTGGCCGGGACCACGAAGCGGTAGCCGACGTTGCGGACGGTGCCGATGAGCGTCTCGTTCTCGGGGCCGAGCTTGGCGCGCAGGCGCCGCACGTGGACGTCGACGGTGCGGGTGCCGCCGAAGTAGTCGTAGCCCCACACCTCCTGCAGGAGCTGCTGGCGGCTGAAGACGCGCCCGGGGTGCTGGGCCAGGAACTTCAGCAGCTCGAACTCCTTGAACGTCAGGTCTAGCGAGCGCCCGCCGATCTTGGCGGTGTAGGTCGCATCGTCGACCACGACCTCGCCGGAGCGGATGACGTGGGCATCGGGGTCCGCGGCGTCGCGGCGGGCGTTGAGCCTGCCGATCGCGAGCTTGATGCGGGCTTCGAGCTCGGCGGGGCCGCAGGTGTGGAGGACGACGTCGTCCATGCCCCAGTCGTGGTTGACGACCGACAGCCCGCCCTCGGTCACGATGAGCAGGACGGGGACGTCGGTGCCCGTCGTACGGATCAGGCGACACAGGTCGCGGGCCCCGGCGAGGTCCTGACGCCCGTCGACGAGGAGCAGGTCGGCCTCGGGCGCCTCCAGCAGGGCGCTGCCCTCCGCGGGGAGGACCTTCACCTGGTGGCCCAGCAGCGCCAGACCGGGCAGCACCTCGGCTGAGGACTGCAGGGCGCTCGTGAGTAGAAGCAGTGTGCTCACAATGGTCTCCTCCCGACAATGGGGCGGGGACCGAAACGCAACGCTGGGCTCCGGTCGGGCGAATCTGAGGAGAAGAGTAGCGAAACGTGGCCGACACAGTAGATCGTTCCAAGTTAAATGAGACCGGGATCATCGAGGTCCGTTACTGGGCCGCCGCACGATCCGCGGCGGGAGTCGACGGCGACGAGCTCTCTGTAACCGGGCCGATATCTCTGGCCGAGGTGGTCGAGCGCGTCGCTCGCCTCCACCCCGACACCCGACTCCTGGACGTCATCGGGGTCTGCTCGGTCCTCCTCGGCGACCGCCCCGTCGCCACCGAGGACCCCGCCGCCCTCCAGATCCCGCCCGGCTCGACCCTGCAGTTCCTCCCGCCCTTCGCCGGCGGCTAACCGGTCTCGAGGCTCAGGCGCCCACCGAAGGGGGCCGCGTCGTTCGGTGGTCGAGGTGCGAGGAGCGCCAGCGACGAGCCTCGAGACCTGGTGAGTCGAGAGCGGTGGCCGACCGCTCGACCGCCGAGGGCCGGAATGCCGACGGCCCTCGCCTCGTTGCCCCCACGTGCCCCCCGGAATCCTCGTGCTCGTCATCGCCGTGGCCGCAGCGCTCGCCTTCGGCGCCTACCGGGCCGTGACCGACGGCCGCTTCCGCGGCACCCACCCGGTCCGCGACGCCGAGACGCCTCCCCAAACGCCCACCGAGCGCGCCCCGGCCTCGCTGCTGGACGGCACCGAGTGGGCAGACCGGCTGGGCGAGCGCGCGACGCTGCTGCAGTTCTCCTCGGCGTTCTGCGCGCCGTGTCGCGCCACCCGCCGGATCCTCACCGACGTCGCGGAGGTCGTCCCAGGGGTGGCCCACGTCGAGGTCGACGCGGAGCACCACCTCGACGTCGTACGCCGCCTGGGCATCCTGCGCACACCTACGACGATCTTCCTCGATGCCCGTGGTCTGGAGGTCACCCGCGCCGCGGGTGCCCCACGCAAGGAGCAGGTGCTTCACGCGCTGGCCGCCCAGAGCGGTGGCGGCGGAGGGCCTGCGCATGACTGACCCGACGCTTACGGCGCGCCCGAGGTCTCACATCTCGGACGAGGAGTCCATGATGTGGACATGGAGTTGGGTGCGACGGTCGCGACCTCCCTACTCTGGGGACATGATCTCGACCTGGTTGACGAAGCGGCGCGCAGTGGACCACTGCCGCGTGCACTCGTCCCTGTGTCGAATGTCCTGACGGGTCCCGTCCACCGCTCCGCTAAGTCTACTAGATCACTCTAGTTTCCTGCCGAGCCGAGCGCGCACCGAGCGCGACGGGCCCCTGCCTTCCCCGAAGCCAGGACACAGGAGACTCATGACCACCCAGATCGACTCGCGCGGCCCGCAGCTCAACGCTGCGGTGACGGCCGTGGTGCTGGCGACGGTGCTGGCCACCGCGCCCAGCGCCTTCGCGACGATCCTGCTGGCCGTCCAGGCGGCCCTCTTCGCGATCGGGGCGCTGCTCGGAGTCCAGCGCACCCCGCACTCCTGGTTCTTCCGCACGCTCGTCCGCCCCCGGCTGACCAAGGCCGCGGAGTGGGAGGACCCGGCGCCACCGCGGTTCGCCCAGACGGTCGGTCTCGGCTTCGCCCTCGTCGGCCTGGCCGGCCTCCTGTCCGGCGTGACGGTGCTCGGCCTCGTGGCCACGGGCCTCGCCCTCACCGCCGCCCTGCTCAACGCGGTCTTCAGGTTCTGCCTGGGCTGCGAGCTCTACCTGCTCGTCCGCCGCATCACCAGCACGTCTGGCCCGGTCGCCGCCGGCCGGTCCGCAACCAACTGAAAGGCAACACCACATGTCTCGCGAGAGCTCGCTCGTCTCCCCCCAGTGGGTGGAGGACAACATCGACAACCCCGACATCGTCATCATCGAGGTCGACGAGGACACCACGGCCTACGACAAGGGCCACATCAAGAACGCGATCAAGCTGGACTGGACGACCGACCTCCAGGACCAGGTCCGCCGCGACTTCGTCAACAAGGAGCAGTTCGAGGCGCTGCTGTCCGACCGTGGCGTCTCCAACGACCACAAGGTCGTCCTCTACGGCGGCAACAACAACTGGTTCGCGGCCTACGCCTACTGGTACTTCAAGCTCTATGGCCACCAGGACGTCGTCCTGATGGACGGCGGCCGCAAGAAGTGGGAGCTCGACTCCCGCGAGCTCACCGACGAGGTGCCGACCCGCGAGAAGACGTCGTACACGGCGACAGACCAGGACACCTCGATCCGCGCCTTCCGTGACGACGCCGTGGCCGCCATCGGCGTGCAGAACCTGATCGACGTCCGCAGCCCCGACGAGTACGCCGGTCGCCTGCTGGCCCCGGCCCACCTCCCGCAGGAGCAGGCCCAGCGCGCGGGCCACGTGCCCACCTCGCTCAACGTGCCGTGGAGCAAGAACTGCAACGACGACGGCACCTTCAAGTCCGACGAGGAGCTCAAGGCGCTCTACGCCGGGGTCGGCCTGGACGACTCCAAGGACACGATCGCGCTGTGCCGCATCGGTGAGCGCTCGTCGCTGACCTGGTTCGTGCTGCAGGAGCTGCTCGGCCTCAAGAACGTCAAGAACTACGACGGCTCCTGGACCGAGTACGGCTCCCTCGTGGGCGTCCCGATCGCCCTCGGCGACGAGCCTGGTGACGCCTGATGTGCGGCGCGACCGAGGGCGGCCTGTCGCTCGACGGCGTGGACGTCAAGAAGGAGGCCATCATCCAGGGCCAGGTCTTCCGCGGGGAGGACCCCGTCGGCAACGCCTACGTGCGCCTGCTCGACCGCACCGGTGAGTTCACCGCCGAGGTCCCGACCTCGGCGACGGGCCACTTCCGGTTCTTCGCCGGCGAGGGGGAGTGGACCCTGCGCACGCTGGCTCCCAAGGCCGACCCCGTGGACAAGCGGGTGGTCGCCTCGGTCGGCTCCGTCGCCGAGGTCAACGTCAGCATTTGATCCTCCCGCCCCCGGGCGGCGTGTCCAGGACACGCCACCCGGGGGCTTTGGCGTCTCGGTGGTTGAGGTGCGAGCGCCAGCGATCCTCGAAACCCCCCGGCCCCGCGCGCACCCTCGGTGGTTGAGGTGCGAGCGCCAGCGAGCCTCGAAACCACGCCCTCACCGCTCCAGCAGCAGCGTCACCGGCCCATCATTGACCGACTCGACGCGCATGTCCGCCCCGAAGGAGCCCCGCCCGACCCGCGCCCCGAGCGACTCCAGCGCAGCGCAGAAGCTCTCGTACACCGGTTCGCTGACCGGCCCGGGCGCCGCAGCCTGCCAGGTCGGCCGCCGGCCCTTGCGTGCATCGCCGTACAGCGTGAACTGGCTGACCACCAGCACCGGCGCTCCCACCTCCGACGCCGAGCGCTGCTCACGCAGGATCCGCAGGTCCCAGACCTTGCGGGCCATCCAAGCGACCTCCACCTCGCCGTCCCCGTGGGTGACGCCGAGGTACACGAGCAGCCCCGGTCCGTCGATCGCGCCCACGACCGTCCCATCCACCGTCACCGACGCCGACAGGACCCGCTGCACCACCGCTCGCATCCCCCCATCCTCCCGCCCCGGTGCCCCTCCGGTGGCCGCGCTCCGGTGGTTGAGGTGCGAGCGAAGCGAGCCTCGAAACCCCCAACGCCACAAACCCCCGCCACCACCCGCAGAAACCGCAAGACCTCCCGCGACACGCCCGACTCTCGAAACACCTGCCCGCCTCTGACACGATGGCGCCCATGCCCGCCGTACCTCCCGAGGCTCTGCTGATCACCGTCGCCCCCACCGGCGCGGAGACCCCGAAGTCCGAGTGCCCGCAGCTCCCGACGACGCTCGAGGAGCTTGTGGCCACGGCGCAGTCCTGTGAGGCCGCCGGCGCGGCGATGATCCACGTCCACGTCCGCGACGCGGGGCACCAGCCCACCCTCGACCTCGGGCTACTGACAGAGACCGTCGACGCGCTCCACGAGATGACGGACCTGATCGTCCAGCTCTCCACCGGCGGCTCAGTGCACGACCCGCTCGACAAGCGGCTGAAGGTGCTCGACGCCCGCCCCGACTCGTGCAGCCTGACGATGGGCACCACCAACTTCGGTGACGACGTCTTCGCCAACCCCTGGCCGTTCGTCTGCGAGCTCTACCAGCTGGCGCAGGAGCGAGACGTGGTGCCCGAGTTCGAGCTGTTCGACCTCGGTCACGCGCACGCCCTGGGGCGGCTTCTAGAGCGCTACGGGCCGCCGCCCGGAGGGAAGGTGCACTGCGACTTCGTGATGGGCGTGCCAGGAGGGATGCCGGGCACGGCAGATGCGCTGGTGGCCGGGGTGGCCGCGCTGCCCGAGTCGGTCACCTCATGGTCGGCGACCGGAATCGGCCGCTCGACGCTCCCGGTGATGCTGGCCTCGCTCGCGAAGGGTGGCCACCTACGGGTCGGCATGGAGGACGTGCTCACGATCAGTCGCGGCGTTCCGGTGGACTCCAACGCCCAGCTGGTGGAGCGCGCCGTGGCTCTCGCGGACCTCGCCCAGCGCCGACCTATGTCGCCGGGCGAGGCGCGCGAGTTGCTGGCCACCGCAACCTCACGCCGTACTCGATGACCTGATATCGGCGTCCAGGCATGGCTCATGCGGACCACTCCGCGTCGTCCAAAGGCAAAGTTTGTTAAGAACATGTGTCTTGCCATCTCAGATAGTCACTGATCCCACCACAGGCATACCGCGCTGTGCTTGACTGTCCTCGCACGTTCAATACTTATCGGTGTCTATGGGCACTACATGGGGAGATCCTGAGATGAAGAAGCTGATTATCGGCCTGCTGGCCTCGTTCCTGATGGCGACCGGCCTGGTGGCGTTCTCCGGGACCTCGGCCACCGCTGCCTGCCCCTACACGGCGTGCGTGGCGACCAAGACGACGGTCAAGGCGCCCGGGAGCGTGCGGGTCAAGAAGAAGGCCGCCATCACCGTCACGGTGAAGCCGACCAGGGCGGGCAACGGCGTGGTCAGGGGCAACGTCGTGGTCACCATCAAGAAGAACGGCGGCGGCTTCAGCCAGACCCTGCGCGGCGCCTACGGAGGCAAGGCCAAGAAGTTCACCACCCGCGCGCTGAACAAGGTGGGTGCCTACAAGGTGACCGTGAAGTTCACCCCCGCGAAGAACTCCATCTACAAGGCCTCCAACCGCTCGAAGACCTTCCGAGTCAAGAAGTAGATCTAGACTTTCCGGAATTCTCGCAGAACAGGCCCCGGCTTCGGTCGGGGCCTGTTCTTTGCATTTCCTGAAATCGGGACGCCGAAAAGGCATCCGGTGTCGTCGCCGTTAGGGTTTGCGCCATGCGTCCTACACGGCCCGTGCGGTTCC
The DNA here is from genome assembly GCF_021117365.1 of Nocardioides sp. cx-173. Taxonomy (NCBI): domain Bacteria; kingdom Bacillati; phylum Actinomycetota; class Actinomycetes; order Propionibacteriales; family Nocardioidaceae; genus Nocardioides; species Nocardioides sp. cx-173. The sequence goes on along the minus strand of NZ_CP088262.1, from coordinate 3,716,671 downwards.
TCCTTCTGGCGTTGCTCGGCCTCGTGGTGCTCGGGGGCGCCTGGGTGGGCTGGCAGGCCTGGCAGGTCAACCGCGACCTCTCGGCCGCCGCCGCCGATGCGCAGGCCCTCCAGGCTGCTGTGCAGGCCGGGAACGACGTGGGCACGGATGCGGCGCTGGCGGCACTGCAGGACCACAGCGCGAAGGCCGCCGAGCGCACCCAGGGCAAGACCTGGTCGCTGCTGACCCACGTGCCCTCGTTCGGCGACGACGCACGTGGCGTCCGCACGGTGAGCGGCGTGATGGCCGACCTCAGCGACGACATCGAGCCACTCACCACGACCGCGACCGACCTCGAGGCGATCCTGCCCCGCGACGGCCAGATCCCGCTCAAGGCGGTGGCCGCGCTGCAGAAGCCAGTGGCCCAGGGCGCGGTGGCGTTCGGCCGTGCCGACGAGCGGCTGTCGGGCGAGGACTCGTCGGGCTTCATCCAGCCGCTGAAGACGAAGTATCGCGACCTGGCCAAGCAGGTCTCCGATGTCGCGTCCGGCCTGGCCTCGGCGGACACCGCGCTGCGCGTGATGCCGGCGATGCTCGGCCAGCAAGGCCCACGCAACTACCTGTTGGTCTTCCAGAACAACGCCGAGATCCGCGCCACCGGCGGCCTGCCCGGCGCGGTGTCGGTCGTGCGTGCCGAGGCCGGCAAGGTCGAGATGACCCGCCAGGTCGCGACCAACACCATCCCCAAGACCGCCAAGCCGATCCTGCCGCTCACTAAAGCGGAGTACGGCATCTACGACACCCTGCTCGGGACGTACTTCGTCGACTCCAACTTCACGGCCGACTTCCCGCGCACGGCGGAGCTGATGAAGGCGCACTGGGAGAACGTCTACGACGATGACATCGACGGGGTCCTCTCGCTGGACCCGGTCGCGCTGTCCTACATCCTCAAGGCCACGGGACCGATCCAGGTCGGGGACGTCGCCCTGTCGTCCGAGAACGTGGTGGACGAGCTGCTCCACCAGACCTACCTCCGGCTCCCGGTGCCCATCGAGCAGGATGCGTTCTTCCGTGAGGTGGCCAGGGCGGTGTTCGAGCGGGTGTCCTCTGGTGTGGGATCTCCGGAGGAGCTGATCCGCGCGCTGGCACGGGGCACCGACGAGCATCGCCTCTACGTGCACTCCTTCGATGAGGAGCAACAGCTCCTGTCGGGGACCCAGGTGGCCGGTGAGCTGGTGCGCGACCCGAAGGCGGCGCCGCAGGTCGGGTTCTACATCAACGACGCCACGGGCGCGAAGATGTCCTACTTCCTGCGCTACGACGTCCAGGTCGACGCGACGTACTGCAAGGACGGGACCCAGGGCCTGTCGGGCACAGCCCACCTCACCTCCGCCGCTCCGGAGGACGCCGCCAAGCTGCCCGACTACATCACGGGTGCGGGAAACTACGGCACCAAGCCCGGCGCCCAGACGGTGCTCATCAACCTCTACGCGCCGGTCGGGGGGACCGTCTCCGACGTCCAGCTCAACGGCGAGGCGCTGGAGATCACGACGGTCGTGGAGGAGGGGCGCCCGGTCGCCTTGCTGCTGGCGCAGCTGCCCCCGCGCTTCACGGTGGACCTGTCGTGGCGCATGACCACTGGGGCGAACCAGCGTGGGGACACCGAGGTGTCCGTCACTCCGGGAGTCGTCGCCGGGAGCTCGTCGTCGCACGCTCCTTCTGCGTGCTTCTGAGCTCCTTGCGTCGGCCCCGCGAGGGCGTCGTCGACTCGACCAGTGGCGCGTAGCCGTAGCCGTAGCCGTAGGCGCCGCCGTAGCGGCGACTCGTGGGCACCATGTTGAGCACGATGCCGACTACCTTGCCGCCCACCTGCTCGACGCGGCCGATCGCGTTGGCGAGCTCGTCCTTCGAGGTCTTGCCGTGGCAGACCACCACCAGCGCGCCGTCGGACTGGGCCGCCAGCAGTGAGGCGTCGGTGACGGGCAGCAACGGCGGCGCGTCGACGATGACCATGTCGTACTCGCTGCGCACCTGGGAGAGCAGGTCGGCCATAGCGCGCGACTGCAGGAGCTCGGCCGGGTTAGGCGGGATCGCGCCGCTGCCCAGGAAGTGCAGGTCGCTCTGCTCGTGCTTCTGGATGGCGTCGGAGACGGAAACCCTGCCGAGCAGCACGGTTGTCACCCCGACGGCGTTGTCCATCTCGAGCGAGGCGGCCGCGTGCGGGCGACGAAGGTCACACTCGATCAGCAGGGTGCGCACGCCGGCCTGCGCCAGCGTGATCGCGAGGTTGACCGAGGTCGAGGTCTTGCCCTCCGACGGCACCGCCGAGGTCACCACGAACACCTTGTCGGTGGTGTCGACATCGACGAACTGCAGGTTGGTCCGCAGGACGCGGAAGGACTCCACCCGCGGGGTGTGGGAGCCCAGGTTGCTGACGAGGGGTGCCTGTCGTGCGGTCGTGTCATAGGCGATGGCGCCGAGCAGTGGAGCCGCAGTGAAGCCCGTGACGTCTTCCAGCGATTTCACACTGGTGTCGAGGTTCTCGCGCACGAGCGCTCCGCCGACGCCAAAGGCGAGCCCGAGAAGCAGGCCGACTGCCATGTTGCGAGTTGGTCGCGGTGACACCGGGGCCCCAGGCTGGGATGCGGCATCCACGATCGACATCTTGATGGGCGGAGCGACCTCTTTCCCGGGAGGCGTTTCGAACTCCCGCACCATGTCGCTCAAGCCCTCGGCGTAAGCCTGCGCCAGGGCCCTTGCCTGGGCCGGGTCAGGGTCGGTGACTGTGAGCTCGAGAACCACCGTGTCCGGGACTACGACCGCGCTCACCTTGCCGATCAGCTCTCCGGGTGTCACCTCGAGGTCGAGCTCGTTGACCACCTGAGCGGCGAGCTCGCGGCTCGTTGCGAAGTCGGTGTAGGAGAAGATTCGCTGTTGTGAGAGCAAGCCGCTCTCCAGAGCAGCTGACGTGCTCGACTGAGCCGTCGATACGTAGAGCTTGACCGAGGAGGCATATTTCGGTGTGGCCGTGTAGGTCAAGAGGGCGGCGACCCCGAGGCCCAGCAGGGCTGCGACAGCGATCACGCCCCAGCGTCTGCGCACCACACGCAGGTAGTCCCGAAGTTCCACGAATCGTCTCCTGTTCGCCGGCGCCACCATGCCGCCGGACAGTCCAGATGCTAGTGGGCGGATTTGGCTCGGCCTTGGGTACCCAAGGGTCTAGGTCGGTTGCCTTGAGTGAAGGCGACGCACGCAGCGGCGCGAGACGGCCGTCGGAGGTTAAATCGAGTCCAGGGGCGGCCATCCTCGTTCGAACGGGTGCATCCTCGCGACAGCGCCGGGGTGCAGCACCTGTTCGCCGCACTGCGCTCATGAGGTGACAGTGGCGCTGTAGCGGCGGGCTGTCGGGACCCCGCGTTCCGGGACCATGCAAAAGACCAAGCCGAGGATGTTCGCATCAACGCTGTTAAGCCTGTCTACGGCCGAACGAAGATGGGCGGGTGTGGACTTGCCGTGCCGAACGACGATCATTACACCGTCGGAGAGTGAGGCGAGGATTGCTGCATCGGTCACAGGCAACAAGCCAGGCGCGTCGATGATGACCTTGTCGTAGGTCGTCCGCGCCCACGCCAGTAGTTCGGCCATGCGCTTTGACTGGATGAGCTCGGTCGGGTTGGGAGGGGGCGCGCCACTGGCGAGAAGATCCAAGGGGGTGTTGAGGTGCCGTTGGATGGCGTCGTCCGCACTGACGTCACCAACGAGGATGCTGGTCAACCCCACAGAACCATCCATGCCGAGGGCCGAGGCGGCCTGAGATCGTCGGAGGTCGCCCTCGATCAGGAGCGTCCGCTGCCCGGCCGCCGCTAGGGCCAGGGCCAGGTTGAGCGCCGCGGTCGTCTTCCCCTCTGCCTGCAGCGCTGACGTGACGACGACCACGCGTCGCCTGGCGTCGACGTCCGCGAACTGCAGGTTCGTCCGGAGAACGCGGAAGGACTCAATGCTTGGCGAGTAAGGAGATACAGATGTGATGAGACGGCTTCGCGCGATTCCGGCGTCGTAGTTAATCGTTGCGAGCAGAGGAGCGTCGGAGAGGAGTGCGAGCTCGGCAATCGAGGTGATGGTTTCGTCCAAAGAGTCCCTCAGTACGGCGTAGCTGAGACCGAATAGGAGCCCGACGACGACCGCGAGTCCGAGGCTCTTACCAGGCTGAGGCGACACCGGCTCGCTCGAGAGAGCAGCCGAATCCACGATGGTGGCCTTGATTGGCGACGACTTCAGTCCTTGCGGGGTCTCCAGCTCCCGGATCATGTCGATGAACACCGCTGCGTAGCCCTGGGTGAGCGACTGCGCCTGAGCTGGATCCGGTGCCGTCACTGTCAGGGCGAGGATGACGGTCTTCGGTACGACCTCCGTCGTCACCTGGCCAGCAAGCTGACCGGGGTCCATCGCGAGGCCGAGCCTCTCGATGACTGCTGCGGCCAACTCTCGGCTCCGAGAAAGCTCGCTGTACGAGGCGATTCTTTGCTCGGACAATTCGCCGGCTCGGTACGCATCGATTGAGCTGGACTTTGCCGTGGCGACGTATAGGCGCGCCGTCGAGGCGTACTCCGGGGACGTTGTGTAGGTGACCGCGACAGCCCCGGCTACGACAGCCAGGGCCACGGAGACGATCAGGACCCAGCGCTGCCCGAGAAGCCGAAGGTAGCCGCGCACATCCACGTGACCATCACTCCTGTTCAGCAGCGTCCCGGGCGGACGACTCAGCCAGCCTAGTCTCTCGATAGGGAGCGTGGCGGTCCGGCGACCGGCCCTGCGATGCCGCTGGCGCCGCGTGACCGTAATATGCGTGCATTACCGCAATATGCGTGCATTAGCGCGTTGAGATGAGGCCGACACCCGTGACGCACCAGCCTGACCGCTCCCGCCACGGTGCAGTGGCGATACGCTCGGCTCGCCCGGCGGTCACCAGAGCATGGCAATGTTAATCCTCAGTCACCGAGGTTTCTGGACGCGGCCGGAGGAGAAGAACGGTTGGCGTGCGTTCGAGCGCTCTTTCGAGGAGGGTTTCGGCCTCGAAACCGATGTTCGCGACGCGTTGGGGGATCTGGTGGTCAGCCATGACCCGCCACTCGCGGGGGACAGCCCTGTACGTCTCGTCGACTTCCTCGATCTCTACCTTTCGTCGGGCGCGAGGGGCAAGCAGCTTCCGTTGGCCCTGAACGTCAAGGCGGACGGACTCTGCGACGCGATCGACGCCGAGTTGCGGTCCCGGGACATCTCGGAGGCATTCGTCTTCGACATGTCAGTGCCGGACATGCGCAGCTACCTGGCGCGAGGCCACGCCGTGTTCACCCGGCAGAGCGACGTGGAAACTCTTCCGGCCTACTACGCGGAGTCCGCAGGGGTGTGGGTCGACTCCTTCACCAGCGAAGGCTGGTTCGACCACAAGCTCATCGGAGCCCACCTCGCCATCGGTAAGCGCGTGTGCATCGTGTCGAGCGAGCTCCACGGACGCAACCACCGGCCTCTGTGGGATCGCTTGCAGGCACAACTCGATGGTCTGGTCGCCGACGAGAACCTCATGCTGTGTACCGACCTCCCACGAGATGCCGCGCACTTTTTCGAAAGCAGGGTGGTATGACCCAGATCCGTGCCGTCGTCTTCGACATGGACGGTGTGCTGATCGACGCCAAGGAATGGCACTACGAGGCGCTGAACAGGGCCCTCGCACTGTTCGGGAATTCGATCAGTCGCTACGACCACCTCATCACCTACGACGGGCTGCCCACGCGCCGCAAGCTCGACATGCTCACGAAAGAGCGCGGGCTGCCCACAGAGCTCCATGGGTTCCTCAACGAGATGAAGCAGATGTACACCATGGAAATCATCCACGCTAAGTGCAAGCCGATGTTCCAGCACGAGTACGCCCTTTCCAACCTCGTGGCTGATGGCTACAAGGTGGCCGTGGCGTCCAACAGTGTCCGCAACAGCGTGGAGATCATGATGGACAAGGCGAACCTGTCAAAATACCTGTCCGCCGTTCTGTCGAACGAGGACGTGGCCAACGGCAAGCCGTCGCCGGAGATCTACGAGAAGGCCTTCGCGCGTCTCGGCTTCGACCCTGGCGAGTGTCTCGTGGTCGAAGACAACGAGAACGGGGTGCGCGCCGCGCGGGAGGCGGGCGGCCACCTCCTGGTCGTGCGCGACGTCTATGACGTCGACTACGAGTCGATCAAGTCACGCATCGCGCAGGTCGAGCAGGGGGCACAGTGAACATCGTCAGCCTGATGGCCGGCTCCGACGAGGCGTTCGTAGCTTCGGGTTTCCGCTACCCCAAGAACCTCGTTGAGGTAAGTGGTAGGCCACTCGTCGAGCATGTGGTGGAGAACTTCGCGGAGCTACATGCGGCCCCCGAGACTCGGTCGACTTTCCTGGTGAAGGACCACGAACTGCAGTCCTTCCACACTGACGACGTGCTGCGGTTGCTGGTCGGCGGTGCTAACGTCATCCCTGTCCAGGAGCCGACGGGTGGAGCGGCCTGCACCGCGCTCCTGGCCATCGAGTCGATAAACAACGACGAGGAGCTCCTCGTCTGCAACGGCGACCTGATCGTCGACTTGGACATCCGCGAGGTGCTGGCGTCGTTTCGTGAACGGCAACTCGATGGAGGCATTGTCGTCTTTGACGCCGTTCACCCTCGCTGGTCGTACGTGAAACTCGATGCCGTGGGCCTTGTGGTTGAGACGGCAGAGAAGCGACCGATCAGCCGGATGGCCACGGTGGGCATCTACTACTTCCGGCGTGGCAGCGACTTCGTCACGGCTGCTTTCGAGTCGATCCGCAAAGGCGCGGACGTCGGTGGCTCCTTCTACGTCTGCCCTGTTTACAACGAGCTGATCCTGGCCCAGAAGCGGATCGGCGTCTTTGAGACCACCCGCTTGATGTATCACTCTCTTGCTGATCCACAAGGCGTCTCAGACTACGAAAGCCATCTCCACGACAAGGAAGCTTCATGAACGTCGCACATCTGCAGGACATGGTCAGAGGCTGGTTCGTCGGCGACTTCGAGCCGACGCTGTTCCGGACCGGGAACGTCGAGGTTGGGGTCAAGTCCTATGCGGCCGGCGACTACGAGGACTGGCACTACCACCGTCTTGCCACTGAGATCACCGTCATCGTCTCCGGAGAGGTCGAGATGAACGGCAGGCGGTATGGCGCCGGTGAGATCCTGGTGATCCCGCCCCGGGAGGGCACCGATTTCAAGGCGCTCACGGAAGTCACGAACGTGGTCGTGAAGCTACCGGGTGCTACCGATGACAAGTACCTGGACCGCGCCGACGACGTCATCGACGCCGCTCCGGTCGCTCAGAGGATGGACGCATGATCAACATCGTCATCCCCATGGCCGGGCGTGGCTCACGGTTCGCGGACGCAGGATACGAGTTGCCGAAGCCGTTGATCCCCGTGCGCGGACAGGTGCCGATGGTCCGTGTGGTGATCGAGAACCTGCGCCCCAGCGAGGTTGAGGTGCGTTACATCTTCCTCTGCCTGCGCCAGCACCTCGACACGTTTGGTCTTGCCGACAAACTTCGCGAGTGGTCCAAGGCAGAGTGCGTGATCGTTCCGGTCGACTCGGTCACCGAGGGAGCCGCGTGCACCGTTCTCCTCGCCAAGGACTTCATCGACAACGACTCGCCCCTTATGATTGCAAACTCGGACCAGTACGTTAATGCGTCGATCGACGACTATCTCGCGGAGTTCGATTCCCAGTCCCTGGATGCGTTGATCATGACGATGACCGCAGACGACCCCAAGTGGTCGTTTGTGCGGTTCGGTGACAATGGTGAGATAACCGAGGTGCTCGAGAAGGTCGTGGTCTCCGACGAGGCAACGGTCGGAATCTACAACTTCAAGCGGGGCAGTGACTTCGTGCGTGGGGCCGAGGCGATGATCGAGAAGGAGTTGCGGGTTAACGGCGAGTTCTACGTCGCGCCCGTCTACAACGAGTTGATCTCCGAGGGCGCCAAGGTGGGGTTCTTCAACGTGGGGTCGGAGGCCGACGGCATGTATGGACTAGGCATTCCTTCGGACCTTCGGTTGTTCGAGGAACTGCCTGTGTCAGTTGCCGCAGTCGACGACTGCCTCGGTGCCTGACGTCGGCCGTCGCTTGGGTGGAAGGAGAGCCGTCGCTCGCGGCGCCGAACGGGAGGTGGATAAGTGAGGATCGCCGTGCTGATGGCGGGCGAGCTCCGCACACTCTCGAGGCTCGAGCGTGCGCATGGCCAGTGGCTGGGGAACTTGAGGACCCGCCATGAGGTGGATCTCTTCGTGCACTCGTGGGAGCAGACCGCCAGCCCTCCGGCTGCCCTAGCGGCGAATCTCCGCGCTCTGGCGCGCCTCGAGCCCTCATCGACGGTCGTGGAACCCCAGCCTGACCTGCCCGACGAGGTGGTCTTTCCATCATCCTCCACGGGAATCGAGATCGACGATCGCAGATCCAGACACTTCGCGTCGATGTGGCGGAGCCTGGAGCGCGGTTACACCCTCGTGCGAGGGCACGAGTCCCATCGGAACGGGCCGTACGACCTCGTGGTCCGCACCCGCCCTGACGTGCTTTGGAACGTTGAGGGAGAAGTGGAGCGGGCTATCCGATCCGGGCGCAGCCGTCTTCCTCGACGGCTTGCGTCCCGACTCACTCCGTCCGACCTGGCGGGGGTCCTTGTCCGCTCGGACGCGGACACACTGTTCGGGCTGTACGGAGCTATACCTGCCTTTCGAGAGGCGTACTTGGAGTACGGATACCGCACGTTCGTCGCGGAGTTCGCGCTCGGGTTCTATGTGGACCGCGTCGGGCTGCGCTGGGACCCGTTCCTCTCTGATCTGGTCGTCCTGCGCGAGTCGGGATCGAAAGTCTGGTTCCGTCAGGACCCTGCTGCGTACGCGCTGCAAGCCACCCGGCCTCTCGTGTCGCCCGACGGCGACGCTCTTCAGGTAACCCGCGAACTTGGGTTCGCGGCGCGGGTACGAAGCGATCTTCATGCAAACCTTGGTGCCGGCGGGCACGGGCTCGATGAGTTGGCCGAGCTCGCTGTGGCTGCTCACGAGCTCATGGGAAGACGTGACCCCCAGGCGCTCACCGTCTGCGCCAACGGTGTGGCACGACCGGGAATGGCGCGCGCGCGCTTGAGGAACACATTTCTCGCTGGACTGGCGATCGAGGGCGCAAGGGCATCCAGCCACCGACCAACCGCGCTCGCGCTCCGAATGATGCGGCATCCGGCGCGTACGGGGGTGCTCGCTTCGGCGATGGGCCGCGTGGCCTTGCATCGGCAACGGCGAGCAATCCGTTTCGAGGTGGCGCTCTGGGTGATCACACGCCTGAGGTGGCCTGGGCGCCGCAGCCCTTGGTCTGCACCCACTCTGTTCCCAAGGCTGGGAAGAGAGTCGCCTTGAGCACTGACCTCGCCCTGTCTGTTGAACCAATACCTCGTTGGCTAGGCGACAGCCCACCCGTTCCTTGAGCATCTGGGAGGCAACTGATGGATGAAGTATCGCAGTCAGGCATGACCGCAGTCGTCCTCAACTACGGGACCCCGACTTTGACGTTGACCGCGCAGGCGAGTCTCAATGCTTCCCATGTGTCAAACAATGTCGTGGAGGTTGACAATGGCAGTTCGCGCGAGTCATTCGCCCCGCTTCCGGAGGTGATTCCCGATGAGCTCCAAGTCGTGCGAATCGAGGTCAATGGGGGCATACCGGCTGCGCTGAACACTGGTATCGCTGTGTCCCCGACGGGTGCGGCGCTGGTCGTGATGAACGATGCCCTGGTCACTTGCGTGAGCTTTAGAGCTATTCGAAGCTGTCTCGCTGAGCCCATGGCTGGCGCAGTTGCACCGGTTCAGTGCCACTTAGACCAGCCGGAGATCGTCCACACAGCTAGTGGGCTACTTGATGAGCGCAAATGGGTCACTTCTCACCGTTACAACGGCGTACGATTCGAGGCGCTGGGGGTCGCAGATACGCCTTGTCTGCACAGCGTCGGTGGCACCATGGGCACAGGTGCTAGCCCGACGGCTCTCGCCCGGTCGGAGCACAACCGTTTGGCCACGCAAGGGATTCGGTTGAAACGGCGCTCGTGGCTGTGGCCGCGTCTGCCGCCGGTAAGGGAGCTGGCTCGATGGGCCATGCGGAGGGCGAAGCGGGAGGTCGCGGTTGTCGAGCTGTGCGGATGGTGGGAAGTCTTTGTGCGAGGTCGTGGACCAGGAAAGCTCTGCGATGGCTGATCGGCCACGTGTGTGGGTAGTGCACTGGGGCATGCCAGTGGCGGACTCCGGTTCGATGCGCACACTGCACTTGCTCCGTCACTTCGCGCGATCCGCTGAGACGACCCTCATGGACATTGCGCCCGAACCAAGCTCGCAGCCCGTACCGACGGGAGAGAACTGGAGATATCGGCACGAAGGCAGACGACTGCCGGACATCAGCTCCCTGTGGCGACGTGTGGCGCCAGACCGATGGGCGCGAGCTCGCTCACTCATCGCGGATGAGTATGTCCGGGCTGCTCGTGCGAGCGGGGTCGACCTGCTGATGTTCTCCGTATGGCCGCTGGTCCCGTCACCTGGTTCCAGATCGGACCACAAGACACCGCTTGTCGTCTGGGACGGTGACTCGTTCAGCACCTACCACGAGACCCGGTCGAAGGCACGCTCTGTCAGACCTGTCCTCCGGTTGCACTCGCGCTGGTTGACAGCGCGGTATCGCAATTTCGAGCGACGACTGGCGGAAGGCGTCGACCAGATCACGCTGGCCGGGCCACGCGATGTCGAGCCGTTGCGACGGATCTCATCGACGCCCGTGGCTTGGATACCCAACGAGGTTGAGCAGGTGCGCCGATCACCTGCCGCGATGCCTACGTACGACTTCGGTTTCCTTGGAAGCGGCTGGGCGCCCAACGTCGATGGCATGCGTTGGTTCCTGAGGGTCGTGTGGCCCGAGGTCGTGGCGGCTCGCCCGCAGGCGACATTGGCAGTCGCTGGAAACATTCCAGTCGAAGCCGCTCCGGGCGTGGTGACGCTGGGCAGGGTCCCGGACAAGGGGGACTTCTACTCCTCTGTGAGTGGCGTGGTCGTGCCCGTGGACTACGGGAGTGGGACGCAGCAGAAGTTGTTGGAGACTGCGGAGCTGGACCTTCCGATCTACACGACCGGCTTCGGCAAGGACTCGACCGGGCTCGCGCATCTCGTCTGCCTCCGCAATGAGGACGAGTGGGTGGCCCAACTGGTCAGTCACGTCGACGGAGCGCGACCAACCGTAGGGCGCAGCGAAATTCGCACAGCTGGGGCGGGCGTGCGTGACCTCCTGGGGAGGCTGCCATAGCCAAGCGCAAGCTGGGCGGAGTTCAGGTGACGCTGCTGGGGAACTTGGCGGCTCCGGCGTTCTCCCTTGTGACGGGTCCGATCCTGGCCCGGACGCTCGCCCCGGAGGGACGAGGTGTACTGGCTGTCAGTATGGCAACGCTGGCGTTGGCGCCGATGGTCTTCGCCGTCGGCATTCCCGCTGCAGTGCTCCATTTCGGTGCCCGCGGCGCGCTCACTCGCCGAATCTACGTCAAGTTGTTGCAGGGGATCGTCGGCCTCAGTCTTGTCGGCACCGGGGCGATGCTTGGCTGGGCGTGGTTGACCGGCCCCCCATACCGCGACTCGTTGCTGGTCGTGGCGCTCTGTTTGCCGATCGTTCTTCCGCTCGACTGCCTTCGGGCGCTGCTCCAGGCCGATAGGCGCTTCGGGTCCGCCTCTAAAGAGGCGTGGGCCACCACGATCACGCGCTTTGCAGCAATTCTTGTTTTGGCCGCCGTTGGGGCCCTCACGGCGGTGACAGCGACTCTTGTGATCGTGGTGACCGGAACCCTGGCCACGCTCACCTGGCTGCCAAAAGTGAGACGCATGTTGGCGGCCGGCCGCGGCTCAAGTGACCTCGCGACGCCGCGCAGCTCCTTTGTGCGCTACTCGGTCGCAGTGTGGCTCGGTCAGTTCGCAGCCTTGAGCAACGTCCGGCTGGACCAGGTGGCCCTCGCATTCCTCATCGATGCGGAGGAGATCGGTATCTATGCGGTGGCCGTCACCTGGGCGCAGTTGCCGTTGATGGTGGTGTCCGCCTCGCAACGCGTGGCTCTGGTGCGCTCCGGGACGGACTGGGACGACGCGTTCTCTGCACGAGTAACCCGGCTGACAGTGGCGGCGGGAGCGTGTCTCGCCGGCGCGTTTGCGCTTCTCGCGCCGGTTGCGATCCCCTTGCTCTTCGGGCAGGAGTACAAGGAGGCGACGGTGATCTCCTATCTCCTCCTGCCGGGGCTGCTCGCTGGTTTCGCCGGCTATATGTTTGGCACGCTTCTCGCGGCCCGGGGTCGCCCAGGTGCCCAGTCGATTGGTGAGGTATGCGGAGTGGCGGTGACAGCCATTGGACTGATCATGCTGGTGCCCCATCTCGGCATCCACGGGGCCGCGATCACTAGCAGCGTTTGCTATGCGATGACAAGCTTCGCTTGGTGGTTCTTCCTCAGGCGGGGGGGGTTCTCGGAACCACTTGGCCTAGTCACGACTGCGGACGTGCGATGGTTGACCGGCTATCTTCGGCCCACCCTCAGGCTGAGGACCAACGGACAATGATGGGCACCCTTGCACGCATCCGGGCGAGTTCATCGGGTTCCGCTGCGCTGACAGGAGCGGTGCTGGGTGGCGGCGCCATGGTCGGTGCGCTGACGGCCGTGGCGCCGCTCCAGGTCTCGATCCTGCTTGCTGCGTTGCTCCTTCTACCCTTCCTACGCCCACGCGCGCTCCTACTCCTCGCGGTGATGTTCATTTGCACGCTCGGCCTCTTACGGCGTCTGCTCTCGCCGGGTCGGGTGGACTATGACCCACTACTGCTATTGCCGCTTGTTCTCGTGTGCATCGCGGTCCTGATGTCCAGGAGCCGGATGAATCGGAAACCACAGGTTGTCGAGTGGGCTCTCGTTGTCCTCATCGTGCTGCCTCTCGTGACACAGGTGGTCATTGGTGAGCGCAACATCGGGGTCCTGTACGCCGTGATCCTCCAGTCGGCAGCGTTTGCCACCATCCTGCTGCTCTCAACTGGTCGGCTTCCCAACTTGTGGCCAGCCCTGTTCCGCCTCGCTGTACCAGGAGGGGGGCTTCTTGCCGCCTACGGAATCTTCCAGTTCTTCGTACTCCCGTCGTGGGACGCGCAATGGATGGTGGCCAGCAAGCTTGCCAGCGTCGGCGAGCCTCTGCCACGGCTGGTCCGAGTCTTCGGGGCCTCGGAGTCCCCAGGGCCCTTCTCCGTGGTCCTGGGATATTGCCTCGTCGTGGGCATCGTCCAAGTCGCTGGCAAGTCGAGCCTGGTGTATCGCTTGTTTGCCTTGCCAGTCATCGGTGTCATCCTGTTTGCCGTGCTCCTCACGGGGGTGCGTACCGCGCTACTCGCCCTGGTCGTGTCCCTCGCCTTCATCGCCCTTCGAGGGCGTGGCCTGAAGAACCTGATGGTGATCGTGGGAGTGGCCGCTGTCGGGCTTTGGATCCTGGGAAGGATCCTCGGGGGGCTGGCGCCCGACTCCTCGATCCTCACGACCGACCGGTACACCTCCGAGGGGCTGGCTCAGGACGACTCCCTGCAAGCTCGACTCCAGCTCGGGAGTCGGATCCTGCCTGCGTTCGCGAATCCGCTGGGCCAGGGGGCAAGCGGCACTGGTACGCGCCTGCTCAGACTCGACAACTCTTACGTCGACCTGCTTGTCAACTTCGGCTCCTTGGTGCTGATCGCCCTACTGGTGCTGGTCGTGGCTTGTTTCCGACGGGTTGTGGTGAGTGCCCGCATGGGGAGCCCGGAGGATCTCGCTCTAGGGGCGGCCACGATCACCACGCTGGTGTGCACGATGTCTGGCAACGTTTTTTCGTCCACCACAGGACTCCTGGTCGCCGTCGTGCTTGGCTGCTGTCTCCGGACCTTCGGTCCGGACTCAGAGGTGGAGGATGCCGCGAGCGACGCTAGGCGGAGTCCTGGACGTAGTCGCGCAGACTCGTCTCCAGCTTGATCACAGGGCTCCATCCCGTGGCTTCGTGGAGCCGATCCGAGACACCGCGCACCACGCGCGGATCTGACGGCCGGATGCGGCTCGGATCGAGCGTCGACCTCACTGAGGTTGTGGCAGTGTTCTGCTGCAGGATCGCCAGGATCTCTGTGCCGCTGCGCGCCTGCCCGCTGCACACGTTGTACACCCAGTGCCCGAGCTCGGCGTCGAGCATCAGACGGTAGGCCCGCACCACGTCGCGGACGTCGGTGTAGTCGCGCGCCGTGGAGAGGTCTCCGACAGCGAGTTCACCGTCGGACATCATGGCGTGCCGCAGCCCGCTCGTGAGATCCGGCACCAGGAAACCGGCGCCCTGCCCTGGCCCGATGTGGTTGAAGGGTCGCGCCACGACCATGTCCTGACCGCGCCCGCGGTAGTACCGCGCCATCCCCTCCACCGCCACCTTGCTCACCACGTAAGGCGAGCTGTATCCCACTGGCGCAGCCTCGTCCATGGGAGCGTCGTGCGAGGCGTCGTACACGGCGCCGCTGCTGACGACGATGACTCGACCCACCACTGCGCCCGCCAGCATGGACTGACCCAGGTTGATGAGCATGGCGGTGTTATCGGCGACGTAACGCGCGGGGGCTTCGAAGGAGGGCCCCACGGCTGAGTGCCCAGCGAGGTGAACCACCCCCGATAGGGGCGGAAGGGGGGGCCAACCTGCTGTGAGATCCGCCCGGAAGTAGCCCCCGTCAAGGACGTCCGGGTCGACAGCCTGCGCATCGCGGCCGACGCCGATGACCCGTCGACCTGCTGCACGCAGCTCGTGAGCCAGGTGACGCCCTACGAACCCATTGACACCTGTGATGGCGACAGTTGTCGTGGGCGACAAACTCACTGGCCGAGGACCCGAAGATCGTGCTGGACCATGAGCTTGACCAGTCCCGGGAAGTCCACCTCCCGCTTCCAGCCCAGTATCGTTTCCGCCTTGGTCGGGTCGCCCAGGAGGATGTCCACCTCGGCCGGACGCATGAAGGCGGGATCCTGCCGGACGTAAGGCCGCCAGTCCGAGATTCCGACTTCCTGGAAGGCAAGCGTCAGGAACTCCTCGATGGAGTGCGTCTCGCCCGTGGCAAGGACGAAGTCGTCCGGCTCCGAGTGCTGCAGGATCTGCCACATCCCGCGAACGTAGTCGCCGGCGTAGCCCCAGTCGCGCTTGGGATGCAGATCACCCAGCACGACGTGGTCTTGGTGGCCGAGGTGAATCGCGGCGACCGCATTGCTGATCTTGCGCGTCACGAACTCGAGTCCGCGCCGCTCGCCCTCATGGTTGAAGAGGATCCCAGTCGAAACGAACATCCCGTAGCTCTCGCGATAGTTCCGCGCGATCCAGTGCGCGTACAGCTTCGCCACGCCATAGGGACTCCGCGGGTGGAACAACGAGTCCTCGGTATAGCCGTTACCGGGCCGGTTGTAGTCAAGCCCACCGAACATTTCGGACGTCGAGGCTTGATAGAAGCGGGTGCGCTCGGCCATGCCGGTGATGCGGACCGCCTCCAGCAGGTTGAGCACCCCCTTGGCCGTGATGTCTGCGGTCAGTTGCGGGTTGCGGAAGGAGTAACCCACGTGGCTGATCGCACCCAGGTTGTAGATCTCGTGAGGCTCGGCGGTGATCACCGCCTGGATGAGCGACGTCTGGTCCGTCAGATCGGCCTCGACGAGATGGACATAGGGGAACTCACGCTCGAACGCCTCTTTGCGTGCGTTACGTTGTCCTCGCAGCAGCCCAAATACCTCGTACCCCTGGTCGTGCAGCAGCTCGGCAAGGTGGCCCCCATCTTGGCCGGTGACGCCTGTAATGAGCGCTCTGCGTGCGTCTTCGGACATTCCAAAACCCCTTTGTCGTCAGGTCAGGTCAGCAACGATTGACTGCAGCCGCCGGATGAATGTCTGCTCGGAATACTGTTCCGTATGACGACGGATCACGCTCGGCTCCCACGCGCCACGCGCGAGTCTATCGATGGCCTTGGCTATCGCGTCGGGGGTGGGGTGATCGAAGAAGACGGCTGTCTGGTCCGTCATCGTGTCGAGATAGCCGCCAGCCCTCAAGACGGCCGACGGCTTTCCAGCTGCCGCCGCCTCCAGAGGGGTTAGCCCGAAGTCCTCGTGGCTCGCGGCCACTAGCCCGGTGCAGTTCTCATAGAGCCAGCGCATATTGCCGTCCGAGAGGCCGGACAGAATGCAGACGTTGGGAGGCGCCTGTCTGCGGAGACGTTGTTCCTCGGGGCCTCGACCCACCACGACGAGCGACGAGCGAGGGCGAAGCCTGAGCGCCTCGATGACCGCATCCACATTCTTGTATGGCAGGAGGCGGGATACGCAGAGCAAGAACTTCTCCGGAAGTGGACCGTGATCCGAGCCGAGCGCAACGGGCGCGATGTCGGCGATTTCTTGCGGTATCGGCGCCGGAAGGATGTCCGAGTCGACCCCGTAGGCCTCACGGATTCGTTCTCGCACCACACGGGAGATGGCAAGGTACCGCTCAACCCCGGCTGCCTGCCGCTTGTCCCACCATCGAAGCCCCGGCGTCAGGGCCCTTAGCGCTGCCCGGACCGACGTTGCCGAATCCTCGCCTAGGTAGTGCTCCCGTTGGTAGAGCCAACGCGCGGGTGTGTAGCAGTAGACGAGCTTCTTTCCATCAGTCCGGAATCCATGGGACCACCCGCTGCTGCTGCACAGGAGCACGTCGGCAGGCGCGCGCATGCGCGAAGCCGCAAGTGGTAAGAAAGGCAGGGCGAGCCGATGGTTGCGACGCAGCGCTCCCCACGCGTTCAAGGGGGACACACGCACATCTCGCCCGCGGAACTCCGCAAACGTGAGGTCAGGGTCGTACAGCGTGGTGTAGATGGGTGCCTCGGGGAAAGCTCGCGACATGGCCAGGACGACCCGCTCGGCACCGCCGCGCTGGGTGAGGTAATCGTGGGCGATCGCGACGACGGGCCGAGGTATTTGGGCGATGGCGCCGCCTGGGTCGGGGGTGCCCATGGAATTCGTTGATCTCCTCTGAAGGTTCGACGACTTGGAAGGACCGCTGCCGCGTCTATCGCTTTCGTGCTCAGGCGTTGTGGCCCCGGCCCACAGTCTGAACCGACCCGGAGATCAACAATGCCTCCTTCTTGCGAGACTGCCTCCCGAGTCTCAGCCCGTCAATCACCCCGGCGAACCTCGGTACGTCGTTGCGGTGCTCGAGAATTGCTCCGCGAAGCGTGTGGACAATGCCGGGGTGGAGCCGGGTGCCAACGGCCACGGCTCGGAGTTGGTAGGCGATGCGCACCCGAAGCGGCTCTGAGATCCGAAGTGCGGAGACCTCGTTGGCCACGTTGAGGGCCACCCTTTCGCGGCTGAAGAGATGTCGATCATCTCCCAGCGCGCGTTGTGACGGGAAATGGTCGACCCGAATTGCCGGGTCGTACAGCACGCGGTAGCCACGCCTTCTGATCTCTGCCGTCAGAATGAGCTCGTTACGATATTGCGCTCCGGTGCCCCGAACGAACTGGGAGAGCGGGAATCCGATGGCGGCAGCGACTCGGATCCCCATGTTGGCGCCCTTGACCGTCTGGGCTTGCCGAACGGCGCCGGTCCCGTGGTGGTGATTACCAATGATCCGGCCGGTTGGCGTGATGATGCCGACAGGTAGGTCCGGCCTACCGGTCCAGCCGTCGCCCGCCACGTTGTCCCGCCCTCCGACCGCCCCGACCGTGGGGTCGGCGAATGCATCCTCCATGCGCTGGATCCAGTCTGGATGTGCCCGTGCGTCATCGTCGACGAAAGCGCACACTCCGCTTCCGGCCCACATGATCGCGGACTCGATGGCGAGGGCGAGACCAGGGCCAGGAGTGATGCAGACCTCGGCGCCCGCCTCTCGCGCCACAGCGGCCGTGTCCCCGTCGTGAGCCTGTGCCACGACGACGACACGGTCGGGAAGGCGCGTCTGCTCAGCCAGCGCGGTGAGCGACGACGTGAGCTCCATCGGCCTGTTGAGGCTACAGATCACAGCCGTGACGCTCATACCGTAAGGTTAGCAACGAACCGGGATTGGCCAGCAGGCACTGCGTCCTTGCTCCGACGGAGGGTAGTGCCGAGTGCGTGTTCACATGACGGGTGCCGAGTGGTTCGCCTCTCGCCCCGGCGGCCTCAACCGCTACTTCCAATCGTTGTATGCCGCGCTCGACCGACGTGCCGACATCGATGTCACAGCGGTGGCGTTCGGTTCGGCTCCGGCAGGCGCCCTGTCGTGGCCGCACCGGTCGTCGCCGCTCCCGGTCAGGGTGCTGTCGTCGCATAGGCACCACCGAGGGCCACGGGGGGCGCTGGTGGACCGCCACTTCGCACCGTACGGGGCGGGATCCAGGGCAGCAGGCGGGAGCGTGGATGGCATCATCCACTTCCAAGGCCCATGGTACGCCGAGAGCTTGGCGGCGGGTCAGTCGGTGTGGAAGGCGCGTCTTAAGAAGGCCTGGGAGACAGGGCGATATCGCCATGCCAGCCGCGCCGTCGTCTTGTGCGAGGCATTTGCGGACATTCTGCACCAGGACTTCGGATATCCGCGCGAGCTGATCTCGGTCATACCGCCCGGAGTGGACCTCTCGCACTTCAAGGCGCAACCTCCCTCGCAGCGCAGGCGGCCGCTGGTTGTGTGCGTGCGACGACTCGAACGACGAATGGGGATCGACACCCTCCTCGAGGCCTGGCCGCGTGTCCTGGAGGCCCATCCGGACGCGGAGCTCAGCATCTTCGGTGACGGTACCGCTCGTGAAGAACTCCACACCCTCTCCGAGAGACTCGGACTCCAGTCTTCCGTGCGCTTCCACGGTCGTGTTTCGGATGAGGAACTGTCCGACGGCTACCGAGACGCCCGGCTGACGGTCGTACCCACACGCGATCTGGAGGGATTCGGGCTGATTGCGCTGGAGTCCCTCGCCGTTGGGCGGCCAGTGATCGTCACCAACGTGGGCGGCCTCCCCGATGCCGTCAAGGACTTGGACTCCAGCCTCATCGTTCCGCCCGAAAGCCCAGAGTTGCTGGCCGACCGTCTCGTCGGCGGGCTCGCCGGCTCGGTGCCGTCGGCTGACGATTGTCGCGCGCACGCGGACCGGTTCGGTTGGGACTTGATCGCCGATCGCCACGTAGCGCTTTACCGGGAGCTGGGCGAGTGATCCGCACGCTCTTCATGACCCATTCGTCTGCGCCATCGGGGGCCGAGCTGTCGCTGCTTCGCATCGTGCGGGCCTGGGGCGGTCCATCGAAGCCCGCTGTGTTGTTCGGCGAGTCGGGTGGCCTGGTCGACGACTTCGAGGGCGAGGCCGACGTGTTTGTCCTGCCGATGCCCGATGAGCTGGGAGCCATCAAGCGGACAACGGCTCTCAGGTCGGGGCCGCGGGCGGTGATGGCCTTACTCGGGTACACACGACGAGTGCGGAAGGCAGTGCGCTCGGCTGACGTCGAGGTCGTTGTGGGCCGCAGCCTCAAGGCGGTGGTCTTTGGCCGACTGGCGACGCTCGGTCTGCCGGTGACCTTCGTGTGGAGTGTCCACGATCATCTGACGAGGGAGTATCTCGGTCGGGCAGCCTGGCTCTATTCGCGGGTGCTGGGCCACTGCTGTGATGCCTTTGTCGTCAATAGCATGAGCACCCTCGCGACGGTTCGAACCAGACAGAAGCCGGTCCTCGTGTTGCCGCCGTCTTTGAGGGCGAGTGCTCGGCAGCGGAGTACACCAGCAAATGGTTTGTCGTCCATCGTCGTGGTAGGACGAATCGCGCCTTGGAAGGGACAGGATCTTGCCATCGAAGCCTTCGCCCGGGAGCTTAGGGACTCCCTTGCAACGTTGACGATCGTCGGCTCGCCCATGTTCGGGGAGATCGACTTCCTTCGGCAGCTTGAGGCCCTCACTGTGTCGCTTGGCGTGGCCGACCGGGTCCACTTCGCAGGCCAGGTCCCGGAGCCGGCCGCGTATCTCGTGGAGGCCGACGTACTCCTGCACTCATCTCGGCTTCCAGAGCCGTTCGGCGCCGTGGTTATTGAAGGGATGGACGCAGGGTGTCTCGTCATCGCCACCGAGCCCGGTGGTCCAGCGGAGGTGATTGTGGACGGGGTGAACGGTATTCTCGCCGCTGCGGGAGACCTGGAGTCCATGTGCCGCGCGCTGAGGAGAACTGCCAACCTGTCGGAGGCCGAGCGAGCGGCCATGGTGGAGGCAGGTGCTCGTACGGTGCACCAATTCGACTCGACGGCGCTGACGCAGGTGCTCCAGGAGTGGCTGGTCGAGGTCCGAGCTCATCAGGCTCCTCGCTTGACGAAAGCAGTCAACTGTGCGTAGGCGGCTGAGGGTGACCTGGCTGTGTCTCGAGTGGCCACGAGAGGGAGAGCACGTGGGCGGCGTGGGGCGCTACTCCGAGCGCCTAGCCCGCGGTTTGGCAGAACTCGTTGATCTGACCATCGTAACGCTCGCGGATCCCGTCAAACTGCCGACCGTCACGTACGTGTGCCTGCCGATCGCGAGCTCCCGACTCAAGCGTTATTACGCGACACCGCTGCGCGCACGCAGGATAGTCACGGACACGCGTCCTGATGTCGTTCACGCCCACGGCGACGACTGGGCCCTGAGCCACAGGACGCCGATCCTTCGTTCCTTCTACGGATCATCGTGGGGGGAGGCGATGTCATCGACGGGGCTGAGACGTCTCAACCACATGCTCCTCGCTGCGACCGAGATCGTCTCGGCGAGGCGCGCTGATCTTCGAGTCGGGATCGCGCCCGAGTCGCAGGAGCGATTCCGGTGCCACGCATTGACCCCTCCTTTCGTGCCAGCCCAGGCTGTGCCCAGCCCATCCCCCCACCCGGCCCCGACGGCCGTGTTTATCGGCAGCTTCCGGGGGCGGAAGCAGGGCTGGATCGCCCAGGCAGCCGTCGAGCGACTGAGGCTCTCGACGCATCCAGAGAGTCGCCTCGTCGTAATCGGCCCATCGGAGGATGCGGGCGAGTGGGCGCCCTGGGTCGAGCATTGCAGTGGCCTGACGGACGCGGAGGTGCTGGGCCGACTCAGCGAGGCGTGGCTGCTGCTCAGTCCGTCGGCCTATGAGGGCTTCGGGATTCCGGTGGTGGAGGGCCTGCAGTCATATCTTCCGGTCGTGGCCATGGACAACCCGGGCAGCCGCTACGTGCGCTCCCAGGGGACATCTGATTTGCCGCTGTGGTTGGAGCCCAACCAACCGACCTTCGTGGAGCGAGTGGAGGGTGTCGTCTCTCAGGGCCCGTACCTGAATCCCGCCCAGACCGCGGCCGCGACCAGCCTGGTAGAGCAGTTCGCGGCGCTCGGGTCACCCGAGATGATCCTCCGCCTCTACCGCAGCCTCCTGGAAGCCTCGCATAACGACTAACTGCCACCGGCATATGGGCCCGGAGTTGCTTCCGGGACGATGCCTAGACCCTAGACGGGTCAGCTGGCGCTGTTGATCATGCCCGCGCCGACGGTAATGCCAGTGGCCTCGTCGATGAGGATGAACGACCCCGTGGTCCGGTTCTTCGAGTACGGGTCACAGAGCAGTGGCACGGTGGTGCGCAGCTGGACGCGGCCGATCTCGTTGAGCCCGATCTCCTTGGTCTCCTGGTCGCGGTGCAGCGAGTTGACGTCCAGGCGGTACTGGATGTCCTTGACCAGGGCGCGCGCCGAGCGGGTGGTGTGCTTGATCGCCAGCTTCTGGCGGGGGCGCAGCGGCTCGTTGGTCATCCAGCAGATCATCGCGTCGATGTCCTGGCTGGGCTTGGGCGCGTTCGACGGGCGGGCGATCATGTCGCCACGCGAGACGTCGACGTCGTCCTCGAGGCGGATGGTCACCGACATTGGCGGGAACGCCTCGGCGATCTCCTTGTCGAACAGGTCGATGCCGGCGATCTTGGAGGTCATGCCGCTGGGCAGGACCACGACCTCGTCGCCCGGCTTGAGCACGCCGCCGGCGACCATGCCGCCGTAGCCGCGGTAGTCGTGGTGCTCCTCGGACTTGGGGCGCACGACGTACTGGACCGGGAAGCGTACGTCGACCAGGTCGCGGTCGGAGGCCACGTGCACGTGCTCGAGGTGGTGCATGAGCGTCGGGCCGCTGTACCAGTCCATCCGCTCGGAGCGGTTGACGACGTTGTCGCCGGACAGCGCGGAGATCGGGATGACCTCGAGGTCGGGGATGTTGAGCTTGGTCGCGAACGCCCGGAACTCGGCGTGGATCTTGTCGTAGACCTCCTGGGAGAAGTCGACGAGGTCCATCTTGTTGACCGCGAGCACCAGGTGGGGGACCCGCAGGAGCGACAGGATGACGGCGTGACGGCGCGACTGCTCGGTGAGGCCGTGACGGGCGTCGACGAGCACCAGGCCGAGGTCGGCGGTGGAGGCGCCGGTGACCATGTTGCGGGTGTACTGCACGTGTCCCGGGGTGTCGGCGATGATGAACTTGCGGGCCGGGGTGGCGAAGTAGCGGTAGGCGACGTCGATCGTGATGCCCTGCTCGCGCTCCGAGCGCAGACCGTCGGTCAGCAGGGCCAGGTCGGTGTAGTCGTAGCCCTTGGAGGCGCTCGTGGCCTCCACGGCCTCGAGCTGGTCCTCGAAGATCGACTTGGAGTCGAGGAGCAACCGCCCGATGAGCGTGGACTTGCCGTCGTCGACGGAGCCGGCCGTCGCGAAGCGCAGCATGTCCATGTTGGCCGTGAGGGACTCGGTGGCGTCCGGCATCAGAAGTAGCCTTCCTTCTTGCGGTCTTCCATGGCTGCTTCGGAGAACCGGTCGTCGCCACGCGTCGCGCCACGCTCGGTGAGCTTGGCGATCGACACCTCGGCGATGATCTCGGGGATGGTGGAGGCAGTGGACTCCACGCACCCGGTGAGCGTGATGTCGCCGCAGGTGCGGAAGCGGACGGTGCGCTCCTCGACGACCTCTCCCGCACGGAGCGGGTTGAGCGGCGTCTCGCTCATCAGCATGCCGTCGCGCTCGAACACGCGGCGCTGGTGGGAGAAGTAGATGGGCGGGATCTCGATGCCCTCGCGCCCGATGTAGTCCCAGATGTCCAGCTCGGTCCAGTTGGAGATCGGGAAGATCCGCATGTGCTCGCCGGCGTGGAGGCGACCGTTGTACAGGCTCCACAGCTCGGGGCGCTGCATCTTGGGGTCCCACTGGCCGAACTCGTCGCGGTGGGAGTAGACGCGCTCCTTGGCGCGGGCTTTCTCCTCGTCGCGGCGACCGCCACCGAAGGCCGCGGTGAAGCCGTTCTCCTCGATGGCGTGCAGGAGCGTGCCGGTCTGCATCCGGTTGCGGCTGGTCTTGCCGTCGTCGACGACCACGCCGTTGGCGATGGCGTCGTCGATGCTGGCCACGACCAGCTTCACACCGAGACGATTGACCCAGTGGTCGCGGGTCTCGAGCACCTCGGGGAAGTCGAGGCCCGTGTCGATCTGCAGCACCGGGAACGGGATCTTGGCCGGGTAGAACGCCTTCTCCGCAAGCCGGAGCATGACGATCGAGTCCTTGCCGCCGGAGAACATCAGGACGGGCTTCTCGAACTCGGCCGCGACCTCACGGAAGATGTGGATCGACTCCGCCTCCAGCTGGTCGAGCTGGCTCAGCTGGTAGTCGGCATGAGTTTGGGTCATGGGGGAACGGGGACCTCTCGGTGGACAGCAACGGACATCGTAGCCAGGTGCCTCCCCGAGCACGAAGACGCGACCAATGTCGAGTCTGACACACCAGTTACGCGTCCGGTGAGTACGCCGTCAGGAGGCCGCCAGTGGGCGGCGGCGGCTAGGTGGTGCGGTCGGGCGGACGGGTCGGTTGGTGGTAGCCCAGCTCCTCCAGCTCGGCCACCGTGGGGGCGCCGAACATCGGCAGGCCCTGCTCCTTGCGCAGCAGTCCCCAGACCAGCGGGACCAGGAACACCATCGCCAGGCCGATGAGCCCGATGAGCACGGGGTGCGTCTCCTCGACGCCCAGCGGCGCCCAGCCGGCCTTGTCGAGCAGGGCGACGCCGGACATGGTGAGCACGACGACGATCGCCCGCCGGATGAACGACTGCGGCACCCGCGGCGCGAGCTTGCTGCCGAGGATGGTGCCGGGCACCGAGCCGAGGACCAGCGGCAGGGTCAGGCCCATGTCCAGGCCGTCGTTGACGATGATGTTGGAGATCGCGGCGGCGAGGACCAGCGGGACTGCCTGCACCAGGTCCGTGCCGACCAGCTTCACGGCGGAGAGCCCGGGGTAGAGCATGAGCAGCGCGACCATGATGACCGAGCCGGAGCCGACGCTGGTGATGCCGACCAGGAGACCGCCGAGCGCTCCGACCAGGAGAGTCGGGATCGGGCGGATCTTGGGGTTCGGGTCGCCGCTCGGGCCGCCAGCGCGGACCCGGCGCAAATTGAGGTAGAGGCGCAGCGCGTAGGTGGAGGCCGCCAGGAGGAGGGCGAAGCCGATGCTCATCTTGAGCACGTCGTCGATGTCCTCGGGGTCCACGATCCCCGCGAGCAGATGCGGCCCGGCCAGCGCCGTCGGCACCGAGCCGAGGATGAGCCACTTGGCCAGGGCCAGGTTGGGAGAGCCCTCCCGCGAGTGGACGATCGCGCCGCCGGTCTTGTAGATCGCCGCGGCCGTGAGGTCGGCGGTCACGATCTTGGCGGTGTCGCCGACGCCGAGGAAGATCAGCGCGGGGGTCATGAGCGCACCGCCGCCCATCCCGGTCAGACCCACGACGATGCCGACGACGAACCCCGCGATGAGGATCGAGGAGAAGTCGGCGGTGATGAGGTCGCTCATGCGCCGATCCTCGCCGACCCGGTGAGTGCCGGGACGACGACGCGCAGCAGCTCGTCGATCTGGGTGGCGCACGCCTCGGCCGCCTCCGGACCGCGGCCGTAGGGGTCGTGGACGTCCAGGCTGACGTCTGCGTTGCCGCGCCGCTCGGCGACCGCCGTCAGGAGGTCGGCGCCCGAGAGGTCGTGGGTGGTCGCCGCCTGGGCGAACTGCCCGAGGGTGAAGACCTTGCGGAACGCCGTCGGGTGGTCCTGCAGGATGAACGTGCGGTGCGAGGCCTCCGCGGTCAGCACCAGGTCAGCCTGCTCGATCAGCTCGGCGCTGAGCGGGCGGCTGACGAACCCGGCGCTGTCGATGCCCCGTCGGCCGAGCGCCTCGGCCATCACGGCGTCCATCGGGTGCTCACGGAAGCCGTGGGTGCCGGCGCTGCGGAACATCACGCCCTGGTCCTCGGCTGTCGCCGCGCGGGCCGAGAGCTCCATGTAGGGGGAGCGGCAGATGTTGGCGGTGCACACGAACAGCACGTTGAGGGTGGGGTCGTCCACCGGCTCGGCGGTCACTTCGGTGGTTGAGATGGGAGGAGCGTCAGCGACGAGCCTCGAAACCACCGGGGCCGCATCGGTGGGCGCGAGGTCGAGGTAGCCCGCGTCGCGGAGTGCGTCGAGGACGTCGGCGAGGGCATCATCGATGGAGCGGCCCGTGGTGTCGACGCGCACGTCGGCGTCCGTGGGCTCCTCGTAGGGCGAGGAGATGCCGGTGAACTCGGGGATCTCGCCGGCGCGGGCCTTGGCGTAGAGGCCCTTGCGGTCACGGCGCTCGCACTCCTCCAGCGGGGTCGCCACGTGGATGAGGAAGAACGCGCCGCCGGCCTCCTCGACCATCGCGCGCACCTGCTGGCGCGTCTCGTCGAACGGCGCGATGGGGCTGCACACGGCGACGCCGTGGTGGCGGGAGATCTCGGCGGCGACCCAGCCGATCCGGCGGATGTTGGTCTCGCGGTCCTCCTTGGAGAACGTCAGCCCGGCCGACAGGTTGCGGCGTACGACGTCGCCGTCGAGGCTCGTGACGGTCCGCTCGCCCTGCTCGAGGACTCTGTCCATCAGGGCCCGCGCCAGGGTCGACTTGCCGCTGCCGGACAGGCCGGTGAAGAAGAGGACCAGGCCCTGCCGCTCGGGCCCGGGCCGGTCGGCGTCCACGATCTCGGCGATCTCCAGCGGCAGCTCTCCGACGTCGCGGAGCCCGTGCACCCGGTCCAGCCCCGCGTAGTTGGCGACGACCTGGAGGCCGAGGTCGTGGTCGGTGGCGGCGTCACCGTGCGAGGCGAGCGGCACGGCGACCACCTCGGCGTCGAGGTACTCGGCGGCCACCAGGGTGGCGCGCATCAGCGCGACGGGCGAGAGCTCCGGCGTGCCGTGGCCCACCAGGGCCAGCAGCACGGTCGGACCGAGGTCACGGATCTCGCGCAGCTGCACGTCGGTCAGGGCGTCCGTGACGGGCACGAAGGCCCGCCCCGCGTAGCGCTCGCGGACGACGGCGGGGGAGAGGTAGTGGCTGCGGAAGGGGCCGTACTGGGCGTGGGTCAGTGGCTCGACGGCCCAGCCCTCGGTGCCGCCCACCGTGACGCGGGCGAGCGGGAGACCCTCGGGGTCGACCAGCTCCACTGCGCCGGCATCGGCCGCGGCGACATTGGGTGGCAACGTGAGCGTGACGGGGCTGCCAGGCTCGTTGAACGCCCGGATCGGCAGCAGTGCCCCGACACTGAGCAGCTCGAGGTCGTCGAGCTCGCGCGGCGAGGGGCAGTGCTGAGGAGGGGATGAGGGAGACACGATCTCATCCTGCCGCATTGCGAGGGTCACACCCGACCCCGGAGGGTAGCGTGCTCCCGCGCGCCACTGCGCCACCGACGAGAGCGAGACCGCTATGTCCGAGACGTCCCAGGACCGCCCCTGGGGAAGTTGGCACGTCATCGAGGACGGCCAGGGCTACAAGGTCAAGCGCATCGTGGTCCATCCCGGCAAGCGGCTCTCCCTCCAGACCCACAAGCACCGCTCGGAGCACTGGGTGGTGATCTTCGGGATCGCCACCTGCACGGTCGGGGATGACGTGGTCGTCGCGGGCCCCGGTGAGTGCATCGATGTCCCGCTCGGAGCCGCGCACCGGCTGTCCAACGAGCACTCCGAGGACCTGCAGATCATCGAGGTCCAGCAGGGCGCCTACACCGGCGAGGACGACATCGCGCGGCTCGAGGACGACTTCGGGCGAGCGACGTGATGAGCGCGTGACCGCCCCGGTTGTCGCCGAGATCGTCCGGTCCGGCTTCGTCGAGGGCCACCACTACGGCTCCGTCGTCGCCCTGGAGGACGACGGCGGGGTGGCCTGGTCTGTCGGGCCGGTCGACCGCGCGATGCTGCCGCGCTCGTGCAACAAGCCTGTGCAGGCCCTCGCCATGGTCCGGGCCGGGCTCGACCTGCCCGACGACCTCCTCGCCCTCGTGTGCGCGTCGCACTCGGGCGAGGACTTCCATCTCGACGGCGTACGCCGGATCCTCGCAACCGCCGGCCTCGACGAGTCCGCGCTGCAAACTCCGCCGGACTATCCGCTCGATGACGAGGCCCGCATCGAGGCGCTGCGCTCGGGCCGGCCGAAGACGCCGATCGCCATGAACTGCTCCGGCAAGCACGCCGGGATGCTGGTCACCTGCGTGGTCAACGGCTGGGACCTCGCCACCTATCGCGACCCGGCGCATCCGCTGCAGCAGCTGATCATGAGTACCTTCGCGGAGCTGACCGGCGTACCCGTCGAGGCCGTCGCCGTCGACGGTTGCGGGGCCCCGCTGCTGTCCACCACCCTCGTCGGCCTCGCCCGGGCCTTCCGCGCGCTCGCCGTTGCCCAGGACGGAGCGGAGGCCCGCATCGCCGGCGCCATCCGTCGCCACCCGGAGTACGTGTCCGGCACCCGCCGCGACGAGCTCGCGCTGCTCACCGCGATGCCCGGCGCCATCGGCAAGGCCGGGGCGGAGTCGTGCTACGCCGTGGCCCTGCCGGACGGACGTGCGTTCGCACTCAAGACCGACGACGGGGCGGCCCGCGTGCGTCCCGTGCTGATGGCCGCCGCTCTGAGTCGCTCCGGCGTGGACCGGGAGGTGTGGGTCGACGGTGACGCCGTGCGGCGCACGGGCGTGGTCGAGCTGCTTGGTGGCGGCGTGCCGGTCGGAGAGATCCGCGCGGTGTTCTGAGGTCGTCGCGCGGTCTCGACGCGGCTCGCTGCGCTCGCCGGCTCGACCAGCGAGGGGGTGGTGGTGGCGGGGTCTCGACGCGGCTCGCTGCGCTCGCCCGCTCGACCAACGAGATGACGCGGTTTGCTGCGCTCGCCGCACGACCAGCGAGGGCGTGGCGCCGGCGGGGGCGAGCCCCTCGGTGGTCGAGCCGCGAGCGCAGCGAGCGTGTCGAGACCGGGGCGCGACCCGGGCCAGTGCTTGCTGGGGCGCCTGCCGAATTCCCGCTTAAAACAGGGGTTTGTGCCTGATGTCACCGGCCCAGAGTTTGCATTTTGCTTGCTCTTGTTAGCACTATGGAGTCATGGCAAAGGGAAAGGTCGGTAAGACCGTCGAGTCCCTCGGTGACTACCTGAAGGAGCAGCGGGTCGCATCACGACTCTCGCTCCGTCAGCTCGCCGAGCAGGCCGGCGTCTCCAACCCCTACCTGAGCCAGATTGAACGTGGTCTGCGCAAGCCCTCCGCCGAGGTCCTGCAGCAGATCGCCAAGGCACTGCGCATCTCCGCGGAACAGCTCTACATCCGCGCCGGGATCCTCAGCCCGGAGGACGGTGTCGGTGGCTCGGTCGAGCTCGCGGTGCTCAACGACGCGGGCCTCACCGAGCGTCAGAAGCAGTCCCTGCTCGACGTCTACTCGTCGTTCCTGGCACTCAACGCCGGACGCACCCCCGACGACGACTGACGCGTACGCCCCCACCCCGCAACCGAAGGAGAACGCCATGGCCAAGGCCAAGTTCGACATCTCGACCCTGGAGCTTCCCCCCGTCGCGGCGAAGCCGCTGTATGCCGGCGTCGGCGCCACCGACCTCGCCGTCGCAATCGTGCGCGACTACGTCGCCGACGTGCAGAACAGGATCTCCGGCTACCAGAAGACCGTCACCGGCCTCGACTTCGAGCCGAAGGCGCTGCGCGACCAGGCCCTGACCGCCGTCAGCTCACGCGTCGAGGCGCTCTCCAAGGACGCCAAGGCCCGCCGCGCGGCCGTCGAGGCCCGTGTCGAGGCCCTGCAGGCCGACGCCCTGACCCTGCCCGCCAAGGTGCAGAGCGCGGTCAACGAGAACGTCTCCACGGTGACCGGCACCTACGCCGACCTGGCCAAGCGCGGCGAGAAGCTGGTCACCCGCGTGCGCAACCAGGAGTCCACGAAGGCGACCGTGTCCACGGCCAAGACCACCACCGCCAAGGCCAAGACCACCAAGACCCAGGGCGCCAAGGCCACCAAGTCGACCGCCAAGAAGGCGTCGACCACGGCCAAGAAGACCGCCACGACCGCCAAGAAGTCCTCCGGCCCCGCCCGCAGCAGCGCCAAGGCGACGACCACCGCCGCGAAGAAGACCGCCACCAACGCGGCCAAGGCGGCCACCGACGCCGCTCAGAAGGTCGGCGACTGAAGAGCACCCGACGACGGACAGCTGACGCTGTTCTGACGCGGCACGAGGCCCCCGGAGGTATGAGCTCCGGGGGCCTCGTCGCGCAATCGCTAGGGTGGGGCCATGGGACTGCAAGGTGACATCGCCGTCGTGCTCCAACTGGTGCTGCTGGCTGTCAAGATCTTCGCGCTGGTCACCGCGCTGACCTACTCGTCCGAGTCGTACGTCGCCGCGGGCAAGCTCACCAAGCCCGCGTGGGGGATCATCCTGGGCCTGGCTGTGGTGCTGCAGCTGCTGCCCGTCTTCGGGATGATCGTGAACCTCGCCTTCACCATCGCGACGATCGTGTTCCTGGTCGACGTGCGCCCGGCTCTGGCCGGGCTGCGCCGCCGGTAGGCCGGTCAGGCTGGGCCGTCCGCCGCGAGGTAGTCGCGCAGCGCGGGCAGCTGCTCGCGCGGCTCGAAGCCGGTCGCGCGGAGCTTGGCGAGCGACATGGTGCTGCTGGCCGGCCGGGGCGACAGCGACTTCCCGGCGCCGTACTGCTCCGTGGTGATCGGGTGCACGTCGTCGGCCGACCGCCCGGAGAGCTCGTAGACCGCAGCGGCGATGTCCGCCCATGACATGGCCGGTCCGGCGTTGCTGCAGTGGTAGGTGCCGTACGGCGCTCCGGTGTCGAGCAGGTGCCGGGTGGCCCGGGAGAGCTCGCTGGTGAAGGTGAGTCGTCCGATCTGGTCGGAGACGACGTCGGGCGAGACGCCCTGCTCGGCGAGTCGGCGCATCGTGCGCACGAAGTTGTTGCCCTCGCCGATCACCCACGAGGTGCGCAGGATGTAGTGGCGCCGGGCCGTGCCGACGGCGAGGTCGCCGGCGGCCTTCGTCTGGGCGTAGACCCCGAGCGGGGAGAGCGGCTCGTCCTCGGTGTGCTCGGGCACGGTGCCGTCGAAGACGTACTCCGAGGAGAAGTGCACAAGCGTGAAGCCGTGGGCCTCGGAGAGCCGGGCCAGCGTCGCGGGGGCCGCGGCGTTGGCGGCCCAGCAGCTCCGCCGGCCCTCCGGCGTCTCGGCGGCGTCGACCGCGGTGTAGGCGGCGGCGTTGAGAACGAGCTCGTACTCGTGCCACGGCCACGCGGCGACGGCCGCAGCGTCGGTGAGGTCCAGCTCGGCGAGGTCGACCAGGTCGGCCCCGGGGAAGTCCGCCTGCAGAGCGCGCCCCAGCTGGCCGAGGGCGCCGACGATCAGGGTCTTCTTCGGTCCCATCGGCACGACGTCAGCGAAGAAGGGGTTGTGCAGGTCCTTCTCGGAGATCTCGCTCTCGGCCAGCGGGATCGGCCACGGGATCGCCGCGGTCTCGTCGGCGAGGTTGAGTGCGGGGTACGCCGTGCCGGGTCGCCAGTGCTCGTTGACGAGGTAGCTGTAAGCGACGCCGTCCTCGAGCGTCTGGTAGCTGTTGCCCACGCCGCGGGGGACGAAGACGGCCACAGATGGGTCCATCTCGACGTGGAAGGTGGCGCCGAAGGAGCCTCCCTCGCGCATGTCGACCCAGGCGGCGAAGATCCGCCCGTTGGCCACCGAGACGAACTTGTCCCACGGCTCGGTGTGGATGCCCCGGGTGGCGCCGCGCGTGGCGTTGAACGAGATGTTGTTCTGCACCGGCCCGAAGTCCGGGAGACCCAGCGCGACCATCTTCTCGCGCTGCCAGTTCTCCTTGAAGAAGCCGCGGGCGTCCTCGCGGAGGTCCAGGTGGACGACCAGGAGGCCGGGGATGGGGGTGGTCTCGATCGTCAGGTCAGGCATGTGAGGGCTCCATGCGGTCGGGGTGGTTTCGAGGCTCGCTTCGCTCGCACCTCAACCACCGTAGGGGCTCGCTTCGCTCGCACCTCAACCACCGTAGGGGCTCGCTTCGCTCGCACCTCAACCACCGTGGGGCGCTGAGGGTTCGGTGGTGGAGGTGCGAGGAGCGCCAGCGACGAGCCTCGAAACCACCTGAGTCGTCACTGACCCTTGGAGGCGTAGAAGGCCTCGGTGGCCTGCTTGTGGGGGCGCCACCAGTCCTCGTGCTCCTGGTACCACTCGATGGTGCGGGCGAGGCCGCCCTCGAAGTCGGAGTAGACCGGCCGCCAGCCGAGCTCGTCGCGCAGCTTGCTCGAGTCGATGGCGTAGCGCAGGTCGTGGCCGGCGCGGTCGGTGACCAGGTCGAAGTCGTCGGCCGGGCGGCCGAAGTACTCGAGGATGCTGCGCACGACCTGCAGGTTGTTGCGCTCGCCGTCGGCGCCGATCAGGTAGGTCTCGCCGATGCGACCCTGCTGCAGGATCAGCCACACGGCGGCCGAGTGGTCCTGGGCGTGGATCCAGTCGCGGACGTTGGTCCCGTTGCCGTAGACCTTCGGGCGGTCCCCGTCGATCACGTTGGTGATCTGGCGCGGGATGAACTTCTCGATGTGCTGCCAGGGGCCGTAGTTGTTGGAGCAGTTGCTGATGGTCGCCCGGACGCCGAAGCTCCGGACCCAGGCGCGCACCAGGTGGTCCGAGCCCGCCTTGGCGGCGGAGTAGGGGCTGCTCGGGTTGTACGGCGTGGCCTCGGTGAAGCGCTGCGGGTCGTCGAGCTCCAGGTCGCCGTAGACCTCGTCGGTCGAGATGTGGTGCAGGCGGGTGTCGTGGCGGCGGGCCGCCTCGAGGATCTGGAAGGTCCCGACGATGTTGGTCTGGATGAACGGCCCCGGCTCGGTCAGTGAGTTGTCGTTGTGCGATTCCGCGGCGAAGTGGACCACCGCGTCCGCATCCGCGACCAGGCGGTCGACCAGCTCCCCGTCGGCGACGTCACCGACGACGAGGTCCACCCGGTCTGCCGGCAGGCCTTCTAGGGACTCCCGCGACGCGGCGTAGGTCAGCTTGTCGAGCACGGTCACCCGGGCGTCGGTCTCCCGCACCAGGTGATGGACGAAGTTGGAGCCGATGAAGCCGGCGCCGCCGGTCACGAGTACGTGTTCCACGCCCTCACCCTAGAGTCTGCGCATGCGCGGAATCATCTTGGCCGGCGGCACTGGGTCGCGACTGCATCCGATCACGCACGCCGTGAGCAAGCAGCTCATGCCGATCTACGACAAGCCGATGATCTACTACCCGATGTCGACGCTGATGCTGGCGGGCATCCGGGAGATCCTGGTGATCACGACGCCCCATGAGGCGGAGCAGTTCCGGCGGCTGCTGGGCGACGGCTCGCAGTTCGGGATCGAGATCAGCTATGCGGTGCAGCCCTCGCCCGACGGCCTGGCCCAGGCGTTCGTCATCGGGGAGGAGCACCTCGGCTCGGAGCCTGCGGGCCTGGTCCTCGGCGACAACATCTTCCACGGCGCCGGCCTGGGCACCCAACTGCGGCGCTTCGCCGACATCGACGGCGCTGCGGTGTTCGGCTACCGCGTGGCGGACCCGTCGGCGTACGGGGTGGTGGAGTTCGACGAGAACCGTCGCGCGCTCTCCCTCGAGGAGAAGCCCGAGAAGCCACGCAGCCACTTCGCGGTGCCTGGCCTGTACTTCTACGACAATGGCGTGGTCGAGCTGGCCAAGCAGCTGGAGCCGTCGGCGCGCGGCGAGCTCGAGATCACCGACCTCAACCGGATCTACCTCGAGCAGGGCCGACTCCAGGTCGAGGTGCTGCCGCGCGGCTCGGCGTGGCTGGACACCGGGACCTTCGACGACCTGAACGACGCCAGCAACTTCGTCCGCGCGATCGAGAAGCGCCAGGACACCAAGATCGGCGCTCCCGAGGAGGTGGCCTGGCGGATGGGCTTCATCGACGACGCGCGCCTCGAGGAGCTCGCCCGGCCGCTCGAGAAGAGCGGGTACGGCGCGTACCTGCTCGACCTGCTGGTCGAGGACCGTCAGGAGGGCTGACAGCCCTATGTCAAGCAGCCTCCTTGGTGATGAGGCTGAGCCGGCCGTGTAGGTCGGGGTTGTAGGGCACTTGGTCGTGCCAGCAGCGCCAGAGGATCCTGGTCCAGGCTTGGGCCAGGATCCTTGCCGCGTGGGGGTGGCGGCAGCCGCGCTGGCGGGCGCGGTCGTAGGTATCGCGGGCCCAGGCGTTGGCGCGCGGGGTGTCTTGAGCCCAGTCGATGAGCGCGGCGCGGAGAGTCTTGTTGCAGCCGCGTCGGTAGGCGACGTTGAGGTGTTTGCCGGACTGTCTGGTTGAGGGTGCGACCCCGGCGGCTGCGGCGAGCGCGGCGGCATCTGGGAAGCGGGCGCGGCAGTCGCCAATCTCGGCCAGGAGGGTTGCGGCGCGCACGGTTCCAGCGCGTGGGAGGGACTGGAAGATCGGGCCGTCGGGGTGCGCGAGGAGCGCTTCCTTGATCCGGGTCTCGAGGATCGATTGCTGTTCGCGGAGCTTGCTGAGCAGGTCGACCAGGGTGAGTACGACGAGTTCGCTGGCTTCGGCTGCTGGGCCGCTCACGCGTCCGGTGGCTGCGTTGCGCAGGTGGTCGACGAGATCGGCGCGCTCTGGCGACCGCAGTAGCCATTGGCCTTGAGCCAGTGCGCCATTCGAAGCTGGGACAGCCACGCGGCCTTGGCTTCGGTCGGGAACCGGCGCAAGAACGCCAGGCTGATACCGATGTCGAGCTGGCTGAACAGTCCGATCGCTCCGGGGAAGTTGTGCTGCAACACCGCCAACAGCTGGTTATGCACCGCAATCCGGTGATCGATCAAGTCGTGACGCGAACGCACCAGCATCCGCAACGCGATCGTCTCCTCGGTATCGGGTTGTACAACCGCCCAGCGTGCGGTGTCGGTGCGTAAGGCGTCGGCCAGGACAAACGCGTCGAACCGGTCGTCCTTGTTGCCTGCACTGCCGTAGCGCGCACGTAGCGACTTCACTTGACGCGCCGAGATCACCACGACCTCGAATCCGTCGCGGATCAGATGCTCGACCACCGGCCCGTCGCCACGTTCGATCCCGACCTGGGCCACGCCGTGACGGCGCAGCAAGGTCGTGATCTTGCCCAGTCCCGGCTTCGAGTGCGGGAGCGTGACTTCCTCGATGCGCTGCCCATCGTCATCGACGATGCACAACGCGTGGTGCTGCCAGGACCAGTCGATCCCAGCGAAAGTGGGCGTAGCCTCCATGATTAGTGCTCCTTCCGTATAGCCCACGGAATCAGCACTCCGGCCCCGGGACGTGACGGCCGGTTGGTCACTGCGGCACTCGCGGTGCAAAGCCCTATGGCCGGTCTGCACGTCCCGGGCCACCAGGCCCTGCAACTGTCAGCCAGGTCCTCACCAAGGCGGGACTGCGTCAGTTCGGCAGTGACCTAGCAGCACCGGGGTGCAGACAAGGCATACGCCTGTCTGAGACCTACGGTCCACCAGTGACGGTCCACCAGTGACCGGCTCAGTAGGCGCCGCGGGAGCTGAAGACGGCGCCGACCGTCTTGGCCAGGATCGAGAGGTCCTGGAGCATCGACCAGTTGTCGACGTAGTAGAGGTCGAGGCGGACCGTCTCGTCCCAGGAGAGGTCGGAGCGCCCAGAGACCTGCCACAGCCCGGTCAGGCCGGGGCGGACGTGCATCCGCCGGCCGACGTCACCCTGGTAGCGGGCGACCTCGCTGGGCAGCGGCGGGCGAGGGCCGACCAGGCTCATCTCGCCTCGCAGCACGTTGAAGAGTTGAGGCAGCTCGTCGATGGAGAAGCGGCGCAGCCAACGGCCGGGGAGAGTGATGCGAGGGTCCTCAGGCATTTTGAACAACACATGGTCGGCGTCGACGGCTGCGTGTAGCCGCTGAAGCTGCGCTTCCGCGTCCGTCACCATGCTGCGGAACTTGAGACATGGGAACTCGCCACCGTGTCTGCTGACCCGCGTCTGACGGAAGAGCACCGGCCCGCGGTCGTACAGCTTGATGCTCAGGGCGGCGATCACGAACACAGGGCTGAGCAGGATCATCAGGGAGGCCGAGCCGATGATGTCGAACAGTCGCTTGCCCCAGCGGGAGGCGTCCGTGGCCCGGGGTGGGTCGATGTGCATGAGGGGCAGGCCGCCGACGGGACGGATGCGGACGCGTTCGGCCGACACGTCCATGACCGAGGGTGCGACGACCACCTGGACGTCCTTGTGCTCCAGGTCCCAGGCGATCCGCCGCATCTGGGTGGACGACCCCAGCGCGCCGCTGGCGAAGAAGACGATGTCGGCTTCGTGCTCCAGCACCGCCGAGGTGGCGTCGTCGCTGTTGCCCAGGACAGGGATGCCGCGGCGCGTCTCTTCGTCGAGGTAGTGGGCGGGAGTAAGGGCGCCGATCACCTGGTAGCCGAGCCAGGTCTCTCGGCGGAGGACGGCGGCGATCTCGTCGACGTGGCTGGGCGACCCGGCGATGAGGACGCGGTGAAGCAGGGAGCCACGACGGCGCGCCGCGTGCACGAAGCGTCGCAGGAGCAGTCGGCCCAGGACCAGTCCGGGGATACCGATCGCGAAGGTGAGAAGGAAGAACCCGCGCGAGAGCGGGAACTTCACCAGGAAGCACCCGACGCCCACCAGACCCGCGGTGACGAAGCTGGACTGGACGACGCGCCTGTACTCGTCGGTGCCGGCGTCGAACACGTTCTTCGCGTAGCCGCCGCTCAGCAGGATCGTCGCGATCCAGCCCAGGACCAGGAGCGGGCCGACGATCCCGAGCCGCTCGGCGACGTCGGTGCTGGTGGCGAAGAGAGACAGGCGCTCGCGGCCCAGGACCCCGAGCATGGTGGCGACGGTGATGACCGTCGTGTCCAGTGCGAAGGCGGAGGTCGGAAGGTAGCGCAGCGCCCGCGAGGTCACCGACCTCTGACGCCTTGTATCGCGGTCCCACAAGAGGGTCATACGACTTCCAAACGGAGCACTGTGTAGATGCAGAGTGGCGGCGTTACCACGAGCTGGGCCCCCATGGACCCGAGAGCAATCTAGGGGCTGGACGGGTTTCGCGCATCCAAAAGGCCATAGTCGTCATGAATGTTCACGTTGTGCGCGGACTCCGACGCGTGATCGTCACATGCTTGTGAGGTGCAGGCCATCTGATGCCGCCAGCGAGGCACTCGTCGCCAGAGATAGCGCCGCTGCCCTCGCAGCTGAGGAGCATGCTTCTCTAAACTGCGGCGTCAGACTTTGGTCGACATTCGAGCCACTCGAGATGCTGCATGACAGAGTCTCCACATGGCCACTTTGAAGCGTCGTGCTGCGGACGCAATGGAAAAGGTTGTCGGAGCCCGTGTTGTTCGCCCGGGGCGGCTGGGAGTCTTGTATGAGCAGGAGTTCCTCAGCACCTTTCTTCGACGATTTCGCGTCGACATGGTCCTCGACGTGGGTGCCAACAGTGGTCAGTACGCGACCATGTTGCGCGAGAGGGCGGGCTACACGGGTGCGATCGTTTCGTGTGAACCCATCCCGGAGGTGGCCGCGACCCTTCGACAGAGAGCGGAGTCTGATCCCCTCTGGTTCGTCGAAGAAGCGGCGCTGAGTTCGGCTTCGGGGGAGGCCGCTTTCAACGTCATGAACAGCGATCAGTTTAGTTCTTTGATGGCGCCGGCGGGCGGCGCCGAGCACATCACTGGCGAGGCGAACAGGGTGAGCCGCCAAGTTCAGGTTCGACTCATGACGGCCGCCGACGTCTTGTCCACCTATCACGAGCGCCTCGGCTTCGAGAACGCATTCCTCAAGATGGACACGCAAGGCCACGACATGGAGGTTGTCGCAGGAGCCGGGCCATGGCTTTCGCGGATCGTCGGGCTCCAGAGTGAACTGTCGGTTCAGGCGCTGTATGAAGGGGCGCCGCGCTTCGATGTCGTGCTGAAAGCGTACGAAGACCTCGGGTTTGTCTTGAGCGCGCTGTTCCCGAACAACGGCGGGAACTTTCCTGCGATGCTCGAAATGGACTGCGTGATGCACCGGGCCGATGCCGAGTGGACGGGTTGACCGCGCGAGGCCCTCGTGGACGTCCTTGCGATTCAAGGGTGCAGGCAGGTCCTAGGACGAGATCGTGTGGGAGCTGAGCATTTGCGTCCTCCGAAGCCTGCTCCGGCGTGCGGCCTTGCGGACACGGTTGCACGCGATCAGCCGAGTCTTCGAGGCAATGGGCGATCCTGAGGCCACCTGCGCCGGTAGGGTCAAGGAATGACACCGGTGACCAGTTCCCTGAAGAGGATTCTCTCGCCCAAGGTGGCGATGCGGCTCCGGGCAGAGAAGAACCGGCGTGATCTCTTCGGTCTGCACGCGCCTGCTCGCGTCCTCGCTGACCTTGTCCCTCGCGACCAGGTCGCGGTGGACGCCGGAGCCAACGCGGGTCTCTACACGTACTGGATCGCGACCTCGGCAAGTCATGTCCATGCCTTCGAGCCGCAGCCCGCAATCTTCGACCGGCTGAAGGCGTCGGCTCCCAGCAATGTGACGGCGCACCGTGTCGCGCTTTCGGACACTCCGGGCACTGCGACGCTCCACGTTCCCGAGACCGGAAACGGCGAGGCGAGCCTCCACGCCCTAGGTGGAGGTCGGTTGACGACCGAGGTGACTGTGGAGCTGCGAACCTTGGACTCGTACAACCTCGATGACATCGGCTTTCTCAAGGTCGACGTCGAGGGCCATGAGGAGGAGCTCTTGCGTGGCGCCGCCGAGACTATTCGGCGCCATCAGCCTGTGCTCTTCATGGAGATCGAGGAGCGACACAACCCTGGCGGAATCGAGCGGATCGTCAAACAGCTGAGCGGCTGGGGATACCGACGAATCGCGTATATGCAGGCAGGTCGGATCCTTCCGTTCGACTCCTTCGACATCGCGCGCGATCAGACCGCCATCGATCCCGCGTCCAGTGAGTACGCGAACAACTTCGTGTTCCGCCCCGGCTTGTAGCCGTATTCCAGGTTTTCCGTCGTGAGGCGGCGATAGGCCGCTTCACGCGCCACGGGAGACGCGGCTCGGCAGGGCAGTCTGATCGTGCAGGAACGCTCCACCTAAGGGGGTGCATCACCCCGGGTTTCCGCCAGAGTGGTGCCGGAGTCCGTCGGTGGTGAGCACTTCTTTAGCCAGGTCCGCGGGGTCAACGCCCTGAGCCGTCACTCCGTCACGTCTTCGCGTCCGTGCGCGGTGCGTCGCTAGGCTGCCGGCCATGAAGGTTCTCGTCACCGGCGGCGCCGGCTACATCGGATCGACCACCGCCAAGGCGCTGGAGGAGGCCGGGCACACGCCCGTCATCCTCGACTCGCTGCTCTCCGGCCCCAAGGCGTTCGTGCGCGACCGGATCTTCTACGAGGGCGACGTCGCCGACCGTGACCTGCTGCGCCGCATCGTCGCGGAGCACCCCGACCTCGACGCGACGATCCACATGGCCGCGCGCATCGTCGTACCCGAGTCCATGGAGCTGCCCTACCTCTACTACCGCGACAACGTCGCCAAGTCGCTGGAGCTCTTCGACGAGCTCAACACGCTGGGCAAGACCCGCGTGCTGTTCTCGTCCTCGGCGTCCCTCTACGCCATCAAGGACGACTTCGAGGTGACCGAGGAGGACCCGCTGGAGCCGACCTCGCCGTACGCGCGCACCAAGCGGATGATGGAGCAGGTCCTGCAGGACATGGCGGCCGCGACCGACCTCAGCGCGGTCATCCTGCGCTACTTCAACCCGATCGGCTCCGACCCCGGCCTCGAGTCCGGGATCTACGCCAAGGAGCCCTCGCACGTGCTCGGACAGCTGGTGATGGCCGCCCGCGGCCAGAAGGACGCCTTCACGATCACCGGGACCGAGCACCCCACCCGCGACGGCACGGGCATCCGCGACTACATCCACGTGTGGGACCTCGCGAGAGCCCACGTGCGCGCGATCGAGCGGTTCGACGAGGTCATCGCCGCCGTCGAGGCGCCCAGCACGGTCATCAACGTCGGCACCGGCGAGGGCGTGACGGTGCGCGAGCTCGTGGCGTCGTTCGAGCGGGTCTTCGGCCAGCAGGTGCCGCTGAAGGAGGCGCCGCCGCGGCCCGGGGACGCCGTCGGTGCCTACGCGAACGTCGACAAGGCCGCCGAGCTGCTCCAGTGGCGCACCGAGCTGAGCCTGGACGAGGCGATCGCGTCCGCCCTCGCCTGGGGCGAGAAGCGCCGGGAGATCCTGGGCTACGAGTGACCCGCCCGTGAGGGAGTGACAGCAGGTCGAGGAGCGGAGGTCGCCGATCGGCGAGGCGCCGTCCGGGTCAGCGCGAGTGACGAATGGTGTCGACCACCGAGCGCAGCGCCAGCACCATCATCACGATGAGGGAGATCTCCAGGGCCGTCATGGTCAGTAGGTGCCCCTCGGCCGGCTGGCCAAACCTGCCACGCCCCAGTGGCCGTGGGCGGCCATCCGCCACGGTCGCGGCCAGCGTCCCGACCAGCGGTGCTCTCTCCGCCCGGGCGGATGGGCCACGGCTACCCTGCACAGCGTGCTTCGGACCGCTCATTGGGATGACTGGTCCCTCGACGACCTGCTGGCCGCCAAGGGGGAGACCCGTGTGAGCCTGGTGGTGCCGGCTCGCAACGAGGCGGCCACGGTGGGCGACGTCGTGACCCGGGTGCGCAGCGCGCTGGTGGACACGGTGGCGCTGCTGGACGAGGTGGTCGTGATCGACTCCGACTCCACCGATGCGACGTACGACGTGGCGACCGACGCCGGGGCGGTCGTCCATCGCTCGTCGGAGATCCGCCCGGACCTCGGCAGCGTCGGCGGGAAGGGCGAGGCGATGTGGAAGTCGCTGTTCGTCACGACCGGCGACGTGATCGTGTTCATGGACGCCGACCTGCTCGACTGGGACACCCACTTCGTGCCGGGCCTGCTGGGGCCGCTGCTGACGGTCCCGGACGTGGCGCTGGTGAAGGGGTTCTACGAGCGGCCGCTGCTCGCCGGGGAGGGCGGACCGCTCGACGGGGGGCGCGTGACCGAGCTGGTGGCGCGGCCGGTGCTGGCGCTGGAGTACCCCGAGCTCGCCGGGGTCGTGCAGCCCCTCGCCGGTGAGTGGGCGGTACGGCGCTCGCTCTTCGAGACGCTCTGGGTGCCGACCGGGTACGCCGTCGAGCTCGCCGCGCTGATCGACACCCTCGCCGCGCGCGGGCCGGACGCGATCGCGCAGGTCGACCTCGGGCGACGCGCGCACGCCCACCAGGAGCTGCTGGACCTCGGCGCGATGGCGACCCAGATCCTCGCGGCCGTGGCGAAGCGCCGGGCTGGTGTCGAGGCGCACGCCTTGACCACCGAGGGGGACCAGGTCGTGCAGCTGCGGCAGTACCGCTCCGAGGAGGGTGTGATCGTGCCGATCGAGAGGGTGGTCCACGTCGGTGAGCGGCCACCTGCGGTGAGCGCATGACACTGCGTCTGGGACGTCATTCCTTCGCCGACGACGCCACCTTGATGATGGCGATCGTCAACCGCACCCCCGACTCCTTCTACGACCGGGGCGCCACCTGGGCGGAGGACAAGGCCTTCGAGCGGGTCCGGCTCGTGGTCGAGCAGGGCGCCGAGATCGTCGACATCGGGGGCATCAAGGCCGCGCCCGGCGTCGAGATCGATGCCGCCGAGGAGAAGGCACGGGTGGTGGACTTCGTCGCCCGCGTGCGGGAGAGCTTCCCGGGCCTGGTGATCTCCGTCGACACCTGGCGGGCCGAGGTCGGCCGGGCCGCCTGCGAAGCCGGAGCGGACGTCCTCAACGACGCCTGGGGCGGTGCGGACCCCGAGCTGGTCGACGCGGCCGCCGAGTTCGGCGCCGGCCTCATCTGCACCCACACCGGCGGCGCGACCCCGCGCACGCGCCCCTACCGCGTCGAGTACGACGACGTCGTGCGCGCCGCGATCGACGACACCACCGCCTACGCCGAGCGTGCCCTGGCCGCCGGTGTCGCCCGGGAGTCGATCGTCATCGACCCGGCCCACGACTTCGGGAAGAACACCTTCCACTCCCTGGAGCTGACCCGGCGACTGGGCGAGATGGTCGCGACCGGCTGGCCGGTGCTCGTCTCGCTGTCCAACAAGGACTTCGTGGGCGAGACCCTGGGGCTCCCGGTCGGCGAGCGCCTCACGGGCACGCTGGCGGCCACCGCCGTCTGCGCCCTCGCCGGCGCGCGCCTCTACCGCGTGCACGAGGTGGTCGAGACCCGGCAGACGGTGGACATGGTGTGGACGATCGCCGGCCGGCGCCCGCCCCGCCGGGCGATCCGGGGGCTGCAGTGAGCGGCGCGCCGGTGCGCGTGGCGCTGGTGCCCGGCGTGCCGGCCCTGCTGCCGTCGTACCGCGGGATCGAGGACCCGGTCGCCGACCTGCGGGCCGCGTGCCTGGACGCGGTGCGCTGGCTCGGGCCGGGCTTCGGCGTGCACGGGTCCCTGCAGGGACTGAACGTCGCTCGGTGCCTCGCGGAGGAGGCCGGCGTCGCGGTGGACCTGACGCGGGAGCATCCCGGCAGCGTGCTCGTGGTGGCCAACGGGAGCGCCACGCGCTCGGAGAAGGCGCCGGGTCACCTGGACGAGCGTGCCGCCGGCTTCGACGAGGGGCTGCGGGCGGCGCTGTTGGCCGGCCGGACCGGCGACGTCGACGAGCGCCTCGCCCGCGAGCTCTGGGCCGACGTGGCCGCCCTCGTGTGGCTCGGCCGGGAGATCGAGGTCGACCCGGACTCGGTGCGTGTGGACTACGACGACGACCCGTACGGCGTGCAGTACTGGGTCATGCGCATGGACGGGATGTGGCGATGAGGGTGCTCGTCGGCCCGGAGACCGACGACCTCACGCGGATCTACGCCGCGCCGCGAACCCCGTGGCTGCGGGTCAACATGGTGTCGACCGTGGACGGCGCGGCCACGGGGGAGTCGGGCAAGAGCGGCTCCATCAACAACGCCGCCGACAAGCAGGTCTTCGACACGCTGCGCGCCCTGGCCGACGCGATCGTGGTCGGCGCCGGAACCGCGCGCATCGAGGGCTACCGGCCGGCGGACACGCCGATCGTGCTGGTCAGCCGGCGCGGCGACGTACCCGAAGGGCTGCGGGGGGCGCCGGCGGGCTCGGTGCTGCTGGCGACGACCGCCACGGCTCCCGGGCTGGGCGAGGCGCGCGACGTCCTGGGCCACGACCACGTCCTGACGCTCGGCGACGACCGGGTCGACCTGGCGCTGCTCAAGCAGACGCTCGTCGCCCGCGGCCTGGTCGACCTGCTCTCCGAGGGCGGGCCGTCCCTGCTGGGTGCGTTGCTCGCGCAGGGCGTCGTGGACGAGCTGACGACGACCGTCGTACCGCGCCTGGTCGGCGGCGACCACCCCCGCATCGTGGCCGCGCCGGCCCTCGACGTCCCCCTGAGCCTGCACACCCTCCTCGAGCACGACGGCACCCTCCTCGCGCGCTGGCTCGTCGAGCGCCCGGGTGGTTTCGAGGCTCGGGCCTAGCGGCCCTCGCACCTCAACCACCGTGGGGCTGCACGGTGGTTGAGGTGCGAGCGAAGCGAGCCTCGAAACCACCCGTCTCCCGCGCCGCGCTCTATTCGCTCGCCGGTCTGCGGGCTGACGGACGGCGGGCGAGGTCGGGGAGGGCGTCGAAGTCGCCGCGGATCAGCGCCTCGCGCTTGGCCCGGCTCCAGCCCTGGACCTGCTTCTCGTAGGCGAAGGCCTGCTCGATGGAGTCGAACTCGGCGTTCCAGACCAGCACCACGGGCCGCCGGCTGCGCGTGTAGGCCGCGCCGCCTTCGTGGTTGTGCTGCCAGAGTCGCGCCTCGAGGTCCCAGGTGCTGCCGACGTAGTAGCTGCCGTCGTCGCAGCGCACGATGTAGGTGTGGGGCATGGCCATAGGTTCGGCCGCGGTGACCTCTGTGCGCCCGCGGCTCGAGGTGGGCTGTGGAGGGGAGCGTGTCGCGGGGGTGGTTTCGGGGCTCGGGCCCGGCGGCCCTCGCACCTCAACCACCGAAGGGCCCCTCTCGCGCGGTGGTTTCGAGGCTCCTCGCTGGCGCTCGTCGCACCTCAACCACCGTGGGGCTCGCGCTCGGCGCACCTCGACTGCCGTGGGGGTGGGGGAGGCCCTAGGCTCCGCGGCATGGGTGAGGAGCTGGAGGTACGGCGTACCGACGGGGTCGTGGAGGTGACGTTCAACCGGCCGCAGCGGCACAACGCGTTCACGCGGGAGATGTACGCGGGGATGCGGGAGCTGTGCGCCGAGCTGCGCGACGACACGTCGGTGCGGGTGCTGGTGCTGCGTGGCGCGGGTGGGCGGGCCTTCGCGGCCGGCAACGAGATCTCCGACTTCCTCGAGGCCGACGCGGTGGCCTACGAGGACTGGATCCGCGAGCTGCTGGAGTCGCTGCACGCGCTGCCGCAGGTGACCGTGGCGGCCGTGTCGGGCGTATGCGTCGGCGGCGGGCTGGCGGTGGCGACCCACTGCGACCTGAGGATCGCGACGGCCGGCAGCCGGTTCGGGTACCCGATCGCGCGCACGCTCGGCAACGCGCTGGCCGGCTCGATCGTCTACCGCTGCGCCGCGGTGTTCGGGGAGTCGCTGACCCGGGAGATGCTGCTGGCGGCGCGGCTGGTCGACGCGGAGCGCGCGTACGCCGTCGGCGCGGTCATGTCGGTGGCCGCCGACACCGAGGCGCTGGACGCCGAGCTGGCCACGCTCGTCGAGGGGGTGCTGGCGCTGTCGCCGGTGACCGTGCGCGCCACCAAGCACCAGCTGCTCGACCGGGCGCGGCGTCTCGAGGCGAGCCCCGAGGGCGACGCGGAGGTGCTGCGCGAGGTCTACACCGGGCCGGACTTCGCCGAGGGTGTGCGGGCGTTCCTGGCCAAGGAGCGGCCGGCGTTCGGCCGCTAGGCACCTGACGTTTGACCGGTGTCGCCCAGGGCATCACTGGAGGACCACTGGGGGACGTCGGGAGGGCACTGCATGGGGTACGACGCGCTGCGCCCTGGCCGGCGCGCCCTGCTCCTCCTCGCAGCGCTCGCGGTCGTCCTGGCCGTGGCCGGCACCCTGTGGTGGCGAAGCGGCGCGGACGAGCGCCGCCTGGTCGCGGCCTGCGAGAGCTGGGACGAGAACCGGGCCTCCCTGACCGCCGCGAT
The DNA here is from genome assembly GCF_021117365.1 of Nocardioides sp. cx-173. NCBI lineage: Bacteria > Bacillati > Actinomycetota > Actinomycetes > Propionibacteriales > Nocardioidaceae > Nocardioides > Nocardioides sp. cx-173. The sequence goes on along the minus strand of NZ_CP088262.1, from coordinate 3,672,096 downwards.
CGCCGAGTCCGAGGACGCCGCCGAAGCCGCCGCCGCCGCGCGGGCCGAGCTCGTCGATGCCCACGTCGAGGACCCGGACGCCCTCGACGAGGCGATCGATCGCTGGCTAGTCGACGTCCAGGCGGTCATCGAGACCCTGTGGAACACAGGTGACACCACCCCTCGGGACCGGGAGCTGATCCGCTCATTCGCCGACTCGCACGCCGCGACCTGGGACCTGCGGCTCGGGCTGCGGACCGACACCCCGAGCGAGGTCGGTGACACGCTCTCCGAGCTGGAGCGCCGGCTGCAGGCCACCGACGGGGCCTGCGCCTCGCCGACGAGCTAGTCGCCGGGAGCGTCGGAGGGAATGTCGGCTCCCCCCGGGCTGTTGGGCGAGGACATGACCTCGGACGACTCTCGGCGCGTCTCCCTGCTGCTCGGGGCGCTGTTCGGCGTGGCCGGCATGGGCTCGTCGTCGGCGGCGATGGCGCTGCCGCTGCTGGGCTCCGACCTCGGGGTCGGCGTCGGCGACGCCACCTGGACGATCAGCCTCTACGTCCTGATGCTCGCGGTGACCACCGCCGTCTACGGCCGGGTCTCGGACCTGGTCGGGGTGCGGATCCCGCTGCTGGTCGGCATCGGCCTGATGACCTCCGGCGCGCTGGTCGCGGCGTTCGCGCCGACGTTCGAGGTGCTCCTCCTGGGCCGGCTCCTCCAGGGCGCCGGCGCCGCCGCCGTCCCGACGCTGGGCGTCGCCGTCCTGAGCAAGCGGTACGACGGTCAGGTGCGCGACGTGGCGATGGGCCGGCTGGCCGGCATGGCCGCCGCGGTGAGCTGCCTGGGTCCGCTGATCGGCGGCGTGGTGGAGCACGCGCTCGGCTGGCGCTTCGTCATGGCCCTGCCGATCCTCGGCGTGCTGGTCCTGCCGTTCCTGTGGCGGGCGCTGAGCCCTGAGGGCTCCGGGGCCGGTCTCGACGTCCTCGGCGCCGTGCTGGTCGCCGCGACGGCCGCCGGCCTGGTGCTGGTCGTCCAGTCGCCGGCCACGGGCGTGCTCATCGCCGCGCTCGGCGGAGTCCTGGTCCTGCTGGGCGTCCCCGCGGTCGCCTGGCGGGTGCGTCGTCGCCCGCACGGCTTCCTGCCCGCCTCGGTGATCCGCGACGCCACGGTCGTGCGCAGCTCGCTCGCGGCTGCGGCCGTCCCGGCCGCGTGGTTCGCGCACCTGGTCGCCGTACCGGCCGTCCTCGTGCACGAGGGCTGGGAGGCGTGGCAGGTGGGGCTGCTGCTCGTGCCCAGCGCGGTGCTGGCGATGGCGATGCCGAGGGCCGCCGGGACGCTCCTCGACCGGGTCGGTCCGGCCGTCTCGCTCGGGCTGGCCGGGGTGGTCGCGACGACCGCGCTGCTGCTGGCCGCACTCGGCACCTGGCTCGTCGCGCCGGCCGTCCTCGCGGTGGCCGTGTCCCTGGTGACGGTGGCCTTCGGGCTCGGCCAGCCGGCGCTGATGGCGGCGGTCGGGGAATCCGTGGCGCTTGACGTGCGCGGCGTGGCCCTGGGCGTGGCGACGCTGCTGTTCCTGGTCGGCGGCTCCGTCGGGTCCGCGATGGTGGGCGGCCTCGGCGAGGTGGTCGGGATCCCGGCCTCGCTGGCTCTGCTCGCCGTGCTGCCGGTGCTGGGCCTGCTGGCCCTCGTCCCCGAGCTGAGGCGCGCACCCGAGCCGGTGTGACCGGGTCTGTCACAGTGGCTGCATGGATGTGGGCATGACCCTGCCGGTGATGGAGCCCGACCTGTGGCACGGCGCCGGGACCCTCGAGGCCTGGGCGCGCGCCGTGGACGAGGGCCCGTTCTCGTCGCTGTGCTTCGGGGAGCGGGTGGCCTTCGACAACCCCGAGACCCTCACGCTCCTGGGCGCCGTGGCGGCGTGGACCTCGCGCGTGCGCATCGCGACGACCGTCGTCGTACCGCAGCTCCACGACCCGGTCTGGCTCGCCAAGGCCCTCGCCACCGGTGACCGGCTGAGCGGCGGACGGCTGACCGTGGGCCTGGGCGTCGGGGGCCGCGCGGAGGACTACGGCGCCGTCGGCGCCAACCCGAACACCCGGACCATGCGCGGCATGGCGGCGCGGGTCGCGACGATGCGCCGGGTGTGGGCGGGCGAGGAGATCCGCGACGTCACCCGCCCGGTGGGCCCGCCGCCGGTGCAGGACGGCGGCCCCGAGCTGCTGGTCGGGACGACCGGCCCCAGGACGGTCCGCAGCGGCTCGGCCTGGGCCGACGGGCTCGCCGGCGTGAGCCTCGACCTCGACGCCGACGCGGCCTCGGTGCTCTTCGAGCAGGCCCGGGTCGCCTGGTCCGAGGCCGGCAAGGCGGCCCCGCGGCTGACCACGTCGTTCTGGTTCGCACTCGACGACGGCGACGGCTCCGCGCGCGAGCAGGTGCACCGCCACCTGCGCCACTACCTGAGCTGGCTGCCCGCGTCCCTGGTCGACGCGATGGCCCCGACGACAGGCTTCGCCGGCACCCCCGACGGTCTGCGCGACACCCTGCGCCGCTTCGAGGACGTCGGCGCCGACGAGGTGCACCTGATCCCCACCGGCTCCGACCCCACCCAGGTCGAGCGCGTCGCGGAGCTGCTCCGATGAGCCCGCGGCGCGAGACTCGCAGTGCCTGGCGGCAGGCCGCCGTCGGCGCCGCCGTCTTCGTCGCCGTGCTGTGGGGCCTCGAGCTCCTCGACACGGCGCTCTCCCACCGCCTCGATCAGTACGGCGTGCAGCCGCGCGAGGACGAGGGGCTGCTCGGCATCCTCTTCGCGCCGCTCCTGCATGCCGGGTGGGGACACCTCGCGGCCAACACCGTGCCGGTGCTGGTGCTGCTGTTCCTGGTGCTGGCCTCCGGCGTGCTCCGCGGGGTGCAGGTCACCGCGATCATCTGGGTCGTCGGCGGGCTCGGGGTGTGGCTGGTCGCGCCCACCCACACCGTGCACCTCGGTGCCTCGGTGCTGATCTTCGGCTGGTTGGTCTACCTGATGATCCGCGGCGTCTTCACCCGTCGGCTCGGCGAGATCGCCCTCGGGGTGCTGCTGTTCCTGCTGTACGGCGGCCTGCTGCTCGGCGTGCTCCCGGGCCAGGCGGGGATCTCCTGGCAGGGACACCTGTTCGGGGCCGTCGGCGGCGCGCTGGCGGCGTACCTGACGAGCGAGCGGAAGGCGCCCTAGCGCAGGCTCATGGAGCCCGAGAGCATCGGCTCCCAGCCCAGCTGCTTCTCCTCGGCGAGGCGCGCGTCGATCTGCCGGGCGACGTCCTCGGGCCAGTCGGAGGTCTTGCGGGTCTCCATGTCCATGTGGAGCAGGATCTCCTCCATCACGTAGCTCACGCGCGAGTGCGAGTCGTCGAGCAGGTAGACCACGACGTGCGCCGCGCGGCGCGAGCGGCCGACCAGCCGCACGCGGACGGAGATCTTGTCGCCGGTGCGCAGCTCGGAGAAGTAGGTGAGGTGGTGCTCGGCGGAGAAGACCGCCTGGCCGGCCGTGTGCGGCCAGTTCTGGGGGATGCCCACCTCGACGAGCGACTCGTCCAGGCCCTCGCTCGCGATGCCGAGGTAGTGGCGCACGTTGAGGTGGCCGTTGAAGTCCTCGAACGCGGCCGGGATGCCCTGTTGGGAGTACGCCGGAAGCGCGGCGATCTGGTCGTAGCTGGGCTGTGCGGTCACGCGCAGACCGTACCTGCGGGCGGCCCGAGGCTCTGCGGCGGGTCGGCGGTGGACGCGGGCCGGGGCCGTGCATACCCTGTGCCCGGGCCAGCGAGGGGCGGCGAGGGTGATGGGGATGAGCTTCGACGAGGTGATGGAGCTCGTCGTGCACGGGTTCGAGGTCGGCGGCGTGACGATCCTGGTGGTCGGGTCCCTGGTGGGCCTGGTCGCCGCGGCGGCGTCGTACCGGCGCGTCGGCGGTGCCGGCGCCTACGAGCGCGCCCGCCGCAACGTGGGCCGCGCGATCCTGCTGGGCCTGGAGTTCCTGATCATCGCCGACATCGTCTTGACCATCACCGTCGACCCCACGCTCGACAGCGCCCTGGCGCTCGGGCTGATCGTGCTCGTGCGGACCTTTCTGAGCTTCTCGCTCGAGGTGGAGCTCGAGGGCACGCTGCCGTGGCGGAAGCGGCCGGCCGCGAGCGAGCCGCCGGCGGGGTAGTCCCTCATCCGTCAGCTCACCTGAGCGAGGCGGCCAGGGCGGCGACCTGGTCGAGCGGTGGGCGGTAGCCGGGGAAGTAGCCGCAGACCCGGGTGGCGTGCTCGCCGAAGCGCCGCCGGAGCTCGGCGGCGCACTCCTGCGGGGTGCCGCGGACGGCGAGCGTCTCCAGCATCGCGTCGTCGACCCGCGCCAGCATCGCCGCGACGTCGCCGGTCTTGGACAGTGCGTTGAGCTCGGGCTGCAGGTCGGCCCAGCCCTCGACCTCGAGCACCGGCAGGTACGCCGGCGTGGAGGCGTAGAACGCCAGCAGCCCTCGCACCCCCAGCGCCGCGGCCTCCTGCTCGGCGGGCGTGCGGCCCATCGCGAGGATCGCCTGGGGGAGTACGGCGAACGACTCGCGCGCGCGGCCCGAGCGGGCCAGCCCTTCCTCGACCGCCTGCAGGGTGCGCTCGCGGAAGTGCCGCTCGCTGTGGAAGGGCATGACCAGCAGGCCGTCGGCGACCTCGGCCGCCGTACGCGTCATCACGGGGCCGAGCGCGCCGAGCAGGACCGGCGCGACGCCGTAGGGGTTGGGCCCGGGCACGAACGTCGGCGGCATCAGCGTGTGCTGGGTGTGCTCGCCCCGGAAGTCCAGCCGGGTGCCGTCCTGCCACGAGCCCAGGATCGCCTTGACCGCGAGCACGATCTCGCGCATCCGCGCCGCCGGCGGGCTCCACCGTGCGCCGTACCGCTTCTCGATGTGCGGCCTGATCTGCGAGCCCAGCCCGAGCCGGAAGCGACCGCGCGACAGCAGCTGCAGGTCGTAGGCCGCATGCGCGAGGTGCAGCGGGCTGCGCGGCATCGCGATCGCGACGTTGGTCATCAGGTCGGTCTCGACCGCGCCGGCCGCGCTCGCCAGCGGGAGGAACACGTCGTGTGGCCCCTCGAAGGTGAACAGCCCCGCGACCCCGGTGCCTGCCAGGTCCCGTGCGCGCTGCGCCGCCTCGTCGGGCCGGCCGTCGAGCTGCACGTCGAGGAGCATGTGCCGACGCTACCGGTGGCGACTAGAACACGTTGCAGGTTGGGCGGATGTCACGCGCTGGCGCGGCGCACGAGCGTGGGCGGGAAGATGACCCGCATCGCGCGGACGCTGCTGTCGCCGTCGACCTGCTGGAGCAGCAGGCGGGTGGCCTGCTCGGCCATGTCGACGATGGGGTTGCGGATGGTGGTGAGCTGCGGGTCGGTGCGCTCGGCGACGCCGAGGTCGTCGTAGCCGATGAGGGCGACGTCGTCGGGGACCGCGCAGCCGGTGGCGGCCAGCACCCGCAGAGCGCCGGCGGCCATGAGGTCGGAGGCCGCCACGATCCCGTCAAGGTCGGGATGGCGCGCCAGCAGGGCGGTCGCGGCGCGCTCGCCACCGCGCTCGGTGAAGTCGCCGTGCTCGACCGCGTCGTCGCGCAGGCCGGCCTCCCGCATGGCGCCCCGCCAGCCCTCCAGCCGGTCCACGCCGGCGCTCATGTCGTCGGGTCCGGCGATGGTCGCGATCCGGGTGCAGCCGCGCGAGATGAGCGCCTGGGTGGCCTCACGACCGCCGGCGACGTTGTCGGTGTCGACGTAGGCGACCTTGTCGGCGCTGGTCCACGGCCGCCCGACGAAGGCGCAGGGCAGGTCGAGCGCGGCCAGGTGGTCGGCCAGGCTGTCGCTGCGGTGGTGGGAGACGACGAGCGCCCCGTCGATGTGCCGGTTGCGCAGGTAGCGCAGCATCCGCGCCTCCTCCTCGCCTGGGCGCGTGAGCAGCAGGACCAGCTGCAGGTCGCGCTCGGCCAGCACCCGCGTGACCCCGCGCAGCGTGCGCGCGAAGAACGGGTCGGAGAAGACCCGCTCGTCGGGCTCGGGGACCACCAGGCCCACCGAGTCGGTACGCCGGGTGACCAGGCTGCGGGCGGCGTGGTTGGGGGTGTAGCCCAGCGCCCGTACGGCGTCGTCGACGGCGCTGCGGGCCTGCGCGCTCACGCGGTTGCCGCCGTTGATCGCGCGCGACGCGGTGGCGCGCGAGACCCCGGCCAGGCGCGCGACCTCGTCGAGCGTCGGCGAGCCCCCCGGCCCCGCGATGCTGCGGCTTCCGTCCACGCGCGCCACCGTAGCGACCTCAGCTCTCCGGCGCCTGGAGGTTTCCGGTACGCGCGGTCTCCGCGTAGAGCAGGGCGCTCGACTTGGGCGTGCGCACCTGCGTCTCGTAGTCGACGTGGACGATGCCGAACCGCTTCTCGTAGCCGAAGGCCCACTCGTAGTTGTCGAGCAGCGACCACTGGAAGAAGCCCCGCACGTCCACCCCGTCCGCGATCGCGGCGTGCACTGCGGCGAGATGCGCGACGACGTAGGCGACACGCTCGGGGTCGTGCACGCGTCCCTCCGCGTCCACCTCGTCGTCGTAGGCGGCGCCGTTCTCCGTGACGTAGAGCGGGGGCGCGTCGTAGTCGGCGTCGATCCGCTTCAACAGCCGCGTGAGTCCCTCCGGCTGCACCTCCCACCCCATGGCCGTCCGCGGAAGGCCACGGCTCGGGAAGGTGACGTCCTCGCAGCCGACGAACGGCGTGCGGGTCGGCCGCTCGGCGTGGGCGCCGTCGACGCCCGTCGTGTCCGGATGCGGGTGGCCCGAGACGGCGTCGCCCTTGTAGTAGTTGATCCCGAGCAGGTCCAGCGGGGTGCCGATGAGTGCGAGGTCGCCGTCGTGCACCACCTCGGTCCAGGGCCGGCCCGCCCACGCGAGCCCGGCGGTGTCGGCCAGCAGGTCGGTGGGGTAGCGGCCGGTGAGGATCGGGTCGAGGAACACCCGGTTGTGCAGCGCGTCGATGCGCCGGGCGGCGTCCCGGTCGGCCTCGTCGTCGGGGTCGTGGGCGTCCGCGACCGTGCAGTTGAGGGTGATCCCCAGCTCGGCGGTGGTGCCGCGGCGGCGCAGCTCGTCGACGACCAGGCCGTGCCCGAGCATCAGGTGGTGCGCGGCCACGAGCCCGGCCACGCCCTCCTGGCGACCGGGGGCGTGCTGGCCCCCGGTGTAGCCCAGGAACGCCGAACACCACGGCTCGTTGAGCGTCGTCCAGACCGGCACCCGGTCGCCGAGCGCGTCGTAGACGGAGAGCGCATAGTCGGCGAAGCGGTACGCCGTGTCGCGGTTGGTCCAGCCGCCCGCGTCCTCGAGGGTCTGGGGCAGGTCCCAGTGGTAGAGCGTCATCCAGGGACGGATGTCGTGGGCCAGGAGCTCGTCGACGAGGCGGGCGTAGAAGTCGAGCCCGGCCGGGTTGAGCGGGCCGGCGTCCGGCCGGACCCGCGGCCAGGCCACGGAGAACCGGTAGCTGCGCAGGTGCAGGCTCTTCATGAGCGCCACGTCCTGCGGCATCCGGTGGTAGTGGTCGCAGGCGACGTCGCCGGTGTCGCCGTTGACCACGGCGCCGGGCACCCGCGCGAAGGTGTCCCAGATGGACGGCGTGCGGCCGTCCTCGCCGGTGGCGCCCTCGATCTGGAACGACGCGGTCGCGGCGCCCCAGAGGAAGTCCGGCGGGAAGCGGAGCTCCGCGCCCTGGCCGGTGTCGATGCGGGTGTCGAGTGAGTGGGTCATCCCTTGACTGCTCCTTGCATGATGCCGGCGACCAGTTGGCGGCCGGTGAGGACGAACAGGACCAGCAGCGGGATGGTCGACAGCACCGCGGCGGAGAGCACCAGGCTGTAGTCGACGTAGTAGCTGCTCTGGAGCTGAGCGAGTGCGATCTGCACGGTGGGGTTGGTGGAGGGGAGCACGATCATCGGCCAGAAGAAGTCGGTCCAGACCGTCATGAACGTGAACAGCCACAAGATCGCGGCGGCCGGACGGGCGGCCGGCACGGCGACGTTCCAGAAGGTGCTGAACATCGAGCACCCGTCGACGCGCGCCGCCTCGATCAGCTCGTCGGGGATCGCGTCGACGAGGTACTGACGCATGAAGAAGACGCCGAACGCGGTCACCAGGGTCGGCACCATGATCGCCCAGATGTGCCCGGTCCAGCCGAGCTTGGCCATCTGGATGAACAGCGGGATGACCCCGAGCTGGGTGGGGACGGCCAGCGTCCCGACGACGAAGACCATGAGCCCCTTGCTGCCGCGGAACCTCAGCTTGGCGAACGCGTAGCCGGCCAGCGTGCAAAAGAACACCACCGACGTGGCACACACGGTCGAGACGACGAGGCTGTTGCCGAGGGCCTTCCAGAAGTCGACGGTCTCGAAGACGCGCTGGGCGTTGCTGAAGAAGTGACCTCCCGGCAGCAGGGGCGGTACCTGGCGGGTCACGACCTCCTTGGTGTGCGAGCCGACGATCAGCGACCAGTACAGCGGCAGCGCCGAGGCGAGGACGAAGGCCGACAGCAGGCCGTAGACGAGGAATCCCGGACGGCGGCTCACTTGCGGCCCCCTGCTCCGAGGCGCTGCGCCACCGCCAGGTTGACCAGCGCGAAGATCACGATGAAGAGAAACAGCAGCCAGGCGACCGCCGAGGCCATGCCGAGGTCGCGCAGGCGCCAGCCCAGCTCCCACAGGTACAGCGTCACGGTCTGCCACTGCCGGTCCGAGCCGCCGAGCCCGACGTTGTCGAAGAGCCGGGCCTCGGTGAAGATCTGCAGCCCGCCGATGGTGGAGGTGATGACCACGAAGATCATCGTCGGGCGGATCATCGGGATCGTGATCGACCGGAACTGGCGCACCTTGCCGGCTCCGTCCATGGCCGCGGACTCGTACAGGTCACGCGGCACCGCCTGCATGGCGGCGAGCAGGATCAGCGCGTTGTAGCCGGTCCATCGCCAGTTGACCATGGACGCGATCGCGATGTGGCTCGGCAGGGTGTCGACGTGCCAGGCGATCGGGTCGATGCCGATGAGGCCGAGAGCGCCGTTGATGAGGCCGTAGCGGTCACCGAACAGGTTGCCGAAGATCAAGGTGGCCGCGGCGGGGGCGACCACGAAGGGGATGAGCACGCTCATCCGCCAGAACGTCCGGGCGCGCAGCTGGGTGTCGAGCAGGCCCGCGATCGCGAGGGCCAGCAGCACCTGCGGGATCGAGGACAGCAGGAAGATGCTGACGGTGTTGCGCAGCGCCCGCCAGAAGTAGCGGTCCCCGAACACCGAGCGGTAGTTGTCGAGGCCGACATAGTCGCCCTGGCCGCCGATGAGGCTCCACTCGTGCACCGAGACGTAGGCGGTGTAGGCGAGCGGGAACATCCCGATGACCAGGAACAGGATGAAGAACGGCGACACGTAGAGGTACGGCGAGAAGCGGACGTCCCAGCGGGAGAGCCGCTGCCGCAGGGTCAGTGGGGGTGGGTCCTGCGGCAGCGGCCCCGCCTGAAGGGCCGGCCCGGCCGGGGAGGTCGAGGAGGAGACCTCCCCGGCGGACACGACTGGTGGGTGGGGGCTCATCGACGCGGGCTCAGCCGATCCGCTCGACGTCCGCGGTGAAGGAGTCCCACGCCTCGTCCGGCGACTCCTGGCCCTGGTCGACCCGGAGGATGGCCGCCTGGAACGCCGTGATGATGTCGGCGTACTTGGGACCCTTGTAGGGCTGCAGCTCCACGGCCGCGGCGCGGTTGGACAGGATCTGCCCGACCGGGGCGTCGTTGAAGAACGGCTGCTTGGCCGCGAGCAGCACCGGATCCTCCTGGGCGTCCACCTGGCTCGGGTAGGTGAACTTGGCGTCGAAGGCCTTGATCTGCTGCTCGGGGGCGGTCAGCCACTCGGCCAGCTTCTTGGCCTCCTCCTGGTGCTCGCCCATGGCGGGCACGGTCAGGAACGAGCCGCCCCAGTTGCCGCCGCCGCCGGGGAAGGCGTCGGCGATGTCCCAGCCCTTCACGCCCGCGGCGTTGCCCTCGATGATGCCGAGCATCCAGCCGGGGCAGGCCATCGTGGCGAAGCCGTCGTTCTGGAAGGCGGCGACCCAGTCGGGGGACCACTGGTCGAGGTTGGTGGCCAGCCCGTCCGCCTGCATCGACGTCACGGTGTCGAACACCTCGCGCACCTCGGGGTTGGAGGTGGCGACGACGTTGTTGTCCTCGTCCTCGAACGGGTAGGCGAGCTGGTTGATCATCGCCTGGCTGGTGCCCTTCGACGAGTCGTACCAGGCGGTGTCCGGCATCTTCTCCACGAAGTCCTTGCCGGTCTGGAAGTAGGTGTCCCAGTCGGCGAACAGGGCGGCGACCTCCTCGCGGTCGGTCGGCAGCCCGGCCTTCTTGAAGAGGTCGGCGCGGTAGCAGATGCCCTCCGGCCCGATGTCCGTGCCGTAGCCGATGAGCTCGCCGTCGGCGTTGGTGCCGGCCTTGACCTTCCAGTCCAGCCACCGGCCCTCGACGCTCTCGTCGCTGAGGTCGATGAACGCGCCCTTCTCCTCGAGGATCGCCGGCATCCCGTCGCCCTCGATCGCCTCGATGTCGGAGAGTCCCGACCCCGCCGCGAGCTTGGTGTAGAGGTTGTCGCGGTGCTCCTCCCAGGTGCCCAGCTTCTTCTGGACGACCTTGATGTCGGGGTTGAGGTCCATGTACTCCTCGATGAGGCCCTCGTACCCGAACTCGTTGAAGGTGGCGACGGTGAGGGTGGTCTTGCCGTCCTCGGCCTCGTCGTCCCCGCCGCACGCGGCGAGGCCCAGGCTGAGGACCAGGGCACCGGCGGCGGCGAGCGCGAGGCGCCGGCGTCGCTTGGTGCTGGTCGTGAATGGTAGGCGGGGCTCCTGGCGGGGCCCGAAGGGTGAGATGTGCACGGGGGAACGCTCCTGCCGTTGTGCGGACTGCGGATCGGGGGTGACCCGGGAGGACGCGACCTCGGCGTGAGAGCGCTTCCATGTTCTTGGTGTCCACAACATGACATGCGTCACACCGGCGCCACAACCTTCTGCCTGGCCCCGGCGTAATTAGGCTGATTGGGGTGTGGGAGCGCTTCCATGGGGATGCCGCGCTGCGGGGCACGGGGGAAGTGAGTTTCACCGGGTGCCCGGTGAAACTCACGCCTCCCCGACGAACCTTTGTGGGGGAGCCGTGAGTTTCGCGCGGGTCGCGTGACGGGTGGTACGCCGCCTGCGGGGGGAGCGAGTTTCACCGGGTGCCCGGTGAAACTCACGGCTCCCCGACGAACCTTTGTACGGGAGCCGTGAGTTTCGCGCGGGTCGCGTGACGGGTGGTACGCCGCGGCTGCCGCGCTCGCGCCGCGCCGCCGGCCCGCGCCGCGCCGCCGGCCCGCGCCGCGCCGCCGCGCCCGCCGCGCCCGCACGCGCCGGCCGGCCTCAGGCCGCAGCGGCGGCGCGGCGGGGGATGGCGAGGGTGAGGGCCATGCCGAGGAAGGCGGCGCCGGCGCCGATGAGGAAGCCGACCACCATGGCGTCCTCCGAGGGCACCGGGAAGCCGTGGACGTCGGTGACCGAGGCCGCCAGGATGCTGGCGACGAGCGCGGCGGCGGTGGTGGTGCCGATCGAGCGCATCAGGGCGTTGACGCCGACGGCGGCGCCGGAGTCGGAGGCGGGCACGGCGTCCATGATCAGCGCGGGCATCGCGGCGTAGCCGATGCCGACGCCGGCCGAGGTCACGCACGAGACGACGAGCAGGTGCCAGGGGGCGCCGTGGATGGCGACGGCGACCAGGTAGCCGCTGCCGAGCACGGCGGCGCCGACGGCGAGCGTGACGCGGGGGCCGTAGCGCGCGATCAGGGCGCTGGAGAGCGGGGCGAAGGCCATCATGACCAGCCCGGCGGGGGCCGTCCAGAGGCCGGCGGCGACCATCGACTGACCGAGGCCGTGGCCGGTGAGCTCGGGCAGCTGCAGCAGCTGCGGCACGATGATCGCCTGGGCCATCATCCCGAAGCCGATCGCCACGGCGGCGATGTTGGTGAGGAGGACCGGGCGGCGCGCGGTGACGCGGAGGTCGCAGAGCGGGGCCGGGTGGGCGAGCTCGTATCGGCCCCAGGCCACCAGCACGACGAGCCCGACGACGAGGAACGACCACGGGCGTGCGGTGTCCCAGCCCCACTCGCGGCCCTTGGTGACGGCCACGAGCACGGCCACCAGCCCGACGGCGATGCCCAGCGCGCCCACGAGGTCCAGCCGGGCTCGCCGGGCGGCCGGCACGCGCGGGATGAGGAGCGCGACGGGCAGCGCCGCGAGGACGGCCAGGACGGTCGAGAACCAGAAGAGCGCGTGGAAGTCGTAGCTGTCGGCGATCCACGCCGCCAGCGGGAGGCCGATCGAGCCGCCCACCCCGAGGGTGGCGCTCACGGCGGCCATGGCCGTGCCGGTGCGCCCCGGCGGCACGACGTCGCGGATCAGGCTGATGCCGACCGGTACGAAGCCCATGGACAGCCCCTGCAGCGTGCGGCCGGCCAGCATGGGCAGGAGCGTGTCCGAGAGGGCGCAGACGAGCGAGCCCACGAGCAGGATGAGGGTGCTGACCAGCAGCACACGCTGCTTGCCGAACAGGTCGCCCAGGCTGCCCGCGATCGGCATCGCCACCGCGCCGGCCAGCAGGGTCGCCGTGACCACCCAGGACGCGTTGGCCGCAGACGTCGACAGGAGTACCGGCAGCTCCCCCTGGAGTGGGATCACGAACGTCTGGGTGAGCGAGGTGATCATGCCGCCGAAGCACAGGACCGCGACGGTCAGGACCGGGCGGCCTGCGGTGTCCGGCACGGCGTGCGTGGCGGAGGTGGAGACGCTGGTCACGAAGGTCCTCGGGGTTGCGGCTGGCAGAACGCTCACCTTAACTAATTAGTTGCCGACGACAACCGTCCCTCCATGGGAGATGCGTCACTCCGGGCGGGGCGAGGCGGGGCGAGCGGGGGCCGGAGGTGGGGGAGGGGATGCCGCGTGCCGCTCAGGCGAGCGGGGTGCCCAGGACCAGGTCCACGTCGCGCGCGGCCTCCCAGACCGTGATCGGCCGGGCGCCGATGGCGCCGTCGCGGGAGGCGACCGTCAGCACGTAGCGTCCGCTCGGCGGCCGAGGGATCTCGTAGCGGCCCTCGTGGTCGGTGCGGATGGTGGCCACGGCCTCACCCGAGTGGCGGGTCAGCACGACCAGGGCGTCGACCACCGGCGCGCCCTCGCCGTCGGTGACCACGCCCGCGAGGCGCAGGCGGTCGCGCAGGACGATCGGCGGCACCGGAGTCTCGCGGTCGAGGTGCATCATCCGGGACCGGGGCTGCCAGCCGTCGGCGGTGGTCACGACCAGGTAGTCCGCGGCGGTGGGGATCGCGGCGTTGAACCAGCCGTCGGAGTCGGCCTGGCCCCAGTCCACCGGCTCTCCCTGCGGGGTCAGGACGGTGACGACGGCGGTCCGGATGGGACGGGCGCTCGCGTCGAGCACCTGGCCGCGCACGACCTGCACGGGACGTCCCGCGCCCGCCGTGCCGGAGCGGTCGCCCTCCTCGGCGTAGTCCTGCATGCGGAGCATCGGGACGCCGATCAGCGTGGCGCAGAGCGACGCGACGGCGGCCAGCCACAGCAGCGTGTTCAGGCCGCTCTGGCTGGGCAGCACCTGAGCTCCGACCGTGATCACCGACGCGCTCGTGACCGCCGCGGTCGTGGCGCTGGCGGTCGAGGTCCCGAAGGCGCGCAGCAGCACGTTGAGGCCGTTGGCCGAGGCCGTCTCGGTCACGGGTACGGCGCGCATGAGCAGCGTCGGCAGTGCGCCGTACATCATCGCGGTGCCGACGCCGACGACCACCGAGCCGATGACGACCTGGGTGAGGTTCTCGCTGAGGAACACCCGGGCGGCGTAGGTCACCGCCATGATGGCCGCGCCGGCGATCATCGTGACCTGGGGGCCGACCCGGCGGATCAGCCACGCCGAGGCGGGAGCCATCAGGCCGAACGCCGCGGCGTTCGGCACCATCCACAGCCCGGTGTGCAGCGTGTCGAGGCCCAGGCCGTACCCGGACTCCTTCGGGACCTGCAGGAACTGGGTGGTGAGGAGCATGTTGACGAACATCGCGAACCCGGCCATGACCGAGACGACGTTGACCAGCAGCACCGCGGGGCGGCGCGCGACCCGGATGTCGACCAGGGGGCTGGGCGTCCGCAGCTGGAGCGGGATCCAGAACGCGAGCACCGCGAGGCCGACTACGGCCAGGCCGAGGGTGGTCGGCGAGCCCCAGCCCCACTGCGCGCCCTTGGACAGCGCGAGCAGCATCGCGGTCAGCGCCGTGGTGAGCAACACGGCGCCGCGTACGTCGAACGCGCCCCGCGTGCGGACGGGGGACTCCGGCAGCAGGACGAGCGCGGCCACCAGCAGGGCGCTGCCCACCACGCCGGTCACCCAGAAGATGGCGTGCCAGTCCAGGTGCTCGACGAGCAGGCCCGAGAGCGGCAGGCCGACGCCGGCGCCGATCGCGAGGGTGGCGCTCATCAGCGCGACGCCGAGCGGGACCCTCTCGCGCGGCAGCTCGTCGCGCATGATCGCGATGCCGACCGGGACCACCGCCATGCCGACGCCCTGGAGCGCGCGGGCGCCGATCAGCAGCGGCAGGACGTCACTGAGGGCGCCGAGCAGCGAGCCCAGCACGGTGATCGCCAGCGTCAGGGCCATCATCCGGCGCTTGCCGTACATGTCGGCCAGCCGGGAGATGGTCGGCGTGGCGACCGCCCCGGTCAGCAGGGTCGCGGTCACCAGCCAGGACGCGGAGTCCGCCGTGGTGTCGAGGTACTCGGGCAGCAGCGGCAGGAGCGGCAGCAGCAGGGTCTGCTGCAACGACACCACGATGCCGCACAGCGACAGGGTGGCGACGACGACCGCCGGGCTGCTCCGGGGGCGTGTCTCGAGCGACGCTGTGGGAGCGCTCATCCGGTCGCGACTACCGACCGGCTACTTGCTCTTGCGCGCGCGGCTCGCGATCTTGGCCCGCTCGTTGGCGTCGAGGATCACCTTGCGGATGCGCACCGACTCCGGGGTGACCTCGACGCACTCGTCCTCGCGGCAGAACTCCAGGCACTGCTCGAGCGAGAGCTTCTTGGGCGGGATGAGCTTCTCGAAGTTGTCGGAGGTGGCGGAGCGGATGTTGGTCTGCTGCTTCTCCTTGGTGATGTTGACGTCCATGTCGTCGGCGCGGGAGTTCTCGCCGATGATCATGCCCTCGTAGACCTCGGTGGTGGGCTCGACGAACATCACGCCGCGCTCCTGCAGGGAGGTCATGGCGTACGCCGTGGCCGCACCCTTGCGGTCGGCGACGAGGGAGCCGTTGTTGCGCGAGCGGATCTCTCCGGCCCACGGCTCGTACTTCTCGAAGATGTGGTGGGCGATGCCCGTGCCGCGGGTGTCGGTGAGGAACTCCGTGCGGAAGCCGATCAGGCCGCGCGCCGGGACCAGGAACTCCATGCGCACCCAGCCGGTGCCGTGGTTGGTCATCGACTCCATGCGGCCCTTGCGGGTGGCGAGGAGCTCGGTGATCGTGCCGAGGTACTCCTCGGGGGCGTCGATGGTCAGGCGCTCGACCGGCTCGTGGACCTTGCCGTCGATGTCCTTGGTGACCACCTGCGGCTTGCCGACGGTGAGCTCGTAGCCCTCGCGGCGCATCTGCTCGACCAGGATCGCCAGGGCGAGCTCGCCGCGGCCCTGGACCTCCCAGGCGTCGGGGCGCTCGGTGTTGAGGATCTTGAGCGAGACGTTGCCGATGAGCTCCTGGTCGAGGCGGTCCTTGACCAGGCGGGCGGTGACCTTCGAGCCCTTGACCCGGCCGACCAGCGGCGAGGTGTTGGTGCCGATGGTCATGGAGATCGCCGGCTCGTCGACGTGGATGAGCGGCAGCGCGACCGGGTTCTCCGGGTCGGCGAGGGTCTCGCCGATGGTGATCTCCGGGATGCCGGCGATGGCGACGATGTCGCCGGGCCCGGCCTCGGTGCCGGGCTTGCGCTCGAGGCCCTCGGTGACGAGGAGCTCGGTGATCTTGACGGTCTTGACGTCGCCGTTGCGGCGCATCCAGGCGACCTGCTGGCCCTTCTTGAGCCGGCCCTCGTGGATGCGGACCAGCGCGAGGCGGCCCAGGAACGGCGAGGCGTCGAGGTTGGTGACGTGCGCCTGCAGCGGCGCGCCCTCGGTGTACTCCGGCGCCGGGATGGTGTCGACGATGGTCTTGAAGAGCGGCTCGAGGTCCTTGGCGTCGGGCAGCGTGCCGTTGGCGGGCTGCTCGAGGGAGGCGATGCCGGCCTTGCCGCTCGCGTAGACGACGGGGAAGTCGAGGGCGTCCTGGCCGTGCGACTCGTCGAGCAGGTCCATGAAGAGCTCGTAGGTCTCGTCGACGACCTCCTCGATGCGGGCGTCGGGGCGGTCGACCTTGTTGACCACGAGCACGACCGGCATGTCGGCGTTGAGCGCCTTGCGCAGCACGAAGCGGGTCTGGGGGAGCGGGCCCTCGGAGGCGTCGACGAGCAGCACGATGCCGTCGACCATCGACAGGCCGCGCTCGACCTCGCCGCCGAAGTCGGCGTGGCCGGGGGTGTCGATGATGTTGATCGTCATGCCCTCGGGCGCCGAGGGGCCGTTGTAGTGGATCGCGGTGTTCTTCGCGAGGATCGTGATCCCCTTCTCGCGCTCCAGGTCGCCGGAGTCCATGACCCGCTCGGCGACGCTCTCCGCCTCGTGGGCGGTGAAGGCGCCGGCCTGGCGCAGCATCGCGTCGACGAGGGTGGTCTTGCCGTGGTCGACGTGCGCGACGATGGCGACGTTGCGCAGGTTGGCGGTCTTGGTGGCAGACATGGGTGTACGGCGACTCTTCCAGTGGAGGTTCAGGGGGCCCGATGGGCCTCAGGGAGTCTAGTCGGGGTCGGGGTCGGTGCCTGCATCGGCGAGCGTGCGCCGTACGTGATCCGGGCGGTGTCTCGTGCAGGCGCCGGGTTTGGGACGATGCTCCATCACGCGTCACCAATGGGAGGATGCACACGTGAGCAGTCCGTCGCCCGAGCGCGTGGTCCCGGTGTTCTTTCTGTCCGACAGCACGGGCATCAGCGCGGAGACGATGGGCAACGCGCTGCTCATCCAGTTCCCCGACCAGGTGTTCGAGCGCACCGTGATCCCGTTCATCTCCTCCGTGGAGGATGCCCGGCGGGTGGTGGACATCCTGGACGAGGCGATGAACGGGCCGGTGACCCCGTTGGCGTTCACCACCGCCGCCGAGGACGTCATCCGCAACGAGCTGCTCAAGACCAAGGCGCCGCTGATCGACTTCTTCGGGATGCACATGGACGCCGTGGAGGCGATCCTCGGCCAGCGCGGCATCCGCCAGCCGTCCCGGCTGCACGGCGTCGGCGATATCAAGCGCTACAACACCCGCATGGCCGCGGTCGAGTTCACGATCGAGCACGACGACGGCCAGAGCGTGCGCGCCCTCGACAAGTCCGACGTGATTCTGCTGGCGCCCTCACGCTGCGGCAAGACGCCGACCAGCATGTACCTCGCGCTGCAGCACGGGCTGTTCGTCGCCAACTACCCCCTCGTCGACGAGGACCTGGAGTCCTCCGAGCTGCCCCGCCCGGTGCGCGACCTGAAGGAGCGGTGCTTCGGCATCACCACCAGCGTCGACCGCCTCAGCCGGATCCGCAATGAGCGGCGCCCCGGCTCCCGTTACGCCACCCCCGAGCAGTGCCGCTGGGAGCTGCGCCGCGCGAACGACATCTTCGCGGCGCACGGGGTGCCTGTCATCGACTCCTCGGCCAAGTCGGTCGAGGAGATCTCCACCCTCATCCTGCAGACCCTGAAGAAGAACGGCGGCGTCCCGAGCCGTCAGCGCTTCAAGGCCCGGGACAACCACCGAAGTGAGCAGCCATGACCACTCCCTCCCGCAACGTCCGCTGGTTCTCCGAGCTGGGCCTCGGTGACCTCGAGCAGGTCGGCGGCAAGAACGCCTCACTCGGCGAGATGGTCTCCCACCTGACCGACCTCGGGGTGCGGGTGCCCGACGGCTTCGCGACGACGGCCGAGGCCTTCCACCGCTTCATCGGGGACACCGGGCTGGCCGAGCGGATCGCCGGCCTGCTCGACGGCCTGGACACCGACGACGTACGCCGCCTGGCCGAGGTCGGCCGGGAGATCCGCGAGGCGGTCGTCGGCCAGCCCTTCCCCGAGGACCTCGAGGCCGAGGTGCGGGCGGCGTACGAGCGGCTCGCGGCCGAGAGCGGCGGGGAGGAGGCGTCGTTCGCCGTCCGCTCGTCGGCCACCGCCGAGGACCTCCCCGACGCGTCGTTCGCGGGGCAGCAGGAGACCTTCCTCAACGTCCGCGGCATCGACGCCGTGCTGCTGGCGATCCGCGAGGTGTTCGCCTCGCTCTACAACGACCGCGCGATCGCCTACCGCGTGCACCACGGCTTCGCCCACGCCGACGTCGGCCTGTCCGCCGGCGTCCAGCGTATGGTGCGCTCCGACATCGGCTCCTCGGGCGTGATGTTCACGATGGACACCGAGTCGGGCTTCCAGGACGCGGTCTTCATCACCTCGGCCTACGGGCTCGGCGAGGGCGTCGTGCAGGGCGCGGTCAACCCCGACGAGTGGTACGTCTACAAGCCCGCGCTGCGCGCCGGCCGGCCGGCCGTGCTGAAGCGCGGCGTCGGGGACAAGGCCACCAAGATGGTCTACACCTCCGACACGACGGTCGGCCGCACCACGGAGTTCGTCGACGTCGACCCCGCCGACCGGCGGCTGCTGAGCCTCACCGACGAGGAGGTCCAGGAGCTCGCCCGTCACGCGCTGGTGATCGAGGAGCACTACGGCCGGCCCATGGACATCGAGTGGGGCAAGGACGGCGTCGACGGGCAGCTCTACGTGCTCCAGGCCCGCCCGGAGACCGTCGAGTCGCGCCGCACGGGCGCTCAGGAGCGGTTCCGGATGCAGGGCTCCGGGCCGGTGCTCGTCGAGGGGCGCGCGATCGGGCAGAAGATCGGCGCCGGCGCCGTACGCGTGATGACCTCGATCGAGGACATGCACGAGTTCCAGGAGGGCGAGGTCCTGGTCGCCGACATGACCGACCCCGACTGGGAGCCGATCATGAAGCGGGCCTCGGCCATCGTCACCAACCGCGGCGGCCGCACCTGCCACGCGGCGATCATCGCGCGCGAGCTCGGCATCCCGGCGGTCGTCGGCAGCGGCTCGGGCACGCGTGATCTCGCCGACGGCCGCGAGGTCACGGTCTCGTGCGCCGAGGGCGACACCGGCCTGGTCTACGAGGGCCTGCTCGACTTCTCGGTGGAGCGCACCGAGCTGGACGCCATGCCCGACGTCCCCGTCAAGATCATGATGAACGTCGGCACGCCCGAGCAGGCGTTCTCGTTCGCGCAGCTGCCCCACAAGGGCGTCGGGCTGGCGCGGCTGGAGTTCATCATCAACCGCCAGATCGGGATCCACCCCAAGGCCCTGCTCGACCTGGCGGCCGATCCCGAGAGCCTCGACCCCGCGCTGCGGGAGCGGATCACCGAGACCATCGCGGCGTACCCCGGCCCGCGCGAGTTCTTCGTGCAGCGCGTCGCCGAGGGGATCAGCATGCTGGCGGCGGCGTTCGCCCCCGAGCCGGTCATCGTGCGGATGTCGGACTTCAAGTCCAACGAGTACGCCAACCTCGTGGGCGGCGAGGCCTACGAGCCGCACGAGGAGAACCCCATGCTCGGCTACCGGGGTGCCTCGCGCTACCTGTCCGCCGAGTTCGCCGACTGCTTCGCGATGGAGTGCGAGGCGCTGCGCCACGTGCGCGACGAGATGGGGCTGAGCAACGTCTGGGTGATGATCCCGTTCGTGCGCACCCTCGCCGAGGCGCGCGGGGTCATCGAGCTGCTCGGCAAGCACGGCCTGGTCCGCGGCGAGAACGGGCTCAAGGTCGTGATGATGTGCGAGGTGCCCTCCAACGCGGTGATCGCCGAGCAGTTCCTGGAGTACTTCGACGGCTTCTCGATCGGCTCCAACGACATGACCCAGCTGACTCTGGGCCTGGACCGCGACTCGGCACTGGTGGCGGAGGGCTTCGACGAGCGCGACCCCGCCGTGCTGCACATGCTCGAGCTGGCGATCACGGCCTGCAAGAAGCAGGGCAAGTACGTCGGCATCTGCGGCCAGGGCCCCTCGGACCACCCCGAGCTCGCCGAGTGGCTCCTGGGCCAGGGCATCGAGTCCATGTCGCTCAACCCCGACACCGTCGTGGACACCTGGCTGCGCCTCGCCAAGCTCTCCTGACCCTCCCACCGCTGACCCGTCAGAAACTTTCTGACGGGTCAGCGGTGATTTCGTGCAGTTGGTGACGGGTCGGCGGGGATCGAAGGGTTGTGGGTGTCGGCGGCGTGGGGTTTCGTGAGGGGATGTCTCGGAACCACTGCTTCGTGCCGCCCTACCTGCTCCACCGACTGATCGAGGCCCGCCCCGACCTGGGGGAGCGGTGGGCGGCGGCGACGCTGGCCGAGGACGAGCGGCTGCGCTCGCAGCGGCTGCTGCGGGTCGGGGCGCCGCGGCCGGGCGAGGCGGCCGCCGGTGGTCCGGCCTGGGTGGTGCACACCGCCGGCAACGAGACCTCGCTGCCCGGCGAGGTCGTGCGCTCGGCCGGCGAGGCCGCCAGCGGGGACGCCGCGGTCGACGAGGCGGCGGCCGGGGCGGCGGGCTCGCTGGCGCTGTTCGAGGAGGTCTACGGACGCTCGTCGTACGACGACGCGGGCGCGCGCGTGTCGCTCACCGTCCACTACGGCCGCGACTACGCCAACGCGTTCTGGGACGGCACCCAGCTGGTCTTCGGCGACGGCGACGGGGAGGTGTTCGAGCGGTTCACCAAGCCGGTCGACGTCCTCGCCCACGAGTTCACGCATGCCGTCACCGAGTACACCGCGGCGCTGGAGTACGAGGGCCAGTCGGGCGCGCTCAACGAGTCGGTCAGCGACGTCTTCGCCGCCTGCCTCAAGCAGCGGCTGCTCGGGCAGCGCCCGGTGGAGGCCGACTGGCTGATCGGGGAAGGGCTGTTCCTGCCCGGTGTGCAGGCGCGTGGCCTGCGGGACATGGCCAACCCCGGCACGGCCTACGACGACCCGGCGCTGGGGCGCGACCCGCAGCCGGCGCACCTGGACGACTACGTCGAGACCACCGAGGACTACGGCGGGGTGCACCTCAACTCCGGCATCCCCAACCGTGCCTTCCACCTCGCCGCGCTCGCGATCGGCGGCACGAGCTGGGAGGGGGCGGGCCGGGTCTGGTACGCCGCGCTGACCGGCGGGCGGGTCACCGCACGCACCGGCTTCGGCGCGTTCGCCGCAGCGACGGTGGTGGCCGCCCGCGGGCTCGGCGGCGACGAGCAGGCCGAGCAGGTCGAGGGGGCCTGGGCGGAAGTCGGGGTCACGCCGGCGGCCTCCGAGGCCGCGCCCGGGGTCCCGGCACCGGTGGGGGAGCCGCGGCGCGTGCGGGTGCGCCGGGGCGGCGGCTTCGCGGGCCGGAGCACCGAGGCGGAGGTGGACCTGGACGGCGACGACGAGCGCGCCGGCGAGCTGCGCGACCTGGTGTCGCGCATCGACCTGGCCGGGCTACGAGCGAGCCGGCCGCAGCCGGACCGGTTCGTCTACGACCTCGACCTGGCCGGCAGCACCGCGCGGGTGCTCGAGCAGGACCTCACCGACGACCTGCGCCGGGTCGTCCGGCTGGTGCTCGAGAGCTGAGCCGGATCAGCCGAGCGCGCGGTCGAGTGCCGCCGCGACGTGCAGCGTCGTACAGGGGAACAGCGGCAGCTCGGAGTCGGGCTGGTGCACGAGCAGCTCGAGCTCGGTGCAGCCCAGCACGAGGCCGCCGGCGCCGGCGTCCCAGAGCTCCTCGATGAGCCCGACGACCTGGCGGCGGGAGCTGTCGAGCACCTTGCCGTGCACCAGCTCGTCATAGATGACCCGGTTGAGGGCCGCGTGGTGGCGGGCGTCGGGCACGTGCACCTCGAGCCCGTGGGCGGCGAGGCGGTCGGTGAAGAAGGAGCGCGACATCGCGAACGTGGTGCCGAGGAAGCCGACCGAGGTGACCTGCTGGGCCCGGCAGGCCTCCGCGACCACGTCGGCGAGGTGGAGCAGGGGGATGTCCACGGCGGCCGCCACCTGCTCGGCGACGCGATGGAAGGTCGTGGTGCAGAGCATCAGGAAGTCGGCGCCGGCGCGCTCGACCCCCTGGGCGGCGGTGATCAGGATCTGCGCGACGTCGTCCCAGCGCTCCTGCTCCTGCAGGGCGGTGACCTCCGCGAAGTCCACGCTCGCGAGCACCGTGCGCGCCGAGCTCAGCCCGCCGACCCGCTGCTCTACGCCGAGGTTGAGAGCCTGGTAGTAGACGGCGCTGCTCTCCCAGCTCATGCCGCCGACGAGTCCGATGGTCTGCACGCGCTGAAGTCTGCCACCAACTCGCCTGGGCGGGGACCGGGGCGCTCAGTCGCGCGGCACCCGGTGCACCTTGTGCTGCGCGGCCTGGGCCCGCGGCCGGATGACCAGCTCGTCGATGTTGACGTGCGGGGGACGGGTGACCATCCACCCGATCGCGTCCGCGACGTCCTGCGCCGTCAGCGGCTCCGCCACGCCGTCGTAGACGGCCTCGGCCCGCTCCCGGTCGCCCTCGAAGCGCACCAGCGCGAACTCGTCGGTCTTCACCATGCCCGGGGCGATCTCGCACACCCGCACGGGCTGGTCCCAGAGCTCCAGGCGCAGGGTCTCGGTGACCACCTGGGTGCCGTGCTTGGCGGCGGTGTAGCCGGCGCCGCCCTCGTAGGCGATGCGGCCGGCCGTCGAGCCCACGTTGAGGATCACACCGGCGCCCGAGGCGACCAGTGCCGGCAGCAGCGCCCGGGTGACCTGCATCAGGCCGATCACGTTGACCTCGTACATCCGGCGCCACTCGTCGCTGTCGGCCTGCGCCACCGGAGAGGAGCCGAAGGCTCCGCCGGCGTTGTTGACGAGTACGTCGAGCCGGTCGCCGACCCGCGCGGCCAGCGCCGCGACCTGCTCCTCGGAGGTCACGTCGCACACGACCGGCGTACCCCCGATCTCGGCGGCGAGCGCCTCGACCCGGTCGGCACGCCGGGCGGCGCAGTAGACGTGGAAGCCCGCGTCGGCGAGCGTGCGGGCGGTGGCGGCGCCGATGCCGCTGCTGGCGCCGGTGACGACGGCGGTAGGTGAGGAGGTCATGGGCGTCATTGTGGCCGCCGGCCCGGCGGGGGTGGCAGACTCCCCCCGTGCACCTCATGCTCGTGGCCCGTGTCGCCGGCGTCCTGGGCGGCCTGGCCTGGGTCGTCCGCCACGTCGCGGACGTCGAGGCGCTGCGCTGGCCGGGGCTGATCCTGCTCGCCGTGGCCCTGGCGGCGTACGGCGCCGGGCTGGTGAGCCGCAGCGCCACGTGGCTGCGGGCGATCGTGGCGCTCTGCCTTCCGCTGCTGGTCTGGTCGGTGGTCGAGGTGGCCCACGGCTCCGGTGACGACTCGCTCGTGGACGCCGTGACCGGCGCGGCGGTCGCGCTGGTGAGCCTGGCCGGGATGGTGCGTGCGCGGGCCGCCCGCCAGCCGGCCGGCGCGCACGCCGCCTGACCGACTGCGGCCCCGCGGGAATCAGCGGCGCCCCTTCGTGGTTGGTTGAGCGGGGGACGTTGGGCACCGGTGCCCCGACACCGGGCCCTGCAATGGGGACAGACGAGGAGCGAGATGCAGCCGATCCGGCGGGTGGCGATGGTCAGCCTGCACACCTCGCCGCTCGACCAGCCGGGCACCGGCGACGCGGGCGGCATGAACGTCTACGTGATGGAGCTCGCCACGCGGCTCGCACGCCAAGGCATCGAGGTCGACATCTTCACGCGCGCCACCAACTCGGCGCTGCCGCCGCTCGTCCAGGCGGCCGACGGGGTCGCGGTCCACCACATCCACGCCGGCCCCTTCGAGGGCCTCACCAAGGACGAGCTGCCCGGCCAGCTCTGCGTCTTCGCCCGCGAGGTGCTGCGCGCCGAGGCCGCCCAGCCGCTGGGCCACTACGACGCCGTGCACTCCCACTACTGGCTCTCCGGCCAGGTCGGCGCGCTCGCCCGCGATCGCTGGGGGGTGCCGCTCGTGCACTCGATGCACACCATGGCCAAGGTCAAGAACGCCGCGCTCGCCGAGGGCGACAAGCCGGAGCCGGTCGCGCGGATCATCGGCGAGGAGCAGGTGGTCGAGGCGTCCGACGTACTCCTGGCCAACACCGCCCTCGAGGCCCGGCAGCTCATCGACCTGTACGACGCGGAGCCGGCCCGCGTCGAGGTGGTGCACCCCGGCGTCGACCTGACCGTCTTCCGCCCCCTCGACCAGGGCGAGGTGCGCGCCTCGCTGGGGCTGCCCGCCGACGCCCAGGTGCTGCTCTTCGCGGGCCGCATCCAGCCGCTCAAGGCGCCCGACGTGCTTCTGCGCGCCGTGGCCGTGCTGCTCGAGCGCGACCCGCTGCTGCGCTCGCGCCTGGTGGTGCCCGTCGTCGGCGGCCCCTCCGGCTCCGGGCTCGACCGACCGGAGTCGCTGGCTGCCCTGGCCTGTGAGCTCGGCATCGACGACGTGGTGCGGTTCGTGCCGCCGGTCTCGCAGGGCGAGCTGGCGCGCTGGTACGCCGCCGCGACCCTGGTCGCCGTCCCCTCCTACAACGAGTCGTTCGGCCTGGTCGCCGCCGAGGCGCAGGCCACCGGCACACCCGTGGTCGCCGCGGCCGTGGGCGGCCTGACGACCGTCGTCCGCGACCAGCACAGCGGCTTCCTCGTCGACGGCCACGACGCCGGCGACTGGGCCACCGTGCTGGCCCGCCCCCTCGCGGACCACGAGCTCCTGCTGCGGCTGCAGGCCGGGGCGCTCGAGCAGGCCCGGCAGTTCTCCTGGGAGGCCACCGCCGCGCAGACCCTGGCCGTCTACGAGCGCGCCCACAGCCTCATGCGAGAGTCGGTGTCGTGAGCAGCTACCCCCCGGCCGACCTGGTCCGTGACTACCTGCGCGACAACGAGATCGAGTTCGAGGAGAGCGACGAGGGCGTCTTCTCGCTCACCCTGCCCGGTGAGAAGAAGCTCCAGACCGCCGTACGGCTCGACGTGGGACCGCACGCCCTCGGCGTGCACGCGTTCGTCTGCCGCAAGCCCGACGAGAACCACGAGCGGGTCTATCGCTGGCTGCTCGAGCGCAACCTGAAGATGTACGCCGTCGCGTTCGCCGTCGACCGGCTGGGCGACATCTACCTCGACGCCCGGCTGCCGCTCGCCTCGGTCAGCCCGGACGAGCTGGACCGGCTGCTCGGCTCGGTCCTGACCTACGCCGACGACTCGTTCAACTCGATCCTCGAGCTCGGCTTCGCGGGGTCGATCCGCAAGGAGTGGGAGTGGCGCAAGCTGCGCGGGGAGCCCACCCACAACCTCGAGGCGTTCCGCGGGTGGCTCGAGGCGGAGGACGCGCAGGCCCTGGCGGGCACTTCGGGGACTGAGGAGTCGGTCGCAGGGGACGCCGACCGGCCCTAGCGCGGCGGCGCTCAGGGGTCGCGGCGCTCAGGCCGGCGCGGGGGCGTCCCGGGCGGGGGTGCGGGGCTTGCGCCGCGCCACGGCGACACCGACCAGCGCGAGCGCGCCGCCGACGTACGCCATGGCCGGCGGGACCTCGTCGAGGAAGACCAGCCCCATCACGATGGTGATCGGGGGGACCAGGTACGTCGTGACGCCCAGGCTGCTGGCCGTCATGTGCTGCAGCGCGTAGGCGTAGGTGGTGAACGCGATGGCCGTGGGGAACAACCCGAGGTAGACCACCCACAGGATCGACGAGGTGGGCGCGGCGGCCACCTCGCTCGCGAGCGCGGGCGCGAACGGCAGGCAGGCGAGGGCGCCGACGGTGCACGCCAGCCACGTCACGTGCAGTGCCGAGAGGCGGGCGACGAGCGGCTTCTGCAGGATCAGGCTGATGGAGTAGACCACGGCCGAGACCAGGCACAGCCCGACGCCGAGCAGGTCGCGGTCGCCGCCGCCGCTCGGCGACGTGCTGAGACCGATCACGGCGACGCCGCCGAACGCCAGCGCCAGGCCGAGGCCGAGGTAGACGGTGAAGCGCTCGGAGAGGAAGACCGCCGCCAGGAGCGCGATCAGCACGGGGGAGACCTGGATCAGCATCGCCGCGGTGCCGGCGTCGACGCGCTGCTCGCCCTCGTTGAGCGCGACGTTGTAGACGCCGAACCACAGCACGCCGATCGTCACCAGCGAGACCCACTCGCGTCCGGTCGGTCGCGGCAGGCCGCGGCTGAGCGCCAGCGCGCCCAGCGCCAGCGCGCCGACCGCCGTACGCCCGAGGGAGAGGGGGCCGGCCGAGAAGTCCGGGCCGAGGTGGCGGATCGCCACGAACGCCGAGGCCCACAGCACCAGCGTCGTCGCG
The DNA here is from genome assembly GCF_021117365.1 of Nocardioides sp. cx-173. NCBI lineage: Bacteria > Bacillati > Actinomycetota > Actinomycetes > Propionibacteriales > Nocardioidaceae > Nocardioides > Nocardioides sp. cx-173. The sequence continues at coordinate 3,645,582 of NZ_CP088262.1, read as the reverse complement.
ACCGCGGCCACCGGCAGCCAGCTCGCCGGCGAGGTGAGATCCTGGGTGCGCGGCTCGGGCGCCGTCGTGCTCGTCACCGCCCCAGCCTATTGACCCCCTCCCGTCGCAGACACGCGGTTTTCGGACGGGGATGCGCGAGATGCGGACAGTCGTCCGACGCGGTGAGTTTCACCGGGTGCCCGGTGAAACTGGATCCTCCCGCACGAAACTTCGTACGGGAGGCAGGAGATTCACCGGGGGCCCGGTGAATCTTGTGACTCGGCGCGCGCACCCCGCCGCTACAAGTCGAGCTTGTACCCCAACCCGCGGACGGTGACCAGGTACCTCGGCTCGCTGGGCTCCGGCTCCAGCTTGGCGCGCAGACGCTTCACATGGACGTCGAGGGTCTTGGTGTCGCCGACGTAGTCGGAGCCCCAGACGCGGTCGATGAGCTGGCCGCGGGTGAGCACCCGGCCGGCGTTGCGCAGGAACATCTCGAGGAGCTCGAACTCCTTCAGCGGCAGCCGCTGCTCGTGGCCCTGGACGGTGACGACGTGGCGCTCGACGTCCATGCGCACCGGGCCGGCCTCGAGCGTGTCGGGGGAGACCTCGGCGTCCTGGCCGCGGCGCAGGACGGCGCGGATCCGGGCGACGAGCTCGCGCGGCGAGTAGGGCTTGGTGACGTAGTCGTCGGCACCGAGCTCGAGGCCGACCACCTTGTCGACCTCGTCGTCCTTGGCGCTGACCATGATCACCGGCACCTTGGAGGTCTGGCGGATGGTCCGGCAGACCTCGGTGCCGGGGATGCCCGGGAGCATCAGGTCGAGCAGCACGATGTCGGCGCCGTGGCGGTCGAACTCGCTCAGCGCCGCGTGGCCGTCGGCGGCGATGGCGACCTCGAAGCCCTCCTTGCGGAGCATGTAGGCGAGTGCGTCGCTGTAGCTCTCTTCGTCCTCGACGACGAGTACCCGCGTCATTGAACCTCCTCCTGGAGCTGCCGATCGGATGCCCCGCTTCCGGCATGGTGGGGCAGCGAGAGGGTGAACGTCGAGCCCTGTCCTTCGGCGGACCAGACCCGGATCTCGCCGCCGTGGGTGGCGGCGACGTGCTTGACGATGGACAGGCCGAGGCCGGTGCCGCCGGTGGAGCGGTGTCGCGCCGGGTCGACCCGGTAGAAGCGCTCGAAGATCCGGTCGATCTCCGTGGTGGGGATTCCGATGCCCTGGTCGACCACGGAGACCTCGACGATCTCGTCCGCGCGTCGGGTGGTGACCAGCACCGTGGACTCCGGCTCGGAGTACGCCACCGCGTTGGCGACCAGGTTGGCGACGGCGGCGGTGATCTGCTCGTCGTTGCCGAGCACGGTCAGCCCCGACGGACCGCTGTTGACGATGCGGATGCGCTTGGCGGAGGCGTCGATGGCGCTGGTGTCCATGGCCACCTCGATCACGTGGTCCAGGGACACCGGCACGGGGGAGTCGAGCGGGTCGTCGCCCTGCAGCCGCGACAGCTCGATCACCTGGTGCACCAGCTGCGAGAGCCGGTCGCTCTCGTGGAGCATCCGGTCTGCGAACCGCGTCACCGCGACCGGGTCGTCGGCCGCCTCGTGCACCGCCTCGGCGAGCAGCCGGATGGCGCCCACCGGCGTCTTCAGCTCGTGGCTCACGTTGGCCACGAAGTCGCGGCGTACGGCCTCGACGCGCCGCTCCCGGGTGCGGTCCTCCACCAGCGCGAGCACCAGGCGCGACCCCAGCGGCGCCACCCGGGCCGTGAGGTGGCGGTCCGGTCCGACGGCGCGCGCCATCACCAGCTCCGACTCGCGGATCTGCCCGTCGCGGCGTACCTGGCGCACCAGGTCGGCCAGCTCGTGCGAGACCAGCTGCGTGCCGCGGACGAGCCCGAACGAGTACGCCGGCGCGGACGCCTTCAGCACGACATCGGCCTCGTCGACGACGAGGGCGCTGCTGCGCAGGACCGAGAGGACGGCGGCGACCCCGGGCGGGACCACCGGCTCCTCCGCGGCGGGCGAGCGCTGCTGCTGGCGCTCGCTGACCGCCCAGGCGAGAACGCCGCCGCCCGCGACGAGGGCCCCCGCCAGTGCGGCGAGGAACGCCTGCGTCGTCGGGTCCACGAGGTGAATCGTACGGCCGCGTCCATCCCCTGATCGGCCCGCGGGAGCCAGGCCTCGCAGTGTTCACCCGGCGTTCATGCGTCCGCTCCGGCTGGACACCTCCGCCTCCTAGGGTCCGGGCCATGCGCGAGCTCTTCCATGACCAGCTGGACGCGATGTTCGCCGACCTCGCCGGCATCTGCGGCCAGGTCGAGACGGCCGTCGGCCAGGCCACCGAGGCCCTGCTGACCGGCGACGCCGCCGTCGCCGAGCAGGTGATCAGCGGCGACGTCGAGATCGACCGGGCCCGCGAGAAGGTCGAGGACGACGCCTTCGCGCTGCTGTCGCTGCAGCAGCCGGTGGCCGGCGACCTGCGCACGGTCGTCGCCGCGCTGCGGATGGTGACCGAGCTGGAGCGGATGGGGGACCTGTCGGTCCACGTGGCCAAGATCGCCCGGCTGCGGGTGCCCCAGGTCGCCGTACCGAGGGAGATCGAGCCGACCGTCAGCCGCATGGCCGCCGTCGCCGAGGACATGGTGCGCCGGGTCTCGCAGATCATCACCGGCCGCGACGTCGAGGCCGCGATCGAGCTCGGACGCGACGACGAGGTGATGGACCAGCTGCGGCGTCAGAGCTTCACCGAGCTGCTCTCCGCCGACTGGCCGTACGGCGTCGAGGCCGCCGTCGACATCGCGCTGCTCGGCCGCTACTACGAGCGCATCGCCGACCATGCCGTCTCGGTCGCCCACCGCGTCGTCTTCGTCGTCACCGGCGTCAACCCGAGCTCGGTCGATGCGTCACCGGTGGGATAGTCCCGGACGTTTGTGCTGTTGAAAACCCTCTGGGGCAACACAATCGTCAGGGACTACCCCGAACGTCGATCTGTCAGCGACCCTGGTTGGCGACGGCGGCGGCGGCAGCAGCAGCGGCCTCGGGGTCGAGGTAGGTGCCGCCTGCGGTGAGCGGGGTGAAGGTGTCGTCGAGCTCGTAGACCAGGGGCATGCCGGTGGGGATGTTGAGGCCGGCGATGTCCTCGTCGCTGATGCCGTCGAGGTGCTTGACGATGCCGCGCAGGCTGTTGCCGTGGGCGGCGACCAGCACCGTGCGACCGGCCGTCAGATCGGCGGTGATGTCGGACTCCCAGTACGGCAGCATCCGGGCGATGACGTCCTTGAGGCACTCGGTACGGGGCATCTCGTCGCCGAGGTCGGCGTACTGCGGCAGGCCCACCTGCGACCACTCGTCGTTGTCGGCGAGGGGCGGCGGGGGCGTGTCGAAGCTGCGGCGCCAGAGCATGAACTGCTCCTCGCCGTACTCCTCGAGCGTCTGCTTCTTGTTCTTGCCCTGCAGCGCCCCGTAGTGGCGCTCGTTGAGGCGCCAGGACCGCTTGACCGGGATCCAGTGGCGGTCGGCGGCGTCGAGGGCGAGGTAGGCGGTGTTGATGGCGCGACGCTGCAGCGAGGTGTGGACGATGTCGGGCAGGACGCCGGCCTCGCGCATCAGCTCGCCGCCGCGGACGGCCTCCGCGCGGCCCTTCTCGGTCAGCGCGACGTCGACCCAGCCGGTGAAGAGGTTCTTGGCGTTCCACTCGCTCTCGCCGTGGCGGAGCAGGATCAGGGTGTGGCTCATCAGTGCGCCTCGTCCACTTCGGTGTCGCACGACCAGGCCGTGGTCTTCTCGGCCGCCTCGTCGGTGGGCTCGGTCGACGGCTCGTCGCCGGCGCTCGCGGTCTCGCTGGGATCGCTGGTCTCGCTGGTCTCGCTGCTGCTCGCGGACGGGGAGCCGGACGAGGACGCCGACGGGGCGCTGTCGAGCTCCTCGTAGAAGCCGCACTCGCGCACGACCGGGACCTCGACGTCGACGCGCTCCCCGCTGTCGAACTCGAACACCACGTCCACGACGTCGCCGGGTCGGAAGTCGCCCTCGACGCGGATGCCGTCCCCGATGTCGGCAAGCTTGACGGCGCCGCGCCCGGTGATCTCGGCCGGCTCGATCTCGCCGGCGCTCAGCTCGACCTCGCCACCGCTGGTGACGCTGGCCAGCTGGGCCTCGTCGTCGGTGTTGTTGGCCAGGGTGCCGCTCAGCGTGCCGGTGCCCTCGCTGCCGGAGATGATGACCGCGCCGAGCACGTCGACGTCGCCGTCGCGGTTGGTGCCTCCGTGCTGGACGGTGTTGATGCGGTCGGTCGAAAGGTTGAACCCGCAGGAGCTGAGGGCGGGGGTGGCGAGCAGGAGCGCTCCTGAGGCGAGCAGGAGCTTGCTGCGGTGATGCATCGTCAGAGCCTTCGGTTCGATCGGGCGCCGCACGGCGAGGATGGGGCTCAGCCTAGTGCCCTCGCCGAGGGGTCAGCGGGCCAGGCCGGAGTACGTCGCCGCGAAGGCGATCGCCACGAGCACGGCCATGGTGTAGACCCCCGACAGGACCAGCAGTCGGGTGGCGCCCACCCGGAGCCCCAGCTTGAGCGGCAGATAGGTCCAGCCGTCGTCGTTGTCGGGCACCAGACCCCAGAGAGCACGCAGGAAGTGCACCCCGATGCCGAGCAGGGCGAACAGGACGACCATCAGTGTGCTGGGCGGGTCGCCCTCGAACTGCCCGCCCCATCCGCCGTAGGACAGGTAGGCCGGCAACAGGCCCCACGAGACGGCCCAGGGCAGCCAGGAGAGGAAGCCGGTGCGCAGGACGACGTTGCCCATGATCGCGACGACCAAGGACACCAGGTAGGCGCTGCCGGCCGTGATCCCGGAGGTGACGGCCAGCGGCACGACCAGCAGGACGGCGCACGTGAGGGCGAACCACACGGTGCCGGGGTCCAGCTGCTCGCGTGCCAGGGGCTTGCCGGGTACGTCGTGGCGCGCGTCGCGCTGCCGGTCGACGAGGTCGTTGTGCCAGCCGATGATCGCCTGGCCGACGAGGACGGTCGCGCCCACCACGAGCACCTCGCGCGTCGGGCGACCCGACAGGGCGGCCGCGGCCGCCACGAACAGGGCGGTCAGGATCGCCTGGCGCGGGTGGGCGGCCTGGACCAGCAGGACCGGGCCGCGCTCGGCCAGGCGCAGCCGTCCCGCCCCCCGCCGCGGCGGCGCGGGCTCCGAGGGCTCCGATGGCCCCGAGGGGTCCCGGTCGACGTCCTCATCCGGGGTGCGGGTGAGGGTCGCCCGGGGCTCCTCGACCGTCTCGACGGTCTCCTCGGCCGGTGTCTCCCCGGCGGAGCTGCGTCGCCTCCAGCGCTGGGTCTTCGCCATCCGTGCAGTATCGACCACGACGTGCACAGGGTGGGAGAAATGCCGCCGAACGCGCCATATTCGGGGCCTCCGGGCACGGATGGAGAAGGGCTCGACCACAGGAATTCGATTTCGTCAAGCCTGCTTCAAGCCTCTGACCTGCGCAAACGCCAACGGCGCCGACACGCGGGCGTGTTAGAATGGACCCCTAGGAAGGGGTTCATCACATATGACTTTCACCGTCGGCGAAACGGTTGTTTACCCAAATCACGGGGCTGCAGTCATCGAGGACATCGAGATGCGGACCATCAAGGGCGAGGATCGTGAGTACCTCGTTCTCCGGATCGTCGCCCAGCAGGATCTGGTCGTGCGCGTGCCTGCGTGCAACCTGGACCTGGTCGGCGTCCGTGACGTCGTGGACAAGGCGGGGCTCGACCGCGTCTTCGATGTCCTGCGTGCTGCCCATGTGGAGGAGCCGACCAACTGGTCGCGCCGCTACAAGGCCAACCTGGAGAAGCTGCACAGCGGCGACGTCATGAAGGTTGCCGAGGTCGTGCGGGACCTGTGGCGCCGCGAGCGCGACCGCGGCCTGTCCGCGGGCGAGAAGCGGATGCTCGCCAAGGCGCGCCAGATCCTGGTCTCCGAGCTGGCCCTGGCCGAGCACACCAACGAGGACAAGGCCGAGGCCATCCTCGACGAGGTCCTCGCCTCCTGAGCTGAGCTCTTCGAAGGCCCCCGGCACCCGCCGGGGGCCTTCGACGTACCTTGGGCCACGTGGACGACGACCTCACCGCGCTCGGCGCGATCATCGAGCAGGACCGCGGCTCGCTGCCGTTCGCGCTGATCCACGGTGAGGCGCTGGTGACCTGTGCCGTGTGGGCGCTGGGCGAGGCCGGGGTCACGCCCGTGGACCTCGGGACCGAGTGGGCCGGCGTCGTCGACGCCGAGGAGCCCTTCGTGCTCCACGACAGCCTGTGCCCGATGACGCCCGCGGAGTTCATCGCCTCCTGCGTTCGGCTCGCCGTCGAGCGGGACCGCGTGGTCGTCGGCGTGCTTCCCGGCGCGGACGGCGCCGAGGTGGTCGCCTCGCCCGTGGTGCTCCCCGCCTCCGTGGTGCGGGCCATCGAGGAGCCGCCGGCTGCGGACTTCGAGGCCCTGGTGACGTGGCTGCGTCGCGACTTCGAGGTGGTGACGGTGCCGGCGCCGGCCACGGCCCGGCGAGTCCGGTCGGTGGCCGACGTCGCCGAGCTCGAGGCCCTCACCCGGCCCACTCGCGCCTGACCGGCTCGTGACCGCGACTCGGCCACCGCCTACGGTGGGGGCGCCATGAGTACGCCCGTCGCCCGCCCCGACCACGCGGTGCTGCCGTTGGTCGGCCGGGGGGACGTCCCGTTCGCGCTCCTGCACCGGCGGCCGCTGCACGTCCATGCGGTGCGTGCCCTCGTGGAGCTCGGCTCGCGCGCCATCTCGGTGCTCGTCGAGCCGCACCAGCGCGAGCAGGTACGCCGTGAGGTCGCCCGCGCGGCCCCGATGGCCCGTGTCCTCGAGGTGGACGAGTGGTGGACCGAGGTGGTCGCGGCGCCCACCGGTCTGCTCGTCCATGACCCGCTTTGCCCGCTTGCCTCGCCCGGCTTCCTGGCCTCGGTCGCCGACGAGGCCGAGCGCACCGGGATCTCCGCGGTGGCGTTCCGGCCGGTCACCGACACGGTCAAGACCGTCGTCGAGGACCGGATCCAGGGCACCATCGACCGGGAGGGGCTGGCCGGCCTGATCGCGCCGGCGGTCGTGGCCCGGGGGGTGGTCGAGTCCGCCGACGGTCCGCCGCCGCTCGGCGACTTCGGCGAGCTGGTCACCTGGATGCGCGCGCGGGGCGAGGTCTCCTTGGTCAAGGGGCCCTCGCTGGCGCGCCGGGTCGACGACACCTCGGCGGTCAACCTGCTGGAGTGCGTCGACGAGCTGCGCCGGCAGGTGCGCGCCGAGGACCACGCCCCCCTCAGCGACGGATGAGCTCGCGCAGCTCGTGCAGGAACTTGGCCGGCTGCCGCAGCACCGCCGCCGGCAGCCCGACCAGGAAGCCGCGCGGGTTGCGGGCCGCGCGGTGCCACATCCGGCGCGGCTTGCTCGTGAGGCGATGCTCGAGGTCGAGGGCGTAGGCCGGCAGCAGCGCCCGGTGCGAGAGCTCGAGGTGGCTGCCGCAGCGGGTGCAGCGCACCGACTCCAGCAGTCGGCCGGCGTAGTGGAACTCGTGGTCGGTGACGGTCTCGCAGCTGTCGCAGCGCAGGTCCGCGTGCTCGACGCTCATGCGAGCTCCCCGGTGTGCCACAGGTCGCCCAGGTGCCGGCGGCCCCGCGCCGGCGCGGGCGCGCGCTCGAGGCCGCCGGACAGGTCCCACGACGCCTTGGCGAGCAGCCGCTCCGCCAGGAACAGGTCCTCGGGGAAGGTGATCTTGATGTTGCCCGCGTCGCCGGGCACGCAGCGGACGGGGACGTCGGTGTAGCGCTCCATGCAGCTCGCGGTGTCGGTCCCGACGAAGCCGTCCGCCGCGGCCTGGCGGTAGGCGGCCAGGAGCGGCCGCGCGGCGAAGGCCTGCGGAGTCTGCACGGCCACGACCCGGTCCGGCGCCGACTCGGCGCCGTCGAGGGAGGTGAGGTGGCCCTGGTCCCGGACCGGGATGGCGCCGCCGTGCTCCGCCGCCGCCGCGATGACGGCGGCGAAGAGCGCCGTCCCGGCCAGGGGCCGGGCGGCGTCATGGATCACGACCACGTCGACCTCACCGCTCTCGATGGCGGGGGCGAGGCTCTGCAGGGCCTCCCACTCGGAGCCGTGGCGGCTGTCGCCACCCGTGACGACCGTGACGTCCGGCGGCTCGACCTCGCGGTCGACCGTGGCCAGCACCTGCTCGCGGTCCTGCTCCCGGATGACCAGCAGCGTCCGGGTGACCGACGGCAGCCGCCGGGCCCAGTCGAGCGACCAGGTGAAGACCCGCCTGCCGGCCAGCGGCAACAGCACCTTGTTGGTGTGGTGGCCGGTACGGCGGCCCTCCCCGGCCGCCAGCATCACCAGCGCGGCCCGCGGGGAGGCTGGGTCGGAGAGGGGCGTGGCCACCCTCCGAGCCTAGCCGTCCCCGCGGACCGTCGAGCATGTCGGACCGCGCTCAGGCGACCAGAGCCGAGCGGAGGGCCGCCAGGTCCGGGACGTCGGCCCCGGCGTCGTCCATCGACTCCTGGATCCGGCGCATCCGCACGATCAGCAGCGACTCGTCGACCTGCACGTCGTCGTAGGTGAGCGTGTGGTCGACCGGGACGTCGCGGACCAGGGTGGCCCCGGCCAGGACGCCGAGTGGGACGCGGCCCGCCGCTGCGAAGCCCGACGACGACTCGATGTGGCCGCGCACGGTCGAGCCACCGATGCCGTCGATCCGCTCCCCGGCCTTCATGGGCCGCTTCGTCTGCGCGCCGACCTCGGCCGTCCAGTGCTCCGAGATGAGGCTGGGCCGCTTGTCCAGGGCCATCTCGTAGACCGTGAGCGGCGCCTCGATGCTGGCAAGGTGGTAGGGCCGGTACAAGGCGAAGTAGGGCCCGTCGCCCATCTGGAGGTAGGTCATCTCGTGGTGCACGTACGGGTCCTCGGTGCGGATCACCACGAAGACCCCGGGGGCCACCGGGCCGGTGCAGTAGTCCACCACGCCGGGCCGGTCCAGGATGCCGCCGTCCTCCTTCAACGCGAACGTCTCGTGCAGCGTCTCGACCGTCGAGGCGGGGCCGTGCATCCCCGGCGTGCTCACCTCGAGCCCGGTCGTGTTGGCCAGGGAGGCCATCTCGATCATGGCCTTGGACCCATCGACGAAGCTGGTCAGCATCTTGGGGTTCATCTGCTTGCCCGCGGCCCGCTCGGCGAGGGACTCGGGAGTCGCGTAGGGGTCGAGCGGGTTGTTCTTCCCCTTGCCCGCGCAGATCACCTCGAAGTTCAGGTCGCGGGCGTAGTCGACCAGGATCTTGGTCTCGACGGGCTCGTCGCCGCGGCACACGGAGTAGACCGCGCCCGACTCCTGCGCCAGGCGGGCCATGTAGCGCCCGATGGTCACGTCGGCCTCGACGGTCAGCGTCGCGACCGAGATGCCGGCCGAGAGGGCGGCGACGGCGACGCGGACGGCGACCTCCGGGACTCCCGTGGCCTCCACGACGATGTCGAGCGGGAGCCCGGCGAGGTCCTCGATCCGCTCGAGGGCCACGCTGTGGCCGGCCTCGACCGCCGCGGCGGCCTCCTGCGGGCCGGCGACGTCCACGGCCTGGATGCCGGCCTGGGTCAGGGCCTCCTGTGCACGGTCGAGCTGGACGTCGAGCACGGCGGACAGGGAGATGCCCGGCATGCGGAGCAGCTGGGCGGCGAGCCCGCGGCCCATCTGTCCGGCTCCCACGAGGCCGACGCGCAGGGGGCGTCCGGTCTCGTCGAGCCTGTGCTGGAGCCGGTCTCGGTAGCTCATGGGGTCACTGCTTTCTGGGTGTCGGGGGAGCGGCTGATCCGGAAGGTGTCGCCCACCGCGAGCAGCGGCAGGTCGCCCTTGCGGACGCAGACGTCTCCGGGCAGCTTGGGCTCGGTGCGGCCGTCGGCCTTGAGGTCCAGGTGGCCCAGGTTGAGGAGGTTGTCCCGGACGACGTCGCCGACCGCGAGCACCTCGAACGAGGTGTCGCCGACCTGGACCGTGTCGCCGGGGCGCGGGCCGTCGTCGGCGACGTCGGCCTCGTGGAGGACGGAGATGTCGTGGAGCTCGGCGGGCGAGCCCGCCGCGAAGAGGATCAGCAGCCCGTGCGAGAGGAAGGCCTCCACCTGGTCGCCGACCTGGGTGACGGTCGACTGGTAGACCGTGGCGGTGCTCGTCGGGCTCTCCGCGCCGCTCATCCCTCGGACACGTCCTCGAGCTTCACGCCGGACACGAACAGGTCCTCGGTGATGAACTGCGCGAGGGGGCCCGCGGGGCTGGTCGCGTGCACGTCGACGGTCTTGACCTTCTTCATGGGGTACACGCCGACGCGGGCCGTGCCGCCGCAGTCGATGACGGCGACGGCGATCTTGTCGAACGGCGCCGAGCTCTTGAACCCGTCGAAGGCCTCGCCGCCCGTGAGGTCGGCGATCTTCTGCGCGACGGGGTGGATCCCGCCTCCGGTGATGGAGGCGATCAGCGGGCGCTCGGAGGTGGGGCAGATGGTGAGGGGTCCGCCCCAGCCGCCACGTCCCTTGGTGACCTGGACCGGCTTGTAGTCGCTCATGGTGGTGCTCCTAGCTGCCGACCCGAGGTCGGCGTCGTTGGCGATGGCCGGAGATCGGCCGGAGGGGTCGCGCCGGGGGGGGGGGGGGGGGGGGGGGGGATCCACCCACCCGGCGCGGGTCGTTCAGTCCGTCGAGTAGAGCCCGAAGCTCGCCAGGTAGGCGATGACCACGGACAGCGGACCGGTGATGAGCCGCGAGATCAGCACGGCCGGCACGCCGACCTCGACTGTCTCCGCCTCTGCCTCCCCGAGTGCGAGCCCGACCGGGATGAAGTCGCAGCCGACCTGGGGGTCGATCGCGAACAGCGCCGGCAGCGCGTACTGGGGCGGGATGTCGCCCTCGCCGATCCGGGTGCCGAGGATGACGCCGACGACCTGCGCGATGACGGCGCCGGGGCCGAGCACCGGGGACAGGATCGGGATCGAGCAGAAGATGCTGATCGCGAGCAGCCCGATCAGGTTGCCGGCGAGCGGCTCCACGAGGTGGGCCAGCTTGTCGCCGAGTCCCGACTCGTTGATGATGCCGATCAGCACGGCGACGAACGCCATGAACGGCAGGATGTTGCGGATGACGGTGTCGATCGTGTCGCGGCCGGCCTGGTAGAGGACGCCGACGATGCCGCCGACGGACTTGCCGACGCCGACGAGCGCCTTGTTGAGGCCGTTCATGCCCCCGCCACCGGGGGTGCTCGTGGTGGTCGTGGTCATGCTGCGACCTCCTCGGTGGTCGTGCGACGGGCCAGCATGCGCGCCGTGATGATCTCGGTGACGATGCCGCGGATCAGGATCACGAGCATGCCCACGAGCAGGTAGCGCACGGCCAGGTCGCTGGTGCCCAGGCCGAGCTGGGTGATGCCGGCCGCGATCCCGAAGTACACGAACAGCTCACCCGCGTTGGCGTGCGGGAAGAGCCCGGTGATCGGGTGCACGAAGCTCACGGCCGAGTCGTAGAACGCCGGCTTGTAGCGCTCCGGCAGGAACCGCCCCATCGTGTAGGCCATCGGGTTGGTCAGGAAGAAGACCGACACGACGGGGAAGAGCAGGTACCGCACGGGGTACCACTGGATGCCCGGCCGCGCGGCGTACTCGCCGAGCTTGTCGATCCGCTCCGGCCCGATCCAGCGGATCAGCGCGTTGACCGCGGTGAGCAGCACGATCAGGGTGGGGATGATGCCGGTGACGAGCCCGAGGAACACCTCGCCGCCGGCTTCGAAGAGGCCGATGAACCAGTCGGCGGCGTCGGCGAGGGCGCCGAACACACCCCCCGGTTCGTCGACCGTGGTCTCGGCGGCGGAGAGGTTCGCCGCCAGATGGGTGAATGGCATGATTGCTCCTGTCGAGTCGACCCTCACGTGAAGGCCTGATCGGTGATGCTTGCCTGGCATCGATGGTTGTTCCACGGGCGGACCCGCTCGATTTTCTGCACCGCTCGTCTGTCTGGGCTCCACCCCGGATCGGCGAGCGGTGTGCTGCTACACGGGCGCCCGGTCGATCGTGTCCACCCCTTGGCGCAGCAGCGAGACGGCCGTGCGTGCGGCCTCGCGCTCCTGACGGGTGAGCTGGGGGAAGTCGCGGTCGCCCAGGATGTGGCTGACCTTGACGTCGAAGAGCGCCGGCGCCGGTCGGGCGCGGGCGAAGGTGGTGAAGCCGCGCAGCGAGATGGCGTCGCGCACGATCTGGTGGTCGTCGACGGCGAGGGCGACGAACGCCCGTCCGCCGCGGTAGCGCTTGCCGGCGACGCCGACGGTGACGGTGCCCGACTTGCGCAGCTCGCGCACGCGCCGGTTGAACGCCATGGACTGCTGGTAGGTGAAGTAGAGCTGGACCAGCCAGCCGGCGACGACGGCCACGAACAGCCAGAGAGCGGTGGAGGTCATGAGTTCTTCCTGTCGGTAGAGCCGGTGGCGGACCCGCCGCGCACCTCGCTGAGGATGCTGCGGGCGAGGGTCTCGTCGCAGACGAGGGAGTCGATGATGTGCCCGCGCAGGGCGCCCAGGACGCCGGGCGTCTTCGCGCGCCCGTAGGCCACCCCGACGACCTGGGGGATGGCGACGAGATCCTCCAGAGGGAGCCCGAGGATGCGGTCGTCGACCGCGCCCCGCACGGGAGTCCCGTCGGCGGTGAAGTAGCGGGCCGCGACGTCGCCGACCGGCCCGGCGTCCCAGAACGCGCGACGGTCGGACTCGCTGAGGCTCAGCGAGTCCAAGATGGCCGACGACGAGCCGTGCGAGGGCGTGCCGATCCCGACGAACGCGATGTCGGCGCGCCCCGCCTCGACCAGCGCCTCCGCGATCGAGGGCTCGCGGGTGAGCGCGTCCCGCGAGGCTCGGGTCTCGAGGGTCGCGGGGGCGTGCAGGAAGCGGTACTCCGCCCCCAGGCGGACGGCGAGCTCACGCACCAGCTCCTGGCCGCTGATCTCGTTGCGCACCGACGACAGGCCGCCGACCAGCTGTACCAGCGAGAGCCGGTGGAACTCCTGGTCGCTGGTCGTGGCGTAGACCATCGACTGCAGCGCGTGGCCCCACGACAGCGCGACCCGCACCGAGTCCTTGAGGTTGTCGAGCAGCAGCCGGGCCGCCTGGGTGCCGATCTGCTCCTCGATCCGCGCGGCGGGGCCGAGGCTGGCGGAGGCCACCCGGACGTCGCGCAGCCCGAAGGCCCGCTGCAGCTCGTCCTCGAGCTCGTGCACGCGGCCCGCCGGGTCGTTGATCCGGATCTCGACGATGCCCTGGCTCAGCGCCTCCGAGAGCATGCGGGACACGTTGGACCGGCTCGTGCCCAGCTCGTCGGCGACCTGCGCCTGCGACTTGCCCGCCAGGTAGTACAGGCGCGCGGCAGCCAGCAGCATCGCTGGGTCGCGGGGATTCGGCACGGTCGTCACCTTTGTGCGTATGGTTCGTCACATATGGTCACGACATGTATAGGAGTGTGAAGCAGGTCACGTCAAGCCCCCGAGGGGGTCTAATTCCGCCAGAGCGATGATTTACGGCGTGCGCTCGGGTGCGGCCGGTGCGTGCGCCGTCACGACTCCAGCAGCGTCGCGAAGCGTGCGGCCAGCGCCGCTGGGGTGTCGAGGTCCGCCAGCAGGCGCTCGCGCAGGTCCGGGCGCTGCAGCGCCGTGATCAGCCGGCCCAGCAGGCCGACCTGCTGCCCGGGGTCGTCGACCAGCAGAAGCAGCACCAGCTCCGCCTGGACCGTGCGGTCCCTGCTGCCCATCTCGCCGAACGTGAGCGGTGCGGGCGGCACCAGCGCCGCGAGGGCCGGGACCCGCACGTGGGTCGCGTCCGCGTGCGGGATGGCCACCGGCACGGGCAGCGGCAGGCCGGTCGGGTACGCCGCCTCCCGTGCCAGCAGGGCGTCGACGTACGTCGGGGCGGCGAAGCCCTGCTCGGTGGCCGCCCGCCCCAGCAGCCGCAGCGCCGAGCTGGCGTCGCGGATGCCGGCGGCGGAGGACCCCACGAAGCAGAGCGACGCCTCGAGGACCGGCTGGGGGGCGTCGGTCACGGGCCCACCGGAGCGGCGCTCTGCGCCTGGGCCTCGGCCTCGTCGCGCTTGAGGACGATCCGGCGCACGAACAGCGCGAAGGCCAGCGCGATCACGAGGCCGGCCACGGGACCGACGGGGCCGAGCTCGCTCAAGGCGACCAGGGCCCCCGTGAGGGGGTTGGCGCCGTCGACGAGGGAGGAGATGGTGTTGGAGCCGGTGGAGTTCTCGAAGCCCGAGGCCAGGGCCACCGAGGTGAAGGTGGGTGCGAGGGCCGTGGCGATGAACAGCCCGCCACCGATGGCGATCGCGCCACCGATGACCGAGCGCACGATGTTGCCGCGGAAGATCGGCACCATGACCGCCACGATGAACGGGATCGTGGCCAGGTCGACCAGCGGCAGCACCCGGTTGCCCAAGGGAGCCAGTGCGATGGCGACGAGCAGGGTGACGGGCACCAGGATGAGCGAGGTGGCGATCACGGCGGGCTGGCCGACGGCGATGGCGGAGTCGAGGCCGATGTAGTACTTGCGGCCCGGGAAGCGCTTGGCCATGAAGTCGCGCGCGGCCTCCGAGACGGGCACGAGACCCTCCATCAGGATGGCGACCATGCGCGGCAGGATGACCATCACCGCGGCCACGGTGATGCCGAGCGTCAGGATGCCGATCGAGTCCTCGCGGGGGTCGTCGAACCCGAAGCCGGCGATGCCCAGCAGCAGCCCGATGACCAGGCCCACGAAGAGGGTCTCGCCGAAGATGCCGAAGCGCCGCTGGATCGCGACCGGGTCGGCCTCGATCTTGTTGAGGCCGGGGATCTTGTCCATCAGCCGGTTGAGCGGGATCGCCAGCAGGGCGTACGGCGCCGAGGTGCCGTGCGGGAAGGAGATGTCGGGGAAGCCGAAGTACTTCTGGATCATCGGCGCGGCCAGGTCGGCCAGGGCGAGGACGGCGATCATGGCGACGCCGGCGGCGAACAGGCCCCACCAGAAGCTGTCCATGACGACGGCGACGAGTGCGCCGCCCAGCGCGAAGTGCCAGTAGTTCCACAGGTCGATGTCGAAGGTGCGGGTCAGCCCGCAGAGCAGCAGGACGACGTTGAGCGCCAGGCAGAAGGGGATGATCACCGCGCCCACCTGGGAGCCGAACGCGATCGCGGCGCTGGAGGGCCAGCCGACGTCGATGATGTCGAGGTCCACGTTGAGGCGGCCGGCCAGGGCCTGCGCGACCGGGCTGATCGAGTTGCCGAGCAGGCCGATGACCAGGTTGATGCCGACGAAGCCGACCCCGATGAGCACGCCGGAGCGGACCGAGCGGGAGAAGTTCTGCCCGAGGGCCATCGCGAAGACCGCGATGAGGACCGGGAGCACGACCGCGGCTCCGAGGTCGTTGATGTAGGCGCTGACGGCTTCCATGGGATCACCTTCTGTGAGGTCGGGGCGGCGGGGTCGGTGCGGAGCGCGGGCGGGGGAGGGGGGGTCCGGTCACTGCAGGTGGGAGACGACGTCGGCCAGGGCCTGGTCCCTGCCCATCCCGGTCAGGAACGGCAGACCGGGGACGACCGGGACGGTGATGCCGTCGGGGACCGCGGTCGTGGCGACGATGACGTCGACGTCGGGGGTGGAGCCGAGCAGGTCCATGACCTTGCCCTGGGTGACCTGCACGTCGATGCCCTGCGCGGCACAGTGCTCCTTGATGCTGCTGGCGACCATGGTCGACGTGGCGACGCCGGTGCCGCAGATGACGAGGACCTTCTTCACGGTGGTGCTCCTTCGGTGGGGGGCGTGCGGGTCAGTGGCTGAGCAGGCTGCGGGCGAGGGCCTCGTCGACGACCAGGCCGTCGACGTGGTGGCCCCGCAGGGCACCCAGGACGGCGGTCGTCTTGGAGCGGCCGACCGCGACGCCGTAGACCACGGGGATGCGGTTGAGGTCGGCCAGGCTGACGCCGACGACCCGGTCCTCGACCGGGCCGCCGACGGGCTCGCCGCTCGCCGTGACGTAGCGACCGGCGAGGTCGCCCACGGGGCCGCGCGCCCAGAAGTCCCGGCTCTCCTCCTGGTCGAGGCGCAGCGACTCGAGCACGGCCGCCGACGACCCGTGGGTGGGGTCGCCGACGCCGACGAAGGCGAGGTCCGCGCTGCGGGCCAGGGCGAGGGCCGCGCGCACCGACGACTCCTCGAGCAGCGACCGGGCGGCCTGGGCGGACTCGAGCGTCGCGGGGGCGTGGAGCAGGCGGTACGACGCGCCCAGCCGCACCGCGAGCTCGCGCACCAGCTCCTGCCCGCTGATGTCGTTGTTGACCGCCGAGACGCCGCCGAGGAGCTGCACGACCGTCACGTCATGGTCGGAGTCGGTCGTGACGGCGAAGACCATCGACTGCAGGGCGCTGCCCCAGGACAGGGCCACGGTCATCGGCTCCTTGAGGCTCTCCAGGAGCAGTCCCGCGGCCAGGCCCCCCACCCGGTCCTCGGCGCTGGCGCCGGTGCGTGCACCCCGGGGGGCCACCCGTGCCTCGGTGAGCCCGAAGTGCGTCGCCAGCTGCTCCTCGAGCTGGCGGTGCCGGCCCGAGGGGTCGTTGAGCCGGATCTCGACGATGCCCTGCCGCTTGGCCTCGTCCAGCATCCGCGACACGTTGGACCGGCTGGTGCCGAGCTCCTCGGCGATCGCCGCCTGCGACTTGTCCTCGACGTAGTAGAGGTACGCGGCGCGCATGAGCGTGCTGGGGTCTCGGGGGGCAGCCATCGTCACCTTTGTGAATCTCGTGATCACATCTGGTAGGCAGGACTGTCGCCTGTAACGTGCGTCACGTCAAGGGGTTGACCGGGTTCGGGTGGGAGCGCACGTCGGCGCCGCGGGACCCGCAGGTCCCGCGGCGCCGGCGCGGTGCGTGAGCGGTGGGGCTAGAGGGCCCCGCTCAGCCGCGCGGCGAGGCGCTGCAGGAGCTCCGCCGCGTGGGCGCCGTCGGCCACCCGGTGGTCGACGGTCAGGCCGGCCTCCACGGTGAGGGCGAGGCCGACGCCGCCGGGGACCGCGACCGGCCGCTGCCGGATGCTGCCGAGGGACAGCACGCTGGCCTGGGGCGGGGTCAGCAGCGCCTGGAAGCGGTCGACGCCGAGACCGCCCAGGTTGGACAGCGAGCCGTTGGCGACGCCCATGTAGGCCGGGTCCAGCTTGCCGGCGTGCGCGGAGCGGACCACGGTGCGGATCTCGGCGTCGAGGTCCGCCGCGCTGCCGAGGTCGGGCTCCAGGAACGTCGGCACCAGCAGCCCGCGGTCGGTCGCCACGGCGAGCGCGATGCTCGGCGGCCCGCTCTCCGTGGCGCGGTCGTCCTCCCAGCGGCACAGCAGGTCCGGCACCTCGCGCAGGGCCGCGGCGTACGCCCGCAGCAGCACGGTGGTCCAGGAGACCCCCTGGCGCAGCCCGTCGACGGCGTCGAGCTCGATCGTGCGCCAGACCGTGAACTGCGGGATCGCGGCGCTGGGCGTCATCTTGCGGGCGACGGCACCGCGGATGGCTGTCTTGCGGTCACCGGCGGGGCGGGCCTGCGGCTGAGCCGCCCTGGCCGGTGTGGCCGGCGTGGCCGGTGTGGCCGGTGCCGCGGTCGGCGGTGCGGCCGGCGGTGCGGCCGCCGGCGGCGCCGGCGGGGCAGCGACGGGCTGGGCCAGCGCCTCCACGTCGGCGACGCGGATCAGCCCGTCCGGGCCGCTGCCGACCACGTCGGCCAGGTCGATGCCGCGCTCGGCGGCGAGGCCGCGGGCGCGGGGGACGGCCGCGGGCGGTCCGGACGGGGCCGGATCGGGCGCTGCGGGCGCCGCAGCCGGGTCGGGTGCGGGGGCGTCCTCGGTCTCCAGCACGGTGCGAGGAGCCTCGGTGGCGGGCACGTCCTCCGTGGTGGTCTCGACGGCCGCGGCGTCGGGCTCCGGCGCCATCAGCAGGTCGCCGAATCCGCCGCCGGTGTCCTCGCCCTCGACCCACCCGATCGGGTCGCCGACGTTCGCGACGCCGGAGGCGACCACGATCTCGACCAGGCGCCCGCTGACGGTGCTCTCGACCTCCATGTCGACCTTGTCGGTCATGACCTCACAGACGACGTCGCCCTCGGCGACCTCGGCGCCGACCTCGACCATCCACTCCGAGACCTCGCCCTCGGTCATCGTCATGGACATCTTGGGCATCCTGATGGCGAGGCGCGTCATCACGACTCCTTCATGATCGTGAGCGCCTGGTCGACGATGTCGGCGACCTGCGGGACCGAGGCCGTCTCGAGCTGAGGCGCGTAGGGGATGGGCGCGTTGAGGCCGCTGAGCCGCTTCACCGGTGCGAGCAGCCGGTAGATGGTGGGGGACTCGGTGATCCGCGCGGCGATCTCGGCCGTGAACCCGCCGTGCCCCGGGGCCTCCTGGACCAGCAGCACCCGGCCCGTGCGGCCGACGTCCTCGAGGATCGGCGCGTCGTCGAGAGGGCTCAGGGTGCGGGGGTCGATGACGGAGACGTCGACGCCCTCGTCGGCGAGGATGCCGGCGGCCTCGAGCGAGCGCGACACCATGACGCCGGTGGCGACGATGGTGAGGTCGCTGCCACGGCGGACGACGTTCGTCTTCCCGAGGGGGACGCGCACGGCCTCCTCGGGGACGGGACCGGAGGTGCGGTAGAGGAGCTTGTGCTCCAGGACGATGACCGGGTTGGGGTCGTCGATGGCCGACAGCAGCAGGCCCTTCGCGTCCGCCGCCGAGGACGGCATGACGACCTTGAGGCCCGGCACGTGCGCGAACCACGCCTCGAGGCTCTGCGAGTGCTGCGCGGCCGCGCCGGTGCCGGAGCCCAGGGGGGCCCGCAGTACCATCGGCACGGTGGCGGCGCCACCGAGCATGAAGTGGATCTTGGCGGCCTGGTTGACGATCTGGTCCATCGCCTGGTTGGTGAAGTCGGAGAACTGGATCTCCACGATGGGCCGCATCCCGGCCAAGGCCGCGCCGACCGCCGCGCCGACGATGCCGAGCTCGGAGATCGGGGTGTCCCGGATCCGCTCGGCGCCGAAGCGGTGGTAGAGGTCGCCGCTGACGCCGAAGGCGCCGCCGTAGATGCCGATGTCCTCACCGAGCATGAAGACCCGCTCGTCGGCCTCCATGGCCTGACCGATGGCCTCACGGATGGCTTCGGAGTAGGTGATCTCGCGGCCGGTGTCGGTGGGCGCGCTGGTCGTCTGGGTGCTGGTCATGGGGGCTCCTGGGGGATGGGCTGGTCAGACGGGCGCGAAGACCGCGTCGAGGAGGTCCGAGGGGTCGGCGTCAGGGGCGGAGTTGGCGGTGCGGACCGCGTCGCGCATCTCCTCCATCGCCTGGGTCCGGATGCCCTGGATGTCCTCCTCGGACAGCAGTCCCGACTCCTTGAGGTCGTGCTCGAAGCGGAGGATCGGGTCCAGGGCTCGCCACTCCGAGATCTCCTCCTTGGTGCGGTAGAGGTTCTTGTCGGACTTGCTGTGGCCCTTCCACCGGTAGGTGAGGTTCTCCACCAGCGTGGGCCCCTCGCCGGCGCGCGCCCGGTCGACCGCCGTACGGGTGGCCTCGTAGACGGCCGAGACGTCGTTGCCGTCGACCGTGACGCCGGGGATCCCGTAGGCGGCCGCGCGGTCGGCGATGTTCTCGACGGCCATCGACTTCTCGGTGGAGAACGACATGCCGTACTTGTTGTTCTCGCAGACGAAGACGACCGGGAGCTTCCAGATGGCGGCGAGGTTGACCGCCTCGTGGAAGGCGCCCTCGTTGGTGGCCCCGTCGCCGAAGAAACAGGCGACCACCCGGTCCTCGCCGCGCATCCGGTAGGCGAGGGCCGCGCCGGTCGCGATCGGGATGCCGCCGGCGACGATGCCGTTGGCGCCGAGGTTGCCGGTCGCCACGTCGGCGATGTGCATCGAGCCGCCGCGCCCGCGGCAGTAGCCGGTCTCCTTCGCGAGCAGCTCGGCCATCATCCGGGTCAGGTCGGCGCCCTTGCCGATGCAGTGCCCGTGACCGCGGTGGGTCGAGGTGATGGCGTCGTCCGGGCGCAGCGCCATGCAGACGCCGGTCGCCGAGGCCTCCTGACCGATGGACAGGTGCATGGTGCCGTGCATGAGTCCGCGAGCGAAGAGGTCGTCCACGGCCTCCTCGAAGCGGCGGATGCTCCACATCGTGTGCAGGGCGTGGCGGGCGGCCTCCGCCGTGGCCATCGGCGCGTCGGTCATCGTTCCTCCTGATGCACATATGTGCGTGTGTCAATCACGTATGACCACACAGTAGGTGACGCGGGTCACCCGAGGCAAGGGTCGGCCGCGGCGACGGGGCGCCGGCGATCGTTTTCACGGCTGTTACACGGCGAAACAGGGGGCACACACGCACGACCTAGGTTCCGAGACACGAAAGGAGGTCGCGATGACACCTCGCTCCCCTTACGCAGAGGAGTGGCAGCCGGTCTGCCGGGTGGCCGAGCTCGAGGTCGAGCGCGGCGTCACGGCGCTGGTGCACGGCCAGGCGATCGCGATCTTCCGGACGCAGGACGACCACGTCTACGCCCTCGGCAACCACGACCCGTTCGCGAAGGCCTCGGTCATCGCGCGCGGGATCGTGGGGACCCGAGGCGACGTCCCGTTCGTCGCGTCCCCCTCGCACCGCCACGCCTTCGACCTGCGCAGTGGCCAGTGCCTCGAGGACGCCCACATCTCCGTTCCGGCGTACGACGTCAAGGTGGTCGACGGCGTCGTGCTCGTCGGCCACCGCAAGATGCACGCGGCCTGAGCCGATCCTGCTGCTAGATCACCAGGTTGAGCAGCAGCACGAAGATCAGGCCGGTGACCGACAGGATCGTCTCCATGGCCGACCAGGTCTTGATGGTCTGGCCGACGGAGATGCCGAAGTACTCCTTGACCAGCCAGAAGCCGGCGTCGTTGACGTGGGAGAAGAAGACCGACCCGGCCCCGACGGCGAGGACGACGAGCGAGGTCTCGCCCTGGCTGAGGCCCTCGGCCAGGCCGACCACCAGGGCGGAGGCGGTGATGGTCGCGACGGTGGCCGATCCCGTGGCCAGGCGGATCAGGACCGCGAGCAGCCAGGCCAGGACGATCACGGAGACGTCGAAGTCCTGGGCCCAGTCGGCGAGCCGGGTGCCGATCCCGGTGTCGACCAGCACCTGCTTGAAGCCGCCGCCGGCACACACGATCAGCAGGATCCCGGCGATCGGCGGCAGGGACGACTCGATGGACGTGGCGACGGCCGCGCGGTCCATGCCCGCGCCGCGGCCGAAGGTGAAGATCGCGACGACGACGGCGATCAGCAGGGCGACGACCGGGGTCCCGATCACGTCGAGCACCCGCTGTACCGGGTCGTCCTCGTCGTCGATGAGGATGTCGGCGAGCGCCTTGCCCATCATCAGCAGCACCGGCAGCAGGACGGTGAACAGGGTGACCGGGAACGACGGCCGCCGCTCCACCGTCTCCGACTCGCGCGCCTCGAAGCGGTCGGGCGCCGGCACCGGCACCCACCGCCCGGCGATCGGCGCGAACAGCGGCCCCGCGACGACGACGGTGGGGACCGCGACGAGCACGCCGAGCGCCAGCGTGGTGCCGAGGTCGGCGCCCAGGGCGTCGATGGCGACCAGCGGGCCGGGATGCGGCGGCACCAGGCCGTGCATCGCCGAGAGGCCGGCCAGGGCGGGGATGCCCACGGTGACGAGGGAGAGCTGCGCGCGCCGGGCGACCAGGTAGATCACCGGCATCAGCAGGACCAGCCCGATCTCGAAGAACATCGGCAGCCCGATCAGCGCCCCCACGGCCGCCATGGCCCACGGCAGGCTCCGCGTGCTGGCACGCCCGACGATGGCGTCGACGATCTCGTCGGCGCCGCCGGAGTCGGCGAGCAGCTTGGCGAACATCGCGCCGAGCGCGATCAGGATGCCGACGCCGGCCGCCGTGGTGCCGAAGCCGGTCGTGAAGCTGGTGACCACGTCGGCGACGTCCACTCCGGCGACGAGGCCGACGGCGAAGCCGCCAAGGATCAGTGCCAGGAACGGGTGCACCTTGAGGAAGGTGATCAGCCCGACGATCAGCGCGATGCCGACCAGGGCGGCGAGCACCAGCCGCCCGCCGCCGGCGACCGGCTCGGTCAGCTCGGTCGCGGCCAGGATGACCGCGGGGGACATCAGCCGACCCCGGGCGGGGACAGGTGCCCGGCGACCTGCTCGACGATCGCGTCCACCGACTGGTCCACGTCGACGACGAAGCCGTGCTCGTCGTCGTCGAGGGGCTCGAGGGTGGCGAACTGCGAGTCCAGCAGCGAGGCCGGCATGAAGTGCCCGGGCCGGGTGGCCTGGCGCCGGGCGATGACGCCGCGGTCGCCGTGCAGGTGCACGAAGGCCGTCTGGGGTGCGTGCGCCCGCAGCTGGTCGCGGTAGGCCCGCTTGAGCGCCGAGCAGGTCATCACCCCGCCCTCCTCGTGGTCGGCCAGCCAGATCCCGAGGGCCTCCAGCCAGGGCCGGCGGTCGTCGTCGTCCAGGGCGTGCCCGGCGGTCATCTTGGCCACGTTGGCCGCGGGGTGGAAGTCGTCGGCGTCGGCGAAGGGGGCGCGCAGGCGCTGGGCGAGGGCGGCGCCGACGGTGCTCTTGCCGGAGCCGGACACGCCCATGACCACTACCGGTCCCCGCCCGCTGTCACGCCCGTCTGGAGACATGGCCGACAGCCTGCCCACCTGATCTGGTCTTGACAAGGGAGAGGGCCAGAACGCCGATGCCGAGACGGTCAGCCTCGGGATGCGTGGCCTCAGGCCTCGCTCAGCAGCAGGGCCGTGGCGATGGAGGCGACACCCTCGCCGCGGCCGGTGAGGCCCAGGCCGTCCGTGGTGGTGGCGGAGACGCTCACCGGCGCGCCGGCGGCGGCCGACAGGGCGGCCTCGGCCTCGTCCCGGCGCGGCCCCAGGCGGGGGCGGTTGCCGACGACCTGGACGGCGAGGTTGGCGATCTCGAACCCGGCCTCGCGCACGCGCCGTGCCGTCTCGCCCAGGAGGGCCGCTCCGGAGGCGCCGGCCCAGGCCGGGTCCGACGTACCGAAGTTCGAGCCGAGGTCGCCGAGGCCGGCCGCCGACAGCAGCGCGTCGCACGCGGCGTGGGCCGCGACGTCGGCATCGGAGTGGCCTTCTAGCCCGGCCGGCTCGTCGGGCCAGGACAGACCGGCGAGGTGGAGGGGGACGCCGGGGACGAGCCGGTGGACGTCGGTGCCGATACCGATCCGGGGCTGCTTCACCCCCCGATGATGCCTGAGCCACAATCGACGGTGTGACGTCGACTCGCGGGGCCTGGTCGCTGGCCGGGATCCTCGCCGGTGCGGCGGGGCTGGCCACGAGCTACCTCACCGCCAACCTGCTCTCCATCCGCGAGTCGCCCGTGGTCGCCGTGGCCGAGGACGTCATCCGGCTGACCCCGGGTCCCGTGGCCGAGGCGGCGATCGACCTGCTGGGGCATCGGGACAAGGCGGTGCTGGTCGCCGGGATCCTGGTGGTCGTCACCGTGCTGTTCGCCGTCGTGGGCCACCTCGCCCGGCGCAGCTGGTGGGCGCCGGTGCTGATCCTGACCGCGCTCGCGCTCGCGGCGGCGACGGCGGTGCTGCTGCCGCAGGGCACCGCCAACGCCACCGACGCGCTGCCGGTGCTGGCGGGGTTCGTGACCTGGCTGGTCGCGCTGTCGCTGCTCGCCGCCCCGCTGCGTACGGCGGACGCCGCGACCGAGTCGACCGTGCCCGGTGAGCCGGCGGCCGCGATGCCGGAGTCCTCGCGGCGCGGGTTCCTCATCGGAGCCGGCGCGGTCGCCGGCACGGTGGCGGTGGCGGGAGTGCTCGGACGGTTTGTCGGTGCGGGGCGCCGCGAGGTGGAGCGCATCCGCGGGCTGCTGCGGCTGCCGGGCGTGAGCGCCCCCCAGGTCCCGCCCCGCGCGATCATCGGCGCCGAGGGCATCTCGCCGTGGCTCACCAGCGCGACGGACTTCTACCGGATCGACACCGCCATCGCCATCCCGGTGGTCAACCCGAGCGACTGGCGGCTGCGCATCCAGGGGCTGGTCGACCGCGAGATCGAGCTGACCTTCGACGAGCTCAACGCCTTCGAGAAGACCGAGGCCTGGGTGACCCTCAACTGTGTGTCCAACCCGGTCGGCGGCGACCTGATCGGCAACGCCTGGTGGAGCGGGGTCCGCGTCGCCACGCTGCTGGCCGACGCCGGCGTACAGCCGGGCGCCGACGCGGTCCTGCAGACCTCCGAGGACGGCTGGACCTGTGGCACCCCGCTCGAGGCGCTGACCGACGACCGCGACGCGATGCTGGCGGTCGCCATGAACGGCAAGCCGCTGCCCATCGAGCACGGCTTCCCGGTGCGCACGATCGTGCCCGGCCTGTACGGCTACGTCTCCGCGACCAAGTGGGTGGTGGACCTGGAGGTCACGCGCTTCGCCGACATCCAGGCCTACTGGACCGAGAAGGGCTGGGCCGAGCGTGGCCCGGTCAAGCTGGCCTCCCGGATCGACGTACCGGACTCGGGCGCCGAGGTCGCGGCGGGCGAGGTGGCCGTCGCCGGGGTCGCCTGGGCCCAGCACACCGGCATCTCGGCGGTCGAGGTCGCCGTCGACGGCGGTGCCTGGCAGCGGGCCGACCTCGCCGACCCGGGCACGATCGACACCTGGGTGCAGTGGCGCGCGGTGGTCGACCTGGAGCCCGGCGAGCACCGCATCGTGGTCCGCGCCACCGACGCGGAGGGGCTCGTGCAGACCGACGTCGAGCGCGACGTCCTGCCCGACGGCGCCACCGGCCGGCACGGCATCGACCTGTCGGTGTCCGGGTGAGCGGTGGGCGTCGCCGTGCTTGTAACTCACCGTTACTGCTTCTAGCACGCCCTTGTAAGGGCATGGCAGAAGGCGTAACGGTGAGTTACAAGGGTCGCGTCAACGCCGCGCCGCCCCGATCACCAGTTGCTGTGGGCGGTGGCGGGGACCGGGTGGGTGGGGTCGGTGATGACGTAGGCGGTGCCGCCGGTGGTGGGGAGCCAGGCGTTCTCGAGCTCGCCGCGGTCATAGGTACGGCGCACGCCCGCGCGGGTGGGGGAGGCGGGGTCGTTGACCACCACGTCGCCGGACTGGGTGAAGCCGACGACCACGAGCAGGTGTCCGTCGGTGGCGGAGATCGGGGCGCCGGTGAGCTCGCCCGAGGCGAAGGCCACGGAGATAACCAGCGGGATGCCGGCGGCGATGAACCGCTCGGCCTCGCGCATCGAGCGCAGCCTCGTGACGAACGCGCTGCCGGTCTGCGCGGCGGCGTACGCGGTGTTGAACGGCCAGTTGCCGGTTCCGTCGTAGGCCGTGTCGTAGGTCATCCGGGCCGCGTGGTCGACCCACGGGTCGGCGTGGTCGGAGGGCAGGTAGGAGTAGCGCGCCGGCTTCGGCAGCGCGCCGTAGTAGCCGAGGACCATCGAGGTCGAGGTCGGCGAGCACCACGCCTCGCCGCCGCCGCCCCACTGCGGGTAGTGGCCCTCGTGGACCATCTGGGAGTAGCGCGGCACGTCGAGCACCGTGCCGCGGGCGACGCCGGGCTTGGACTCGACGACCTCCCCGGTGGGCAGCCGCGAGGCGACGGCCCCGATCGTGTCGACCGTCGGGCTGGCCTTGCCGGGCAAGCGCATGAGGGAGACGCGCAGCTGGTAGGAGCCGAGCCCAGCGCTGGCGTTGCTGCGCCAGGTGTCGACCGCGACGCTGGCCAGGTCGTCCTTCTGGCCCGAGACCGTCTGCCGCTTGGTGTGGCTGTCGCCGGAGGTCCAGCGCCCGAGCACGTCGAAGCTCGACCGCGCGCCGGCCTTGGTGCGCCCGCGCACCTCGATCTCGACCCAGCTGTTGCCGGGCGTGGTGGCCTCCCACGAGGCGATCAGCTCGGTGAGGCCGAACTTCGTCGTCGTCCACGGCGAGAGCCAGCGCCCGACCTGGTAGCTCTTCCCCGCATAGGTACGGCGCGCGGTCGCCGCCTTCGTGACGGCCAGGCGACCCTTGAGGACCATCGTCCCGGTGCGGGCGCCGGTGCGCAGCTCGGCCCCGCTGTCCCACTGCGTGTAGGCGATCGCGCGCGGCTCGGCCGCGACGGCGGACGAGGACGAGGACGTCGAGGCGCCGGTGGCGGGCGTCAGCGGCGCGAGGAGCGCGAGGCCGAGGCTGGCGGCGGCGGTCGTGGTGAGCAGGGCGGGGAAGGGGAGGCGCACCGATCCACGGTAAGTCACACCAGTCACTTCTGTCACAGACTCGCTCGATGCGGGTCTGGGCACCCGCAACTCCTAGACTTGGCAGGTGACATTCCGGCTCTACGACACCGCGACCCGCGAGGTCCGTGACTTCGTCCCCCTCGAGGAGGGGAAGGCGGGTCTGTACCTGTGCGGGCTCACCGTGCAGTCCGAGCCGCACGTCGGCCACGTCCGCTCCGGCGTCAACTTCGACGTCCTGCAGCGCTGGCTGCGCCACCGCGGCTTCGACGTCACCTTCATCCGCAACGTCACCGACATCGACGACAAGATCCTCACCAAGGCCGCCGAGCAGGGCCGCCCCTGGTACAACCTCGCCTACGAGATGCACCGCGAGCTCGACCGCGCCTACCGCGCGCTCAACGTCGCGCCGCCGACCTACGAGCCGGCCGCGACCGGCCACGTCCCGGAGATGATCGAGCTGATCGCCGAGCTCATCGCGAAGGGCCACGCCTACCCCGCCGAGGACGGATCCGGCGACGTCTACTTCGACGTGCGGTCGTGGCCGTCGTACGGCGAGCTGACCCGGCAGGGCATCGAGGACATGGCCGCCGCCGAGGACGCCGACCCGCGGGGGAAGCGCGACCCGCGTGACTTCGCCCTGTGGAAGGGCTGGAAGAAGGAGAGCGAGCCCGAGACCGCCGCCTGGCCCAGCCCCTGGGGACGGGGCCGCCCCGGCTGGCACATCGAGTGCTCCGCGATGGCCGGCAAGTACCTCGGCGCGGCCTTCGACATCCACGGCGGCGGTGTCGACCTGCGCTTCCCGCACCACGAGAACGAGCAGGCCCAGTCCCGTGCCGCC
Source organism: Nocardioides sp. cx-173 (assembly GCF_021117365.1). Lineage (NCBI taxonomy): Bacteria > Bacillati > Actinomycetota > Actinomycetes > Propionibacteriales > Nocardioidaceae > Nocardioides > Nocardioides sp. cx-173. Next base: position 3,618,436 of record NZ_CP088262.1, on the reverse strand, counting down.
GGCCGCCCCTTCGCGACGTACTGGATGCACAACGCCTGGATCACCACCGCCGGCGAGAAGATGAGCAAGTCGCTGGGCAACTCGCTGAGCATCCCCGCGGTGCTCCAGCGCTACCGCGGCATCGAGCTGCGCTTCTACCTGCTGATGGCCCACTACCGCTCGCACGTGGAGTTCAGCTTCGAGGCGCTCGACGAGGCCGCGGCCGGGCTGCGCCGCATCGAGAGCTTCCTGGAGCGTGCCCCCGAGGTCGAGACCGGCACCCTCCCGGACGCCTTCGTCGCGGCGATGGACGACGACCTCGGTACGCCGGCGGCGGTGGCGGTCCTCTATGACGCCGTCCGCGAGGGCAACCGGCTGCTGGCCGCCGCAGGAGACGCCTCCCCGGCCGCCGCCGAGGTGCTGGCCATGCTGGACGTGCTTGGCCTGCACCCGCAGGACCCCGCCTGGGGCGGCTCCGGCGACGACGCCAAGCTGAGCGCCGCCGTCGACGTCCTCGTTGCCGGCCTGCTCGAGCAGCGCGCCCAGGCCCGGGCTGAGAAGGACTTCGCGCGCGCGGACGCCATCCGCGACCAGATCAAGGCAGCGGGGATCGAGATCGAGGACACCGCTGCCGGAGCAAGGTGGACCCTGTAATGCCCGGGAACAGCAGCAGAAAAGGCGCGATCCGCAAGACCAGCAAGAAGCCCACGGCCGGATCCGGTGGGCGGGTCAAGCGTGGCCTGGAGGGCAAGGGCCCCACGCCCAAGGCCAAGGAGCGCCCGTACCACAAGGCCTACAAGGCCGAGCAGAGGTCGTCGCGCTCGACCTCGACCCGCCCGCGCAAGAAGGGCACCGACGCCGAGTGGGTCGCCGGGCGCAACTCCGTCGTGGAGGCGCTGCGGGAGGGCGTGCCGGTCACCGGCGTCTACGTCGCCGAGGGCGCCGAGCGCGACGGCCGGCTGCGCGAGGCCTTCCAGATCGCGTCCGACCGGGGCCTGAACCTGCTCGAGGTGAGCAAGGGCGAGCTGGACCGGATGACCAGCGGCGCCGTCCACCAGGGCCTGGCCGCGCGGATCCCGCCGTACGAGTACGCCCACGCCGACGACCTGCTCGACCTGGCCGCGGCCAACCACGAGCCGCCGCTGATCGTGGCGCTCGACTCGGTCACCGACCCGCGCAACCTCGGCGCGGTGATCCGCAGTGCCGCGGGCTTCGGCGCGCACGGCGTGGTCATCCCCGAGCGGCGCGCCGCCGGCATGACCGCGTCGGCCTGGAAGACCAGCGCCGGCGCCGCCGCCCGGATCCCGGTGGCCCAGACCGTCAACCTGGTCCGCCAGCTCAAGGCCTTCCAGGACGCCGGCTGCATGGTGGTCGGCCTCGCGGCGGACGGCGAGGTGTCGCTGCCCGACCTCGACCTGGCCGACGGGCCCCTGGTGCTCGTCGTCGGCTCGGAGGGCAACGGGCTCTCCCGCCTGGTCGCCGAGACCTGTGACCAGCTGGTGTCGATCCCGATGGCGCACAGCCTGGAGTCGCTCAACGCAGGGGTCGCGGCCTCGGTCGCCCTCTACGCGATCGCGCAGGCGCGGGCCTGACCGATCCCGTGGCGCCGCAGCCCGACGAGCCGAAGGGCCCGCGCGGGCGGGTCCGTCGTACGACGGTGCGTGGCGCGGTCGGGCTGTCCTACGTGGCCGCCTGGCTCGGGCTCGCGCTGGTCGCGTCGGCGCTGGTGTTCCTCAACAGCAGCCGCACGGTCACGCTGGCCAGCCACGACGCGGAGATCCGGCCCGACCTGACCGGACAGGTGGTGCTGCACACCGGCCCGGTGCTGCCGGACCTGCGCGTTGACTCCGGCTCGCGCATCGGCGCCGACATCAGTCTCGGCAAGACCGAGGCGCCGTCGACCGAGGCGCTGGTCGAGCGCTACGCGGTGCTCGCCAGCCAGCCCGACGGTGCCGTCCGCAAGGTCGAGGGCGCGATCCGGGGCCTGCTGGTCGATGCGCTGCTGCGCGGCGCCGTGCTCGGGCTGGTGCCGGTCCTGCTGTTCGCGGCCGTGGGGGCCGCTCGCCGCCGCGAGCTGGCCCGCCAGGCGCTGTCGCGGCGGGGGGCGCTTGCGGCGCTGCTCGCGCTGTTGATGGTCGTCGGTCTCTGGGAGCCCTGGGACGACGAGGACCAGAGCGTCGAGTCGGGGCGCGAGTGGGTGTCGCTCTCCACCTTCCTGGGGCCCACGGTCCCGGTGCCTGAGGAGGCGGCCGGTGTCGAGGTGCTCGGGGACGTCACGACCTCGCAGACCCGCCGGCTCATCGAGAGCGCGGTGGACACCTACGCCAAGAGCGAGGAGTTCTACGCCCGGGCCGCCGAGGACGCCGCGGACCTGGCGCTGCGCGAGCCCGAGGAGGACGAGACCGTCGTCGCCCTGGTCTCCGACCGCCACGACAACATCGGCATGGACGCCGTGGCCCGCGCCATCGCGGATGCGGGCGGCGCCACCGCGGTCTTCGACGCCGGCGACGACACGTCGACCGGCAAGGCCTGGGAGGCGTTCTCGCTCGACTCGGTCACGGCGGCCTTCGAGGGCTATGACGGCCACTGGGCCGTCACCGGCAATCACGACAACGGGCCGTTCGTCGCCGACTACCTCGACGAGCAGGGCTGGACGGTCCTCGACGGCGAGCCGGTCGACGGCCCCGGCGACACGCGGCTGCTCGGGGTCGGCGACCCGCGCTCGAGCGGCCTGGGCAGCTGGCGCGACGAGACCGGCCTGAGCTTCGCCGAGGTCGGGGAGCGCCTGGCCGACGCCGCCTGCGCCGCCGACGAGGAGGGCGAGCGGGTCGCGACGCTGCTGGTCCACGATGCCAACCTCGGCGACGAGGCGCTCGCCCGCGGCTGCACCGACCTGGTCGTCGGCGGCCACCTGCACGTCCAGGACGGACCGACCGCCGTGACGGCCGAGGACGGTCGGGTCGGCTACTCCTTCACCACCGGCACGACCGGCGGGGCGGCGTACGCCATCGCGATCGGCAGCAAGATCCGCCGCCCGGCGCAGGTCACCCTCCTGACGTACGCCGACGGCCGCCCGGTCGGGCTGCAGCCGGTCGTCCTGCAGTCCAACGGCCGGTTCGACGTCGGGGAATTCGTCACGCTGGACTACAGCCCGTAGCGCTGGAAGGCCCTAGTCTGGCGAGATGGTCACGACCCGGCAGCGCCTCGTGGAGGCGGCGACCCAGGGCTTCGCTGACCACGGCATCCAGTCGGCCTCCCTGGTCGAGATCACGCGCCAGGCAGGGCAGCGCAACCGCGGCGCGGTCCACTACCACTTCGGCGGTCGCGACGGTCTCCTCGTCGCGGTCCTGGAGCAGCACAACGCCTTCCTGCACGAGCGCGAGCTCGAGCTCCTCGCGGCCGCGCGCAACGGGTCCGACGACGACGTCGCCCCGGTCGTCGAGGCTTTCGTCCGCCCCTGCGTGGAGCTCGCCGAGCAGTCGGCCAGCGGCGCCAGCTTCCTGATGATCATCGCCGAGCTGTCCGAGCACGACCCCTCGACGTACAGCCCCGAGGTCGAGGCGGCGCTGGCCGGCAGCGGGGCCTACGAGGTCTACGCCACGCTGCTGGAGCGGCTGCCGCAGCTCGACGAGGAGCTGCGCGACGAGCGGCTGAACCTGATGACCGCCTTCGTCCTGGGCGCCGTGGCCCGACGCGTACGGGCGCTCGCGGGCGACGAGCGCCACCGCGGGCAGCTGCCCACGAGCCGGTTCGTCGACAACCTGGTCGTCATGGCCTCGGCGATGCTGACCGCGCCGACCGTGGTCGCCTAGCGGCGTGGGCCGCGACCTAGAGTGGTCGGCGTGCCGACCGCCGTGGACCGACTGCTGCCCGACGAGGACGCCGAGGCGCTGCTCGCGCTGACGCGCGACATCGCGACCCGCGAGCTCGCGCCCCAGGTCGACGCGATGGAGGAGCGGGCGGAGTTCCCGGCCGACGCCTACCGGCTGCTCGGGCGGTCGGGCCTGCTCAGCCTGCCGTTCGCCGAGGAGGTCGGCGGTGGGGCACAGCCCTACGAGGTCTACCTGCAGGTGATCGAGGAGATCGCCACCGCCTGGCCCAGCGTGGGCGTCGGCGCCTCGGTGCACTCCCTCACCGCCACGGTGGTGGCCGCCAACGCCTCCCACGAGCAGCGCGTCACCTGGCTGCCGCGGATGCTCGCCGGTGACTGGCTCGGCGCCTACTGCCTCTCCGAGCCGCAGGCCGGCTCCGACGTCAGCGGGATCCGCACCAAGGCGGTCCTGGATGAGGCGTCCGGCGAGTACGTCGTCACCGGCACCAAGCAGTGGATCAGCAACGGCTCCTGCGCCGACTACTACATCCTCTTCGCCCGCACCGGCGAGGACCCCAAGCGCGGACTCTCCGCCTTCATCGTGCCGGCCGACACCCCGGGGATGAGCTTCGGCGCCCCCGAGAAGAAGCTCGGCCTGCACTGCGACGTCACCACCCAGGTGCTCTTCGACGGGGCTCGGATCCCGGCCGCGCACCGCATCGGCGACGAGGGCGCCGGCATGCGGGTGGCGCTCTCCGCCCTCGACGCGGGCCGGCTCGGCATCGCCGCCGTCGCCACCGGCATCGCGCAGGCGGCCCTGGCCCACGCCGTGGCCTATGCGGGGGAGCGCGAGCAGTTCGGCCGGGCGGTCGGGGAGTTCCAGGGGATGCAGTTCCTGCTCGCCGACATGGCCGCGGACGTCGAGCGCGCGCGTGCGACGTACCTGCACGCGGCGCGGCTCAAGGACGCCGGCCGCCCCTTCTCCCGCCAGGCCAGCATCGCCAAGCTCACCGCGAGCGACGCCGCCATGCGGGTCACCACCGACGCCGTCCAGGTCCTCGGCGGCAACGGCTACACCCGCGACTACCCCGTCGAGCGCCTCTTCCGCGACGCCAAGGTCACCCAGATCTTCGAGGGCACCAACCAGATCCAGCGCATGGTGATCGGCCGCGACCTCCTGCGCTAGGGACTATCCCGGTTGTCGGGCGGTGTCGTGACGACCTCGTCGGGTCGGTGGGGCAGGACGTGCTCGACGTAGTCGCGGGCGGTGTCGAGGATGTTGACCTCGTGGCCGGCCTGCTCGGAGAGGTACCAGCGGTGCACGAGCACCTCGTGGAAGAACTCCGCGGGCGGCAGCTTGCCACGCAGGTCGGGCGGGATCATGGCGGTGATGGGCTCCCAGACGTCGATGAGCCAGCGGTTGGCGACGAGCGCGCGGTCCTCGCGGCCGAGGTCGTGGTGGGCCGTGAAGGACGCGATGTCGTTGAGCAGCCTGCGGGCCTGGCCGTCCTCGACGTCGAGCCCGGTGAGCCCCTGCAGCTCGCGGCGGTGGTGGCCGAGCTCGACGACCTTCGGCTGGATGCGGACCTGGTCGCCACCGAGGTCGGTGACGATGTCGAGCTCGTCGACGTCGAAGCCGAGGTCGTTGAGCCGCTCGATGCGCTGCTCGATGCGCCACATCTCGTCGGCCGAGAACTCCTCGACGTCGGTCAGCTCGCCCCACAGGGCGGCGTACCGCTCCTCGATGGAGCCCGCGACCTCGAGCGCCTCGGCGTGCTCGTCGAGGGAGCCGCTGGCCTGCAGGTCGAGCAGCTCGGCGAAGACGTTCTCGGTGGCGATGGTCAGGTCGTACTCGCGCATCTGCTGCGACAGGCTGCCGCGCAGCTCGCCGGTCTCGGCATCGACGAGGTACGCCGCGAAGCCGCCGGCGTTGCGCCTGAACAGCACGTTCGACAAGGACACGTCGCCCCAGAAGAAGCCCTCCAGGTGCAGCCGGACCAGGAGCACCACCAGCGCGTCGATGAGCGAGGGGACGTTGTCGGCGGCGAGACCGTGCGCGAACAGGCTGCGGTAGGGCAGCGAGAACCGCAGGTGCTCGGTCAGCAGCGCCGCCGGCAGCTCCTGGCCCTCGGCGTCGACGCGCCCGGTGACCACGCCCTGCGGCCGCACCGCCGGAAGCCCGAGCCGGCCGAGGTCGCGCAGCAGGTGGTACTCCTTGAACGCGACGTCCGCGACCGTCTCCTTGATCGCGTAGGTCCGCGCGCCGAGCCGCACGATCCGCACGATGTGCCGTGACAGGCCGCGCGGCAGTGGGACGACGTAGCGGTCGTCCCACTCCTCCAGACAGGTCGCCCACGGCAGGCGCAGCAGCGCCGGGTCGGGCCGGTTGGCCACGATGTGGAGGGCCATACCCGCCACCCTAGACCCGCCAGACGGTCAATCCCGGGTGCTCGGAGGCGTGCGGCCCGACGGGGGCGTCCTCGCTGGAGACCAGCACCTCGCCCAGCTCGAGCGGCAGATCCACCGCCGGGCCGCCCGCTCGGCGGGCGCAGACGAGCACCGAGCCCGCGGGGTGCTCGCGCAGGTACATCAGGCAGTCGTCGTCTACGTGCGCCCAGCGCAGGCTGCCGCGGCGCAGGGCGACGTGCTCGGCGCGGGCCCTCGCGAGGGCGGAGTACGTCGCCAGCGTGGCGCGGTCCCAGGTCTCGGGTCGCTCCCACGGCATCGGCCGGCGCGAGTCCTCGCCGGCGACGCCCTCGAGACCGATCTCGTCGCCGGCGAAGACCATGGGGACGCCGGGCAGCGTGAACTGCAGTCCGGCGGCGAGCCGGTGCAGCGCCGGGTCGCCGACCACGGTGCGGATCCGGGCGCTGTCGTGGGAGCCGAGCACGTTCCACGACGCGCCGGTGGCGCGCCAGCCGTAGCGGGCCTGCCACTCGCGCAGCGCGCGCTGGACGCTCGCGCCCGGCCGACGGGAGACGGGGACCGGGCGGCCGAAGGCCCGGGCCGGCGAGGCCGGGTCGCGCAGCCAGGACCAGACGGGCCAGGCGAAGCCGGAGTAGTTCATGGTGCCGTGCCAGCCGTCGCCCTCGAGGTCGCCCGAGGCGTCGTGGTTGTGCTCGCCGATGACCAGCCCGTCGGGGCGCCCGTCCGCGACCGTGCGCCGTACGTCGCGGGCGACGGCGTGGTTGACGTCGATCGCGCCGAGCCGGCCGGTCATGTTGGCGACGTCGATGCGCCAGCCGTCGACGTCGAACGGCGGGCGCAGCCAGCGCGCCACCACGCTGTCCGGCCCGGCGACCATCGCGCGCCGTACGCCGTCGTCGGCGTGGTTGAGCTTGGGCAGGCTCTGCCAGCCCATCCAGCACTCGTAGCTGCCGTCGGGCCGGAAGTGGTACCAGGTACGCCGCTCGGAGGCGGGGTCGGCGGCGGCGTCGAGGAACCACTCATGGGTGTCCCCGGTGTGGTTGGTGGTCAGGTCGCCGAGGATCCGCCAGCCGCGGGCGTGGACGGCGGCGCTGAGCCGCGCGTAGGCGTCGTCCCCACCGAGCAGCGGGTCGACGCCGTCGAAGGTGGAGGCGTTGTAGCGGTGGTTGCTCTCGCCCGGGAAGACCGGCGTCGTGTAGAGGATCGTGGCGCCGACGTCGGCCACGTGGTCGAGGTGCTCGGCGATGCCGTCCAGGTCGCCGCCGTAGAGCTGGACCGCCGTCCGCGGGTCGTCGAGCTCGAAGACCACCTCGTCGTCCCACGCCGCGGGCAGCGCCCAGTGCGGGGTGGGCCGCTGGTCGGCACGTGCCGAGCGCGCGAAGCGGTCGGGGAAGACCTGGTAGACGACGCCGTCGCGGCCCCAGTCGGGCGCGGGCTCGTGCCAGGTGACGGTGAAGTCGAAGGCGTCGGGCGGGTCGTGCTCGAGCAGTCCGGCCGCGGTGAGCCAGCGCTGGCCGTCGGGGCCGTCAAGGAGGAAGCGGTAGTGGGTCACCGGGTTGTGCACCGGCAGCTGCGCGGTCCACCAGACGGTGTCGCCGTCGCGACGCTCGACGCGGCACTCGTGGAACACCGGCTCGGCGTCGTACGTCGTGCGCAGCCAGGCGGTGCTTACGGGATCGCCGGTGTGCGTGCGCAGACGGACGGCGACCGTGCCGTCGGGCGTGGGCCGGTCGTCGGGCAGGTACAGGGGGGAGCCGTCGTGGTGCGGCTCGTGCAGCAGGCTCATGACGGTCCCAGCCTCGCACGGCGCGAGACGAGAACAGGTTCTAGTTCGCTGCTACGCTCCGCGCCATGACCCAGACCCCCGGGCGGCCCCAGCGCGTCGTCGTCGTCACGGGCGCCGCGAGCGGGATCGGGTACGCGACGGCCGAGCTCTTCCGCGACCTGGGCGAGGTGGTGTTCGGCCTGGACATCCGGGCAGGCGTGCCGGAGGGGGTGACCTTCGTCGAGTGCGACGTGGCCGACCGCGGGTCCATTGACGACGCGGTCGCCGTCTGCGCCGCGGGCGGGCGGATCGACGTCCTGGCCAACGTGGCGGGGATCGTGCAGTTCGGCCGCTTCGAGCAGATCACCGAGGAGGAGTGGGACCGCGTGCACGCGGTGGACCTCAAGGGCCCCTTCCTGCTGATGCAGGCCGCGCTGCCCCACCTCAAGGCGGGCGGCGGCAACATCGTCAACGTCTCCTCGGTGGCGGGCAACGTCGCCCAGCCCTACGCCACGGCGTACGCCGCCGCGAAGGGCGGGCTGACCATGCTGACGAAGGCGCTGGCGCTGGAGCTGTCGCCCCACGGCATCCGGGTCAACGCGATCTGCCCGGGCACCGTCGACACCCCGATCGTGTCCCACGTCGCCAGTATCTTCCCGCCGGACCTCGACCCGCGGGTGGCCGACCGGCTGCTGATGATGCTGCCCGGCCCCGCGATCAGCCCCGCGGAGATCGGGTCCGCGATCGTCTACCTCGCCTCGAAGGACGCTCGGATGATCACCGGGTCGGTGCTCGCCTTCGACGGGGGGATGAGCTAGCCAGCTGGTCCTCGAGGTACGCCGGCCGGGCGACGGCCAGCCCCAGTGCCAGGAGCGGGACCGAGAGTGCGATCAGGGCCAGCAGCGGGAGCGTCCAGCCCCCGCTCGCGTCGTGCAGCAGTCCGACGCCGAACGGCCCCAGCGCCGCCAGCAAGTAGCCGGTCGACTGCGTGAAGCCGGACAGCGCGGCCGTGCCGGCGGGCGTCCGGGCGCGCAGCCCGATCTGGGTGAGGATCAGCGGGAAGGTGCAGGTCCCGACGCCCACCAGCACCGCCCACAGCCAGGCGCCGTCGTACGGCGCCAGGATCATGCCGGCGTACCCGAGCGGGTAGCAGGCGACCAGCACCGACACGATCGAGCGCTGGTCCGTGCGGCGCGCGGCGAGCGAGGGGATGACGAACGACAGCGGGATGCTCACGCCGGTGATGACGCCCAGCAGCACCCCGGCCTGCGCCGCGGAGTAGCCGGCGTCGCGGAAGATGGCGGGGAACCAGCCGAAGATCGCGTACGCCTGCAGCGACTGCAGGCCGAAGAAGAGCGCCATCGCCAGGCCGAGCCGGGTGCGGGCGACGGCGACCAGGCCGATCGGGGCGTGGCCCACGCCGTCGGGGTCGGCGGGCGGGCGGTCGTGGCGCAGCAGCCCCAGCCACGGCAGGGCCGCGAGCGCGGCCGTCAGCGCCCAGACCCCGAGGCCGTGGCGCCAGTCGCCCAGGGCGTCGCCGATCGGCACGGTGGCGACCGAGGCGGCGGTGAGGCCGATGGCCAGCGCCGTGGAGTAGAGCGCGGTCAGGAGACCGACCCGCTCCGGGAAGTGCTGCTTGACCAGGGACGGCAGTACGACGTTGGCCGTGGCCATGCCCGACAGGGCCAGGAGGGAGAGCAGCAGGAACGGGGCGACGCCGTCCGTCCGGCTGCGCAGGAGGAGCCCGGCGAGCACGCAGAGCAGGGCCAGCAGGGTGAGCCGGTGCGTCCCGACCCGCCGTGCGAGTCGCGGCGCGAGCCCGCCGAACACCGCGAACGCGAGTACCGGCAGTGACGTGAGCACGCCGGCCTCCGTGCCGGACATGCCGAGACCGTCGCGGATCTCGTCGAGCACCGGCCCCACGCTCACCGCAGCCGGGCGGAGGTTGAAGGCCAGCACCACGATGCCGACCAGGACCAAGAGCTTGCCGGCGCGGCTCTGCGGAGCGGGCGCGTCAGTCACCGGGCGAGTGTGCCAAAGGCGTCCAGGAGGCGGCGCGCACGGGTGCTCGCGCGTCGCATCAACGTCTCGCCCGGGATGCCCGGGGTGGGCGCCGGAGACCGACGTGCAGCGTGCCTTCGTCGACGCCTCCACGCCTGAGGCCGCCCCCGAGGCCGAGCCGGGCGACAACGCCTAGGATTGCCCCGCGCGAGAGCGCGTGCCGCGTTAGCTCAGTTGGCAGAGCATCGCCCTTGTAATGCGATTGTCGAGAGTTCGATTCTCTCACGCGGCTCTGTGGGGGTGCGGCGTCTGGGCTCGTCACAAGTTTCACCGGGCACCCGGTGAAACTCACGCTTCCCCCACGAAGCTTTGTCGGGGAGGCACGAGTTTCACCGGGCACCCGGTGAATCTCACGCCACGCCACGCCCCCACGCGCCCACGCCACCTCAGCGCAGCCGGCGCACCTCGAACCGCTCGGGCGGGTGCGCGATGGCGTGCTGGGCGGCGACGAGCTGGATCTCGCGGGTGCCGGCGGCGAGGGTCGCCTCGAGGATCGCGAACACCGAGGACGTGGTGCGGCCCAGGGCGAGCGCGGGGGAGCCGGTGGTGCGCAGGTGGGCGAGGTAGAGCGCGGCCGTGACGTCGCCGCAGCCGTTGGGCGTGATGGGCAGCAGCGGGGTGGTGACCACCCAGGCTCCGGCGTCAGAGACGGCGACGACGTCGAGCGAGTCGGGGTCGGAGCCGGCGTGCAGGACGCTGGTGACCAGGACGTCGCGGGGGCCGCCGTCGCGTACGACGTCGACGGCCGCCAGCACCTCCTCGAGCGTGGTGGTGCTCGTCCCCGCCAGGAAGTCGAGCTCGAAGTGGTTGGGCGTGATGATGTCGGCGGTGGGGACGACGGTGTCGCGCAGGAACTCCGGGATCCCGGGCTTGACGAACATTCCGCGTCCGACGTCGCCCATCACGGGGTCGCAGCAGTAGACGGCGTCGGGGTTGGCCGACTTCACCGTGGCGACGGCGTCGAGGATGACCTGGCCCATCGCCGGGTCCCCCTGGTAGCCCGACAGCACCGCGTCCGCCTCGCCGAGCACGCCGCGGTCGCCGATGCCGGCGATGACCTCGGCGACGTCGGCCGGCGCGAGGAGCGGCCCGCGCCAGGCGCCGTACCCGGTGTGGTTGGAGAAGTGGACGGTGAGCACCGGCCAGACCTCGTGCCCGAGCCGCTGGAGCGGGAAGACGGCCGCGGAGTTGCCGACGTGGCCGTAGGCCACCGAGGACTGGATCGAGAGGATCTGCACGGCGCTGAGTCTCCCGTCCGAGGCCTGTACGGAGCAAACTAGAACGCGTTACAGTTGCGGCCGGCAGCACCCGACCGACGTGAGGAACTCACCCATGGGCAAGGCCGCCCCCTATCGCAACGAGGCCGACTACGTGGTCGTCGGCTCCGGCAGCTCCGGGGCTGCCATCGCCGGTCGCCTCGCCCAGTCGGGCGCCAGCGTGATCGTCCTCGAGGCCGGCAAGAGCGACGAGCAGTACCTCGTCAAGAAGCCCGGGATGATCGGGCCGATGCACTCGGTGCCGCAGATCAAGGCCCGCGTCGACTGGGGCTACTACTCCACGCCGCAGAAGCACATCCTCGACCGCAAGATGCCGGTGCCGCGCGGCAAGGTGGTCGGCGGCTCCAGCTCGATCAACGGCATGGTCTACGTCCGCGGCAATCGCGCCAACTACGACTCCTGGGCCGCCGAGGGCAACACCGGCTGGTCGGCCGACGAGGTCAACGACGCCTACCGGCGCCTGGAGGACTTCGAGGACGGCCCCAACCGGTACCGCGGCGCCGGCGGGCCGATCAAGGTCACCCGCAACAAGGTGCCCCAGGAGGGCACGCTGCAGTTCATCCAGGCCACCTCGGACGCGCTGGGCGTGAAGATCCTCGACGACTACAACGCGGAGTCGCAGGAGGGCGTCAGCCGGATGCAGCAGAACGCCGCTCACGGGCTGCGCTACAGCGCCTCGCGCGGCTACCTCCACCACCTCGACGTGCCCTCGCTGCAGCTGCAGTCGGAGGTCCTGGTCACCCGGGTCGCCATCGAGGGCGGCCGCGCCACCGGCGTCGAGGTGACCGACAAGGACGGCTCTCGCCGTACGGTGCGCGCCGGCAAGGAGGTCATCCTCTCGGCCGGCTTCGTCGGGTCGGCACAGCTGCTGATGCTCTCGGGCGTCGGCCATGCCCAGCACCTCATCGACCAGGGCATCGAGGTCGTCGCGGACCTCCCGGTCGGCGACAACCTGCACGACCACATGTTCCACGCGCTGACCTTCCACACGACCACGTCGAAGATGCGCGGCAACGCGTTCTTCTTCGCCAGGGGCGTGGCCCGGGAGGCGCTGCGTCCGGGCAGGACGTTCCTCGCCAACTCGGTCTTCGAGTCGGTCGCGTTCCTGCGGACCTCGCAGGCGACCGACGTACCCGACCTGCAGCTGCACCTGCTGCCCTGGTCCTACGTCTCGCCCAACCAGGACGAGCCGATCCAGCACAAGGTGGACCCGCGTACGTCGCTGACGCTGCTGGCCACGCTGATCTACCCCAAGAGCCGGGGCACCCTGCGCCTGGCCTCGTCCGACCCGACGGCCGCTCCGCTGATCGACTTCCAGTACCTCGCGGACCCGGCCGACCTCGAGGTCCTCGCCGAGGGCTCGGAGATGGTGCGCGAGATCATGGGTGGCGCGGCGTTCGGCGGCGCGGTCAAGGAGGAGATCCACCCCGGGGCCAGCCTCAAGGGCCAGGAGCTGCGCGACGCGATCCTCAACCGGGCGACCTCGGTCTACCACGGCGTCGGCACCTGTCGCATGGGCGTCGACGAGCTGGCGGTGGTCGGCCCCGACCTCAAGGTCCGCGGCGTCGAGGGGCTGCGCGTGTGCGACGCCTCGATCATGCCGTCCATCACCGGCGGCAACACCAACGCGCCCGCGATCATGATCGGCGAGCGCGGCGCCGACCTCGTCCTCGGCAGCACCGGATCCCAAGGGGCATGACATGACCCTGCAGCGCCCGGCGTCGGTCACCGACGCCTTCCTCCAGCGACTCGTCTCCCGAGTCCCGTCCACCAGCGGCGGCACCTGGAAGCTCACCGAGGTCTACACCGGCGAGGTGCTGGTCGAGCTGCCGCAGTCGACCCCGCCCGACATCGAGTCGGCGTTCGCGGCGGCACGCGCCGCGCAGCACGAGTGGGCGTCCTGGCCGCTGAAGAGGCGGCTCGCGGTCTTCGACCGCGCGCACCGGATCTTCGTCGACAACGCGGTCACCACCACCGACCTGATCCAGGTCGAGAGCGGCAAGAACCGGCGCATGGCGATCGAGGAGAGCTGCGACCCGCCGATGGTGATGAGCCACTACCTCAAGCGCGCTGCCCGGCTGCTCGCGCCGGTCAAGCGCGGCGGCCCGGTCCCGTTCCTCACCACCTCCACCGAGATCCGCCAGCCCAAGGGCGTCGTGGGCGTCATCGCGCCGTGGAACTTCCCCTTCGCCACCGGGATGTCCGACGCGATCACCGCCCTCATGGCCGGCAACGGCGTGGTCCTCAAGCCCGACAACAAGACCGCGCTGTCGCCGCTCTTCGGCATCCAGATGCTCGAGGAGGCGGGGCTCCCGAAGGGCCTGTTCCAGGTGGTGTGCGGAGAGGGCCCGGACGTCGGGCCGACGCTGATCGACCACGCCAACTACGTGATGTTCACCGGCTCCACCGCCACCGGGCGGGTCATCGGGGAGCGCGCCGGCCGCAACCTGATCGGGTGCTGCCTCGAGCTCGGGGGCAAGAACCCCATGATCGTCCTCGACGACGCCGACCTGGACGAGGCGGTCCAGGGTGCGGTGTTCGGCGTCTTCGGCAACACCGGTCAGATCTGCATGCACATCGAGCGGATCTACCTGCCCGAGTCGCACTACGACGAGTTCAAGGCGCGGTTCACCGCCGCGGCGCAGTCGCTGAAAGTGGCGGCGTCGTACGACTTCGAGCCCGAGATGGGCTCGCTGGTCTCGCCCGAGCACAAGGAGCGGGTCCAGGCGCACGTGGCGGACGCGCTCGCCAAGGGCGCCACCCTCGTGACGGGTGGCAGGGCGCGCCCCGACCTCGGCCCGGCGTTCTTCGAGCCGACGATCCTCGAGGGCGTCACCCAGGACATGCTGGCCGGCTCCACCGAGACCTTCGGCCCGGTCGTGGCCCTGCACCGCTATCGCACGGTCGAGGAGGCCGTCGAGCTCGCCAACGACACCGAGTACGGCCTCAACGCCTCGGTGTGGGGCGGTGACCTCAAGCGCGCCGAGTCCGTCGCCCGGCGCATTGAGTCGGGCAACGTCAACATCAACGACATCCTCGCCACGGCGTTCGCGTCGAAGGGGACGCCGTCGGGAGGCGTCAAGCAGTCCGGCGTCGGCGCCCGCCACGGCGACCAGGGCCTGACCAAGTACACCGACGTGCAGAACCTGGCGGTCCTCAAGAAGCAGGTCATGGGCGCGCGCCCCGGCCAGGACTACGACGCGTACGTCAAGGGGATGCTGTCCGGGCTCCGGATGATGCGTCGGACCCGCATCCGCTGACCTGCTGACCCCCGGCCCTGTCGGTCGGGCGGGTTTGCGGGTACCTCTAGGGGTATGAAGCTCACTCGGGCGGCCGCGCTGGGCGCCGCCGCGCTCGGCGCCGTGGCCGCACACGACCTCACCCAGCGCAAGCACGCGATCCTGCGCACCTTCCCGGTGATCGGGCACCTGCGCTTCCAGCTGGAGCGGTTCGGCCCCGAGCTGCGCCAGTACATCGTCACGTCGAACGACGAGGAGCGGCCCTTCAGTCGCGACCAGCGGCGCTGGGTCTACGCCTCCTCGAAGCTGGAGAACGCCTACTTCGGCTTCGGCACCGACAACGACGTCGAGAACGTCGTGGGCTACCCGATCATCAAGCACCGCACGTTCACCGGGCCCGGCGCCGCCACCGGGCGGCACGCCGAGGAGGGCGTCCCGGTGCCCGCCGCGAAGGTCCTCGGCGCCGCCCGCGGCCGCGCCCACGCCTTCCGGCCCGGGTCGGTCGTCAACATCTCGGGGATGAGCTTCGGCTCGCTCTCGGCCAACGCGATCGAGGCGCTCAACCGGGGCGCCGAGCTGGCCGGCTGCCTGCAGAACACCGGCGAGGGCGGGCTCTCGCCGTACCACCGCAACGGCGGTGAGCTGGTGTTCCAGATCGGTACGTCGTACTTCGGGTGCCGCGACGAGAACGGGCGCTTCGACCTGGCCCGGCTCAAGGACCTGGTGGCCGGGGCGCCGGTGCGCGCGATCGAGATCAAGCTGTCGCAGGGCGCCAAGCCCGGCCTGGGCGGCATGCTGCCCGCAGCCAAGGTGAGCGACGAGATCGCGGAGATCCGCGGGATCAAGGCGGGCGTGGACTGCGCCTCGCCGAGCCGGCACCAGGTCTTCCACGACGTCGACTCGATGCTCGACTTCGTCGAGCTGGTCGCGGCCGAGACCGGGCTGCCCGTGGGGATCAAGTCCGCGGTCGGCAACCTCGACTTCTGGGACCGCCTCGTCGAGGAGATGGTGGGCGGCCAGCGGGGCGTCGACTTCGTCAACATCGACGGCGGCGAGGGCGGCACCGGCGCGGCTCCGATGGTGTTCGCAGACTCCGTGGCCTACCCCTTCCGGGTCGCGTTCAGCGAGGTCTACCGGCGCTTCGCCGCGGCCGGCCTGACTGACGACGTCACCTTCATCGGCGGCGGCAAGCTGGGTCTGCCGGAGAACGCGGCGGTGGCGTTCGCGCTCGGCGCCGACCTGGTCCAGGTGGGGCGCGAGGCGATGCTGGCGATCGGCTGCATCCAGGCCCAGAAGTGCCACACCGACCACTGCCCGACCGGCGTCGCGACCCAGAACGCCTGGCTGCAACGCGGCCTCGACCCGACCCTGAAGGCGGTGCGGACGGCCAACTACCTCACCTCGCTGCGCCGGGACCTGGTCAAGGTCAGCGAGGCCATCGGCGTCGTGCACCCGGGCCTCATCGGCCCCGACGACGTCGACCTCCTCGACGGCACCCGCTCTCGGATCTCGCTGCGCGAGCTCTACGGCTACGGGCCAGGCTGGGGCGAGCTCGGGCCGCGCCTGCAGGAGGACGTGCGCACGCTGATGGCGGTGCCCGGCTCGGAGTCGCGCCCGACCGGCGACGTCTCCGTAGGCTCGGGCCGTGAGTGAGATGGAGTACCGACCCCTGGGCGACTCCGGGCTGATGGTGAGTGCGGTCGGCATCGGCTGCAACGCCTTCAGCAGGCGCGTCGAGCTGGCCGGCGTACGCGACATCCTGGCCGCTGCCCGCGACACCGGGATCACGCTGCTCGACACCGCCGACACCTACGGCGACCCGCCGGGGGGCAGCGAGTCGCTGCTCGGGGAGGCGCTCGCCGGGCAGCGCGACCACTTCGTCGTGGCCACCAAGTTCGGCATGGACATGCGCGGCGAGTACGGGGAGGACCACGGTGCCCGCGCGTCGCGTCGCTACGTGCGGCGCGCGGTCGAGGGCTCGCTGCGGCGGCTGCGATTCGACCACATCGACCTCTACCAGCTGCACGTCCCCGACGAGGTCACGCCGATCGAGGAGACGCTGACGGTCCTCACCGACCTGGTCCACGAGGGCAAGATCGGCTACCTCGGGTGCTCCAACCTCGACGCCTGGCAGGTCGCCGACGCCGACTGGACGTCCCGCTCCGCCGGGCTCGAGCGCTTCGTCTCCGTGCAGAACCGCTACTCGCTGCTCGACCGGAGCATCGAGGAGGAGGTGGTCCCGGCGTGCGAGCACTTCGGCCTCGGGATCTTGCCGTTCTTCCCGCTGGAGTACGGGCTGCTGACCGGCAAGTACCGGCGCGGCCAGTCCGCACCCGCCGGCTCCCGGGCCGACCTCGACCCCGCCCGCGCACAGTGGCTGGCCGAGGCCGACTGGGACCGGATCGAGGCCGTGACGGCCTACGCCGAGGCTCGCGACCTGTCGCTGCTCGACGTGGCCATCGCGGGCCTCGCCGCCCAGCCCGCCGTCTCCTCGGTGATCGCCGGCGCCACCTCCGGCGACCAGGTCCGCCTCAACGCCGCCGCCTTGCGCTGGGTGCCCTCCGAGGCGGATCTGGTCGAGCTGGATGAGGCGACCGGGCTGGGGTGAGGGCCGGGCCGGTCCCGGGTCTGGGGCGTCACGCCACCTGGAGAGAGCGCTTGGACAGACCCATCCAGAACCCGTCGATGACCTGGATGCCCGGGTCGTCGGCGGTGGTGGCGGCGCCGAGGGTGACGAACAGCGGCGTGTAGTGCTCGACGGTGGGGTGGGCGTAGGGCATGCCGGGCGCCTCGGCGCGGTAGTTGGCCAGGGCGTCCACGTCGCCGCGGGCCATCGCCTCGCCGGCCCAGGCGTCGAAGTCCTGTGACCAGCCGGGGGCTGCCGCGTTGATGCGGAACTCCGTGAGGAACGGCAGCCCGTGGGTCAGGAAGCCGCTGCCGATGATCAGCACGCCCTCGTCGCGGAGCGGGCGCAGGCGCTCGCCCAGCGCCAGGAGCCGCGTCGGGTCCTGGGTCGGCAGGGACATCTGCAGGACCGGGATGTCGGCCTCGGGGTACATGATTCGCAGCGGCACCCAGGCGCCGTGGTCGAGCCCGCGCGAGGTGTGCTGGTGGACCGGCTCGCCGGCCGGCATCATCGCGGCGACGCGCTGCGCGAGCGCGGTGGCGTCGGGGGTCTCGTACGTCATCCGGTAGTACTTCGCGTCGAAGCCGCCGAAGTCGTAGACGAGCGGCGCCCCGTTGGCGCTGAGGCTCACCGGCGCCGACTCCCAGTGGGCGCTGACGATGAGGATTGCCCGGGGGCGCGGGAGGTCGCGCGCCAGGGCGGCCAGCTGACCGGACCAGACCGGGTCGTCGAGGAGCGGGGGTGCTCCGTGGCCGAGGTAGAGGGCGGGCATCCGGGAGTCGTTCATGCCTGTCTCAATGGTTGATGTTTCAACTTTATTCCCCGGGGAGGTTCCAGTCGAGCGGCTCGCCGCCCTGGTCGGTCAGCAGCCGGTTGACCCTGCTGAAGGGGCGCGAGCCGAAGAACCCCCGGCTGGCCGAGAGCGGCGAGGGGTGCACCGACTCCACCCACGGCACGGGCGCCAGCAACGGCTTGAGGGACTGCGCGTCGCGGCCCCACAGGATCGCCGCGCAGGGACCGCCACGACGCGACAGCGCCCGGATGGCGCACTCGGTGACCTCCTCCCAGCCGCGGCCGCGGTGGGCGGCGGACTCGCCGGGCCGGACGGTGAGGACGCGGTTGAGGAGCATGACCCCCCGGTCCGCCCAGGCGGTGAGGTCGCCGTGCGCCGGTGCGGTGACCCCGACGTCGGTGGCCAGCTCGCGGTAGATGTTGGCCAGGCTGCGTGGCACCGGCCGTACCTGTGCGTCGACCGCGAAGCTCAGCCCGATCGGGTGGCCCGGCGTGGGGTAGGGGTCCTGGCCGACGACGAGGACGCGTACGTCGGCGAGCGGGCGCTGGAACGCGCGGAAGACGTGGTCGCCGGCCGGCAGGTAGCCCCGCCCCGCCGCGACCTCCTCGCGCAGGAAGGCGCCCATCCGGGCGATCCGGTCGTCGACCGGGGCCAGCGCCTCGGCCCAGTCCGCGGCCATGAGGCCCTTGTCCACGAGGCTCTCGAGCGCGCTCATGCGGCCTATTGTGGACGACACCTCAGCGCCGCGGCGGGAAGGTCGCCCTCCCCGCTGGGTGATCCGCCGTAGGTTGGGGGCCATGGCTGCCACTCACGTCACCGACAACCCCGAGCGCCAGCGCTTCGAGATCACCTACGACGGCAAGCTCGCCGGCTTCGCGGAGTACGAGCTCACCGACGGCGGCATCGACTTCACCCACACCGTGGTGCGCGACGAGTTCGAAGGCAAGGGCGTCGGCGGCAACCTGGTCAAGCACGCCCTCGACGAGGCCCGCGACCGCGGCCTGCGCGTGACCCCGACCTGTGCGTTCGTGAAGAGCTACATCGAGCGCCACCCGGCCTACGCCGACCTGGTGGCCTGAGGGTTTCGAGACGGGACTTCGTCCCTCCTCAACCACCGGGGGAGGGTCGCGACAGGCGGTCGAGGAAGGCCAGCAGGACGGCCTCCCGCAGGGCGGGGGAGGCGGCGTCGAGCAGCGCGTTGATGTCGGCCTTGCGCTGCGGCAGCGCGAGGGCCTCGCCGTCGCCTCCGCCCAGCAGGCCCGCGGCGGCGAGCAGGCCGTCGAAGTCGTCCTCGGTGATCGAGGCCGGGTCCAGCGTGGCCACGTAGGCCAGAACGCCGGGGTCGACCCGCACCGGACCGGCGGCCACGGCGACGCACACCGACTCCGCGAGCGAGGCGAGGAGGTCGTCGACGTGGGCGAGGGTGGCGGCGCTGACCGAGAGATGCAGGTTGGCGGGGACGTCACCGTAGGTGAGCTGGGGCTGGACGTACCACTCCCGCGCGCCCATCTCGTCGCCGACCGTGAACGGGTCGCAGGTCTCGTCGGTCGCGATCGCGACCAGCGTCGAGTCCGGCCGCGCCAGCAGCCGCAGCCCCGGGATCTCCGCCACCCCGTCGGCGATCCGGTCGGTGGCCTCGAGGGCGTCGCGGGCGAGCGTGTCGTAGCCGTCGTCCCCGAGCATCTGCACGACCGCCCAGGCGCCCGCGGTCGGGCCGCCGGAGCGCGTCGACTGCATCGTGGAGTTGAGCATCGTGTAGCCCGGCCACGCGGCGGAGGCGAAGAACTGCGGTCGGCGCAGCGCCGGCGTCGCGTGCAGCAGGAGCGAGACCCCCTTGGGCGCGTAACCGTACTTGTGCAGGTCCACGGAGACCGAGGTGACGCCCGGGACCGCAAAGGTCCACGCGGGGACGTCGCGGCCGAGGCGGCCGGCGTACGGCAGCACCCACCCGCCGATGCAGGCGTCGACGTGACAGCGCACCCCGCGGGCTGCCGCGGCGGCGGCGATGTCGGTGACGGGGTCCACCACCCCGTGCGCGTACGACGGCGCGCTGGCGACCACCAGCACGGTGGTGTCGTCGATGGCGGCCGCCATGGCGGCGGCGTCGGCGCGCAGGTCCGGGCCGCAGGGGACGACGACGGCGCGTACGCCGAAGTAGTGCGCGGCCTTGTGGAACGCCGCGTGCGCGGAGCTCGGCAGCACCATCGACGGCGCGAGCACGTCCGGCCGCGCGTCACGGGCGGTCTGCACCGCGAGCAGCACCGACTCGGTGCCGCCGGAGGTCACCGAGCCCACGACGCTGTCAGGGGCGTCGAGCAGGCCCGCGGCGAAGGCCACCAGGTCGTTCTCCATCTGCAGCAGGCTCGGGAAGGCCGTCGGGTCGAGCCCGTTGGATCCGGCGAACGCCGCCACCGCGTCGCGCCCGAGCTGGTCCACCTCGGCCAGTCCGGAGTCGTAGACGTAGGCCAGCGTGCGGCCCCCGTGGACCGGCACGTCGCCGGCGCGCATGGCCGAGAGGCGGGCCAGGATGTCGCGGGAGCGGCTCATGCGTCGACCTCCGAGGCGTCGAGGGAGTAGCGACTCAGCCACCAGAGGCTGAGCAGCGTGAGGGCGGCGGGCAGCAGGGAGAAGCCCAGCACGATGGCCGTGAGCGCGGAGTCCGGCTGCAGGGCGTCGCCGTCGGTGCTCGAGCGGTAGCCGCCCAGCGCCAGCACCAGCGCGAAGACGCCGGGGCCCAGCGCGAGCCCGAGCGTCTCGCCCGCGGTCCAGACGCCGGTGTAGACGCCGGCCCGGTTGCTGCCGGTACGACGGGCGTCGACGGCCGCCGCGTCGGGCAGCATCGCCATCGGGAACACCTGGCAGCCGGCGTACCCGACGCCGACCAGTCCGGTCGCCAGGAACACGACCGCGGCCGGAGCCGACTGCGCCACCACCGCCAAGGCGGCCCCCGCGGCGAGGATCAGCGAGGAGTAGACGTAGCCGCGCTTCTTGCCGATCCGGGCCCCGATGGCCGACCACGCCGGGGTCAGCAGCAGCGCCGGCCCGACGAAGCAGACGAAGAGCACGGTGGCCGCGCCCTTGCTGTCCAGCACGTCCTCGGCGAGGTAGGCCACGCCGGCGAGCATGCAGCCCGTGGCCAGCGCCTGGATCACGAACGTCGTCAGCAGGTTGCGGAAGTCGTGGGCCGTGGCGACGATCCGCAGCTGGTCGCGCAGCGACCCGGGGCCGGCCGCCACCGCCCCCACGGGCGCCTCGCGGGTCCCCCGGTAGGCGGCGATGACGCCGGTGGCGATGATCAGCGCCATCACCAGCCCCATCACGCGGTAGCCGTCACGCCCGCCGACCGCGTCCCGGATCGCTGGAGCCGTCGCGCCGGCGATCATGATCGTCAACGCCAGGATCGCCACGCGCCAGGTCATCAGCCGGGTGCGCTCGTCGTACGACGTCGTCAGCTCGGCCGGCATCGCGACGTAGGGGACCTGGAAGAAGGCGTACGCCGTCGCGCAGGCCAGGAAGGCGACCAGCACCCAGGCCGCCTCGGCGACCTTGGAGCCCAGCTCGGGTGCGGCGAAGATCAGGGCGAACGCGACCGAGAGCGTCAGCCCGGCGCGCAGCAGCCAGGGGCGGCGCGGACCGCGGGGGTCGACGGTGCGGTCGCTGATGCGTCCCGCGATCGGGTTGAGCACGACGTCCCACGCCTTGGGCAGGAAGACGATGACGCCCGCCACGAGGGCCGCGATCCCGAGGCTGTCGGTGAGGTAGGGCAGCAGCATCAGCCCGGGCACCGTGCCGAAGGCGCCGGTGGCCACCGACCCCGACCCGTAGCCGATCCGGACTGCGCGAGGCAGGGCGGCGGTGCTCGCCACGGGTGCGGACATGTCCGCACCCTAGGGCGTATTCACCGCCCCCGCCGTCAGCTTTGCGAGGCAGCCGTCAGGTCGAGAGCGCCCGAGAGGCCCCGGAGCCGTGCCGGCGCCGGCGGCGGGTGCCGATCGTGGCCGCCTCCGCGGGCACCGTGGGTGGCAGCTCGCTCGACCACTGGGCGAGCCAGTCCTCGAGCGCCGGCCAGGTCCCCGAGCGGGCCTCGCGGCCGGTGAGCATGCCGAGGTGGCCGCCCGGCGCGATCTCGAACCGGACCTCGGGTGAGCTCTCGAGCAGGGGCTCGACGGCCCGGACCGCGGGCAGCGGGGCGATGCCGTCGGTCGCGCCCGCGAAGACCAGGACCGGTCGGTCGACGGCGGCCAGGGAGATGGTGCGCTCGCCGAGCTCGAGGGAGCCGCTGGCGAGCGCGTTGCCCGGGATGAAGCGGTGGAAGAGCTGGCCGTAGGCGCGACCGGTGTAGGCCCGCATGCCTGCGGTGAAGCGGTCCACCGCCTCGACCTGCGCGAGGAACTCGGTGTCGTCGAGGCGGGTCCCGACCGCGACCGGCTTGGCGACGAGCCGGTGGACGGCCGGGTGCCCGGACGCCCATCGCACGAGGGGGAGGGAGGCGAGCACCTGGGCGCCGCGTGCGGTCAGCCCGGTGCCCTGGGTCGGGTCGAGCAGCGGGCGCGCCGGCGCCACGAGCGGCACCTGGTCGAGGTCCACCGCCGCGCCCAGCACGGCCAGCGACGCCAGCGGCAGCTCCGGCCCGTCGGCGGCGGTGAGCAGCGCGAGGACGCCTCCGAGGCTCCAGCCGACCAGGTGGACCGGCCGGCCTCCGGAGTGCGCGGAGACCTCGTGGACCGCCGCCGGGAGCACGTCGCTGACCCACGGGTTGAGGTCGAGGTCCCGGTCCTCGAACCGCACCTCGCCGTACTCCACCTGGTACGTCGGGTGGCCGTCCGTCACCAGGCGCTCGGCCAGGGAGCAGCCGCGTCGCAGGTCGTAGCACACCCCGGGCACCCCGGGCGGCGTCACCAGCAGCACCGGGTCGCCGTGCTCGACGACCGTCGTCGCCGGCCGGTAGTGGTACAGCTGTCGCAGCGGACCCTCGTCGATCAGCGTGCGCGGCGTCCCGCGCAGGTCGGCCACCCCGCCGCGCAGCACCACTCGTGCGACGTTGCCCGCCGCCGCGACGACCTGACCGGGCCTCGGGATCAGATCCATGTGCAGAACCTACCCCCGCGCCCCGACCGCGGCTCAGGGCTCGTAGGTGCGCAGGAGCCAGCGATGCTGGTCGGGGAGGGGCGCGAAGCCGACGGCGGCATAGAGCGCGTGTGCATCCTCGGTGGCGAGCATCGCCCGGCGTACGCCGAGGCCGCGCAGCGTGGCGTCGATCGCGGCCACGAGCGCCTTGCCGACGCCGTGGCCGCGCGCCGCGCGGTCGACGTAGACGTCGCAGACCCACGCGAACGTCGCGCGGTCGGTGACGACCCGGGCGTAGCCCACCTGGCGTCCGTCGTCGTAGGCGCCGAAGCTGAGCGAGCCCTCGATCGCGCGCTCGACGACCTCGCGCGAGCGGCCGATGGCCCAGTAGGCGTCCTCGGACAGCCAGCGGTGGATCAGGCCGACATCGAGCCGAGCGGGGTCGGTCGAGACCTCGAGGGTCACGAGCGCTTCGGGGGCCGCACCGGCTTGGCGTGGGTGTTGTCGACGTCGGCGAGCTCGGTCATGAAGCTGTCGGCCCACGCCGCCACGTCGTGCTGGCGGATCGTCTTGCGCATCGCGCGCATCCGCTTGGTCAGCTCCTTCTCGTCGGCCCCGTAGGCCTCGAGCATCGAGGACTTCATCGCGTTGATGTCGTAGGGGTTGACCAGCCAGGCCTGCCGCAGCTCGTCCGCGGCGCCGGCGAACTCCGACAGGACCAGGGCGCCGTCGTCGTCGAAGCGGCAGGCGACGTACTCCTTGGCGACGAGGTTCATGCCGTCGCGGTAGGGCGTGACGACCATGATGTCGGCGGCGCGGTAGAGCGCGGCCATCTCCTCGCGCGGGTAGGAGGAGTGCAGGTAGCTGATGGCGGGGCGGCCGATGCGGCCCAGGTCGCCGTTGATGCGGCCCACCAGGCGGTCGATCTCGTCGCGCAGGATCTTGTACTGCTCGACCTGCTCGCGCGAGGGCACGGCCACCTGGACGAACACCGCGTCCTCGACGTCGAAGTGGCCGTCCTTGATCAGCTCGCTGAACGCGCGCAAGCGGGCGTAGATGCCCTTGGTGTAGTCGAGGCGGTCGATGCCCAGGAAGATCCGGCGCGGGTTGCCGAGGGCCTCGCGGATCGCCTTCGCCCGGTCGGCGACGGAGTCGCTCTGCGCAAGCTCCTCGAAGCCCCGGGCGTCGATGGAGATCGGGAACGCCGCCGCGCGGACCGTGCGGCCGTCGGGAAGGTAGACCAGGTCGCGGTGGGTCTTGTGGCCCACGCGCTGGCGTACCAGGCGCACGAAGTTGCCCGCGCCGCCCGGCAGCTGGAAGCCGACCAGGTCCGCGCCGAGCAGGCCCTCGAGGATCTGTCGGCGCCAGGGCAGCTGCTGGAAGAGCTCGGCCGGCGGGAACGGGATGTGCAGGTAGAAGCCGATGCGCAGGTCGGGGCGCAGCTCGCGCAGCATCTGCGGGACCAGCTGCAGCTGGTAGTCGTGGACCCAGACCGTCGCGCCCTTGTTGGCCAGCGAGGCCGCCTTCTCGGCGAAGCGCCGGTTGACCGCGACGTAGGCGTCCCACCACTCCCGGTGGAACACCGGCTTGGCGACGAGGTCGTGGTACAGCGGCCAGATCGTGGCGTTGGAGAAGCCCTCGTAGAAGAGCTCGATCTCGCTCGCCGTCATGGTCATCGGCACCAGGTGCATGCCCTCGAACTCGAACGGCTCCAGCTCGGTCTCTGTCCCACCGGGCCAGCC
Organism: Nocardioides sp. cx-173; assembly: GCF_021117365.1. NCBI lineage: Bacteria > Bacillati > Actinomycetota > Actinomycetes > Propionibacteriales > Nocardioidaceae > Nocardioides > Nocardioides sp. cx-173. The sequence continues at coordinate 3,593,649 of NZ_CP088262.1, read as the reverse complement.
GATCCAGGTGCCGTCGTTGGCCCGCATCACCGGCTCGATCGCGGTCACCAGGCCGCCGGGGGAGCCACGCCACCCCGGCGTCCCGTCACTCTGCTCCACCCGATCGACGGGGAGCCGGTTGGCGACGATCACGAGGTCCGCAGGCACGCGCCCAACCCTATGCGGTGTCCGGCTGGTCCGACACCGGGTGTCGGGCCGGTCCGGCCGTGCTCAAGCAGCGCCTCTGGGCCTTTTCAGGCGCTTCTGGGGCGTTGTTCTGGCCCAGAAGCGCAGGGTTATCAGCAGATGCTGATAACCCTGCCCCCTCAGTCGGACGCGTACCGCACGCCCACCTGACGACGCAGCTCGTCCATCTGCCGCATCAGGAGCAGGGTGCGGTCGAGGGGGATGAGGGGACTCTCGCGCAGGCCCGCCTGGACGCACCGGCCGACCTCGGCGATCTCGTTGCCGTAGCCCTCGCCGATCACCGGCTCATCGGCCTCGATCCGCTCGGGCTCGCCGCCGACCGGCGTCCAGACGGCGTACCGAGGGTGGTGGAACTCCGGCGGGACCTCCAGCCGGCCCTCGTCCGTGGCGATCGAGGCCGAGCGCGACGACCACGACGTCAGCGAGGCGCACATGGTCGCCAGCGCCCCGCCGGCGTACCGGCCGGTGATGGCGACGTCGAGGTCGACCCCGGCCCCCGGGGGGCCCGAGAGCGTGGCCGTCGCCGTCAGCTGCTCGGCGGGGCCGAGCATGAGATGGGCGAAGGTGAGCGGGTAGATGCCCATGTCCAGCAGGGCGCCGCCGCCGAGGGCGGGGTTGAGCAGGCGGTGCTCGGGGCCCTCGTCGACGCGGAACCCCAGCTCGGCGTGGGCCTGGCGCGGGGTGCCGAAGCGCCCGGCGCGCAGGTCGTCGCCCAGACGGCGGATGACCGGGTTGCAGGCCATCCACATCGCCTCCATCAGGAACCGGTCGTGCTCGCGCGCCAGCCGCACCATCTCCACCGCCTCGGCGATGTTGAGGGTCAGCGGCTTCTCGCACAGGACGTGCTTGCCGGCGGCGAAGGCCAGCCGCGCGCACTCGAGGTGCAGGGCGTGCGGGGTCGCCACGTAGACGACGTCGACGTCCGGGTCGGCCACCAGCTCCTCGTAGGATCCGTACGCCGCCGGCGCGCCGTACTGTCGCGCGAACGCCTGCGCCGACTCCGACCGCCGCGAGCCCACGGCGACCAGCTCGTTGTCCGGGGTGAGGGCCAGGTCCGCGGCCAGCTTGTGGGCGATCTTGCCGGTCGCGAGGATCCCCCAGCGCGTGGTCTGTGCCATGCGCCGACCCTAGGGGACACCCGCTTGCGCGAGGCGAATGACATCGTTGTGGTTCGTCGCCTACAGTGGTGCCCGACGAGCACCGCACACACCGCACCGGGAGACAGCGCATGGACGCCGCGAACGCCCTCGACGGCCAGCAGGCCGGGGCCACGCCGACCCTGAGCGACCGCGACCGCGAGATCCTCGAGTTCGAGCGGCAGTGGTGGAAGTTCGCCGGCGCCAAGGAGACCGCCGTACGCGAGAAGTTCGACATGAGCTCCACGCGCTACTACCAGGTGCTCAACGCGCTCATCGACCGTCCCGAGGCACTCGAGGCCGACCCGCTCCTCGTGCGGCGTCTGCGCCGCCTGCGCTCGCAGCGCCAGCGCCAGCGCTCCGCCCGCCGCCTCGGCTTCGAGGTCTGACCGTGCGTGCCCGTCGCCGCGACGAGCGCGGGGTGGTCTTCCCGTCGCCGGTGGTGATGCTGAGCATCGTCGCCGTCGCCATGGCCGCCGTCGCCTTCCTCGCCACCCGCGGCGCCGAGCCCACTGAGCGGGAGGTCGTCGCCTCCTCCGGGGAGCCGTCGGTCTCGCCCACGCCCAGTGCGCAGACCACCCCCAAGCCGAAGCCCAAGCCCAAGCCGGTCGTCCAGCGGGGCAAGACCTACGTCGAGGTCTACAACAACTCCGGCATCACCGGCCTCGCCGGCCAGGTCGGGACCCGCGCCACCGACGCCGGCTGGCAGGTCGTCGGCACCGACAACTGGGTCGGCTCGGTCAACGGCAACACCGTCTTCTACCCCCAGCGGCTCAAGGCGGCCGCCGAGCTGCTGGCCCTTGACCTCGGCATCGGGCGCACGGCCCTCGCCGTCGACCCGATGCGGCTCGACCGGCTCACGGTCATCCTGACCGGCGAGCTGAGCTAGCAAACGGCACTCCTGCCCGAACCGCGCGACGGGCATGATTGGGTTGAGGCGTGGAGTTCACCTCGACTACCGGCGAGCAGAAGTACGCCGCCCTCGTGCGGGCCGCCGCCGAGACCATCGTCGGGCTCGACTTCGACGGCACCCTCTCGCCGATCGTCGAGGACCCCTCGCAGGCGCACATCCACCCCGATGCCCCCCAGGTGCTGCTCGACCTGGCCCTGCAGGTGGCCGCGGTCGCCGTGATCACCGGTCGCCCGGCGCGACAGGCGCTCGACCTGGGCGGGCTGGAGGAGGTCGGCAACGCGATCGGCGACGCGGGCAAGGAGCTGTACCTGTTCGGGCAGTACGGCAACGAGCGCTGGAGCTCCACCAACCGGCGCGTCATCGGCCCCCGCCCACCCGCCGGCCTGGCGAGCTTCGAGCGCGAGCTTCCCCGCGTGCTGCGCCGCGCTGAGGCCGCCGACGCGCACCTCGAGGACAAGGTCCTCTCGGTGGCCGTCCACACCCGCAGGCTGCCCGACCCCGAGGCCGCATTTCGCCGGCTGCTGCCCGAGATCCAGGAACTGGCCGCGCGCCACGACCTGGTGGTCGAGCCGGGCCGCCAGGTGATCGAGGTCCGCTCCGACGGCATCCACAAGGGCCTGGTCGTCGAGCGGCTGGCCGAGGAGCTCGGCGCGGGCGGCTTCCTCTTCGCCGGCGACGACCTCGGAGACGTGGAGGCCTTCGAGGCGGTCGCCACCCTCGACAAGCAGGGCCTGGCCACGCTCCTGGTCTGCTCCGCCTCCGACGAGGAGAACCGCCTCATGGACCTCGCCGACGTCGTGGTCCACGGCCCCGAGGGCGTCATGGAGCTGTTGCGCCAGCTCGCCGACGACGCGGCGGCGCTGCGGGCGTAGTGGGTGTGAGATTCACCGGGTGCCCGGTGAATCTTGTGACTTCTGGGGCCAAGCCCGCGGACGGACGCCCCCCTGGCCGCTGCATCATCGGCAGGCGCCCCCGCACCACGGCAGGCACGAAACTCGCGCTTCTCGTACGAAGCTTTGTCGGGGAGGCGTGAGTTTCACCGGGCACCCGGTGAAACTCACGCGCGTCGCCACCGGCGTTCGCCCACGACGAACAGCGGAACACCGAGTGCGGACCGGAGGTTGAGTCGATCACGCTCAACGTTTTTGACTCTCCGTGAAAGAGGCGCCACATGTCCGTGACCAATCTGCCTGTGCTGTTCGTCAGCGACCTCGTCGTGCTGCCCGGCATGGTCGTCCCCATCGAGCTCGACGAGGCCGCGCAGGCCGCGGTCGACGCCGCGCGCGCCGGTAGCGAGAACCGGCTGCTTGTCGCCCCGCGGCTGGAGGACCGCTACGCCTCGTACGGCGTGGTGGCCACCGTCGACCGGGTCGGCAAGCTCGCGGGCGGGGCGCCCGCGGCAGTGCTGCGCGCCGAGACCCGGGCGCGGATCGGGGCCGGGGTCACCGGGCCCGGTGCCGCGCTGTGGGTCGAGGCGGAGCCGGTCGAGGAGACCGTGACCGAGCACGTCCGTGAGCTGGCCGAGGAGTACAAGCGCCTGGTCGTGGCCGTGCTGCAGCGCCGCGAGGCCTGGCAGGTGATCGACTCGGTGCATCGGATGACCGACCCGAGCGCGATCGCCGACGCGGCCGGCTATGCGCCGTACCTCAGCGACGAGCAGAAGCGCGAGCTGCTCGAGACCCCCGACCTCGAACGGCGGCTGGAGACGGTGATCGGGTGGACGCGGGAGTACCTCGCCGAGGCCGAGCTGACCGACAAGATCGGCGCCGACGTGCGCGAGGGGATGGAGAAGACCCAGCGCGAGTACCTGCTGCGCCAACAGCTCGCCGCCATCCGCAAGGAGCTGGGGGAGGGCGAGCCGGACGGCTCGGACGACTACCGTGCGCGCGTCGAGGCCCTGATCGAGCGAGGGGTGTCTGACGCTGTGGGCCAGGCGCTGCTGCGCGAGGTCGACAAGCTGGAGCGGTCCAGTGACCAGAGCCCCGAGACCTCCTGGATCCGCACCTGGCTGGACACTGTGCTCGACCTGCCCTGGTCGGTGCGCACCGAGGACAGCACCGATGTGGTCGCGGCCCGGGCCGTGCTCGACGCCGACCACCACGGGCTGGAGGAGGTCAAGGAGCGGATCGTGGAGTACCTCGCCGTGCGCTCGCGCCGCGCCTCCCGCGGCCTCGAGGTGGTCGGCGGCCGCGGCTCCGGCGCCGTGATCCTGCTCGCCGGCCCGCCGGGAGTGGGCAAGACCTCGCTCGGCGAGTCCGTCGCCCGGGCGCTGGGGCGCAACTTCGTGCGGGTCGCACTTGGCGGCGTTCGCGACGAGGCCGAGATCCGCGGCCACCGGCGCACGTACGTCGGAGCGCTCCCGGGCCGCATCGTGCGCGCCATCAAGGAGTCCGGCTCGATGAACCCGGTCGTGCTGCTCGACGAGGTCGACAAGGTCGGCGCCGACTACCGCGGCGACCCCGCCGCGGCGCTGCTCGAGGTGCTCGACCCGGCGCAGAACCACACCTTCCGCGACCACTACCTCGAGCTCGACCTGGACCTGTCCGACGTCCTCTTCATCGCGACGGCCAACGTCGTCGAGCAGATCCCCGGAGCCCTGCTGGACCGCATGGAGCTGGTCACCCTCGACGGCTACACCGAGGACGACAAGGTCGCGATCGCCCGCGACTTCCTGCTGCCGCGCCAGCTGGAGCGCGCCGCGCTGACGGGCGACGAGGTGACGGTCACCGATGCGGCCCTGCACGAGCTCGCGGCCGACTACACCCGTGAGGCGGGAGTGCGGCAGATGGAGCGGCTGATCGCCAAGGCGCTGCGCAAGTCGGCGACCCGGCTCGCGACGACCGACGCCACGACGGTCTTGATCGACGTGCCCGATCTCAAGGACCTCGTCGGACGCCCGCGGTTCACCCCCGAGTCCCACGAGCGGACCTCGGTCCCCGGCGTCGCGACCGGGCTGGCCGTGACCGGGCTCGGCGGGGACGTCCTGTTCATCGAGGCCTCCGCGCACGACGGCGCGGCCGGCCTGACGCTGACCGGCCAGCTCGGCGACGTCATGAAGGAGTCGGCCCAGATCGCGCTGTCGTTCGTACGGGCCCACGCGGCCGACCTCGGCGTCGACGCGAGCTTCTTCGACCGGGCGATCCACGTGCACGTCCCCGCAGGTGCGACGCCCAAGGACGGCCCGTCGGCCGGGATCACCATGGTGACGGCGCTGACCTCGCTCGCCACCGGGCGACCGGTGCGCTCCGAGGTCGGCATGACCGGCGAGGTCACGCTCAACGGCCGGGTCCTGCCCATCGGCGGGCTCAAGCAGAAGCTGCTGGCCGCGCAGCGCCACGGTCTGAGCGAGGTGTTCGTGCCGCTGCGCAACGAGCCGGACCTGGACGACGTCCCGGACGACGTCCTCGAGACGGTCACCGTCCACGTCGTCGGCGACGTCCTCGACGTGGTCCGCGGCGCCCTCGTGCCGGCCCCGGCGGAGAGCCACGCCGCCGCCGCCTGATCGACCCGTCACCAACTGCACCCACCCGCCGCTGACCCGTCAGAAAGTTTCTGACGGGTCAGCGGTCGTTGCGGTGAGTTGGTGACGGGTCACCGGGAGGTGTCTCAGTGTGTGGGCGGGGGGTCCAGCATGCGGACCCGGTGGACGCGTCGGGGGAGGCGCCCCGTACTGTTTCCACCAGCTCATCAAGAGGGACTGAGGGTACGGCCCAGTGAAGTCCCGGCAACCGCCGCGTGCTCCCTGCCATCGCGCAGTCGCGGAAACGGTGCTAATTCCGTCCCGTCGCGAGGTACGTGCCGGGGAAGATGAGAAGGAGGATCCATGAGCGCCGTCATCGCCGAGCAGGTCACCGGCAACACCCCCGACAACACGCCGGGCACCACCCCCGGCATCCGCGAGGGCGCCTTCGGCAACGCGCGGGCCCTCATCTGCCGCGAGTGCGGCCACGAGGTCGAGCTCGGCCCGCACTACGCGTGCATGGAGTGCTTCGGCCCCCTGGAGATCGCCTACGACTTCCCGGTCGTCACCCGCGAGGAGATCGAGGCCGGGCCGCGCAACATCTGGCGCTACAAGGCGCTGCTGCCGGTGCCGACCGACATCGAGCAGAGCCCCAACATGGAGCCCGGGTTCACCCGGCTGCTGCGGGCCCGCAACCTCGGTCGCGAGCTGGGCATCGAGACCCTGTGGGTCAAGGACGACAGCACCAACCCCACCAACTCCTTCAAGGACCGCGTCGTCGCCTGCGCGCTGAGCGCGGCCACCGAGTTCCACTCGAAGGTCTTCGCCTGTCCGAGCACCGGCAACCTCGCCAACGCGGTGGCCGCGGCCGGCGCGCGGGCCGGGATCAAGACCGTCGTCTTCATCCCCAGCAACCTGGAGAAGCCCAAGCAGGTCAACTCCGCCGTCTTCACCGAGTCCCTGGTTGCCGTCAACGGCAACTACGACGACGTCAACAAGCTCGCCTCCGAGATCGCCGGCGAGGAGGACGGGTGGGCGTTCGTCAACGTCAACGTCCGTCCCTACTACGCCGAGGGCTCCAAGACCCTGGGCTACGAGATCGCCGAGCAGCTCGGCTGGCGCCTGCCCGACCAGATCGTCATCCCGGTCGCCTCGGGCTCGCAGCTGACCAAGGTGCACAAGGCCTTCCAGGAGCTCGTCAAGCTCGGCCTGGTCGAGGACAAGCCCTACAAGGTGTTCGGCGCCCAGGCGGAGGGCTGCTCCCCGGTCTCGACCGCCTACAAGGCCGGCACCGACGCGATCCGCCCGGTCAAGCCCGACACCATCGCCAAGAGCCTGGCGATCGGCAACCCCGCCGACGGCATCTACGTGCTCGACATCTGCCGCGAGACCGGTGGCGCCGTCGAGGACATCACCGACGACGAGGTCCGCGACGGCATCGTGCTGCTGGCCCGCACCGAGGGCATCTTCACCGAGACCGCCGGCGGCACCACCGTCGGCGTCCTGAAGAAGCTCGTCGAGAGCGGCCAGCTCGACCCCACCCTCGAGACCGTCGTGATCAACACCGGCCATGGCCTCAAGACGCTCGACGCGGTCGCCGACTCCGTCGGTCCCGCCGCCACCATCGACCCGTCGTACGCCGCGTTCGTCAAGACCGGCCTGGCCTGAGCCCCACCCCACCGAACCAGGAGCCCCACCCGTGAGCGTTTCCGTCCGCGTCCCCACCATCTTGCGCACCTACACCGGCGGCGAGTCCGAGGTCACCGCCCAGGGGACCACGCTCGCCGAGGTGCTGGACGACCTGGAGGCCTCCTACTCCGGCATCAGGGCGCGCATCCTCGACGACAACGGCGCGCTGCGACGCTTCGTCAACGTCTACGTCGGCAACGACGACGTGCGCTTCCTCGACGACCTGGCGACCCCCACCCCCGACGGCACCCAGGTCTCGGTCATCCCGGCGGTCGCGGGGGGCTGAGCGCGTCGCGCCGGCGCTCCAGGTGCCGGCGCTCCGCCTCGTTGTCGCACGCCGCCAGCGCGTCGTCGTACGCCGCGCGGGCGGCGTCCGCGTGCCCGGCACGCGCCAGCAGCTCGGCGCGTACGGCGGGCAAGCGGTGGCCGGCCAGCCGCAGGCCCTCCAGTGCCGCGAGGCCGGCCAGCGGCCCGTCCGCCTCCCCGACGGCGACCGCGCGGTTGAGCCGGACCACGGGGGTGTCGGTGAGCGCCAGCAGCTCGTCGTAGTGCCGCACGACGCGCGGCCAGTCGGTGTCCTCGGGCCGCGCCGCGATCGCGTGCTCGCCGGCGATGAGCGCCTGTAGCAGCAGCGGCGTGGCGGGACCTCCGGCGAGCGGGACCAGCAGGGCCAGCCCCTCCGCGGCCTCGTCGTGGTGCCAGCGGGTGCGGTCCTGGTCGGGCAGCAGCACCAGCTCGCCGTCCACGACCCGGGCGTCGCGGCGCGAGTGCTGGACCAGCATCAGGGCGAGCAGCGCGTCGGCCTCGCGGCCCGGTGCCAGCTCGCGGACGACCCGGGCCAGCCGGATGGCCTCCGCGGCCACGTCCGCGCGCAGCACGTCGGCGCCGGAGCCGGGCGCGTAGCCGGCGGTGAACGCCAGGTAGGCGACGTCGCGCACGCCGGCCAGGCGGCGGTCGAGCTCGGCGCCGCTCGGCAGCCCGAAGGACGCGCCGGCGAGGCGCTTGCGGGCGCGCGTGAGGCGGGCCGCCATGGTGGGTGCGCTCACCAGGAACAGGCGGGCGATGTCGGCCGTGGACACGCCGAGGACCAGGCGCAGGGTCAGGGCGGCGGCCGCCTCGGGGGCCAGGTCGGGGTGGGCGCAGAGGAGCACCAGCCGCAGGCGCTCGTCGGCGAGCGCGGCGGGCACGCCGGGATCGGCCATGACGCGCTGGGCCTCCTCCGTCAGGCCGGCCTCGACGGCCAGCAGTGGCAGCGTGCGAGCGGCCACGGCCTCGGCGCGCAGCCGGTCGAGGATGCGCCGGCGGGCGGCGGTCAGCAGCCACGCCGCCGGGTTGTCCGGTGCGCCGGCCCAAGGCCAGGTGCGTGCCGCCGCCTCGAAGGCGTCGGCGAGGCCGTCCTCGGCCAGGTCCAGGCGCCGGTACCGCGCGACGAGGAGGGCGAGCAGGCGCCCCCACTCGTCGCGCAGCACGCGCCCGAGGGCCGCCTCGAGAGCGCCGTCGGAGGCGCTCAGTCGAAGACCACGTCCAGGACAGGGCGCACCTCGACGGTGTACGCCGGCGGCAGCAGTGCGGCCGCCTCGAGCGCGGCCTCGTGCGACGGCAGGTCCACGAGGTAGAAGCCGCCGGTCTGCTCGACGGTCTCGGCGTAGGGCCCGTCGGTGACGGCCCGCGTCGGGCCCGGCCCGAGCGTCCTCGCCTCCGCCGGCGAGGCGAGGGCCTCGCCCGCGACGATCGTCCCGCGCTCCTTCACGGCCGCGTCGAACGCCTGGAAGCACTCGAACACCGCGTGGCGCTCGGCCTCGTCGGCCGCGTCCCAGCGGGCGAAGTGGTCCTCCTCGGCCATCAGCACCAGGAACCTCATGACGCCGCCTTCGCGCGGATCTCGATGGCGCCCTCGCTGCGGCCCAGGATCCGGCACACCTCGACCAGGTCGTCGAGGTTGGAGGACTCCACGACGTAGAAGCCCGTCAGCTGCTCGGCCGCCTCGGCGTAGGGGCCGTCGGTGACCGTCATCGAGCCGTCCGCGGCGGTCCGCAGGGTGCGCGCTTCCCGCGAGGGGCCGAGCTCGAGGCCGCCGGTGATCGTGTGACCGCGCGCCTCCAGGGCCTCCGAGAACTCCTGGTGCACGGCGTAGACCGCCTGTTTCTCCTCTTCGGACGCCGCCTCCCAGGCGGACTCGTCGCCCGGCAGGAGGATGACGTACGTGGTGCTGCTCTCGGTCATGGGGACCTCTCACTTCGTCGCTGTCGGATTCTGACACCTCGATGACGGGCGAGGCACGCCGCGATCGACAGGGATGACAGTCTTTTCCGCATGACCGCCCCGCTCGTCCTGCTGGCCACCGACCGCGCGCACGCCGAGGGCGAGCCCGGGCACGCCGCGCTCGACGCGGCGTTCGCGGAGCGCGGCATCCGCAGCCGCTGGGCCGTCTGGGACGACCCGGCCGTGGACTGGGCCGAGGCCGCGCTCGTCGCCGTGCGGTCGACCTGGGACTACGAGCACCGCCTGGCCGACTTCCTGGCCTGGGCCGAGGCGGTCGGTCCGAGGATGCTCCACGGCGTCGACGTCTTCGGTTGGAACACCGACAAGGCCTACCTCCTCGACCTCGCCCGGGACGGCCGGGTGCCGGTCGTGCCCACGGAGGTGCCGTCGACCGTGCAGGACCTGCGCGCGGCGGTGGCGCGGGTCCGGCCGGCGGTCGTGAAGCCGCGGGTCGGCGCCGGTGGGCGCGGCCTGGTGGTGGTCGACGACCTGGACGCGTGGTCGCCACCGTCGGACCCCGGCGCCTGGGTCGTCCAGCCGCTGGTGCCCTCGGTGCGCGAGGAGGGGGAGGTGTCGGTGTTCGTGATCGACGGGCGCCCGGTCGCCCAGGTGCGCAAGGTCGCAGGGGAGGGGGACGTCCGGGTGCACGAGGAGTACGGCGGCAGCAGCCACGACACCCCGCTGTCCGAAGAGGCCACGCGGATCGCCCTTGACGCCGTCGGTGCCGCGGCCAAGATCCTCGATCGCGAGCTCGTCTACGCCCGCATCGACCTGCTGCGCCACGAGGGCCGGCTGATGGTCAGCGAGATCGAGGTGACCGAGCCGGGCCTCTACCTGGACGTCCGGCCCGCCAATGGCGGCCTCTTCGCCGACGCGGTCGCGGCCCGGCTCTAGCGCCGTCCTCCAGCGGCAGGCTCACTCGAAGAGCAGGTCGCCGGCCGCCTCGGCCTGCTTGACCTCCCTGATCTCGCGGGCCAGGGCCTGGGCGACGTCGGCGTCGGTCGCGTCCAAGTCCAGCGAGGCCGCGATCAGCTTGGTGGCCGCCTCCGCCAGCTCTGCGGCCGTGTTGCGGGTGAGGGCGACCAGGTCGCTGCCGAGATCGCGGAAGGCGTCGTAGGGGCCGTTCGGCCCGATCCCGATCCCCTCGGGACGGCGCCACTCGCCACGGCCGCCGTCAGCGCCGGCCACCAGGAGGCGGGCCCCGTCGACGTCGTCGGAGACGAGCTGGCAGGTGGCGGCCAGCTGCTGCATGTCGTTGCGGTTATGCTGGATCGTCCCTGGGCCGCCGACGTCCTCGCCACCGCCACGGGGGTACTCCGGCCGGCTGATGTCGAACGAGGCGGGCGACTGGCGGATTGCCGCGGAGGCGTTGGTCAGGGCCTGCCTGATGGCGGTCTCGTCCTCGACCGGCGTCCTGAGCAGCGTGGTCTTGGCGTCGGCGATGGACTGCATCATCGACTCGAGGTTCGACCCCTTGAACTCGAGCTCCTTCTTCGCCGGCGCGTCGGGCCACAGGTCGGCGATCAGACCGCCCACGGCGCCCAAGGCCGCCAAGGCGGCGGTACCCGGCCCCCCGCTCAGCGAGGCGATGGTGAGCAACGCGCCGCCCACGGCGAAGTGACCGCCGCCGGGGCCCTGGCCGGCCGACTGCACGCCGGCCAGCGCGTTGAGCGAGGCGAGCGCGTTGGCCGCGAACGTCGCGATGTCCTCGCGCAGCTTGGTGAACACCGCGGTCTGGCCCGCCGCCGCCATGCCCATGGTCGCCGCCAGCGCGGCCTGAGCGTCGAGGATCGCACCGAGGCGGTCGGCATAGGCCACCCGGAAGGCGTTGATGGTCCGCGAGGACAGTCGGTAGCTGTAGCCGTGGACGGCGTTGACCCGCTGTGACAGCGCCGCGTTGTTCAGGTTCAGCGAGGAGCCACCGCCGGCCGGGAGCGACGTGGTCGCGCCTTTCGGGGTCAGCTTCTCCGCGGCGTCCATCGACCGGCTCTCCTCGAACATGAGGCTGGCACCGGAGGGCACGTCCTTCAGGCTGGTGAAGATGGCGTCCACCTGGCCTCGGATGTTGCCGAAGGCGGCGCGGAAGTCGGCGTCGAGGTGGTTGACCAGGAAGTCCGGCATGCCGCCACCCATCGAGACGTCGCCACCGCCCTCCCCGTCCTCGCCGGGACGGGTGCAGTACTGCGGCGCCCCGCGCCCCGACCCGCGGTAGCGGTAGCGATCGCCGTCGATCTCGTAGAAGTTGGCCTGGTCGGTCATGTAGACGTCGATGGCGGCCCGCTTGATCTTCCCGATCAGCGACTCCAGCTCGTAGTAGTTCGACATGGTCTTCCCCACTTGTGGATGTTCAACGACGCCTACCCCGCCGTCCTCCGGGCAAAACTCCGTTTCCGAGCCTCGCGGCCGGGGAAAGGAGCGGTCATGAACCTGCCGCTGTGGGTGCCCTGGGTGCTTGCCCTGACCCTGGCGTTTCCGGTTGCGCTCCAGTACGCCCCCCGGCCGTCCACCTCGCGGGCCATGCTCGCGCTGACGCTGGTGCCGGCCCTGGTGATGGCCCTGTACGCCGTCTCGCTGACCCTCGACCGGAGCCGGGTCTCGCAGGAGGAGCTCGACGAGGCCGCTCGAGAGGCCGCCGCGGACCTCTCCGGCTCGCTCGGCCCGGTCAACGGTGAGGAGGTGGCGAGTCTGATGGCCGCCGACCTCGGGCGGGACGTCATCAGCGAGCGCGGCGACCTCCAGGTCGCGGACGAGCAGAACGCCGCCTACGTGATCGAGGTGCGCGCGGGGCAGGACGCGCCGGAGCGGGCGTGTCTCGAGGTCAGCCTCGAGCTGCTCGACCAGGACGCGCCGGACCTCCGGCTGGCCACGGTCGAGGCGACCTCCGGGGGCTGTGGCTGAGGGGCGATGCGGTGTCGACTCGAGCGCTCAGTTGTTTGCACTCGCCTTGCCCGAGTGCTAAACATGAGGTTGGCACTCTCCTCATGAGAGTGACAATTTTCCCCGGACCGGGGAGCTGAGGTCCGAAGCGCCGGCGAGAAGGGTTCGCCGGGCAGCCTGATCGTCCGTCGCGGGCAGCGAACCGGTCCGTCCACAGCTCTGAAGTGCGAAGGATCGCAGCAGATATGTCGAAGCTGATCGCTTTCAACGAGGAGGCCCGGCGCGGCCTCGAGCGTGGCATGAACACGCTCGCAGACGCCGTCAAGGTCACCCTCGGTCCCAAGGGCCGCAACGTCGTGCTCGAGAAGAAGTGGGGCGCGCCCACCATCACCAACGATGGCGTGAGCATCGCCAAGGAGATCGAGCTGGAGGACCCGTACGAGAAGATCGGGGCCGAGCTCGTCAAGGAAGTTGCCAAGAAGACCGACGACGTGGCCGGTGACGGCACCACCACGGCGACCGTCCTGGCTCAGGCGATGGTCCGCGAGGGCCTGCGCAACGTCGCCGCCGGCGCCAACCCGATGGGCCTCAAGCGGGGCATCGAGGCTGCTGTGGAGGCCGTCTCCGCGCAGCTCTCCGCCATGGCCGTCGACATCGAGACCAAGGCCCAGATCGCGTCCACCGCGTCGATCTCCGCCGCGGACCCGACCGTCGGCGAGATCATCGCCGAGGCGATGGACAAGGTCGGCAAGGAAGGCGTCATCACCGTCGAGGAGTCGAACACGTTCGGCCTCGACCTGGAGCTGACCGAGGGCATGCGGTTCGACAAGGGCTACATCTCGGCCTACTTCGTCACCGACCCCGAGCGCATGGAGACGGTCCTCGAGGACCCCTACATCCTCATCGCCAACCAGAAGATCTCCTCGGTCAAGGACCTGCTGCCGCTGCTCGAGAAGGTCATGCAGTCGGGCAAGCCCCTGCTGATCCTCGCCGAGGACGTCGACGGCGAGGCCCTGTCCACGCTGGTCGTCAACAAGATCCGCGGCACCTTCAAGTCCGTCGCCGTCAAGGCCCCGGGCTTCGGTGACCGCCGCAAGGCCATGCTGCAGGACATCGCGATCCTGACCGGCGGCCAGGTCATCTCGGAGGAGGTCGGCCTCAAGCTGGAGTCGACCGGCATCGAGCTGCTCGGCCAGGCCCGCAAGGTCGTCATCACCAAGGACGAGACCACCATCGTCGAGGGCTCGGGCGACGCCGACCAGATCGCCGGCCGGGTCAACCAGATCCGCGCCGAGATCGAGAAGTCGGACTCCGACTACGACCGCGAGAAGCTGCAGGAGCGCCTGGCCAAGCTGGCCGGCGGCGTTGCGGTCATCAAGGTCGGCGCGGCCACCGAGGTCGAGCTCAAGGAGCGCAAGCACCGCATCGAGGACGCCGTTCGCAACGCGAAGGCGGCCGTCGAGGAGGGCATCGTCGCCGGTGGCGGCGTGGCGCTCGTGCAGGCTGCGGTCGTCGCGTTCGACAAGCTGGACCTCAAGGGCGACGAGGCGACCGGTGCCAACATCGTGCGCGTCGCGACCGAGGCCCCGCTCAAGCAGATCGCGATCAACGCCGGCCTCGAGGGTGGCGTCGTGTCCGAGAAGGTGCGCAACCTGCCTTCCGGCCAGGGCCTCAACGCGGCCACGGGCGAGTACGTCGACATGATCGCCGAGGGCATCATCGACCCGGCGAAGGTCACGCGCTCCGCGCTGCAGAACGCCGCCTCCATCGCGGCGCTCTTCCTCACCACCGAGGCCGTGGTGGCCGACAAGCCGGAGAAGGCGGCGCCCATGGGCGGCGGCGACCCGACCGGCGGCATGGGCGGCATGGACTTCTGACGGCCCGCGTCCCCGCGGCGAAGCCGCAGGGACGCGATCAGGCCGGCAGGTTGAGGAGCGTCGGCGCTCACCCGAGCGAAGCGAGGGGAAGCGCGACGCGTCTCGAAACCCAGCCAGCTCTGCAGCACAGCACCACCGAAAGGCCCCCGGTCACAGACCGGGGGCCTTTCCCCTTCTCCGCTCGACCGACGAGGGCGCCGCCGGCGCCCAGCCGAGTACACCTAGCGCCAGCGGAAGGACACGACCACCGGGTCGATGTCGGCGCGCCGCTCGTCGAGGCTGTCGGCGCGGCTGTGCTGGAAGGTCAGCCGGTAGAGGAACTTGCCCTTCTGCACGAACCACGACTCCTCGGCGAAGTAGAGCCCGGTCCCGGTGTTCTTGTAGACCCCGCGCACCCGAGCGGCCTGGGCGCCGTCGAGCCAGCCGGCCGGGAGCTCGTCCTTGGCCACGAGCTCGATGTCGGCGTTCTTCTCGGCCAGGGACTCCACGGCGGCCATGGCGACGATCTCGAGCAGGGTGAGCGACTCCAGCGGGAAGACCGGCTCCGTGCGCTCGAGGAAGACCGAGGAGTAGTAGCCCTCGTAGTCGGAGTAGTCGCGCGACCCGACGCCGTTGGGGATGTTGGTCTGGGTGACCCGGCCCCAGCCGGCCGGCGCGCGCATCTCCGCCTTGCCGACCTGCAGCTTGATCCCGGTGGCGGGCGGCACGGCGGGGTACGTCGGCGTGGGTCCCGTGCTCGTCGGCGGCGGCGCCGGCGGCGTGGGGCTGTAGGTCGGCGCCGTGACCGACGGTGACATCGCCTCGGTCGGCTCGGTCGGCTCGGTCGGCTCGGTCGTGGGGTCCGAGGCCGTGGGCTCGGAGGAGGAGGTCGAGGTCGTGCTCGGGTCGTCACCCGGGCCGCGAGTGGCGACCGCGGCGACGGTCCCCGCGATGAGGGCCACCGCGGCGACGACGGCACCCACGACCAGCGCGGTGCGGTGCCGCTTCGGTGCGGGCGGCGGCGGCGGCCGGAACGGCAGCATCGTCGGAGCGGCCGGATGCGACGGGTGCGACGGGTGCGACGGCTGAGCGGGGTACGCCGGTCGCGGCGCCGAGGGCTGGGAGGGGTGCGAGGGCTGAGACCGCGGCGGCGCAGGCGGCGGGGGGCCGGGGGAGGTCGCCCGGTCGGGGACCAGTGGCGGGTGCGGGGTCGTCTGCGCGAGCCGCGCCAGCTCCTGCAGGCCGGTGCGCATCGCGTTGGCCGAGGGGTAGCGCTGGGCCGGCTCCTTGGCCATGGCCTGGCGCAGCACGTCGTTGACGGCCCGGGCGACCGGCGAGGTCGGCGCCAGCTGCGGCACCGGGTCGCTGAGGTGGCTCATGCCGATCTGCACGTCGCTGCCGGCGTACGGCGTGGAGTTGGTCAGCGCGGTCCACAGCACGCAGCCCAGGGCGTAGAGGTCGGCGCTCGGCGTGGCCGGCTCGCCGCGCAGACGCTCGGGGGCGAGGTAGGCGAAGGTGCCGGCGACCGCGCCCGGTGCGGTGAGACCCGGGCTGCGGTCCTGGGCGATGCCGAAGTCACAGAGATAGGCGAAGACGTCGGCGCCGTCGACGTTGCGCAGCAGGACGTTGCTGGGCTTGAGGTCGCGGTGCACGATCCCGGCCGCGTGCGCGTCGGCCAGCGCCCAGGCGACCTGCGCGGCGATGTGGGCGGCCGGGGCGGTCGGGACCGCCCCGTGGCGACGCATGGCCTCGCTGAGGTCGCCGCCGGCGACGTACTGGGTGGCGATGTAGAGGCAGCCGTCCTGCTCGCCGTGGTCGTAGACCTGGATGATGTGCGGCGAGTCGAGGCGGGCCAGCACGGACGCCTCGTGGGCGAATCGCCGCCGGTAGTCCGGCTGCTCCGCGAGCTCGGGGGCCAGCACCTTGAGGGCCACGGTGCGCGCGAGGCCGCGCTGCTCGGCGGCGAACACCACGCCCATGCCGCCGCGGCCGAGCGTGCCCGTGATGCGGTAGTCGCCGAACTGCTCGCCCACCGAGGGGAAGCGGGCCATCGTGTCTCCTCCGTCGCGGGCGGTCCGGCGAGGGGAACCTATCCGCTGGGAGGGTGTTCGAAACCCGGCGGGGTCGCTGGGGGACGTGCGGGTTTACGCGGGGGCGGCGTGTGTGAGGCTGGGGGTGTGGCCGACGACGACCCCCGCGCCGCCGAGCGCCGCGCCCGGTTCGAGGCGCTGGCGCCCGGACTGATCGAGCCGTTGCGGCGGTTCCTGGCCCGCCGTACCGACCACGCGACCGCCGACGACGTGCTGGCCGAGACCCTGCTCGTGTGCTGGCGGCGCCTCGACGACGTGCCGCAGGACGCCGCCCTGCCGTGGGCGTACGGCGTGGCGCGCCACTGCCTCGCCAACGCGGAGCGCTCCGCGCGCCGGCAGGTCCGCGTGGCCGGGCGGGTGGCGACGCTGGACCGTCCCGCGCAGACGCAGCCCGGGCCCGACGAGATCGTGGGGAGCGGTGACCAGCGGCTGGAGCAGGCGCTCGCGGGGCTGACCGCGACGGAGGGCGAGCTGATCCGGCTCTGGGCCTGGGAGCAGTTGACGCCGGCCGAGATCGCCGCCGTGCTCGACCTGACGCCCAACGCGGTCAGCATCCGGCTGCACCGCGTCCGCGAGAAGCTCCGGGGCATCCTGCGAAAGAGCGGAGCCGCTCCCGGACATGAGGAGGCGACGGAAGGGAGGACCCCGTGAACGACGACGAGCTGCGACAGCGGCTGCAGGCCGGCGACCCGGCGTCCGACCTGCCCCCGGCGGACCCCGCCTGGGTGGCCCGACTCCTGGAGGACACCATGAACGCCGACCTCGACGAACCCGCCGACGACGGGCAGCACGAGCAGCACGAGCTGCCGGAGAGCCGCGAGACCGGCACCCGCAACCGCAGCCCCCTCACCTGGCTGGTGGCCGCGGCCGCGGTGCTGCTCGCGGCGGTCGGGGTCTTCGCCCTGCTCGGCAACGACCCGGAGTCCGACAACGTGCCCTCGGCCGGGCCGAGCGCCCCGGCGTCGCAGCCGCCCACGGTCACCGAGCTCACGGCGCCGCCGCCGACCTCGGCGAAGTGCCTGGCGCCGAACGCCGAGACGCTGGCCACCGCGGAGGTCGCCTTCTCGGCCACCGTCGAGTCGGTCGCGGCCGACGTGGTGACGCTGGCGCCGGACCGGTTCTACGCCGGGGAGCCGACGGAGCTGGTGGAGGTGAGCTCGCCGCCGGAGCTGATGACGGCGCTCGTGGGGGCCGTGCAGTTCGAGGAGGGCCGCCGCTACCTGGTCAGCGCCAACGGGGGCCAGGTCGCGGTCTGCGGCTTCAGCGGCCCCTTCAGCCCCGCCCTCGAGGCGCTCTACGTCGAGGCGTTCCCGGGGTGAGCCTGGCGGGCCTGCTGCTCGCCGCCGGTGGCGGCAGCCGGATGGGCCTGCCCAAGGCACTCGTCCATGACGGTGCGGAGTCCTGGCTCGCCAGGTCGGTCGCGGTGCTGCGCGCCGGCGGCTGCGACGAGGTGACCGTCGTGCTCGGGGCCGCCGCCGACGAGGCGCTCGGCCTCCTGGACGGGCTCGGCGTCGACGTGGTGATCGCCGCGGACTGGGCCGAGGGGATGGCGGCCTCGCTGCGGGCCGGGCTCGGCGCGCTCCCCGACGACGCCGAGGCGGCCGTCGTCCTGCTGGTCGACCTGCCCGACGTCACCGCCGAGGTCGTACGGCGCGTGGTTGCGGCGGGCGGGGGGACCGGCGTCCTCGCGCGGGCGGCGTACGGCGGTCGGCCCGGCCACCCGGTGCTCCTGGGCCGCGACCACTGGGCCGGGGTCGACGCCACCGCCGTGGGCGACCGCGGCGCCCGCGACTACCTCGCCGCCGCCGGCACGGTGCTGGTCGAGTGCGGCGACCTGGCGAGCGGCCGCGACGTGGACACCCGCTGACCTGCCCCCCCGTCAGCAACACCCGTCGCCAACCCGCGTCGCCAACCCGCGGCCAACGCGTACCGGGATAGATTCGAGGAATGCAGCCCGCGTCCGCCGCCGCTCTCGCCGCGCAGCTCGGCGGGACCGGGTACCTGTGCGACGACGCCCTGGCGACCGTGGTGTTCCTGGCGCTGCGCATGGAGCGACCGCTGCTCCTCGAGGGCGAGCCCGGCACCGGCAAGACCGCCCTGGCCGAGGCGATCGCCGAGAGCCTCGGACTGCCCCTGGTGCGGCTGCAGTGCTACGAGGGCATCGATGCGACCCAGGCCCTGTACGACTGGGACTTCCCGCGCCAGATCCTGCACCTGCGCGCCCTGGAGGCCGCCGGGGCCGCGTCCGGGCAGGGCGTCGAGGAGGCCGAGAAGAGCCTCTACGACGAGCGGTTCCTCCTCGCGCGCCCGGTGCTGGCCGCCCTGCAGCAGAGCCCGGCGGTGCTGCTGGTCGACGAGGTGGACCGGGCCGACGACGAGTTCGAGGCGTTCCTCCTGGAGGTGCTGTCGACCTACCAGGTGAGCATCCCCGAGCTCGGCACGGTCAAGGCCGCGACGCCGCCGGTCGTGGTCCTCACCTCCAACCGCACCCGGGAGCTGCACGACGCCCTGAAGCGGCGCTGCCTCTACCACTGGATCGACCACCCCGGGCTCGACCGCGAGGTCGAGATCCTGCGCTCGCGGGCACCCGAGGTGCCGGCCGCGCTGGCCCGCCAGGTGGCGACGGTGGTGCAGCAGCTGCGCGACCGGCACGACCTGGAGAAGCCACCCGGCGTGGCCGAGACCCTCGACTGGGCCCGCGCTCTGCACCACCTGAGCGCCTCCGAGCTGGACCTGGAGTCCGCGGCCCGCACGCTCGGCGCGCTCGTGAAGTACCGAGAGGACACCGACCGGGTCCGCCGGGCCCTCGACCAGATGCTGCGGGCATGAGCGACCCTGCGGCGCCGCCGCTGCGCCACGAGGCCGACGAGGTGCTGGTGGGGTTCACTCGGGCGCTGCGGGCGGCCGGCCTGCCGGTCACCCAGGACCGCGCCCGGACCTTCGTGGAGGCGGTCGCCCTCGTCGGCCTGGGCGACCAGCGCGCCACCTACACCGCGGGCCGCGCCACGCTCTGCGGCTCACCCGACGACCTGGTCCGCTACGACCAGGTCTTCACCGCCTGGTTCGACGCTCGCGACGGGCTGCCCCGCAGTCGCTCCGCCCCGCCGTCGGTCCCCGCCCCGTCCGGCCTGCCCGCCGACGAGGGCCCCGGCAGCGGTGAGGCGGCGCAGGAGAGCGTCCACGCGCGGGCCTCGGCCGCCGAGGTGCTCCGCCACCGCGACGTCGCCACCCTCTCCGCCGCCGAGAAGGCCCGGCTCGACACCATGTTCGCCACGCTGCGCCCGCGCGCACCCGTCCGCCGTACGGCGCGGCACCGGGCGTGGCACCGCGGACGGGTGGACGCCTCCCGCACGTTGCGTGCCAGCCTGCGCCGCCTCGGCGAGCCGGCCGCCATCGAGTGGCGCCGCCGTGCGGTGCGCCCGCGGCGGATCGTGCTGCTGGTCGACGTGTCGGGCTCGATGAACGGCTACGCCGACGCGCTGCTGCGCCTGGCGCACCGGATCTCGCAGGGAGCGGGAGCGGTCGAGACGTTCACCGTCGGCACTCGGCTCACGCACCTGACCCGCGCGCTGCACAACCGCGACGTCGCGCGGGCGCTGGTCGCGGCCGGGGAGGCCGTGCCCGACTGGTCCGGCGGCACCCGTCTGGGCGAGACCCTGCAGGTCTTCCTCGACCGCTGGGGCCGCCGCGGTCTGGCCCGCGGGGCGGTCGTCGTGATCTTCAGCGACGGCTGGGAGCGCGGCGACACGGCGCTGCTCGGCGCGCAGATGGCGCGCCTGAAGCGGGTCGCGCACCACGTGGTCTGGGTCAACCCGCACCGCGGCAAGGAGGGCTACGAGCCGGTCCAGCAGGGGGTCCTCGCGGCGCTGCCCCACGTCGACGACTTCGTCGCCGGGCACTCGCTGGCGACGTTCGCGGAGGTCCTGGAGGTGGTGGCCCGTGCGTGACGTCCTGGACGACCTGATGGCGCGCTGGCAGGCCGGCGAGGAGATCGGCCTCGGCACCGTCGTGGCGACCTTCCGCTCCGCGCCCCGCCCGCCGGGCGCCTCGATGCTGGTGACGCCCGACGGGGCCGCGGTCGGGTCGGTCTCGGGCGGCTGCGTCGAGGGCGCCGTCTACGACCTGGCCCAGTCGGTCGTCGCGAGCGGCGCGCCCGTGCTGGAGCGCTACGGCGTGAGCGACGACGACGCGTTCGCGGTCGGCCTCACCTGCGGCGGCATCCTCGACGTGTACGTCGAGAAGGTCTCGCGCGAGACCTTCCCGGACCTCGGGGAGCTGGCCGCCGACATCGAGGCGGGGCGCCCCGTCGCGCTCGCCACGGTCATCGAGCACCCCGACCCCACGCGGGTCGGCCGCCGCCTGGTGGTGCGGGCCGACCGGGCCGCGTGCACCGGAGGCCTGGGGTCCACGCGCGCCGACGACGCCGTCCACGACGACGCCCTCGGGCTGCTCGCCGCCGGCAGCAACGCCACGCTCACCTATGGGCCCGACGGCGAGCGCCGGGGTGAGGGCATGCGGGTCTTCGTGTGGGCCTTCGCCCCCAAGCCGCGGCTGCTGGTCTTCGGTGCGATCGACTTCGCCGCCGCGGTCGCCCGGGTCGGCGGCTTCCTCGGCTACCAGATCACCGTCTGCGACGCCCGGCCGGTCTTCGCCACCGCCAGTCGGTTCCCCGACGCCCACGAGGTGGTCGTCGACTGGCCGCACCGCTACCTCGGGGCCGAGCAGGCCGCCGGGCGCCTCGACGGCCGCACGGTCATCACCGTGCTCACCCACGACCCGAAGTTCGACGTCCCGCTGCTCGAGGTGGCGCTGCGGCTGCCGGAGGTGGCCTACGTCGGGGCCATGGGCTCGCGGCGTACCCACGACGACCGGATGACCCGCCTGCGCGAGGCGGGGCTCACCGAGGAGGAGCTCGGCCGGCTCTCCAGCCCGATCGGGCTCGACCTGGGCGCGCGCACCCCCGAGGAGACCGCGATCAGCATCGCCGCGGAGATCATCGCCGGCCGCTGGGGCGGCAGCGGGGAGCGCCTGGCGGCCACCGAGGGGCGCATCCACCGCGACCTGGACCGCGTCGACGGGGCGCCGTGATGCGGGCCCCGGGCTGGGTCGCGCTCCTGCTGCTGCTGCCGCTCGCGGCCTGCACCACCGACACCGAGGAGCCCGGGGTGCAGCCGGGCGACCGGGCGCCGACCTCGTCAGCCAGCCCCTCGGCCAGCCCCTCGGCCAGCGCGTCGGGTACGCCGTCGCCGGTCGCGCCCTCCGAGACCCTGCCGCCGGTGCCGGACCCGCGCTCGCTCCCGGCGCTGATGCGCGAGGACTTCCGCGCGAGCCGGATCCGCTACGGCGAGGTGATCGAGCAGACCGACCGCTACACCCGCTACCAGGTCACCTACCGCAGCGGCGACCTGACGGTCTCGGGCATCCTGCTGCGCCCCCGCGGTCGCGGCCCGTTCCCCGGCATCGTCCTCAACCACGGCTACATCGAGCCGGCCTACTACGCGCCGGGGCAGGGCCTGGCCCGCGAGCAGATCGCTCTGGCCGACGCCGGCTTCGCCGTGCTGCACACCGACTACCGCGGCCACGCCGGCTCCGACCCCGCGGGCGAGCTCTCCCGGCAGACGCGCCTGGGCTACACCCGCGACGCCATCCACGCCGTACTCGCCCTGGAGCGCGAGCCGTACGTCGACGAGGACCGGATGGCGATGCTCGGGCGCTCGATGGGCGGCGGTGTGACGCTCAATGCCCTGGTCGTCGCGCCCGGTCTGGTGGACGCGGCCGTGATCTACGCGTCGGTGTCCTCGCGCTACCTCGACAACCTGCGCCACTTCGTCGAGCCCGAGCGCCCCGACGAGGTCACGGCGCTCTACGACGCGCTCGGCACGCCGCGGTCGGCGCCCGAGGTGTACGCCGGCCTCTCGCCACGGAGCTACTTCGACCGCATCACCGAGCCGGTCCTGGCGCACCACGCCGACACCGACGAGACCTGCCCGTTCCCGTGGGCCGTCACCACCGACCGCGCCCTGCGCCGCGCCGGCGTCGACGCCCAGCTGGAGGTCTACCGGGGCGAGGCCCATGCCTTCTCCTTCGACTGGCAGCGCTCGATGGACCGCACGATCACGTTCCTGCGCCGCCGGCTCGGCTGAGGCTCGCCTCCGGGGTCCGCTCGGCGACTGTGATGCAGGTCACCTGCTGGGTGTTACGTTGGCGCGGAGACCAGATCGGGGATCACCATGGCGCTCGGCGAGCTGCGGGACCGCAAGCGCGAGGCCATGCGCGCCTGGACCACCTTCGTCGAGTCCGGCGACCTGGCCGCGCCCGTCGTCCGCCCCGAGATCCTCTCCAGCTGGACCCGCTCGACCGCCGCGATCACGCCCGACGTCACCGAGGCGCCCCTCGCCGACGAGGACGAGACCGCGTCGATCTGGAAGGACTCGCCGCTTCAGGTCGCGGTCGAAAGCGTCGAGGCCGAGCTGCGCCGTACCGCCGAGGACGGCGACCTGGTCCTCGCCGTGACCGACGCCGACACCCGCATCCTGTGGACGTACGGCGGTCGGGTGATGCGGCGCAAGGCGGAGACGGTCAACTTCGTGGCCGGCGGTCGCTGGGACGACGAGTCGGTGGGCACCAACGCACTGGACCTCGCCAACCGGCTGGGTGAGCCGGCCATGGTGTTCAGCGCCGAGCACTACGCCTCGATCGTGCACAGCTGGGTCTGCTGGGCCGCGCCCGTGGTCGACCCGGCCACCGGCCTCCAGCTCGGGGTCCTCGACCTCTCGACGACCTGGGACCGCACCCACCCCATCGGGCTCGCGACCGCGCGGGTCATGGCGCGGCTGATCGAGTCCGCGGTGCCCAGGTCGGCGCACCACCCCTCCGCCCGCGCCGACGAGCCGACCCAGGACCCCGGCCTGGTGATGACCCTGCTGGGCACCGCCGAGGTGCGCCTGGACGGGCAGCGGCTCCTGCTGAACCGCCGTCAGACCGAGATCCTGGCCCTCCTCGCGCTGCACCCCGAGGGGCTCTCGCTCGACCAGCTCCACGCCCTGGTCTACGGCGACCAGGCGGTGACGTTCTCGACCCTCAAGGCCGAGGTGTCCCATCTGCGCGCGGCCCTGGGCGGTCAGCTCTCCTCGCGCCCCTACCGGCTCCTCATGCCCGTCGCCACCGACGTCGAGCACGTGCTGACCCTGCTGCGCGGCGGCCACGTCGCCGCCGCGGTCGACGCCTACGGCGGCGACCTGCTCCCCGGCACCAACTCACCGGCCCTCGGGGACCTGGCCGAGTACGTCGCCGTCGCCGTCCGCGAGGCGCTGCTGGCCGACCCGGTCCCCGACGCCGTGGTCCGCTACAGCGAGCTCGCGCCGTACGACACCCAGGTGCTCGAGGTCTGCCTCGCCCACCTCGCCGGCAGCGCCCACCCCGCGGTCCCGCTCCTGAAGGGCCGCCTCGCCGTCGCCACCCGCTGACCCGTCACCAACTTCACCAAATCCCCGCTGACCCGTCAGAAAGTTTCTGACGGGTCAGCGGGACGATGGGACCTACCTTCCGCCAACCGGGGGCTCCTAGCGTGATCGGCGTCACACGCCCACCCACGTGCGAGGGAGTCGTCCATGACCCGAATCAACCTGACCGTCGACGGATCGAGGGTGTCCGACGAGGTCGAACCGCGGATGCTGCTGGTGCAGTACCTGCGCGAGAAGCTCGGCAAGACCGGGACCGTGATCGGCTGCGACACGTCCAACTGCGGGGCGTGCACGGTCCACCTCGACGGGGTCAGCGTGAAGTCCTGCAACGTGCTGGCGGTGCAGGCCGACGGGGGTGAGGTCACCACGATCGAGGGCCTGGCCCAGGACGGCGAGCTGCATCAGGTCCAGAAGTCGTTCCGGGAGTGCCACGGGCTGCAGTGCGGCTTCTGCACGCCCGGGATGATCATGCAGAGCGTCGACCTGCTGAAGACCAACCCGAACCCCTCCGAGCAGGAGATCCGAGTCGGCCTCGAGGGCAACCTGTGCCGGTGCACCGGCTACCACAACATCGTGAGGTCCGTGCAGCACGCGGCCGCGGCCACCGGGGGTGCCCAGTGACGCTCACCGACGACGAGATGACCCAGGCCGAGCCGGACGCCGGCCTCGAGATCGGCAAGGACCGGCGTCGCAAGGAGGACCAGCGGCTGATCACCGGCCGCACGCGATGGACCGACAACCTGGTCCTGCCCGGCATGCTGCACCTCGCGATGGTCCGCAGCCCCTTCGCGCACGCGAGGATCACGAACATCGACACCAGCATGGCGAAGGCCGCGCCCAACGTCGTCACCGTCATCACCGGCGCCGAGGTCGCCGACGAGCAGGGAGGGCTGCCCAACGCCTGGCCGATCACGCCGGACCAGGTGACCCCGAACCACCCGCCGATCGCGGTCGACCGGGTGGTGTTCGCCGGCGAGATCGTCGCCGTGGTCGCGGCGCGTACGGCGGCCGAGGCGCGCGACGCGGCCGAGCTCGTCGACATCGACTACGAGGAGCTCCCGGCCGCGCTCGACCTCAAGGAGGCGGCGGCGGCCACCCCGGAGAACGGCGGAGCGCTCGCGCACCCCGACCTGGGCACGAACCGGTCGGCGCTCTGGACCTTCGACTCGGCCGAGGCCGGCACCGGCGGCAACGTGGACGAGGCGATCGCCCGTGCCCGCACCGACGGCATCGTGATCGAGCGCGAGTACCGCCAGCAGCGCCTGATCCCGGCGTTCATGGAGCCGCGCTCCACGGTGGTGGACCCGACCGGCGAGCAGATCACCATGTGGTCGGCGACCCAGATCCCGCACATCCTGAAGTTCCTGCTCGCGGCGGTCACCGGCGTCTCCGAGTCCAAGATCCGGGTCATCGCCCCGGACGTGGGTGGCGGCTTCGGTGGCAAGCTGCAGACCACCCCGGAGGAGTTCATCACCTTCCTCCTGGCGCGTCGGCTCGGCAAGCCGGTGAAGTACACCGAGACCCGCTCGGAGTCCCTCATGGCCGCCCACCACGGGCGCGACCAGTGGCAGAGGCTCACGCTCTCGGCCGAGAAGAACGGGCGGGTCACGGGCTTCAAGGTCGAGCTGCTGGCCGATCTCGGCTCACACGTCTCCCTCGTCGGCGGCGGGGTGCCGGTGCTCGGCGCCTTCATGTTCAACGCGATCTACAAGTTCCCGGCCTACCAGTTCAACGTCCAGACGGTCCTGACCAACAAGACCTGGACCGACGCCTACCGCGGCGCCGGCCGGCCCGAGGCGACGTACGCCGTCGAGCGGATCATGGACGAGCTCGCCGCCGAGGTGGGCGTGGACCCGCTCGAGATCCGTGAGCGCAACTGGATCACCCACGAGGAGTTCCCGTTCACGACGGTGGCGGGCCTGGAGTACGACTCCGGCAACTACGAGGCCGCGACCGCGCGGGCCAAGGAGCTCTTCGGCTACGACGAGCTGCGCGCCGAGCAGCGCGCCCGCCGCGAGGCGGGGGACCGGGTCCAGCTCGGGATCGGCGTCTCGACGTTCACCGAGATGTGCGGACTGGCGCCCTCGCGGGTGCTGGGCTCGCTCGACTACGGCGCGGGCGGGTGGGAGCACGCGAGCGTGCGGATGCTGCCGACCGGCAAGGTGGAGGTCCTCACCGGGGCCTCGGCGCACGGCCAGGGCCACGAGACGGCGTTCAGCCAGATCGTCGCCGATCGGCTCGGGGTCGCCTTCGAGGACGTGGAGGTCCTCCACGGCGACACCATGGTGAGCCACAAGGGCCTCGACACCTACGGCTCCCGGTCGCTGGTCGTCGGCGGCGAGGCGATCGTGCGGGCCGCGGACAAGGTCATCGAGAAGGCCAGGCCGATCGCCGCGCACCTGCTCGAGGCCGCGGCCGACGACCTGGAGTTCAAGGCCGGCCGGTTCTCCGTGAAGGGCACCGACCAGGGGATGGCGATGGCCGAGGTCGCGCTGGCGACGTTCGCCGCCCACAACCTGCCCGACGGCGTCGAGGCCTCGCTGGACTCCGACGCGACCTTCGACCCGGTGAACTTCAACTACCCGCACGGCACCCACCTGTGCGCGATGGAGGTCGACACCGAGACCGGGCAGGTGACGATGCGCAAGTACGCCGCCTGCGACGACGTCGGCAACATCATCAACCCGCTCATCGTCTCCGGGCAGCTGCACGGCGGCCTGGTGCAGGGCATCTCGCAGGCGCTGTGGGAGGAGGCCGTGTACGACGACTCCGGCACGCTGGTGACGGGCTCGTTCGTCGACTACCTGCTGCCCACCTCGGCCGACACGATCAGCTTCGACCTCGACCACACGACGTCGCCGGCAACGACCAACAGCCTGGGCACCAAGGGCGTGGGGGAGGCCGGGACGATCGCCTCCACCCCGGCGGTCGTCAACGCGGTGGTGGACGCCGTACGGCACCTGGGCGTCAACGACATCCGCATGCCCTGCACGCCGGAGCGGGTGTGGAAGGCCATCGCGCAAGCCCGTGGTGGCGCTGCCGGAGGCGGTGGGCAGGCCGAGACCGTCGGCGCCGCGGCACCGCACTTCGACGAGTCGACCGGCATGGAGGGCACCGTGGACCGCACGACCGGAGGGAGCGACGCATGATCCCCGCACAGTTCGACTACCTGGCCCCGACCACGGTCGAGGAGGCGCTCGCCGCGCTCGGCCGGCACGGCGACGACGCCAAGATCCTGGCCGGCGGCCAGAGCCTGCTGCCGGTGCTGCGGATGCGGCTCAACGCGCCCGAGGTCGTGATCGACCTCGGGCGGATCGACGGGCTGCGCGGCATCCGCGACGACGGCGACGCGCTCGTCATCGGCGCGATGACCCCGCACTCGGTGGTGGAGCACGACCCGCTCGTCGCCGAGCACGCCGCGCTGATCTCCCAGGCCGTCGAGCACCTGGCCGACCACCAGATCCGGCACCGGGGCACGTTCGGCGGGGCGCTCGCCCACGCCGACCCGGCCGGGGACCTCGGCGCGCCCGCGCTCGCGCTCGGCGCGCAGTTCGTGATCGCGGGCCCCGGCGGGACGCGCACGGTCCAGGCCGACGACTTCTTCGTCGACCTCTTCGAGACCGCCATCGGCGAGGACGAGATCCTCACCGAGGTCCGGGTGCCCAAGCACACCGGCTGGGGTGCGACGTACGAGAAGTTCGTGCGGGTCGCGCACCAGTGGCCGATCGTGGCCGTCGCGGCGACGGTGCGGATCGAGGGCGACGCGATCGCCGACGCGCGGATCGGGCTGACCAACATGGGCTCGACGCCGTTGCGGGCACGCTCGGTGGAGGAGGCGCTGGTGGGCCAGCCGGTGACCGAGGACGCGGTGGCCTCAGCCGCGGCGCATGCCGCCGACGGCACCAACCCGCCCTCGGACCTCAACGGCGATGCGGCCTACCGCCGGCACCTGGCCACGGTGCTCGTACGCCGTGCCGTGCTCTCGGCAGCGGGCAGGTGAGCGCGTGGACCTCACCCACCGCTTCACCGTCCCGACCGGCGTCGAGCAGACCTGGGCGCAGTTCCAGGACATCGCGTCGGTCGCCGAGTGCTTCCCCGGCGCCACCGTGTCGTCGGTCGAGAGCGACACCTTCCAGGGCTCGTGCAAGGTCAAGCTGGGCCCGATCGCCCTGGTATACAACGGCTCCGGCACCTTCGTGGAGCGCGACGAGGCCGCCCACCGCTTCGTCGTGGACGCCAAGGGCAAGGACCGGCGCGGCAACGGTACGGCAGGAGCCGTCGTCACCTGCACGATGACGGCATCGCCGACGGACCCCGCGGGCGCCACCGAGGTGGAGGTCGTCACCGACCTCCACATCACCGGCAAGCCGGCGCAGTTCGGGCGCGGGGTGATGCAGGACGTCTCGGACAAGCTCCTCGGGCAGTTCGTCGACTGCCTCGAACAGCGGCTCTCGCCCGCGGCTGCCGCGCCCGAGGTCGAGGCCGCGGCCGAGGCTGAGGTCGCCGGCGAGGCCGAGCCCGAGCCCGAGCCGACACCCCTGGCCGACGCGGCGGCCGCCGCGGCGTCTCAGCCGTCCCCTGTGTCCCCTCCGGAGCCGACGGCCCGCCCGCCGCGCCCGCAGCCGGCGGACCAGGAGCACGACGACGCCCTCGACCTCGGGGCCACCGTCGTCCCGATCCTGCTCAAGACGTACTGGAGGCAGGCGCTGGGCGGCGCGGTCGTCCTGGTGCTGCTCAGGCGCCTGCTGCGCCGGCTGCGCGGCTGAGGCGCTGCGCCCAGCCCCACCGATCACAGGGAGGTCGTAAAACTCGCGCTTCCTGCATGAAGCTTCGCACCGGAAGCGCGAGTTTCACCGGGTGCCCGGTGAAACTCGCCGACGGACGCGGCGGCGTCAGTTGGCGTGCAGGTCCTCGTTGAGCACGATGCCCTCGCCGTGCCACGGGACGGCCTCGATGGCGCCGGTGACGGAGTTGCGGCGGAAGAGGACGTTGCTGGCGCCGGAGAGCTCGAGCGCCTTGACCACCTTCGTCGTACCGTCGGCGTCCTTCATCGTGACCTTGGTGCCGGCGGTGACGTAGCAGCCAGCCTCGACCACGCAGTCGTCGCCGAGGGAGATGCCCAGGCCCGAGTTGGCGCCGAGCAGGCAGCGGCGGCCGATGGAGATGACCTGCTTGCCGCCGCCGGACAGCGTGCCCATGATCGACGCGCCGCCGCCCACGTCGGAGCCGTCGCCGACGAGCACCCCGGCCGAGATGCGCCCCTCGACCATCGAGGCGCCGAGCGTGCCGGCGTTGTAGTTCACGAAGCCCTCGTGCATGACGGTGGTGCCCTCGGCGAGGTGGGCGCCGAGGCGGACGCGGTCGGCGTCGGCGATGCGGACGCCGGACGGCAGCACGTAGTCGACCATGCGGGGGAACTTGTCGACGCCGTAGACCGTCACGTGCTGGCCTGCCGCCCGCAGCCGGCCGCGGGTCTCCTCGAAGCCCGCGACCGCGCACGGGCCGGCGGAGGTCCACACCACGTTGGCCAGCAGGCCGAAGATGCCGTCGAGGCTGATCGAGTGCGGCGTGACCAGGCGCGCGGACAGCAGGTGCAGGCGCAGCCAGACGTCCTCCGTGGACGCCGGAGCCGTCGCGAGGTCGGCGATCTCGACCAGGCGGACCTCGCGGCGTACGCCGCGCGCGTCGTCGTCGCCCTCGAGGGCCCTCAGCGAGGCGGGGGCCTCGGTGCCGTCGCTCGCGCCGAGCGCGGGGGCGGGGAACCACACGTCGAGCACGGCGCCGGCCGCGTCGAGGGTGGCGAGGCCGAAGCCGTGGGCAGTCGTCGCGTCACTCACGCGGACCAGCCTAGGGGCTCTCAGACGCTGGCCGACGGCCTGTCCGGGTCGACGCCCGTCGCCGCGAGCCGGCGCCGGGCGCGGGCCATGAGGACCAGGGCGAGGACCAGGGCGAGGAGGGCGGCGCGGCCCAGCCAGGCGACGGCGTCGCGTCCGCCGGCGGCCTCGCTGACGCCCAGGAGCAGCAGAACGCCGCGCAAGAGCAGGCCGCTGCGCCCGCCGACCGGGTCGATCGCCGCCACGCAGACCGCTACGACGACGGTCAGCAGCAGCACCGCACTGCAGGCCACCGCGTAGCGGGCGTCCGGGTCGCCGCGCAGCGCGACCCGGGACCTCGTGGCGATCGTGGCGACCGGACCGATCACCAGGGCGAACGTGACGACCGCGAGCAGGACCGCGCCGAGGCCGAGGGCGAGGACGAGCAGGGCGACCACGCCGTACCACGAGCGGTCGGGGCTCTCGCCCTCCACCAGCGTCGCCGGGAACAACAGGAAACCCACGAGGAGCTGGACCAGCAGCGCGCTCGTGCCCGGGACGAGCACCGCCGACATCCGGGCCGGGAACCGGCGGGGGTCCAGGCAGCCGGGCCCGAGGTAGAGGACGACCCCGAGCGCGGTGTCGGCGGCGAGCAGGACGAAGATCGGCCGGTCGAAGGTCTCGTCGTAGTCCGACTTCGCCAGGAGCCACAGGGCGTAGCAGGCGACGAGCAGGCAGACCAGCCACATCAGCCAGCGCAGGAGCCGGAGGCCGCGGGAGGTCACGCGCTCACCGTATTGCGCTAGGCACAATGGTCGGCGTGACCCGTCCGGTGTGGGTGCTCCACGAGCACGAGCAGCCACGTCACCACTTCGACCTGCGCCTGGAGGAGGGCGGCACGCTGCGGTCCTGGGCAGTGCCCAAGGGTCTGCCCACCGACAGCGCCCACGACCGGCTCGCGGTGGCCGTCGCCGACCACGACCTGGACCATGCGACGTACACCGACGAACACAAGTCGATCGCCGACCACGGCTGGTGGGAGCTGGTGGACCGCAACGACCGGCGGTTCGTGTTCGACCTGCACGGCACCGGCGGGGTACGCCGCTACGCGCTCATCCACACCGGGCGCGACTGGCTGCTGCACCTGGTCAAGGATCAGTCGGGTCGGGGATGAAGACCTCATCGAGCGGGACCTCGAAGAGCCGGCCGATCCGGAAGGCCAGCGACAGCCGCGGGTCGAAGTGACCCTTCTCGATCGAGATCACGGTCTGCCGCGACACCCCGAGCGCCTTGGCGCACTCGCCCTGGGACAGCCCCGCCTGCTCGCGCAGCGCCCGCAGCCGGTTGTGCATCAGCCCTCCCGGCGCCCGAGCAGCACCAGGCGCGCGCACATGTCCAGCAGCCCCAGGACGAGGAAGACCCAGATCGGCACGGAGTCGGTGTCGAGGACGGAGGAGGCGACCGTGGCCAGCCCCATCGCCGCGATCGTGTCGTAGAAGGCGCCGCTGCTGGCGCGGGTGGCCCACTGGGACTCGATGGAGTCCTCGTCCCGCTCGGGCCGCGGCGTGCGGTCCAGCAGGAGCGCCGCCAGCGCCGTCACGAACGGCAGCGTCAGCAGCGCGAACACCGCGAACGTGATGCCGTCCGACGCGTCGTCCCGCGCCCAGGCAGCGAGGCTCCCCACCGCGGCGGCAGCGCCGAGGCCGCAGCCGACGGCGGTGGCCCAACGGGTGGCGGTGGGCAGGTCGGTCCGAGTGGCGTTCATGGCACCTCCGATGTATGAGTTCTTTGACACCACTCTGAGCGGTGGGCGTCGCGTTGTCAAGTTTCTCAGACAGATCGCCACGTTCGAGGGCGCAAACCGCTCGCCGTGCCCGGGCGGCCCCGGCTACCGTCCGGCCCATGAGCGAGGGGGAGCTGCTGCTGATCATCGGCCCGCAGGCCGTGGGCAAGATGACGGTGGGTCGGGCGATCTGCGCGGCCTCGGACTTCCGGCTCTTCCACAACCACCACACGATCGAGCCGCTGCTGGAGATCTTCGGCTACGGGACGCCGCCGTTCGAGACGCTCAACGCGGAGTTCCGGCTGCGCGTCATCGAGGAGGCCGCGGCCTCGGGGACCCGGCTGGTCTTCACCCTCGTCTGGGACGTCGACTCCGAGGCCGACGCCGCCGAGGTGCGACGGCTCGTGGCGCCGTACGCCGATCGCGGGCTGCGGATCTCCGTCCTCGAGCTGATCGCCGACCTGCCCACGCGGCTGGTCCGCAACACCGGCGCCGACCGGCTCGAGGCCAAGCGCTCCAAGCGGGACCTGGCCTGGTCCGACGCGCACCTGCGCGAGATGGAGCGGGCGCACCGCACCAA
The DNA here is from genome assembly GCF_021117365.1 of Nocardioides sp. cx-173. NCBI lineage: Bacteria > Bacillati > Actinomycetota > Actinomycetes > Propionibacteriales > Nocardioidaceae > Nocardioides > Nocardioides sp. cx-173. The sequence goes on along the minus strand of NZ_CP088262.1, from coordinate 3,561,541 downwards.
CACCGATCCGGACGCCCCTTCGCCCGCCGACGACGTGCTGCGCGAGCTGCCCCACCTGCGCCTGGACAACAGCGAGCTCAGCCCCGCGGAGGTCGCCCGCCGGGTCCTGGAGTGGCTGGACCGCGGCTGAACCGCGCCCGCGCCAGTCCTCGCGCCCAGTCGTCGCGCCCAGTCGTCGCACTCAGTCGTCGGGCTGGGTGCCCATCACCTTGCCGGTCACGCCGTCGACCGTGACCGTCTGCTCCTCGGGGGTGTCCTCGTCGAGATGGACATCCCACGTGGGAGCGCCGCGGTCCAGCTCCAGGTCCACCCCGGTGACGGTGCCGGCCGGTGCGGTGCCGCGAGCCGAGCGGATCGCGTTGGCGAAGTCGACCGTGGTGTCGTTGAGCAGCTTGCGGCGCTCGGCGCGGTCGTCGGCGTCGTCGCCGCGCTCGGCGGTCGGGCCGCGCTCCACCGTGCTGCCGTCGGCAGAGACCCGCAGCTTGTTCTCGGTGCCGTCCGGGGTCACCACCTCCACGTCCCAGGAGCCGGCCTCCTGGTCGACCGAGAAGACGGTGCCGCCGTTCACCGCGTCCAGGGCGGTCCCGCCGGCGGCCAGCAGGGCGGCGTCGTCCGCTGCGGCGGGGGGGCTGGGGCTCTCCGACGCCGCCCCGGACGAGCTCGGAGCCGACGCGGTCTCGCTGGGGCTCGAGTCGGAGCTCGAGTCAGAGCTCGAGTCGGAGTCCGGGTCGGAGTCCGAGTCGTCGTCGCCACAGGAGGCCAGTGCGAGAGCGAGGGAGCCGGCGGCGAGGGAAGCGAGGACCCGGCTGCGCCAACTGCGTCGGCCGGGTCGGGTGCGCCGGGTGTGCTGGAGAGTGGACATCGGGGGCTCCTCAGGTGGGTTCGGTGACGGACCCCCCAAATCTCCTGAAACGCGGTACCGACTGTACGCCCCCGTGAGGCGGAGAACCATCGCTGTGTCCGTTACGCTGGGCCCACAGGCGTCTGAGCCGTCATCAGCGGCGAGCCTCCGGAAGAACGGCACGCGAGTGCTCACTAGACCCGGACGGGTAGGCCCGTCACAGCCGTGAACGAGCGGTCGTCCCGGAGACGGGGCGGCAAGCGAGGTGGTACCGCGGCCCAGCAGTCAGGGCGTCGTCCTCGTGGCAGAAGCCCGAGTCGACCGACGTACCAGCAGGAGCGCAGCCATGGCCTATCCGAAGGTCTCCACCACCGGCGACGGTGTCCCGTCCAGCCCGAGGTTCCCCGAGATCGAGGAGCGGGTGCTCGACTACTGGGACGCCGATGGCACCTTCCAGGCCAGCATCGACCAGCGGGACGCGGGCGAGGACGGCGCCAACGAGTTCGTCTTCTACGACGGCCCGCCGTTCGCCAACGGGCTGCCGCACTACGGCCACCTGCTGACCGGCTACGTCAAGGACCTGATCCCGCGCTACCAGACCATGCGCGGGCGCAAGGTCGAGCGCCGCTTCGGCTGGGACACCCACGGCCTGCCCGCCGAGCTCGAGGCGATGCGCCTCAACGGCATCAAGACCACCGACGAGATCGTCGAGATGGGCATCGACAAGTTCAACGAGGCCTGCCGCGAGTCGGTGATGAAGTACACCGGCGAGTGGCGCGAGTACGTCACCCGCCAGGCGCGCTGGGTGGACTTCGACCACGACTACCGCACCATGAACCCCGACTACATGGAGTCGGTCATCTGGGCGTTCAAGCAGCTGCACGAGAAGGGCCTGGTCTACGAGGGCTTCCGGGTGCTGCCGTACTGCTGGAACGACGAGACGCCGCTGTCCAACCACGAGCTGCGCATGGACGACGACGTCTACCAGATGCGCCAGGACCCGGCGGTCACCGTGGGGTACGACGTCACGACGCCTGGTGACTTCCAGGGCGTCAAGGTGCTGGTCTGGACGACGACGCCGTGGACGCTGCCGTCCAACCTCGCGGTGATGGTCGGCGAGGACATCGACTACGTCGTCGTCGAGGTGGAGGGGACGCGCTACCTGCTCGCCGAGGCCCGCGTGGCGTCGTACGCGCGTGAGCTGGGGGAGAGCCCCGAGGTCACGTGGCGGGGCAAGGGCAGCGAGCTCGTCGGCCTCACCTACACCCCGCCGTTCTCCTACTACGCCGGGCACGACAACGCGTTCCGGCTGGTGCCGGCGGAGTTCGTCACCACCACCGACGGCACCGGGCTCGTCCACACCGCGGGCGCCTTCGGTGAGGACGACAAGGTCGTGACGGACCGCGAGGGCATCGAGGCCGTGATGCCGGTCGGCAAGGACGGGAAGTTCACGTTCCCCGTCGTCGACTACGAGGGCCTGCTGGTCTTCGACGCCAACCTGCAGATCATCGACCACCTCAAGGCCGCCACCGCCGGCTCGGGGGAGACCGGCTCGGTCTCGCCCGGCACCGTGCTGCTGCGGCGCGAGACCTACGACCACTCCTACCCGCACTGCTGGCGCTGCCGTGAGCCCCTGATCTACAAGGGGGTCTCGTCGTGGTTCGTGGAGGTGACCGCGGTCAAGCAGCGGATGCTCGAGCTCAACCAGGAGATCCGCTGGGTCCCCGAGCACATCAAGGACGGTCAGTTCGGCAAGTGGCTGGAGAACGCCCGCGACTGGTCGATCACCCGCAACCGCTTCTGGGGCTCCCCGGTCCCGGTCTGGAAGAGCGACGACCCGACGTACCCGCGCATCGACGTATACGGCAGCTTCGAGGAGATCGAGCGCGACTTCGGTCGGCTGCCGGGCAAGGGGGACGGGGTGCCCGACCTGCACCGGCCCTACGTCGACGACCTGGTGCGCCCCAACCCCGACGACCCCACGGGCAGGTCGATGATGCGCCGCGTGCCCGACGTGCTCGACGTGTGGTTCGACTCCGGCTCGATGAGCTTCGCGCAGGTGCACTACCCCTTCGAGAACGCCGACTGGTTCGAGCACCACTTCCCGGGCGACTTCATCGTCGAGTACATCGGCCAGACCCGCGGCTGGTTCTACACGCTGCACGTGCTGGCGACCGCGATCTTCGACCGGCCGGCGTTCAGCTCGTGCATCAGCCACGGCATCGTGCTGGGCTCCGACGGCAACAAGATGTCGAAGTCGCTGCGCAACTACCCCGACGTCAGCGAGGTCTTCGACCGTGACGGCGCCGATGCGATGCGCTGGTTCCTGATGTCCTCCCCGATCCTGCGCGGAGGCAACCTGATCGTCACCGAGCAGGGCATCCGCGACTCGGTGCGCCAGGTGATGATCCCGCTGTGGAACAGCTGGTACTTCTTCCAGCTCTACGCCAACGCCGCGCGCGACGGTGCGGGCTACGAGGCGCGGTGGTCGACGGCGTCGACCGACCCGCTCGACCGCTACCTGCTGGCCAAGTGTCGCCAGTACGTCGAGCAGATGACGCGGCAGATGGACGCCTACGCCGTGGCGGACGCGTGTGACTCGACGCGCTCGTTCCTCGACGTGCTGACCAACTGGTACATCCGTCGGTCCCGCGACCGCTTCTGGGGTGACAACACCGACGCGTTCGACACGCTCTACACGGTCCTCGAGGTCGTCTGCCGGGTCACCGCGCCGCTGCTCCCGCTGACGACCGAGGAGGTCTGGCGCGGGCTCACGGGCGGCCGCTCGGTGCACCTCGCCGACTGGCCGTCGGCCGACGAGCTCCCGGCCGACGACGCGCTCGTCGCCGCGATGGACCAGGTGCGCGAGGTCTGCTCGGCCACGTCGGCGCTGCGCAAGGCCGGCAGCCTGCGCAACCGGCTGCCGTTGGCGACGCTGACCGTCGTGGTCGCCGACCCCGGGGCCCTCGCGGGCTTCGAGGGCATCGTCGCCGACGAGGTCAACGTCAAGCAGGTGCGCCTGCTGGCCGCCGACTCCGACGAGGCGGCGTCGTACGGCGTCGAGCAGCGGCTGAGCGTCAACGCCCGGGCGGCGGGCCCGCGCCTGGGCAAGGACGTGCAGCGCGCGATCAAGGGGTCCAAGTCCGGCGACTGGTCGGTGGCCGACGACGGCACCGTCACGGCGGGCGGGCTGGAGCTGGTCGAGGGGGAGTACACGCTCGACACCGTCGCCGGCTCGGCCGACCCCGACTCGGCCACCGGCGTGCTGCCGGGTGGTGGCTTCGTGGTGCTCGACACCGCGGTCACCCCGGAGCTCGCCGCCGAAGGGCTGGCGCGCGACCTGGTCCGTCAGGTGCAGCAGGCCCGGCGCGACGCCGGCCTCGACGTCTCCGACCGGATCTCCCTGGTGATCTCCGGACCGGCCGCGGTCCAGGAGGCGGCTCGCACCCACGAGCGGCTGATCACCAGCGAGACCCTCGCGACGTCGTACGAGGTCGGCGACGGCCCCGACGGCGAGCCGGTCGTGACGGTGACCAAGGCCTGAGACGCGCCGGCTCAGCCGAGGCCCAGCCTGCCGGCCAGCCGGTCGAGCGAGGCGAGCACCTCGTCCTCGGCCTTGTCCGGGACCCCCCAGATGAGCTCGGTCGCGCCCTGCTCCGCCCAGGCCGCAAGGTCCTGGGGGTCGGGCTTGAAGGCGATCAGGATCCGGATCTCGGGGGCGCCCGTGCGGCCAGCATCGGCCCAGGCTTTCTGGAGGGCCGCGATCTGGCCCGAGATGTCCTGCTGGGCGGGGGTGGTCATCCAGCCGTCGGCATGGGCGGCGATCCACGCGAACGTCTTGGGTCCGCCGCCCGCGCCGATGATGAGCGGGATGTGCTCGGCCGGCTTGGGGAAGGCCCACGACGGCCCGAACGACACGAACTCGCCGTCGTAGGACGCCTCCTCCTGCGTCCAGAGCGCGCGCATCGCCTCGACGTACTCGCGCAGGACGGTCCGGCGCCTGTCTGCCGGCACGTGGTGGTCGGCCAGCTCGTCGGTGTTCCAGCCGAAGCCGGCGCCGATGTCGACCCGGCCTCGGGAGAGGTGGTCGAGCGTGGCGATCTGCTTGGCCAGCGTGATCGGGTCGGACTCGACCGGCAGCGCCACCGCGGTGGCGAGCCGGATCCGCGAGGTGGCCTGCGCGACGGTCGCCAGCGAGACCCAGGGGTCGAGGGTGCGCAGGTAGCGGTCGTCGGGCAGCGTCTCGTCCCCGGTCCCGGGGTGCGCGGCCTCGCGCTTCACGGGGATGTGGGTGTGCTCGGGCACGTAGAACGTGTCGAACCCGCGCTCCTCCGCGGCCGCTCCCAGTGTGGCCGGCCGGATGCCGCGATCGGAGGTGAACAGGACAAGGCCGTTGCGCATGGCCGAACACTAGAACAGGTTTCAGTTTCGGCGGTAGAGGTGCGGCTGGTTGACTGACGCCATGCAGCTCGACCTGACCGCGGACGTCGTGACCCTGACCCAGCAGCTCGTCGACATCGAGTCGGTGAGCAAGGACGAGGGCGCGATCGCCGACGCCGTGGAGGCGGCGCTGACGCCGCTGACCCACCTCACCGTCAGCCGGCACGGCAACACGGTGGTCGCCCGCACCGACCTCGGCCGCGACGAGCGGGTCGTGATCGCGGGGCACCTCGACACGGTCCCGCTCAACGACAACCTGCCGAGCCGGCTCGACGACGCGACCGGCCTGCTGCACGGTCTGGGCACGTGCGACATGAAGGGCGGCGACGCGGTCATCCTCAAGCTCGCCGCGGGCCTCACCGAGCCGGTCCGCGACCTGACGCTCGTGCTCTACGAGTGCGAGGAGATCGACGCGGAGTTCAACGGCCTCCACCTGCTCAGCCAGAGCCACCCCGAGCTGCTCGCCGCCGACTTCGCGATCCTCATGGAGCCGTCCAACGCCGTGGTCGAGGCCGGCTGCCAGGGCACCCTGCGCGTCGAGGTGCGTACGACGGGCGAGCGCGCGCACTCCGCGCGCAGCTGGAAGGGCGTCAACGCCATCCACAAGGCCGCCGAGGTCCTCGCTCGACTCAACGCCTACGAGGCGCGCCGGCCGGTGATCGACGGGCTGGAGTACCGCGAGGGGCTCAACGCGGTCTTCGTCCGCGGGGGAGTGGCCGGCAACGTGCTGCCCGACGAGTGCGTGGTCGAGGTCAACTTCCGCTTCGCCCCGGACCGCAGCGAGGCCGAGGCGGAGGCGTTCGTGCGCGAGTTCTTCGACGGCTTCGACGTGACGCTGACCGACATCGCGCCGGGAGCCCTGCCGGGGCTGGACCGGCCCGCGGCCAAGGCGTTCATCGAGGCGGTCGGCGGGCCCGACGGCATGGTCAACCCCAAGTTCGGCTGGACCGACGTCGCGCGCTTCACCGCCCTCGGCGTGCCGGCCGTCAACTTCGGCCCCGGCGACCCGATGCTCGCGCACAAGCAGGAGGAGTACGTGCCCGTGGAGCAGATCCGCAGCTGCGAGCGCGCCCTGACCGCCTGGCTGGGAGGCCCGAGGTGAAGTTCAAGATGAAGGGCCCGGTGATGCAGCGCCGCGGCCAGGTCGACGGCACCACCACCGACCAGCGACTGCTCGACTCCCGCGGTCCCAGCGACTGGGTGCACACGGATCCATGGCGGGTGCTGCGCATCCAGGCCGAGTTCGTCGAGGGCTTCGGCTCGCTCGCCGAGCTCGGCCCGACGGTGTGCGTGTTCGGCTCCGCCCGCATTCCGGTCGGCGACCCGTCGTACGCCGTGGGGGAGCAGGTCGGACGCCGGCTGGTCGAGGAGGGCTTCGCGGTGATGACCGGCGGCGGGCCGGGCGCGATGGAGGCGGCCAACAAGGGCGCCTGCCAGGCCGGCGGCACCAGCGTCGGCCTCGGCATCGAGCTGCCCTTCGAGGCGGGCCTCAACGAGTGGGTCGACGTCGGCATCAACTTCCGCTACTTCTTCGTCCGCAAGACGATGTTCGTCAAGTACTCCCAGGGCTTCATCGTGCTCCCGGGCGGCCTCGGCACCCTCGACGAGATGTTCGAGGCGCTGACGCTGGCCCAGACCCAGAAGGTGACCGCGTTCCCCGTGGTCCTGATCGGGACCGAGTACTGGTCGGGGCTGCTGGCCTGGCTGCGCGAGACCGTGCTCGCCGGCGGCATGATCCTCGAGGCCGACCTGGACCGGCTCGTGCTCACCGACGACGTCGAGGAGGCGGTCGCCCTGATGAGCGCCGCGAGGTCGTCGCGATGATGTGGTTCTTCGCGATCCTGATCGTGCTCGCCATGGGCGGTGTCGCGATGCTGGCCGCCGGCAAGGGCACGCCGATGGCCGAGGCCGAGCACGACCGGCCCGGCGTGCTGCCACCGGAGGACCGCCCGGTCGGACCGAACGACCTGCGCACGGTGCGCTTCTCGCTGGCCTTCCGCGGCTACCGGATGTCCGAGGTCGACGCGCTGCTCGACCGCCTGGCCGCCGAGCGGGAAGGCCGCGCCGACCGCGAGGCTCGTGGCGGTGACCCGGCGGAGTAGGGCACACTGCCCAGCGTGTCGACCGAGGTGAGCATCGTCTACGTCCTGACCGCCCTGGCGGCCTTGGTCGTGGTCCTGACGCGGCTGCGTCTCGGGCGCGACCAGGGCGCCGGACGGGTGTACGTCGGTCGCACGCTGCTCAACGTCCATACCGGCTCGGGCGTGCTGGCGCTCGCCGCGTGGCTGGTCTTCCTCCTCGCCGGCGACTCGCTCAGCGACAACACCGAGGGCCTGATCGGCATCGCCGCGCTCGCGCTCTGGTGGGTCGTCGTCGTCTCGGGACTGCTGATCCTGGTCCGCTGGCTGCCCAGCAGTGGCCGGCACGCCTCCGGAGGCAAGGAGGACACCTGGTCGGAGGGGCCCGGGCTCTCGGTCCTCGCCCACGTCGGCATGCTCGTCGGCGTCTGCGTCTTCACCTGGGCCTACGTCACCAGCGTCGTGTGACGTGAGCCGCCGTCTCGCGCGACTCCTTGCCAGCCTCGTGGCCGTCGTCGGCCTCGCCGCCGGCCTGCTGTCCGGGGTGTCGGCCACCTCGGCCGCACCGGCTGCGCCGGCCGCTTCCGCCGCTCCCGCCGCTCCGGTCGCGAAGGCGCGCCCGGCCGTGCTGGAGCGGCGGGTGATCGGCAGGTCGGTCCGCGGGCGCCCGATCATCGCCTGGCACCTCGGCGAGCCCGACGCCCCCCGGGTGCAGACCGTCGTACTGATCTCGACGATGCACGGCAACGAGCCGGCCACCCGTCGGATCCTGGAGTCCCTGCGTGACGGGGCTCCGGTGCACGGGGTCGACCTGTGGGTCCTGCCGACGTACAACCCCGACGGCCTGGCCCGCGGCACCCGCAAGAACGCCCGCGGGGTCGACCTCAACCGCAACTTCCCGCACGGCTGGGCCGACCTGGACGGCAACTACGAGTCCGGCCCGAGGCCTCGCTCGGAGCCGGAGACCCGCGCGGTGATGCGCTTCCTGCGCGCCGTGCGGCCCGACCGGGTGCTCAGCTTCCACCAGCCGCTCAACGGCGTCGACACCGACACCAAGCTGCCGGGCTTCGCCCGCCGGGTCGCCAAGGCGCTGCACCTCCCGCGACGCAGCCTCACCTGCGGCGGGGTCTGCCACGGCACCATGACCGGCTGGTTCAACCACGAGCTCGCCGGCGCCGCCCTCACGGTGGAGTACGGCGCCCGCCCGTCACGGCGCCGGATGACCACGATCGCCCCCGTGCAGGTGCTGTCGGTCTTCGGAGCCTTCCGCGGCCCGCGCAGCCTCGAGCCCGAGGACCCCTAGCGCCCCTCGAAGACCGGCTTCTGCTTCGCGACGAACGCCGCGACGGCGGCCTCGTGGTCGGCGGTGGCACCGGTCTGCTGCATCATCGCGCTCTCGAAGGCCACGGACTCCTCGAACGTGTGGCCGGACGCGTAGGCGACCGAGCGCCGCATCGCCCCGAGCGCGACGGTCGGCCCGGCGGCGAGGCGCGTGGCGAGGGCGGTCACCTCGGCGGTCAGGTCGGCGGCCGGCACCACCCGGGTCGCGAGGCCCAGCTCGAGCGCCTCGTCGGCCTTGAGCGTGCGCGGGAAGTACAGGAGCTCGATGGCCTTGGCGGGGCCGACCAGTCGCGGCAGGTGGTAGCTCGCGCCGGTGTCGCAGGACAGCGCGACGTTGGCGAAGGCGAGGTTGAAGCCGGCCGTGTCCGCGACGATCCGCAGGTCGCAGGCCAGCGCCAGGCTGGCACCGGCGCCGGCGGCGACCCCGTTGACCGCGGCGATGACGGGCTTGGCCATCCCCGCCAGCGCGGAGACGATCGGGTTGTAGTGGTCGTCGACGGTGCTGAACAGCTGCGCGCTGCCGCCGTTGTGGAGCAGCTGGATGTGCTCCTTGAGGTCCTGGCCGGTGCAGAACGCGCGGCCGGTGCCGGTGAGGACGACGCAGCGGGCGGCCGGGTCCTCGGCGACGGTGCGCACGGTCTCGAGCAGCAGCACCTTGGTGGCGACGTCGAGGCTGTTCATCGCGTCGGGTCGGTCGAGGGTGATGGTCGCGACGCCGTCGACCAGGTCGAGGCGCACCGGCGCGGACGTGGGTGTGGTCATGGGCGGCAGTCTGTCAGCCCGGGGCGAGGCAGCGGGCGGCGAACCGGTCGGCCGCCGGCCACAGCCGGTCGGCCTCGGCGGCGAAGACCTCGGCCGCCTGGCGCCCCGGCCAGTCCGCCGGGAGCAGCTCGTCGGGCAGACCCGGGTCGGCGAAGAGGAACTTGCGCCACTCGTGGACCAGGTGGAAGCGCGCCGCGAACGCCGCCTCCTCCGCGTCCGCGTGGGACGCCAGGTGCCGGCGCACCAGCTCGGGGGTGACGGCCAGCCACTCGTCGTACGCCGCCCGGAGGGAGTCCAGGTCCCAGGCGGAGGTCGGGGGCGGGTCGACGTCGAGCGCGCGGGCCGTGCGGGCGGTGGCCCCGTTGCGCTCGAGCACGGCCGCGAGCTCGCGGCGGGCGTAGGGGCTCATCCACACCTGCTCGCCGACCTCCGCGTAGCCGAGGAAGCTGAGGTCTGCCCGGAGCCGGGTGCGCGCAGGGCGCCCGGCCGGTGCCGCGACGACCACGAGATGCCAGGAGCCGTCCCAGGGGTCCTGGCCTCGGCGGTAGACCCGGGCGGAGGCCTCGTCCAGGCGCCGGCTGGCCTGCTCCGTCGCGCGGTAGCCCCGCCCGCCGTCGAGGCTGATCGCCTCCAGCCAGCCCTGCGCCACCATGCGCGAGACGGCGGTGCGCACGGCTGGGGCGGCGATCCCCACGGGGTCGAGGAGGCGTACGAGGGCCGCGACGCGCGCCTGCCCGTCCCGGGTCCGCAGGTGGCCGCCGTAGAGGTCGAAGAGGGCCGACCGGGCATGCATGACGCGAGTCTGCCAGGGCTGTGGTCCCGATCACGCGCGGGATAGGGGATAATGGTCCCTGTGCAGCGAGCACGGGGGTCCCCTACTGCTCTTGGATCGGGAACAGGAACGAGGTGCCGCATGGCGGCAATGAAGCCGCGGACGGGTGACGGTCCGCTCGAGGTGACCAAGGAAGGACGCGGCATCGTCATGCGCGTCCCCCTCGAAGGCGGAGGCCGGCTCGTCGTCGAGCTCAACGCCGAGGAGGCCGGAGCCTTGGGCGAGGCCCTCAAGAACGTCGTCGGGTGACCGGCACGTCCCCAGCACTGTCCTTCCCCGCTCAGGTGTCGCCTCCGGAGTTCGCGCTCAGCGGGCTGCGGCCGCACGTGATCCTCGGGGTCGACGTCGTCGCCCTGCCGGTGCTCCCGGCCGACGACGAGGGGCCGCTCGCGACGGTGCTGCTCGGACCCGGCGCCGCCGAGCTGGGTGACGCGCTGGAGCTCGACCTGGTCGGGATCCTGGAGGCGAGCCGGGCCACCGGAGCCGCAGGCGAGGTCGTCACGGTCCCGGTTCCCCAGGGAGCCCCCGACAACAGCGGGCTGCGCCTCGTGCTGCTGGTCGGCGTGGGGCAGCAGCGCCCCGTCGACTTCCGGCGGGCGGGTGCCGCCCTGGCGCGCGCCGCCCACGACCGGGACGCCGTCGCGACCACCGTCGCGGCGCTCGACCCCGAGGCGGGGCTGGAGGCGTTCGTGGTCGGGCTGATGCTCGGCTCGTTCGCGTTTCACTGGCGCTCGACGCCGCCGGAGTCCCTGCCGGTGCCGCGCGTGGTCCTCGCCGACCTCGACGACAGCGCCGGGCAGCGCGCCACCCTGCGCCGAGCGCTCGCCGCCGGCGGCGCCGGATGGCGCTCGCGCACCCTCGCGTCAGTCCCCTCGAACCTGAAGAACCCCGAGTGGCTCGCCGACCAGGCGCGCGAGATCGCCGGCTCGGCCGGCCTGGACATCCGGGTCTGGGACGAGCGCGAGCTCGAGGCCGACGGCTTCGGGGGCATCGTGGGCGTCGGCAAGGCGTCGGCCACCCCGCCGCGCCTGATCCGGCTGGACTACGCGCCCCGCAAGAGCAACCGCCGTACCCCGACCGTCGTCCTGGTGGGCAAGGGGATCACCTTCGACACCGGCGGGCTCTCGATCAAGCCGGGCGAGGCCATGGTCAACATGAAGCGCGACATGACCGGCGGCGCCGTCGTGCTGGCCACGATGGCCGCGCTCGCCGACGTCGGCTGCCCGGTGCGGGTCGTCGGCCTGGTGGCGGCGGCGGAGAACGCCGTCTCCGGCAACGCCATGCGTCCCGGCGACGTCGTGCGCCACTACGGCGGCCGCACCAGCGAGGTCACCAACACCGACGCCGAGGGTCGCCTGGTGCTCGCCGACGCCCTGGCCTACGCCGTGGAGCAGGTGAAGCCCGACGCCATCGTCGACGTCGCGACCCTCACCGGCGCGATGAAGGTGGCGCTGGGGCAGACGGTCGGCGGCTACTTCGCCAACGACGAGGCCCTCGCCGCCACGCTGGCCCAGGCCGGTGACCAGGCGGGGGAGCCGCTGTGGCGCTTCCCGCTGTACGCCGGCTACGAGGACAAGCTGTCCTCGACGGTGGCCGACGCCGACAACGCCCCCGGCGGGGCGGGTGCGATCACCGCCGCGCTGTTCCTGCAGCACTTCGTGGGCGACGTGCCGTGGGCCCACCTCGACATCGCCTCGGTCGGGGACGCCCCGGAGGACCGCTACGAGTGGACCAAGGGCCCCACCGGCTTCGGCGCTCGGGCCCTGTTGGCCTGGCTGGGCCGCGAGGAGCCGCTGGCGGGCGTGCGGTGAACGGACTCACCATCCGCTGGTCGCTGGCCGACGCCCCCGAGGGCACCGTCGCGGGTCTGCGCGACTACATCGCCGAGACCTCCCACGCCCGCTTCACCGGCATGTCCGGCCTGCGGTTCAAGACCTGGCGCCTGCGCGAGGGCGAGTGGTTCGAGGGCACCTACGTGTTCGCCTCCGACCAGGCGCGTGCGGACTTCCAGGAGAGCTTCGCCGCCACTGCCGAGCAGGCCCCCGGATCGCAGATCATCGGCAGCCCGCCGGTGCTGATCGAGGAGTGCGACATCGTCGCGATCGCCGAGGGCTGGGACGGGTTCTCGGCTACCGCGCGCGGCTGACCACCTCGGTGGTTGAGGTGCGAGCGAAGCGAGCCTCGAACGGTGGTTGAGGTGCGAGCGAAGCGAGCCTCGAAACCGCCGCACCTCGGCTCCTCGGCCGTCGGGGTCGTGGCCTGCTTACCTCACCGGGTCTCGACACGCTCCGTCGCGGGTTCGTTCCTCACCCGCGGTCGCTGCTCGACCACCATCAGAGGGAGTGACTCGTTCCTCGGTCACTCCCTCTCGCCGAGCCACTCCTTCTTGGCGACGAGCAGGCCGTCGCCGACGGGGAGCAGGACCGAGACCAGGCCCTCGTGCTCGATGACGGCACGGCCGAGGTCGCGGATGGTGACGGTCTCCTCGTCGCGCTGGGCCGGGTCGGCCACGCGGTCGTGCCACAGGGCGTTGTCGAAGACCACGACGCCGCCGGGGCGGAGCAGGCGCAGCGCCTCGGTGAGGTAGGCGGCGTACTCGGTCTTGTCGCCGTCGCAGAACACCAGGTCGTAGTGGCCGTCGGTGAGGCGGGGGAGCACGTCGAGCGCGGCGCCGGCGATGGTCCGCACGCGTTGGCTGGGGATCTTGGCCTCGGCGAAGGACTCGCGGGCCAGCCGCTGGTGTTCGGCCTCGATGTCGACGGTGGTGAGGATGCCGTCGGAGCGCATGCCGCGGATCAGCCACAGGCCCGAGACGCCGGTGCCGGTGCCGATCTCGACGACGGCGCGGGCGTCGATCGCGGAGGCCAGGAAGCGCAGCGCGGCCCCGCCGCCGGAGCCGATCGGCGTCACGCCGACCTCCTCGGAGCGCGACCGGGCGGCGGCGAGGACCTCGTCCTCGGGCACGAACGTCTCGGCATAGGTCCAGCTCGCGGGCTTGATCGGGGTGGGAATGACAGCCTCCTGGTGGGCGGGTCTCGGAGGGCACCACCGTATCGCCACCGCGCCGCGGCAGGAGGGAAGGCGCCAGCAGGTCGCCCCCGCGGGAACACGAGGCGGACCCGGATCGTTGCGGGAGGTGATGGCACTTCACAGGGAACGTTCAGGCAGGACGTCTAGCGTGCTGCCAGGAGCACGAGTGCCGACGCGAGGAGCGACCATGTCACAGGCGCCGCAGCAGACCGAGGGCGTCCCGACGTGGGACGAGATCGTCGAGCGTCACTCCGACCGCGTCTACCGCCTGGCCTACCGCCTCACCGGGAACCGCCACGATGCCGAGGACCTCACCCAGGAGGTCTTCGTGCGGGTCTTCCGCTCGCTGTCGACCTACACGCCCGGGACCTTCGAGGGCTGGCTGCACCGGATCACCACCAACCTCTTCCTGGACGGCGCGCGCCGCAAGCAGCGGATCCGCTTCGACGCCCTCTCCGACGAGCGCGCGGACCGACTGACCAGCGCCTCGCCCGCCCCGGACACCGCCTACGCCGACCAGACCTTCGACGACGACGTCGAGCGCGCGCTGGCGACCCTGCCTCCGGACTTCCGCGCCGCGGTGGTGCTGTGCGACGTCGAGGGCCTGGCCTACGAGGAGATCGCGGAGATCCTCGGCGCCAAGCTGGGCACGGTGCGCTCGCGCATCCACCGCGGCCGCGCGATGCTGCGTACGGCGCTCGCCCACCGCGCCCCGGGCATCGGGCGAGAGCGCTACTCCGGCCCGGCCGCGGACCAGTCGGTCGCCTGGAGCGCTTCGTGATCGGTCACCTCGGCAACCGCGTCAGCGCCCTCCTCGACGGCCAGCTCTCCGCGGAGGAGACCGAGCGCGCCTGGGCACACGTCCACACCTGTCACACCTGCCGCGACCGGGTCGAGCACGAGGGCTGGGTCAAGACCCGGCTGGCCGGGCTGTCGTTCGACTCCGGTCCCGCGCCGGACCACCTCAAGGGATCGTTGCTCGAGGCCGCGCCCGGGGGGCTGTGCTTCGCGTTCGGACCTGGCGAGGACGCCCACCGCACGAGACGCAACCTCGGGATCGCCGCGATCGGCGGCGGAGCCGTCGGCGCGGCGGTGATGGGCGTGCTGGCCCTGGGGGCCGCCCCCGCCGACGCCCCGACGATCGACCGCCGTGCTCCGTCGATGCAGGTCACCACCCCGTCCCCGTCCCCGTCGCCGGTCGGCGGACAGCCGCGTCGCCCCCTGCCGTGACCCGGGTTTCGGGCGCCGGGGGATGATGAACAGGTGAACGAGCCGGAGCAGCCCTCGAACTCGGTCGAGGGGTCCCAGGACGACGAGCTGACGCAGCCGCTGTCCCTCGGCCCCGCCGAGCCCCCCGCGCACGCCTCCTGGCAGCCCCCTTCGCCGCCTCCTGGCGGCAGCGGGCGCGAGCCGTGGTTCCCGCCGCCCGGGACGCAGCCCCTGCCGGCGGAGCAGCCGGCACGGCACGCCGCCACCCAGCGGGTCGGCGGTTGGGTCTGGCCGGCCGTGGCGGCCGTCGCGCTGGTCGTCGGCGTCATCGGCGGGGTGGCCGGAAGCGTCGGCTACGAGGCGCTCGACGACGACACCCCCGACATCCCGGGCGCCGTCGGCGGCGGCCTGGACGAGGTCGACACGGCCTCGCTGCCGCCGCTCTCGGCGGAGCAGGAGGGCTCGGTCGCCGCGGTGGCCGAGGCGGTCCTCCCGAGCACCGTCCAGATCGTCGCCCAGCTCGACGAGGAGAAGGGCGGGGCCACCGGCTCCGGGTTCGTGCTGGACAAGCAGGGCCACATCATCACCAACAACCACGTCGTTGAGTCGGCCGCGGAGGAGGACGGCGAGATCGAGATCGTCGACCAGGACGGCAACCGCTACGACGCCACCGTGGTCGGGCGCAGCCCGGTCTACGACCTGGCCGTGCTGTACGCCGAGGACGCCAGCGCCCTGCCGCCGGCCTCGTTGGGCCGCTCGAAGCGCCTGCGCGTCGGCGAGGGCGTCGTCGCGATCGGCTCCCCGCTCGGCCTCAGCTCGACCGTCACCGCCGGCATCGTGAGCTCGCTCAACCGTCCGGTCACCACCGGGGAGTCCTCCGACGACTCCTCCTACATCAACGCGGTGCAGACCGACGCCGCGATCAACCCCGGAAACTCGGGCGGTCCGCTGGTCGACCTGCGCGGCCAGGTGGTGGGTGTCAACTCCGCCATCGCCACCAACGGCGGCGGGACGTTCAGCGGCCAGGCCGGCAACATCGGGGTCGGCTTCGCGATCCCAGTCGAGCAGGTGGCCATCACCGCCGACCAGATCCTCAAGACGGGCGAGTCCAGCTACCCCGTGATCGGTGCCAAGGTGCAGACCGGCCTGAGCGACGGCAGGGGCGCGACGATCGACGAGGTCGTCGGGGACAGCCCGGCCGAGGACGCCGGCCTGGAGAAGGGCGACGTCATCACCTCGGTCGAGGGGGACCGGGTCACCGACGGGATCGCGCTGATCGTGGCCATCCGGACGCACCAGCCCGGCGAGACGATCCGGTTCACCTACCTGCGCGAGGGTGACGAGCGCACCGCCGAGGTCACGCTCGACGGCGAGACCGGCTGAGCCCTACTCCGGCGCCTCGGACTCCACGAACGGGTGCTTGGCCACGTAGTCCTCGGCCTGCTGGTACATCCGGGCGATGTAGTCCTCCAGCATGCTGGACTCCACGCGCCACTGCCCACGCCCGCCGATCTTGATCGCGGGCAGGTCGCCGCGGCGGACCAGCGCGTAGACCTGGGCGCTGGAGGTGTTGAGAACCTCGGCCACGTCGGCCAGCGTCAGGAAGCGGGGCGTGTCGGGCATGGGCCCATGGTCGCACCTTGCGCCCCAGCCGTGACACCTGACCGCCGTACCCCTGTGGAGGAGCGGGTGACCGGGGCGGCCGACGGAGGCATGATGTGCTCGTGTCCAGGAACCTCGGGAGCCCGGGCGCGGCGCCACCACCGCCCGCGGTGCGTGCGGCCACGCCGGGCTGGCGCGACCCGCGCCTGTGGATCGGCGTCGCGATCGTCGCGGCCTCGGTCGTCGGGGGCGCGCGCCTGCTCGCCGCCGCCGACGACACGGTCTCGGTGTGGGGCGTCGCGACCGACATGGGCGCCGGCGACCTGGTCACCGAGGACGACCTGGTCGCCCACCGGGTGCGCTTCGCCGACGACGCGCAGCTGGACCGCTACTTCACCAGCGACGACGCCCTGCCCGCCGACCTGGAGCTGCTGCGCGGCGTCGGGGAGGGCGAGCTGCTGCCGCGGGGCGCGGTCGGCCCGGCCGAGCAGACCGACACCCTCCAGGTGCCGATCTCCGTCTCAGCGGAGCGGGTGCCGGCCTCGGTCGGCGCCGGCTCGGTCGTCGACGTCTTCATCGTCGCGCGCTCGACCGACCCGCAGGCCCCGGGCCCCGGCGGGCCGGGGGAGCCGGCCCTCCAGGCGGTGACGGTGGTCGCCGCCCCCGGGCTCGACGACACCTTCGGCGCCAGCGGGGAGCGCCAGCTCGACCTCGCGGTGCCGGAGCGCGACGCGCAGGCATTCTTCGAGCTGCTCAACTCTTTCGACAGCCCTGTGCTCACCGTGGTGCGGCGCGGCTGATGATCGTCGTCCTGGTCGTCGCCTCCGGCGCCGCCTGGGAGTCTCCCGCCCTGACCCTGCTCGGCGGCCACCGCGACATCGTCGTCCTCAAGCGGTGCGTGGACGTCGACGACCTGCTCGCATCCGCCTCCGCCGGGCAGGCCGACGTGGCGGTGCTCGGCCTGGACACCCCCGGCCTGGACGTGGCGGCGGTCGACCACCTGCGCCGCTACGACGTTCGCCCGGTCGCGGTGGTGCCGGCCGAGGCGTGGGAGGGCGGCCGGGTCCGGGCCTCGCGCATCGGCATCGCGACGCTGGTCCCCGACGACGGCCTCGACACGCTGCCCGACGCAGTCCTCGGCGCCGACGAGCCCGCGCCACCGATGCTGCCCGAGCCGGCCGACGCCGGCGCGCCTCCCGGCCCCGGCGGGCGGGTCCTGGCCGTCTGGGGGCCCGCCGGCGCCCCGGGCCGTACGACGGTCGCCGCCGGGCTGGCCGCGGAGCTGGCGCGCCGCAGGCGGCGCACGATCCTCGTGGACGCCGACCCCTACGGCGGCAGCGTCGCCCAGCAGCTCGGCATCCTGGACGAGGTGTCCGGCCTGCTCTCCGCGGCGCGCCTCGCCACCAGCGGGCTGCTCGCCGAGCGTCTCGCCTCCGTGCAGCGCGCGGTCGGACCGCACCTCTCGGTCGTGACCGGCCTGCCGCGCGCGGACCGATGGGTCGAGGTGCGCGCCGGGACCGTGGAGGCCCTGCTGGAGGTGGCCCGCGAGCGCGGCGACGTCGTCATCGACACCGGGTTCAGCCTGGAGGACGAGCCCGGCCAGGACTACGGCACCCGGCCGGGTCGCAACCAGCTGACCCGCGGTGCGTTGGAGGCGGCCGACGAGGTGCTCGTCGTGGGGACCGCCGACCCGGTCGGGCTCTCGCGGCTGGCCCGGGCCCTGGTCGAGGTACGCGAGCACACCGGCGGTGCGGCCGTGCGCGTCGTCGTCAACCGGATGCGTCCCAGCCTGGGCTGGTCGGAGAAGGACATCGCCGGGATGGTGGGCGGCTTCACCCGGCTCTCCGGGCTGCACTTCCTGCCCGACGACCGCAGCGCCGTCGACCGGGCGCTCGTCACCGGCCGCACGCTCGTCGAGTCGGGCGACTCGCCGCTGCTGCGGGCGGTCTCGTCGCTGGCCGACGCGATCGTCGTCTGACCCGACCTCGTTCCTCGGTCAGGTCAGGACGCGAACAGCAGGTAGAGGCCGCCGACGGTGAAGGCGATCATCGCGAACAGCAGGGGCAGCTGGCCGGTGAGCTGGTGGCGGCGGGGGAGCAGCTTGAGGGCGCGATCGTGCGCGGCGATGACGCCGAGGACGTGGCCGAGGACGACGGCGAGGACCTTGATGTTGGCGAGCAGGGTGGGGTGGTAGGAGAGCCAGTAGTTCACCGACCAGTCGCCGGTGCCGAGGATGTCCGAGCCGTTGCCGAACGGGTCGCTGGCCTGGATGAGGGTGTTCTGCCCGGCGTGCACCAGGTAGCTCAGGTAGTGGGCCACGATGTAGCCGACGACGATCGGGATCACCGAGTGGGCGAACAGGTCCGGCAGGGTACGGCGGTCGGTGCCGGGCGCGACGCCGGTGAGCATGCAGCCGGCGGCGAAGATCAGGCCGACGCCGACGCAGAAGACCACGAGCGCCAGGTTGTTCAGCAGGAATGACGAGGTGTCGGTCGACTGGACGTAGCGCACCCAGACCGAGGACTCGCGGAAGGAGTCGAAGGCGGTGCTGCCGAACAGCACGGCCACGACGGCCACGAGTCCGGGCTGCGCGACGACCGTGGCCAGGTTGGCCAGCGGGCTGCGGACCAGGAGCCGGCCCTCGCGGCTGCTGCCCCAGACCGACATCTTGGAGACCAGCGTGGAGTAGACCTCGAACGGGTCGGCGCGCTCGTAGAAGGAGTTGCCGAACAGCGCACCCCCGATCAGCATGATCGCCACGTAGGCCGCGCACCACAGCCGCACCGGTCCCAGCTCGGTGCTGAACGGGTAGACCAGCTCCAGCCAGACGAACGCGAACAGGCCGAGGGCGGCGGGCCAGTAGCCCAGCCGCCGCGGGTACTCGAGCATGCCGACCTCGGGGTCGCTGCCCGAGATCCTGGCGAAGGCGAGGTTGATGGTGCGGACCGGGCTGATCGCCCTCCACACCGGTCCGAACAGGAGCGAGAGCGGGACCAGCCCCACCCACCACCACACGTAGAAGATCCCGAAGATCGGGTTGGTGAGCTGGTCCTCGCCGAGGACGGCGACCATGACCGCGTAGGCGAACACGACGAACCCGACCACCCGCAGGCCGACCCGCCAGGCCGACGAGTGCACCAGGCGGTCGAGCCACGGCCACGCCGGGCGTCCGCTGCTGCTCGAGTCGTAGCGCGGGGTGCGCCAGGCGAGGGCCAGGACCGTGAAGGACACGACCAGGGCGGCGACGGCCCCGGCGATGGCCAGGGAGGGTGAGATCGGCAGGTCGGCGGAGCCGCCGATGCCGTGGGCGAGCGGGTTGTCGGAGGCGGTCACGGCGTGGCGGTCAGCTGACCTCGAGCTGGACGATCACGACGTCGAGGTCGTGCGACTCGACCTCGACCACGCCCGGCCGGTCGATCGCGAGCTCGAAGGTGGTCTCGCCCGCGTCGTACGCGAACTCCTGCTCCGGGTCGGAGTGCACGTGGATCTCGCCGGGCTCGTCGGCGGTCACCACCAGGTCCACGGGCTGGTCCACGCCGACCTCCACGCGCTCGGCGTTGGGGGTCACGGTGTCGCCCTCGAAGGTGATCTCGATGGTCTCGGTCCCAGCGCCGTCGCCGTTCGAAGACTCGTCGTCGCCGCACGCGGTGACGGTGGCCAGGGTCGACACGAGCACGGCCATGCTCGCCAAGGTTCGGCGCATGGTGAGATTCCTTATCGTTGACGGAGGGGGTGGCGCGACGGTGGCACGCCTCTGCCAGAATCCCATGGGAGACAAGCGCGGATCAGCGGGGTCCACGTGGGGTCCACCCACGGGGAGAGGAGCGCCACATGAGCGAGCGACTGCGGCCGCGAGACCTCGCGTTCCTGGCGGAGGAGACTCCTCAGACCCCGATGCACAACGCCACCATCGAGATCTTCGAGCCGGGTGACTCGGGCTTCGACCACGACCGGCTGCTCGAGCTGATCGAGGACCGCATCTCGTTCGTGCCCCGCTACCGGCAGAAGGTCCAGTCGGTCCCCGGGCGGCTGGCCAACCCGGTCTGGGTCGACGACGACCACTTCGACATGAGCTACCACGTCCGCCGCTCGGCCCTGCCGCGCCCTGGCACGATCGACCAGCTGCGCGACCTGGTGGCGCGGATCGTCTCGCGTCCCCTCGACCGCGCCCGGCCGCTGTGGGAGGTCTACTTCGTCGAGGGGCTCGAAGAGGGGCGCATCGCCCTGCTGTCCAAGACCCACCAGGTCCTCGTCGACGGAGTGCACACCGTCGACCTGGGGCAGGTGCTGCTCGACGTCAGCGACACGCCCAAGCAGCTGGGCGGCGACGGCTGGACGCCGCGCCGGGGGCCGTCGCAGCTGGGGCTGATGACCGGTGCCTTCCGGGACTCGCTGACCGAGCCCGACACCCTGGTCGACACCGTGCGTGGTCACTCCGGGGCGGCCATGCGCACGGCGTCGGCCACGGCCCAGCGCACCCGCGCGGTCGCGTACGCGCTCAGTGGGCGGCGCCCTCCCCGGGAGTCGCCCATCACCGGCCGGCTGTCCCAGCAGCGGCGCATCGTCACCCTGGACACCCCGCTGGAGGACTACCGCACCATTCGCCAGGCCCACGGGGGCACGGTCAACGACGTCATTCTGGCCACCGTGGCCGGCGGGCTGCGCGCGTGGCTGATGACGCGGGGGGAGTCGCTCAAGGGGGTCCGCCAGATCCGTGCGGTGGTGCCGGTGTCGGTCATCGACTCCGAGCTCGAGGCCACCTCGCTCGGCAGCCAGATCGCGGCCCACTTCGTCGACCTGCCGGTGGGGGAGTCGAGCCCGCTCGTCCGACTGCACCAGGTGAGCTACTCCTTCCAGGCCCACAAGGAGACCGGTCGCGGCGTGGCGGCCAACCGTCTGGCCGGGATCGCGGGCTTCGCTCCCACCACGTTCCACGCCATCGGCTCGCGGGTCGCGTCCGACGAGCGCCGCAGCTACCGGCTCAACGTCACCAACGTCCCGGGGCCGCAGTCCCCGCTGTACGCCGCCGGCGCGCGCATGGTCAGCAGCTACCCCGTGCCGCCGCTGCTCACCGGGCACCCGCTGGCGATCGGCGTGACGTCGTACCACGGGCGGGTGTTCTACGGCCTCACCGCCGACCGGGTGCAGATCCCGGACGCCGACCTCCTCGGCACGTGCATCCAGGAGGCGCTCGACGAGCTGGTCGAGGCGTCGACCGGCTCGGGATCGCGGGCGCCGCGCGGCCGGCGGCAGACCGCCCGCCCCGACGCGAAGAAACAGCCGAAGAAGAAGAAGGGCTGAGGATGCGCGTCTACGTGCCCGCCTCGCTGGAGCTGCTCGCGGACTGGCTCTCGGCCGGCGAGGTCCCCTGGCCGGCCGAGCCGATCTCGCCGCCGGACGACGACGAGGAGTCGGAGTACGCCGCCCTCATGACCGCCGCTGACGAGTCGGCCGAGCTGATCGGCGGCGCGGGGCGCCGGGTGGTCGTGGTCGCCGAGGTCGCCTCGGAGGGCCGGCCGATCGCCCTGCGACGGGTGGTGGCGGCGCACGCCGACGTCGAGGACTTCACCGACCCCGACGACGACCTGGCCTGGTTCGCCACCCAGGAGCTCCCGGAGCTGGTCGGCGGCGCCTGACGGCGGCTTCGACAACCCGACCGGCGGGTGACAACATCCGAAGCATGGACGCGATCTCCTTCCCGCCGACCCCGACCAACGAGCCCAACCTGACCTACGCCCCCGGCAGCACCGAGCGGGCCGAGCTGCTCGCGGAGCTGGAGCGGCAGGAGCGCAAGCAGGTCACGCTGCGCGCCCACATCGGCGGCCGCAAGCGAGCGGGCGGCGGCGCCGAGATCAAGGTCGTGCAGCCGCACGACCACCAGCACGTCCTCGGGGTCATGAAGAACTCCACCCAGGCCGACGCCCAGGCGGCGGTGAAGGCGGCCGCGAAGGCCGCCCCGGACTGGGCGGCGATGAGCATGGACGACCGGTGCGCGGTGCTGCTGAAGGCCGCCGACCTGCTCGCCGGCCCGTGGCGCCAGCGGATCAACGCCGCGACGATGCTGGGCCAGTCGAAGACGGCCTTCCAGGCCGAGATCGACTCGGCGTGCGAGCTGATCGACTTCTGGCGGTTCAACGTCCACTACGCCAAGCAGATCCTCACCGACCAGCCGATCGCCAACAGCCCGGGCATCTGGAACCGCACCGACCACCGCCCGCTCGAGGGCTTCGTCTACGCGATCACGCCGTTCAACTTCACCGCGATCGCGGGCAACCTGCCGACCGCGCCGGCGCTGATGGGCAACACGGTCATCTGGAAGCCCTCGCCGACCCAGCAGCTCGCCGCGTCGCTGACCATGGAGCTGCTCGAGGAGGCCGGCATGCCGCCGGGCGTGATCAACATGCTCCCCGGCGACGGCCTCGAGGTCTCGAAGGTCGCCCTCGCGCACCCCGACCTGGCCGGCATCCACTTCACCGGCTCGACCCCGACGTTCCAGGCGCTGTGGCGCACGGTGGGGGAGAACATCTCGGGCTACCGCGCCTACCCCCGCATCGTGGGCGAGACGGGCGGCAAGGACTTCATCGTCGCGCACCCCTCCGCCGACCCGGACGCGCTGCGGGTGGCGATGATCCGCGGTGCGTTCGAGTTCCAGGGCCAGAAGTGCTCCGCCGCCTCGCGTGCCTACGTCGCCCGCTCGGTGTGGAACAAGATGAAGGACGACCTCATCGCCGAGGTGGAGGCGATCTCGATGGGTGACGTCACCGACCTGTCGCACTTCATGGGCGCGGTCATCGACGACCGTGCGTTCGCCAAGCACCAGGCGGCCATCGCCCGCGCCAAGCGCTCGCGGAGCCTGACCGTCCTCGCCGGCGGCCAGGTCGACGACTCGGTGGGCTACTTCGTCCGACCCACCGTCGTGGAGGGCGGCGACCCGACCGACGAGATGTTCTCGACCGAGTACTTCGGCCCGATCCTCGCGGTGCACGTCTAC
Organism: Nocardioides sp. cx-173; assembly: GCF_021117365.1. Lineage (NCBI taxonomy): Bacteria > Bacillati > Actinomycetota > Actinomycetes > Propionibacteriales > Nocardioidaceae > Nocardioides > Nocardioides sp. cx-173. The sequence continues at coordinate 3,538,415 of NZ_CP088262.1, read as the reverse complement.
GAGGACGGTGACTTCGAGAAGGTCGTCGCCCAGATGGAGTCCTTCGCGCCGTACGCGCTCACCGGCGCGATCATCGCCCGCGACCGGGCCGCCGTCGCCTGGGCCACCGACACCCTGCGCTTCGCCGCCGGCAACTTCTACGTCAACGACAAGCCCACCGGCGCCGTCGTCGGCCAGCAGCCCTTCGGCGGCGGCCGCGCCTCCGGCACCAACGACAAGGCCGGCGCCGCCCTCAACCTCCTGCGCTGGACCAGCCCGAGGTCCATCAAGGAGACCTTCGTGCCTCCCACCGACTACCGCTACCCGTACATGGGGTAGGGCACGGCGCGGTGGTTCGCTGGTCGAGGTACGAGGAGCGCCAGCGACGAGCCTCGAGACCCGGTGAGTGGGGCAGGGCGGTGACCCGGTTGGTCGCCGCCCTGCGTGTCTCGCGGGGTCTCGAGGCTCAGGCGCGGGGCGCCTTCGCACCTCGACCACCGAGGGGCGGGGGCGCCTTCGCGCCTCGACCACCGAGGGGCGTGTGGTGGTTCGGTGGTCGAGGTGCGAGGAGCGTCAGCGACGAGCCTCGAGACCCGGTGAGTGGGGCAGGGCGGTGACCCGGTTGGTCGCCGCCCTGCGTGTCTCACGGGGTCTCGAGGCTCAGGCGCGGGGCGCCTTCGCACCTCGACCACCGAGGGGCGGAGGTGCCTTCGGACCTCGACCACCGAGGGGCGGGGGCGCCTTCGCGCCTCGACCACCGAGGGGCGTGTGGTGGTTCGGTGGTCGAGGTGCGAGGAGCGTCAGCGACGAGCCTCGAGACCCGGTGAGTGGGGCAGGGCGGTGACCCGGTTGGTCGCCGCCCTGCGTGTCTCACGGGGTCTCGAGGCTCAGGCGCGGGGCGCCTTCGCACCTCGACCACCGAGGGGCGGAGGTGCCTTCGGACCTCGACCACCGAGGGGCGGGGGCGCCTTCGGACCTCGACCACCGAGGGGGCTCGCCTGGGACCGGTAGGGGAGAATGGTTCCGATGAACCTCGTCCCGCTGCACCTCGGCGCCCTCCACCCGGTGGAGCAGGCGCTGACGATCGCGCTGGCCTTCGGGCCGTTCGTGGTGCTGGGGATCGTGATCGCCGTACGGCGGCGACAGGAGGCCGCGGAGGACGCGGCCTCGGAGGACGGGGCCGCCGAGGACGAGGCCGAGGGTCAGCGCGAGAGGTAGTCGCGCCCCAGGCGGTTCTCGGTCTTGAGGGCGTCCAGCAGCATGTCGCCGATCAGGGCCTCGATCTTGCCGCCCACCAGCGGGACCCCCACCGTGATCGTCAGCGCGACGGTCTCGGTGGTCACGCCGGCCTCATCGGTGAGCACGGCCGTGCCGCTCATGTCGCCGGGCTTGCCGGGGATCGTGACCACGATGTCGCCCCGGGTGGCCCCGGCCCACGACTCGGTCTGGACGATGTGGGTCTCCTCGCCCACGAGCTTCCTCACGAACGCCGGCAGGTCGGAGGTGGGCTGCCACTGGTCGAGGACGATCTCGGCGGAGTCGCTGTCCTCCGCCACCGACACCGACACCTCGGCCCGGCTCATGCCGATGGCGGCGCAGACCTCACGCCGGAAGTCGGCGTCGCGCAGCATCGCGGCGACCCGCTCGGGCGGCGCGTTGTAGGTGAGCCGGTGGAGGACCTCGCGGCTCACCGCTCACCTGCCAGCCAGGCCGTGCCGACCTGTTGCTCCTTGGCGTAGGCGCTCTGGAGGGTGTCGACGAGGAGCTGCTCGAGCTTGCCGCCGACCAGCGGCACCTTGACCTTGGCGTCCAGCTCGACGGTCTGGATCGTCCCGGTGCCGGCCTCGCGCAGCGCGACGGTGCCGGTGACCTTGGTCGGCTTGCCCGGGGCGCTGATGTCGACGGCGCCCCCGGAGCCGTCCTTCCAGGTCTCGGTCATGATCGCGGTCGTGGTCTCGCCCACGAACCTCTTCGCGATCGACGGCAGCCCCGAGGTGTTCTGCTCGGTCTCGACCCGGACCGTGAGGCCCGCGCCGGCGACGTCGACGCTCACGTCGTACGACGCCGCGTGCTGGGCCTCGCAGACTCGCTCCCGGAAGGCCGGGTCGGAGAGCATCGCGAACACGTCGGCCGGGGGAGCGTCGTAGGAGAGCTCGGTGCGCATCAGCATGTGCGACATCATGCACCTTGTGAGCACTCAAGAGGAGCACCCCGGCGAGAGCTTCGTGTCCTTCGGCGAGCAGGGCGCGCAGCTGACCTACGGCAGCTACCTTCGGCTGTCCCAGCTGCTCGACTCCCAGCACCTGGAGTCCGATCCACCCGCCCACGACGAGCTGCTGTTCATCACCATCCACCAGGTCTACGAGCTGTGGTTCAAGCAGCTCCTGCACGAGGTGACCGCGGCGCGCGACGCCATGACGTCCGGCGACCTCTGGTGGGCCCAGCACCTGCTCCAGCGGGTGCACGTGATCGAGCGGGTGCTCGTGCAGCAGGTCGACGTCCTCGAGACCATGACCCCCCAGGACTTCCTGCAGTTCCGCCAGCAGCTGGCGCCGGCCAGTGGGTTCCAGTCGGTGCAGTTCCGTGAGCTGGAGTTCCTCTCGGGTGCCAAGGACGCGGCGTACGTCGAGCGCTTCCGCGGTCTCACCGACGAGGAGCGGCAGCGGCTGGGGCGCCGCCTCGAGGAGCCGACGCTGTGGGACGCCTTCCTCGACGTCCTGCGCGCCCAGGGGCTCCCCGCCGCCAACGACGCGGAGGTGTCCGCGTCGATGCGGACGGTCGCGCACGACCGGTCCCGGTACGCCGCCGTGTGGGCGCTCGGCGAGGCACTGCTGCAGCACGACGAGCTGGCCGCGAGCTGGCGGGCGCGCCACGTCGTGATGGTCGAGCGGATGATCGGGTCCAAGTCCGGCACGGGCGGCTCGAGCGGCTCGACGTACCTGCGCAGCCGGCTGCCCCTGCAGTACTTCCCGCTCCTGTGGGACCTGCGCAGCGAGCTGTAGGGCCACCCGAGGCCCCGTTGTGACACTGCGCACGCCACGACCTAGGGTCGGGAGGGTGTCAACGACGACGCAGGATGTGGACAAGGCGGAGCTCCTCGACCAGGCCATCGACCTGGCCCGGCAACGGAAGGGGAGCGGCGCACCGCCGCCCGACCGGGTGGACGCGCTGCTGCGCGCCTACTACCGCCACATCGCGCCGGAGGACCTGCTCGGGCGCTCCGCCGTCGACGTCTACGGCGCCCTGGCGTCGCACCACAAGCTGGCCGCCGAGCGCCCGCAGGGCACGGCCCGGGTCCGGGTCCTCACGCCGACGCTGAGCGAGTACGGCTGGTCGGCGGGCGGCCACTCGGTCGTCGAGGTCGTCGTCGACGACATGCCGTTCCTGGTCGACTCGCTGACGATGGAGCTCTCCCGCCAGCTGCGCGACGTGCACCTGGTCATCCACCCCAACTACGACGTCGTGCGCGACATCACCGGCGCGCTGCAGGAGGTCCGCCCCGTCGACGACGGCTCCAGCGCCCCGGACGACGACGCCGTGCGCGAGTCGTGGATGCACGTCGAGATCGACCGGCTGCGCGAGGACGACGACCCGGCCGCGATCGTCGAGGACGTGCAGCGGGTGCTGCGCGACGTCCGTGAGTCGGTCGAGGACTGGGAGAAGATGCACGCCCAGATCCGCGCCATCGTGAGCGGCCTGGAGTCCGACCCGCCCCCGCTGGACCCCGAGGAGGTGCGCCAGGCCGCCGACCTGCTGGCCTGGCTCTCCGACGAGCACTTCACGTTCCTCGGCTACCGCGAGTACTCCCTGGAGCGCCAGGGCGACGACGACTTCCTGCGGGCCGTGCCCGGCACCGGCCTGGGCATCCTGCGCGCCGACCAGGAGATGGCCGAGTCGTTCGGCCGGCTGCCCGAGAAGGTCAAGGCCAAGGCCCGCGAGAAGACGCTGCTGGTGCTGGCCAAGGCCAACTCCCGCGCGACGGTGCACCGTCCGGCGTACCTCGACTACGTGGGGGTCAAGACCTTCGACGCCAACGGCGAGGTGTCGGGCGAGCGTCGCTTCCTGGGGCTCTTCTCCAGCGCCGCCTACACCGAGTCGCTGCTGCGGATCCCGCTGCTGCGCGACAAGGCGGAGGCCGTCCTGCGCCGCAGCGGCTTCGACCCGCGCAGCCACGCCGGCAAGGCGCTGATGGACACCCTGGAGACCTACCCGCGCGACGAGCTGTTCCACACCCCCGTCGATGAGCTGGCACCCATGGCGGAGGCCGCGATGGTGGCCCGCGAGCGCCGGGCCCTGCGGCTCTTCGTGCGCCGCGACACCTACGGGCGCTACGTGTCCGTGCTCGTGTACCTGCCGCGCGACCGCTACAACACCAGCGTCCGGGAGCGGTTCGCACAGATCCTCAAGGACCGCTTCGGCGGCGACTCCGTCGAGTTCACGGTGCGCATCAACGAGTCGACCACCGCGCGCGTCCACTTCGTGGTGCGCCTGCCCAAGGGCGAGGAGATCCCCGAGGTCGACACCCAGGAGCTGGAGCGCCGCCTGGGCGACGCCTCCCGCTCGTGGCGCGACGACTTCATGGCCGCGGTGATGGCCGAGTACGGCGAGGAGGTGGGCGCGACCCTCGGCCGGCGCTACCTCGACTGCTTCCCGGAGGCCTACAAGGAGGACTTCCCGGCCCGCACGGCCGCGGTGGACCTGGGCCGGCTCGAGGCGATCCCGGGCGACGTCGGCATCGACCTGTCGCTCTACGAGGAGCTGGACGCGGGCCGCGGCGAGGCCCGGCTCAAGGTGTTCCGCATCGGCGAGCCCCTCTCGCTGTCGGAGATCCTGCCGATGCTGTCGTCGATGGGCGTCGAGGTCGTGGACGAGCGGCCCTACGCGCTGGCCGGACTGCCGCGCCCGTCGTACATCTACGAGTTCGGGCTGCGCTACGGCCGGTCCCTGCCCGCCGGCGCGCGCGAGCCCTTTCAGGACGCGCTGCGGGCGGTGTGGGAGGGGTTCAACGAGATCGACGGCTTCAACTCGCTGGTCCTCGGCGCCGGCCTCACCTGGCGTCAGGCCACCGTGCTGCGGGCCTACGCGAAGTACATGAGGCAGGGCGGCTCGCCGTTCGCCCTCGACTACATCGAGGACGCGCTGTCCGGCAACGTCGACATCACGCGGCTGCTGGTGCGCCTCTTCGAGGCGCGCTTCGACCCCGGCGCCGACGGCCTGACCGCGGACGACGAGGCGCGCACGGCGCGGGTCGACGAGTTGCGCCAGCGCATCCTGGCGGCGCTCGACGAGGTGGTCAGCCTCGACGACGACCGGATCCTGCGCTCCTACCTCACCCACGTCCTCGCGACCCTGCGCACCAGCTACTTCCAGGGCGCCGAGGACGGCCGGCCGCACCCGTACATGTCCTTCAAGCTCGACCCGTCGGCGATCCCCGAGCTGCCGGAGCCGCGGCCGCGCTTCGAGATCTTCGTGTACTCGCCGCGTGTCGAGGGGGTCCATCTGCGCTTCGGCGCGGTGGCGCGCGGGGGACTGCGCTGGTCGGACCGGCGCGACGACTTCCGCACCGAGGCCCTCGGCCTGGTGAAGGCCCAGATGGTGAAGAACACCGTGATCGTGCCGGTCGGTGCGAAGGGCGGCTTCTTCTGCAAGCAGCTGCCCGACTCCTCCGACCGCGACGCCTGGATGGCCGAGGGCGTGGCCTGCTACCGGACCTTCATCTCAGGGCTGCTCGACGTCACCGACAACCTGGTCGACGGCGAGACCGTCCCGCCACGCCGGGTCGTGCGCCACGACGGCGACGACTCCTACCTGGTCGTCGCCGCGGACAAGGGCACCGCGACGTTCTCCGACATCGCCAACCAGGTGGCGAGGGACTACGGCTTCTGGCTCGGCGACGCCTTCGCCAGCGGCGGCTCGGTGGGCTACGACCACAAGGCCATGGGCATCACCGCCCGTGGCGCCTGGGTGTCCGTGCGTCGGCACTTCCGCGAGCTGGGCGTGGACTGCCAGAGCGAGGACCACACCTGCGTGGGCGTCGGCGACATGTCCGGCGACGTCTTCGGCAACGGGCTGCTGTGCTCGGAGCACACCCGCCTGGTGGCGGCCTTCGACCACCGCGACATCTTCCTCGACCCCGACCCCGACGCCGCCACGTCGTACGCCGAGCGGCGCCGGCTCTTCGAGCTCCCGCGCTCGTCGTGGCAGGACTACGACGCCTCCCTGATCTCCGAGGGCGGCGGCGTGTTCTCCCGCTCGGCGAAGTCGATCAGGCTCAACGGCCACATCCGGTCCGCCCTCGGCATCGACGGCGAGGTGGACTCCATGACGCCCACCGAGCTGATGCGCGCCATCCTGCTCGCGCCCGTGGACCTGCTGTGGAACGGCGGCATCGGCACCTACGTCAAGGGCGCCGACGAGACCTCCTCCGACGTCGGCGACAAGGCCAACGACGCCATCCGGGTCGACGGCGGGGACCTGCGCGCCCGCTGCGTCGGCGAGGGCGGCAACCTGGGGTTCACCCAGGCCGGCCGGATCGAGTACGCGATGGCCGGCGGCCGGATCAACACCGACTTCATCGACAACTCCGCCGGCGTCGACACCTCCGACCACGAGGTCAACATCAAGATCCTGCTCGACCGGGTCGTGGCCGCCGGAGACCTGACTGAGAAGCAGCGCAACCGGCTCCTCGTCGAGATGACCGACGAGGTCGCCGACCTGGTCCTGCAGGACAACTACGAGCAGAACCTCGCCCTCGCCAACGCCGCGTTCAACGCCAGGCCGCTGCTGCACGTCCACGAGTTCTGGATGAAGCGGCTCGAGAGCGACGGGATCCTCAACCGCGAGATCGAGGGGCTGCCGTCGAGCCGCGAGGTACGCCGCCGGCTGGAGCGTCGTGAGGGCCTGACCGCGCCGGAGCTCTCGGTCCTGCTGGCCTGGACCAAGATCGTCCTCGCCGACGAGCTGCTGGAGTCGGCGCTGCCCGACGACCCCTATCTGGACCTGGACCTGCGCGCGTACTTCCCGCGGCAGGTGCGCGAGGGCTTCGAGACTCCCGTCACCGAGCACCCGCTGCGCCGCGAGATCATCGTGACCCAGGTGGTCAACGACCTGGTCAACGGCGCCGGCATGACCTACTGGCCGCGCCTGGCAGGAGAGACCGGGGCCGACGCCGCGGACCTGGTGCGCGCCAACTTCGTGGCCCGCGAGATCTTCGCGTCGCTGCCGCTGCGCAACGACGTGAAGGCGCTCGACAACGAGCTGGACGCCGCCGTGCAGACCCGGATGCGGATCGAGATGCGCACGCTGGTCGAGCGCGCCTCGAGGTGGCTGGTCAGCAACCGTCGCCCGCCGCTGGACAGCCAGGCGACCGTGGACTTCTTCTCCGCGCCGGTGCAGGAGACGTTGGCGCAGCTCCCGGACCTGATGACCGGCCGCGAGCTCACGGCGTACGAGGAGCGGCGCGACGCGCTCGTGGCGAAGGAGGTGCCCGAGGGGCTGGCCTCGCGCGTGGCGGTGCTGCCGCCGGCGTACATGCTGCTCAACATCATCGAGATCGCGCACCGCGAGTCCATCGACCCCGCCGACGTCGCGCGGGTGCACTTCGCCCTGGGCGAGCGGCTGGGGCTGCCGTCGCTGGTGCAGCGCATCCTCGGGCTGCCCCGCGAGGACCGCTGGCAGACCATGGCCCGCGCCGCGTTTCGCGACGACCTGCACGCCGTCCACGCCTCGCTCACCCACCAGGTGCTCACGACGACCTCGCCCGACGACCCCGCCCCGGCGCGCATCGCGCAGTGGGAGGAGGCCGACGCCGTCGTCGTCAACCGCGCCGCCGACACCCTCCAGGAGATCACCACCGACGACACCGCCGACCTGGCCCGCATGTCCGTCGGCCTCCGCGTCGTCCGCGGCCTCCTGTCCTAGCCCCCGGTGGTCGACGCGCGAGGATCGCGGCGGCTATCTCGGTGGAGGTGTGAGGAGCGTCAGCGACGAGCCTCGAGACCCGGTGAGTCGGGAAGCAGCCCCGGGGTACGGCGGTCGGGCCGCGGGGGGTCTCGAGGCTCAGGCGTTGCACGCCTTCGCACCTCGACCACCGAACGAGGCCTTTCGGTGGTCGAGGTGTGAGGAGCGCCAGCGACGAGCCTCGAGACCCGGTGAGCCGACAAGCAGCCCCGGGGTACGGCGGTCGGGCCGCGGGGGGTCTCGAGGCTCAGGCGTTGCACGCCTTCGCACCTCGACCACCGAACGAGGCCTTTCGGTGGTCGAGGTGTGAGGAGCGCCAGCGACGAGCCTCGAGACCCGGTGAGCCGACAAGCAGCCCCGGGGTACGGCGGTCAGGTCACCGGGGTCTCGAGGCGCAGGCGCTGCACGCCTTCACACCTCGACCACCGGGGCCTTTCGGTGGTCGAGGTGCGAGGAGCGTCAGCGACGAGCCTCGAGACCCGGTGAGCCGACAAGCAGCCCCGGGGTACGGCGGTCAGGCCGCGGGGGGTCTCGAGGCTCAGGCGTTGCACGCCTTCGCACCTCGACCACCGAACGAGGCCTTCCGGTGGTCGAGGTGCGAGGAGCGCCAGCGACGAGCCTCGAGACCCGGTGAGCCGACAAGCAGCCCCGGGGTACGGCGGTCAGGCCGCGGGGGGTCTCGAGGCTCAGGCGTTGCACGCCTTCGCACCTCGACCACCGAACGAGGCCTTCCGGTGGTCGAGGTGCGAGGAGCGCCAGCGACGAGCCTCGAGACCCAGTGAGCCGGGAAGCAGCCCCGGGGTACGGCGGTCAGGCCGCGGGGGGTCTCGAGGCTCAGGCGTTGCACGCCTTCGCACCTCGACCACCGAGACGCGAGAAGTTCTCAGAGCCCTGTGGACAAAGGGGATTCTCGTCCCTCGACTGTCGGTGGCGGGTGCTTGAGTAGACCCATGAGCACCCCCGGACCCGACCAGAGCAGACAACTGCTCGACGGTGTCCGCGCGCACACCCAGGCCGCGATCGACGCCGAGCTCGGCCGCCTCCATCTGACGCTTGACTGGTGTCACCTCCACGAGACCCACGACGAGGACGACGCCGCGGTCTTCAGCGACCACGGCATCCCCCTGGCCGGACCCGGCGCGCCGATGGTCAGTGAGTTCGCGGTCATGGAGCTCGGCGCCGCGCTGGCCATGTCGACCGACTCCGCCAAGCGCTACGTCGGCGCCGTGCTCGAGATCAGGTTCCGCCTCCCCAGGATCTGGGCCCGCGTGGAGACCGGGGAGCTGGGGTTTTGGAAGGCACGCTGGATCGCCGAGCACACCAAGTGCCTGCCTATGGCGGGTGCCGCCTACGTGGACCAGCAGGTCGCCTACTGCGCGCACAAGGTCTCCTACGCCGAGGTCGAGCGCCAGATCGCGACCGCGATGGCCAGGTTCGACCCCGAGCAGGCCGAGAAGCTGCGCCGCCAGGCCGCGGACGGGCGCAAGCTCGACGTGCACAAGGACGACCTATCCCTCGAGGGCACGATCGAGGTGTCCGGGACCTTGGATGCGCAGGACGCGCTCGACTTCGACGCCGCGATCAACCGGCTCGCGGCCGACCGGAAGGCGGCGGGGTCGAGCGAGCCGCTGGACGTACGTCGGGCGCAGGCCGCCGGTGATCTGGCTCGGGGGCAGAACATGCTGCCCTTCGGTGATGATGAGGACGGTGAGGGTGGTTTCGAGACAGGACTTCGTCCTTCCTCAACCACCGAGGCGCCGGCCGTCATCAAGGTGACCCGGGTGATCGACCTGCACGTCCACGAGGCCGGCGTGTTCGGCGACCCGAACGCCACAGTCGGCAGATGCGGCCGCAGACCCGTGCTCGTCGAGACCATCCGCGAGTGGTGCGGCGCACCGGGCACCACCGTCATCAACCTCAAGCCCGTGCGCGACCTCGCCGATCACGTCCACGTCGCGGCCTACGAGCACCCGGCCCGGCTCATCGAGCAGGACGACCTGGTCGACCACCACTGCGTGTTCCCGTGGTGCACCCGGCCCGCCGAGAGGTGCGACCACGACCACGTCACCCCCTACAACAAGGGCGGACCGACCTGCTCCTGCAACTCCGCTCCACTGTGTCGCGGGCACCATCGCCTGAAGACCCACGGCCGCTGGTCCTACGACGTCCTGGACCGCGGCAACTACCTGTGGCACTCACCCCACGGCCACACCTACCGCCGCGACCACACCGGCACCGAGCCGGTCGTGCGCCAGAGACCCTGATCGCCCCACACCCCGCCACCGGCGGGGCCGCCGGCACGTCCGGAGCAGGCTGTGCTGGCTGACGCCCGGGGGCTCTCAGCGCTCCTCGACCTTGAGCCCCTTGTCCTGCGCGAACAACGGCGCGAGGAGGTCGAGCTGAGCGGGGCTGATGGTGGCGCCGCGCAGGCCGTCCAGGCCGTCCACGGCCTCCAGCTCGCAGCCGCGGAGGTCGACGTGCTCCAGCCGGGCCTGCTGGGCGTTGAGACGACCGAGCCGGGTGCCGCGGAAGGCGACCCGGCGGGCGGTGGTGCTCAGCAGGTCGAGCTCCTCGACGACGCAGTCGGTGAAGGCGACGTCGAGCAGCTCGGCGCCGCGCAGGTTGACGAAGCTCAGCTTGCAGCCGACGAAGTGCACCGAGTGCCAGTCGGTCTCGTAGGCCTCGACGGAGCCCAGCCGCGCGCCGGAGAAGAGGACGTCGCGCCACACCCCGCGAGGCGCGCGTACGACGGGCACGTCGAGCCGGTCGAAGGTCGTCTCGCGCAGCCGCGTGGAGCGCCAGTCCGCCTCCCGGGCCGCGACGCCGGCGAACCGGCAGCCGTCGACCGACGCGCCGCCGAGTGCGAGCTCGGGCAGGGCGAGGTCGTCGAACGACAGCCCGTGCAGGTCGGCGTCGGCGACGAGCAGGTCGGACGACCCCGCGCCGAGCGCGCGGTGGACCACCGGGTCGAGGTGGGGAGGGTGGGTGGAGGGACGAGCGGTCTTCGCCATGGGGGGCGGTCAGACCCCGATCGGGTGCCAGACGGTCTTGATCTCCACGAAGGAGGTCATCGCGTCCAGTCCCGGGTCGACGCCGAAGTCCGGCTCGGCGGCCGGCGCGCGGCGCACCCGCTTGAGGTTGTCGGCCGCCGCGACCTCGAGCGAGGTCGCGAGCTCGGGATCGCCGGCGGCGCCGAGCAGGTCGATGCCGTTGACGTCCATGTGCGAGGCCAGCCACGGCGCGAGGGTCGCGGCCTCGCCGGTGAGGATGTTGACCACGCCGCCGGGGACGTCGGAGGTGGCCAGGCACTCCGCGAACGTGACGGCGGGCAGCGGCCTTTCGTAGGACGACATCACGACCGCGGTGTTGCCGGTGACGATGACCGGCGCGACGGCGCTGACCAGACCGAGGAGCGAGGACTCCTGGGGCGCGAGTACGGCGATGACCCCGCTCGGTTCGGGCGTCGACAGGTTGAAGAACGGCCCGGCGACCGGGTTGGCGTTGCCGATCACCTGGGTGAGCTTGTCGGCCCACCCGGCGTACCAGACCAGGCGGTCGATCGACTCGTCGAGCACCTTCTCGGCGCGCGAGCCGGTCAGGCCCTCGGACTGACGCACGGCCTGGACGAGCTGGGGCCGGCGGTCCTCCATGATCTCGGCGATCCGGTAGAGGATCTGCGCGCGGTTGTACGCGGTCTTGCCCGACCACCCGCCGAAGGCCTTGCGTGCGGCCACGACGGCGTCGCGGGCGTCCTTGCGCGAGGCGAGCGCGGCGTTGGCCACGAAGGCTCCCTTCGAGTCATGCACGACGTAGGAGTAGCCCGACTCCGAGCGCGGGAACTGCCCGCCGATGAAGAGCTTGTAGGTCTTGCGGACGTCGACGCGTGACATGTCACTCGCCCCCCTTCAGGTAACCCGCGAGGCCGTGGCGGCCACCCTCGCGGCCGTAGCCCGACTCCTGGTAGCCGCCGAACGGGCTGGTCGGGTCGAACTTGTTGAACGTGTTGGCCCAGACCACCCCGGCGCGCAGCGCGCTCGCCATCTTCAGGATCAGGGACCCCTTGTCGGTCCACACCCCGGCCGAGAGGCCGTACGGCGTGTTGTTGGCCTTCTCGATGGCCTCCGAGGGCGTGCGGAAGGTCAGCACCGACAGCACCGGGCCGAAGATCTCCTCGCGAGCGATCCGGTGGGCCTGGGTGACACCGGTGAAGATCGTCGGCGGGAACCAGAAGCCGTTGCTCGGCAGCTCGCACTCCGGCGACCAGCGCCCGGCGCCCTCGGACTCGCCGATGTCGGACAGCTCGCGGATGCGCGCCAGCTGCTCGGCGGAGTTGATGGCCCCGATGTCGGTGTTCTTGTCAAGCGGGTCGCCGAGCCGCAGGGTGCCCATGCGGCGCTTGAGGCGGGCGAGCAGGTCCTCGGCGACGGACTCCTGGACGAGCAGCCGGGAGCCGGCGCAGCAGACGTGGCCCTGGTTGAAGAAGATGCCGTTGACGATGCCCTCGACGGCCTGGTCGAGCGGGGCGTCGTCGAAGACGATGTTGGCCGCCTTGCCGCCCAGCTCGAGGGTGACCCTCTTCTCGGTCCCGGCGACCGTGCGCGCGATCGCCTTGCCGACCTCGGTCGAGCCGGTGAAGGCGACCTTGTCGACGTCCGGGTGCGCGACGAGCGCCTGACCGGTGCCGCCCGCGCCGGTGATGATGTTGACGACGCCCGGCGGCAGGTCCGCCTGCTGGCAGATCTCCGCGAAGAGCAGCGCCGTCAGCGGCGTGGTCTCGGCCGGCTTGAGCACGACCGTGTTGCCGGCGGCCAGCGCGGGCGCGATCTTCCAGGCCAGCATCAGCAGCGGGAAGTTCCACGGGATGATCTGGGCGGCGACGCCCAGCGAGCGGGGACTGCCACCCACATTTCCTGGCAGGGAGTACTCCAGCTTGTCGGCCCAGCCGGCGTAGTAGAAGAAGAAGGCGGCGGCCACCGGGACGTCGACGTCGCGGGACTCCTTGATCGGCTTGCCGTTGTCGATCGTCTCCAGGACGGCCAGCTCGCGGCCGCGCTCCTGGATGATCCGCGCGATCCGGTAGAGGTACTTGGCGCGCTCGCGTCCGGGCATCCGGCCCCAGACGCGGGTGTGCGCCCGGCGCGCGGCGCGGACCGCGAGGTCGACGTCGGCCTCGTCTGCCTCGGCGACCTCGGAGAGGACCTCCTCGGTGGCCGGGCTGATGGTCTTGAACGGCGCGCCGTGGCCGTCGACGAACTCGCCGTTGACGAACAGGCCGTACGACGGCTTGATGTCGACGATTGCGCGCGACTCGGGGGCGGGGGCGTACTCGAAGATCTGGGCCATGTCCTCAGTCCAACGTGAAGTAGTCGGGACCGGAGTAGCGCCCGGTCGTCATCTTGGTGCGCTGCATGAGCAGCTCGTTGAGCAGCGTCGAGGCGCCGAACCGGAACCAGTCCGGGTCGAGCCAGTCCGGACCCGCGACCTCGTTGACCATCACCAGGTACTTGATCGCGTCCTTGGCCGTGCGGATGCCGCCGGCCGGCTTGACCCCGACCATCTGTCCGGTGGTCTCGCGGAAGTCGCGGACCGCCTCGAGCATGATCATCGTCACCGGCAGCGTCGCGGCGGGCTGCACCTTCCCGGTGGAGGTCTTGATGAAGTGGGCGCCCGCCATCATCGCCAGCCAGGAGGCGCGCCGGACGTTGTCGTAGGTCTGCAGCTCGCCGGTCTCGAAGATCACCTTCAGGTGCGCGCTGCCGCAGGCCTCGCGCACGGCGACGATCTCCTCGAACACCTGCAGGTAGCGCCCGGAGAGGAACGCACCGCGGTCGATCACCATGTCGATCTCGTCGGCCCCGGCCTCGACGGCGTCGCGGGTGTCGGCGAGCTTGATGTCGAGGGCCGCGCGGCCGCTCGGGAAGGCCGTCGCGACCGCCGCGACGTTGACCCCGCTGTCGCCCAGGACGGCCTTCGCGGTGGCCACCATGTCGGGGTAGACGCAGACGGCGGCGGTGGCCGGACAAGTGGGGTCGGAGGGGTCCGGTCGCATCGCCTTGGCCGCGAGGGCGCGGACCTTGCCGTGGGTGTCCTGGCCCTCCAGCGTCGTCAGGTCGACCATGCGGATGGCCAGGTCCAGGGCGTAGGCCTTGGCGGTCGTCTTGATCGACCGCGTGCCGAGCGAGGCGGCCCGGGCGTCGGCGCCGACCTGGTCGACACCCGGCAGTCCGTGCAGGAAGCTCCGCAGCGAAGCGTCGGACCTCGTGACGTCCGAGAAGCGCGCTGCGGCGCCCTCGTCGGTCGCGGTGGTGGGTGAGGAAGGCATCCCCCCAGCATAGGGTTGACGCGCAGACGTGCAGCAACCGGAGGACGGCGTGAGGAGTGATGTGAGCGAGGACCAGCGGGAGCGATTCGCGCCGACCGGCGGACGGATCATGGGGGGAGTCGGACTGGCGCTCGCGGTGCTCGTCGTCGGCATCGGCGTGATCGACCGGGACGCCGACATCCCCACCTGGACCATCGTGCTCGCCGCCCTCATCGGGCTGCTGTGCTGGGCGGCCATGCTCCGACCCCGGGTCTCGGTGGTCGGCGACCGGCTGGAGCTGCGCAACATGCTGGAGACGGTGAGCATCCCGCTCGCCGCGATCGAGGAGCTCGCGGTCCGCCAGCTGCTCGCTGTGCGCGCGGGAGACCGGCGCTACGTCTCGCCCGCCGTCGGCAAGTCCCGCCGGCAGCTGCGCCGGCAGCCCTCGGGGCCCGCCACCGATGTGGAGTACGCCGACTTCGTCGAAGGCCGGATCCGCCAGCGCATGGAGGACGCCCGCGCGGTCGCGGGGATCCGCCTCGGCTCGCCCGAGCAGGTCGCCCTCGGCCAGGAGGTACGCCGCTCTCCCGCCTGGCCCGAGCTGGTCGGGGTGGTGCTGCTCTCGGTCGCGCTGGTCGTCTCCCTCGTGCTCTGAGGACCCCGGCGCTCCCGGCTCTCGGCTAGATCCCGGCCGCGGCCCGGATGTCGCGGCCGAGCGCGTCGAGTCGGCCGGCGGCCGAGATCCGCGCGGCCTCCACGCCGTCGGCGGGGTCGACCGGCACGACGACCTCGAGGTAGCACTTGATCTTGGGCTCGGTGCCGCTCGGGCGCACGATCACCCGCGCCCTCTCGGCCAGCCGGTAGCGCAGGCCCTCGGTGGGCGGCAGGGCGGGGGAGCCCAGCGACAGGTCGTCGACCCCGAGGACGGCCAGGCCGCCCAGGCTCGCCGGCGCGGTCGCGCGCAGGCGCGCCATGGCGGCGCCGATCTCGGCCAGGTCGTCGACGCGCGCGGAGACCTGGTCGGTGGCGTGCAGGCCGTGCTCGACCGCGATGTCGTCGAGCAGGTCGGTCAGGGAGCGGCCCTCGGCCTTGGCGCCGGCGGCGATCTCGCACAGCAGCAGCAGCGCGGAGACGCCGTCCTTGTCGCGGACGTGCTCGGGGTCGACGCAGTAGCCCAGCGCCTCCTCGTAGCCGAACGCCAGCCCGTCGACCCGCCCGATCCACTTGAACCCGGTGAGCGTCTCGACGTACGGCTGGCCGGCGGCCCCGGCCATCTTCCCCAGCAGCGACGAGGAGACGATCGAGGCGGCGTAGGTGCCCTGCTTTCCCGAGGACAGCAGGTGGGAGGCCAGCAGGGCGCCGACCTCGTCGCCGCGCAGCATCCGCCAGCCGTGCAGGCCCGGCACCGCGGCGGCGCAGCGATCGGCGTCCGGGTCGTTGGCCACGACGAGGTCCGCGCCGTGGCGCGCGGCCAGGGCCATGGCCAGGTCCATCGCACCCGGCTCCTCGGGGTTGGGGAACGCGACGGTCGGGAAGTCCGGGTCGGGCTCCTCCTGCTCCGCGACCACACGCGGCTGGGCGAAGCCGGCGGTCTCGAGCACCTGGACGACCGAGGTGGCGCCTACGCCGTGCAGCGGCGTGTAGACCACGTTGAGGTCGCGCGGCCCGTCGACGGCGAGGCCGGCGACGGTGTCGAGGTAGCGGTCGACCACGTCCTCGGTCAGCACCTTGCCCGCGCGGCCGCGCACGATCTCGGCCACCGGCCCCACGGCCGCGATGTGACGCGCGATCTCGACGTCGGCGGGCGGCACGATCTGGGTGCCGTCGCCGAGGTAGACCTTGTAGCCGTTGTCCTGCGGCGGGTTGTGACTGGCGGTGACCATCACGCCGGCCACGCAGCCCAGCTCGCGGATCGCGAACGCCAGGATCGGCGTGGGCAGCGGCCGGGGCAGGATCCAGGCGGTCATCCCGGCGCCGTTCATCACCTCGGCGGTGTCCCGGGCGAAGATGTCGGAGTTGTGCCGGGCGTCGTAGCCGATGACGACCGGGCCCACCGTCCCCTGCTCGCGCAGGTACGCCGCCAGGCCGGCAGCGGCGCGGAGCACGACCACCCGGTTCATCCGGTTGGGCCCGGCTCCGAGCGCGCCACGCAGCCCGGCGGTGCCGAACTCCAGCGTGCCGTCGAAGCGGTCCTGCAGGTCGGCCGGGTCCGCGCCGCCCTCGACCGCGGCGACCGCGCCCTCGAGCTCGGCGCGGGTCACGTCGTCGGGGTCCTGCCTGGCCCACTCGCGCGCACGGTCCAGAAGCTGAGAGAGGTCGGGCGTCATGACGGCACCGTAGCGTCGGCCCCGTAGCGTTCCCACCGTGAGCCCCCCTGCCCCCGCCACGGACCACTCGTGATGAGGGCGACCTACGAGTTCCGCGCCGAGTGGACCGTGGCCGCGCCGGTCGAGGCGGTGCGCGAGGTGGTGGTCGACCTGGAGCACTACCCCGAGTGGTGGCCGCAGATCCTCGCGGTCGCCAAGCTTGGCCCGGACGACGCCCGGGTGATCTGCCGCTCGGTGCTGCCCTACCGGCTCGACCTGCTCCTGCACGCGGTCTCCCGGTCCGCCCCGGTCGTGGAGGTGGCCGTGGCCGGCGACCTCGACGGAACCGTGCGCTGGCGGCTGGATCCGGTCGCGGACGGCACCCGGATGCTCTTCGAGCAGTCGGTCGCCGTCTCGGGGGCGCTCGCGCTGGCGTCGTACGTCGCACGGCCGGTGCTGCGCTGGAACCACGACCGGATGCTGGCCGGCTGTCTCGAGGGCCTGCGCCGGCGGCTCGGAGCCGGCTGAGCCCCCGTCCCGGTCAGGGGCCCAGAAGGTCGAGCGCCGGCCGGTAGAACTCCTCGCCGGCGAACGGGCCGCCGACGTGGGCGCTCTCGGCCTGGTCCGCGGCGCTCTCGGCGATGGTGCCGGCGAACTCCTCGGCGTCGTCCAGGGGCTCGTAGCCCAAGGCGCGACCCGGCTCCAGGTCCCACCAGCCACGGGTGTTGCCCGAGACCCCGTAGAGGACGGCGAAGCCCGGGGCGGGCGCGGTGAGACACGCGTCCACCATCCGCACGCAGTCGTCGGGCGAGAGCCAGGTGGCGAGCTGGCGCACCGACTCGGGACGCAGGTGGAAGGACCCGATCCGGCACGAGATCGCGTCGATCCCGTGCCGGTCCACGTAGAGCGACAGCAGCGCCTCCGCGGCCACCTTCGCCACGCCGTAGAACGTGTCGGGTCGGGGGCGGGCGTCGGTCGCGAGCATCGGTGCCTCGGCGCGGGGAGTCCGGCCGACCGCGTGGTTGGAGCCGGCGTAGACGAAGCGGCGTACGTCGTGGGTCACGGCGGCGTCGAGCAGGGCGGCCGTGGTGATCACATGGGAGGTCAGCGAGTCGGGCAGCGAGGCCTCGTCGGGAAGCCCGGCGGCGTGGACCACCGCGTCGATCGGCTGCTCCTCGAACACCGCGTGCACGGCGTCGGGGTCGGCGCAGTCGGCGACGTGCCAGGGGACGTCGGCGGCGTCGGGCCGCGGGACCCGGTCCAGGCCGACGACCTCGTGACCGCGGTCGGCCAGCCCGACGGTGAGGACCTGACCGATCGAGCCGGCGGCGCCGGTGACCAGGACCCTCACGGGCGCCCCTGCGGCGTGCCGGGGGCGGGGAGCGACCTCAGGTCAGCGGCGGTACCCATCGATGTTCTGTCCCAACTCGGTGAAGAGGGCCTGGTTGAGCCGGAAGGCTACCTTCACCTCGTCCACCACGCGTCCTACCTCCTCAGGCGACAGGCCGAGCCCGTCGAGCCGGGCGCGGTAGGCGTCCTTGTAGGTCTTGGGCTTGGGGATCTCGGGGAAGGTGTAGAACGCCGTGCCGGCGCCGTCCAGCTCGAAGGTCCGGTCGATGATGCGGCCGATCGCCTGACCGCCGGAGAGGTCGCCGAGGTAGCGCGTGTAGTGGTGGGCCACCAGCAGGCCGCCCCACTCGCCCGCAGCGCTGACCCGCTCGCGGTAGGCGGTCGCCGCCGGGGAGTCGACGGTGCGCGTGCCACCGGGCGCCCAGTGCGCGAGGTCGGCGTCGATGGCGTCCAGCCGCTCGAGCGCGGAGTCGTGGACCGCGGCCACCATCGGGTCGTCGAGCCGGGCGCCCAGCGTCGTCTCCATGACCTCATAGACCCCGCGCAGCCGGAGCAGGTACTCGGCGTAGCCGGTCTCGTTGACCCGGCCGCCGAGAAGCTCGGTCATGAAGCGCGAGTCCTCCGCCTCCTGGTGCTCGGCCATGGAGCCCTCGCGCATCGCGGCCGAGAGGCTCACTGTCGGGGTGGCGGGCAGGTCGGTGACGGTCATGAGATCCCCAGCGCTGGTGGTGGACGAGCTTTTCTAGACACATTGTCGACAAGATTCTGACGACTTGTCAAGAAGTTTCGACCACAAAGTTAGGTTAACCTAAAAAATAGGCCTTCGGGGAGGCTTTCAGTCGACGGTGACGAGCGCGCGCAGGATGAAGCGCTCGACCTGCTCGGCGGGGACGTCGCGGGGCGCGAGGCAGGCGTGGATCAGGGACATGGCGGCCGGGATGTCGGGGATGTCGAAGGCGCCCGACTCCACCCCGGAGACCAGCAGGTCGCGCAGCACGTCCTCCACCGCGACCACGTGCTCGCGGATCTCCTGGCCGGCCTGGCGGGAGAGCACGCCGACGAGCTGCATCCCCAGCCCCATGTGGAACTGCTCGCCGGCGGTCAGCTGGTGGCGCACGTAGACCCGCATCCGCGCGACCGGGTCGGCCACGGAGTCCAGCTCGGCGCGCAGGCCGGCGAGGTAGCGGTCGGTCTCGTGCGACGCGAACGCGACCACCACGGCCTCCTTGTCGGGGAAGTGGTGGTAGATCGCGGTGCGGCCCAGGCCGGCGGCGGCCGCGATCTGCGCCATGGAGATGGCGTCGAAGCTGCGCTCGACCATCAGGGCTGCGAACGCGTCGAAGACCCGCCGCTGCACCAGGTCGCGGTGCTCGGCGAGGGTCTCGGCACTGATCTTCGGCACGTCCGGCACTGTAGTACCGACCCGGTTCCGCCCCCGGAGCCGGCAGGACGCCCCTCCCCGAGCGGGGAGGAGCGTCCTGGCGTGCTGCGGCTGTGCTGCCGGGAGAGGCTCAGGCGACCCGGAAGGTGACCCTCTTCGAGGAGGCCTTCACGTTGCCGTTGCCGGCGTAGGTCACGACCACCTTGTAGGAGCCCTTGGCGAGCCTCGGCACGGTGATCCGGGCGATGCCCCGAGCGTTGAGCGCGACCCGCGCCCGCTTGACGAGCTTGCCCTTGGCGGTCCGCACGACCACGGTCGCCTTGCCCGTGGCGGCGCCGGCCGTCGTCGTCGTGACGCGGGCCTGGACCTTGCCGGCCTTGGTGCGCGTCGGCTTCTTGACCACCTTCACGGCGGCCTTGCTGACGGCCTTCGAGACCGTCGCCGTCGCGGTGGCGGTGGATCCTGCGACGTCGGCGTCGCCCTCGTACGTCGCCGTGAGCGAGTGGCGGCCGGCCTTCAGCTTGCCGAGGCTGAAGCTCGCCTTGCCGGCCACGAGGTCCGCGGTGCCCACCACGGTGGTGCCTCGCCTCAGGGTGACCGCTCCGTCGGCACCGGCGCCGGTGGCCTTGACCGTGGCGGTGCTGACCTGCCCGTAGGCGCGGGACGGGATCGAGAGCGAGAGCGAGGAGGTCGACTTCTCGACCACCAGGGTGGCGGTGGCGGTGCCGGCCTCGGTGTTGGCGTTGCCCGCGAAGGTCGCGGTCAGCGCGTGCTCGCCCTCGGTGAGCGCGTGACCGAGGTCGAAGGTGGCGGTGCCGTCGGTGAGGTCCGCGGTGCCGAGGACGGTCTCGCCCTCGGTGAGGGTGACCGAGCCGTCGGTGCCGCCTTCGCTGGCGACGGTGACGGTGGCGCTGGCTGGTGCACCGGGCGCCACCTTGGGCGCGGTGAGCGTGACCACCGGGGTGGCCTTCGCGAACGTGATCGGCGTGTAGGTCTCGTACTTCGCGCTGGTGGCTCCGCTGCCGGCGTAGGTGTAGATGCCGTAGTTGGTCGCGGAGGCCACCGCGGCGGCGGCGGTGTCGGCGGCGGCCCGGTCGACGGTCAGCGTGGCGGTGAAGGTGCCGTCGCGACGCAGCTCGATGGCGCCGGCCCGGGCGCCGCCGATCGTGGCCATGTCCTCGGCGAGGACCGCCCACTGCTGCGGCGAGGTGGGCTTGCGGTTGCTCGACGGAGCACCGAGCGAGGGCCGCCACGCCTCGGGGAACTTGCCGAACACGACGTACGTGCCGGCCGGCTTGCCGGCCAGCGGCGGGCGGGCGCCCGTCGCGAGCGCCGGGTCGAAGCCGCTGCCCTCGACGGTGACCTGGTGGGCGCCGTTGGGCAGGAGCGTGGTCTTGCTGACCGCCACCGAGGCGCCGTCGGTGTAGGCGACCGAGAGCGGGTTGGCGACCTTGCGGATGTCGGCGCTACCGCCGGTGGAGTACCAGTACGGCCCCTGGCCCAGCGTCTGCTGCAGGTCGACGAAGGCCGACGGGAACGTGCCCCAGCTGGCTCCGGTCCGGACCTGTGGGCTGGTGTCGGCGGGGGCCTCGTAGGCGACCTCGCGGTACTGCGGCGTGGCCGCGATCCCCGTGGGGGTCACGTCGACGCCGGACAGCGTGGCGAGCGCGACCTTGGTGTCGGGGACGGGGGTCCACTCGTCCGGGTCGTCCATGGACGCGGCGTAGCCGCCGACCGTCGCGCTCAGCGTGCCGGTGCCGTTGGTGACCACCAGCTCGGGGTCGGAGAGGTGGAAGTAGGTCAGGCCCGAGTAGAAGAGGACGGTCGCGTCGCCGTCCCAGGTGATCGTGGCGCTCTCCGTCTCGGGGTCGAGCGTGCCGACGCCGTTGCGGACCACCAGCCGGTTCTCGGACAGGATCGTCGTGGAGGTACCGGAGGTCGTCTCACCGGCGCTGTTGCGGCGGGTGCCGTCGAAGGTCGTCGGCGCGTAGCTGCCGTCGGCGCCCTTGTCCTCGATCGTCACGTTGCCGGCGACGTTGGCCCACCCCGCCGCGACGCCGTTGCTCCAGGTGGCGCCGTTGTCGGCGGCCCGCAGCATCTGACCACCGGCGCCCGGGTTGCCGATCTTGCCGGCCGACATCAGGTTCCAGGTGCCCGGCGCGTACGCGCCGGCCTGGACCTCGTTGTTGATGTCCCACGCGAACGTGGCGTTCCTGACCGAGATCGGGGCGGCTGCGGCCGGACTCGCGGTCGCGACGCCCAGGGCGACGATGCCGGCGGACGCGAGGGCGCCCGCGACCGTGGCCGCGACTCCGCGCCTGGCCGCGCGAGCGCGCGGCCGGGCTGTGGTGGGGTTCATGACGATGCCTTTCGTTGGTGGGTGAGCACGCTGAGGCCGGCGGTGCCGAGCAACAGCAGGGACCCGAGCCACCACGTCCAGCGGTGGTCGGCGGCGTCCTCGCGCGAAGCGGGCTCCGAGGAGGCGAGGGCGTAGACGGTGGGCGCCGCGGGCAGCGGTGCCGAGGCCAGGCCGACCTCGCCCGGGGCGGGTGCGGCGGGTGTCGAGGGGAGGGCCGGGGCGGGCGCGGCCGGCGGCGCGGGCAGTGCCGGCGGGGCGGGCTGGACGGGCGGCCGGGTGGGGTTGACCGGAGTCGACGGCTGGGGCCCCTCGGGAGCGGTGGGGCCGGGTCCGGTGGTCGGCGCGACGGGCGGCTCGATGGGGTCGTCGGCCACGTAGCTGATCGCCACGGGCGAGGGGACCTTGTGCGCGTCGGCGGCGCCGCCGCTGGAGTACCAGAACGCCGCGGAGCCGACCTTGTCCATGTAGGCCAGGAACGAGGAGGGGAAGGCGCCCCACGCGCTGCCGGTGCGGACCTGGGCCGCGCCCGACGAGGGCGCCTGGTAGCGGACGTTCAGGTAGCGGGGCTGGACGGCGAAGCCGCCCGCGGCCGTCAGGTCGGGGACCGGCAGGTCGGCGATGGTCACGACCTCGGGCGGGACCGGCGACCACAGGCTCTGGTCGTCCACCGAGCTGGCGTAGCCGCTCAAGGTCGCGCGCAGCGTGGCCGAGGACCGGGTGACCGTCAGCACCGGGTCGGTGACGGTGAAGAAGGACATGCCGGAGTAGTAGACGACCGAGAACGAGCCGCGCCACCGGATCGTCGCGGTGCGGGCGTCGGTGTCGACCTCGCCGGTGCCGCCGTCGAGGACGACCTGGTGGCCCGAGAACGGACCGTTGGTGCTGGTGAGCGGGTTGCCGTCGACGTCGGTCGACAGCCCCGCGAAGGTGGCCGCCCCGTAGCTGCCGTCGGGACGGCGTTTCTCGATCCGCACGGCACCGCGCTCGGCCCACCAGGCCCGGGTCCCGGTCCCGCGCCAGGTGGCGTTGGTGATCGTCTGGCCGCCCGCGCCGGGGTTGGGCACCGTGCCGGCCGAGAGGAAGTTGAAGGTGCCCGGCGCGAACGCCTTGTTGTTGGTCTCGTTGTTGATGCCCCAGCGCAGCTGGGCGTCGGAGATGGTGAAGGCGCCCGACTCGGGCTCCGCCGTCTCGGTGGCAGTCTCGCTGGGAGTCTCGGTGGGGGTTTCCGTGGGCTCGGTCTCCTCGGCGGAGACGGCGGGGAGGCGCACGACCGAGGCGCTCGCGGTCGTCGCGGAGAGGACGGCGCCGGCCAGACCCAGGCCCAGCAGCACGACCAGGACGGCGGCGAGGGCGCCGTGGGTGCGCGCCCTCACGGGGTCTCCACCGTGGTGCGAGTACGGCGCCGGCGCAGCGTCGTGACGGCGTACGCGAAGAGCGCGACCAGGAAGAGGCCGGCGGCGACGGCCAGGAAGATGGGGCCGGCCTGACCCTCGGTGTCCTCGGATACCTCGGCCTCAGCGGCCGCGGGAGCGGGCTCGTCTCCCCGCGAGACGGGGAACCGCTCGAGCACCTCGGTGCCGGAGGCGGCGCCGCGCAGCCGCAGCTCGTGGGTGCCGGGCGTCAGGTCCAGCGGCAGCTGGAGGACCCCGGCGACCTCCCCGGACGACCCGGCGGACAGGGGGCCGAGCCCGGCCACGCCGTCGTCCAGGACCGCCACCACCTGCTCGCCGGGCCGGAAGCCCTGGGCGGAGAAGGCCAGGGCGTGGCCGGCGACGGCGGTGGTGCGGTCGACGGTGAGCACGCGTCGGCCGCGGGCGGCCGGAGCGGCTGGAGGGGCCGCGGTCCCGGCGGAGGGAGTGTCGGCAGGCCCGGCCGAGGGGGAGGTGGAGCCGGTCGGGGTCGGCTCGGCGGGCGACTGCGGGGCCGCGTCGGGGAGGTTGGCGAAGGTGACCGGGGTGAACGTCTCGTTGTTGGCGTTCTTCACGCCGTGCGCGCCGACGGTGATCACGCCACAGGTCACCTTGCGGCAGTCGACGTCGACCACGTCGCCGTCGCGGTCGGTGGCCTGGAACACCGGTCCCGGCACCGTCAGCCTCAGCTGGAAGGAGCCGGAGCCGGACAGCACGGCGGCGGCCTCGGAGGAGGTCGAGCTGCCGGGGAACGCGATGAACTTGAGGTAGCCGCGGTTGGCGGCGGCGTTCTCGGCGTCCGGGATGTAGCTGTAGTCCTTGCCGCTCATGCCGCCCCGCGAGGGGCGCCACGTGCCGCCGGACGGGTCGCGCACCCACCCGAACATGAGGTAGACCCCGCCGAAGCCGCCTCGGACGACCTGGAAGCCGGAGCCGTCGATGGTGAGCTCGGTCTGGTAGCGCAGGTCGGCCTGCGCCGTCCCGCGGTCGTTGGTGACGGTGACCCGGCCCTGGGCCGAGGCGGGTGCGGCCGGCAGCACGAGCAGGGCCGCGGCGAGCAGGGCGGCGACGACGGTGGCACGGACGCGGACGGTCATGGGGTCTCCTGGGCGCCGGGCGAGCCGACGGGCCGTCGGTCGGCGAGCACCAGGGGCTCGCCGGTGGTGGGGTGGGGCACGACCTCGATGGGGTGTCCGTAGACCTCGCTGAGCAGACCGGCCCGCATGACCTCGGCGGGTGCGCCCTCGCCGGCGACCCGGCCGGCCTGGAGCAGCACCACCCGGTCGGACCAGGCGGCGGCGAGGGTGAGGTCGTGGAGCACGACGACGACGGCGGCCCCGGCGTCCGCCTCGACGCGGGCCCGTCCGAGCACCGTCTCCTGGTGGCCGATGTCGAGGGCTGCGGTCGGCTCGTCGAGCATCAGGATCCCCGCCCGCTGGGCCAGGATGCGGGCGAACGAGGTCCGCCCTTTCTCGCCCCCGGACAGGATCCCGAAGGACCGGCCGGCGAGGTGGGTGACGTCGGTGGCGGCCATCGCGTCGGCGACGACCCGGTCGTCGTCGTCCTCCTCGGGCCGGTTGCGCCACGGCGCGCGGCCCATGCGGACCACCTCGGCCACGGGGAACGGGAAGGAGATGCGGTGCTCCTGGGTGAGGACGGCGCGCTCCCGCGCGAGCTCGCGCAGCCGCCAGTCCTCGAGCGGGCGGCCCAGCACCTCGACCTTGCCCTCCTGCGGGGCGAGGTCGCCGGCGAGCACGCCCAGGAGCGTCGACTTCCCGGCCCCGTTCGGACCGACCAGCGCGAGCACCTCCCCGTGGCGGACGTCGAGGTCGACGCCGTCGAGGACGGTCGTGGATCCGAAGCGGACCACGACGCCGCGGGCCCCGAGGGCGATCACGACCAGCCCCCCGCCGTACGGCGCGTGCGGCGCAGCAGCCAGAAGAAGAAGGGCCCGCCCACCAGCGAGGTCAGCATGCCGAGCGGCAGGTCGGCGTGCGCGACGAGCGTCCGGGCGCCCATGTCGGCGACGACCAGGACCAGCGCGCCGGCCAGCATCGAGGCCGGCAGCAGCACGCGGTGACCGGGGCCCGTCACCATGCGCAGGAGGTGGGGCACGACCAGCCCCACGAACGCGACGATCCCGCAGAAGCTCACGGCCGCGGCGGTCAGCAGGGCGACGACCACGATCATCAGGACCCGCAGCCGCTCCACGTGGACGCCGAGGTGGCGGGCCTGTCGCTCCCCGAGCGCGAGCAGGTCGAGGCTGCGGGCGCCCGCGAACGAGGCGAGGATGCCGATCGCGGCGATCGGGCCGACCACCCAGATGTAGGACCAGCGGCTGCCGTTGAGGCTGCCGAGCTGCCAGAAGACGATCTGCTCGCGCGCCTGGGTGTCGCCCAGGAACATCAGCAGCGCGAGGCCGGCTCCGGCCACCGCGTTCACGGCGATTCCGGTGAGCACGAGGGTCACCACCTCGGTGCGCCCGTCGGCGCGCGAGAGGGCGTAGACGGTGAGCGTCGTGAGCAGGCCACCCGCGAAGGCGCACACGGCGATCGTCCAGGTGCCGGCGAAGGTGAGGCCGAAGACGATCGAGATCGCCGCGGCGACCGCGGCGCCAGAGGAGACGCCGACCACGCTCGGCTCGGCGAGGGGGTTGCCGAACACGCCCTGCATCACCGTGCCGGCCACGGCCAGGGCCGCGCCGACGACCATCGCCATGGCCACCCGCGGGAACCGGACGGTCCACAGGGTGTCGTCGCCGCGCGGGTGGGTCGGCATCGGCCCGAGGTCGAGGCCGAGACGGTGCAGGAAGGAGCCCGCCACCTCGTCGAACGGGATCGCCAGCTGTCCCGACCCGGCGGCGGCGACTCCCGAGACGGCCAGCGCGAGCAGCAGTGCGACGCACAGCAGCGTGCCGCGCGTCGTACGACGGTCGCTGCGGGCGGTGGGCGAGTCGGGGGCCGCGACGTCGGACGCGGGCCGGGCCTGGCGGAGGGTCACGCGCGGCTCACAGGTCGTCCGGTGCGTAGAACGCCACGGCCAGCGCGTTGATGACGTCGGCGGCGCGCGGGCCGAAGCTGAGCACCTGGTCGTCGTCCATGGCGATGATCCGGCGGTTCTCGCCGGCCGGCGTGCTCGTCAGCGCCGGGAACTGCTTCAGCAGCCCGTCCACGCCGCCGACGGACTCCAGGCCCTCGTTCATCATTAGGATCGCGTCGGGGGCGGCGGCGATCAGGCCCTCGTCGTTGACCGGCTTCATGCCGCTCCAGCCGATCTCGGCGGCCACGTTGTAGCCGCCGGCCGCGGTGATCAGGGAGTCGGCCCCCGATCCCTCGCCGAACATGTAGTAGACGCCCGCCTGGCCCCGTACGTAGAGGAAGATGGTGCGCAGCTGCCCGGTGACGTCCTGCGGGGCCACCTCGGCGACCTGCCGGGTGATCCGGTCCGCGTCGCGCTCGAGCCGCTGGCCGAGCTCGCGTCCCGCGGCGGGAACGCCGAGGGCGTCGGCCACCTCCTGGGTCAGCGAGGAGAGGTTGTCCAGGCTGCGGTTGGAGTCGGTGATGACGACCGGGATCCCGGCGTCGCGCAGCTGCAGCAGCACGTCGAACGGTCCGAGGGAGGTGTCGGAGAGGACCACGGTCGGGTCTAGGTCGAGGATCGCCTCGGCGCTGAGCTCATGGCCGTTCTGGGTGACCACCGGACGGTCGGCGATCTCCGGGAACGACGACGAGACGTCCCGCCCGACGACGCGGTCGCCCAGGCCGAGCTCGAAGACGGTGTGGGCCAGGGTCCCGTAGACGTCGAGGGCGAGGATCCGGCTGGTGTCCGTCACGGTGACCTTGGTGCCCTGGGCGTCGGTCACGGTGACGGGCAGCCGCGGCTCGGGGTCGGTCTGGGCCGGCGCGATGACCGGGTCGGGCAGGTTGATCGAGACCTCGCCCTGCCACGCGCGCGGGTCGTCGATCGGGGTGACGTCGCTCAGCGGCGGCGCCGGTGCCGCCGCGGTCGTGGTGCCGGCCTCGTCGCCGGGCGAGTCGAGGACGGGGCCGCAGGCGCTCAGGGTGAAGGCGGCGAGCAGGGCCGCGATCATGGGGCGGGACATGGCGGGAGGTCAATTCTGCGAGAGGGTCCGAGACGACGGACGAAGCATAACCTTACTAAGGTCTGCCTTACCTCATATCCCCGCAGATGACCGTCCTGGCCGGCCGAGGGTCAGCCGGTCAGAGGGTCGGGACGACGCGCCCCAGCAGCTCGCCCATCCGCGACGCCGCCGCCCGACCCGCCTCGAGGACCTCCTCGTGGTTGAGCGGCTCGCCGGTGATGCCCGCGGCGAGGTTGGTGACCAGGCTGATCCCGAGGACCTCCATCCCGGCCTCGCGGGCGGCGATGGCCTCGAGCGTCGTGCTCATGCCGACCAGGTCGCCGCCGATGGCGCGCACCATGGCGATCTCGGCCGGGGTCTCGTAGTGGGGGCCGGGGAACTGCACGTAGACGCCCTCGTCGAGGCTCGGGTCCACCTCCCGGCAGAGCCCGCGCAGCCGGGCGGAGTAGAGGTCGGTGAGGTCGACGAAGCGGGGGCCCACGATGGGGGAGCGGCCGGTGAGGTTCACGTGGTCGCTGATCAGGACCGGGGTGCCCGGCGTCCAGGTCTCCTTGAGGCCGCCGCAGCCGTTGGTGAGGACGATGGTCCGGCACCCCGCGGCCGCCGCCGTGCGCACGCCGTGCACGACCGCCGCGACGCCCTTGCCCTCGTAGTAGTGGGTGCGGCTGAGGAAGACCAGCAGGTTGCGCTCGCCGGCCCGGATGGAGCGGATCCTCCCCGAGTGCCCGGCCACCGCGGCGGCCGAGAAGCCGGGCAGGTCGGTGGCGTCGATCTCGGCCGTCGCCTCGCCCAGCGCGTCGACCGCCGGCAGCCAGCCCGAGCCCAGCACCAGCGCCACGTCGTGCGACGCGACCCCGGTCAGCTCGGCCAAGCGGGCGGCGGCCTCGTCGGCCAGGTCGTACGGCGAGTGGTCCGGCAGGTCAGGCGTCGTCGACATCACGGGCAGCACTCTAGGCGGGCCCCGCCCCGCTCCCGGCTTCGGCTGACCCGTCACAAACTCACGCGTCTTGCCGCTGACCCGTCAGAAAGTTTCTGACGGGTCAGCGGTGGGTCAGCTGCCGTTGGTGCGGCAGGGGCGGCGACGGAGGGCCTCGACGTAGTCGTCGGGGGCGGAGGCGGCCTCAGCGGCGTCGGCGAGCATGCCGAGGTATGACGCGGAGGGCAGTCCGCCCTCGTAGGCATCCAGGACGTAGGTCCACACCACGATCTCCCCGCTCAGGGTGGACACCCGCACCTTGGTCTTGCGGTAGAGACCGGAGTCGGCCGCCTCCCACCCGTCCAGGTCGGCCTCGTCGGCCTCGGTGATGTCGTAGACCGCGACGAAGACCTGCTCGAAGGGGTCCTGCACGATCGTGGAGAGCGAGCCGTCCCAGCCGTGCTCCTCGCCGCCGAACGTGAGGCGCCACCCCTGCAGCCAGCCGGTGGTGTGCAGCGGCGAGTGAGGACAGCGCTCGCCCATGCGGGCGGGGTCCAGGTTGGTCCCGTAGGCGGCGTACAGGGTCACGGCTGAAGGTTATCGGTCGCGGCACTAGGCTGAGCGTGTGACTCACTTCGACGTTCTCGTCCTCGGCGCGGGCCCCGGTGGCTACGTCGCCGCCATCCGTGCGGCCCAGCTCGGCAAGTCCGTGGCGGTCATCGAGGAGAAGTACTGGGGCGGGGTGTGCCTCAACGTGGGCTGCATCCCCTCCAAGGCGCTGCTCAAGAACGCCGAGCTCGCCCACGTGCTCACGCACGAGAAGGACAAGTTCGGCATCGAGGGCGACGCCACGATGTCCTACGGGCCGACCCACAAGCGCTCCCGTCAGGTGAGCGCCGGGATCGTCAAGGGCGTCCACTTCCTGATGAAGAAGAACAAGATCACCGAGATCGACGGCTGGGGCACCCTGACCGGCCCCAAGGCCGTGGACGTGAAGGACAAGGACGGCAACGTCACGTCCTACACGTGCGACGACCTGATCATCGCCACCGGCGCCAAGACCCGGCTGATCCCGGGCACGTCGCTGAGCGAGCGCGTCGTGACCTACGAGGAGCAGATCCTCGACTCCGAGCTGCCCGGCTCGGTCATCATCGCCGGCTCCGGTGCGATCGGCGTCGAGTTCGCCTACGTGATGAAGAACTTCGGCGTCGACGTCACGATCGTGGAGTTCCTGGACCGCATGGTGCCGACCGAGGACGCCGACGTGTCCAAGGAGCTGGCCAAGCACTACAAGAAGCTCGGCGTGAAGGTGCTGCTCGGCACCAAGGTCGAGGGCATCGACGACTCCGGCGACAAGGTCAAGGTCACCGTCTCCAAGGACGGCAACAGCGAGGTGCTCGAGGCCGACAAGGTCCTCCAGGCCATCGGCTTCCAGCCGCGCGTCGAGGGCTACGGCCTCGAGGCGGCCGGCGTCGAGCTGACCGAGCGCGGCGCCATCGCGGTCGACGCCCGTGGGCGCACCAACGTCGACGGCGTCTACGCCATCGGCGACGTCACCGGCAAGATGATGCTGGCCCACGCCGCGGAGGCGATGGGCATCGTCGCCGCCGAGACGATCGCCGGGGCGGAGACGCAGGAGATCAACTTCGACATGATCCCGCGGGCGACGTACTGCCAGCCCCAGATCGGCTCGTTCGGCTACTCCGAGGAGCAGGCCAAGGAGAAGGGGTACGACGTCAAGACCGCGACGTTCCCGTTCTCGGCCAACGGCAAGGCCCAGGGGCTCGGCGACACCGCCGGCTTCGTCAAGATCGTGGCCGACGCCGAGCACAACGAGATCATCGGCGGCCACCTGATCGGCCCCGACGTCACCGAGCTGCTGCCCGTGCTGACCCTGGCCCAGACCTGGGACCTGACCGCCGACGAGGTGGCCCGCAACATCTTCGCCCACCCGACGCTCGGCGAGGCCGTCAAGGAAGCCATCCACGGCATCGCCGGCCACATGATCAACTTCTGACATGACCGACAAGGTCGTCATCATCGGAGGCGGGCCTGGCGGCTACGAGGCGGCGCTGGTCGCGGCTCAGCTCGGTGCCGAGGTGACCGTGGTCGACACCGACGGCATCGGCGGCTCGGCGGTGCTCACCGACTGCGTGCCCAGCAAGACCCTGATCGCGACCGCGGAGCTGATGACCGACGTGGCCGGGGCGGCCGAGCTCGGCGTCAACTTCCGCGACCACGAGGGCGACGCGGCGACCGCGATCACCGTGGACCTCGCCCGGGTCAACCAGCGCGTCATGCAGCTCGCCGCCGACCAGTCCGCCGACATCACGCGCCGCCTCGCCAAGGAGGACGTCACCGTCGTGCAGGGTCGCGGGCGCCTCGACGGTCCCGGTCGGGTCGTCGTCGACGGCGACCGCACGCTGGAGGCCGACGCCGTCCTGGTCGCCACCGGGGCCGCGCCGCGCACCCTGCCCACGGCGCAGCCCGACGGCGAGCGGATCCTCACGTGGGAGCAGGTCTACGACCTGACCGAGGTGCCGACCGAGCTGATCGTGGTCGGCTCCGGGGTTACCGGCGCGGAGTTCGCCAGCGCCTACCTGGCGCTGGGGATCCCGGTCACGCTGGTGTCCTCGCGCGACCGCGTGCTTCCCGGCGAGGACGCCGACGCGTCCCTGGTCCTGGAGGAGGTCTCCAAGCGCCGCGGCATGAAGGTGCTCTCGCAGTCCCGCATGGAGTCGGTCACGCGCGACGGCGACGTCGTCACGGTCGCCCTCACCGACGGGCGTCGCATCCAGGGCTCGCACTGCATCCTCGCGCTGGGCTCGGTGCCCAACACCGCCGACCTCGGTCTCGAGGAGGCCGGCGTCATCCTCACCGACGGCGGCTTCGTCAACGTCGACCGGGTCTCGCGTACGTCGGCCCGCGGCGTCTACGCCGCCGGCGACTGCACCGGGGTGCTCATGCTCGCCTCGGTCGCGGCGATGCAGGGGCGCATCGCGATGTGGCACTTCCTCGGCGACAAGGTCAGCCCCCTGGACCTCAAGCAGGTCTCCTCGAACGTGTTCACAGCGCCCGAGATCGCCACCGTCGGCTGGAGCCAGAAGGCCGTCGACGCGGGCGAGATCGCCGCCGAGGTCGTCATGCTGCCGCTGTCGGGCAACGCTCGCGCGAAGATGCAGGGCGTCCACGACGGCTTCGTCAAACTGTTCTGCCGTCCGGGCACGGGCATCATCGTCGGCGGGGTCGTGGTCGGTCCGCGCGCCAGCGAGCTGATCCACCCCGTGTCGGTCGCGGTGGCCGAGTCGCTGACGGCCGACCAGCTCGCCCAGGCGTTCACCGTCTACCCCTCGATGAGCGGCTCCGTGGCGGAGGCCGCCCGGCGTCTGCACCGAGTCTGACCGGCGCCGGCGCGCCATGACCCTGGACCAGGTACGCCGGCAGCTGCCCGCCGGTGCGCTCGCCGACCGGGTCGCGGTCCTGGCCGGGCCGGCCGAGGACATCCCCGTCGGCGACGGGGTCCGCGTCGTCGACGCGACCCAGACGCTGCCGGCCCTGCATGCCGCCCTGACCGTGGACGGTCCCTACGACCTGGTGGTCGACCTGGGCGGTGGCCCGGGGCTCGCGGAGCGGCTCTCGCAGCTGCTCTTCCACGTGCGCCCCGGAGGCGTCTGGGCCGCGCGGGTGCCACAGGACGCGGGGCCGTTCCTGTCCCACCTCGAGGCGCTGCGGGTGCGGCACCCCGGCGGCGGGGGGACCCCCGCGGAGCGCGACGCCGACGCGCTGGCGGCTTCCATCGTGGGCGTCGAGCGCTGTGAGGACGTGGTGCACGTGCGCACCGCCGCGGACGCGCTGCCCAAGCTGACCCACCGCCAGGTGCACCGGCTGCGGCGCCGGCTGAGCGGCGAGGTGACGAGCCTCTTCGAGCGCGAGGGGTTCGACTGGGACGTCGCCGCTCCCGCGGCCTCGACCGCCGAGGACTGGCCGGTCCCGACGTCCTACCAGGCGCCGCCCCTCAGCCTGCGCGCGTACCCCGAGGCGCAGTGCTGGCCGCGCCAGGGGGTCGTGACCGCCCGGTTCGTCGCGCCCGAGAGCTCCCAGCGCCTGGGCGCCGGCCGGTTGCACAACCCGTCGTTCACCGACCTCTCCCCGCGTTTCGTCGAGCGCCCGCCGGTCCCGCGGGAGCGACTGGAGGGGGCGTGGTTCCACCTCGACAACCAGTTCCGCGGGCACTTCGGGCATGCCCTCAGCGAGCAGGTCTCGCTGCTCTGGGCGTGGCCCCGGGTGCTCGAGGAGCACCCGGACGCGCGCGCCCTGGTCTTCGACAACCGTGGCAACGACACGGTGGCCGAGTGGGAACTGCAGCTGCTCGAGGCGGGCGGCGTCGACCGGGACAGAGTGCACCTGGTCCGGGGGCCGGTCGTCGTCGAGCGGCTGCTCGCCGCGTCCCCGATGTTCTCCCGGCCCGCGCACCTGCACCCCGAGCTCCGCTCGACCTACGACCGGATCGGGGCCGCCCTCGCGGCTGCGGCGACGCCGTCCGTCGAGAGCCACGAGCGGATCTTCTTGACCCGGCGTGGACGCCGCGGCTGCCACAACCTCGACCAGGTGGAGGCGGAGGCCGAGCGCCTCGGCTACACCATCGTCGTGCCGGAGACGCTGCCCCTGCCCGAGCAGGTGCGGCTCGTGCGGGAGGCGGACGTCATCGCCGGCCTGGCCGGGAGCAACATCTTCCAGATCGCGTTCGCGGGTGAGCCCAAGCGCGTCGTCCTGGTCGGCTCGGCGTCCTACCCCGCCCACAACGAGTTCATGATGTCGGCGCTCATGGGGCACTCGCTGACCCACGTCGCCGGGACCCCCGACGTCCCGGCGCCGCCGTCCGGGTTCTCGTTGCGGGCCTTCCACTCCGACTTCGCGATCGACTTCGCCCGCGAAGGCGTCGCGCTCCGCGAGGCGCTGGCCGGCGACTAGGGGAACGGCGAGCCGTAGATCCCCACGCCGGAGTTCTGGGTCTGCCCGACGTACAGGGCCCACTTGCCCTGCGCGGCCCGCTTGCCGTTGAGGACCGCCTTGACGTCGATGGTGCCGGCGAGCGCCTCGTAGGCGCTGCCGGCGGCGAACCAGGGCAGGTACTGATCGGCGACCCGCACGACGCGCATGACCGGGAGCTGGGAGTGCTCGATCCGGTTCAGGTCCTCGCGGCACATCGGCACGGCGCGCTTCACACCGCCCGGCGGCGCCCACGGGAGCTCCGCCACCGAGGGGCCGTGCTGGGGGTTGAAGAAGCAGGGCGGGAGCCGCTCGGGCAGCGGCGTGCCGTCGCGCCGCGACAGGACGCAGGCGCGGTGGTAGCGGCCCTCCTCCAGCACGGCGCCGATCTCGAGGAGGTCGTCGTCGGTGGACTCGCGGGTGAACCGCTGCTTGGCCGACTCGTAGCGGTCGAGCGCCCTCTGGTAGTCGGCGCGCATGTCGTCGTCGAGCTCGGTGGTCAGCGTGTCCACGTGCAGCTCGGCGAGCTGCTCGCCGAACAGCGTGATGTCCTCGTCGACGATCCGCCACCGCACCCGGGCGAGCTCGCGCTCTACAAGGGTGTCGGTGTCAGTGCCGCGACGACGTCGCCACCACTGGAGGAGTCCCATGTGGCATGTTCGCACGGCCGGGAGGCGGATGCCGCGATTGTGTACCGTGGACCGGTGCTCTCTCGGACCTCGCTCCTCGCCGCCCTGGCTCTCCTGACGACCCTGCTGCCGGCCGGCAGCGCGTCGGCCGCCGTGCAGGACGTGCCCGACGGCGCGACGGTCCGGATCGTCGGTCACGGCTACGGGCACGGCCACGGCCTCTCGCAGTACGGCGCGCAGAACGCGGCCACCAAGGGCGTGGGGTACCGCAAGATCCTGCGCTACTACTACCCCGGCACGCGGCCGGGGAAGGCCGGCGGGCCCGTGCGCGTGCTGATCAGCGCCGACACCTCCCGCGACGTCGTGGTGGCCGCCCGCCGCGGCCTGGTGGTCCGCTCCGTCGGCGGGCGCCCCACGCGCCTGGACGCGGTCCGCCCGCGCGCGACGCGCTGGCGGATCGTCCCGGTGGCCGGCGGTCGCCGCAGCGCTGTGGACTTCAAGATGCGGTCGTCCTGGCGCCGCCTCAAGACGCTGAAGGGGGACGCCGAGTTCGTCGCCGGTGGGCGGCCCATCCGGCTCTTCATGGGCGGCGGCAGCCGCTCCTACCGGGGAGCCCTGCGCTCGGCCGCACCCGGCCAGGGTCTCGACCGCGACACGGTCAACGTCGTGTCGCTCGACGCCTACCTCAAGGGAGTCGTGCCGCGCGAGGTGCCGTCGTACTGGCACCCGCAGGCGCTGCGCGCCCAGGCGGTCGCGGCGCGCACCTACGCCGCCTACGAGCGCAAGCACTCCACGCGACGGCACTACCAGCTCTGCGACACCGACCGGTGCCAGGTCTACGGCGGCGCCACCGACGAGCAGCAGGCCACGTCGAAGGCCATCGACGCGACGCGGGGCCAGGTGCTGACCCACGGAGGGGGGCCGATCTTCTCGCAGTTCTCCGCCAGCAGCGGCGGCTGGACCGCGCGCGGCGCGTTCTCCTACCTGCCCGCCAAGCCGGACCAGTACGACGACTTCCGGGGCAACGACTACCACGACTGGACCGTGTCGACGACGGACGCGAAGATCGAGCAGACCTGGCCCGCGGTCGGCGACCTGGCGTCGATCGACGCCACCGACCGCGACGGCAACGGCGAGTGGGGCGGGCGGGTCGGCACGGTCGTCCTGCGCGGCTCGGGCGGCACCGTCACCGTGTCGGGCGACGACTTCCGCTACCTGCTCGGCCTGTACTCCACCTGGTTCACCGTCCGCGTCTCCTGAACTACGGATCTGTAGTTCGCGCGAAGCCCTGGCGCACCCCTGGGGCGCGTGGTGCCATATGGGGTCACACGGGGTCACACGAGTGCTCTCCCGTCCCAGTTGTCACCCCCCGGAGCACCCCATGCGCACCCGTCTCGCCGGCCTGCTGGCGCTCGCGCTGCTCGCGTTCGCGACCCCCGCCGACGCGGCCGCCGCGGACTCGTGGCGGGTGCCGACCCGGGCGTGGCTGACAGTGTCGGGCCACGGCTACGGCCACGGCCACGGGATGTCGCAGTACGGCGCCGAGGGTGCGGCCCGGCAGGGGCTGACCTACCGCCAGATCGCCGGCTTCTACTACCCGGGCACGGCGTGGGGGAGCGCCGGCGGCCGCATCCGGGTAGCCATCAGCGCGGACACCAGCGACGACCTCGTGGTGCTCAGCCGCCCCGGGCTGATGCTGCGCGACACCGCCGGAGGCCCGGCGGTGCGGCTGCCCGAGAACGGCGCGACCCGCTGGCGCGTGACCGTGACGCCGCAGGGGCGCAACCGGGTCTCCTACAAGGCCGGCCGGTGGCGGCGCTGGGGCGACCTGCGGGGCGAGGGCGAGTTCTCCGCCGGCGGGCGGCCCATCACGCTGGTCACCCCCTCGGGCAACCGTCCCTACCGGGGCCGCCTGCGGGCCGTGGCTCCGAGCCGGGCGTCGCTCGCCCGCGACACCGTCAACGACCTCGCCCTCGACCAGTACCTCCGGGGCGTGGTCCCTCTCGAGATCCCCGCCTCGTGGAGCCCCGAGGCGGTCCGCGCGCAGGCCGTCGCGGCGCGCACCTATGCGACCTACGAGCGGGCGCACCGCTCCGGCGGCCTCCTGTGCGACACCACCTCCTGCCAGGCGTACGGCGGTCAGGCGGCGGAGCACCCCGCGTCCGACGCCGCCATCAGGGCCACGGCCGGCCAGGTCCTCACCTACGACGGCGCCCCGGCGTTCACGCAGTTCGCGTCGAGCAGCGGCGGCTGGACCTCCGCGGGGTCGGTGCCCTACCTCGCCGCCGTCGAGGACCCCTACGACGGCTGGGCAGGCAACCCCGTCCACGACTGGACCACGCGCCTGAACGACACCGTCGTCGAGCGGGTCTGGCCGCGCATCGGCGACCTCACCGGTCTGACGGTCACGCGCCGCGATGGCAACGGCGAGTGGGGCGGGCGCGTCCGCTCGCTGACCCTCACCGGCACGAAGGGCTCGGTCGTCGTCTCCGGCGACGCCTTCCGCTCCGCGCTCGGCTTGCGCTCGACGTGGCTGACCTTCGCGGTGTCGCCCCGCTGAGCGGGCGGGTGGCGCTCAGTCCAGGTAGAAGTTGACGTCGTCGAGGAGGATCCCCTCGCCGGCCGGCGACGGCTTGCCGCGGACGTCGTGCCCGATGCCGATCGTGTGCACCTGGCTCGTGCCATTGGCGTAACTGAGCCGGATCCGGCCGCGGGACAGCACGCGGTAGGTGCCGCGCTCGTCGGCGGGCACGACGGCCCAGACCGTTCCGACACCCGGGGCACCGATCGAGCCGAGGGTCTGGCGGGAGCGGACGAAGCGGCCGCGCTGGTCCATCGTGAGCCACTCGGTCCATGTCGAGCAGTAGATGCCGCAGGTGCCCTCGAAGTTCTGGTGGATCAGCCGGAGGGCGAGCTTGGCGCCCGGCTTGGGGGTGCTCAGCGGGAAGTAGTCCTGCTTGCCGAGGCGGATGCCCTCGGTGGTGGCCCGGCCCTTGCCGAGACCGGCGACGCGCACGACCCCCGTGCGCGCGTTGTACTGGTAGGGGCGACAGGTCCGGCTGGCCTTCGCGCAGCGGGGAGCTCCTACCTTGTCGAAGCCCACGTGGGCGAAGCGGGGGCTCACGAACCGCACCGCCACGTTGTCCCAGCCGCGGTCGACCTGGACCGGCTTGTGGCCCCAGTAGTAGCGGCCGACCAGGGAGGGCAGCGTGCGGGGCCGAGGCTTCTCGACGATCCGCACGGTGGCGACGGCCCGGTGGCCGCCCTGCGCGGTCAGGGTCATCCGCAGGGTCCGGGGCTTGCTGCCCTTGAGCCGCACCCGGAACTTCTCGAAGTACTCCGTGCTCCGCGGCCCCAGCGTCCCGTAGGAGCGCGTGGCGGGCTTGAACGCGAGTCCCGCTCCGCTGAGCCGCACGGTGGTGCCGCGCGCGTCGGCGCGGCCGGAGTTGAGCAGGTCCACCTCGACGGTCGTCCACCGGCCGCGATAGCTGCCCTGCACCGGTGCGCCGCGGGCGATCGCCAGCCGTGGGGTCCAGACGGTCTCGAGGTCGTCGGCGTAGAGGCC
The DNA here is from genome assembly GCF_021117365.1 of Nocardioides sp. cx-173. Classification (NCBI taxonomy): domain Bacteria; kingdom Bacillati; phylum Actinomycetota; class Actinomycetes; order Propionibacteriales; family Nocardioidaceae; genus Nocardioides; species Nocardioides sp. cx-173. The sequence goes on along the minus strand of NZ_CP088262.1, from coordinate 3,501,170 downwards.
GGAGGTCTCGGTGCCACCGACGTCGGTGCTGAAGGCGAAGGCGCAGTCCCACTCCGCGGTGCGCACGGCCGACGCTGCGGCGGAGGTGAGGGTGAGCACGGCGCCGGCGCGGCTGCTGCTGACCGCCAGGCTCGCCGAGCCGATCAGGCCTGCGGTGTCGGCGGTGGTCGTGGCACCGGCGACCGCCGCCCGCGACTGGCAGGTGTCACCGCTCCACTCGCCCAGGTGCACGTAGACGACGGAGTTGGCGCCGGGCGTCGCGCCGAGCGTCACGGTCGCGGTGATGCGGCTCGCCCGGAGATCCTGCACCACCGTGGCGCGCGCGATGTTGGTGGCCGGGTCGGCGCCGGCCGCGCGTACGTCGGTCAGCTGGGCCACGCGTCGTACGGCCCCATCGGCGTAGTCGCTGCGGGCCGAGGTCGCCGCCCGACCGGCGCCGGGCGCACGACGCTCGGCGGCGTCGTCCGATCCCACACGGACCCGGGACGGGTCGGCCCCGGCGGGCGAGGCGGCCAGCAGCCCTCCCATCAGCACCAGGGTGGTCAGGGTCGTCAGTGGCACGCGCACTCGTCCTCCAGACATCGACGGGGCGTGCAGGATAAGACACCGCTCACCCCCTGGGCGAGCGGCTGTCCACGACGCGGAGCCCGCGGGTCAAGGCCGACGGGAGGGCGGAGATCACCACGAGTGCGACGAAGCCGGTGATCATCTTGTCGCCGGCCGAGGTGAGGACGTTGGACAGCCCGACCGACACCGCCAGGGCGTCGGTGAGCTGGACGAAGGTGGCGGTGAGCGTGTCCTGGCCGTGACCGTTGGAGCCGCCGTAGACCAGGACCAGGATCGGCACGGCGACCAGGGTGCAGGCCAGCGCCACCAGCAGGTTGAGGGAGAAGAAGCGCGGCAGCGAGCCGCCCATGCCCCACCGACGCACGCCGTAGCCCCAGACCAGCGCGCCCGCCACGTTGACCAGGGCGAAGGGCACCGAGACCAGGCCGCTGCTGGCCACGCCCACGAGGTTGGTGGCCACGCCGACGGTGGCGCCGCGCCACGGGCCCAGCACGACCGCCGCGATCGCGGTCCCGGTCATGTCGAGGTAGACCGGGAGGTCCAGCAGGTCCACGAGGGCCCGGCCGGCGAGGTTGACGACGACGCAGGCGAGCATCAGGAGCACCACCTGCTGCCGTCGCGGCGCTCGCGCAGGCGGGGGCGGAGGCTCGGGGGAGGGAGGCAGCGCCGGCGGGACGTCACGGCAGCGCGCCACCCAGGCGTCCACGTCCTGGTCGTCGCCCCCCAGTGCGGCGGCGACCTCCCGCACCAGGGCCAGGTTGACCCGGGTGCGACCCGGTCGGAAGACGTCGTAGACGGTGGTGCGGGCGACCCGGGACGCCTCCTCGCTCATGCCGTCGGCCCGCCGCCGCTGGGCGACCAGCCGCGCGATCTCGGCGTACGACGGGTCGCCGGCGCGCTGGCGCAGCGACCGCAGCTCGGCGGCCAGCCCGTCCCAGGCGCCGGCGGGGCCGACGGAGCCGGGGCCGGGCCGGGGTGCCTCCGCCGTCACCGGCGGTCCTCACGTCCGGCCCCGGGCCGCCTCCGGGGCGTCAGGCGCCGGAGTGCCTGAAGCTGAACTTCTGCTTGGTGCCGGTGCAGTTGCCGCCCGTGAGGCGCAGCCAGCCGGCGGCCTTGCGCGCCTTGGTGAAGGTGACCCGCACCGCCAGCGTGTACTTCACCCCGTCGAGGCGGAAGGACTGGGTCTTGCTGGCCACGCCGTTGCGGATCGGGACCCGGCCCTTGGCCTTGTCCTTGCCGCTGAACTCGTAGTAGAGGATCCGGTCGCCGCGACACACCCGGCGCAGCAGGGAGAAGTGCGCCTTGTCGCCCCTGACCTCGAAGTTGGCGGCCTCCTTGAGCCCTCCGCCAGAGTGCACGGTGTTCCACCAGTAGTAGCCGGGGGCCGGGGTGACCGGCGCGGCGGAGGAGGCGGCCGGCAGCAGAGCCGTGGTGACGAGGGCGAGCAGGAGCCCGATGAGAATGCGTTTCATGGCCAGGATCGTAGGGACGCGCGAGGGCGCGCCTGCGCCGTACGAGCCCTTCCCGAACAAGCCCGAACACGCTCAGCCGAGGACCAGCACCAGGTCGCCGCCGTCGACGGACTGGGTGCCGGACAGGGCGACCCGCTGGACCGTGCCGTCCACGGGGGCGGTGATCGAGGCCTCCATCTTCATGGCCTCGATCGTCGCGACCGTGTCGCCGGCCTTGACGGCGTCGCCCTCGGAGACCGCGATCGTGACCGCGCCCTGGAACGGCGCCGCGACGTGACCGGGCTTGGCCGGGTCGGCCTTCTCGGCCGCGGCCACCTCGGAGGCGACCGACTTGTCGCGGATGCTGATCGGGCGCATCTGGCCGTTGATCGTGGCCATCACGCTGCGGTAGCCGCGCTCGTCCGGCTCGCCGATCGCCTGCAGCCCGAGCAGCAGGGTGACGCCCTCCTCGAGCTCCACCTCGTGCTCCTCGCCGCGCCGCAGCCCGTAGAGGTAGTCCAGCGTGGGCAGGACCGACACGTCGCCGTAGGTCTGACGACCCTCGGCGAAGGTCTTCGTGGGGCCGGGGAAGAGCAGCTCGTTGAGCGTCTGCCGCCGGGTCGGCTGGGCGCCGGCCAGGCCGGCGGCCTGCTGCTCGCCCAGCTCCTCGGCCGGAGGCGTGTAGGAGCGGCCTTCGAGGGCCTTGGTGCGGAACGGCTCGGGCCAGCCGCCCGGCGGGTCGCCGAGCTCGCCGTTGAGGAAGCCGATGACCGAGTCCGGGATGTCGAACCTCGCGGGGTCGTCGGCGAACTCCTGCGGGTCGGCGCCGAGGCCCACGAGCGCGAGCGCCAGGTCCCCGACGACCTTGGACGACGGCGTCACCTTCACGACGTTGCCCAGGATGTCGTTGGCCGCGGCGTACATGTCCTCGACCTGCTCGAACTTCTCGCCCAGGCCGAGCGCGATGGCCTGCTGACGCAGGTTGGAGAGCTGGCCGCCGGGGATCTCGTGGCGGTAGACGCGCCCGGTCGGCGCGGGCAGTCCCGACTCGAACGGCGCGTAGACGCGGCGCATCGCCTCCCAGTAGGGCTCCAGCGCATTGACCGCCGACAGCGACAGCCCGGTCTCGCGCGCGGAGTGGTCGGTGGCCGAGACCAGCGCCGAGAGCGGTGGCTGCGACGTCGTACCGGCCATCGAGGCGCTGGCGGCGTCGACCGCGTCGACCCCGGAGTCGATGGCGGCCAGCAGCGTGCCCAGCTGGCCGCCCGGGGTGTCGTGGGTGTGCAGGTGCACCGGCAGGTCGAACTCGCGGCGCAGCGCGGTGACCAGCGTGCGCGCGGCCGGCGCGCGGAGCAGGCCGGCCATGTCCTTGATCGCGAGCACGTGGGCGCCGGCGTCGACGATCCGCTCGGCCAGCTTGAGGTAGTAGTCCAGGGTGTACAGCTTCTCGGCCGGGTCGGAGAGGTCGCCGGTGTAGCAGAGCGCGACCTCGGCGACGGTGGTGCCCGTGGCGCGCACCGCCTCGATCGCGGGGCGCATCTGCTCGACGTCGTTGAGCGCGTCGAAGATCCGGAAGACGTCGATGCCCGTGGCGGCCGCCTCGTGCACGAACGCGTCGGTGACCGCGGTGGGGTACGGCGTGTAGCCGACCGTGTTGCGCCCGCGCAGCAGCATCTGCAGGCAGATGTTGGGGATCGACTGCCGCAGCTTGTCGAGCCGCTCCCACGGGTCCTCCTGCAGGAAGCGCAGCGCCACGTCGTACGTCGCGCCGCCCCAGGCCTCCACCGACCACAGCTGCGGCGTCGTGCGTGCCACGTGCCCGGCGACCGCGGTCAGGTCGCGGGTGCGCACGCGGGTGGCGAGCAGCGACTGGTGCGCGTCCCGGAAGGTCGTGTCGGTCACCGCGACCGTGTTCTGCTCGCGCAGCCGGCGCGCGAACTCGTCCGGGCCGACCTCGAGCAGCAGCTGGCGGGTGCCGTCGGGAGCCGGGACCTCGAGGTTGACCTCGGGCAGCTTGCTGGCCGGGTCCAGGGTCACCGGCGCCGGCCCGTGCGGCTGGTTGACGGTGACGTCGGCGAGGTAGGTGAGCAGCTTGGTGCCGCGGTCGCCGCTCGCGCGGGCCTGGAGCAGCTGCGGGTGGGTCTCGATGAACGAGGTGGTGATGTGGCCGCTGGAGAAGTCGGGGTCGGCCAGCACCGCCTGCAGGAACGCGATGTTGGTGGAGACGCCGCGGATGCGGAACTCCGCCACCGCGCGGCGCGCCTTCTGCACGGCGATGTCGAAGGTCCGGCCGCGGCAGGTGAGCTTGGCCAGCATCGAGTCGAAGTGCGCGGAGACCTCCGCGCCGGTGTACGTCGTACCGCCGTCGAGGCGGACGCCGCCGCCGCCGGGGGAGCGGTAGGTGGTGATGACCCCGGTGTCGGGACGGAAGTTGTTGGCCGGGTCCTCCGTGGTGATCCGGCACTGCAGGGCGGCGCCGCGCAGCTGGATGGAGTCCTGCGACAGGCCGAGGTCGGCCAGGGTCTCGCCCGCGGCGATCCGCAGCTGCGACTGCACCAGGTCGACGTCGGTGACCTCCTCGGTGACCGTGTGCTCGACCTGGATGCGCGGGTTCATCTCGATGAAGACGTAGTTGCCGTGCGGGTCGAGCAGGAACTCCACGGTGCCGGCGTTGCGGTAGCCGATCTCGCGGGCGAAGCGCACCGCGTCGTCGCACATCCGCTGGCGCAGCTCGGGGTCCAGGTTGGGCGCGGGGGCGATCTCGACGACCTTCTGGTGGCGTCGCTGCACCGAGCAGTCGCGCTCGAAGAGGTGGATCACGTTCCCCTCGCCGTCGGCGAGGATCTGCACCTCGATGTGGCGGGGCTCGACCACGGCCTGCTCGATGAAGACGGTCGGGTCGCCGAAGGCGCCCTCGCCCTCGCGCATGCAGGTCTCGACCGCCTCGCGCAGGTGCGCGGGGTCGTCGACGCGCCGCATGCCGCGCCCGCCGCCACCGGCGACGGCCTTCACGAACAGCGGGTAGGGCAGCGCCTTGGCCGACTCGACCAGCGCATCCACGTCGGTCGACGGCTCCACGCTGGCCAGCGTCGGCACGCCGGCGGCCTTGGCCGCGGCGATGGCGCGGGCCTTGTTGCCGGTCAGCGTCAGCACGTCGGAGGTCGGGCCGATGAACGTGATGCCGGCGTTGGCGCAGGCCTCGGCCAGCGCGGGGTTCTCGCTCAGGAAGCCGTAGCCGGGGTAGACCGCGTCGGCGCCGGCCTTCACGGCGGTCGCGACGATCGTCTCGGGGTCGAGGTAGGCCCGCACCGGGTGCCCCCGCTCACCGATCTCATAGGCCTCGTCGGCCTTGAGCCGGTGCTCGGACCAGCGGTCCTCGTAGGGGAAGACGGCGACCGTCCGGGCGCCGAGCTCGTAGGCGGCCCGGAAGGCCCGGATGGCGATCTCGCCACGGTTGGCGACCAGCACCTTGGAGAACATGGGGATCACCCTATGAGGCCCGCTCCGTCGCCGTTGTGCCGCGCGTCACCCGTGGACAGCCCGAGGCCCACGAGGGCCGAGCCGCGGCCGGAGCGAGCGTGTCGAGACCCTGCGCACCCGTGACGTAATGTTGCTCATCGTGGCAGGACCCGATTACGACTCCGAGATCAAGCAGCTCCAGGCGACGATGCACACCATCGAGCAGGTGCTCGACATCGACAACATGCGCACCGAGATCGCCGACCTGGGCGAGCAGGTGGCCGCCCCGGACCTCTGGGACGACCAGGCCAACGCGACCCGCGTGACCGGGCGGCTCTCCGCGCTGCAGGGCGAGGTCGACCGCTTCGCGGCGCTCCAGAGCCGGATCGAGGACCTCGAGATCATGGTCGAGCTGGCCACCGAGGAGGGCGACGACGACTCGCTCGCCGACGCCGAGCGGGAGCTCGGCCGGATCAAGCAGGCCGTCGAGCGGCTCGAGGTCCGCACGCTGCTCAACGGCGAGTACGACCCCCGCGAGGCGCTGGTGAGCATCCGCGCGGGCGCCGGCGGCGTCGACGCGGCCGACTTCGCCGAGACCCTCATGCGCATGTACGTCCGCTGGGCCGAGCAGCACGACTACCCGGTGGAGGTCTACGAGACCTCCTACGCCGAGGAGGCCGGCCTGAAGTCGGCCACCTTCGCGATCCATGCGCCGTACGCCTACGGCACGCTCAGCGTCGAGGCCGGCACCCACCGGCTCGTGCGGATCAGCCCCTTCGACAACCAGGGCCGACGCCAGACCAGCTTCGCCGCGGTCGAGGTGGTCCCCGTGCTGGAGCAGACCGACGAGATCGACGTGCCCGACGAGGAGATCCGCGTCGACGTCTACCGCTCCGGAGGCCCGGGCGGCCAGTCGGTCAACACCACCGACTCCGCGGTGCGCCTGACCCACATCCCCACCGGCACGGTGGTCTCCTGCCAGAACGAGAAGAGCCAGCTGCAGAACAAGGCCAGCGCCATGGTGGTGCTGAAGGCCAAGCTGCTCGCCCTCAAGAAGGCCGAGGAGAAGGCCCACCTCGACGGGCTGCGCGGCGACGTGCAGGCCAGCTGGGGCGACCAGATGCGCAACTACGTGCTCAACCCCTACCAGGTGGTCAAGGACCTGCGCACCGGCTACGAGGTCGGCAACCCGACCGCGGTCTTCGACGGCGACCTGGACGGCTTCCTCGAGGCCGGCATCCGCTGGCGCCGCGGCACCGACAAGGCCGAGGCCAACTAGGAGCGGCGCTCGGCCGCGCTCGCGACGGCGACGCACCAGCGGTCGGTCCGCTCCTGCAGCGCGGCGGCCGCCACGGCCGCCGGCGCCGAGAGCTCGCAGGTGAGCCAGGCGTCGCCGAACAGCCCGCGGTAGGACTGCTGCCGCGTGCCGTCCCGCTCGCACTGCAGGGCGAGCGACGGCACGCCGTACGCCGGGGCGTCGGGGATGGCCCGGCAGCCCTTGGTCTTGCGGGCGGCGGCGACCAGCGTGGCTGCGGTCTCGGCCGTGACCGGGGGAGCGAAGACCCAGGCCCGGGCCACCGTGCCGTCCTCGGCGCTCCAGGTGCAGCCGTACTCATGGGCCACGTCGCGGACGCCGGCGGTCAGGTCGGTGCGCTCGCCGTTGCCGTACGAGGTCTCGTCGGCCGGCTCGGCGCCGAGGGCCTCGCGCACGGCCTCCTCGGACACCCGGTCGCAGAACGTCCCACGCTCGGCGGTCAGGCCCGTGGTGTCGAAGTCCGTGAGCGGCACGCTGGGCGCGGTCGTCGGGGCGTCGTCGTCCTGCGCCGGAGCCCCGACCACGACCACGCCGACCGCGACGGTGAGGGCCGTCGCGCCGAGTGCGAGCGCGAGGACGCGGGGGACGGACACGCGCCCACGATACGGATCGGGGCGCGCGCCGCGGGAGCGACCTCCGCCACACCCCTCGGAGGCCGGGCGCGGGGGTCCGGGAAACCCCACGTCGGCTCGGCTACTGTCGATTCAGTGATTCGCTTCGAGAAGGTCACCAAGACCTATCCCGGTCCGGGAAAGCCTGCCCTCGACAACGTGTCGATCAACATCGAGAAGGGCGAGTTCGTCTTCCTCGTGGGGGCCTCCGGGTCCGGCAAGTCGACGGCCCTGCGGCTGGTGCTCCGCGAGACCCGCCCCACCGCCGGTCGCGTCCACGTCGCCGGCAAGGAGGTCAACCGCCTCGCCAGCTGGAAGGTGCCGCGGCTGCGCCGTCAGATCGGGACCGTGTTCCAGGACTTCCGGCTGCTCTCCGGCAAGACCGTCGCTGAGAACGTCGCCTTCGCGCTGCAGGTGATCGGCAAGCCCCGGGACGAGATCCGCGACGTGGTGCCGCGCACCCTCGAGCTGGTCGGCCTGCAGGACAAGGGCGACCGGCTCCCCGACGAGCTGTCGGGAGGCGAGCAGCAGCGCGTCGCGATCGCCCGCGCCTTTGTCAACCGGCCGATGATCCTCATCGCCGACGAGCCCACCGGCAACCTGGACCCCACCACGTCCGCCGGAATCATGAGCCTGCTCGACCGCATCAACGCCACGGGCACCACCGTGCTCATGGCCACGCACGACAACTCCGTCGTGGACCAGATGCAGAAGCGCGTCATCGAGCTCGACCACGGCCGGGTCACCCGGGACGAGGCCACCGGCTCCTACGGCACCGAGGCGGTCTGAGCATGCAGCTGCGCCACACGTTCACCGAGCTCCGCCAGAGCCTGCGCCGCAACGTCTCCATGCACATCGCGGTCGTCCTCACCCTCTTCGTGTCACTGACCCTGGTCGGCTTCGGCGCCCTGCTCAACCAGCAGGCCGTCGCCGCCGCGGACCAGTGGGGCAGCGAGCTCCAGATCACCGTCTACCTGTGTCGCGACGGCGACGACAACCCCGCCTGCGTCTCCGAGGTCACCGACCCGCAGAAGCAGGCGATCGAGGACGTGGTCGAGGAGAGCCCCGAGGTCGACAGCTGGTACCTCGAGTCCAAGGAGGAGGCCTTCGAGAAGGTCAAGGACCTCTACGGCGACGAGCGGTTCGAGGGACCCGACGCCGCGCTGACGGCCGACGACATGGCCGAGTCGATCTGGATCACGCTGAAGGACCCCGACGAGTACGAGGGCATCACGAGCCAGGTCATCGGCCTGCCCGGGGTCGCCGGCGTGCAGGACCTGCGTGAGGTCGTGGGCCCGATCCTCAGCACCATCGACTGGATCAAGTTCGCCTCGTGGGCGATCGCCGGGTTCCTGGTGTTCGCCGCGCTCCTGCTGGTCGCCAACACGATCCGGCTCGCCGCGCTCGCGCGGCGCAAGGAGATCGGGATCATGCGCCTGGTGGGTGCCTCGACGCTCTACATCGCGCTGCCGTTCCTCATGGAGGCGCTGGTGACGGCGTTCCTGGGCGTGGCGCTGGCCGCCGGAGCCCTCGCGGCGCTGGTGAAGTGGGGCATCATCGGCGGCCTCAGCGGCGACCTGGCGTTCATTCCGTGGATCGGCTGGCCGGAGTACGGCGTGGCCGTCGCGGTGATCGCGATCCTGGGCCCGGTCCTCACGGTGCTGCCGACACTCCTACTGACCCGGAAATACATCAAAGTCTGACCTCGGCCGCCTACGGTTGAATCGTTCACTTCCCCGAACATCAAAGGCAATACCTGTGCGCTTCTTCCCCAGCGCCTCTCGTCAGCGCGTCGTCGTGGCCTCCGTGGCCGCCGCCGTCGCCCTGGGCGGGACGGCGGTTCCTCTGGCCAACGCCTCCGCCCACGACCCGCTCAAGGACAAAAAGAAGCACGTCGAGCAGCAGATCGAGCAGGCCCACGACGATCTCGGCGAGACCAGCAAGCAGGTCCAGCGGACCACCGCACGGCTCAACGCCGTACGCGTGCGCCTGACCGCGGCCAAGAGCCACCTGGACGGGGTCCGCGTCCGCCTGGCCGAGGCGCGCGCCAAGGACGCCGAGATGCAGCTCAAGCTGGTCGCGGCCCAGGAGGCGCTCGCGCAGGCCCGCCAGGACCTACGGGACGGCCGGGAGGCGCTCGCGGCCCAGCGGGTCGAGGTCGTCAACACCGTCAACGACATCTACGAGAGCGGCGACCCGCGCCTGCTCGCCTTCGCCTCGCTGATGGCCGCCAAGACCCCCGAGGACGTCGTGCGCCAGATGGGCGCCACCGACGCGATCGTCGGTCGACAGGACCGCGCGTACGCCGGCCTGCACGCGGCCGAGATCGTCCTGCAGGCCCGCGAGGACCGGGTCGAGGCGGCCAAGCTGGACATGGAGACCAAGCGCGCCGACGCCGCCGCCAACCTCGCCGCCGTCGGTCAGCTGGCGGAGCAGGCGCGCGTCGCCCGGGCCAGCGTCCTCGGCCTGCTGAGGAGCAACCGCAAGGCGCGCGACGAGGCCCTGAGCGCTCGCGCCCACGACCGCCAGGTGCTGCGCGAGCTGCGCAAGCGCGAGGCCCGCATCAAGCAGCAGATCCTCGCCGCGGCCGCCCAGAGCGGCGGAAAGGGCGGCTACAGCGGGGCGACCGACGGCGTGCTGCGGCCCCCCACCAGCAGCGGCTACGTCACCTCGCCGTTCGGCTACCGCACCCACCCGATCTACGGCTACTACGGCCTGCACGACGGCACCGACTTCGGCGTCGCCTGCGGCCAGTCCATGCTCGCCGTCGCCGGCGGCACCGTGATGGACACCTACTACTCCTCGGTCTACGGCAACCGGCTCTACCTCAACCTGGGCAACTACAACGGCAAGAACCTCACCGCCGTCTACAACCACCTGTCCGGCTACCGCGCCTCCGAGGGTCAGCGGGTCAGGAGCGGCGAGGTCGTCGGGTACGCCGGCTCCACCGGCTGGTCGACCGGCTGCCACCTGCACTTCACGATCCTGGTCAACGGCGACCCGGTCGACCCGATGAAGTACCTCTGACGTCAATCGGATTGACCGGCCCTGAGAGACTGACCAGATGCCGAAGGAGCAGGGGCGCAAGATCGTCGCGCAGAACAAGAAGGCGCGCCACGACTACCACATCGAGGACACCTTCGAGGCCGGCATGGTCCTCCAGGGCACCGAGGTGAAGTCGCTGCGGATGGGTCGCGCCTCGCTGGTCGACGGGTTCGTGGACATCGACAACCGCGAGGCGTGGCTGCACGGCGTCCACATCCCGGAGTACACCCAGGGGACCTGGACCAACCACGCCGCCCGCCGCAAGCGCAAGCTGCTGCTCAACCGGGTCGAGATCGACAAGATCGAGCGCCGCGTCAACGAGAAGGGCCTCACGGTCATCCCGCTGTCGCTGTACTTCGTCGACGGCCGCGCCAAGATCGAGATCGGCCTGGCCAAGGGCAAGAAGACCTGGGACAAGCGGCACTCCCTCGCCGAGCGCCAGGCCACCCGCGAGGTCGAGCAGGCCGTCGGCCGCCGGCTCAAGGGCATGCAGGACTGAGCCCGCGGTGGTCGAGGTGCGAGCGGAGCGAGCCTCGAAACCACCCCACCGCGACACGACCGCCGTACGCGCCTTCTGGGAGGGGCTGGGCCTCCCGGGCCTGTTCGACGTCCACGTCCACTTCCTGCCGCCCAACATCCAGCGCGCGGTCTACGCCGTCTTCGACGCCGCCGGCGACAAGATCGGCCGCGAGTGGCCGATCCGCTACCGCGTCTCGCACGAGGAGCGGGTCGAGATCCTGCGCGGCTTCGGCGTACGCCGCTTCTCGACGCTGCCCTACGCCCACAAGCCGGGCGTCGCGGGCTACCTCAACGACTGGTCACGCGACTTCGCCGCCGGGGTGCCGGAGGTCCTGCGCTCGGCGACGTTCTACCCCGAGCCCGAGGCGCCGTCGTACGTCGCCGACCTGGTCGCGGACGGCGTCGAGGTCTTCAAGGTGCACGTCCAGGTGGGGGAGTTCCACCTCGACGACCCGCTCCTCGACCCGGTGTGGGGCACCCTCGAGGACGCCGGCACGCCGGTCGTCATCCACGCCGGCTCCGGCCCGGTCGGCAACGCCTTCACCGGCCCCGACCCCCTGCGCCGGGTGCTCGAGCGCTTCCCTCGCCTGACCGCGATCGTGGCGCACATGGGCGCTCCGGAGTGCGCGGAGTTCCTGGTCCTCGCCGAGACCTACGAGCGCGTCCACCTGGACACCACCATGGTCTTCACCGAGTTCTTCGGCGCCTACCCACCCGACCTCGTCCCACGCCTGCGCGACGCCCAGCCCAAGGTCCTGCTCGGCACCGACTTCCCGACCATCCCCTACCCCTACGCCGAGCAGCTCGCCGGCCTCGCCCGCCTCGACCTCGGCGACGCCTGGCTCCGCGACGTCTGCTGGCACAACGCCACCCGCCTCTTCGCCCGCTGACCCAGCTCCGGCGGTCGAGGTGCGAGACCCGGTGTGCCGAGGAGCAGCCTCGGGGTACGGCGGTCAGGTCGCGGGGGTCTCGAGGCTCAGGCGCCAGGGCGCCTTCGCACCTCGACCACCGAGGGCTTTCGGTGGTCGAGGTGCGAGGAGCGTCAGCGACGAGCCTCGAGACCCGGTGAGTGGACAAGCAGCCTCGGGTCTCGAGGCTAGGCGTTGCGCGCCTTCACGCCTCGACCACCGAGGAGCCCGCGCCGTCTCGGTGGTCGAGGTGTGAGGAGCGCCAGCGGTCGCCAGTCACGTCACCAGGTCTCGAGGCTCAGGCGTTGCACGCCTTCGCACCTCGACCACCGAGGGCTTTCGGTGGTCGAGGTGCGAGGAGCGCCAGCGACGAGCCTCGAGACCCGGTGAGCCGAGAAGCAGCCTTGGGGTACGGCGGTCAGGTCGCCAGTCACGTCACCGGGTCTCGAGGCTCAGGCGTTGCACGCCTTCGCACCTCGACCACCGAGGAGCGAGAATGCCCTGTGGATAAAGGGGATTCTCAACCCACCCACTGTCGGTGGCACCTGCTTGAGTAGTCCTATGAGCAGCCCCGCCGCCCCCACCGCGAGCCACCCCGTGGCCGCCGGAGTGGCACGGCTGCGCACCCAAGTCGCCGACCTCAACCAGACCCCGGTGTGGTCGATGACCCCCACCGAGACCGCCCAGGCGCTGGCTGACGCGACCCGGCTGCGCGCCCAGGCCGACGAGCTCACGCTGCGCCTGGCCGCACACGCCGACACCACCCAGGCCGGCGTCGAGACCGGCGCGACCTCGACCGCGGTCTACTGGGCCCACACCACCCACCAGACCCAACGCGCCACCGCCGCAGCGATGAAGCTCGCCAAAGCGTTGGAGCGCCACGACAGCGTCGCCGCCGCGCTCGCGGCAGGGGTGATCCTCACCGACCAGGCCCAGGTCATCGTCGAGGCCGTCGATGCCCTGCCCGAGGACGTGCAGCCCGAGGTCCGTGCGGAGGCCCGTGGCCACCTGCTGGGCCAGGCCGAGCACCACGACGCGAGAGCGTTGCGGGTCCTGGGCAGACGGATCCTCGACGTCGTCGCGCCCGAGGTCGGCGAAGCCCAGGAGGCCAAGGCCCTCGAAGCCGAAGAACGCCGGGCCGAGCAGAGGGCCCGGCTCACGATGCACGACGACGGCCATGGCACCACCTACGGCCGCTTCCAGATCCCCACCCATGTCGCGGACCGGTTCCGCAAGCAGCTCGGCGCGATCGCCAACCCGAAGGTCGGGGGTCAAGGGGCCGGCCCGCACGGGATGGGGCTCGCCCTGATCGAGTACGTGCAGCGCTACCCGGTCGACCGGCTCCCGGACTCCGGCGGCCTGGACGCCACCGTGGTGGTCACCATGACCCTGGAGACCCTGATGGGTGGGCTGAAGGCGGCCCAGCTCGACACCGGGACTCGGATCAGCCCCGCCCTGGCCCGGACCCTGGCCTGCCAGGCCGGGGTCATCCCCGCCGTCCTCGGCACCCGGTCCCAGGTCCTCGACCTGGGACGCAAGGCCCGCTTCCACACCAAGGCCCAACGCATCGCGCTCGCCGTGCAGCACGGCGGCTGCTACGCCCAGGGCTGCGAACGCCCCTCGGCATGGTGCCAGGCACATCACCTCACCCCCTGGTCCAAGGGCGGTGACACCACCGTCACCGACGGCGTCCTGCTCTGCCGACGCCACCACACCCTGGCCCACCACCCCAACTACTCGATGACCCACCTGTCCGGCGGGAAGGTCGCCTTCACCAAGCGAGAGTGAGCCACGGCGCGTGCGTCACGACTAACCCGCCCGGCACCGACCGCCGAGGGTTGACCAACCGCCCGCAGGGCAGGATCGCGCCATGTCGGTGCTTGCCCTGCTCACGCTCCTGCCGCTGCTCGTCACGGGCGTCTTCGCCGTGATCCTCGTGGTGGTCCTCACGCGCTCCCGATCTCGCCCCGCCGCCCCGGTCCTGGCGCCCGCCCCGGGCGGCGGCTTCGCGCCGGTGCCGAGCACCTGGAACGCGCAGGTGCTCGGGTCGGGGGTGATCGGCGCCATGGGCGGCGCGCTCGGCTCGACGTACGGCACCCTGGCCCTCGACGCGGGGTGGCTGGCGTTCACCCCGGACGGCGCCGCGGAGCCGCAGTGGCGCGTCTCCTGCCGCGAGCTGTGGGTACGCCGCCAGGGGGTCGGACCGTTCACCGTCGCGAGCGTGCGCCTGCACGGCCCGATGGGTGAGGTCGCGTGCAACGTCAGCCGCGAGCACATCAACCGCTGGTCGGCAAACACCTTGAAGGACTTCCGCCAGTCGGGCTACGCCGCACAGTTCCTGGCCGCGGTGCAGGCGCACGGGGCTCGAGTGGGATGAGACCGGGAATCCCGGCTGCGGACACGGCGTTGCACCCGGTAGTCTGGACAGACAACTCAAGAGGGGCTGATCGGTTTCGACTTGGGACGTTAGTTCCAGGGGAAGCGGGTCGAGGAGCCAACGTCATCTCGTAAACGATCGTTGGAAACCTATAACTGCCAACACCAATCGCAGTTCCTTCGCTCTCGCTGCCTGAGCAGTGATCGAAGCGTCAGTCCGGGCACCTGCCTCCGTCCCGGGTACTGGCGTCATCTAGGAGGCTTGCTGCTCAATCCGCGTCGCGGAGGTTGAGCGGGACTTTTCCGTGACTGAGCCTGTCGGGGACGTGTTCGTGCGAGCCCCGGGGCCGAGAAAAGCGACATCACGAACTGCACCCGGAGAAGACCTGGTTCGACGCTCGAGGACGCGGGTTCGATTCCCGCCAGCTCCACACAACACAGGGGTCTTCGCAGAATAAGGGCGAAGACTTCGCAGAATTGCCGGTCCCGGTGGGTCACCCCATCGAGAGCCAGCCCTCTTGAGCGAGAGCCGGCCTGACATTGTCAGGCCGGCTCTCGTCATGACTGTCCTTACGCCTGTGAGAAACGACCCGGCGAAGGACTAGCATCCAGCGCGTGGGTGGTTCTCCGGAGGGATTCGAGTACGTCCGCCGCGCCGACGGAAGCGTGGTCATCACGCACCACGGCCGAGTGGCGGCGAAGCTGCGAGGCGGCCGCGCCGCGGAGTTCCTCGCCGAGGTCGAGGACGATCCCCAGCTGGCCATGGCCCGGTGGACCGGGAACTACCGGCACGGCAACGAGCGGGTGGCTCGCCAGCATCCCCGCAACAGGCGCTGAACGGCCGTGTTGCGACCTCCGCTGCCCTCGCTCGCGCACTTGGCCGGCGCGAACGCCGTGGCGGGTGTTTGTGGCACGATCCGCGTCATGACGGAGACAGAGGGGACGACCAGCCCGATGGGTGCCGATCGCCGGTACCGCTCGAGGGTCGGCGGGGCCGACGCCGAGCTCGACCAGACGCTGTCGGACGAGCTGGACAAGGTGAATGCGGAGGCGACCCGTGGAACTGCTCCGGCGCAGGAGCTGACGGTCCGCATCGAGGACGAAGCCGGCGAGCTGGCAGCGGGCATGAGCGGCTGGACCTGGGGCGTCGCTGCCGGTATCGCGATGACCTGGGTGCGTGACGGCACCCGTGGTGAGGGTCTCGGCGCCAGGCTGCTGGCCGAGTTCGAGGCCGCGGCTCGCGCACGGGGATGCACCCACGTCTTCGTCACCTCGTTCACGTTCCAGGCGCCGGGCTTCTACGAGCGACAGGGGTACCGCGAGATCTTCCGTTGGGAGGACGTGCCGGTCCCGGGGGCTTCCGACGTGCACTTCCGCAAGGAGCTCTGAGCCGGGATCGGCCGGGCTAGCCATACCTGACGGTGCTGCGAATCCGGGCACTTTGCCCGGGTCTTTGGACAGGTGTCACGCGGCGGGAGCCGCCCTACAGTCGACGGCAAGGGCGCTCGGGCACCGGCAGCTGCTTTCGCCGTACGGCATCCGCGCCACGGTCGCGCAGCCCGCGCAACGGCAAGGGAGACGCCATGACAGCCCAACGGACCTCGCAGGACCCCGAGCGGCCCGGTCCCGCCACCGGTGCGGCTCCGCCGTCCCTGGCGATCGACCCACGGGGCTCGATGATCCGGGCCGTGGCCTGGGTCCTGGGCGTGCTGTTCCTGCAGTTCGCGTTCATCTTCAGCTACGTCGCCGCGTTCCATGACCCCACGCCGCACCAGCTCGAGGTGAAGGTGGTCGCGCCCCCGGGGGGCGGCAGCCAGGCCCAGCAGCTGGTCGACGAGCTCAACCGGCTCTCCGGGGACCCCCTGGACGCCTCGCTCGCCGACTCGGAGTCGGATGCCCGCGAGGACGTCCGCGACGGGGACGAGGTCGCGGCCCTGGTGCTGCGCCCGGACCAGAGCAGCGACCTGCTGCTGGTCGCCTCCGGCGGCGGTACCTCGTTGGAGGAGGCCGCGACGGAGGTCCTCACCAAGGTGGTCGGGGAGCAGCAGCGGACGCTGGAGAAGGAGGACCTGGTGCCGCTGCAGAGCGGCGACGCCCGCGGGCTCACCGGCTTCTACCTCGTGGTCGGCTGGGCGGTCGGCGCCTATCTGTTCCCCACGGTGGTCGCGCTGGCGCGCGGGGACCGGCCCCGGTCGATACGCATGGCGGCGCTCCGGCTGGCCGCGCTGGTGCCGTACGCCCTGGCCTCCGGGTTCGGTGGCGCGCTGATCGTCGGCCCGCTGCTGGACGCCCAGACCGGCCACCTCTGGCAGCTCGGCCTGCTCGGGACCGCGGTGTCGTTCTCCATCGCCGCGCTGGCGATCGGGCTCGAGGCGCTCTTCGGGGTGATCGGGATCGGGGTGACGCTGCTGCTGATCGTGATCATCGGCAACCCGAGCGCGGGCGGGGCGTTCCAGGCGGGGGTGATGCCCACCTTCTGGCGGGTGGTCGGCGACTGGATCCCGACCGGCGCCGGCGTGGACGGGGTTCGCCAGATCGTCTACTTCGACTCCGATGCGATGACCCGGCCGCTCCTGGTCCTCGCGGCGTACGCGGTGGCGGGCATCGTCCTCACGCTGCTCGTCTCCGGGCGGGGCCGGCGCCCGGAGCTCCTGATGAGCGCCTAGTCGGTACGTCGGCAACGCATCTCGCGCTGGAGGCAACCTCGGGGCGCTGTGGCGCGTCTGAAGATGAGGCAGGCCGTCGTCGCTCACCTTCCCCTGTCGCGAGGAGAGCCCATGTCGCACACCACGCATCCGCGGCGGCCGGCCCTCGTCATCGTCACGGTCACCGCCCTCGCGGGTGTCCTCGCGGCCTGCGGGGAGGGCGGCGCCTCCAACGACGACCCGTCCGCGCCCCCCTCGAAGACGGCGTTCACGCCGGAGTCCGCTCCGCTGCCCGACGGCGTCATCGATCCGTTCGTGCTGCCACTGGGTGAGCCGCCGGCGATCGACCACGCCATCGGCACCACCCTCGTCCTGGACGGCCGCCCGCTCCAGACGGACCTACCGGGGACGAGCGTGCAGATCATGGGCACCGTCGACGGCCGGGTCGTGGTGGCCGGCGGCGTCCCCGACGAGGTCGGCACCCACTTCTGGGCCGTCGACGAGTCCGGACGCGCGCAGCGGCTGGGCAGGGGCGGGTACGAGTCCTACGACTACTCACCGATCCTGGTCGAGCAGACCGGTCACCTCTGGGTCACCTTCTCCGACCGCGGGACCGGGCGGGGAGTCGTCTGGGAGATCGACGCGCGCACCGGGGAGGAGCTGCGGGAGCTGACGTCGGAGGAGGAGCCGGCCGGCCTCGAGCCCGCCGACCAGGCAGTGCTCGACGTGCTCTACGGCAGGTCCGAGCTGCCGGCCGACCCCGGTGCACTCTCCCCGGACGGCCTGCATCGGGTCTCGATCGGCTTCGAGGGCAGCGCGGGCGATAGCGACCGCTCCGTCCTGGAGGTCAGGACCGTGGCGGACAGGCGGGTCGTGGCCCGGGTCCCCTTCGCGCTCGCTCCCGAGCTCGCCGACTTCCAGGAGATCTTCTCGCGGTGCACCGGCCGTCCACGGCGGTGCACCGCCTGGGTCGACATGGAGTCCGCGCCCTACTTCGAGGACGATCGGCACGTGCTCGCCGAGGTGAGCGTGGGTGTGGCCGACGACGCCCGCGGCGAGCCGGTCTTCGTCTCGACGGTCGTCCGCTGCGACCTCGACGGGAGGTGCGAGCGGACCATCGACGACGAGCGCGAGGTCAACCTCGGCGTCGACCCGTCCGCGCCGTGAGGCGCCGGGGTCCGTCGGTCGTCGGCTGAGGCGCGATATCCGCGGAGCTCAGCTGGATGACGTCATGCCGACGGCTTGCTGGCGCGGATGATCGCACCGTGCATGCCGGGGACGGCCTCGTGGGTGAACTCGACCTCGGCGTCGACGAACCCGGCGGCGCTCAGACCCGCGAGGTACTCGGCGCGGGAGAGGGCGCCGGCGATGCAGCCGACGTAGGAGCCCCGCTCGGCCCGGTCCTCGGGGGTGAGGTGGTCCTCGGCGACGACGTCGGAGATGCCGATCCGCCCGCCGGGGGTCAGGACGCGGTAGATCTCGGAGATGACCTTCGGCTTGTCGACCGAGAGGTTGATGACGCAGTTGGAGATGACCACGTCGACCGACGCGTCGGGCAGTGGGACGTCCTCGATGGTGCCCTTGAGGAACTCCACGTTCGTCGCTCCGGCCTTGGTGGCGTTGGCGCGAGCCAGGTCGAGCATCTCCTCGGTCATGTCGACGCCGTAGGCGAAGCCGGTCGGCCCGACGCGGCGCGCGGAGAGCAGCACGTCGATGCCGCCGCCGGAGCCGAGGTCGAGCACGCGCTCGCCGGCGCGCAGGTCCGCGACGGCGGTCGGGTTGCCACAGCCGAGGCTGGCCGCGACCGCCTCGGCCGGCAGTGCAGCCTGGTCGTCGCTGCCGTACAGCTCCGCTCCGAACGCATCGTCGACGGTCCCCTCGCCACCGCAGCACGAGGAGGTCCCGCAGCTGTCGTCTACGGTCTGCAGCTGGTCGTTGAGGGCAGCATTGCCGGCGCCGCCGACGACCGCGGTGGCGGCTTGGGCGTAGCGACTGCGGACCTCCTCACGCACCTGGTCGGGGGTCTGTCCGGCGGTCTGCGGGCTGCTGGTGGTCATGGTGTCGCTCCTCGTTGGGCATCGATAGGCTTCGATGTATCGAGAGTTGTCTATCAATCGACGGTTGTCAATATGTCTGGCAGGATGGGGCCATGGCCACGCGCACAGCTCCGCCCGTCCTGGACGCGACGACCGCGGCGGCGGCATGCTGCTCGATGGTCACCGGAGGCGTGCTGGACGCGGCGGAGTCGCAGCGGCTGGCGCGCATGTTCAAGGCACTGGGTGACCCGACGCGGGTCCGCCTGTTGTCGCTGATCGCGGCCCAGCCTGATCTCGAGGCCTGCATCTGCGATCTCACCGAGCCGGTGGGGCTGTCGCAGCCGACCGTGTCCCACCACATGAAGCAGCTGGTCGATGCCGGGCTGGTCGTGCGTGAGCAGCGCGGACGCTGGGCGTTCTACCGCCTCGTCGAGGACACCCTGAGCGCCCTCAGCGACGCGCTCAAGCCCTGACGGGTCCAGCTAGGACGCGGCGCCCGCGAGGTGTGCCGCGGTCACGGTCTGGGTGAACTCGCCGGCCGCCAGGGCTCTGATGTTGGCGGCCACATCGGTGCTCTCGCCGTGGCGCAGCACGTGCGCGAGGACCCCGTTGCCGAGGATGACGTCCGCGACCAGCGACACCTCGTGGTCGCGGTGCGCCATGAGGGCCGGCTGCTCGTGCAGGGGGAGCGGCGCGAGGGTGCAGGCGAAGCCCCATGCCAGCTCGCGGGCCCGGTCCATGCCGAAGCCGAAGATCCGCTGCTCGCGCGCGGGCATGATGTGCGTCAGCAGCGCGAACTCCGGGCTGTCCTCGCCGAGCTCGGCCTCCACGACCGGGGTGAGGCCGGCCAGGACGTCGTTGATGCGGCCGAAGTCGTCCTTCAGCGCCGGCAGGTCGGCCCCGGGGCAGGTCTGCGCGGCCGCGACCCCCAGGTCGAGGGCGATGTGGGCGTTCATGCCGACCAGGAGGTGCTGCAGGACCACGGGCCGTGAGCTCGACGCCACCTCGAAGGCCTTGAGCCAGGCGCGGCTCGGCAGCTGGCCGGCGCGCCATGCGTCGTAGGCGTCGAGGAAGCGGTTGGCGAACGCCACGTCCAGACGCTCCATCCGCGGCCCGTCGTCGAACTCCCCGGCGCGCACGCCCTCGCGTACGGCGATCGTGACCCGGTTGTACAGCGCGGCGAAGTAGCCGATCCGGTCGTCGCGTGCCTCGGCGTCCTTGATGATCGCCTCGAGGCGGAGGATCACGTCGTCGATGGTCTGTGCCTGCATCGGGCGACTCTCGCAGATCCCGTGTCTCGCCACGCGCGTATGCGAAAAGCGGCTGCTCCTAGGAAGGCTGCAGGTAGGGGCCCGCGTGGCTCGTGGGCAGCGAGACGTAGCCGGTGGTCGAGCCGACCTGCCGGCAGGCGCCGCGCGGCACCGCGCAGGAGGTCAGCAGGCGCCGCTGGCCGACCGACCTCTCGATGAGGACGCGGCCCGTCGCGCCCCAGCCGAGGAAGCGGAACGCCTCGTCCGCGCGCGGCTTCGGCACCGGCACCCGGCGTACGACGCGTCCGTCCCTCATCGAGCGGACGGTGCCCTCGCGGCCCACCACGTAGCGTCCGTCGGGGGAGACCGCGACCGGGTCGAAGCGCGCCCGCCAGGCCGGCGTGCCGGGCCCGGAGAGGCTGGTCGGGCCGACCAGGCCCGGGCGCTTGCGGGTGCCTACGAAGACGACGTCGTGCTCGGCGGCGACCAGGGCGGTCGGTCGCTGCACCACCCGGGTGACGGTGCCGTCCCTGTCGTCGATCGCACGGGTGCCGCTGAACCCGACGACGTACACCCTGCCGTCGGCGACGTCGGAGATCTCGCCGAAGAGGCTCTGGTACCAGGTGTCGAGCAGCTCGCGTCCCCGCAGGTCGACCACGCGGAGGTAGAGCGCGTCGGCCTGGTCGGTCGAGGCCGAGAGGATCCGGTTGCCGTCGTCGGAGAGGGCCTCGGTCACGTACAGCTCCGTGCGGTTGCGGCCCGCGATCCCCCGTACGCCGCCGTCGGGGCGCACCAGGCGGAAGGACCCGCCCGACGCCACGATCCAGCCGTTGCCCACCGTGCCGAGCAGCACCGGCGTGGCGCCTGCGGCCCGGGGGAGGCGCATCACCGTGCCGCCGGAGAGGTGCAGGTCCCGTCCGACCAGGCTGATCGCCCGTGGGATCGGCGCGACGCGCTCGCTCGAGGAGCCATCCGCCGGAGAGGCCGCCTGAGCGGGGAGGCCCGTGAGCAAGGACGCGAGCGTCGTGAAGGCGACGAGGGCCGTGGCCGCGAGGGAGTGCCGGGTCATAGGGCCTTGGTACCCCGCGGCCGGACTCGCAATCCCAGGCGGGCCGATGTCTCGAGGCTCGGACGGCGGAGCACGCGACGGGCCGTGCTTGAATCGAACGCGTGCCCGACCCGGTCGACGCCGCGTTCGAGGCCGCCCCGCGCGAGGGCTTCCTGCCGAGGCGGCTGCGCCGTCGCGCGTCGTACGACGGTCCGCTCGAGATCGGCCACGGCCAGACCAGCTCGCAGCCGCGGACCGTCGAGGCGATGCTGCGGCTGCTCGCCGTGCGCCCCGGCGACCGGGTCCTCGACGTCGGGTCCGGCTCGGGGTGGACCACGGCGCTGCTGGGGCATCTGACCGGGGCCGCCGGGGAGGTGGTCGGGGTGGAGGTCGTGCCCGAGCTGGTCGCGTTCGGACGCGCGAACCTCGCCGGCCAGGACCTTCCCTGGGCGAGCATCCGGCCCGCGGAGCCCGGCGTCCTCGGGGTGCCGGACCGGGCGCCGTACGACCGGATCCTGGTGTCGGCCGAGGCGCGGCGGCTGCCCGACGAGCTGGTCGCGCAGCTCGCCTCCGGCGGCCGGATGGTGCTGCCGGTGAGCGGGACCATGCTGCTCGTGGAGCAGGCGGAGGGGCGGCCGCGGGTCACCCGGCACGGCGGCTACCGGTTCGTGCCGCTGGTCTGAGCGGCGCCCGTTGGGGGTTTTCGGCCCGCACCTGGGAGAGTTGACCCCGATGACCAGCTCCACCGACACCCGCCCGCGCCGTACGTTCGCGGTGATCAGCCACCCCGACGCCGGAAAGTCGACCCTCACCGAGGCCCTCGCGCTGCACGCCCGCGTGATCAATGAGGCCGGCGCGGTGCACGGCAAGTCCGGTCGGCGGGGCACGGTGTCGGACTGGATGGAGATGGAGCGCTCGCGCGGCATCTCGATCACCTCGGCCGCGCTGCAGTTCGACTACCGCGACCACGTGGTCAACCTGGTCGACACCCCGGGCCACTCCGACTTCTCCGAGGACACCTACCGGGTGCTCTCGGCCGTCGACTCCGCGGTGATGCTGGTCGACGCCGCCAAGGGCCTGGAGCCGCAGACGCTCAAGCTGTTCCAGGTGTGCGCGCACCGCGGCATCCCGGTCATCACCGTGATCAACAAGTGGGACCGCCCCGGCCTCGACCCGCTGGAGCTGATGGACGAGATCGAGAAGGAGATCGGGCTCAAGCCGACCCCGCTCACCTGGCCGGTGGGGCAGTCCGGCGAGTTCCAGGGCGTCCTGGACCGCCGTCGCGGCCACTTCATCCAGTTCACGCGTACGGCGGGCGGTGCGACGCGCGCCCCCGAGCTCCACGTGGCCGCCGACGAGGCCGGCGCCGTGGCCGGCGCGGCATGGGACGCCGCGCTCGAGGGTCACGAGCTGCTCGAGATGGACGGCGCCGACCACGACCAGGAGCGCTTCCTCGCCGGCCGGACCACGCCGGTGCTGTTCGCCTCGGCGCTGCAGAACTTCGGCGTGGCCCAGCTCCTCGAGGTCCTGCTCGAGCTGGCGCCGCCGCCCTCGGCGACGGAGGCCGTCGACGGCACCCGGCGCGAGGTCGACGACGACTTCAGCGCGTTCGTCTTCAAGGTGCAGTCCGGCATGGACACCAACCACCGCGACCGGCTCGCCTACGCCCGGGTCTGCTCCGGGGTGTTCCAGCGCGGCATGGTCGTCAACCACGGCGAGACCGGCAAGCCGTTCGCCACCAAGTACGCGCAGGCGGTCTTCGGTCGCGAGCGGTCGGTCGTCGAGACCGCGCTGCCCGGTGACATCGTCGGCCTGGTCAACGCCTCCGCACTGCGGGTGGGCGACACGATCTACGAGGGCCGCGCCGTCCGCTACCCGCCGATCGCCAGCTTCGCGCCCGAGCACTTCATGTCGGCGCGGGCCGCGGACACCGGGCGCTACAAGCAGTTCCGCCGGGGCATCGAGCAGATGGACCAGGAGGGCGTCGTGCAGGTGCTGCGCTCCGACCTGCGCGGTGACCAGGCGCCGGTGCTGGCGGCGGTCGGCCCCATGCAGTTCGAGGTCGTGAGCGCGCGGATGGAGTCCGAGTACGGCGCCGCCATCCGGCTCGAGCGCCTGGACTACCAGCTGGCGATGCTCACCGACGCCGACGGCGTCGAGGCCCTGAGCGCCGTACGCGGCGTCGAGGTGATGCGCCGCTCCGACGGCGCCTACCTCGCCCTCTTCCCGGACAAGTGGCGCGCGCACACCGCCAAGCGCGACAACCCCGACATCTTGCTCGAACAGCTGCCCGCGAGTGGCGGCTGACCATGGAGCCCTGCTCCACGACACTAGAACGGAGCTCTACGTGAGCCACCCCCATCCCGAGCTGCAGAAGCCGCCGAAGCTGGCCCAGGGCGCGCTGCGCGTGGTCGCACTCGGCGGCCTCGGCGAGATCGGCCGCAACATGACCGTCTTCGAGTTCGACGGCAAGCTGCTCATCGTCGACTGCGGCGTGCTCTTCCCCGAGGAGCACCAGCCCGGCGTCGACGTGATCCTGCCCGACTTCAGCTGGATCCGCGACCGCCTCGAGTCGATCGTGGGGATCGTGCTGACGCACGGCCACGAGGACCACATCGGCGGAGTCCCCTACCTGCTGCGCGAGCGCCGCGACATCCCGGTCATCGCCTCCAAGCTCACGCTGGCGCTGATCACCGAGAAGCTCAAGGAGCACCAGATCCGCCCGGTCCGCGACGAGGTCGTCGAGGGCGACCGCAAGTCGTTCGGGCCGTTCGACCTGGAGTTCCTCGCGGTCAACCACTCCATCCCTGACGGGCTCGCGGTCGCCATCCGCACCCCGGGCGGCACGGTGCTGCACACGGGCGACTTCAAGATGGACCAGTTCCCGCTCGACAAGCGCATCACCGACCTGCGCGGCTTCGCCCGCCTCGGCGAGGAGGGCGTGGACCTCTTCCTCACCGACTCCACCAACGCCGAGGTGCCGGGCTTCACCACCTCCGAGCGCGAGCTGACCCCCGCGATCGAGCAGGTCTTCCGTACGGCGCCGCGCCGGGTGATCGTCTCCAGCTTCGCCAGCCACGTGCACCGCATCCAGCAGGTGCTCGACACCTCCCACGAGCACGGCCGCAAGGTCTCCTTCGTGGGCCGCTCGATGGTGCGCAACATGGGCGTCGCCCAGGATCTCGGCTACCTCAAGGTGCCCAAGGACCTGATCGTGCCGCTGGCCCAGCTGGAGAAGATGCCGGCCAACAAGGCGACGCTGATCTGCACCGGCTCGCAGGGCGAGCCGCTCGCGGCGCTGTCGCGCATGGCGAGCCGGGACCACAAGATCCGCATCGGCGAGGGCGACACGATCCTCATGGCCAGCTCGGTCATCCCCGGCAACGAGAACGCGATCTCCAACGTCATCAACGGCCTGACCCGCTGGGGCGCCAACGTCGTCCACAAGGGCAACGCGAAGGTGCACGTCTCCGGTCACGCCAGCGCCGGCGAGCTCGTCTACTGCTACAACATCGTGCAGCCGAAGAACGTGATGCCGGTGCACGGCGAGTACCGCCACCTGCGCGCCAACGCCGACCTCGCGATCAGCACCGGCCTGGACCCCAAGAACGTCGTCCTCGCGGAGGACGGCGTCGTGGTGGACCTGCACCAGGGCAAGGCGACGATCACCGGCAAGGTCCAGGCGGGCAACGTCTACGTCGACGCCCAGACCGTCGGCGGCGTCACCGAGGCGACGCTCAAGGACCGCCGTACCCTCGCCGAGGAGGGGGTGGTCACGGTGCTCGCGATCGTCGACGCCGACAGCGGTCAGCTCGCCGACCCGCCCGACTTCCTGGTGCGCGGCTTCGTGCACGAGCCCAAGGCCTTCGACCCGGCCGTCCAGGTCATCGAGAAGACGCTCGCGCACGCGGCCCGCGAGGGCATCGGCGACGCCCGTCAGCTCGAGCAGATGCTGGCGCGCGACATCGGCCGGTGGTCCCACAAGACCTTCCGCCGCAGCCCGTTGATCATCCCCATCGTGATCGACGCCTGAGCCACCTCCGACCCGTCGCCTACTGTCCCCGTCCCCGCTGACCCGTCACAAACTTTCTGACGGGTCAGCGGGGGGCGGGGACAGTTGCGGGTCGCGCCGACTCAGTCGCAGCCAGCCGCCGGTCGTGGAGCCAGCCTCACACTGACTGGGTGTGTCCCTATTGCACGGGCGAGCGAGGTCGTCGCCGTGCGGGGCATGCCGTACCGCACTGAACTGGCAGGAGCGGGAGTTGATGAGCCGGGAGTAGGCCGTTGGAGCCCCGACAGAGGATGGTCACGCGGAGCGCGCACCGGCGCGGATGGTCGGCGGTGATCGCCTGCAGTTGCGGCTCCGCCTCTACCACCGAGAAGCGAAATCATCGATCATGACGACCATGGTGTCTCGCACATCGAACTTCTGTATCGACGCGATCGATCCGTACTCCCAGGTCAGGTGGTGGTCAGAGGTGTTGGACGACTTCCGACTCCTCGACGAAGCGGAGATGGGGCCCGACGAGGAGGAGTGCTGGCTGGTGGGACCCGATGACCGCGAGATCATCTTCGCCCGGGTGCCCGAGACGAAGACGGTGAAGAACCGTATGCACCTCTGCGTTCGCCCGACCGACCGCACCCGCGAGGAGGAGATCGACCGAATCATCGCGCTGGGCGCAACTCTCGTCGACGATCGGCGCGACGGACCTGACAAGGGGTGGGCGGTGCTCGCAGACCCAGAGGGCAATGAGTTCTGCGTTCTCACCCGTTACACGCCAGGGGCCTGACGAGCGAGGGTTACCTCCCATCCGAAGCCGCCGGCGGCGGATGTGGGAGTTGTCCTCTTCGGTGGCCGCATCCCCGGTCCTCGACCCGCAAGCCGTCCCGCGTCGATCGATACAGACCTGCTCGGGCTGCGGTGAGGTCAAGCCTGACCTGACGCTCGCGGACCGGGTCTACGAGTGCGCGGCCTGTGGGCTCACCCTGGCCCGGGACGTGAACGGCGGCAGTGAACCTCGCCCGCTACACACCCGCAGCACAGCCGGTGGGTCCCGAATAGGGACACACCCAGTGAGATGCGGGAGCGGTCACGGCGTTCGGATTGGGGCGATGGCCCGTGCAGTTGGAGCACTACGGCGGGCCGGCCATCGGCACTACCTGGCCGGTGCACGATGCGCCGTGGGACTTCTTCCGGTTTTCCAAGCACGCCTGGCAAACGCTATTCAACCCACAGACTGGCTTCGAGATCGTCGCGGCCGAACATGGCGAGCCCGCCTCGGTGCGCTCGAGGGTTCCGCACCCCCCTACCATCGGCCTGTCCCATCAGCCGGCGTTCCTGAACTCCTGCTGCATCGTGCGGAAGATCTCGGAGACCACGCTCAGGTGGGACGTCTCGGTTGACGAGGTGCTTCAAGGTTCGGAGTACCCCAAGGGCGAGCGGTAGGGGCGACCCGCCAACGCCCCGTCGCCTAGTGGGCACAGTGGGCGACGGGTCACTCGCGCGGGGGGAAGACGCCGTTCAGGCAGATCGCTGGGGTCAGGCGGGGGTCGGGGAGATCCAGGAAGGGCAGCTGGAAGGTGGTCTTCCCGTCGCCCCCGAACGACGTCCCGATCAGCTCGAACATCGCGGTTTGCTGCCTGATCGGCATGAGGGCGCCGCTGTTGCCCGCCTGCGGCCTCACCCAGTTCCGCGGCATCGGTCCTCGGACCGCCCAGAACCCCACCTCCGACTGGTAGCAGTTGCCGGCGGAGTGCTGGTTGGTCCACTGGACGACGTTCGAGGAGCAGACCTGGGCGCTGGTCCCGGGCGGTGACGCGACGCTCGGCAGCCCGAACGTGGTCACGCCGTCGCCGCCGAACTGGTTGCCCGCGTAGCCGAAGAGCCAGGAGTGCTTGGTGACGGGGAGCTGTCGTCCGTCGGCGAGCAGGAAGCCGTAGACCGGGGTCTCCTGGGCGAAGAGCTGCACCTGGCCGGTCAGGCAGGTGTGCTCGCGCTGCTCGTCGGGGTCGGCCTCGGCGGGGTCCGCGCCCCCGCGGGCGCAGACCAGGGCGTGCAGGCCCGCGCCGGGCGCAGCGACCGTCGGCACCCGGAAGGTCGCGGCGTCGCCGCCGAACCGGTTGCCCAGCACGGCGTAGAGCTCGGGCATCGCGGCGGTGCGCACCTGACGGCCGTCGGCCGGCACGTATCCGGCGGGCGTGAGGGACTGTGCGAAGTAGTCGATCTCGCCGGTGAAGCCGCAGCCGGTGCCGATCGTGGCGTTGTCGATGAACAGCGAGGCCGCGCCGAAGGGTCCGGGGACGTCGTGGAGCACGGGGCGGCCCAGGACCTCGACCTCGACCCGCAGGGTCCGGTCGTGGGGCTCGTACGCCGGCGCGCCCAGCTCGACGATCAGGGGGTCCGCGGAGTCCCGCCCGCTGAGCGTCAGCACGGCGTTCGGGGGCACGTCGTCGAAGCCGAGGGCGGCCCAGTCCGCCACGAACGACTCCGTCGACACGGTGCCGCCGTCGCGCGCGGGACGGTCGGTGAACCAGGTGGTCTGGCGCGTGGTGTGCTCGAGGGTCAGCGTGAAGGTGCCCTCGGGTCCACCCGCCACGGCCTCGAGCTCGCCGGACTCGGCCTGCAGGGCGAACAGCAGGCTGACGTCCGAGGGCAGGGTGTCCGTCACGGCGGCCTCGGTGACGACCGTGCCGGTCTCCCCGGAGGTGCTCGGACCGCCCGCGGCGCCACCCGGGCCGGTGCCCTCGTGACTGCAGGAGGACGCCACCGCCAGCAGGGCGAGCGTCAGGAGCAGGGACGTGGGACGGTTCATGGGCGGATGCCTCCGGGTCGGGTGCGGGCGGCCGACTCCTCAAGGGGCTCCGGGCCGGCCGAGCCTAATGGCCGCACGCCTCGCCCGTGCCCGTTTTCGACACGCCCGAGCGAGGGGGGCGCCGCAACCGCCGGGAGGTTGGGCAGACTCCTCCCCATGTCTTTCGGGCGGTGGATGGTCGCGGTGGTCTCGCTCATGTTGGTGGTGACGGTGGCGCCTGCGTACGCCGCGGCGTCGGCCCCCACGGAGCTCACGCTCTCCGCGCCCGGGGGGTACGCCGACGACACGACCTCGGTCGCGGTCGTGCTGACCCACAGCGGCGGGACCCCGCTGCCGGGCGTGCAGGTGGTCGTCGAGCGCCGGGTCTCCGGCGCCTGGCAGGCCGCGGGCACGGTCACCACCGGCGACGACGGCAGCGCCGCGCTGAGCCAGGAGCTGAGCCGGGTGGGCGAGGACAACGTGTGGCGGGCGACGTACGCCGGCGACGCGACGTACGCCGCGGCGGTGTCCGCGGACGTGCTGGCTCCTCTGCGGCGCCGCGAGAGCGTCGTGACCCTCTCGGGGCCGGGGCGCGTGGTCGACGAGAGGTCGGTGGCGCTCACGGTGCGGTGGCGCACGCGCTCCGGGGCGCCCGTCGCCGGGACCGTCCACCTGCAGCAGCGCGTGGCCGGCGGCGGCTGGCGACGGGTGGCGACGCTGCGCACCCGCGCCGACGGGCGCACCCAGGCCCGGGTCGGCCCGCGCGTCGACACCCGCTACCGGGTGCGGGCCCAGGGGGTCGAGTGGGTCTACGGCGACCGGAGCCCGGTGCTGGTGATCGACAACGTGCCGCCGCGGCCCCCGGTCGCCCTGCCGAAGGGCGCACCTCGTCCGCGGATCACCCTGCCGCCGCAGCCCCGCGCCGTCGGCGAGGGCGCGAACGTGACGGTCGGCCGCATCCCGGACGCGGTGTGGCGCCAAATGGTCGGCGTGAGCTGGCACCGCGGCTGTCCCGTGGGCCGCGACGGCCTGCGCCTCGTGCGGGTCAACTACTGGGACTACGAGGGCTACCGCCGGCGCGGCGAGGTCGTGACCGCCGCGGACGCCGCCGGAAAGATCGGCGGCGCTCTTGCGCAGATGTACCGGCGCGGGTTCCCGATCCGAGCGATGTACCGCATCGACCGCTTCGGCTACTCCCGCCGCCTGCAGGGCGGCAACGACTACAAGTCGATGGCGGCCGGCAACACCTCGGCGTTCAACTGCCGCCACGTCGTCAACCGGCCCGGCGTGCGCTCGCCGCACTCCTACGGCCGCTCCCTGGACGTCAACACCTGGGAGAACCCCTACCGCTCGGCGACCGGCCTGGTGCCCAACACCTGGTGGCAGTCGCGCTCGCACCCGCTGGTGGCCTGGCGCTCCGGGGGCCACCCCGTCGTCCGGCTCATGCGCTCGCACGGGCTGCGCTGGACCTACGGCACCGGCGACAGCCAGCACTTCGACGCCGCCCACCACGGCCGGGTCCTGCTGCCCCGGGTCTGTCTCGCCGTGGTCTGCCACTGACCGACCAGTCCCGCGGTAAGGCTAGCCTTACCGGGTGGAGACCGCCCTGCCCGCCGCCCCACTGCGTGAGCTGTGGCGCCGCTACCGTCGCTATCGCGCCCGCTTCGCCTGGGCGGTCGCCATGTCGGCGGTCAACAAGGTCGCCGACGTCGTCCCCGAGCTGCTCATCGGCGCGGCCGTCGACGTCGTGGTCCGCGGGTCCGACTCGCTCGCCGGCGAGCTGTTGGGGGTGGAGTCGCGCTACGCGCAGCTCGCCTGGCTGGCCGCGATCAACGCCGTCATCTGGATCGTCGAGTCCGTCACCGAGTACGTCGCCAACGTGCTGTGGCGCGGGCTCGCGCAGGGCGTCGAGCACGACCTGAGGGTCGAGGCCTACGACCACGCCCAGCACCTCGACCTCGGCTGGCACGAGGCCCGGCCGGCCGGCTCGACGCTGGCCACGCTCAACGACGACGTCAACCAGCTGGAGCGGTTCCTCGACGTCGGTGCGCCCGCCATCCTGCAGACCGTGCTCAACGTGCTCCTGGTGGGCGCGGTGTTCGCCGCGTCGTCATGGACCCTGCTGGTGCTGGCGTTCCTGCCCATCCCCGCCATCGTCGTCGGCTCGCTGGTCTTCCAACGCCGCCTGGAGCCGCTCTACGACCGCGTGCGCGAGACCGTGTCGGACCTGTCGGCCGCGCTGTCGGCCAACCTCGGCGGCATCGCCACGATCAAGGCCTTCACCGCCGAGGATCGCGAGCGCGACCGGATCACCGCCGTCTCGGCCGCCTACCGCGACGCCAACGAACGCGCCATCCGCTCCTCGGCCGCCTTCGTGCCGCTCGTGCGGGTGGCGATCCTCGCGGGCTTCACCTGCACCCTGCTCCTCGGTGGCTGGGCCACCCTGCGCGGCGACCTGCAGGTGGGGCTCTACTCGGTCCTGGTCTTCATGACCCAGCGGCTGCTGTGGCCCCTGACCGAGGTCGCCACCGTCCTCGACCTCTACCAGCGCGGGCGGGCCTCGGCCGGCCGGATCCTGGCCCTGCTCGCCGTCCCCGTGACGGTCCCCGCGGGCAGCACCGTCCTGGCCCGGCCGGTGTCGGGACGCATCGAGCTGCGCGGCGTGCGGGCCGGCTACGCCGACGGCCCCGACGTCCTGCACGGCATCGACCTGGTGGTCCCGGCGGGGGAGACCCACGCCGTGGTGGGGCCGACCGGAGCGGGGAAGTCGACGCTGCTGCGCCTGGTGCTGCGCTTCGACGACCCGCGTGCCGGCGCCGTGCTGCTCGACGGGCAGGACATGCGCGAGCTCGACTGGGACTCGCTGCGCGGCTCGATGGGCTACGTCGCCCAGGACGTGTTCCTGTTCGCGGGGACGATCGCCGACAACATCGCCTACGGCGCCCCGCACGCCTCACGCGAGGAGATCCGCCGGGCGGCGGCGCAGGCGGCCGCCCTCGACGTGGTCGATGCGCTGCCCGCCGGCCTGGACACCCCCGTGGGCGAGCGCGGCGTGACCCTCTCGGGCGGCCAGCGACAGCGCCTCGCGCTCGCGCGCGCGCTGCTGCGCGACCCGGCCGTGCTCGTGCTCGACGAGGCCACGAGCGCCGTGGACAACGAGACCGAGGCGGCCATCCAGCGCTCGCTGGCCGAGGTCGGCGCGCAGCGGACGGCGCTCGTGGTGGCACACCGCCTCTCCACGGTGCGTCACGCCGACCGCATCTGGGTGATGGACGCCGGCCGCATCGCCGAGAGCGGCACCCACGACGAGCTGGTGGCCCTCGACGGCGCGTACGCCGCCCTGTGGCGGGTTCAGACCGGCGAGGCCGCGCTCGCCTGAGTCTCCTGAGCGCGTGCGGTCAGCATCCGGTGCGCCGGACGCTGACCGGCCGCGGCGATCAGCAGCGCGACGGCGGTGGCGCCGACCGTCACGGCGAACGCCGCGGTGTGGCCCTCGGCGTCGGCCAGGCGCCCCGCCAGGGTCGACCCGACGGCGTACCCGATCCCGGTCGCCCCGGCGAGCAGCGTCATCGCCAGGCCGACGCGCGCCGGCGGCACCGCGCGCTCGCCGATGCTGAAGACCCCGATCATGTACGGCGCCACGCCGAAGCCGAGCAGCAGGACGACGACGACCAGCGCCGTGACGGAGCCGACCCAGAGCAGCGGGATCGCGAGGGGAAGCAGCAGGGCGGCGGACATCAGCACCCGGCGCTCGTGCCCGACCCAGGGTGGGAGGGCGACGGTGGCCAGTCCCGCCAGGACGCTGCCGACGCCGAGGCACGCGTGCACGATGCCGGCCAGCCCCGGCTGGCCGGCGTCGGTGGTGAGGGCGGTGGTGCCGGTCTGGATCGAGCCGAACAGCAGGCCGATGCACAGCTGCGCGCCCAGCAGGCCGACGAAGACCACGCTGAGCAGCGGTCCGTGGCCGACCAGCGGTCCGGCAGCCCGGCCGGTCAGGCGCGCGGTCGGGTGGACGGCGAAGGCACAGCCGAAGACGGCCAGCAGCCCCGCCGCCACGAGCATCGCCGCGGAGGGCGACACGGCGGCGACCAGGAGGCCGATGAGGGCGGGGCCGAACATGAACGACGCCTCGTCGGCGGCGCCCTCGTAGGAGAACGCCGCGTCCATGAGCCGCTGCTGGCGCCCGGTCTCGTGCCGGGTGATCGGCCGCCACCGGACCCGCGCCATGGGTCCCACCTGCGGCAGCACCAGGCCGGCCGCCGCCGCCGTGAGGGTGAGCACACCGGCCGAGGCGTCCGCGCGGGTGAGAGCCACGAGCAGCACCAGACCGGCGGAGCCCAGCAGCGACTGCACGAGCACCACGGAGCGCTGCCCGACCCGGTCGGCGAGCTCCCCGGCCAGGGGGGAGCCCACGGCGTTCGCCACGGCCAGCGCGCCGGCCGCGAGGCCGCCGGAGCCGTAGCTCCCGGTGGCGTCGGAGACCAGGAGCAGGGTGCCGATCTGGCTCATGCTCAGCGGCAGTCTGCCCAGGAAGGCGACGAGCACGTAGAGGGGACCGGCCAGGTGGAGCAGACGGCGGTAGGAGGCGAGCGGTGACAACGAGGTTCCTCTGGGTATGCGAGACAGCGCGCCGAACCCACCTCCAAGACGCGCGAAACCCTGAGCACGTCAAGGATACTGGGCGACATGGCCGAGTGCGTCTTCTGCGCGATCGTGGCCGGCGAGGGCGCGGCCGACGTCGTGCTCGACACCGACGACTTCGTGGCGTTCCTCGACCGGCGCCCGGTCTTCAAGGGCCACGTCCTGCTGGTGCCGCGCCGCCACGTCGCCACCCTCCCGGACCTCCCGGCCGAGCTCGGCGGCGGGTTCCTGGCCGCCTCCCAGCGCCTGGCGACCGCCATGGTCGAAGGGCTCGGCGCGCAGGGCAGCTTCGTCGCGATGAACAACGTCGTGAGCCAGTCGGTGCCCCACCTGCACCTGCACGTCGTGCCCCGCACCAAGGGCGACGGCCTGCGCGGCTTCTTCTGGCCCCGCACCAGGTACGCCGAGGGCGAGTCGGGCCAGTACGCGGCGCGGTTGCGGGCTTCTCTAGAGTGACGAGCGTTCCCCCACCAGCGACACGAGGAGTCTCACCATGGGTCGGTTCGACGGACGCATCGCGGTCATCACGGGGGCCGCGCGCGGCATCGGCTTCGGGA
This sequence comes from Nocardioides sp. cx-173, assembly GCF_021117365.1. Taxonomy (NCBI): domain Bacteria; kingdom Bacillati; phylum Actinomycetota; class Actinomycetes; order Propionibacteriales; family Nocardioidaceae; genus Nocardioides; species Nocardioides sp. cx-173. Next base: position 3,467,951 of record NZ_CP088262.1, on the reverse strand, counting down.
CCGCCACTCGCTTCGCCGAGGAGGGCGCGTCGGTCGCGATCGTCGACCTCGACGAGACCGCCGCCGCCGACGCGGCCGGCCGCCTGCCGCTCACCGAGGGCGCCAAGGCCGTGGGCATCGGCGCCGACGTCAGCGACGCGGCCTCGGTCGACGCCGCGGTGGCGCGCGTCGTCGAGGAGCTCGGCGGCATCCACATCCTCGTCAACAACGCCGGGATCACCCGCGACAACCTGCTGTTCAAGATGACCGAGGACGACTGGGACCTGGTCATGGGGGTGCACCTCAAGGGCGCGTTCCTGATGACCAAGGCGGCCCAGAAGCACTTCGTCGAGCAGAAGTACGGCAAGATCCTCAACCTCTCCAGCGTCTCGGCGCTGGGCAACCGCGGCCAGGCCAACTACTCCGCGGCGAAGATGGGCATCCAGGGCTTCACCCGGACCCTCGGCATCGAGCTCGGCCCGTTCGGCATCAACGCCAACGCGATCGCGCCCGGCTTCATCGCCACCGAGATGACCGACGCCACCGCGGCCCGCCTGAAGATGGACGTCGAGGAGTTCCGTCGCCTCAACGCCGAGGCCAACCCGGTGCGCCGCGTCGGCTACCCCGAGGACATCGCGGCCGCCGCCGCGTTCCTGTGCAGCGACGAGGCGTCCTACATCACCGGCCAGACGCTGTACGTCGACGGCGGCGCCAAGCTCGGCTGACCGCAACACCCGGGCGCGCCTCCCAGGTCGGGGCCCGCCGCACGCAAGACTGAAGTCGAGTCGTTCACTACACGTTTGGAGTCACCTATGCGCTCTGCCCGCCTGCTCGCCAGCATCGTCGTCGCCGGTTCCCTGCTGCTCGCCGGCTGTGGGGGAGACGACAAGGGCGGCGGCAAGGACGAGCCGGAGGCCCAGGGGTCGAGCTCCCCCGAGGCGCCGGACACCTGGCCCCTGACGGGCCTGCAGGTGCCGAAGGGGCAGCAGGCCGAGCAGGAGCACCCGGTGATGGTGCTGAAGATGGACAACACCCCCTCCAGCGCGCCCCAGGTCGGGCTCGGCAAGGCCGACCTCGTGGTCGAGGAGCTCGTCGAGGGCGGGGTCACCCGCCTGGCGGCGTTCTACTACTCCACGATCCCCGGCGAGGTCGGCCCGGTGCGCTCCATGCGGGCCAGCGACATCGGCATCGTCGCCCCGGTCGACGCGGCCATGGTCACCAGCGGCGCCGCCCCGGTGACCATCGCGCGCATCAAGGACGCCGGGATCGACTTCTTCGCCGAGGGGGCCAAGGGCTTCTACCGTGAGGGCGGCCGCAGCGCGCCGTACAACCTCTTCACGGACATGAAGAAGACCGCGACCCTCGTGAAGCAGGACGCCGCCCGCCCCGACGACTACCTGCCGTGGGGCAAGGCCGCCGACCTGCCGAAGGGCCAGCCGGCCACCCGGATCGCGGCGAGCTTCTCCGGTGGGCACACCACCAACTGGGTCTTCCGCGACAAGGGCTACGTCAACGAGAACAGCTATGCCGCCGAGGGCGACGAGTTCCCGGCCGACACGGTGCTGGTGCTCCGGGTCAAGGTCGGCGACGCCGGCTACCGCGACCCGGCGGGCAACCCGGTGCCGGAGACCAAGTTCGAGGGCAAGGGCGCCGCGCTGCTCTTCCACCAGGGCCGCCTGGTCCGCGGGACCTGGTCCAAGAAGTCCCTCGAGGCCCCGCTGGAGCTCTCGACCAAGGCCGGCGAGCTGGTGGTCCCCGCCGGGCGCACCTTCATCGAGCTGGTCCCCGAGGGCAACGGCGGCGACGTCAGCTTCGAGTAGGGCCTCAGTCCTCGGCGAGGGCGTTGGGGAGCCGGACGTCGTTCTCGACGAGGATCTGGAAGCCCGAGAGGATGAAGCCGATCGCGGTCTCGACGCGCACGGCGGCGGCGACGGGGTCCTCGTCGCCGGAGACGGCCTCGCCGGCCGCGGACATGGCGCCGAAGAAGATCCGCGCGAAGGTCTGCTGCATGTCCTCGTCGAGCTCCCAGTTGCCGGCCGCGAGGACCGACTGCACGATGTCGAGGACGTTGGCGAAGGTGGAGCGCTCCTCCTGCTCGCGGTAGCGCTCGTAGCCCAGGACGGCCGGTCCCTCCTGGATCACGATGCGCCGGTAGCGCGGCTCCCGCACGACCTCGAGGTGCGCGCGCAGTCCCGCACGAGCCTTGTCCCAGGGGTCCTCGTGCCCGCGCAGCGCGTGGCGCACCGAGGTCGCGGCGTCGCTCTCGACCCGCTCGAAGACCGCCTCGAACAGCGCCTGCTTGCCGCTGAAGTGGTGGTAGAGCGCCCCCTTGGTGACCCGGGCGCCGGCGACGATCTGGTCCAGCGACGCCGCGGCGTAGCCGTGGTCGGTGAAGAGCGTCTCGGCGGCGTCGATCAGGGCCCGCTTGGTGGAGGCGGAGTACGCCGCCCGGCGGCCGGCCCCGACCGAGGGGACCTGGGGCACCATTTTGGAGACGGATCTGCTCACCCCTCGACCCTACGTGTGACCCCGGTCTCTGGTGGCCGGGATCACCCGTCGAGGTGAGGGGGGCGTGACGTGCTGCATGATGGGAGCATGACCGGCGTCGAGGCGGGGGTGCTCCTGGTCGCGACGCCTGCCCTGAACGACCCGAACTTCGCCGACAGCGTGGTCCTCGTCCTCGACGCCGATGACAGCGGCGTCCTGGGGGTCGTGCTCAACCGCCCCTCCGGCCTGCCGGTGGCCGAGGTCCTCGACGCGTGGCGCGACGTGGTGACCGAGCCGGACGTGCTGTTCCAAGGTGGCCCCGTGATGGCCGAGGGTGCCCTGGCGGTGGCGCTGCTCCACGGCTCGCACGAGCCCCCGGTGGGCTTCCGCGAGGTCACCGGCCAGCTCGGCCTGATCGACCTGGACACGCCGGTGGAGCTGCTCGGCGACAGCCTGGACGCGCTGCGGATCTTCGCCGGGTACGCCGGCTGGGGGGCCGGTCAGCTGGACGGCGAGATCGCCACCGGCAGCTGGTACGTCGTGCCGGCGCAGGCCGACGACGTGTTCCGCGAGGATCCCTCGGACCTGTGGCGCGACGTGCTGCGCCGCCAGCCCGGCGACCTCGCCTGGCACTCGACGCGCCCTGTCGACCCCGACCTCAACTAGCCCACTCGTGCCCCTGGTGCCGGGATAGGCGCGCCGATTGGGGACGTGACCTTCGTCGCTGTTTCGACCCTGGCTGAGCGGGGTAGCCGCCGCGACCCCGTGATCGGCGTCACGACAACCCCCCTGGGGGATTTGAGGCGAGTGCGGGAGCCTGGCTCACTCGTAGTGAAAGGCCGCCGACCCACGTCGGCGGCAGGTTCCACGAGAAAGCCAGTTCGTTGCGACTCAGCGTCATCCATCTCCTCCTGGGCTCGACCGTCGCGGTCGGTCTGCTCGGCACCACGTTCGCCCAGCCCGCCGCCGCCGCGAGCGCGCCGGCCGCCTCACCCGCGCCGGCCCTGCCGCCGTACGTCGTGCGCGAGGGGCACACGTTCACCCCCAAGCCCAAGATCAAGCGCTGGCACCTGCCGGTGACCGGCTACCGCCTCACCGGCCGCTTCGGCAACGCCGGCTCGATGTGGTCCAGCACCCACACCGGCCTGGACTTCGCTGCGCCGCTGGGCACGCCCGTCAGGGCCATCGAGCGCGGCAAGGTCACCTCGACCGCCTACGACGGCGCCTACGGCAACAAGACCGTCGTGACCCTGCCCGACGGCACCGAGGTCTGGTACTGCCACCAGGACACCCAGCGGGTCTCCGTGGGGCAGGGCGTCGCCGCCGGCGACGTGATCGGGACCGTGGGCAGCACCGGCAACTCCACCGGCCCCCACCTCCACCTCGAGGTCCGCCCCGGAGGCGGCGACCCGGTGGACCCCGAGCGGGCTCTCGCCGCCCACGGGCGGCGCGTGTGAGGTCGGTGTGCAGCCGGTGCCTCGGGGCATCGGCCCGGCGTTAGAGTTGGGGCCGTGACCTCCATCGGCTTCTCCACCACGACGGACCTCGACGTCGACCAGGACCGCCGTACCGTCCCGACGGACGAGGGTGACCACGAGCGGTTCTCGCACTACGTCGACAAGGACAAGCTCACCGAGGCCATGGTGATGGGCACCCCGGTCGTCGCGCTCTGCGGCAAGGTCTGGGTCCCCAGCCGTGCCCCCGAGAAGTTCCCCGTGTGCCCTGAGTGCAAGGACGCCTGGGAGAGCTTCAAGGACGAGGGCGAGTGACGGGCGGCGACCCCGAAGCCGCCGTCCACCTCACCCCCGCACTCACCCCGGCCTGGCCGGACCGTGCGGCCTGGGGCACCGCGCCGTCCCTGCGCGCCTGGCAGACCGCGGCGATGGCCGACTACCTCGAGCGCGCGCCGCGGGACTTCCTCGCGGTCGCGACGCCGGGAGCCGGCAAGACGACGTTCGCGCTGTCGGTCGCCTCGGAGCTGATCGGGCGGCGCATCGTCGACCGGATCATCGTGGTCGCGCCCACCGAGCACCTCAAGCTGCAGTGGGCGGAGGCGGCAGCCCGCGCCGGCATCCCGATCGACCCGACCTACTCGGCGGGGTCGGGCAAGATCTCCAGCGACTTCCTCGGAGTCGCGGTGACCTACGCCGGCGTGGCGGTCAACCCGCTCGCCATGCGCATCCGCACCGAGCGGTTCAAGACGCTGGTGATCCTCGACGAGGTTCACCACGCCGGCGACGCCCTGTCGTGGGGCGAGGGCGTGCGGGAGGCGTTCGAGCCCGCGTCGCGTCGCCTCGCGCTCACCGGCACGCCGTTCCGCTCGGACATCAACCCGATCCCGTTCGTCACCTACGCCCCCGGGCCCGACGGGGTGCCGCGCTCGGTCGCGGACTTCACCTACGGCTACGCGCAGGCGCTGGCCGACCACGTGGTGCGGCCGGTGCTCTTCCTGGCCTACTCCGGGGAGATGCAGTGGCGGACCCGGGCCGGTGACGAGATCGCCGTACGCCTGGGCGAGCCGCTCACCAAGGACCTCACCTCGCAGGCGCTGCGCACCGCCCTGGACCCCTCCGGCTCCTGGGTCCCGTCGGTGCTCGAGGCGGCCGACACCCGGCTCTCGGAGGTACGTCGCCACGTACCGGACGCCGGCGGGCTGGTGATCGCCACCGACCAGGAGTCGGCGCGCGCCTACGCCAAGATCCTCAAGCGGGTCAGTGGGGAGACACCGGCGCTCGTGCTGTCCGACGAGAAGGCGGCCTCGAAGAAGATCTCGAAGTTCGCCGCCGACGACTCCCGCTGGATGGTCGCGGTCCGGATGGTCTCCGAGGGCGTCGACGTGCCGCGGCTCGCGGTCGGCGTCTACGCCACGACGACCTCCACGCCGCTGTTCTTCGCCCAGGCCGTCGGCCGCTTCGTGCGCGCCCGCTCCCGCGGCGAGACGGCGTCGATCTTCGTCCCGTCGGTGCCGGCCCTGCTGGGCTTCGCCTCCGAGATGGAGGTCGAGCGCGACCACGTCCTCGGCCGCCGGGTCAACGACGAGGGCGACCTCTTCGCGGCCGAGAAGGAGCTGATGGCCCAGGCGGAGGCGACCCAGACGGAGGGCGAGGACGAGGGCCTGCCGTTCGAGGCGCTCGGCTCCGAGGCGCGTTTCGACCGGGTGCTCTACGACGGCGGCGAGTTCGGCCACGCCGGCGAGGTGCACGTGGGCTCCGAGGAGGAGATGGACTTCCTCGGGATCCCCGGCCTGCTCGAGCCCGGTCAGATGCGCGAGCTCCTCCAGCAGCGGCAGAGCGACCGAGCGCGCCAGCAGAAGCGGGTCGCGGTCGAGTCGGACACGGTGGCCGAGGTCTCGACCCACGAGCAGCTCGCGGTCCTGCGCCGCGAGCTCAACGGCCTGGTCGCGGCGTGGTACCACCGCACCGGGCAGGCCCACGGGATCACCCACGCCGCGCTCCGCAAGGAGTGCGGGGGGCCGGCCGCCGCGGTCGCCAACGCCGAGCAGCTCCACCTGCGCATCGACCGGCTGCGGGAGTGGGCGTCGCGCAAGTCGTCCTAGCAGCCCGGCCCACGGCGGCCGGGTCGTAGGCTCGGCGCCATGCCGGCCGAGACCTCCCAGACCCTCGACCGGGGGCTGCGCGTCCTGACCGTGCTCGCGTCCGCACCCGACGGGCTCACGATCACCGAGCTGGCGCTGCAGCTCGACGTCAACCGCACGGTCGTCTACCGGCTGGTGAGCACCCTCGAGCAGCACGCGCTCGTTCGTCGCAGCGCCCGCGGGCGGCTGCACGTCGGGCTCGGCATGCTGCACCTCGCCTCGGCCGTGCACCCGCTCGTGCGCGACGTCGCGGTCCCGGTCCTGCGCGCGCTGGCGGAGGCCGTCGGCTGCACGGCGCACCTCACGGTCGCCGAGGGCGACGAGGGGCTGGCCCTCGCGGTCGTGGAGCCGTCGTGGACCGACTTCCACGTCAGCTACCGGGTCGGCTCGCGGCACCCGCTCCACCAGGGCGCGGCCGGCAAGGCGATCCTCGCCGGTCGCGACGGCGACCTCGCGCCGTACGTCGTGACCGAGGGGGAGCTCCAGGCCGGCGCCCGGGGCCTGGCCGCCCCGCTGCCGGGCATCAAGGGGCTCGAGGCCAGCGTGGGCATCGTGACCCTCGGCGCCCTGGACGCGGGGGAGGTGGGCCCCCGGGTCGTCACCGCGGTCGAGGAGCTCACCGAGCGACTGGGCTGACCGGAACCGCTCAGTCGACCCGGCCGACCTGGCCGGCCAGCGGCAGCACCCGGTAGGGCACCTGGGTCGCCAGCGCCATCACGGTCGAGGCGCGCTGGACGCCGGAGGCCGCGACCACCCGGTCGATGACCCGCTGCAGGTCGGCGTTGGTGCGCGCGACGACGCGGCACCACAGGTCGCCGGCCCCGGTGATCGTGTAGGCCTCGAGCACCTCCGGCACCGCGGCGAGCTGCTCGGCCACCGCCTCGTGGCCCGCGGACTGGCTGATCTCCAGCGTGAGGAACGCCGTGACCGGGTAGCCCAGGGCCTCCGGGGCCAGGTCGGGTCCCCACCCGGTGACGATCCCGGAGCTCTCGAGCTTGTCGAGGCGGGCCTGGACGGTGCCGCGCGCCACGCCGAGCCGGCGCGAGGCCTCGAGCACGCCGACGCGCGGCTCGGCGGCGAACAGCTCGATCAGGTTGCGGTCGAGATCGTCCACGTGGACCTCCAGAACTGGTCAGATTGCTCAACTCTGTGACGTACTGTTGCACAGATTGTGTGCGAGCCCACACGCTGTGGCCATGACTCTCACCCCGGACGAGCTCAAGGCCGACCTCACCCTCGAGCAGCTCAAGGAGCTGGTGGGCCTGGTCGAGTACGACGCCAGCCGCGACGTCTTCCCGGTCACCGCCATGGACGCGGTCGGCTTCGTGGTCGGCAACGCGACCCAGACCGCGACCTTCTACCAGCTCGCGCTCGGCATGGAGCTGGAGGCCTACCGCGGCCCCGAGACGGGCACCCGGGACTCCAAGTCCTACGTGCTGCGCTCGGGCAGCGCGCGCTTCGTCTTCACCGGAGGCGTCACGCCCGACAGCCCGCTGCTGGAGCACCACCGTCGCCACGGCGACGGCGTCGTCGACCTGGCGCTCGAGGTGCCCGACGTGGACCGCTGCATCGAGCACGCCCGCGCGGTCGGGGCGCGGATCCTCGAGGAGCCGCACGACGTCACCGACGAGCACGGCACGGTCCGGCTCGCCGCGATCGCGACGTACGGCGAGACCCGGCACACGCTGGTCGACCGCGCCCGCTACTCCGGCCCCTACCTGCCCGGCTACGTCGCGCGCACCACCACCGTCGCGCGCCGCGAAGGCCACCCGAAGCGGCTGTTCCAGGCCGTCGACCACTGCGTCGGCAACGTCGAGCTCGGCCACATGGACGAGTGGGTGGAGTTCTACCACAAGGTCATGGGCTTCACGAACATGGCGGAGTTCATCGGCGACGACATCGCCACCGACTACTCCGCGCTGATGAGCAAGGTCGTCGCGAGCGGCAACCACCGCGTGAAGTTCCCGCTCAACGAGCCCGCGGTCGCCAAGAAGAAGTCGCAGATCGACGAGTACCTCGAGTTCTACGACGGCGCCGGCTGCCAGCACATCGCGCTGGCCACCAACGACATCCTGCGCTCGGTCGACATCCTGCGCGACCACGGCATCGAGTTCCTCGACACCCCCGACTCCTACTACGACGACCCGGAGCTGCGCGCGCGGATCGGTCAGGTGCGGGTGCCGATCGAGGAGCTGAAGAAGCGCAAGATCCTGGTCGACCGCGACGAGGACGGCTACCTCCTGCAGATCTTCACCAAGCCCATGGGCGACCGTCCCACGGTCTTCTACGAGTTCATCGAGCGCCACGGCTCCCTCGGCTTCGGCAAGGGCAACTTCAAGGCCCTCTTCGAGGCCATCGAGCGCGAGCAGGACGCCCGAGGCAACTTGTGAGCCCTGCGCGTCTCGAAATCTCATGCACCTGCGCGAAGGCATGATGTCCCCATGGCGACCTACGTGGCGTTCCTGAGGGCGATCAACCTCGGTGCGAACCGGAAGTTCCCGAAGGCCGCGATCGTCGCGGCCACCGAGGCAGCGGGCTTCGGCGACGTCGAGACCTACATCAACACCGGCAACGTCCGCTTCGGTACGGCGATGAGGTCGCGCGCGCGGATCGAGGCGGCCCTGGAGCAGGCCTATCGGGAGTCGCAGGGCTTCGAGGTGCCGACGATCCTGTTCACCCCGGCCGAGCTGCGTCGCGTGGCCGACGACGCCGACCGCCTCGCCGCGGACCACGCCGGCCGTCACTACGTCTCGCTGCTCAAGGACGAGCCGTCGGCCGCGACGGCTCGGGTGCTGGAGGAGCGCAGCACCGAGCAGGAGCGGGTGCACGTCGAGGGCCGGGCGGTGCACCTGCTCGTGGGGCAGAGCTACCTCGGGGCGAGCACGAACAACGTCGCGGTCGAGAGGCTGCTCGGCGTGGCCACCAACCGCAACGTCACGGTGATCAGGGCGCTGCGGGAGAAGTGGTGCTGACCCGCTGCAGGCGGCGCACCGAGCGCGAGGTGAGCGCCAGGGCGACGATCGCGGCGTAGCCGATGCCGCCCACGAGGATGACCTGCTGCACGCCGAACGCGGCGCCCAACGGGCCGAAGAGCAGCTGGCCCACGGGGATCGCGACGAACGAGCCGAGAGCGTCGTAGGAGTAGGCGCGCGAGAGCACGTCGTCGGGGATGTGCTCCTGCATCGCGAGGTTCCAGCCCAGGTTGAAGATCTCGGTGCCGGCGCCGGCCAGGACCATCACCGCCATGACGGCCGCGACCTGCGGGTACAGCCCCAGCATGAGCATCGGCAGTGACAGCGCGCCGATCCCGAGCATGCCGAAGAGCAGTGGGCGCTCCAGCCGGACGCGGCTCATCACCAGGGTCATGGCGAGCAGCCCGACGGCCTCGGCCGACAGGATCAGACCCCAGCCGCGCTCGCCGATGTCGCTCTGCTTGGCCAGGACCGGGCCGAGGGTGAAGATCGTGCCGGCGTGGATGGCGTTGAGCGCGGAGAAGGCGAGGACCACGACCCAGAGCCAGGTGGTTCCGCGAAAGACGGTCCACCCCTCCCGGAGCTCGACCATGATCGAGGGCTGGTCCTCACGTCGAGCGGGCGCGGGGATGTGCACGCGCAGCAGCAGCGCGGCGGCGCCGAGGTAGGAGACCCCGTCGACGGCCAGGGCCCAGCCTGGCCCGACGGTGACCACGAGGATGCCGGCGACCGACGGGCCGAGCACCGTCAGGGTCCCGCGCATCATCGAGATCAGCACGTTGGCCTGCTGCAGCTGCTCGCGGGGCACGAGCTGCGGCAGCACGCTGGCGAGCGCGGGGAAGCCCATGGCCGACGACGTACCGATCACTGCGGCGAGGCAGACGAGCTGCCACACCTGCGCATGGCCGCTGAGCACCAGCGCGGCCATGCCCAGCTGGCACAGGCCGGAGACGACGTTGGACGTCTGGATCACGAGCGTGCGCCCGAACCGGTCGGCCACGACGCCGCCGACGAGCAGGAACACCACCATGGGGATGCTCATCGCCGCCAGCACGGTGCCGAGCGCGCTGGGGGAGTCGCTCACCTCGAGCACGGCGAAGGCGAGGGCGACGCTCGCCATCGTCCCGCCGACCATGTTGACCAGTCGGGAGAGGAAGTACCAGCGGAAGTTCTGCTCGCGCAGGGGCGCGAGCGCCGGCGGGCGGCTCACGGCGTCATCCCGAACGCCGCGATGGTCAGGCCGACCGGGCGGGTGCCCTCGGCGCGCGGGGGCCTGGCCTCGGCGTGCACGAGCTCGGAGGCCTCCACGAGCAGGCGCATCGCCCGCTCCCAGACCTCGGTCTCCACCCAGAGCTCGGCGTCGGTGAAGTTGGCCTGCGTCGCGCCGTCGCGCAGCTCCATCCGGCGGACCATCTCGTGCGCCATCGTCCGGGCGTCCACCCCCCGGGCGTGCCCCGCGTGCTCCTCTTGGCGCCAGGGGTGCCGGTAGCGCTTGGCGACGCCGCCACGGATCCGCTCCTCGCCGGCCTCGACGATCTCCTCGGCGTCGAGCAGCACGCGCAGGTGGTAGGACGCGTTGGCGTGCGTGAGGCCCAGCTCCCGCGCCACCTCCGCCGCGCTGAGCTCGGAGCTGGTGAGCAGCGAGAGGATCCGCAGCCGGACCGGGTGTGCCGCGGCTCGCAGCGCCCGTACCTCGTCGTCGGACATATGACCTCCCAATGGTTATTGGGGAGTCTGGTCGACGACTGCCGCGACTGTCAAGCAGTTGTTGGGGGGTGGGTGGCGGTATCCAGCCCCCCGCCGCTACTCGCCGCGGAAGACCGGCCGCCGACCCTCGCCGAAGGCGCGCATGCCCTCGGCGGCGTCGGCGGTGCGCATGAGCAGGCTCTGGCCGGTGCGCTCGCGCTCGAGGGCCGGCTCGAGCTCGGTGAGCGTGGCGGCGTTGATGGCGCGCTTGGTGGCGGCCAGCGCGAGGGGCGGGCCGGCCGCGAGTCGCCGCACGATCCTCTCGACCACCGCCGGGAGGTCCTCGTCCGTCGCCAGGTGGGTGACCAGCCCGGTGTCGTAGGCCTCCCGCGCGGAGAGCGGCTCGGCGAGCAGCCCCATCCGCATCGCCCGGGCCCGGCCGATGGAGGCGGCGACGCTCGCCGAGGCGCCGCCGTCGGGCATGAAGCCGATCCGGGCGAAGGCCAGCAGGAAGGTCGCGGACTCCCCGGCGACCACGATGTCCGAGGCCAGCGCGACCGAGCAGCCGACGCCCGCGGCGATGCCGCCCACGGCCGCGACGACCGGCTTGTCGACGGCGACGACAGCGCGGATGATCCGGTTGGCCGCGTCCATGGCGCGTACGTCGAACCGCTCGTGGGCGTCCACGCCGGAGATGTCGGCGCCGGCGCTGAACGCGCCGCCCGCGCCGGCCAGGACCACGACCCGCACGTCGTCGCGTCCGACCGCCTCCTCGAGCAGCCGCGCCAGGTCGCCGGCCATCGTGGGACTCATCGCGTTCAGGACGTCGGGCCGGTCCATCGTGAGCCAGAGGGCGCCGTCGTCGAGGCGGACCTGCAGGTCCTTGTCTGAGGCCATGGCGGGAGTGTGCCACCATGGATCCGTGTCCGCTCCCAGTCCCGTCGAGGTCGAGCCAGACACCGAGAAGGACCTCGTTGCCGACGAGGTCACGGTCCTGGCCACGCCCTGGGTGACCGTCGTCTGGAACGATCCGGTCAACCTGATGTCCTACGTCACCTACGTGTTCCAGAAGTACTTCGGCTACGACAAGTCAAAGGCCGAGAAGCTGATGATGGAGGTCCACGAGGACGGCCGCTCGGTCGTCAGCACGGGCAGCCGCGAGGAGATGGAGCGCGACGTCCAGGCCATGCACGAGTACGGCCTGTGGGCCACTCTCCAGAAGTCCGAGTAGGGGTGAGCGGCTTCACGCGGCACCGGCGCAGCAGGCTGGTCATCGCGAACTTCACCGGCTTCGAGGCCGACCTGCTGCGCTCCCTGGCCTCCCAGCTGGTCGAGCTCCTGCGCAACGAGTCCGCCGTACCCCGCGCGGACCAGGACCCGTTCGAGGCGATGATGGACTTCTCCGGCCCCACCACGGAGCCCGAGGACCCGGTCCTGGCGCGGCTGTTCCCGACGGCCTACCCCGCCGACGAGGAGGCGGCCGCGGAGTTCCGGCGGTTCACCGAGGGCGCCCTGCGCGACGGCAAGGCCGCCGCCGCCTGCACCGTGATCGACACCCTAGAGGAGGCCGGGCTGCCCGAGCAGCTCACCGAGGACGGGCTGATGATCGACGTCGAGCTCGACGAGCCGACCGCCGAGACCTGGATGCGCTCCTTCACCGACGTCCGGCTCGCGCTCGCCAGCCGGCTGGGGATCGAGGACGGCGACGAGGCGTACTGGTACGAGCTGCCCGAGGAGGACCCGCGCTCTCAGGCACACGACATCTACGAGTGGGTGGGCTACCTCCAGGAGACCTTGGTCGACGCGCTCAGCCGCTGATGGGCGAGGATCGGGGGCATGCCGATCCCACCCTTCGTCCTCGAGCTGCGCGCGATGGTCGGCGACCACCAGCTCTGGCTGCCCGGCGTCACCGCGGTCATCGTCCGCGACGACCACCTGCTGCTCACGCTGCGTGCCGACAACGGCCAGTGGGCCCCGGTGACGGGCATCGTGGACCCGGGTGAGGAGCCCGGGGTCGCGGCGCGTCGCGAGGCCCTGGAGGAGACCGGCGTGGAGGTCAGCGTCGACCGTCTCGCGTCCGTGAGCGTCAGTCCGCCGATCACGCACGCCAACGGGGACAAGGGCATCTATCTCGACCTGACCTTCGCCTGCACCTGGCTCGCCGGCGAGGCCCGCGTCGGCGACGACGAGAACACCGACGTCCGGTGGTGGCCGCTCGATGGGCTCCCGGAGATGAGCCCGTGGCTGATCAGCCGCATCGAGGCCGGGCTGTCGGATGAGACCGGGGCCCGGTTCGTCTCCTGAGCCCTCTACCCTGGAGCGGTGCTGACCATCCTCCAGGCGACGTACGACGCGATCGTCGCGCACGCCAAGCGGGACCACCCCGACGAGGCCTGCGGCATCGTCGCGGGCCCCGAGGGCAGCGACCGTCCCGAGCGGCTCGTGGAGATGGTCAACGCCGCCGGCAGCCCGACGTTCTATGAGTTCGACTCCACGGACCTGCTGCGGCTCTACCGCGACATGGACGCGCGGGACGAGGAGCCCGTGGTGATCTACCACTCGCACACCGCCACCGAGGCCTACCCGAGCCGCACCGACATCGGCCTGGCGCAGGAGCCGAACGCCCACTATGTGCTGGTCAGCACGCGCGAGCACGGGAATAACGACGGCGCCGTGGAGTTCAGGTCCTACAGGATCATCGACGGCGACGTGACCGAGGAAGAGGTCGTCGTCGTCCCCCAGCTCACCACCATCTGATCGTCGAACAGCACCTCCCGAGGAGTCTCACCCATGGCCATCGAGGTCCGGATCCCCACCATCCTGCGCACCTACACCGACGGCGAGAAGGCCGTCACCGGTGAGGGCGCGAGCCTGAGCGCGCTGATCGACGACCTCGAGGCGAGCCACCCCGGGATCAAGGACCGGCTGCTCGATGACGGCGACCTGCGCCGTTTCGTCAACGTCTACATCAACGACGAGGACGTCCGCTTCATCGGCGGCCTGGAGGCCACGCTCAGCGACGGCGACCAGGTCGTCGTGCTCCCCGCGGTCGCCGGGGGCTGACCTCCGTGCCGGGCCGTCGTACGTTCGTCCTCGTCGACGGGGAGAACATCGACGCCACGCTCGGCAACTCCCTCCTGGGCCGGCGGCCACTGCCCGAGGAACGCCCGCGCTGGGAGCGCGTCACGGCGTACGCCGAGGCCGAGTGGGGCCAGCCCGTCGTCGGGCTGTTCTTCCTCAACGCCTCCAACGGACAGCTGCCCGGCAGCTTCATCCAGGCGCTGCTGGCCATGGACTACCGGCCGATCCCGCTGGCCGGGCGCAGCGACCAGAAGGTCGTGGACGTCGGCATCCAGCGCACCCTCGAGGCCCTGGTCGGTCACGACGACGACGTGCTGCTCGTCAGCCACGACGCCGACTTCGCGCCGCAGATGTCGCAGCTGCTCGGCGGCGAGCGCCGCGTCGGGGTGGTCGGGCTCGACGAGTACGTCAGCATCCAGTACTCCGACCTCGACATCGAGATCCACGACCTCGAGGACGACGTCCACGCCTTCAACGTGCCGCTGCCGCGCGTGCGGATCATCGACCTCGAGGACTTCGACCCCGAGCGCTTCCTGCGCTAGCCGCTCCGCCACACCGAAGGGCATCCTGAGAACCATGCGCTACGACAACCTGCTGGCCTCGGTCGGCAACACGCCGCTCGTCGGCCTCCCGCGGCTGTCGCCGAGCCCCGACGTGCGTCTGTGGGCCAAGCTCGAGGACCGCAACCCCACCGGCTCGATCAAGGACCGCCCCGCCCTGAAGATGATCGAGGAGGCGGAGAAGGACGGCCTGCTGCGCCCCGGCTGCACCATCCTCGAGCCGACCTCGGGCAACACCGGCATCTCGCTGGCCATGGCCGCCAAGCTCAAGGGCTACCGCATCGTGTGCGTCATGCCCGAGAACACCTCGGAGGAGCGCCGCCAGCTGCTGCGGATGTGGGGCGCCGAGATCATCTCCTCGCCGGCCGCCGGCGGGTCCAACGAGGCCGTGCGCGTGGCCAAGCAGGTCGCCGCCGAGCACCCCGACTGGGTGATGCTCTACCAGTACGGCAACGACGCCAACGCCCTCGCGCACCAGGAGGGGACGGGCCCGGAGCTGCTCGCCGACCTGCCGTCGATCACGCACTTCGTCGCTGGGCTGGGCACCACCGGGACGCTCATGGGCGTCAGCCGGTACTTCCGCGAGGCCAAGCCCGAGGTCCGCATCGTCGCCGCGGAGCCCCGCTACGGCGAGCTCGTCTACGGGCTGCGCAACCTCGACGAGGGCTTCGTCCCCGAGCTGTACGACGCCTCGCTCATCGACTCCCGCTTCTCGGTCGGCCCGCGCGACGCCGTGCGTCGCGTGCGTGAGCTGCTGGAGCTCGAGGGCATCTTCGCGGGGATCTCCACCGGGGCGATCCTGCACGCGGCGCTCGGTCAGGCGGCCAAGGCGGTCAAGGCCGGCGAGAGCGCGGACATCGCGTTCGTCGTCTGCGACGGCGGCTGGAAGTACCTCTCCACCGGTGCCTACGAGGGCACCGTCGACGAGGCCGAGGACCGTCTCGAGGGCCAGCTCTGGGCGTGAGCGGCGGCGGCCCCGGGCCAGCCGGGTTAGCGTGATCAGATGCTCCTCCGTGCCGCTCTGCTCTCGGCCCTGACCACCCTCGGCCTGCTCGTTCCGGTCGCGGCGCACGCCGACCCGGTGGTCAACGCCGCCCCGCCCGAGGTGGTGGGGGAGGCCGTGGTGGGCACGGTGGTGACGTCGACGCCGGGCACCTGGGTGCCCGAGGACGTGAGCGCCACCTACCGGTGGCTGCGCGACGACCGCGCCATCCCCGGCGCGACGGCCCGGAGCTATCGGATCCAGCCCGAGGACCTGCGCCACCGCCTCACGGTGCGGGTGGTCGCCACCGATGCCGACGGGCACTCGGAGGAGGCGACCTCGCAGCCGACGGCTCCGGTGGCCCGGGGGAGTCTGGTCAACCGCCGGCTCCCGTCGGTCGTCGGCCCCCAGCGGTTCACGCGCACGGTCCAGGCAGCGCGTGGACGCTGGTCCAGCGAGCCCGGCCGCACGACGTACCAGTGGCTGCGCGGCGGAAGGCCCATCCCCGGCGCCACGGCTCGTCGCTACACCTACGCACCCGAGGACGTCGGTCGCCACGTCCGCGTCGAGGTCACGGTGCGTGCGGTCGGCTACCACCCGGCCGTCGCGCGCTCTCCCCGCACGCGGCCGGTGGGCCACCGCGTCGACGTCCGCCGCACCGTGACCTACCACGTCGAGACGCGCGGCACGATCACGACGAGCCTCCGGGACTTCCGCCGGCTGGTTCAGGAGACCTACGACGACCCGCGCGGCTGGCGTGGCAAGGGCGTGCGGTTCCTGCCCGTGGCGAAGGGCGGCTCGTTCACGCTGGTGCTGGCCGAGGCGTCGCGGGTGCCGGCGTTCTCGCCGGTCTGCAGCAGCCAGTGGAGCTGCCGGGTCGGCCGCTACGTCGTCATCAACCAGCTGCGCTGGACGCGCGCGTCACCCGCGTGGAACCGCGCGCACGGCCCGCTGCGCGGCTACCGGCACATGGTGGTCAACCACGAGACCGGCCACTGGCTGGGCAAGGGGCACGCCGGCTGCCCGGGCCGAGGCCGCCCGGCCCCCGTCATGATGCAGCAGTCGAAGGGCCTCGACGGCTGCCGGTTCAACCCCTGGCCGACGGCCGGGGAGCTGCGCTAGTCCGCCAGCACCCGCAGGCGCTGCCGGACGTTGAACTGGCTGCCGGGCACGGGGCCGAGACCGAGCAGGTCGGTGACCAGGTTGGCCAGGTCGCCGTTGCGGACCGGCTGCGGGCCGACCGGGCGCGGGCGCGTGTGCCGCGGGTTCACGTAGGTCGGGTTCATGGCGTACAGGTCGCCGTGCCGGACGCCGGGGCCCCAGGCCACGAACGGGATCCGGTAGTCACCCAGCTGGGCGACCTGGAAGTGGCTCGGCCCGAGGCCGCCGTGGTCGGCGGTCAGCACGACGACGCCCTTGCGCCCGATCGCCCGGAGCAGCCGGCCGAGCAGCGCGTCGGCGCGGTCGACGGCACGCAGGTAGGCCGGCGACATGAAGCCGTGGGCATGGCCGGCCTGGTCGGCGAGCCCGAGGTGCACGAAGGTGAAGGCCCGGCGCCGGGCGACCAGGTCCGCGGCGGCCGCCTTCGTCACCGCCAGGTCGTCCTGCTCGCGCACGAAGACCCGGTCCACGCCCGCGGGCCAGGAGCGCTTGAAGAGCCGGAACTTGCCCTTCGTCGAGAACAGCGCGCTCGACCCGCCCGCGCGCCGCACGACGCTGAAGACCGAGTGGACCGGCTCGCCGGCCGCCTTCTGCGCCGTGGTGGCGGCTCCACGCTCGTGGTTCCAGGTCACGCCGTGCCCGCCCGCGCGCCGGGCGATCCGGCGCCCGGTGACCATGCTGGTGTGGTTGGGCAGGGTCTTGGTCAGCTCGTACTGCGAGCGCGCGTTGAGGGTCGCGGCGCCCTCGTCGAGCAGGCGCCAGAAGTGCGGCAGCGCGGTGCGGCCCAGCCGGGTCAGGGCGGTGGGGTTCAGCCCGTCGATGGAGACGGCCAGCACCCGCACGCCCGGCGTCACCGCCGCCCGCTCCTCGGCCGCTGTACGGGCGGGCGACGCGCTCGGGTGCGTGGTCGTGGCCGCGGGCACGAGGACCAGCAGCGGCACGACGAGGAACGAGGCGACGAGTCTCGCCCGAGCGGGCATGGTCCGAGCCTAACCGCCGTGACGTGACCTCCGTCGCCAGTTCGTGCGGTGAGGCATCGCAGCACCTACGCTCTGTGTCGTGCCGCCACTCACCGACGTCGACCCGCGCGAGGGGCCCATCGGGATCTTCGACTCCGGCTTCGGCGGGCTCACGGTCGCGCGCTCGGTGATCGACCAGCTGCCGCACGAGTCGATCCGCTACGTCGGCGACACCGCGCGTCAGCCCTACGGGCCCAAGCCCATCGGCGAGGTGCGCGAGTACGCGCTGGAGTGCCTGGACCACCTGGTCGACGAGGGCGTCAAGGCACTGGTCATCGCCTGCAACTCCGCCAGCGCGGCCATGCTGCGCGATGCCCGCGAGCGCTACAGCGTGCCGGTCGTCGAGGTGATCTACCCGGCCACCCGTCGTGCGGTCGCCGCCACGCGCACCGGGCGGATCGGCGTCATCTGCACCTCGGCCACCGCCGAGTCGATGGCCTACGACGACGCCTTCGCCGCGGCGCCGCACGTCCAGCTCACGACGCAGGCCTGTCCCCGCTTCGTCGACTTCGTCGAGGCCGGCGTGACCGGGGGCGACGAGCTGCTGGCCGTCGCCCACGAGTACCTCGACCCGCTCTCGGCCGCCGGCGTCGACACCTTGATCCTGGGCTGCACCCACTACCCGCTGCTCACGGGCGTCATCTCCTACGTCATGGGCGACGACGTC
This sequence comes from Nocardioides sp. cx-173, assembly GCF_021117365.1. NCBI lineage: Bacteria > Bacillati > Actinomycetota > Actinomycetes > Propionibacteriales > Nocardioidaceae > Nocardioides > Nocardioides sp. cx-173. Next base: position 3,449,762 of record NZ_CP088262.1, on the reverse strand, counting down.
ACGCTCGTGAGCAGCGCCGAGGAGTGCGCCAAGGACGTCTACAAGATGCTGGTCGGCACCGGCCTGATGCGCGAGAGCGGCACGCCGTCGTACTCGTTCGTGACGACCGGCTCCCCGGACGAGTTCGAGACGATCGGCCGTCGCTTCCTCGGCCCGGAGATGGTCGCCGCGAGCCAGTTCGCCGGAGGCCTCGCGTGAAGCTGACCGTCATCGGCTGCTCCGGGTCCTATCCCGGACCGGACTCGGCCGCCTCCTGCTACCTGCTCGAGCAGGAGGCCGGTGGCCGGACCTGGCGGGTCCTGCTCGAGCTCGGCAACGGTGCCCTGGGCCACCTGCACCGCTACGTCGACCCGCTCGGCATCGACGCGGTGCTCGTGAGTCACCTGCACGCCGACCACTGCCTCGACCTGTGCGGCTACTACGTGATGCGCAAGTACCACCCCACCGGTCCGCAACCGCGCATCCCGGTCTTCGGTCCCGACGGCACCGCCGAGCGCATGGCCCGCGCCTACGACCTGCCGACCGACCCGGGGATGACCGAGGAGTTCGACTTTCGCGCCTTCACCGAGCAGCCGTTCGAGGTGGGGCCGTTCTCGGTCGTCGCCGTCCCGGTGGAGCACCCGGTGACCGCCTACGGCCTCAGGATCACCGCCGGGGGCGCGACGGTCGGCTACAGCGGAGACACCGGGCCGTGCGAGGGTCTGGACCGGGTCGCCTCGGACGTGCAGCTGCTGCTCGCCGAGGCCTCGTTCCGCTCGGGGGACGACAACCCGCCCGACCTGCACCTCACCGGCACCGACTGCGGCTCGGCCGCCACCCGCGCCGGCGCCGAGCGCCTGGTCCTCACGCACATCCCGCCGTGGTTCGACCGGCAGACCGCCCTCGCCGAGGCCCGCACGTCGTACGCCGGTCCGGTCGAGCTGGCCCGCCCGGGCGCCGTCTACGAGCTCTGAGCGTCCGCTAGGAGAGGCCGGCGTCGTGGACGCAGATGGCGATCTGCACGCGGTTGGTGGTGCCGAGCTTCTCGAACAGCCGGGACACGTGCGCCTTGACCGTGGGGACCGACAGGTGCAGGCAGGTGGCGATCTCGGCGTTGCTGAGGCCGCGGCCGACGGCGAGGGCGACGTCGCGCTCGCGGTCGGTGAGCAGGGCGAGCCGCTGCTGGGCCTCCGCGGCGCGGCCGTCGCCGGACTGGGTGCGGACCCGGTCGATCAGGGTGCGGGTGGCCGAGGGCGACAGGATCGGCTCGCCGGCCGCCACCGTGCGGATGGCATCGAGGATCTGGACGGGCGGGGTGTCCTTGAGCAGGAACCCGTCGGCCCCGGCGGCGACCGCGCCCAGCACGTGCTCATCGGCGTCGAAGGTCGTCAGCACGATGACCCGCGGTGGCGACGCGTCGGCGCGCAGCGCCTGGGTGGCGTCGAGCCCGTTGAGGCGCGGCATCCGGATGTCCATCAGGACGACGTCGGGGCGCAGCTCGCGCGCGAGCGCGACGCCGGCACGCCCGTCGGCGGCCTCGCCGACGACCTCGACGTCCGCCTGTCCGCCCAGCATCAGGCCCAAGGCGGAGCGGACGAGGGGGTCGTCGTCCACGACGAGGACGCGCACCGAGGAGGTCATGCGGCCCACGGTAGCCAGGCGCGGAGCTCGAAGACGCCGCGGTCGGTCCGGTGCTCCAGCCGCCCGCCGCGCAGGACGGCCCGCTCGGCCAGGCCCACCAGCCCGAGCCCCGCGCCCGGGGTGGCGGTCGGCCCGAAGCCGATCGGGTTGCGCAGCGTGATGTCGACGCCCTCGTCCGGACCTCCGGACACGGCGATCGTCAGCCGCGAGCCGGGTGCGTGCTTGCGGGCGTTGGTGATGCCCTCCTGCACGATCCGGTAGAGCGTCCGCCCGACGGCGTCGGGCACCCGCTCCGCACCCGTGACCCGATCCACGAGGGTCACCGCCAGGCCCTCCGCGCGGCAGTCGGCCACGAGGCCGGGCACGTCGGCGTACGTCGGCTGCGGCGCGCTCAGCGCCGCCCCGGTGTCGTCGCGCAGCACCCCGAGCACGCCGCGCAGGTCGGTGAGTGCCTCGTGGGCCTGGTCGCGGATCACCGCCGCACTCTCGCGCATCGCCTCGGCGTCCAGGTCCTCGCGGAAGCTCAGGGCGCCGGCGTGCATGGAGATCTGCGAGATCCGGTGGGCGAGCACGTCGTGCATCTCCCGGGCGATCCGCGCGCGCTCGGTGGCCCGGGACTGCGCGACCCGCAGGTCCTGCTCGGCCTCGGCCCGCTCCGCGCGCTGGCGCAGCGTCCACAGCAGCTCGCGGCGCGAGCCGATGAACATGCCCCAGCCCATGCTGGCCGCGATGGCGAGCACGGCGGCGACCAAGGAGACCCACAGCGGGTCGTTGTTGATGCTCGGCTGGGTCTCGGTGTAGACCACGGACGTCACCAGACCCAGCACCGCAACGAGGGCGACGTGCCACAGCACGCGCCGGGTCGCCAGCGACACGGAGGCGAGGGTGGCCGGTCCCTGGGCGATGCCGGACACGGCGCCCATGACGTTGGTGACCAGCGCGATCGGGAGTGGCCAGCGACGCCGGAAGAACATCAGCACGTAGGCGGCCAGGCCGACCGTCACGTCGACGTAGAAGAGGATCGGCACCTCGGTGGCCTGCGTCTCGGCATAGGCCACCCAGACGGCGGCGCTGAGTGAGAGCGTCACGAGCAGTCGCCAGGTGTGCCCCCACCAGGTCAGCGGCGGCTGATAGGTCTCCGGTGCGGGCCCCTCCACACCGGCAGCGTAGGCGGCACCGCCGGCGACGGCAGGAGGCCGGGGTCGCGCCGCACCCCCTACTTAGGTCATCGCCGGCGCGCCGCGCGGCCGATGTCGCACCGGACCGACATGCGGCAAGGTGGGGGTCATGATCTCCGTGGAACATCTCACCAAGAGGTACGGCGCCTTCACCGCCGTCGACGACGTCAGCTTCGTCGCCCAGCCCGGTCGCGTGACCGGCTTCCTCGGGCCCAACGGCGCCGGCAAGACCACCACCATGCGGGTGATGGTCGGGCTGACCCCCGGGACCGAGGGCCGGGTCACCATCGGCGGGCACCGGTACGAGGACATCCCCAACCCCGGGCTGCACGTGGGGGTCCTCCTGGACGCCTCCGCGCAGCACGCCGGGCGCACCGGGCGCGAGATCCTCACGCTGGGCGCCACCACCATGGGTCTGCCCTCCTCGCGCGTCGACGAGATGCTCGCGCTGGTCTCGCTCAGCGACGAGGAGTCGAAGCGGCGGCTGCGCAACTACTCCCTGGGCATGCGCCAGCGCCTCGGCATCGCGCACGCCCTGCTCGGCGACCCGTCGGTGCTGATCCTCGACGAGCCGGCCAACGGCCTGGACCCGGCCGGCATCCGCTGGATGCGCGGCCTGCTGCGCGGCTACGCCGAGCGCGGCGGCACGGTCCTGCTCTCGAGCCACCTGCTGCACGAGGTCGAGCAGATCGCCGACGAGATGATCCTCATCGGCCGCGGCCGGATCGTGGCCCAGGGCGACAAGAAGACGCTGCTCGCCAACGGCGCCGCTGCCTCGACGCTGGTGACGTCGCTCGACAACGAGACGCTGGCGGCCGCCCTGAGCGCCAAGCAGCTGTCCGTGACCTCGGCCGGAGATGGCCTGCGGGTCGGAGCCGAGGCGGTCGAGGTCGGCCGGACGGCCATGGAGCACGGCATCGTCCTCACCGACCTGCGCTCCGGTGGCGCCGGCCTGGAGGACCTCTTCCTCGAGCTCACGTCCGACACGCAGCGCGAGGGCCACCCCGACGCCGCGACCCAGCTAGGAGCCACCGCATGAGCACCATCGAATCGGGCCGGCCGGCCGCCCCGGGGCCCACGCTCGACATCAGCCAGACCGCCCCCGTCCCCTTCAGCCGCCTGGTGCGCGTGGAGTGGCGCAAGATGGTGGACACGCGCAGCGGGTTCTGGCTGATGATCGCCACCGGCATCCTGCTCGTCCTCACGGTCGCCCTCGTCCTGCTCGTGGTCGGCCTCACCGAGGACGACCTCACGATCGGCGCCGACGGCTTCTCCCAGATCCTGACGATCCCGCTGTCGCTGCTGCTCCCGGTGTTCCCGATCCTCGCGGTGACCAGCGAGTGGAGCCAGCGCACCGGTCTCGTGACGTTCGCGCTCGAGCCGCACCGGGTCCGCGTCCTGCTCGCCAAGGTCGGCGCGGTGGTCCTCCTCGCCGTGGCGACGATCGTCGTCGCGCTGGTCCTGGGGGCGGTGGGCAACGTCGTCGCCGCCGCCATGGACGGCAACAGTCCCAAGTGGAACCTGGACCTGGAGATGCTCGCGCTGACGATCCTCAGTCAGCTCCTCTACTTCCTCATGGCCTACGCGTTCGGCACCGTCCTGCTCAACACCCCCGCGTCGATCGCCGTCTTCTACGTCGTCGCGCTGCTGCTGCCCCTGCTCGTCTACAGCACGCTGTACGCGATCTTCGACTGGGCCCAGGACCTGATCCCCTGGATCGACATGCAGTACGCGATGACGCCGTTCCTCGACCCCGACGACACCGCCACGGCGATGGACGGCCTGAGGCTGCTGGTCACCGTGTTGATCTGGGTGGTCACGCCGCTGGTCATCGGCACGCGCCGGGTGCTCGCCTCCGAGCCCAAGTAGCCGCGTCCTCGTCGTGCGCCCGGCCCCCGTTAGGGTCGGGCGCATGACGTCTCCCCAGCACCTCGACCACCCGCCCCGCGTCGACGGCCGCGCCGACGGCGAGCTCCGCCCGGTCACGATCACCCGCAACTGGCTCGACCACGCGGCCGGCTCGGTGCTCATCGAGTTCGGCAGGACCAAGGTGCTGTGCGCGGCGTCGGCAACGAGCGGCGTACCGCGCTGGCGCAAGGGGTCGGGCCTGGGCTGGGTCACGGCGGAGTACGCGATGCTGCCGGCCGCGACCAACACCCGCTCCGACCGCGAGTCGGTCAAGGGCCGCATCGGCGGTCGCACCCACGAGATCAGCCGGTTGATCGGTCGCTCGCTGCGCGCGGTGATCGACTACCAGGCGCTCGGGGAGAACACCATCCAGATCGACTGCGACGTGCTCCAGGCCGACGGCGGCACCCGCACCGCCGCGATCACCGGCGCCTACATCGCGCTCGTCGACGCGTGCGCGCACCTCGGTGTGCCCCAGGCGCTCACCGGCTCGGTGGCCGCCATCAGCGTCGGCATCATCGACGGCGCACCGCGCCTGGACCTGCCCTACGTCGAGGACGTCCGCGCCGAGACCGACATGAACGTCGTGATGACCGGCGACGGCAGGTTCGTCGAGGTGCAGGGCACCGCCGAGGGCGCGCCGTTCGACCGGGCCGAGCTCGACGGCCTGCTCGCGCTGGCCGAGAAGGGCTGCGCCGACCTCACCCGCATGCAGCTCGACGCCCTCGCCGGCACCGCATGACCCGGGTCTTCCTGGCCTCGCGCAACGCCAAGAAGCTCGAGGAGATGCAGCGGATCCTGGCCGAGCACCTCGGCGAGGTGGAGGTCGTCGGGCTCGACGACGTGCCGGCCTACGACGAGCCGGTCGAGGACGCGCCGACCTTCACGGGCAACGCACTGCTCAAGGCGCGGGCCGGCGCCGCGGTGACCGGCCTGCCCACGATCGCCGACGACTCCGGCCTGTGCGTCGACGCGCTCAACGGCATGCCGGGCGTCCTGTCCGCCCGCTGGTCCGGGCCCCCCAAGTCCGACGCCCGCAACAACGAGCTGCTGCTGGCCCAGCTCGCCGACGTGCCCGACGAGCGGCGCGGCGCACACTTCGTCTGCGCCGTCGCGTTCTGCCATCCCGACGGCCCCGAGCTGGTCGTCGAGGGGCGGATGGACGGGCGGATCATCCGCGAGACGCGGGGGAGCGGGGGCTTCGGCTACGACGTGCTCTTCGTCGCCGACGACCACCCCGGCCGCACGACCGCGGAGCTCGACCGCGCCGACAAGGACGCGATCTCCCACCGGGGGCGGGCGCTGCGCGAGATCGCCCCTCAGCTCGCGACCCTGCTCGCCTCCCGCTGACCCACCCGGCGGCTGATCAGCACGCCCCACGCGGCCGCCAGGAAGATCATGATGAGCGAGTAGATGGCGCCCGGGATCGCGATCGCGTTGACCTCCAGGATGTTCTCCGCGACGAAGATCGCGAGCGTCCCGTTGTGGACGCCGATCTCGAACGACGACGCGATCGCCTGGCCCTCGGTGACGCCGAAGGCGCGCGGGACGACGTACCCGACGACGAGGCTGATCGCGCAGAACACCGCCGCGATGAGACCGACGTCGGCGAAGTAGCCGCCCACGTTGTCCTTCTCGGCGAGCAGGATGCCGAGCACGAGGACGGCGAGGATGACCGCGGAGGCGAGGCGCACCGGGCGGTCCATCGCCGCCGCGAACGACGGCCGGCGGGCACGGGTCAGCATCCCGAGGCTGGTCGGCACCAGGATCAGTGCGAAGACCTTGACCACCTCCTCGAGCGGCATGGAGACCGTCTCGTTCTTGTCGAAGTAGTCGATCGCGAGGTTGGTGATCAGCGGCAGCGTCGCGATGGCGACGATCGAGTTGATCGCGGTCAGCGTGATGTTGAGCGCCACGTCGCCGCGGAAGAGGTGGCTGAACAGGTTCGCGGTCGTGCCGCCGGGCGACGCGGCCAGCAGGAGCATGCCGATCCCGAGGAAAGGCGAGAGGTCGAAGAGCACCACGAGCCCGAAGCAGACGGCCGGCAGCAGCACGAGCTGGCAGCCCAGCGCGACGAGGACCGCCTTCGGGTGCTTGCCGACCCGGCGGAAGTCGGCGAGCGTGAGGTCCAGCCCGAGTCCGAACATGACGATGGCGAGGGCGATGGGCAAGCCGATCTCGGTCAGTGCGGAGTCCATGCGCGGACACTAGCGGGGCGTGGGACTCGTCACACCGCATCGAGCGGTACGTTCTCGAGATGGGTCGACGCTTTCTCCTCCGCAGGACGTTCGCGCGCGTGGCCCTGAGGGCGGCCCGCTGGAAGACCGTCGGGCAGGTGCCGAGCCGGGGGATCCTGGTCGGCGCCCCGCACACCTCCAACTGGGACTGGGTCCTCACGATGCTGCTCGCCTGGGACAGCAGCGTCCAGATCCGGCTGCTGGTCAAGCAGTCGTTCTTCAAGGGCCCGCTCGGCGTCCTCATGCGCGCCACGGGCGCCGTGGCGCTCGACCGGGACAACCCCGGCGCCACCATCCGCGCACTGCTGGCCGACGCCGCGAGTGACGAGACGTTCCTGCTCGGACTCGCCGCCGAGGGCACCCGTGGTCGCGCCGACTACTGGAAGTCCGGTTTCTACCGGATCTCCCGACAGACCGGCATCCCGGTGACCCTCGCGTTCGTCGACGCACCGAGCCGCACGGTGGGCTGGGGCCCGACCTTCGAGCTCAGCGGCGACGTGGTCGCCGACATGGACCGGGTGCGCGCCTTCTACGCCGACAAGACCGGGATCCACCCGGAGCTGGCCACCGAGCCCCGGCTGCGCGAGGAGCGCGCCTAGGTTGTCCAGGTCCAGGTCGCGAGCAGCTCCTCGAAGGCCGCCTGGGCGTCCTTGTCGCCCGCCTGCGTGGACAGGATCACCGAGTAGAGGTCGCCGTCGTGGATGGTGAGGTAGCCGAACTGCTCGATCGGGACGTCGTTCTCGTTGATCCGGGCGATCAGCACCCCGACCGCGGTCTCGCCGTCGATCTCGGTCGTGCCGTTGTCCTCGGGGGTGGCGCCGGTGGCGCCGGCCATGTTCCGCTCCCAGGTCGGGCGGAGCACCTCGGGGTCGGTCTCGCCGCCGGCGAAGCCGGTCTCGACGATGACGTTGGCGCGCGCGACCTCGAAGGAGTTGCCCCACCCGACCGCCACGTCGGTCTGACCCGCGTCGTCGCGGGCGACGACCTCGTCGGTGACGTCGGTCCAGCGCTCGGGCGGCGTGAAGTAGTAGCCGTTGCCCTCGATCGCTCCCGCCGGCACCTCCGTGGGCACCTCGGTGGGCTCGTCGGTGGGCTCGACCGTCTGGTCGGTGGTGGGCTCGCCGGTGCTGCTGGTCTGGTCGTCGGCCGTGTCCTTGCCGCCGTCGTCGTCACCCGAGACCAGCAGTACGGCGGTCAGGACGCCGGCCACGACGACGAGCGCGACGGCGCCGATCGCGACGAGCAGACCGGTCCGCTTCGGCTTCGCAGGCGGGGCCGCATGGTAGGAGCCCGGGTAGCCGGCGGGCGCGTACGGCGGCTGGTGCGGCGGGGCGGTCGGCGGCGGCTGCCACGGTGACTGGACGGGCGACTGGCCCGATGACTGGACGGGCGACTGGACGGGCGGCCCCCAGGTCGGCGGCGCCGGCGGCGGGGCGCTCGGCCGCGACTGGCTGGTCGGCCGCTCGAACCGGCGGACGTCGGCGTCGCCGACCCGGCCCACGGCGTACCCGAGCACCGCGCACGCCCAGCGCGTCGCCGCGACGTCGGTCGTGCCGCGGTCGCGGGCCAGCACGTCGCCGGCCGTCTCGACGGCCCGCGCCGGCTGGGCGCCGCTGTCGATCGTGGAGAGCATCATCCGGAAGGAGCCCAGGCGCACGGCGTCGACGAGCAGGTTGATCTCACCGGTCGACGCGGCGCCCTCGTCGAGGTAGTCGTCGAGCGCACCGCGCAGCAGGTCCGCGTCGTCGAAGACACCCGGCCCCGACGTGGCGGCGAGCTCGCGGAGGGTCTCGTGGAGCTCCATGGGCACCTTCTCTGTTCGTTCGTGGCTGGACACCCGTGCCGGAGGGGGGACTTGAACCCCCACGCCCGAAGGCACAGGTACCTAAAACCTGCGTGTCTGCCAGTTCCACCACTCCGGCGGGTGCGCGCACAGTCTAGGAACCGGCGGCGCGAATCCGTCAGTCGAGGCCGAGGTCGCGCCGCAGCTTGACGACGTGGCCGGTGGCCTTGACGTTGTACTGCGCCTTCTCGACCTTGCCGTCCTCGTCCACCACGAAGGTCGAGCGGATGACCCCCTGGACCACCTTGCCGTAGAGCTTCTTCTCGCCGAAGGCGCCGTAGGCCGTCATGACCGCCTTGTCGGTGTCCGAGAGCAGCGGGATCGTGAGGGCGTCCTTCTCGCGGAACTTGGCGAGCTTCTCGGGCTTGTCCGGCGAGATGCCGAGCACCTCGTAGCCGGCAGCCTTCAGGGACTCGAGCGAGTCCGTGAAGTCGCAGGCCTGCTTGGTGCAGCCCGGCGTCATCGCGGCCGGGTAGAAGTACACGATGACCTTGCGGCCGCGCAGGCCGGACAGCGAGACCTCGGCGCCGGTGTCGTCGGTCAGGGTGAAGTCGGGGGCGGCGTCGCCGGGGGAGAGGCGGGCGGTCTCGGACACGAAACGGCTCCTTGTTGCGAGTGATGTGCAATAACGTACGATGGTCGGTGCAGCCAACCTAGCGACCGGGGGAACCCCTCATGCACGTACCCGACGGCTTCCTGGACGCCCCGACCTCCGTGGTCACCGGCGTGATCGCCGCGGGCGGGGTCGCGGTGGCGCTGCGCAAGGCCCGCGGGGAGCTCGACGACCGGACCGCCCCGATGGCCGGTCTCGTCGCCGCCTTCATCTTCGCCGGGCAGATGATCAACTTCCCGGTGGGCGCCGGCACGAGCGGTCACCTGCTCGGCGGCGCGCTGGCCGCGGTGCTCGTCGGTCCCTGGACCGGCGCCCTCTGTCTCAGCGTGGTGCTCCTGGTCCAGGCACTGTTCATGGCCGACGGCGGGGTCACCGCGCTCGGCACCAACATCACGCTCATGGGCCTGGTCGGCTGCTTCGTGGGCTACGCGGTCTTCCGCCTGGTCGCCGCGGTGCTGCCCCGGCGTACGGCGTCGGTCGCACCCGCCGCGGCCATCGGGGCGCTGGTGTCCGTCCCCGCGGCCGCGGCCGTCTTCACCCTGCTCTTCGTGATCGGCGGCACGGCGCCCGTCGACACCGGTGCGGTCCTCACCGCGATGCTGGGCTGGCACACCGTCATCGGCGTCGGCGAGGCGCTGGTCACCGGGCTGGTGGTCGCCTCCGTGGTCGCCGCTCGACCCGACCTGGTCCACGGGGCGCGCCATCTGGTGCCGGTCGCGGACCTCGAGATCCGGAAGGCAGTCGCGTGAGGACCCGATTCTTCGTCGTCGGGCTGCTCGCCGCACTGCTGCTCGCAGGCGTCGGCAGCTACTACGCCAGCGCCCACCCCGACGGGCTCGAGTACGTCGCCGAGAAGACCGGGTTCATCGACTCCGCCGAGGAGCCGAAGACCGGCGACAGCCCGTTCGCCGACTACCAGACGTCCGGGGTGGAGGACGAGCGGCTGAGCGGCGGCCTCGCGGGGGTCGTGGGGGTCCTGCTCGTGCTCGTCATCGCCGGGGGAGTGGGCTACGCCGTACGCCGCCGCACCCCGTCCGACTCGGCGGGCTGACGTGGGCGCCGGTCACGGCCACCGGCTGTTCTTCCACGGCCACAGCGTCGTTCACCGCGCCCCGGCCCACCTGAAGGTCCTGACGCTGGTCGCGTTCATGCTCACGGTGGTCGCGACGCCGCGCGGCTGGTACCCGGTCTTCGCCGGCTATCTCCTCGTCGTCCTCGCGGTCATCCTGCTCTCGCGCGTCCCGCTCCTCTACGTCGTCAGACGCATGGTCATCGAGGTGCCGTTCGTGGTCTTCGCGGTGCTGGTGCCGTTCATCGCGACCGGCCCCCGCGTCGAGGTGCTCGGCCTGAGCGTCTCCGAGCCGGGGCTGGTCGCCGCCTGGGGCCTGCTCGCCAAGGGCACCCTCGGCGTCATGGCGTCCCTGACGCTCGCGGCCACGACCGAGCCGACCGACGTGCTCGTGGGACTGCGTCGTCTCCGCGTGCCCGACCTGGTCGTGCAGATCATGGGCTTCATGATCCGCTACCTCGACGTCGTCACCGCCGACCTGGGGCGGATGATGGTGTCCATGCGCTCACGCGGGATGAACCCGCGCTCCCCCCGGAGCTGGCCGACGCTCGCCCGCACGCTGGGCGCGCTGTTCATCCGCTCCTACGAGCGCGGCGAGCGGGTCCACCTCGCGATGCTGTCGCGCGGCTACACCGGGCGGCTCCCGTGACCACCCCGGTGCTCGACGTCCGCGGCCTGGCCTACGCCTATCCCGACGGGCACCAGGCGCTGTTCGGCGTGGACCTGCACGTCCACCGCGGCGAGCGGGTGGCGCTGCTCGGGCCCAACGGCGCCGGCAAGACCACGCTGGTCCTGCACCTCAACGGGATCCTCACCGCAGGCGCCGGGACCGTGGCCGTCAGCGGGCTCCCCGTGGAGAAGGGCAACCTCGCCGAGATCCGCCGCCGCGTCGGTATCGTCTTCCAGGACCCCGACGACCAGCTGTTCATGGGCACGGTGCGCCAGGATGTCGCGTTCGGCCCCGCCAACCTCGGCCTCAAGGGCGCGGCCCTCGAGGCCCGGGTCATGGCCGCCCTGGACATGGTGGGCATGGCCGACTTCGCCGACCGCCCGCCGCACCACCTCTCGTTCGGCCAGCGTCGCCGGGTCGCGGTCGCCACCGTGCTGGCCATGGAGCCGGAGATCCTGGTGCTCGACGAGCCGTCGTCCAACCTCGACCCGGCCTCGCGCCGCGAGCTCGCCGACATCCTGCGCTCGCTCGACGTGACCGTCCTGATGGTCACCCACGACCTGCCCTACGCCCTCGAGCTGTGCCCCCGCGCGGTCATTCTCAGTGACGGTCACGTGGTCGCCGACGACGCGACGTACGACGTCCTCACCGATGACGCGCTGATGCGCGCCCACCGCCTGGAGCTCCCGTTCGGGTTCGACCCGCGGACCATTGATAGCCTTCCCGGGTGAGCACCGACCCGTCAGACCTCGAGGCCGAGATCGAAGCCACCCGTGAGCGGCTGGCGGGCACGATCGACGAGCTCCTCTACCGCGCCAGCCCCAAGACCATCGCCGGTCGCGAGGTCGCGACGCTCAAGGCCCACTTCGTGGACCCGGCGACCGGCCAGCCCCGCACCGACAACATCCTCAAGGTCGTCGGCGGTGTCGTCGGGGTGGTCGCGCTCTTCGTCGTCATCCGCAAGGTCGCCGGCTGAAGCTGCGGAGCCCCGTTATGCCTGAGAAGCGCGCCATCAAGATGCTGCACGACCGCATCCTGTGTGAGCTGGACGATGACTCGGGAGAGCGCCGCTCCTCCGGCGGCATCGTCATCCCCGCCACCGCCGCCATGGGGGCACGCCGCCTGGCGTGGTCCCGGGTCGTCGCCGTCGGTCCGCAGGCCCGCGCGGTCGAGGCCGGCGACCGGGTCCTGTTCGACCCCGAGGACAAGGCCGAGGTCGAGGTCCACGGCGAGGTCTACGTCGTCATGCGCGAGCGCGACGTCCACGCCGTGGCGGCCGACCGCCTCGCGGACGAGACGACCGGGCTGTACCTGTAGGCCAGGTGTACCTGTAGGCCAGGTCGCTCGCGCGGTCAGTCCGAGTTGGGGTCGAGGGTCCGGCTGCGGTCGGGCGCGAAGCCGTGCGCGATCCCCCACAGCACCGCCTGCGACCGGCGCGTGACCTCCATCTTGCGGTAGGCCGTGCGCACATAGGTCTTCACCGAGTTGATGCTGAGATAGCACCGGTCGGCGATCTCCTGGTTCGAGAGTCCCTGCGTGATGAGCGCGATGACCTCTGCCTCACGCACGCTGAGGCCGTGGTCGACGCCGGGCCACCGGCCGATGGTGTCGACCGCGTCGCCGTTGGTGTCGAGGCCGGCGGTCACCGTGGTGCCGGCGTGGACCGCCTCGATGCTCTTGACGAGCTCCTCGGCGGTGAGCGCCTTCGACAGGTAGCCGGCCGCACCGCGGGCGAGCGCGCGATCGACGAGCTCCGGCTGGACGTTCCAGGTGAAGATGACGACCTTGGCGCTGCCGCCGGCCACCAGCTGGTCCAGGTCGACGGCGTCACCCTGGGCCTGGCCGAACGTGTCGTAGAGCAGCACGTCCACGTCGCTGACGACCGGTAGCCGGGAGTCCAGCTCCACGACCTCGACGCGGTCGCCGTGAGGCGCCAGCGCCGCCGCGACGCCGTGGACCACGATCTCGTAGTCGTTGACGATCGCCAGGCGGATGGGTGAGGACACGGGCGTGAGTTTACGCAGGATCGCGGTGTTCGGGGTCGGGCGAGTCGCCCAGGAGTGATGCGGCGCTCTCGTAGGAGCGCCAGAGGTGCTTGGCGAGCAGCCTGGTGGCGCGGGCGCCCTGGCGCCCGTCGATCGCCTCCAGGATCTGCGCGTGCTCGCCGGCGGCCTCCTGGGCGCGCTCGGGCTGGCGGGCCGAGCGGGCTCGCGCCAACGAGATCCGCGTGTGGACGTCGGTCCAGGTGCGCAGCAGGGACTGGTTGCCGGCCAGCTCCACGAGACCGTGGTGGAAGTCGAGGTCGGAGGAGTACGGCAGGTCGTCGTCCGGCGCTGAGCTGGCCAGGGTCGCCAGCGCGGCGATCTGGTCGGGAGTGCGTGGGCTGCGGCCCGCGCAGGCGACGCGCACGGCGAAGCCCTCGAGCGCGCTGCGCAGCTCGTACAGGTCGCGGAGCTCGTCGGCGTCGACGGCCGTCACGAACGCCCCCTTGTGCCGCACGATCTGCAGCAGGCCCTCGCTCGCCAGGCCCTGGATGGCCTCACGCAGCGGCCCTCGGCTGATGCCCAGCTCCTCGGCGAGGAGGACCTCGTTGACCCGGTCTCCGGGCGCCAGACTCCCCTGGAGCACCAGGTCACGTAGGGCGCTCTGGGCCAGGTCGCGCGCCGTCGTGAGGCGAAGCCGGCTCGTCGACGGGGGCGCGGTGGGCTCGGTCATGCCTCGCCTTCCGTGACGGCTCACCCGGGTGGGGGACTGGCGGCGGACGGTAGGGCAGGCAGTCCCCTTCCGTCAACGTCGCGGTGCCGATGTGGCACTCAGTGCGAGGCAGGACTGTTGTGAACTGGAAACTGTTGACAGTAATTCGGGCGCGTGACACGTTGCACACGCCGGCGGCGTTCTACACCTCAGCGCCCGGCACACCGGCGCGCCCGCATGGGCCCGCCCCGGTCGAGCAGCCGGCAGGTCACCCCCGCCGGCCGCTCCGCCTACCCCTGCATCCGGAAGTCGGAGGAGAAATGGCCTCTCAGGTCAGCGTCACCAGTCTCAACATCACCTACACGAGGTCCGGCTCCGAGCCCACCGTGGCCATCGAGGACCTCGACCTCGACATCCCGGCGGGCACGTTCTTGTCGATCGTCGGCCCGAGCGGGTGCGGCAAGACCACCCTGCTGAAGAGCATCGCCGGCCTGGTGCCGGCCACCCGCGGCGAGATCCGGATCGGCGACGAGCCGCTCACGGGCCCGCGCGCGGACACCGGGATCATGTTCCAGGCCCCGACCCTGCTGCCGTGGCTCACGGTGCTCAAGAACGTGCTGCTGCCGATCAAGATCAAGCGCAAGGTCACGCAGGCCGACAAGGACAACGCGCTGCGACTCCTGGACCGCGCCGGGCTGGCGGGCTTCGAGAAGTCGCTGCCCAACCAGCTCTCCGGCGGCATGCAGCAGCGGGTGTCGCTGTGCCGGGCCCTCGGCACCAAGCCCTCGCTGCTCCTGCTCGACGAGCCCTTCGGGGCCCTCGACGCGATGACCCGCGACCAGATGAACCTGGATCTGCACAACATCTGGGCCGCCGACGCCCCCACCACGATCCTCATCACCCACAGCATCTCCGAGGCGGTCTTCCTCTCCCAGAAGATCGTCGTGATGTCGTCGCGCCCCGGACGGGTCCTGGACGTCATCGACGTGCCGCTGCCCGACCGTCGCGACGCCTCGGTGATGGAGATGCCCGAGTTCGCCAGCACCAGCGCCCGGATCCGGGCGTACTTCACCGAAGGAGCGCCCACGCATGCGTCGGCTTGAGTTCTCGCGGCACGTCGCGCCGCTGCTGCTGTTCGCCGCAGTCCTGGCGGCCTGGCAGTTCCTACCCGGGGCGCTGGGCATCCAGCCGTTCATCTTCCCCAAGCTGAGCTCGGTCCTGGAGTCCTTCACGTCGGCCGAGCGGCTCGAGGTGATGTACGAGAACTTCAAGGTGACGCTCGGCGAGGCGATGGCCGGGCTCTTGATCGGCGGCACGGTCGCGATCATCCTCGGCTTCCTCCTCGGCACCTCCGACACCGCTCGGCGGCTCTTCTACCCCTACCTGATCGCGCTGCAGGGCGTCCCCAAGGTGGCACTGGCGCCGCTGCTGCTGATCTGGTTCGGGTTCGGCGCCACCTCCAAGATCCTCCTGGCCGGCCTGCTGTGCTTCTTCCCGCTCCTGATCAACACCATGAGCGGCGTCAACGGCGTCGACCCGTCGCGAGTCGAGCTGTTCAAGTCGATGAACGCCTCCCGGATGCAGATCTGGAGCCGGCTGCTGTTCCCCACGGCCCTGCCGTCGATCTTCGCGGGCATCGAGCTCGTCTCCGTCTACGCGACCCTCGGCGCGATCGTCGCGGAGTTCATCAGCGCCCAAGCAGGAGTGGGCGTCCTCCTGCAGAACCTGCAGCACTCCTATGACACCGCCGGCATGTTCGCCGTCTTCCTGGTGCTCTCGGTCATGGGCGTGGCAATCAACCAAACCGTCCGGCTGATCCGCCGGCGGGTCATCTTCTGGGAAGGGTGAACACCACCATGCTCGACAAGACAACCACGAGGCGCGGAGGTCTGCGACGTTCGCGGACGCTGCTGACCGTGCTGGCACTGGCTGCCTCCGTCTCGCTGGCCGCCTGCGGCTCCGACGACGAGGACGACTCGGGCCTGACCAAGGTGACGCTCGGCGTGCCGCTGCCCGCGATGGAGATGGGCTACGGCAACCTCGCGCTGGCCGAGGTCGAGGGCTACTTCGAGGACGAGGGCATCAAGATCGAGGCCCAGTTCGTCAAGGACAGCAGCGGCGTCCTTCAGGCGCTGTCCGCCGGCAACATCGACATCGGCTCCACCAACCCCGACGCCGCCCTGGCGGCGCGCGACAAGGGCCAGGACGTCGTCATGGTCTACAACTCGACCCGCACCTCGATCCAGTACTACGCCGTGCTGCCGGACAGCGACATCGACTCGGTCGAGGACCTGGAGGGCAAGACGATCGGCGTCTCCAGCCTGCAGTCGGGCGCGAAGACGACCTCCGACCTGGCGCTGGACTTCGCCGGCATCGACCCCGAGTCGGACGTCACCTACGAGTCGGTCGGCGTCGGCGCCCCCGCGCTGGACGCCCTGCAGCGCGGGCGGATCGACGTGCTGATGCTGTGGACCGCCGCCTACGCGGAGATGGAGAGCCTGGGCGTCGAGCTGGAGTACATCAAGCCCGAGAGCACCGAGAACCTCTTCTCCACCGGCTTCGTCGTCGACCGCAAGTGGGCCGAGGACAACCAGGAGATCATCGAGGGCTTCGGGCGCGCCTGGGCCCGCTCCACGCTGCACATGATCAACAACCCGGTCGAGACCGTCGAGGCGACGTGGGAGCAGTACCCCGCGACCAAGACCGGCGAGAACGACGCGGAGAAGCTCGCGAAGATCCTCGAGGCCGGGTTCCCGAACAAGTACCAGGGTGACCCGAACACCTACGACAAGTGGGGCTCCTACGAGGAAGAGGCCGTCGAGCTCTGGACCCAGGTCGCCGTCGACGGCGGCCTCACCGAGAGCAAGGTCGACGCGGCCGATGCCTACACGAACGACTACGTCGAGGCCTACAACGACTTCGACCGCGCCGAGCTGAAGGGCTGAGGCTCCGCACCACCACGCACACCAGCTGAACGAGGAAGGGCCGGCGGATCCCGCCGGCCCTTCCTGCATTTCGCCCACGTCGGACACGCAAACGACCTGGTCATCGGCAATCATCCCGGCCCCAGAGAACGCCATCGTCGATGCGTCGCGGTGACCGCCACCTGACGCAATCGTGAGACGCGAGCCAGTGCTCCGTGATTGCATCCGGAAAACAACGGACACCAGATCGGACCAGCAATGAAGAAGGCATTAGGCGTGCTCGTGCTCGCCTTCGCTCTTTCGCTTAAGGAGAGTCCCGGGGAGTGGTGGGGTTTGAGGGCTGGCGGCGAGGCGTGAAGACGTAGACGGCCATCGGCGGGATCTTCGGTGTGTATCGACCAAGAGACACATTGAAGGAGAGCCACCGATGGCCTTGCCACAGTCTGCCCTGTCCGAACTCCTCGAGGCGTTCCGTGCCGGTGATGGCGCCGATCTGGTCCGCGACTCGGTCCGGGTCGCGCTTCAGGAGTTGATTGAGCTCGAAGCCGCCGAACGGATCGGTGCCGCACCGTATGAGCGCACCGATGGCCGCGTCACTGAGCGCAACGGCCACCGGCCGCGGATGCTGACCACCAAGGCCGGCGACGTCGAGCTGCGGATCCCGAAGCTGCGCAAGGGGTCGTTCTTCCCGATCATCCTCGAGCCCCGCCGCCGCATCGACCAAGCGTTGTACGCGGTGGTGATGGAGGCCTACGTCCACGGCATCAGCACCCGCAGCGTCGACGACCTGGTCGAAGCGATGGGCGGGGCCGGGATCAGCAAGTCCGAGGTCTCGCGGATCTGCGCCGGCCTGGACGAGACCGTCGGCGCGTTCCGCACCCGGACTCTGGATCACGTCGAGTTCCCCTACATCTACCTGGATGCGACCTACCTCCACGTCCGCAACGCCCCGGGCAAGGGCGGCCAGGTCGTGTCGATGGCCGTCATCGTCGCCACTGGCGTCACCGCGACCGGCGAGCGAGAGATCCTCGGCCTGGACGTCGGTGACAGCGAGGACGAGATCTTCTGGCGCAGCTTCCTGCTCAGCCTCAAGCAACGCGGCCTGGCCGGGGTGCGGCTGGTGATCAGCGACCAGCACTCCGGCCTGGTCAAGGCGTTGAAGCGGGCCTTCCAGGGTGTCGCGCACCAGAGGTGTCGGGTCCACTTCGCCCGCAACCTGCTCGCGCACGTGCCCAAGGGCCAGGCCGAGCTGGTGGCGACTGCGTTCCGGATGATCTTTGCCCAACCCACCGCCGAGGACGTCCACGCGGCGTGGGACAAGACCCGCGACGAGCTCGCCGCCCGGTTTCCCAAGCTCGGGCCCCTGATGGACGACGCGAAGGCCGAGGTGCTCGCGTTCACTGCGTTCCCGCGCGAGCACTGGCGCAAGATCTGGTCCACCAACCCCCTCGAGCGGGTCAACAAGGAGATCAAGCGCCGCTCCCGGGTCGTGGGCATCTTCCCCAACGCCGCCGCGGTCATCCGCCTTGTCGGGGCGGTGCTGATCGACATGCACGACGAGTGGATCGCCGGCGACCGCCGCTACCTGTCCGAGGGGTCTATGGCCAAGCTCTACGACACCAGCGATACTGACTCCGTCGCCGCCATCGAGAGCAGCGACGTGTAGGCACTGAGGATCACCTCAAAGCCCACCACCCCGCGGGGCTCTGTCTTCGCTTACTGCCACCGCCTGCGAGATACCCGAAGACGAAGGCACCACAGCAGCAGACCGGAGCGAGGCGAACAACAAGGACAAGAAGCAAGGCGCAGCCAAGGGCAAGAAGAGTGACGGCCCCAAGGAGACCACCGCCCAAGAGAACGCGCGCGAGAGCGCGGAAACTTATCTCGATACGAGCGCCTTCTCGCGTGACGGGTTGATCAAGCAACTCAAGTTCGAGGGCTTCTCACAGAAGGACGCCGAGTACGGTGTCGACGCCCAGAAGGCCAACTGGAAGAAGCAGGCCGCCGCCTCCGCCCAGACCTATCTCGACATGAGCTCATTCTCACGAGACGGCCTGATCCAGCAGCTCAAGTTCGAGGGCTACACCCAGGAACAGGCCGAGTACGGCGCGACGCAAGTCGGTCTCTAGAGACAGGGAAGCCACAAGGGCGCCGGTGGTGGCACCGTCTCCATCGAGCGCACCCAGGGTCATTAGGAGCTCGTCGCGGGGTCTAGACCACGCGGACCAGCCCAGGAATGCGAGCTTCGCCGGCGCGGGCGCGATTGACTTGCCGGCCCGCTCGCCGGACCTGGTGGCAGGCCAGTTGCAGAGCACTAGGCGTACGAAGGTGCATACGACGGGGAGCGTGCCACCGAACTGGTAGGTGCTTGGGCATCCTGCGGTTGGAGCCTGCGCTGCACGAGTACCAAGGGCCTCATGTACGGACTGGGGGCCGCCCTCATCGTCGAGATCACGCTGGGGTTGCGCGGCATTGCCAGGATGTCCTGCTGCGTAAGGAGAACTACGAGGGGCGTGGCCGCTCCTGCCCAGACAGTGCGTGCGGTTCGTCAACAGCTCGAGCAGGAAGTCGCCGCGTGTGGGTGGGGGCGCAGAGCCGGCGGGAAGTTGCCCGGCGAAGCGCCCCCTGCCGGTCAGTGGATAGGGGTGTGGCGGTACGGCATCAGGGACTCCAACCCCGAACCCGGTGATTAAGAGTCCGGTCGACCAGGTGTCGGGCGATGCCGATGCGTGATGTTTCCGCAGGTCAGAGCGGTTCGGCGCGCGGGGTCGTGTCAACTGAGGTTGCTCGCGGCTGGCACCTCTTGGAGCATCCGTGAGCAAGCTGTGAGCATCTGGTCCTGCGCACTGGCATCCCCTTCGGGCAGCTTGTGCGGACTGAGCGCTCCACGAGTGCGCGCAAACCGCCACGATGGGCGCATGGTCTACGTAGCTCTCGCGGTCTCTGCTATGGCGCTCTGCTTCACCGTCGGGTCCTTCTGGTGGCTCCACGCTCGATCAGGCCCGCTTGTCACGTACGAGCCAGGGGCGTACGCGGCCTCCGTGAGTAGCGACGTATCGGGGATCCGACTGCCGCTCGCGCTTCACAACACTGGGGCGGCCGCCGTGGTTGTTCTCGCGCTGAGGATGAGATTCACCGAGCACGGAGAGACGCTCGATTGGGACTGTACGCGCAAGACACTCGAGTTGCGCGGCGACGACGTCGAAGACGCGCCGCGGCCGTTCAGCATCTCCGGCCGGAGCGTGCACGAGTTCATCCCGGAGTTCGTCGGCACCCTTCCGGGTGTGGTGCCTGAGCCGCGCGCGTACCGGGTGATGGTGGAAGCGCGGACGTCCCATCGAGAGGGCTGGACGTGCCTGCTGGCCTTCGACCTCCAGTTCGGCAACCTGGTCCACCCGCGGCAGAGTGTCGTGTACTCGAACCGCGCTGACTACCTCGATGAGCAGCAACGCGCCGACGGCGCGAAGGAGCTCCACACGTTGCGTCGAGAGATCGGGCGCACGCCGAACGGGTGAGACCCCCGGCGAGGAAGGATGTTCGCCGGGGTCTCGTGCCGCGGGTTCCACTCCCGCGGCGGACCGATGCGCTGACGGCCGGTGGTCCGCCACGGACGCCGGCCATTCGCTCGAAGCATCGGGGTCTGTGTTATCGCGCACCGGTTCGCTCAGGACGCGGAGCGGGCGACCTGGGGACGGCATACCTCGACCACGACCTCGTGCTCGCTAGAGAGGACGAGAACCCGCTCGCGCCGGACGGTGTGACGAAGCGGTTCGCAGAGATCGTGGAAGACGCGGGGCTCCGGCGTATCCGCGTGCACGATCTGCGCCACGGGCGAGCGTCGCTTCTGCTTCCAGCCGGCGTCGACATCGCGGTCGTGTCGAGGTGATTGATCACAGCTCGCTCGCGATCACCGCAGACACGTACTCGCATCTGTTGGAAAACGTCGGTCGGCAAGCGGCCGACGCAGCCGACGCGCTGATCCCACAACGGCCGCGTGAGCAATCCGTGAGCATCGGGCGGCCCGGAGAGGACAAAGGGCCCCACCCCCGGCGAGGGGGTAGGGCCTGCGACCTGCGGTGATGGTGGTACGGCATCAGGGACTCGAACCCCGAACCCGCTGATTAAGAGTCAGCTGCTCTGCCAATTGAGCTAATGCCGCGCGGTGAAGCGACGCTGACATTACCAGCGGCGGGACCGCGGGAAAAATCGAGAGGGGTTGTCGGCTCAGAGCATGGCGAGCACGGCCTGGGCGGCGTTGTGCCCGCCGAGCCCCGACACCGCGCCGCCGCGGCGGGCGCCGGAGCCGCAGAGCAGGACCGAGTCGTGGTCGGTCTGGACACCCCACTGCTGGGCGGGGGTCTCCATGCGGGCGCGGCTGGAGGCCCAGGGCCAGTCGAGGTCGCCGTGGAAGATGTGGCCTCCGGGCATGGCCAGGTCGCGCTCGACGTCCTGGGGGATCTTCGCCTCGATGCACAGAGCGCCGTCGGCGTCGCGGGCGACGCACTGCTCGATCGGCTCCTCGAGGTGCTCGTCGAGGGAGGCGATCGCCCGGCGGACGGCCAGCGCCTTGACCGCCTCGGGGTCGGCGTCGAACAGCGAGGCCGGGGTGTGCAGCCCGAAGTAGGTGAGCGTGTGGGTGCCCGGGGCCTCGTCACCGAGGATGGAGGGGTCGGTGAGGGAGTGGCAGTAGACCTCGCCGGGCAGCGAGCCGGGCATCTGCCCGCGCGCCGCCTCGGCGTACGCCGACTCCAGCCGGGTGAGGTCCTCGCCGAGATGCAGCGTGCCGGCGAAGGCGACCGCGGGGTCCATGCCGGAGCGAAGCCGGGGGAGGCGGTCGAGCAGGAAGTTGACCTTGAGCTGGGCGCCCTCGGGCTTGTTGGCCTCGTCGGCGGGCTCACCCAGCAGGATCCGCAGCACCCAAGGCGCCACGTTGGCGAGCACGAACCGGGCGCTGACCGTGTGGCTCGTCGCGCCGTCGTGCCAGGTAACGTCGGCGCCGCCGTCGTACGGGCTGATGGCACTGACGCCCGCGCCGGTGAGGATCTCGGCGCCGGCCTCGACGGCGACCCGGTGCAGCTCGCCTGTGACCGCGCCCATGCCGCCGACCGGGACCCGCCACTCACCGGTCCCGTTGCCGATCAGGTGGTAGAGGAAGCAGCGGTTCTGGACCAGCGAGGGGTCGTGCAGCGAGGCGAAGGTGCCGATCAGCGCGTCCGTGCCGACCACGCCCCGCACCGTGTCGTCGGCGAAGCGGGACTCGATGGTCGCGCCGATCGGCGTGGTCACCAGGTCGCGCCAGATGCCGGGGTCGACCCGGTCCCGCACATCGCCCTCGGTGGGCAGGGGCTGCAGCAGGGTGGGGGCGACCACGTGCGCGAGCTCGGCCACGTCGGCGTAGAACTCCCGCCAGGCGGCGTACTCGTCCTCGGAGCCGGTGAGCTCGAGGAACGAGCGCCGCGTGGCCTCGCCCTCGTCGTGCTCGACGAGCAGGCCTCCGGGAGTGCCGTCGCGCAGCACCGGCGTGTACGACGCGGTCTCGCGCGACACCAGCCTCAGGTCGAGCCCGAGGTCGTCGATGACCTGCTCGGGCAGCAGGGAGACCAGGTAGGAGTAGCGCGACAGCCGGGTCCGGTGGCCAGAGAACGCCTCGGCGGAGACGGCGGCGCCGCCGGTCTGGTCCAGCCGCTCGAGCACCAGCACCGACAGTCCCGCACGTGCCAGGTAGGCGGCTGAGACCAGGCCGTTGTGTCCGCCTCCGACGACGACGACGTCGTACCTGTGCTCCCGGGAGTCCATCGGGAAAACCTACGACACGGTGGCCGGCGACTCAGCAGCGCTGGTGGGCATTGGCGATTTCCCGGCGGGGAGGCACTACGGTGCTGGAAGATGCTCTCGGGTGAGTTCGCCTGGGAGGGGTGGGACCAGGTGCCGAAGTCCTGGACTGTGCGCGTCGCGGCCGTGGTGCTGCTCATGGCGGTCGCCGGGCTGGTCGCGGTGTGGGGGGCCCCCGAGGGTGGCCGGGTGACCGGCATCTGGCCGGCCGGCCTGGCGACGGGTGCCCTGCTGCTGGCGCGCCGGCGTCTCACCGGCCTGCTGCTGGTCGCCATCTTCACCGTCGCCCTCGGCACGGTCTGGCTGCCCTCGCTGGTGAGCGACAACGGCCGGCCCTTCGGCGTCTCCCTGGGCTTCGCGCTGGGCAGCGCGCTGGAGGCCTGGATCGTGTCTCGGCTCTTCAGCGACGGGCGCGACCCGCGACCGCACCTGCGCTCGGACGCCGACCTGCGGCGCTACTTCTACTCCGTGGCGGCGGGTGGGGCGGTGGTGGCGGTCGCCGGGTTCCTCACCGCGGTGGTCACCGACTGGGGCGACCCGGGCCTGGTCGCGGCGTCGATCGCCACGGCCCACGTCGCCTCGAACCTGGCGCTCATCCCCTTCTTCTGCCGGCTGCCCAACCAGGAGTCGATCGCGTCGCCTGGGGAGCGCATCTTCCAGTGGCTGACCATCGTCACCGTGACGCCGGCGGTCTTCCTGCCCGACGACTACCCCTCGCTGGTGTTCCTGGCGGTGCCGGTGCTGGCCTGGGGCGCCCTGCGGCTGAGTCCTCGCGAGGCGCTCGCGCAGATGGTCGCGGTGCTGGCGTTCGCCATCGTCATGACCACCGCAGGCACCGGCCCGTTCGCCGACGTCCCCGAGCGCTACGGGATGTCGGTGGACGCCCGCGGACTGATGCTCGCGGCGTTCGCCATCGTGTGCGCGACGATCGTGGTGCCCCTGATGATCCGGGTCGGCGACCAGATCGCCTCGGCCCGGGAGGCCAAGGCCGAGCGAGACATCGTGCAGCGGATCGTCGACGGCGCCACCGGAGTCGCGATCGTCGGCTCCGACGAGGCCGGGCGGATCACTCTCTACAACCCGGGCGCCCAGCGACTGCTGGGCTACGAGCGCTCCGAGGTGCTGGGCCAGCACTCCACGATGTTCCACACCCGGGCCGCCATCCGGGACAAGGCCCGCGAGTTCGGCGTGCGCGACGACGTCGTCGATGTCGTGCGGGAGCTGACCAAGTCGGGGGCGGCCGGCACCCTGATCCGCTTCCGGCGCAAGGACGGCGTGGAGCGCACCCACGCGATGACGCTCTCGCGCCTGACCGACGACAAGGGTCGGACGACGGGCTACGTCAGCACCTCCGAGGACGCCACCGACCAGCTGGAGGCGCAGCGCGCCCTCGAGGAGGCGCTCGAGGTCGAGCGGCAGGCGGTGGAGCGGCTGCGCGAGGTCGACACCGCCAAGGACGCATTCGTCTCGAGCGTCAGCCACGAGCTGCGGACTCCCATGACCAGCATCCTGGGCTACCTCGAGATGCTGGGCGAGGACGCGTTCGGGCCGCTGAGCGACGACCAGCGCAACGCGGTGCGCCGGGTCTCCTCCAACACCCATCGGCTGCTCGGCCTCATCGACGACCTGCTGACGCTCTCGCGCGTCGACAACGACGGCTTCGACTACGTTGACCGCGTCTTCGACCTCCGAGAGGCCGTCCAGGCGGCCTACGTCGTCGTCTCGCCGTCGTGGGAGGAGCGCGGGCTGCAGGTGTCGCTGCGGCTCCCCGACGAGCCGGTGCCGCTGCTGGGGGACCGCGACATGATCGAGCGGGTGGCCCTGAACCTGGTCAGCAACGCGGTGAAGTTCACGCCCGGCGGCGGGTCCGTCGACGTCGACCTGAGCACGGCAGGGGACCACGCCGACCTGGTCGTCACCGACACCGGGATCGGCGTGCCGGAGCAGGAGCAGGCGCAGCTGTTCGACCGCTTCTTCCGCTCCACCCTGGCCCAGAAGCAGGCCATCCCGGGCAGCGGCCTCGGGCTGTCGATCACCCGGGCCATCGTCGAGAAGCACGGCGGTGCCGTCTCGTTCACGTCCCAGGCCGGCGAGGGCACGGTCTTCCGGGTTCGGTTGCCGATCGTCGTCTAGGCGGCTGGGGGTTAGGGTCACCGCACCATGGCTCGCTTCTACCGTGACGCGTACGGCGTACCGCATGTCCGGGCGCAGACGGTCCAGGACCTGGCCCGCGGCCAGGGGGAGATCACCGCGCGGGACCGGACCTGGCAGCTCGAGTGGCTGCGCCGGCGCGCGAGCGGCACGACCGCCGAGGTCTTCGGGAGCAGCGCGGTCGGGTGGGACCGGCTCGCGCGCCGCACCCTCCTCGCGCACACGGCCCGGCGTGCCCACGCGGCGCTGAACCAGGAGACCCGGGCGTTCCTCGCGGCGTACGTCGACGGCGTCAACGCCGGGCTGCGCACCGACGTGCACGAGCTGGAGGTGCTGGGCCTGGCGCCGGAGCCTTGGGAGGAGTGGACCCCGCTGGCGGTCTTCCTCGCCCAGCACCTGCTCTTCGCCAACCTCGGCGGCAAGCTGTGGGCCCAGGCCGCCCGCGACGCACTGGGCCCGGACGCGGCGCTGCTCTCGCACGAGGGGCCGCAGAGCAGCGGCAGCAACGCCTGGGCCGTGGGGGGCGCCCGCACCCGGTCCGGCCTGCCGCTGATCGGCGGCGATCCGCATCGCGTCATCGAGGCGCCGGGGATCTACCAGCAGGTGCGCCTGGCCTGTGAGGACCCCGACGACCCCTTCGACGTCGTCGGGCTGGCGTTCCCCGGAGTGCCGGGGGTGCCCCACTTCGGCCATGCCGGGGACGTCGCCTGGGCGATCACCAACGCCTGTGCCGACTACCAGGACGTCTACGCCGAGCCGACGCCGTACGACGTCGTGGAGCGGTGGACCGAGACCGTGTCCGTGCGCGACGGCGAGCCGGTCGAGGTCGAGGTCGTCGTGACGCCGCGGGGCCCGGTCTTCGAGGACGGGCTCAGCCTGCGCACGGCGTCCGGGGTGCTCGGCGACCTGGGCTTCGACGCGATCCTGCCCCTGCTGCGCGCCCGCACCGTCGACGACGTGGACCGGGCCCTCGACCACTGGGTCGAGCCGGTCAACAACGTGGTGATCGCGGATCGGGCCGGTGTCGTGCGCTACCGCATCGCCGGGCGCGTGCCGCTGCGAGACGACGGCAACCGCCGCGGCGTGGTGGCGCCGGGGCCGGACACGGAGTGGGACGGCTGGCTCGCCGAGACCAACCGCGTCGACGTCCCCGTCGACGGCCAGGTGGTGACCGCCAACGAGCGCCGCGGCCCGGAGAGCGACGCCGTCGGGACGGTGTTCGTGCCGCCCTACCGCGCCGAGCGCATCCGCGCGCTGCTGACGGGGCGCGACGGGCTCGGCCCCGAGGACTTCGCGGCCATCCACGACGACTCGCGGCTCGCGACCGTCGCGATCCTGCGCACCCTGGTGCCCGGCGCCTTCGACGGCTGGGACGGCGACATGCGCGCCGACTCACGCGAGGCGGGTGCGTTCGCCGCCTGGCGCTCCGCGCTCGTGCGGCGGATCGCCGCCGAGCCCGTGTTCACGCCGCTGCACGAGTCGCGCCACGACCCGGTCCTCCGGTCCTGGCTGGACGTCACCGCCCGGATCGCGCTGGCGCTGCCGAGCCTGGTGGCGCACGGCACGCCGTACGGGATCGACCTGGCGCGGCACGCCCGCGAGGCGCTCGCCGAGACCGCCGGCGTCGACGCCACCTGGGGCGAGACACACGTGGCGACGCCTGTGCACGCGTTCGAGGCCCACGGGCTGGTGCCGCCGCCGCTGCCGGCGCTGCCGGTGAGCGGCGACAGCGACTGCGTGCGCTGCACGGGCTCGCTGCCGGGCATCACCGACGAGGCCTTCCGCGGGTCCGTCGCGCGCTACGTCTGGGACCTGGCCGACCGGGAGGCGAGCGCCTGGGTGGTGCCGCTCGGTGCCTCCGGCGACCCCCGCGACGCGCACCACCACGACCAGCTGGCGCTCTGGGCCGACGGCCGGCTTGCGCCCGTCGTCACCGACTGGGCCCGACTGACGGAGGAGCCGTGACCGCACGCGCCAGCGGGTTCCTCGGCCGCGCCGAGGCCAACCCGGTGTTCGCGGCCCTGTCAGTGCTGCTCCTCGTCGGCGCGGCGCTGCTGCTCCTCGCCGCGGCCGAGTCCGGGTGGTGGCTTGTGTGGTGGCTCGCGGCGGTGGCCGGCGCGGCCGGGTTCCTGTTCCTCGCCCTGAGCGGGGCCGGCCGCAACGCCCGCCGTCGCATCGCGTGCCACGGCGGCGTCGTCACCGTCAGGATGCGGCGAGCGTTCCCGCTGGCGGCAGCCGGCTTCACGCTGGTCATGGCCGCGCTCTTCGCTGTCAGCGCCGCGCGGGAGGAGGAAGCGCTGGTCAGGGTCGTCGCCGTCGGATGCGGACTGCTCTTCGCCGCCGCGATCCCCGACCTGGTGCGGGCGGCGGCCACGGGCGGTCAACTGACCTTCGACGCCCATCGGATCCGGGTGCGCTCCTGGGGCAGCGAGTCGGCCGTCGACTGGGCGGACGTGGAGGACGTCGACGTAGACGTCACCCTCCCCTCCCGCCCCGCCGTGCGGATCCTCACCCGCTCGCCGGCCCCCAGCCTGAGCGTGCGCCGCCGCCGCCTCCTGCTGCCGCTGGAGCCCCGGTTCCCCGAGGGGCAGATCATCGTCCCGGCGCTCGCGCTGGACGAGCCGTGGCTCCTGGCCGGGCGCCTCGCGACCCTGGTGGGCCTCAGCCCCGAGCACCGCGAGCACCACCTGACGAGTCATACGGTGACGCTGTTGACCGGCAGCGCCTGACGGGCGTGCTCCGAGGACAAATGGGGAACCATGTGACGTAGGTCTCACCCATCACCTGTTCGGAGGCACCGATGGACCACGGCACGACCAGTCCCCTCGCGAGCCCGGCGCTCGACCGCCGCGCGATCCTCAAGACCGCCGGCATCTCCAGCCTCGCGGTCGCCGCAGCCGCGTCGTCGGCGGATGCCGCCACCGCACCGGGGCGCGGGCCGACGCCCTGGAGCCTCGACTTCTCCGTCGTGCGCCGGCAGCGCCCGGTCGACCTGGTCGCCCGCGGCTTCGAGCAGCTGCGCGACCGCTTCGAGGACCGGAGCCAGCGCTACGAGCGGCTCTCGCCCACCGGCCGACCCGGCCGGGTGCGGCTCCAAGGCGGGCACCTCAAGGTCACGGGCACCTCGTTCTTCACGCTGTTCCGCTCCACGACCCGCCAGGTCGCGCCGTACGCCGCCGTCGTGGTGGACGTGGCGCGCGGGGGGACCTCGCAGGGCACGGTGATGAGCGGCCTGGTCAAGGACGCCGACAACTACGTGGTCGCGTGGTACGACCAGGCCGCCGGCAGCGTGGGCCTCGACGTGTCCGTCGGCGGGGAGGTCCAGACCCTGGCCACGGCCGAGGCGAGCCTGCAACGGCCCTTCCAGCTCGGCTTCGGCCTGACCAGCACGACCGTGGTCGCGCTGGTCGACGACGGCTCTGGCTTCCGTCCGCTGGCGAAGGGCAACCTGACGGGCATCGTGGACCTGCGCCGGCCGGCGGCGCTCGCGCAGTGGCGCAACGGCTTCGGCGTCCGCGCGCCGTCGGGCACGGTCGTCCTCGACGGAGTCACCGCCGGCTACTTCGGCCAGCTCGGGCTGCGCGACCCGCACCTCGTGACCCGCGCCGACGGGACGCCGTACCTCAAGGACGGCAAGGCCTACCTGACGTTCACGCAGGCCGGGCTGGGCTTCTTCGAGACGGCCCACTGGGGTGTCTGGACGATGGACGTGCGGACCTTCGAGCTCACGCAGGTCGCCAACCTGTTCTTCCAGCGCGACGGTGAGCGCACGGTGCTGGGCGACCACGCCGGCCACATCGTGTTCGACGACCGGTCGGACCGGTGGATCATCGCCAACAGCACGTGGGGCGACTTCACCGGCGAGAGCGTGCAGGTCAACTACGTGACCCTGCCGGAGCGCCGCAGCCCCCTGCGCGGCGTGCACGTCCTGCGCACGCGCAAGCTGCCGCTGCCGGTGGCCCAGCTGCCCTCGGCCGCGGTCGGCCAGTGGGACCCGCATCTGACCCGGATCGGGCGGCGCTGGTACGTCGCCTTCGTCAACGCGCGCGCGTTCTTCAACTTCTATCCCGCCCTGGCCCGCAGCGGTCCGGGGGAGGACTTCACCGACCTGCGGCTGGTCGGCGCGGACGACGACAAGGTCGAGACCGAGGGGACGGTGCTGCAGAAGTTCGGCGAGCGGTGGTACGTGCTCGCCAGCAACGGCGACGCCTCACCGGCCGCGATCCGCGGGCAATACCCGGTCTACGACCTCACGATGAGGCAGGTGGGACGCCTGGACGCGCCTCACCCGACCAACATCCCGTGGCCGATGGTGATCCCGGTGCCCCTGCGCAACAACCGCACCCGCTGGCTGATGGTGACCTTCAACGGCACCCAGCTGAACGAGGAGCTGCTCGGCTACGGCACGCACGGCGACCTGATCGTCATGCGCGCCGACCGGACGACCTACGGGCACCAGTTCAAGCCGCTGCCCCGCTGAGCGCTCAGGGCTCCTCGATGACGTGGATCGCGGCCTCCTCCGCGCTGGCGCCGGCGCCGTCGATCCCGACGTCGTCGGCGACCGCGGCGGGCTCGCGGTCCTCGTGCGCGCCCTCGTCGGGGGCCACCAGCCGCCCGGCACGGGCCTCCCCGACGGTGTCGTCCGTGGCGTCGCGGTCGAGGTCGGAGCCTTCGAGCTCGGCCTGCTCGTAGGGGTCCGGCTCGGGCACCTCCTGCGCGACCCGCTGGTCGAGGGTCTCGCCGAGGCTCTCCTCGAGCGGGGTGTTGCCGTAGCCCTGGGCGGCCGACCACTTCTCGGGCGGGCTGTAGCCCTCGTCGAGCGGCTCGACGAGTCCGCGGTCGTCGACCAGGCTGTCCCCTTCGCCCTGCGGCTGGTCCTCGTCGTCGACGCTGTAGCCGTGGTAGTTCTCGTTCTCGCCCGACGGCTCTGCGGCGTCGATCCCGGTGTCACCGTTCTCGGTCATGAGGTCTCCTTCGTCGATGCGGATGCCCCATCCCGTTACCCACGTGGTCGTCGGGCTACGCGCCGGCCGAGCCCTGGGGCCCGGATGCAGCGAGCCCCTGACCGTGTCGTGCAGGTCAGGGGCTCGCGGTGTGCCATGGGGCACCTGGGGTGAGTAACGGGACTTGAACCCGCGACATCCGCCACCACAAGGCGGCGCTCTACCAGCTGAGCTATACCCACCAGGTCGATCCTGGTCGTGCGAGGAGCACTCCCGGGATCAGAGAGGAGTGTAGACGGATCAGGCCCCGGGGCTGGAATCGGGCTCGGCGATTCCGGTGAGCGAGCCCCCGTGGCGCTCCGCGATCGGGCGCAGCGTGGCGGCGTCGGGACCGGGGGAGGGGACGAAGACGGCCTCGCGGTAGTAGCGCAGCTCCTCGATGCTCTCCTGGATGTCGGCCAGCGCCCGGTGGTTGCCGCGCTTGGCTGGCGCGCCGAAGTACGCCTTGGGGAACCACCGCCGCGCCAGCTCCTTGATCGAGGAGACGTCGACGATCCGGTAGTGCAGGAACGCGTCGAGGTCCGGCATGTCGCGCGAGAGGAACAGCCGGTCGGTGGAGACGGTGTTGCCGGCCAGCGGCGGACGGCTGCCGTCGGGGCAGTGATCGCGGATGTAGGCGAGCACCTGCTCCTCGGCCTCGGCCAGCGAGATGCCGCCGTCCAGCTCCTCGAGCAGGCCGGACTTCTCGTGCATGTCGCGCACGAAGTCGATCATCTGGTCCAGCGCCTCGGAGGGCGGCTTGACGATGAGGTCGATGCCCTCGCCGAGCACGTTGAGGTCGAAGTCGGTGACCAGGGCCGCGACCTCGATCAGCGCGTCCGCCCTCAGGTCGAGCCCGGTCATCTCGCAGTCGATCCACACCAGTCGGTCGTTCACACCACCAACCCTAGACCGCAGGAGGTCCCGCGCAGTCGGGACCTTCGCCTCTCAGTCTCGACTCAGGGTGACGGCCTAGCCTCGAGGGGTGAAGGAATGGCTCGGATTGGGTGCGCGACTGGTCACCGGCGGGGTCTGGATCTACGCCGGCGCCGTCAAGCTGCCCGACCCCTACGCGAGCGTGCAGGCGGTGCGGGCCTACGAGCTGCTGCCGTCCTCGCTGGCGGAGGCCGTCGGCTACCTGCTGCCGCCGCTGGAGGTCGTGGTCGGGATCGCGCTGGTGCTCGGGGTGCTGACCCGCGGCGCCGCGGTCGTCTCGGCCCTGCTGTTCGTGGCGTTCATCGTCGGCATCGCCTCGGCGTGGGCGCGCGGCATGGAGATCGACTGCGGTTGCTTCGGTGGCGGCGGCTACGACCCCGATGCGCGCTCCAACTACCCGTGGGAGATCGCGCGTGACTCCGCCCTGCTCCTCGCGTCCTGCTACCTGGTCTGGCTGAGGCGCTCGCGCCTCGCGCTGGACTCCGTGCTGTTTCGCCGTACGACGATGTCCGCTGTAGGAGGCTGATACCCCGTGTCCAAGTCCACGAAGACCGTCAAGTCGCAGGCCCGCCAGGAGCGCGCGGCGGCGTTGCTGCGCCAGCAGCAGGCGGCCGAGCGCCGGCGCAACATCATGGTCGTCGGCGCGGTGGTCGTCGCGATGGCGCTCATCGTGGGCGTGCTCTTCTTCATCAACGCCTCGCGGGACTCCTCCGACGACATCGACGCCGCGCCCGCCGGCGCCAGCGAGTGGGGTCTCACGATCGGCGACGCCGACGCGCCGCACGAGGTCGTGATCTACGAGGACTTCCTGTGCAGCTACTGCGGCCAGCTCGAGCGGGAGTCCGGCGAGGACCTGAACCGGCTGGCCGAGGCCGGGAAGGTGCAGGTCGAGTACCGGCCGTTCAACCTGCTCGACAACGAGTACTCCATCGGGGCCGCCAACGCGTTCGCGGTGCTGCTCGAGGAGTCCGGCCCCGAGGTGGCCAAGAAGTTCCACGACCTGGTCTTCGAGGACCAGCCCTCCGAGTCCAGCGGACTGCCGGGCAGCGACTGGCTGCTCGAGAAGGCCGTCGAGGCCGGCGCCGACGAGGACGCCGTCAAGGCGGGCATCGAGGGCCTCGAGAAGCAGGAGTGGGTGGACGGTGCCACGAAGGCCGCCGGGGACGCGGGCGTCAACAGCACCCCGATCATCCTGCTCGACGGCGAGGTCTTCCAGGACGGTCGCACGATCGAGGAGATGACCGAGAACCTGGTCGCCGAGCTCGAGTGACCTCGGTGGCGCCGGGTGGTCGGTCGGGTGGCTCGGCTGGCAGCATCGCGGGATGACCCACGACTTCATCGCGCGGCTGCCCAAGGCGGAGCTGCACGTCCACCACGTCGGCTCCGCCTCGCCGCGCATCGTCAGCGGGCTCGCCGAGCGGCACCCGGGCACGGTGCCCTCCGACCCGGACGCGCTGCGCGCCTTCTTCGAGTTCCGCGACTTCGCGCACTTCATCGAGGTTTACCTCGCCGTGGTCGGGCTGATCCGGACGCAGGAGGACCTGCGCTACCTCACCTACGAGGTCGCCCGGGAGATGGCGGAGGGTCAGTCGCTGCGCTACGCCGAGCTCACCTGCACGCCGTACACGTCGGTGGCGGCCGGGATCCCGATCGAGGCCTACACCGAGGCCATCGAGGACGCCCGGCTGGCGGCCGAGCGCGACTTCGGGCTGGTGCTGCGCTGGATCTACGACATCCCCGGCGAGTCCGGGCTGCCGGCCGCCGACGCCACGCTGCGCTACGCGCTGGACCACCGCCCGGACGGGCTCGTCGCATTCGGCCTCGGCGGTCCCGAGATCGGGGTGCCGCGGCCGCAGTTCGAGCCGCACTTCACCGCCGCCCGCGCCGCCGGCCTGCACTCGGTGCCCCACGCCGGCGAGACGACCGGCCCGGAGACCGTCTGGGACGCCCTGAGGCTGCTCGGCGCCGAGCGGATCGGGCACGGGACCTCCGCGGCGGCCGACCCGGCGCTGCTGGCGCATCTGGCCGAGCACCGGATCCCGCTCGAGGTCTGCCCGTCGTCCAACCTCGCCACCCGCGCCGTGGCGAGCCTGGGGGAGCACCCCCTGAAGGCCTTCGTGGACGCCGGCGTCGTCGTGACCATCGGCTCCGACGACCCGCCGATGTTCAACACCACGCTCAACCGCGAGTACGAGATCGTCGCCGACCTGCTGGGCCTCGACGACCGGGGCGTCGCCGACCTCGCGCGCACAGCGGTCGAGGTGTCGTTCGCGCCCGACGACGTGCGCGAGCGGGTGCTCGCCGAGATCGAGGAGTACGTCGCCGCCCCCCGGGTGAGCAGCCCCCGGTAGCAGTAATGAGGCCCCGCACTCTCATACAGTGCGGGGCCTGCTCCGTTCTATCGCGGCGCGGTGAGCGGACCGGGGACCTCGGGGCGTGTCGCCACGAAGTGCTCGTGTCCGCCGGCGAAGTGCGCCAGCACCCGCCCGGTCAGCGTGGGGCCGCGCTCGGCGCGGTGGGGCAGCCTGCCGACCTGGCTGGCGTGGCACTGGATGGCGGCGGCCTTGGCGTCGCGTGCCTCGGGGGTCAGCGTGAGGCGCACCATCTCGTCCCAGGGAGCGGCCGCGGGGAGTCCCTGGCTCCAGAACTGCACGGGGTACTCCACCAGCGTCGCGCCGGAGGCCGCCGCCGCCGCGGCGGCAGCCCGGCCGGCGGCGTCGTGGTCCGGGTGGCCATCACGCCGCCAGGGGGCGGCCACCAGGGTCGCGGAGGCGTCGCCGAGCAGCTCGGTCAGCGACGCGGTGACCTGCACCTCCGAGGCGGCGACCCCGCCGTCGGGCGCCCCGAGGAAGACCAGCGGGCTGTCGGGGGCGAGCCGGGCCAGCGCGTTCTCCATCTCCGCCAGCCGCATGGTGGCCAGCGCGTGCCGGGTGTGAACCGGGGACGGCGAGGACTGCGAGGCCTCGCCGGCGGTGAGGAGCACGACGTACACGGGGATGCCGCGCGCGTAGGCCGTCGCGATCAGGCCACCGGCGCCCAGGCTCTCGTCGTCCGGGTGGGCCGAGACGACGACCAGCCGCCGGAAGCTGGACAGCTCCAGCTCGGGGACCTGGGCGTAGTGCTCGTGGGAGCGCCACTCCGCGGAGGTCGTGGGGGCCCGCACTGGGCCAACCTAGGAGTTGCGCGCCAAATGACGCTTCCTCCCCGTGGGTGAAATACCATGCGGCGCATGGAGCAGTCGGCGGCCCAGATCCGGGCGGCGCAGATCAGGATCGCGATCGTCAACGACTACGAGGTGGTCGTCGCCGGGGTGGCCGCGATGCTGCGTCCCTACGTGGACCGGGTCCTCGTGGTGGAGATGGACACCGGTCTGCCGGTGGTCAGTGACGTGGACGTGATCCTCTACGACACGTTCGGGCAGGTGCAGGGCGACGGCGTCGACCTCCAGGACCTGGTGCGCGGAGGCGACGCCAAGGTCCTCGTCTACAGCTGGAACACCCAGCCCGAGCTGGTCGACCGCTCCCTGGCCCAGGGCGCCCACGGCTACGTGTCCAAGTCGTTCTCGGCCGAGGAGCTCGTGCGGGCGGTGGAGGCCGTGGCCGGCGGCGAGCTGGTGCGGCCCGGGCCGGCGCCGGTGGCCGTCCACCCGCCCGGTCGGTGGCCCGGCAAGGAGCACGGGCTGAGCGTGCGCGAGGGCGAGGTGCTCGCGCTCATCGCGCAGGGTCTCTCCAACCAGGAGATCGCCGACCGCTCCTACCTGAGCATCAACTCGGTCAAGACCTACATCCGCACGGCGTACCGCAAGATCGACGTGAGCCGGCGCTCGCAGGCCGTCGCGTGGGGGATGACCCACGGGCTCTCGCCCGACCGGCTGCGGGTCATCGACCCCGCCGCGAATGACGTGACCCGGGCGTCGAACTGACCAGCCCCGGCGCGATGGTGAGCGTGCGCCCCCTCTCCGACGGCGACGACCTCGACGGCCGGGCGGTCGGCGTGGCCGCGGCCCTCATGCTCCCGGTCTACTGCGACGTGCTGGTGTCGCTGGCCTGACGCTCCTCGGCGGCCGTCAGGTTTGCCTCCAGCTGCGCGAGCACCGCCAGCGCCCGGTCTCGCTGGCCACGGCCCATGGTGCCGACGGTCAGCGCCTCCAGCTCGGCCCAGATGCGCGTCACCGCCGCCCGCAGCGGCAGGCTCGCGCGCGTGGCCTCAATGATGACGGCGCGGCCGTCCGTGGGGCTGGGGGAGCGCCGTACGAATCCCGCTCGCTCCAGCCGGCGCAGCGTGCGCGCCATCGTGGGGGCGTCGGAGTCCAGCGTGCGCACCAGGTCCACCTGGCGCTGCGGGCCTTCGTCCCACAGTCGCATCATCACCAGCTCCTGGCCGGGGTAGAGACCCGTCTCCCGCAGCAGTTGCCCGGCCAAGCTCTTGTGGACGCGGGCGACCCGGAAGATCGCGTGGCTGACCTCCCCGACGCTGGCCACCGTCGGCTCGGTCGGAATATCTGTCCTGTCTGACCCGTGTGGCACCTCCTGAGCATAGCCGCGGGAACAGTGGGCGCGAGATAGTTGTTCGGCTAAGTAACAACTACCCACAGGAGGACACATGTCCACGGCATTCACCCCACTCACGGTCGGCGCCGTCGAGGCGAAGAACCGGATCGCGATGTCGCCGATGACCCGCAGCCGCGCCTACGGCGAGGGGTTCAGTCCGACCCCGCTCATGGCCGAGTACTACGCCCAACGCGCCGGCGCCGGCCTGATCGTCACCGAGGGGATCCAGCCCAGCGCCATCGGCCAGGGCTACCCGAACACCCCGGGTCTGCACTCACACGCGCAGGTCGCCGGCTGGCGCCGGGTCACCGACGCCGTGCACGAGCGTGGTGGCGTGATTTTCGCCCAGCTCATGCACACCGGCCGGATCGGGCACCCCAGCAACTACGCCGAGCCGGTGACGCCCGTCGGTGCCTCCCCGGTGAAGGCTGCGGGACAGATCTTCACCGCGGAGGGGCCTCAGGACCACGTCGTGCCCGAGCCGCTGACCGGCGAGCAGGTGCGCGAGACCATCGCCGACTTCGCCCGCGCCGCCGAGAACGCCGTCGAGGCGGGCTTCGACGGGGTCGAGCTGCATGGAGCCAACGGCTACCTGCTGCACCAGTTCCTCTCCACGAACGCCAACCGGCGCGACGACGAGTGGGGCGGCCCACCCGAGCGCCGGGTGAGGCTGATGGTCGAGGCGACCCGAGCCGTCGCCGATGCGATCGGCGCCGGACGCACCGCGCTGCGCATCTCGCCGGCCAACCCGCTGGGCGACCTCGTCGAGGACGACTACGAGGCGACGTACCCGCTCGTCGTCGACGCCCTCAACGGCCTCGGCCTGGCCTACCTGCACCTGCTGGAGACGGAGGCGCCCGAGCTCACGCCGGTGCTGCGCGCGGCCTGGGACGGGGTGCTGATGCTGAACCCCGCCACCCCCGGCTCGCACACGGGCCCCGAGCAGCTCGCCCTGATCGACGAGGGCGCGGCCGACCTGGTGTCGTTCGGTCAGCTCTTCATCGCCAACCCCGACCTGCCCGAGCGCCTGGCCAGCGGCGCGCCCTTGGCCCAGCCCGACCTGAGCAAGGCCTATGGCGGCGACGAGCGCGGCTACACCGACTACCCCGCCCTCTCGCGGATCCGATGACCACCATGAACGACGATCACAGCACCGGCCGGACGGTCCTCGTCACCGGAGCCGGAGGCGGGGCTGGGGCCGGATCGTGAGCTTCGCTCGGCGTCGATGTTCCCCGGAGTGCCCGGCCAGGTGCACTACGTCTCGGCCAAGGCCGGTCTCGTGTGGTTCACCCGGAGCCTGGCCCGGGAGGTGGGGGAGGACGCCATCACCGTCAACCTGATCACCCCGGGGCTCACGTTGACCGGCCCGGTCGTCGAGAGCTTCGCCCCCGAGCTGATCGAGTCGCAGCGCAGCGGTCGTGCGCTCAAGCGCGACCAGCACGCTGCCGACCTGGTCGGGCCCGTGCTCTTCCTCGCCTCGCCGGAGGCCGACTTCATCACCGGGCAGACGCTCAACGTGGACGGCGGGATGTTCATGAACTGAGCGGCGATCTCAAAGGGCTGTTGCAATGAGTCCTCGATCGAGGGCTTGTCCGGGAGTCTGCCAGTCGAGGGTCTTGCGCGGGCGGGTGTTGAGTCGCAAGGCGACGTCGTCACACTCAGCCATCGTGAGGTGACTCAGGTCTGCTCCCTTGGGCCAGTACTGGCGGAGCAGGCCATTGGTGTTCTCGTTCGTACCGCGTTGCCACGGCGACTGGGGATCACAGAAGTAGATCGGCAAACCGGTCTCGACCTTGAACCTCGCATGCTGGGCCATCTCGCTACCCCGGTCCCAGGTGATCGAGCGGCGCAGGCTCAGGGGCAGGGTCGCGATCATCTCGGCCAGACTCATGCGCGCCAGATCCGCCGTGTGACGTCCCGGCATCGGTGCGAGGAGCACGAATCGACTCGAGCGCTCGACCAGGGTCATGACCGTCCCCTTGCCGGTGCCACCCAGCAGCAGGTCACCCTCCCAGTGACCGGGCACAGCCCGATCCTCTACCTCAGCGGGCCGGGCCCGAATCATGAGGTCGTCGGTGATGCCCAACGTGACGCGCTTGGCGCCGCCGGTCTGAGTCTTGCGCCGCGTGCGGCGACTGCGCAGGTGCGCGGTCAGCTCACGTTTCAGCTCGCCCTTGGTCTGGATGAACAAGGACTGGTAGATCGTCTCGTGACTCACACGCATGTCCTGGTCGTGGGGGAACAACACCGGCAGCATGGCTGCGATCTGCTCCGGCGACCAGTCAGCGCGTAGCAGCTCCCAGACCTTCTCCCGCAACGGCGGATGATCCAGCCGTCGCGCCTTGGGCCTACGAGCACGCAGGGCCGCAACGGCCTGAGCCCGCTCAGCGTTGTACGAGCGGAGGTAGCCACGACCCGCATCAGGAGCCGTGCGGGCCCTTGGTGAGCGAGAACCTGGCGAGGAGAAACTCCGCGCCAGCTCTCTGCTCACCGTCGAGGCCGACTTCCCGATGATCGACGCGATCTGACCCTGCGACAGCCCAATGCGATAACACCGCTCAATCGTCCGACGCTGCTCCACTGTCAACCGTGCTCCAGGCATGCGCTGCAACCTCCACTCACTCAGGCAGAAGTGCAACAACCGATTGAGATCGCCAGCCTTGACACCTTCGAGCGTTGGAGTATAATCGAACACATGTTCGTATCGTCGACCCAGGAGACGCGGTCCGCCGCGTCTTGGGTCGACCCCGGCGTCGACCCCGACATTGATGCCATGGACATCGACGTCGTGGGCCTCGACGACGCCGACCTCGTGAAGGAGCTCGAGGCGTGGGAGCGTCAGGCCCGCGCTGCCGCGGCCGCTCAGGCGAGGCTGACGGCGGAGCTGCACGCGCGTCGGGTGCGCCGTGAGGCCGAGATGGGTTGGCCTGCGGCTCGGCGGGGACGCGGGGTGGGACACGAGGTGGCCCTCGCCCGGCTCGAGTCACCGGCTCGGGGACGCGAGCACACGGTCCTGGCGTTGGCGCTGGTCCACGACCTCCCCGAGACCCTCGCCGCCCTGGCGCGAGGCGACATCGACGAGTACCGCGCCCAGATCGTGGCCCGCGAGAGCGCCGACCTGTGCCGCGCCGACCGAGCGGTCCTGGACGCGACGCTGGGCCCGCAGCTGGCTGGGATGGGCGTCCGTGAGATCACCGTCGCCACGCGGCGGATGGTCCTGGAGCTCGACGAGCGCGCCGCGGAGCAGCGCGCCGAACGGGCCCGGGTCCGTCGCCGGGTCACGACCCGCGGGCTGCCCGACGCGATGGCCCGGTTGTCCGCGGAGGTCGGCGCCGAGGATGCCCAGGCCGCCATCGAGTCGCTGCGCGAGCACGCCGACCTGCGTCGTGCGATGGGCGACGAGCGCAGCCGCGACCAGGTGATGGCCGACGAGCTTGTCGCTCGTCTCTGTGCTCCTGCGGTCGCCGGCGCCCGGCCGGTCGAGGTCCAGCTCGTGATGAACGCCGAGATGCTGCTGGGCGAGGACGACACCACGCCGACCCACCTGGTCGGCTACGGCCCGATCCCCGCGGGGACGGCCCGCCGGATCCTGGCCGAGGCCGACGGCCGGGTCCTGGTGCGGCGCCTGTTCGCGCACCCTGTCGAGCATCACCTGGTGGCGATGGACTCCCGCGGGATCGTGTTCCCGCGTGCTCTACGCCGGCTGCTGTTCGCGCGCGACGGTGAGACCTGCCGCACCCCGTGGTGCGACGCCCCCGTGCGCCACGCCGACCACGTCACCGCTCGCGCGCGCGGCGGCCGGACCACGTTCGACGGCGGCCAAGGACTGTGCGAGGCCTGCAACTACGCGAAGGAGTCGCCCGGCTGGCGACACCGCACCACGAGCGAGTGGCCGCAGCGCCATCACGTCGAGATCACGACTCCGGCCGGTCATACCCATGACTCTCACGCGCCACCCCTGCCGGTCCGGGCCTCACCGACCAGGCCACGTGTCATCACCGTGGAGATCTACCGACCGGCACCGGAGCTCCGGCTCGCGCTTGCCGGCTAGACGAACGGGCGCCCCCGGCAGGACTCGAACCTGCGACCGGCGGATTAGAAGGCCGCTGCTCTATCCAGCTGAGCTACGGGGGCGGGGGATCGGAAGTGCGGTCGGGAAAGACATGGGTAAACCCGGTGTAGTTCGACGGCACCTATCGACCCGGCGCCAGTATGCCCCAGCGGGCTGGGTGGTGTCCCAGCGGAGCCGGCGGCGGCCGGCGTTCCCATCGTGACCGAGCCGTACGACAGTCCGTTCGGTCGGAGCTTCACCTTCGCCGACCCGGACGGCTATCGGGTGACGATGCCCGACGCCGCCTGAGCGGCCGCCGTCAGCCCTCGACGGGGCCGGCGGAGGCCTGCTCGGCCGGTCGGCGTACGAAGAGGGCGATGGCGACGGCCACCGTCGAGATGACCGCGCCGACGACGAAGGCGGCGCGGACGCCGTCCGACGTGGCGGCCACGGAGTCGGTGTCGGCCGCTGCGCGCGCGAGGATCGTGATGAACAGGGCGGTGCCCGCGGCGCCCGCGAGCTGCTGCACGGTGCTGACGATGGCGCTGCCGTGGGAGTACAGGGCGGGGGCCAGGGCGCCGAGCCCGGAGCTGAACAGCGGCGTGAAGAGCAGGGCGAGGCCGAGACTCAGGATCACGTGGGACGTCAGGACGTACGACGAGGGCGTGGCCGTGTCCACCTGGGCCAGCATCCAGAGGGCGGCGCTGACGATGACGGAGCCGGTGATGACCAGCGCCCGCGGGCCGATGCCGTCGTAGATGCGTCCGACGATCGGTCCCATCAGGCCCATCAGGAGGCCGCCGGGGAGCAGCAGCAGACCCGTGTCAAGGGTGTCCAGGCCGAGCACGCCCTGCAGGTAGATGGGGATCAGGATCAGGGTGCCGAAGAGGCTCATCATGCTCGCGGCCACCAGCAGCACGGCGATGGAGAAGTGGCTGCTGCGGAAGGTGCGGAGGTCCAGCAGGGCGCGGTCCGAGCGCTGGAGCACGAGCTGGCGCGATACGAACGCCGCCAGCGCGAGCGCGCCGACGGTGATGGTGATCCACGGGTCGACGGGCACCTCTCCGGACGCCGCCTCGCCGATGCTGCTGAGGCCGTAGATCAGGCCGCCGAAGGCGAGGGCCGACAGCGCGACCGAGACCAGGTCGATCGGGACGGAGCGCGGCTCGGTGACGTTGCGCAGCTTGACCGCCCCGACGGAGAGGGACAGCAGCGAGATGGGCAGCACCAGCCAGAACATCCACCGCCAGTCGAGCACGTCCAGGATCAGGCCGGACAGG
This sequence comes from Nocardioides sp. cx-173, assembly GCF_021117365.1. Lineage (NCBI taxonomy): Bacteria > Bacillati > Actinomycetota > Actinomycetes > Propionibacteriales > Nocardioidaceae > Nocardioides > Nocardioides sp. cx-173. Next base: position 3,409,224 of record NZ_CP088262.1, on the reverse strand, counting down.
GTCGGCCCGATGGCCGGTGCCACCGCGATCACGATCGAGATGTTGCCCATCATCCGACCCCGCCTGGCCGCCGGGACCAGGTTGAGCACGGTCGTGAAGAGCAGCGGGATCATGATGGCGGTCCCCGAGGCCTGCACCACGCGCCCGGCGAGCAGGACCTCGAAGCCGGGTGCCGTGGCGGCGACCAGAGTGCCCGCACTGAACAGCGTCATCGCCGTCAGGAACAGCGGGCGCAGGTGGAAGCGCTGCAGCAGGAACCCGGTCACCGGGATGAGCACGGCCATCGTAAGCAGGAACCCGGTCGTCAGCCACTGCGCAGCCGCCGTGGTGACCTGGAGGTCCGAGGTCAGCTCCGGCAGCGCCACGCTCATGATCGTCTCGTTGAGGATCACCACGAACGTGGACGCGAGCAGCAGGCCGATGACCAGCAGGTCTGAGCCGCTCAGCCGGTCCCCGGTAGGGGGCAGAGCGTCCGTCGAGGCGGGCAGGTCGGCGGTGCTGGTCACGAAAGCGGCTCCATGCATGGTCGGTGAGTCAGGGACCTGACCCGGGGGAGCAAACGCGCGGTGACAGGGATCTGTTCCGTGGGCTGCGCCACGTCAGCGCCGCTGACCGCGACGCAGGCAGGTCAGCCGACGACGGCGTTGAGCCGCTCGACCGCCGTCTCGGTCAGGCGGGCAAGGATGTCCGCGCCCGCCTGGCCGACGTCGATCAGACCGACGACCGAGAGGTTGTTCTCGACGCGCGAGGCGGTGAAGGCGAGGCGGTAGGGCAAGGACTCCCCGGCGCTCGAGACCGCCCCGTTGGCGACGAAGGAGACCTGCTCGTCGACCTCGCCGATCGGCGCTGTGTCGGGGTGACTCACCTCGAGGGCGATCGTGACGCCGTCGTCGTCGGTGACGTCGACGGCGTCGCAGGCGTCGATGTCGCGACGGAAGGTCGCGAACGCGTCCCTGAAGGTGGCCGTGTCGGCGTAGGAGCTGACCACGCTGAGGACGCTGCGGTAGTTGCCCTCGGCGTCGTTCTCGGGCTCGATGGTGATCTCGGCCTCGGTCTCGGCATCGAAGTCGGAGAGGACCTGAACGGCGTTCAGGCACCCCAGGTCGTCGTCCACGTCGTCGGTGTCGTCGTCCTTCTCTGCGACGAAGCCCTCGCCCACGTCTGCGGCGGTCAGCGCCGCTTGGTCCGCCTCCGCCTGGGTGAGGACGGCCGGGCCGCCCGGTGTGGAGGTGCCGCTGGCCGACTCGCTGGCGGACTCACTGGCCGACTCACTGGCCGACCGGCCGCCGTCGGAGCCGTCGGAGTCGCCGCCGTCGTCCCCACCGCAACCGGTCAGGCAGAGAGCGAGCGTCAGCGCCGCGGCGCCGAGACCGGTGTGGCGGGAAGCTGTCGACATGGTGCCCATGGTCCCACCGCGGTGGTGATGCCGCTCACCTCAGCCGCGCAGGGAGCCCATCCACTCCTCGACGTCCGCGGCGGTGCGCGGCAGCGACTCGGAGAGGTTCTGTGCGCCGTCGTCGGTGACCAGGACGTCGTCCTCGATGCGGATGCCGATGCCGCGCAGCTCCTCGGGGACGAGCAGGTCGTCCTCCTGGAAGTACAGCCCCGGCTCGACCGTCAGCACCATCCCGGAGGCCAGCGTGCCCTTGGCGTAGGCCTCGGGGGCGGCCTGTCCGCAGTCGTGGACGTCCATGCCGAGCATGTGGCTGGTGCCGTGCAGCGTCCAGCGTGCGTAGACCTTCGAGTCCGGGTCGAGGGCCTCCTCGGCGCTGACCGGCAGCAGCCCCATCCCCTCGAGGCCGTGGGCGAGCACGGTCATGGCCGCGAGATGCACGTCGGCGAACGCGGTCCCGGGCCGTACGGCGTCGATGCCGGCGTCCTGTGCGGCGAGCACGAGCTCGTAGAGCTCACGCTGCAGCGGGGTGTAGGTGCCGTCGACGGGCAGGGTGCGGGTCACGTCGGCGGTGTAGAGGTTGTGGCCCTCGACGCCCATGTCGAGCAGCACCAGCTCGCCGGGCGTGATGGGGCCGGAGTTGTCGATCCAGTGCAGCGTCGTGGCGTGCTTGCCGCCCCCGACGATCGAGTCGTAGCCGATGTCGTTGCCCATCGCGCGGGCGCGGCGGAAGAACGTGCCCTCGAGCCACCGCTCGCCGTACTTGAGCACGTTGTCCCACTCGCGCACGGAGTCCTCGAAGCCGAGGGCGGTGATGTCGCAGGCCTCCTGCAGCTCGCCGATCTCCCAGTCGTCCTTGATCAGGCGCATCTCGGACACCACCCGAGCCAGGTCGGCGTCCAGGCCGGTGTCGCCGGGCACCAGCGCATCGACGAGGGCGGAGACGCCGCGGTGCACGCGGGTCTTGCCGCCGGTCGCGAGGGTGTCGGCGAGCGAGTCGACGTGGCGCACCTCGATGCCGAGCGAGGAGGAGATCTCGTGGGCGGAGGGGCGGCGTCCGGCCCACAGCTCGCCGTAGGCCCGGTCGCGGAAGAACTCGTCGGTCTCGCGCGAGGAGCGCGGACGCGCGTAGAGGACTGCGTCGCCGTCCTCTACGACCAGCACGGCGTCGCTGGTCTGGTTGCCGGAGAAGTAGGTGTGGGCGGTGTCGGACCGGAAGCGGTAGTCGGTGTCGTTGGAGCGCACCTTGAAGGTGCCGGCGGGCAGCACCAGCCGCTCGCCGGGGAACGCCTCGGCCAGCCGGGCCCGTCGCGCCGCCGCGAGGTCGGCGACCGGATGCCGCGGCAGGTCCAGCTCGCGCTCACCCCAGCCCTGGCGCATGAAGGCGGAGTACGCCGGCGGCACGGCCGGGTCGTGCGACTCGGTCTTGGGGTCAACGGACTCGGGAGGGGTCAGCTCGCTCACCTGGTCACTGTACGCCGCGAGGTCAGGGATCCCGAGCCCTGACGATAGGCTTTCGCCATGCCCGGACCTCGTCGCGACAGCGTCGCCTTCACGGTCGTGGTGACCGTGCTGGTGACGCTCGGGGCGCTGGGGATGCTGGTCATTCTGGCCCTGTCCGGGGCTCCTGGGATCATGCTCCTCGCGACGCTCCTGGCCGCCGTGCCGGTGGGCCCGCTGGTCGCGTCGTACCTCTGGCTCGACCGCTACGAGCCGGAGCCCAAACGGCTGCTGGCCTACGCCCTGCTGTGGGGCGCGTTCGTCGCCACCGTCGCCGCGATCCTGATCGGCGGCGTCGGCGGCATGGTGGTGGGCTTCACCGACAACCAGTCCCTCGCCGTGGTCGCGCCCGTGACAGAGGAGGCCAGCAAGGGGATCTTCCTGCTGCTCCTCCTGTGGTGGCGCCGTGCCGAGCTGGACGGGATCCTCGACGGGATCGTCTACGCCGGCATGGTCGGCATCGGCTTCGCGTTCACCGAGAACATCCTCTACCTCGCCGCTGCCTACAACGGCACCGACGGCCAGGCGCCCGGTGGTCTCGCCGGCGTGACCGCGCTCTTCGTGGTGCGGTGCCTGCTGAGCCCGTTCGCGCATCCGCTCTTCACGACGTTCATTGGCATCGGCATCGGCCTTGCGGTGACCACCCGCAACCCGGCGGTGCGGTGGCTCGCGCCCATCGGCGGCTACTGCCTGGCGGTCCTCGCCCACGGGCTGTGGAACGGCTCCACGATCTTCGGGCTCGCGAGCTTCGCCGGGGTCTACCTCGTGCTCATGATCCCGGCCGTGATCGGCCTGGTCTGGCTCGGCGTCTGGATGCGGCGCTCCGAGCGCACGATGCTCACCGCCGCCCTGCACGACGCTTCGCGCCGCGGCCTGATCCCCGGCACCGACATCGGCTGGCTGGTCGACCTGCGCGCCCGCCGCGCGGCGCGCCAGTTCGCCCGGCAGTACGGCGGCCCCGGAGCGCTCGAGGCGATGAAGGACTACCAGCAGGCCGCCATCGAGCTCGGCTTCCTGCATCACCGGCTGCTGCGCGGGACGCCTCCCGCCGACTACCGGCTCCGCGGGCAGGACTACCTTGCCCGGATCAACGCCGTGCGACCGCGCATCGCGTTCCCCGGACAGGTGGTACCCACACGATGAGCGACACCGACAGCGTGATGCTCACGGCGCTGGTCCGGCTGCGGGGGGCACTCCAGGACGCCGATCTCCCGCTGGACCTGCCCGGCATCGAGGAGCAGCGCACCGCGCGCCGGGAGATGATCGACCAGCTGGAGGACTACGCGATCCCGCGGCTGATGACCATCGACGCCCCGCTGCTGGCGGTCGTCGGCGGCTCCACCGGTGCCGGCAAGTCGACCCTGGTCAACTCGCTGGTCGGCAGCCGGGTGACCACGCCCGGCGTGCTCCGCCCCACGACGCGCTCCCCGGTGCTCGTCCACCACCCCGACGACGTCGCCTGGTTCGGCCAGGACCGGCTGCTGCCCGACCTGGTGCGGGTGCAGCACGCCACCAACGACCCCGAGGCCCTGCAGCTGGTGGCGACGACCGCCGTACCGGCCGGACTGGCACTGCTCGACGCCCCGGACGTCGACTCCGTCGAGGAGCGCAACCGCCAGCTCGCCGCCCAGCTGCTCGCCGCCGCCGACCTGTGGCTGTTCGTCACCTCGGCCGCCCGCTACGCCGACCAGGTGCCGTGGGACTTCCTCAAGCAGGCCGCCGAGCGGTCCACCGCGGTCGCCATCGTCCTGGACCGCACCCCCGACGACGCGATCGAGACCGTGTCCACCCACCTCGCGCGGATGCTCGCCAGCCGCGGGCTCAAGGACTCGCCGTTGTTCACGGTCACCGAGGGCAAGGTCGACGACGACGGGCTGCTGCCCGCTCACCACGTGGCCGAGATCCGGGCCTGGCTGGCGTCCCTCGCGGCCGACACCGGCGCCCGGGGCGCGGTCGTCAAGCAGACCCTGGACGGGGCCATCCGCACGATCGCCCGGCGTACCTACGGGGTGGCGGACGCCGCCGCGGAGCAGGCGGCCGTCGCGGAGCGCCTGCGCGCCGACGCCGACCGTGCCTACGACGACGCCATCGCCGCCATCTCCGTCGCCTCCGCCGACGGCACCCTGCTGCGCGGCGAGGTGCTGGCCCGCTGGCAGGAGTTCGTCGGGACCGGCGAGCTGCTGAAGTCGCTCGAGGACAAGGTCGGCTGGTTCCGCGACCGAGTCGTCAACGCGATCAAGGGCAAGCCCCAGCAGGCAGAGCGGGTCACCGTCGCGGTCGAGTCCGGGCTGGAGACCCTGATCCTCGAGCACGCGGAGGCCGCCGCCGAGCGGGCCGAGGCGTCGTGGCAGCAGGTGGCCGCCGGACAGGGGCTGCTCGCCCGCGCCGACCAGGACCTCGGTCGCGCCTCGCGCGACCTGCGACGCAAGGCCGAGCGGGCCGTGCGTGACTGGCAGTCGGACGTGCTGGACATGGTCCGCAGCGAGGGGGCCGAGAAGCGCAGCACCGCCCGGTTCCTCGCGTTCGGGGTCAACGGGCTCTCGGTCGCGCTGATGATCGTGGTGTTCGCCCACACCGCCGGGGTCACCGGCGCGGAGGCCGGGATCGCCGGCGGCTCCGCGGTGCTCGGACAGAAGCTCCTCGAGGCGGTCTTCGGCGACCAGGCGGTCCGCAGCCTCGCCGAGCGAGCCCGTCGCTCGCTGGAGCAGCGCATCACCGAGCTGTTCCGCGCCGAGCGCGAGCGCTACCTTGCGCTCGTCGCGTCCCTGGACCTCAAGCCCGGGGCGCCGGACCGGCTGCGCGACGCCACGCGCCGTGTCGACGACGTCCGATACGCCGAGTCGAAGAGAGGAGCAGAGTGACCACCCTGCTCGAAGGAGCCAAGAAGCTGGTCACGCGGGGCACCGACATCGGCGCCCGCATCACCGCGCTCGAAGCCGCCGCCACCACCGCTCGCGGGCGCCTGGACGACGCCCTCGTCGACGAGGCCGAGGCGACGGCCGGCCGTGCCGCCGGCCGGCTGCGGCTGTCCGCCCAGCACACCGTCGTCGGGATCGCCGGCGCCACGGGCTCGGGCAAGTCCTCGACCTTCAACGCCCTGACCGGCCTGGAGCTCTCGGCCGTCGGCGTACGCCGCCCCACCACGTCGTGGGCCAGTGCCTGCGTGTGGGGGAGCGACGGTGCCGACGAGCTGCTCGAGTGGCTCGGCATCCCCCCGCGCCACCAGACCACCCGCGACTCGATGCTCGACACCCGGCGCGAGGACAGTCAGCTGGACGGGGTCGTGCTGCTCGACCTGCCCGACCACGACTCGACCGAGCTCAGCCACCACCTCGAGGTCGACCGGCTGGTGCAGCTCGTCGACATGCTGGTGTGGGTGCTCGACCCGCAGAAGTACGCCGACGCCGCGATCCACGACCGCTACCTCAAGCCCCTGCAGAGCCACGCCTCGGTGATGGTCGTCGTGCTCAACCACATCGACACCGTCCCCGAGGACCGGCGCCCCTCGATGGTGGCCGACGTGCGACGGCTGCTCGACCAGGACGGCCTCCAGCAGGTCCCGATCATCGCGGTCAGCGCCCGTCACGGCATCGGCATGGCCGAGCTGCGTGCGGAGATCGCCGGTCGCGTCGCCGACAAGCAGGCCACCCGCCAGCGGCTCGAGGCCGACCTGCGCGACGTCGCCGCGCGGCTGCAGGAGGCCTCCGGCTCCGGCAAGCCGCGCTCGCTCTCCGACAAGCGCGTGGCCGACCTCGAGGACAGCCTGGCCGACGCCGCCGGCGTGCCGACCGTGGTCGACGCCGTCGAGCGCTCCACCCGCCTGCGCGCGGGACGGGCGACCGGCTGGCCGGTCGTCGCGTGGTTCTCGCGGCTCAAGCCGGACCCGCTCAAGCGGCTGCACCTGGACCTCGGCGACTCCGCCGCCCAGCTCACCGGCCGCTCCCGCACGTCGCTGCCGGCCACCACGCCGGTGCAGCGGGCGCGCGTCGACACCGAGGTGCGGGCCCTGGCCGACGACGCCTCCGCCGGCCTGGGACGCCCGTGGGTGGAGGCCGTGCGCCGCGCCTCGACGTCGCGCCTGCCCGACCTCAACGACCGGCTGGACCGCGCCGTGGGCGGCACCGACCTGGGGGTCGCGACCATGCCGTGGTGGGCCGGCGTGGTCCGTGCCGTGCAGTGGGCCCTGATCGCCACCGCGCTGGTCGGGGGCATCTGGCTGGCCGCGCTCGCCGTCATGGGCTACCTGCAGCTCTCCGAGCCGGCCACTCCCGACGTCGGCCCGCTGGCGCTGCCGACCCTGCTGCTGGTCGGCGGGGTTGCGCTCGGGCTGCTGCTGGCACTGGTCTGCCGCTGGCTGGTCGCCGCCACCGCCCGGCGCAAGGCCCACTCGGCCGACCGCCGGCTGCGGGCGGCCGTCCACGAGGTGGCCGACGAGCTGGTCGTCCGGCCGGTCGCGGCCGAGCTGGCGGCGTACTCCGAGGTGCGTACGCAGCTCGCCACGGCCCTCAAGTAGCCGCCTGGTCTCCACGGGCGGGGGCTCCGACCCCCAGCTGCGACAGGCGGGCGACTCCGCGGTCGCCAGCTTCCGGGTGGCGTGCACTCCGTGCCGCTTCCGGCGCAGCACGCAGGAGTGGGTGGACGGCAGCACCCAGTGGTACGGCCACGAGGTCACCTCGTTCGAGGTCGAGGCCGACGTCGTGCGGCCACGACCTCGGCAAGGGGGTGAGCCAGTTCTCACGGGCGGCCAGGCCGGACGCGGGGGAGGGCGCCGCCGCCTGACCCATTTGGGTGTCTGGGGTCGGTGAGCCGTAGGCTCGGTGGCATGGCGGAGTATGTGTTCACCCTGCGCAATGTGCGCAAGGCCCATGGCGACAAGGTCGTCCTCGACAACGTGACGCTGTCGTTCCTGCACGGGGCGAAGATCGGCGTCGTCGGCCCCAACGGCACCGGCAAGTCGACCCTGCTCAAGATCATGGCCGGGCTGGAGCACGCCAACAACGGCGACGCGATCCTCGACCCCAACGCCACGGTCGGGATGCTCCAGCAGGAGCCGCCGCTGACCGAGGGCAAGACCGTCCTTGAGAACGTCGAGGAGGCGGTCAGCGAGATCAAGGCCAAGATGGCCCGCCTCGACGAGCTCTACATGATGATGGGCGACCCCGACGCCGACCAGGACAAGGTCGCGACCGAGGCCGGCGACCTGCAGACCGAGCTCGACGCGGCCAATGTCTGGGACCTCGACAGCCGACTGGACCAGGCGATGGACGCGCTGCGCTGCCCCCCGCCGGACACGATCGTCGACAACCTCTCCGGTGGTGAGCGCCGCCGGGTCGCCCTGTGCAAGCTGCTGCTGCAGCAGCCCGACCTGCTGCTGCTCGACGAGCCCACCAACCACCTCGACGCCGAGTCCGTGCAGTGGCTCGAGGGCCACCTCAAGGACTACCCGGGCGCCGTCTTGGCGATCACCCACGACCGGTACTTCCTCGACAACGTCGCCGAGTGGATCCTCGAGCTCGACCGGGGCTCCACCCACCCCTACGAGGGCAACTACTCGACCTACCTCGAGACCAAGAAGGACCGCCTCAAGATCGAGGGCCAGAAGGACGCCAAGCGCGCCAAGATGCTCGAGCGCGAGCTCGAGTGGGTGCGCTCCAACGCCAAGGCCCGCCAGACCAAGAGCAAGTCCCGTCTCGCGCGCTACGAGGAGATGGCGGCCGAGGCCGACCGGATGCGCAAGATCGACACCTCCGAGATCAATATCCCGGCCGGCCCCCGCCTCGGCGACGTCGTGCTGGAGGCCAAGAAGCTCGAGAAGGGCTTCGAGGGCCGGACCCTGATCGACGACCTCTCCTTCTCGCTGCCGCGTGCCGGCATCGTCGGCGTCATCGGTCCCAACGGCGTCGGCAAGACCACGCTGTTCCGGATGATCACCGGCCAGGAGCAGCCCGACGGCGGCGAGCTCAACGTCGGTCAGACCGTCAAGCTCTCCTACGTCGACCAGAGCCGCGGCGGCATCGACCCCAACAAGAACGTCTGGGAGGTCGTCTCCGACGGCCTGGACTTCATCAAGGTCGCCAACTTCGAGATGAACTCACGCGCCTACGTCGCGTCGTTCGGCTTCAAGGGCCCCGACCAGCAGAAGAAGGCCGGCGTGCTCTCCGGTGGTGAGCGCAACCGCCTCAACCTCGCGCTGACCCTGAAGATGGGCGGCAACCTGCTGCTGCTCGACGAGCCCACCAACGACCTGGACGTCGAGACGCTCTCCTCGCTGGAGGACGCGCTGCTCGACTTCCCCGGCTGCGCCGTGGTCACCTCCCACGACCGGTGGTTCCTGGACCGCGTCGCGACCCACATCCTGGCCTGGGAGGGCACCGACGAGGACCCCGCCAGGTGGTTCTGGTTCGAGGGCAACTTCGCCGCCTACGAGGAGAACAAGGTGGAGCGGCTCGGCGTCGAGGCGGCCCGCCCGCACCGCGTCACCCACCGCAGGCTCACGCGTGACTGACGCGCCGCACGAGGTGCGCTACCCCACCCCCAGCCTGGCCCGCGGCCTCGACATCTTCGCCAAGGGCACGATGCTGCTGCTCCTGGTCATGGCCACGATCAACCCCGAGTGGGGCAACCTCGAGGGCAAGGCCGCCAACGCGCGCACCGTCGGCTACTCGGTGCTGGCCTTCAGCGTGCCGGCCGTCTGGTACTTCTTCTGGCGCGACCGGGCGTCGTTCCCCTGGGTCGCCGACCTGCTGGTGACCATCACCTGCTTCAGCGACACGCTGGGCAACCGGCTGGACCTCTACGACCTGATCTGGTGGTTCGACGACTGGATGCACTTCGTCAACACCGGTCTGCTCGCGGCCGCGTTCATCCTGCTGACCCTGCACCGCAGCGCGACGCTGGGACGCACCATCGAGCGCGCGCTGGCCTTCGGGGTCACCGCCGCGCTGGCCTGGGAGATCGCGGAGTACTTCGCGTTCGTCAGCAAGTCCTCCGAGCGCGCCGGTGCCTACGACGACACCCTGGGCGACCTGGCCCTGGGCACCCTCGGCGTGGTCATGGCGGCGCTCATCGTGCACCTGATGTGGCAACAGGGACGCCTACGCGACACCGCCCCGCAACTGACGGCCTCCCACTCGGTCTGAACGGCCCGATGCCCGTTACCCGCTTGTTCCCGAACTGTGGATCTCGCGTGGGGCGCCGGTTGCCGGCGGCTGGGTAATGTTCTCCTCAGAACCACCCGCGGACCCGAGACCGCGGGTGGTTCTTTCCATTTCCTGGAGTCGCCGACTACGCCCGTCGGACCCGCCCTAGACTCCCCTCGTGCCGACGCGGGGGGTCCTCTCTCCCGCGGCGACGGTGCGTGACCACCCCCGTCTGTGGACGACAGCGGCCGTGCTGGCGCTCGCTCTGCTCCTGGTCACGCTGCTGGGGGGCTGGGCCAGCTCGCGGTCCGAAGGCGCAGTGCGGGTCGAGGCGGGGACCGAGGTCGAGGCAGCGCCGTTCCGGGTCCGGCTGGACCAGGCGTCGGCGCGCTTCGAGCTGCACGGCGACGCCGCCGAGGAGGGACGGGCGCTCGTCGTGGTGGAGGGATGGATCGAGCTGACGGTGCCGGAGTCGGTCTCGGCGAGCGTCGTCACCCAGGCGTTCACCGCGGACCTGCGCAGCGCCTACGACGAGTTCGGCTCGCCGGCCGAGGTGCCGGAGCCGACCGTCCGCGTCAGCGCGGACGGCGTCGGCCTGCGGGGACTCGGTCCGGGTCTTCGCTACGACATCCAGCTCACGTTCGTGGTCGACCAGGAGGCCGTCCCGGAGCGGCTGACCGTGACCGTGCTCGAGCAAAGCCTCCGACCCAGCGCGCTCGACGGCGACCTCGGCTGGTACGACGCCGAGCCCATCGCCCTGGTCCCGCTGGACGTGGCTCCGCTGCCGGCAGCCCGTCCCGAGCCGGAGTCGTTCTGATGACGACCTGGCGGCACGCTGCCGGCACCGGCGTGGTCTGCCTGGGCCTGCTCACCGCGGGCTCCCTCCTTCAAGGGTGGCTGCCCGACCGCGAGGACGACCCAGGTGCCGAGCCGCACGTGCGCACCGGCGCGGTAGGCGAGGCGATCGACCTACGGACGGCCACCGTGACCGTCGACGAGGTGTTCGGGACCACGACGGTCGAGAGGTACGGCGCCGCGATGGTCAGCCCCGGCCTGTGGGTCGTCGTGCACTACTCGGTCGTGCCGACCGAGGAGAACGCGTCGATCACGTTCGCCGAGCTCCGCGACGCCGAGGGGCGGGTGTGGGGGACGGTCGGACGCAACACCAACTCGTGCGTCGAGAGCGCGCCCGGCCTGACCGCCCACTGCACCGTCTTCATGGAGGTGCCGCCAGATGCGCTGCCGACGCTCCGGCTGCGCCTGGCACGGCTGTCGCGGGACACCCGCTTCGACGCGCTCGCCGAGATCGACCTGGGGCTGACGGCTACCGACGCCGAGTCGTTCGCGAGCGCCCCGCCCTACGCCGTCCCGCTGCCTACGCTGGGTGACGACGAGGAACCGTCGTGAGGTGGAGGTGGCTGCTCGTCCTGCCGGTCGCGCTCGCGCTGGTGCTGCTGGCCACGGCGTCCCGGCTCCAGGTCTTCTGGTGGCCCGACGAGCTCCATGACGTGACCGCCGGCACCCAGGGCCAGGCGCTGGCCGTCACCGACCGATGGGAGGACGAGGGCGGTGCCGAGCACCGGCGCGAGCTGACCCTCACCCTGCTGGAGGTGGTGCCGGCGACCCAGGTCGAGGGCTTCTCCGGCCCCGAGCCGCTGGACCCCGTCGCCGGGAGCGCGGTGTGGGAGGTGCGCCTGCGCTTCGAGGTGGATCCGGACGTGCCGCTGGGTGGCTGCCAGGTGTCGCTCCTCGACACCCGGGGCCGCGAGGCCACCGCGGCGGCCATGAGACTGGGCCTGACGTCCGTGCCGCCGCCCGCCTGCGAGCCACCGGATCGCCCCGGTCCCCGCTACGACGGCAGCCGGGTCGAGGGCGCGGACCCCCGCCCCCCGGCGTACGAGGTCTCCGTGCTCGTGGTCACCGACGACCAGGCGCAGCCCGAGCTGGTCCGCGTGTGGTGGGAGGCGCCGGACGTGGTCGAGCTCAGGCTGTCGGGGGACTGACTGCCTGGGGTCGCACCGCCTCCTCGGCCTCGTCATGCAGTCGGCGGGTCAGGAGCCGAGACACGGCAGCGGCGACGAGGACGACGATGAGCACGGTGTAGACGGTGCGCGTCGCGACCTCCAGGTACGGCGAGAAGGCCAGCATCGTGTCGGGGTCCCGCGGCCCGACGAGCGTACGGAGCAGCAGCGCCGTGCCCCACTCGGCCAGCGCGGCGAGCCCGAGCACGAGGCAGAACGTCAGCACCGGGACCACGCCGGCGTGGGCGAGCGTGCGCAGCCCGGCGACGAGCTCCTCGAAGCGACGACCGAGCAGGTCGCCGACCCGCTTCGGACGCCAGCCCCGGTGCCGCTCCAAGCGGGGGGCGAGGCGCTCTCGGGCGCGGAGGACGACTCGGTGCTCCTCGAGCCGCGCCCGGCGGCTGTCGCGCAGGCCGCCGGCCAGCACGACCGCACCCACGCTGAGCCAGGCCACCGGCGTGACCACGATGGCGCTGATCTCGGTGACGATGCCGACCAGCACGTCCCCGACGGCACGCACGGGTTCGGTCAGCGGCCCGAGCGCCCCGGTGACGCGCCGCCACGCCTCCCCGGTCTCGTCGAACACCACCCGATCGCCCACCCACCCGCCCGCGTCGCGCCAGCGCTCGGTCAGCAGCGCCGCCAGCCAGGTCAGCCAGGTCACCTCGACCAGGGCGGCGACGAGCGCCCAGGCCGGGTGCCGGCGGGCGAGGTCGAGACGGTCGATCACGCCACGCAGCATCAGCCCGGTCACGACCAGGCCGACCTGCCAGCTGGTCACGGTCACCAGGGTCCGGTCGTCGATCGCGCCTCCCGCGAAGGCGGCTCCGGAGGCGAACTCGTCGGCGTAGCTCTCGTTGATGAACTGGTTGCGGTCCGCGTCCAGGTGGCCCTGCAGTGCGTAGACCGTCAGGAAGGGCACCAGCGCCGAGGCGAGCAGGGCCAGCCGCTCGCGCCGTGCGACCCATCCCGTCTCCGTCAGGTCCTCGGGGCCGCCCAGGGTCCAGCGGGCCGACGACCCGGCCACTCGCAGCATCACGACCAGGGCGATCACCATGGAGAGAGGGGCCAGCGGGACCAGGAGCGAGGCGAGCACCGGGTGGTCGCGCCCGAGCAGCACCGCCGCCCACATGGCGGCGTTGCGGGCGGCCAGGCCGAGCAGGAAGACGCTGACGAGTGCCGGCCAGTGGCGGCCCAGCAGGCGCAGGGCATCGACCACGACCAGCGCCGCGTCGACCGCCGAGTCGCGAAGCTCGCGGAGCACCGTCACGCGGGGAGTCTAGGGGAGCGCGAGGGGGCGGGAGTGTCGCGGCCGTGTGCCGACCCCGTGTGCAGTCCCGGCCCAGGAGTGCATAAGTTTGACGCTCGTCCCAGGCCGCTTGGGGTGGAAGAGTAGGCGGCACGCGCCCGACGGGTTCGGGCCGCCGACTCGGAGCCCCTCCCGTTCCCCCCAGGTGGAGGGGCTTCGTCGTGTCCGCGGGCCGCCTCATACCGCCCGCGGAGGTGGGTACCAGCGGCCATGAGCACCCCGACCGACGAGGAAGCCGCGTTGACCTGTCCCATCTGCTCGGCGCTGGTGATGCGGGTCGACCTGGCCCGGCACTCCGACTGGCACGAGCGGCTGGTCGACGAGGTCGTCACCGCGGTCAAGGTGAGCCTCGAGGACTCGGAGAGGAGCTAGCGAGGGCCTGAGGTCAGCCCGACGTACCGACTCCCACCGCGACGAGGAACACCAGCAGCATCAGCAGCGCGGCCAGCACGCCGTGCATGACGATCACCGGGCGGGGGATCAGGTCCTCGGCCCGCCGGGCGTTCGCCACGGCGTTCTCGTCCAGGCTGTGCTCGGGGTCCTGGTCCGCCGGGACGGCGCCGAGGAGCGCCGGCGCTCGGGGCCGCAGCGTGCGCATCACCAGCACGTCGCCGAGCAGGGCGCCGGTCACCAGCAGCCCGAACGCGACCCAGGGCAGCACGTCGCCGCCCACGTAGAGGTAGCCCACCCAGGTGCTGAAGCCGGTCAGCCCGACCAACGGGTGCAGGAACAGCACCGACGGCGGCAGGCTGCTGCTGCGCGCGGTGCTCTCGGGCCGCCCGACACCCGTGGTGAAGCTCCACAGGTAGCTGCCACCCACCGCCGTCACGATCCAGAGACCCAGGATGAACCCCGCCATGGCGGCTGGTACCCCGGGCAGCACCGGCCATGCTCGTGGGAGACCTGGCTCGGGTCACGCGCGTCGTGGTCTCGCTGACGGTCGGCCCGACGGCGCAGTCGCATGCTCCGGGCTCGGCCAACGACCGGTGAACCGAGCTCCGACGCCGTGCCGCCGTTACGCTTCGGCTTGATGCTCAGTGTCCTGGCGCTCGTGGTCCCGCTGGCATTCGCGGGCGCTGTCAGCCCGGTCATGCTCACGGAGCAGACCGTGCTGCTCGCCGGGCGCGACGGACGCCGCGTGGCGGGGTGCTACGCCATCGGCGTCGGCGGAACGTCGCTGGCGATCCTGTCCGTCCTGGTGCTCTTCGGACGTTCCATCGCCCTCCCCGAGGAGCCCAGCCTCAGCGCCTCCCTCGACATCGCCCTCGGGTCCCTTCTCCTCCTCGTCGCTGCCGTGCTGCGGTACCGCAGGCCGCGCACCCCGAAGCCCTCGAAGTCGCGCGCCTACGGGCTCAGCCCGGTCCAAGCGCTCGGCTTCGGGGTGTTCTCGATGGCGACGAACTTCACGACGTTGGCGGTCATGGTCCCCGCGGCGAAGGAGATCGCCGCCAGTGATCTCACCGTCCCCGCACGCCTGGTCCTGACCTGCATCGTGGCCGTCGTGACCGCGTTGCCGGCGTGGCTGCCTATCGCGATGACCCTGGTGGCGCCCGACCCCACGCACCGCGCTCTGCAGTCGCTGGCCGACTTCATCGAAGCCCGCGGTCGGTGGGTGACGGTGCTGCTGCTGGTCGCAGTAGGACTCTTCCTGGTGGTCCGCGGCATCGTTCGCGTGTTCGGTGGGTGAGGCCGTTCCTGGACGACCCGGCGGTGGAGGAGGTCTGGGTGAACGACCCGTCGCGGGTCTTCGTCGCTCGGCACGGGCGTCACGAGCTTGCCAAGGGCCGACACCATGACGTCGCAACAATCTGCTGAGAATCAGCTTCCGTCGCTGGGGCTCCAGCGAACCTCCCCCTCTGGGAGGACGATCACGGCTTGGCCCGCAACTCGACGGTTGTGACGAATTTCTGTTGAGCACCAGCATTCAGCGGTGTGCCATCCGCGTCGTGCCTTTTCACCTGGACCGGCTCCCCTGGCACGCTCCCCGGGACAGTGCCGGCAGCTTCGGCGACCACGACTCCGGGGTGCAGCTCGACCGTAGCGTCAACATAAGGTCCCGCATGAACTTCTTCCCGGGTCAGGCCAGGCACGAGCTCATACGTGACCGACACCATCGGATCTACCCGGCTCCCTGCGACGTGACCGGATAGGTCAGCAAGTGATTGATCGTCCGAGCGACCGTCCCGTCGCAAGCCAGTGAGGACAAATCGATGCCTTGCCAGTACTTCTCCACAGTCAAGCTCTCACTGCATGATGCCTCCGAGCGAGGCCGGACGTCGAGAGCCTTCGTGGGCCAGCCGGGGCCGCGCACCTGACGGGCGGATAATCGCTCATCAGGGCGACAGGCTACTATCAGCCCATGACGTTAAAGCGCGTATAACCGCCCATCAGGAGGTCATCATGACCGCGATCCGCTCCCAGAAGGCCCTCGGTGAGGCCCTGGCGCGCCTGCGCTACGAGCGCGACGTCACCCAAGAGGAACTCGCCGTGAAGTTGGGGGTGAGCCGCCGCTATATCTCCGAACTGGAGTCGGGGCGACCCACGATCTACGGCAGTCGACTCTTCGAGGTGCTGCGCGATCTTGGTGCCCATGTAGAGATCGTCAAGGACGACCAGTGAGCCGCGAGCCGCTCGACATCTGGCTCTACGGCGTCCACATCGCCACGATCACCGCGTCATTCAACGAGCGCCTCGAACTGACCTGGACCACTGACGCCGAGGAGGCGTTTGGTCGGGGATCGCGGGTCCTGTCCGCGAAGCTGCCCATCGGCGAGCGCATCATCCCGGCGGCGACGAAGAACTACATCGACGGCCTCCTGCCCGAAGGCAACGCCCGCGTCAACCACGCGCTCGCAGCGGCAGTGCCGCCGGATGACTCCCTCGCCCTCGTGCGCGCCTACGGGCGTGACACCCCTGGGGCCGCGCAGATCGTCCCTTCCGGAGCAGGGGACCCGACCCGAGCCGGGCGCTACGAGCCGCTCACGATCGACGAGGTTGCCCACCGCATCCGCAACGCTGACCGCTTCGCGCGCGCAGACCCGACCGGAGTCACGGGCGAGTCATCCACGCTGCCTGGCATGGTCCCCAAGATCACGCTGCACCGAGACGGCGAGGGTATCTGGCACTCGTGCAAGGGCGGCGCTGCGTCGACCTGGATCATCAAAAGGGCTGGGGCGCCCGAGGCCATCATCGGCGACACCATCGACACCGAGGTGCTCAGTCTCGACCTGGCCCGCAAGATGGGGCTCACGACCGTGCAGGCTGAGGTCCTCGACTTCGGTGACACGAGAGCCATCGCGGTCCCGCGCTACGACCGCGACTTCGACAGCCCGCACCTGCGCGTCCACCAGGAAGACCTGGCGCAGGCAATCGGGTTGAACACCCTCGATCCGAACCGGAAGTTCCAGTGGGGCTCGGCAATGCCTTCGCTGAAGCACGCCCACGATGTCCTCGCGATGGACGGAGGTGACCCAGACCCCCTGCTGCGCCTCGTGACCTTCTCGCACCTGGTCGGGAACACCGACATGCACGCCAAGAACATCTCGTTCATCCGGCACCCGGACGGCCGAGTGGCACTGAGCCCCGCCTACGACATCGCCATGCACCTGCATCACGCACGAGAGAATCAGCGCTCGGCACTGGACGTGAACGGCAAGCACTTCATGGCTGACATCGACGTCTCCGACCTGGTCGCCGAAGGAGTCCGGTGGGGCCTGACGGAGCGGCGAGCCCGCGCCCTCGTGACCGGCGCGGCCCGGGAGCTCGCCGAGGCACTCGACGACACCGATCCCTCGCGCTACGGGGGAGTGAGCGAGGAGGCCTGGAGCCTCGTGCGCGAACGGACCCACCGAGCGGCCGACTCCGGCCCGACCCAAGTCCGGCCACACACCAAGCAGAGCGGGAAGCCGGTGAAGGGGCACACCCGCAGGCGGGGCCCGCGGCGACCCTCGTGAACACGCGCTCGACTGGGATCGCAGGTCACATCTGTCTCAGGAGTCCGGTTCATCCACAGATTGAGGACTGACCGTGGTGTAGGGGGGCGGGAGGGGCTTACGTTCTGGTCAGGAACCCGACTCGGGAAGCGGGACTGTCATGGCGATGACGCAGTCCGACGCGCACGGTGCGCTGGTCGACCAGCTTGATGAGCACGTGCGGGCGCTGGTGCGTCGCGAGGGCGTGGACCCGCAGCGCGACGCGGTCGTCGTACGCCGGATCGCGGAGAGCGTGGTGCGCGAGCACGACGAGCGGAGCCTGACCGGGCAGGTCGCGCCGGTGGCCGACGTGGGCGCGGTGGTCGGCGAGCTGGTCGCGCGGGTGTCGGGGTTCGGGCCGCTGCAGCCGTTCCTGGACGACCCGGCGGTCGAGGAGGTCTGGGTGAACGACCCGTCGCGGGTCTTCGTCGCGCGGCACGGGCGTCACGAGCTGACCAACCTGATGCTGACCCGCGCGCAGGTCGACGAGCTCGTCGAGCGGATGCTCAAGTCCAGTGGTCGCCGCATCGATATCAGCCAGCCGTTCGTGGACGCGATGCTGCCCGAGGGGCACCGGCTGCACGTCGTGCTGGAGGGCATCAGCCGTGGGTTCTCGGCGGTCAACATCCGCAAGTTCGTGCTGCGTGCGGCGCGGCTCTCGGACCTGGTGGAGCTCGGCTCCATGACACCGCGCGCCGCGGCGTTCCTCGAGGCCTCGGTGCGCGCGGGGCTCAACATCCTGGTCGCCGGCGGGACGCAGGCGGGCAAGACCACGATGCTGAACTGCCTGGCGGCGGCGATCCCCGGTGGTGACCGGGTGGTGTCGGCCGAGGAGGTCTTCGAGCTGCGAAACATGAGTAGAATACAGACATGCGACCAGTTGTCCATATCCCACAAGGTGAGTCTGAGCCGACGATCGTCCAGCCCATGCCGCCGCTCACCGCCGACCAGCTCGACGCGCTACGCGAGGACATCGCCGCGCACGGCGTGCTCGTACCGATCACGGTCGATCAGCACGGGCGCATCATCGACGGCAACAACCGGGCTGCGATCGCGGCCGAGCTGGGCATCGAGTGCCCACGTACCGAGGTCGACGTCGAGGACGACGCCGCGGCAGTGGATCTGGCACTGAGGCTGAACTGTGCGCGCCGGCACCTGACGCGGGAACAGCGTCGCGAACTGATCAGAACCGAGATCGTTCGGCGTCCCGACGACTCAGACCGCGCCATTGCGCGCCGGATCGGCTGCTCACCTTCGACGGTCGGCGCCGTAAGAGGCGAGGAAGTGTCCAACTTGGACACGCCAACTCTGGGCCGCGAAGAGGCGGAAGCGCAGACTGCGGAGCTGGAGGAGCAACTCGAGAATGTGCGCGTTGCTGTCTTCGCCTTGATCGTCAACGCTCTGAGCTATGGCATCACCGTGCCCGAGGTAGTCATGGCGCTGACGCAGGCGCGGATGTCCTTCGAGGCCGAACACAAGGGCCCTCCGGAGGCGGTGGCGCTCTTCCGGAGGGCGGTGTTCGACTACCTGACCACGGTGGTCATGTGGCCCGAGACGATGGAGTCGGTAAATGAGAGCCAGGGCGTCACACCCATAGACGCTTCTCCGGAGATGAGGGCTACGGTCCTCGATTCACTGGCTCGAGTGTTCGCCGAGCCAGTGAAGGCAGAAGCCCGTTGACCACGTTCGTCTACGTTCGCCAGAGTCTGGACAAGACTGGCGCTGGTGCCGCCGTCACTCGCCAACGCGAGGACTGTCTACGACTCTGCGAGGAGCGCGGCTGGGACATTGTCCGGGTCTGGGAGGAGAACGACACCTCTGCTTCCTCCCGCAAGCCGCGGCCGGTCTACACGGCCATGCTGGAAGCGATCGAGCGCGGAGATGCGCAGGTGCTGGTGGCCTGGCATGTTGACCGCCTGACCCGGAAGCTGACGGACCTCGAGCACCTAATCGAGGTCACGCAGCGCACTGGTCTCCGCATCGTCACCGTCACCGGGGACATCGACCTCTCCAACGACGCCGGCCGGCTCGTCGGCCGCATCCTGGCATCTGTCGCTCGCGGAGAAGTAGAGCGCAAGGGGGCACGTCAGAAGCGCGCCCAGCAACAGGCGGCCGAGCAAGGCCGGCCGGCCGGTGGGCGACGCGCGTTCGGGTACGGCTCAGACGGCGAGACCATCATCGACGACGAGGCCGCGCTGGTCCGCGACGCGTACTCGGATCTTCTGGCTGGCGCATCGCTCAAGGGGATAGCTCGTAAGTGGAACGAGTTGGGCGTGACCACGACGGCGGGCAACCCTTGGCGCCACGACAACGTCAGATCGATGCTCAAGAACCCGCGCTACGCAGGGCTTCGCGCCTACAAGGGTCAAGTCGTGGGACCGGCGACGTGGAAGGCACTGGTCGACGAGGAGACCCATGAGGCTGCCGTCGCCCTGCTCTCACTACCGGAACGCCGGACTACCCAATCGACCGCCAGGAAGCACCTGCTCCCGGCTATCGCTCACTGTTGGAAGTGCGGCTCCGACGTCGCTACCGGGCACAGCCGTCACGGTAAGCGGCTCTACATCTGCCGAGCCAGCAAGTGCATCTCGCGGAAGGCCGACCCGGTAGACGAGCTGGTTGAGGCTGTGGTGGTCGCACGCCTGTCGCGACCGGACGCCGTCGAGCTTCTCAGCGAGCCGAGCACGCCGGACCTGGAGAGCGACCGCGCAACGGCCGAGGCGATCAAGGAGCGGATCAACGACCTTGCAATCGGTCTCGAGGAGGGTCTGCTGACGCTAGGTGCCGTGAGGAAGTCCAGCGACCGCCTACGCGTCGAACTCGACAAGGTGGAAGCGAGGATGCGCAACGCGGTAGAGGCTGACGTGCTGACGCCGCTCGTGACCGCCGACGATGTTGCGCAGACCTGGGCGGCCTGCGATCTCCAGCAGAAACGGGCCGTCATCTCGGCCCTCATGACCATCACGCTGCACCCGCCCGAGCGGGGGCATCAGCCGTTTGACCCGGACAGTGTCCGCATCGAGTGGAGGGCTGAGGCATGACCGGCTTCCAGTTCGTTGTGCCAAAGCTGCTCGGATCACCTTGGGATCACGAACATCTGCCCCGACGATCCACAGATCCAGATTGGCCGCGCGTCGGGATCTACTGCGCGCACGAGCCTTGGCCGTGGCTGGTCGGGTCCTTTGCTGTAAGCGACGAGGTGCAAGACCAGAGGGGCACCGAGTACTGGGGTTGGGATCTGAACTACCTCACGGGCGACGGCTTCCTCATCCCCCTTACTCCTCAGGCGAAAGAGAAGAACAGTCACTTCTTAGTGGGAGATCAGGTTCGTGACCGTGAAGCGGAGCGTCGCGACTTGCAGGCCGCAGCAGCGGCCGTCGCTGCCGGGGACTTTGAGGCGGCACGGCGCGTGAACGATCGCATTGCGATGGACAGGTCGCAAACGCGAGAGCGCATACCGATGTTGTGCGGCCACTGCGATTACCGTCGAGTCTTCCGGTCGGAAACCGTGCAGAAGGTTGCATCCACGTTCTGGCGGATCGGCCATCGAGAAGTGGATCTCCGGACCTTCGCGGCCCGAGTTGACCGGGCTGCCTAGCTCGGATGCTGCTAAGGTTTGTTGCATCGGGCGCCGCGCGTTTCGCGGGCCGCGATAAATCCCCTCCAAGCAGAGGCTTAACAGCCATGCATGGAGGAAGACAGTGTCTCAGACACTCCACCACCGAGGCCGCGTTGCCGCCCTCTCCCGATCCCGCGATGAGCGCGATCCAGAACTGGTAGATGCTCGACGATCCCTCGCTGCCGAGCGTCTTGCTGACTACGTGCGGAAGACGGTGGCCGAAGCCCCGCCGTTGACCGCGGCACAATGCGATCGCATCGCGTCACTGCTTCGGCCTCTCCCGATGCGGCTCGGGGGGCCAGATGCAGCCGCGTAGGGAACGAGAAAGCCGCCCCACCCCGGCAGAGGTGGAAGCGGCAAGCGTCTCGACGGCGATCAAGAACGATCTCAGTGTAGTCCCCGACTCGGACATCGTCCGCTGCACGCGCTGCTCTCATCGACTCACGGCGCGGAGGTCCGTCGCGCTTGAGATGAGCCCGGTCTGCCGGGAGGTGGCCGCATGAAGCGCCTCGAGATTGTTCACATCAACCAGAACTGTGTGGAGTTCGGCGGGTACTCGGTACGCGAGCTGCACACGCAGAGCGCCGGCCGACCACCTGTCTGGAACACGCGGACCCGCCGATGGGTCACCTCGCCCCGGCGGCTCGACGATCTGGTGGCGTTGGCCGAGCGGCGTGGGTATGCCGTCGAGATCACTGGGGCACCGGCTTCCCGGTCTTCCAGTGCGCCGCGGGTGGACGTCGCGTTCAACCCACCAGTCGGGTTGAACGACGATCAGCCTGACCCCGGCCGGGGACTGTGGTGAGCCCGGCGGAGGCCCGGCGAGCGTGGGCCTACGGCTACTTCTCACGCATCCCCAAGCCCGGACCGGCCTACGGCACCCCCGAGTGGCTGGCACTGCCTGAGGGGCCGGAGAAGTGGGCATCGGTGGTCCGCGCGGCCGAAAGCTGGGCGATCGACGGGGACAACCTCATCGAGCGCCTGGAAGCCGAGATCCGCTTCGAGCGTGAGGCGTTCAAGGCGACCGAAGATACCGAGTACCTCGCACGCGCCGCAGCACATCGTGAGTCCTGGACGGGTGCCGGCTTCCGACCAGATCCGCGACTCGCTGACGAGATCGAGCGCGAGTGGGCCGAGTGGTCTCGGGGTGATGTCGCATGAGCCGAGCTGACCGGCGTCCTGTCATCGTCCGCAATGCCTTCGCCAACGACGATCTCGGCGCTGTCGAGAGGCTGTTCCTGCTGACCGTCGTGCACCTGGCCACCGAGTACGTCGACGGAGAGCGGCGCCCGGGCAGCCGGGGGATGGACGAGCGTGGGCACTTCGCCCTGCACTACGACTACCTCGCTCGAGCCCTCCACACCTCGCCCACGAACGCGAAGAAGTTGACCCAGCGGCTGGTGGCCAAGGGCTATCTCAGCAAGGTCAATCCGGGCACCTTCGGACGCCCCGCCGCGTTCCAGGCGATGAACGTAAGGGGGGACACAGCGTGCCTGATTACGTATCGCGCGTTTGTCCCCCCTTACGGGTCAGAGGTACCCCCCACAAGGGGGGACATGGCGTCCCCCCTTACCTATAGGACGCCTGACCTCAGTGACCCGGCACCGTCCTCACGCGTCTCGCCGGCCGCAGATCGTCAGGTTCTTGGCAGCTACGAGGAGATCGCAGAGCACCCGGTCGCCGCCTCGTCTCGCGGCTGCCAGTGGCATGACGAAGCGAGCCCGTGCCCCGAGGACTGCGCCAACCACCCGACCTCCCGCAGGAGGACCGCATGAGCGCGACCGTCATCGATCTAGCCAGCCGACGCGCTCAGCCACGCACGCGCGAGACGTGCCGTACCTGCCGACGTGGCACGGACGGGAGCATCCTCGAGTGCTATCCGCACCGGCTCGACAGCCTCGCAGACCGCGTGCGCTACGACCTGCTCTCGACCCAGGGTGAACTGCTCATCGACCGCGAAACGTTGGCCGATCGCCTCACTGACGTCCTCCACGTGCTCGAGACCATCACTGACGAGTGCCTGCGCCCCGACGAGCGGGGGACCCGGTGAGGGACTTGGGAATCGCGTGGGCCGACTGCAGTCAGCCGGGGTGCTCGGCGGGTCTGATGATCGATGCCAGGCACGTCCGCACCTTCGACGGCGGGGACTGGTACTGCCCAGACCACGAAGGGCCCGCGTCGTGAGTGGGCGCAATGCCAAGGCGCTCGCGTCTGCCGGCGTCCTGGTTGATGCTCCGGAGGTCCAGGTGTTTGGTGACGCGTTGGTGCTTCGAGGCCAAGCACTGCGCGATGTCTATCGGGTGACTCTGCGGGGTGTCCAAGCCGCCGAAGTTCGGGACGGCATCTCCCCTAGTCGTCGGCTGTCCTCCCTGCTCGATGTGATGCGCCGGGCGGTGGAGGCTTCCGCAGTTCCGGTAACGGAGTTCCGCGGTGGTCCCACTTCGGCACAGTCAGAAGTGTCCGAACGGATCGACACCGAGGAGGCGTCTCAGCTCATGAAGATCTCTACCCGCTGGGTTCGCACTCGAGCTGACGAACTGGGTGGCCGGAAGCTCGCTGGTCGGTGGACATACGACAAGAACCTCGTGCTCGCTGCGGCGACGCAATCCAGCAAGGAGAACTGACATGGGTCAGATGTTCATGAGCCTCGAGCTCGCCGGCGCCTACTCCGCAGGATGGAACGGCGCCCTCCTAGGAGTCGACACATACGGCCCCAACCCGTATGTCACCGACCTCTCGGCAAGCTATCCCGGTGTGTTTGGGGCCGCCACGGAGCGCCAGGCCGCCCCGACTTTGTTTGCAGGCGGCGATCTGCCTCCGTTCACAGCTAGCGGTCTCAGCCCCGAGATGCTGAAGGAGTTGCCGTTCACGATGCGGCACGCGGCGGCATCTGAACGCGACACGGCGAAGCTGCTGGACTGGATCGAGCGCGCCGTGGCCGAGCACGAGCGGGTGAAGTACGCGGTGCTCGATCACCCCGGACTTGCGGCCTATCGGGATCGCGTCAACGCGTGGGTCAACGGACTGAACCCGGACGAGCTGCGGCGCTCCCAGCCTGGCGAGGCCGTCTACCCGCAGTCCTTCCAGTCACCCCGCATGCGTGCCGCAGCACTCGCTGGGGGCCACGCATGACCGAGACGAAGACCTACCGGTGCGCGAGCCCCACGATCCAGCTCACCGCGCCGCGTGACATCGGAGGCGCCAACGTGACGGTCTTTCGCCGCGGCGAGGTCCTGCCGTGGTGGATCACCTCCGAGAACGCGCAGCGGTTGCTCTCGGAGGGGCTGATCGTGGAGGTCGGCGCATGATCCTGCAGCGAGGCGCCGTCCACTACGAGGTGGACAAGGACTGCGCACTCAAGGACCCGAGCGGACGTGCCTGGATCTTCACGCAGGGCGAAACCCTGCCGGACTGGGTGGACCCACAGGAAGCCGCCGCGCTCCTTGAGCGCGGCGTAGTCACGAAGTTTGGAGTGATCTGAGTGCCTATCGACCCCTATGCGCCCAACCCGTTCGCTGACCGCGCGAAGCTGATCGACCCGGTGCGATTCGAGCAGGTATCCGCCGTCAAGGAGCCGCCCAAGATGTTCGCCGGGGGAACCTCTGACACGCCCGCCTTCACCGCCTCGGGCATTGACCCTGAGTTGCTACTGAGGCTGCCGGCTGGGGTACGCCATGCCGCTGCGGCAGAGCCTGACATCCGTGTCGTGCACCGGTGGTTCGAGGAGTTCGCCGGGATCTCGGAGGCGGTAGTGGATCACCAAGGTTGGCGCGACGCTCAGGCACGCGTGGAGGACTGGCTCAACAACACCGACCTCGACACCCGCACGCCCGAGCAGCGCGCCGCCGATGACGAGGCGGAGTACCAGTCCTACTACAACCCCGAGAACGACCGCGTTGCCCACGCCAACGAGCAGCGCCGACGCGCTGAGGCGGGGGAGCAGCCCCTCGAGGACTTCAACACCATCCAGGGGCGCAAGTCCTGGCAGGCCAACATGCCTACCGAGGTCACTCAGGCACGTGCTCGTCCGCCGGGCTACTCCGACGAAGACCTGGCACTCCTGGCCCAGCTCCTGCGCGGTGGTGCGTCGTGAGGGCGCCGACCCTATCCCGTTCGCCCTCCCTCCCGGGGGCGCCGAGGAGGACCGCGGGGGAGGGCATTCCTTGTTCGGTCGACCAATCAGCCCCAACGGGGCCCTGACAGATGCCGCCCAAGAAGAACCCCGCGAAGCCCTACAGCCGCGCCCACCGCGGCAACGTCGGGTCTCGTCAGGCGCTCATCGACCTCCCTGCCTCAGGCTGCGCGCTCCCCACTCCGGCCCCGCCGCGGGGTCGCGAGTGGAGTGACCAGGAACTTGAGCGTTGGGCTGAGCTGTGGGGGAGCCCCCAGGCGTCCCAGTGGGATGAGACCGCACGCGGAACGGTGGCCGCCCTGGTCATCTACGAGACGGCGATCTTCACCGACTCGGCATCGGCGTGGCAGGCCCAAGAGGCCCGCTACGCCGCAGAGTCGCTTGGGCTGACCCCCCGCGCGATGACCTCTCTAGGATGGCGGATCGCCGAATGAGCGCCCGGCGACAGGCCAGGGCGCGCCGCTCCGTGGAGGAGCGGACCGCTGGCAATATTCCTCGAGCGTTGCTGGTCGGACGCTGTGTCGAGATCTGGGCGGATCGCGCCGCTGAAAGCCCGCTTTCGTCTGCCATGCGGCGGTTTTCCACGGCCCGCGACTCTTGGGGCGCGGAGGCCGACCTTGACCCGGCGGACCTGCGAGCTGCGGTGCCCCACGGTGCCCCCTGGAGCGTTGCCTTTCTCATCAGCGAAGGCAGGTCCGCCGTGGTGGATGAACGGCTTGCTCGCGCGGGCTGCACGACCGCTGACATCCCAGCACTGCAAGCCGAACCGACGGCACTACTACCGACACCCATGAAGGGGCGGCGTCCATGACCCCCGCACAGCAGCTCTACAACTTGCCTGAGCCGATCCAGGTGCAGCTCCTCGCGATCGTGCGGGAGGCGCTCGGGATGTCTGCCGGCGAGAAGGGCCACGCCGCCGCGATGTTCGCGACCGTGGCCCAGCACTTCGCGATCAAGGGCTCGGATGAGCAGATCCCTGGCGCGCTGATGGTCAGCGCTCTCGCAGTGTTGCTCAAGGCCGCCAACCAGGAGGCCACCGAGTCGGCGGAGGTGATCTGAGTGGCGACTCGCCGCGAACGCGTCCTACTCGAGCTTGAGGACCACTTCACATCGAAGATGGCGCGCGCCGCTGCTGCGGCGGCCTTGCTCGACAAGAACCTCAACAGCCTTTCCAGGTCTGCGGTTCAGAGCGACCGCGAGATGGCGCGGACCGACAAGACGATCCGCGGTGTCGGCGACTCCTCCGAGCGCAGCGGCAGGCAGATCGACCGCCTCTCTGGCCGGCTCGCCTACCTGGCTCAAGCGGCCTCCATCCTTGGTCCGGCGCTGGTTCCGCTCGGCGCTCCGTTGATCGGTGTGATGGCTGGGCTGACGGCTCACCTCGGTGCCGTAGCGGGTGGTGTGGGCGTCACGGTGCTGGCTTTCAGTGGGATGTCTGACGCCCTGAAGGCTGTGAACGCCTACCAGCTCGAGCCGACCTCGGACAACCTGCAAGCGATGCGGGTGGAGCTGGAGAAGCTTGGTCCTGCCGGTGCGGAGTTCCTGACCTACATCGACTCCCTGGGGGCCGAACTCTCCACGCTCCAGACGGCCGCCCGTGAGGGGCTCCTGCCGGGCGCCCAGGAGGGCATCGAGAGCCTGATGACGATGCTCCCGCAGGTGCGCGGCATCATCTCCGAGATCGCCGCGGCGGCCGGGGGACTGGCCTCGGATGCCGGCGCGGATCTCGCGGGTAGCGACTGGGAAGCGTTCTTCACCTATCTCGACGACGAAGCCGGGCCGCTGCTCACCGAGTTCGGCCAGACCATGGGCAACTTCGCCAACGGCTTCGCCAACCTGCTCGTCGGTCTCGGCCCACTGACCTCCGACTTCTCGAATGGCCTGCTCGGGGTGTCCGAGGCCTTCGCGGAATGGTCCGCGGGACTCTCCAGCAACGACGGTTTCCAGAAACTCCTCGACTACGTCCAGCAGTCGGGTCCCGGCGCCGTAGATCTCTTGGGGCAGATCGCAGTCACGTTCGCGGAGATCCTTGCCGCCGCCGCCCCAGTCGGGGACGTCATCCTGCCGATCCTGACGCAGATGCTGGACCTGATCGGCAACCTCGCCGCCAGCCCACTGGGCACCCTGTTCTTCACCGCCGCCGCCGGCCTGAGCGTCTACAGCCGCGCCGCCGCACTGGCAACTGGCGCGACGACCCGACTGGCTGCGGCGCAGAAGTCGGCTGTCGGCGCGGGAGGCCGGTTCAACGCCGGCCTTGCCACCCTGCGAGCGAATGCGCCCCAGGTGGCAGCCGGGCTTGGCATGGTCGCCCTGGCCTCGACGGACCTGGACGACAAAGTCGGGCTCTCGAACACGTCGATGATGACGATGGCCGGGATCATGTCCGGCACTGGCCTCTGGGGTGCAGCGGCGGGCGCCGCGGTCGGCGTGACCATGGACCTCGTTTCCGCGAACGACGAACTCTCGGTAGCCATCGAGCGGGCGAACGATGCCGCGCGAAACGGCACGCAAGCTGAGCAGAAGGACGCCTACGCGCAGCTCGAGGCGCAGGTCAAGGACACCAACGCCGCAGTCGACACCTTGTTCAGTGGCCGCGACAAGGCCGGCGAGAACGTGTTCCAGCAGATCGGCGGCGACATCAAGAGCACCATTAAGGGCGTCAACGCCGTTCTGACGAACGCGGGCGCCGAGGGCTCCTTTGCGCTCGACAGCCTGTCTGACTCCATGCGCCAGGGTGGCGGCCTAGCCGACAATCTTGCTCAAAGCCTGGGCATGACGGCGCAGCAGTTCCGAGTCGCAGCAGGCGACGCGGAGGCGTTCACCGGGGCGCTCGCACGGATGGCTGGCTGGCTCGACAAGCGAGCGGCGTTCCGTGAGTACAACGCAGAGTTGCGCGAGTTCGGCCAGGTGCTCAAGAACGGCTTCCAGCCCGGCAATGCGAAGGCGCTGGACGAGGTCGCGGCCAGCATCCTCAAGGTCTCCTCCCAGATCAAGGACGTCGAGAAGCGTCGGGACTTCATGGCCGGTGCCCGCGACAGCCTGTTGAAGTTCGCCGAGACCGGCCCCAGGGCTCAAGAGGCTGTGGGCCGCGTTATCGACGAGTTTGTGCGCCTGGGCCTCATGGACCCCGTGGTCAAGGTCGACGCCGACACCAAGGGCGCTGACGGCAAACTCGACCGCACCAAGGGCAAGGCTGACGCTCTCGGCAAGAAGCGCGCCACGCCCAAGGTCGACGCAGAGGTGGCCTCGGCGCTGCGCGACCTCGACAAGATGATGTCTAACCTCGAGGACGTCGACCGCGCGAACCCGCGCCCCAAGATCCGAGTCGAGAACGCCGCAGCCAAGGCCGTCATCGCTGACACCAGGCGGATGCTCCTGGACCTCAACGGCGACACCGCCACGACCTACATCCGCACCATCCGCACCGAGGGCAACCGCGGCGGTGGCCCCGCGCCCCTGCGCACCGGCAGCGCAATGGGCGACATCTTCAACGCCCACCAGCCGCAGATCGCCCCGGCGCACACCCGCGTCTGGGCGGAGCCGGAGACTGGCGGCGAGGCGTACATCCCGCTGCGCAACGACCACCGTCGTCCGCGCGCCAAGAGCATCCTCGAGACCACGGCGTCGATGTTCAACGGCCGGGTTGAGTGGTTCGAGAGGGGCGGCTACGCGGGCCTCGGTCAAGACCCGCTCATGCTCGCCGCGGGGTCCTCGAGCAACAACCACGTCGTGTCCACTGAGATGCCGTCCCTCATCGAGCATCTGTGCGGTGTGGCATGACGTTCCTTGGAGTTGCGTGCAAAGGCGACCAGGCCGAGATCGTTTGCGACACCGCCAGCTACCTTCCGAACGCACGACGGTTCGCTCGAACATCGAAGGTCATCACGGTCCCGCACCTCTCGGCGGCAGTCACGGCCAGCGGTGACGGTGAGTTCACGGTGGTCGCCAAGATGCTCGCCGTGGCGCGTTCCAGCGAGGAGGGGATGACCTTCGACGTCTGGGCCGACGAGATGGCCGATGAGATGCGGGGTGTCTGGAAGACGCTCGGGGAGCAGCGGAGCGCCGCCGGCCGGGCCGAGATCGCGATGATCTGCCACCTGATCGTGGTGGGCTTCTCCGAACGCGCAGGCGAGTTCGTCGCCTACCTCCACTCCTCAGGGCGCGACTTCACGCCGACCCCCATCACGGGCGTGCATCTGCAACCAATGCCGGTGTCCTACCGGGCAGACGAGGAGACCGCCGACTTCCTGACTCAGCAGGCACCGAACTTTCCTCAGGTTGACGCGGACATGATCAAGGAGGCTCGACAGGCCTGGTTGGCCCAACCGCTCGCTCCCGTCCCGAACAGTGTCGGCGAGTGGGTCGTGCTGGCCGAGCTGGCACGAGAAGAAAGGTCCCTCAAGGGGCCGTTCGGCCGGGTCTACGTTGCCGGCGACCTGCTCCATACCCGCCTCGGTGTCGGGTGGACATCTACCCAGAAGGTCTGGAGCTTCGACGACGAGGGCGACGAGCTGGCGAGGATGGTCGCGGGTTCCGAACATCCAGCGTCCCAACTCGGGCCCTGTCAGTGCGGCAGCGGCAAGACCTTCCTCGATTGCCACCTCGCCGAGCACTTGGACACGCCCTGCCGCTGCGAGTCCGGGAGACCCTTCCGGGACTGCTGCATGGTCAGCCCGACCGAGCAGGCGATGGTGAAGGCGTGAGGGAGTCAACGGCGCCGCTGGTGGCCGTGCCATCCTTGTGCGTCCGTGGTCTGGGGCCGCGTGAGAATCGCGATTGTCCCACGGCGTCTAACGACTCACCCGCGGAGACTCGCGGGGAGCGCCATGTCTCCTGTGCCTAGACTGCCGAACATGCGCGACGCCCACGTTCGAGAAGCCCTCCGCGGCCGGCTTGAGGCGGAACATGCGGCCGATCGCGCAAGTACGTTGCTGGTGGACGAGCTCGGGCTCTGCGGCCAAGTGCGGGTGGATGTGGCCGTGGTCAATGGGGCACTTTCGGGGTACGAGCTGAAGTCAGCGCAAGACACTCTCAAACGCCTGCCTGCGCAAGTAGAGGTCTACTCTCGTGTGCTGGATCACGCCACGCTAGTAGTGGCGCAGAACCACGTGGGACACGCCCAACCGTTACTCCCGGCGTGGTGGGGGTTGATCGAAGCTCGGTGGGACGGCGAACAGGTGGACCTTGTCGACAGGCTCGAACCCCAACCGAACCCGGGCATCGATGCGCACTCCCTTGTACAGCTTCTGTGGCGAGATGAGGCGCTCGACGAGTTGGCCGTCCGAGGACTGGATGTAGGCGTGCGCGGTAAGCCTCGGACGGCCATCTGGTCACGGCTTGCCGACGAGGTGCCCCTACACGAACTACGAACCGCAGTTCGAATGAAGCTGAGGGCTAGGGCAAGCTGGCGATCTGCTCGGTGACGAACTGCAGATGATGCTGCGTGCCGTATCGCCGCCAGGCTTCGGGGTTCGATCCACCCGTGCCGGCCGCGACCGAGACGAGCCATTCGTCGAAATCGCAATGGTCCGACCCGAGGAAATCGGCGTGTCCCGCAATCAAGGCGGCGGCGGGCGGCACGGCGGCAGCTCCGAGGCTCTTGCCGCCGTTTCCCTTCCACAGGCCCCCCTTGCCCACGAGCCAATCTTGAGTGGCCGTGTAGCGCAAAGTGGCACTGATGTTCATGAATCGCGGGTTGACGTCTGCGCCAGGGCTAGTGCTTGCGACTGCGTAGTCACCGAACGTTGGTAGACGTGGCAAGGGATTCACGAGAGAGCGCAGGGACAGATAAGTAGCCCATTCGCTGCGAGGCAGTACGTGTAGCCCAGAGCCTTGCGGCATGGTCTCGGGAATCGCGGTGCCAGTCACGACAAGCGACCGCCAATCATCCAGGTACGGGAGCGTGCGTATCTCACTGGCGGCAGCAATCCGTGCTGTCGCGCCGACATCTTCCTCAAGGTCGAGGATCAGATGCGCGTCTTCGGGTGCACACCCTAGGTCGTCCAACAGGTCATCAATCGCGCTCGTCCCGGTTGCGGAAGGCCACTCAGGAATTGTGAGTCGAAGGCAAACGCCAGCATCTGAGCGAGCCGCCGCGGCTCCGGCCGCCGCCCGATAGGCCGGCGTGCTGGAATGGCTCACTACGGGGCTTACGGTCATTCCAAGTGCGGCGCACTCCTCGGATAACCAGTCCAGAGGATGCTGACCACTAGGCATAGGTGCGTCGTCGAAGTAGCTCAAGTCCGCAAATACGTCCCCGATCCCCCAGCAAGCAACCAGGTCTTTCGGGAGGCTCGCCATGTGCTCAGACAAGGTCTTCTTTGGGGCTTCAGTGTCAAAGTCGAACTCAATCGGGGCAACGACGAACAGGGGCCTGATCGCAGAGCGCACGGCTGCGGGAAGGCTGGCAAGCGCTGTGCGTTCGCCGCGCCGCGTCCACAAAGTCGGAACGTAGACATCTGGGCCAAAGTTGTCCATGAGCATTTCCCTTCAATCGGGTTTGAGGCTCTCACAGTTCGTCGACATCCGCTCGCGACCTGAGAATAGGGCCGGCGGAGCCCTCAAAGAGTCAGCAAGTTCGGAAAGGCTCTTGGCGGGTCGCGCCCCGACCGGACCGACTGCCCGCATAGTGTCGTCTGGTTGGGTGGTGACCTGTGCCTGTTCCGTTGGACTTCGTCGCGCCGCATCAATTGGGTGCCGGCTCTATCCAGGCATGCCTACAGCCCGGCGATCCCGAGTCCGACGTGGCTTTCGTGAACCTTCGGGCTCTTGACTGGACCGAACCCGCCGGTCTAGTGGCGATTGCCACCTTCGTCGAGAGCCAGTGGCAGATCGGCCGAACCCCGCAGTTAATCGGGCCGGCCGATACTAGGCGAGGCCGCTATCTGAGCCGGATGCACTTGGGGACGCTGATCGAAGACTTTGACGGCATCCATGACCTGCCGTCAATCAACGAGTGGAGTCGTGAGGGATACCTGCTGGAACTGCAGCGGTTCGACGGCAAGGATGCCCCACCGGCGCTGGCAACGCTTGTGGAGGAGCGACTGCGAGGGACAAGGTCTGCGGAGGCAATTCACAAGGGGATCTGTGAGATCGGGGCTAACGTCCCAGACCATTCGGGGCGTGAACACGGCTACATTGCTGCGATTACCACCCACGGCGGCACTCGCGTGTCGTTCGCCATTGGAGACGCCGGGGTGGGGCTCGTCGAGCCTCTTGCCGGGCGCGGGTATGAGAGGGCCGGCGACGTGATGAGGGACCTATTCGAGGCGGGTGGACTTTCCCGGATCGACGAGGCGGGCCGTGGCCGTGGTGTGTACAGAACCAAGGAGGTCGTCACCCGCGAGGGGGGCACGATCCATATGGCCAGCGGCCGGGATGCTGTGCGCGTCAACCAGTTCGGGTTGTATCCAGCGTCCAGCCGCATCCCGATGCCAGGAACGATCCTGCAGGGCGCCATGCCGTGCTGACGTCGGAATGTCGACGGAATTTCATGCGTTGGCCTACTGTGTCACACAGCGTGTTGCCACTATGCTTGACGCAACGACGAAGGAAATGGTAGGCGGTGAGCCTCTTGGAAACGAAGCTTGAGTTGAAGTTGCCCCGCTTGATCGGTGGCCGCTCCAGCGTGCGTCAGCTCGTGTCCGAGCTTGGTCCGACACGAGGGCTCGTGATCGTGCTGAACGCCCGAGACCTGCGTTCCGCCAGCCCGTCCTCTGCCGACGAGTTCGTTCGAGCCCTCCTCCGGGAGGGCGGTGCCGCTCGTCTTGAGGTGACCGGCTCGGGGCCGGATTTCGTCGTGGACCTAGAGGAGTCAGCGCGGGCTCACGGACTTGGCGACCGGCTCAAGACGCCCTCACTCAAGTAGAAGCCGGTCGAGCTGGCTGAGCGCAACTCCCGCTTTGTAGTGGACGGTCCTCCATGCGACGTCCTCAGCGTTGATGCTGACCGACTGATCATCCAGCCAGTACTGCTGTGCGATCGTCCTCCAGGTCGCCACCGAGTGACGTAGCTCAGGATGCTCGATGCGATGAACGAGCAGGTCAACCCTGCCGTTGGCTAAGTCCACGGCCTTCGTGAGCTTATTGCTGGGCCGGGGAAGATCATTGCCGTAGTTGCGCAGGGCGGTGCGTAGATCGAGCACACCCTCTTGCAGGTCGTTGAGTGCTGTTCGCTGAGCTTCTGCGCGCCTCGCAACTTTGTCTCCACGCAGGCGGAAGCCCCCAGCGATTAGAGCGCCGAACAGCACTCCGGCCAGGCCGACCACTGGGGTCACCCAGGGCGGCGTGGCAGTCACCGTAGGCGGCGCAAAGCTCAGTAGGTGGGTGAGCACGCCGCCGAGTCTCTCATCCGCAGGGTGGAGTTGGGATCGTATCTTCGTTGCTACTTCGGGGTCGGAAAGTTCTCGTTCGTCAGGCCACCCTTAGGCATCTGCAGTTTCGTCCTGGTTGACCCGTCTCTGTGCGCGTTCCACGCCCGGATCGTGAGCGCGAGGCCCTCGGTCTCGTTGATCCGGCCCCCGCTGACGCGCAGCCTGGTCACCCGGCTGCGTAGGACAGCGATCGGGTCCGTGGCCGCTAGCCCGTCGCCATCCGCGACCCGCAGGAAGAACCACGTCGCCGCGTCCGGGTCGATCTGTGCGAACAGGTAGTGGCACAGCCCGATGACGCTGGCCGGCAGCCTCTCTCGGGACGCTAGGCGTGCTGCGAGGTCGGCTGAGGCGCGGATCTCTGGGTGGCGCGCGAGGAAGTCGTCCATCTCGAGCGGTGTCGGCCGGATGGCTCCGGTGTTGGTGCGCATCCCGCGCTCCCACATCACCGCACGTCGGGCGACCGCGGCCAGGGTGGAGGTGTTCTCCTCACCCGAGAGCTTGAGCGCGTCGGAGTAGGACCGTTTGGCGCCCGCATCCACGGTCGGCATCACGTCGTCCGCCAGACCGCGGATCACGACCATGGGCACGGTCATGCCGGACTGCACGATGGCGTTGAGGCGGTGCTGACCGTCGTAGAGCTGGCCGGTGGTGGAGAACTTCACGGTCTCGCCGTTGAGGCGCCAGCGTCCGGCTTCCATGTCGCGGGCGTACCCGTCGACCACGGCCTTGCGTAGGTTGCGGTTGTTCGGGTTGCGGCTCAGCCAGGTCTCGGCTAGGGCGGGGGAGACGTCGAGGATCTCGACGGTGGGCGGGTCTGTTACGGGATCTTCACGTGTGGACATGTGGGCAGCGCTCTCTAGGTGGGGGATACGGACGGGCAGCACGTCGCGTCGGGTCCTGCGGCGCGACGTTGCGTGTGTGCCCGCCATCGCGGCGGGCGGCTCGGTGGGTCTCGTCCGGGCGGGGGATAGAGGGGGGTCATCGCTGGTCGTCCGCCAGCTCGATGACGTACCTCAGTGCGGTCATGAGGTCGCGGGCGTCCTCGATGCTCAGCCGAAGGCGCTCCTCGCAGCGATGACGTCCCTCGACGTAGTGATGCAGCGCGACCTGTACCTGCGGCTCACCATCGCCGAGCTGCTGGAGGTCGGCGGAGAGCCGAGCGGTGTTGACCACCCACCCGTCGCCTACCTTCTCGCGGTCCCCGACGTAGTGGCTCGCGACCGTATCGACTGCAATGCCCAGCGAGTGCTCGGGAGTCATGGGGTGATCGCTCTCGATGTCGTGCCCGCCGGGGCGGTCGGCATGACAGCACCATGTCGGGCACGGGCGGGCGTGCGGGTGGTCGTGCTTGCCGTCGCGGTACCAGGTGGGACGGACGCCGAGCTTGAGCCGCAGCTGGGTCTCTTCGGGCTCTTCGTAGCCGTTGCTGGGGTCGTCGTGGTCGTAGGTCGGCGCGCTCATGACTGAGCCTCCAAGATGTCGGCGGCAGCGATCAGGGCCCTGCCGAGGCGGCGCGCATCCACTGCAGGAAGTTGCACGCTGCTCATGAAGCCGGGATACACGTCGCCGTCGACTACGACTTCGTCGTGCCACTGACTGAGGTCGGGGCCCTCGGGGTGGTCGGGATTGTCATGGCGGTAGCCCTGGACACGGACAACGATCGGGTCCGGTCCGTCAGCGTGTACGCCGGTCCAGGTGTCCACGATCGCTGAGTTGTGCCATACACCGCGGTCAGCGACATGCGTCCCGTCGTCACGATCGATCAGGTGGTCGCCGCCGCACCACGGCGGGCAGGTGATGGCGATGGGGACCTCGGCCGTCGTGCTCATTCCTGCGCGTCTCTGTCAGAGTTGGCTGCGGCCACTTGGTCCTGGACGTGTTGCACCAGTCGGCGCCGCTCGAGTGTGAGGAAGCGGGAGAGATCGCTCATGAGATCGTCAGTGGCTTGGGCCCAGCCGGAGTCGCTCGGCTTCAGGACGGTGCCGTCCTGCTTCGGGTTCCACTGGACGTCGCCGAAGTCGTTCATGGCGATGCTGCGCCAGGCGTAGTCCAGAAGTTCGATCTGCGCCCGCACCGGGATGTTGGGATCGACCTCGATGCGCCACTGTGACTTGGATTCGTCGTACTCGTAGAGGCAGGCGTACTCCTGAGCGCGCTGCTTCTTCCCGCGGGGCCGCAGATGGATGTCCACGCCGAAGCTGGTCACCCTCTGGATCAGCTCGTCCAGCTCCTTGCGGCCTAGGTCGCTTGCGGTTGGTGCGGCGTCCCACTTCTCTGCGCAGTCGCGGTCCTCGTCTGCCCGCAGGATCGCGTGGACGGTCTGCGCGTCGCAGCTCGAGCAGTGCAGGGTGCGGATGAAGCGCCCGTGGGGACCCGGCGAGGAGTTCTCCGGGGTCGGGTAGAGGCCCCGAGTTGTGCAGGTGCGCAGAGCCCCGCACTCGCAGCACAGGGCGCGCGTTCGTCCCTCCGCGAGATCCGCGAGTCGCTGGGTTTGGGCAGCCTCCTGCTCCTGGCGCCAGGCCAGGACACTGTCAGGGGCGCGGTCGAAAGCGGCGTAGCGGTCTCGTTGCTCCTTGAAGATCGAGCCGCCCATCAGGTCGGCCGATCCCGTCCCCAACACCTTCGCGAGGGCCTCGACCGCTTCCCGCTTGAGCCAGTTGTCTCCCTTCAGCCCGCCCGTCAGGTGCGTGTACGTCACGCCCGCCGCGGCCGCAGCGCCCGACTGCGTGAGACCTGCCTCCTTGATCGCCGCGCGCAGATTCGCGCGCAGCTCCTCTTGCCCGTTCATGCGTACCCACCGGTTGCTCGGCATCAGCGGCCTCGCAGTGATGGGGTGGGGGTCTGAGATGATGTGGTCATGGTTCTTCGTCCTCCTCGGGGACGTTGGGCTTAGGCCTCGATCGGAGTTGCAGCTCCGGCCGGGGCCTCTTGCTCTTGTCGGTGGTGTCGCCAGGTTTGTGCTGCGCTTCCCGCACCCCGACTGGGTGCCCATGCAGACGCGCCAGTCGGGGCTCGAGGGCACCGGTGAGATCCGGCTGCGCGATCTGGTGAAGGAGGCCCTGCGGATGCGCCCGAGCCGGATCATCGTCGGCGAGGTCCGCGCCGAGGAGTGCCTGGACCTGCTGCTGGCTCTCAACGCGGGCTTGCCGGGCATGTGCACGCTGCACGCCAACAGCGCGAGGGAGGCGCTGGTCAAGATGTGCACGCTGCCGCTGCTGGCGGGCGAGAACATCTCGGCGCGCTTCGTCGTGCCGACCGTCGCGGCCTCGGTCGACCTCGTCGTCCACCTCGGGATCGACGAGCAGGGGATACGCCGGGTCAACGAGGTGGTCGGCGTGCCCGGCCGGGTCGAGAACGACATCATCGAGACCGAGACGGTCTTCGAGCGCCGCGGCGGGGAGCTGCTTCGGGGCAACGGGATGCCGCCGCGACTGGAGCTCTTCGAGCGGGCCGGTCTCGACGTCCACCGGATCCTGGCCCAGGACCGCTGATGGGCGCGCTGGTCGGGCTCGGCGTCGGCATCGGGCTGATGCTGGTCTGGTCGGCGTTCTTCCTCCCGCGCCAGCCGCGCCGGTCCTCGCGTGGCGACGGTCGGGGGGTCGAGCTGCTCGCGCGCGCCGGCCTCGGCGAGGTGTCACCGACGGCGTTCGCCCTGCTGTGCCTGGTCTTCGGCGTACTGGCGGCGTTCGTGATGCAGGTGGTGTCACGTACGCCGCCGGTGTCGGTCGCGTTCGGCCTGATGGGCGGCTACCTGCCCGTCGCCGTGGTCGCGGGCCGCGCCCGGCGCCGACAGCGGGAGTTCGCCGAGGTCTGGCCGGAGGCGGTGGACAACCTGGCCTCCGCCGTACGCGCCGGGATGTCGCTGCCGGACGCGTTGGCGGGGCTGGCGGTGCGCGGGCCGGAGCCGCTGCGCGACGCCTTCAACGCGTTCGCCTTGGACTACCAGGTGACCGGCCGCTTCGGGGAGAGCCTGGACCGGCTCAAGGTGCGGCTGGCCGACCCGGTCGGCGACCGCGTGGTCGAAGGGCTGCGCGTCGCCCGCGAGGTGGGGGGCGGTGAGCTCGGCCGGCTGCTGCGCAACCTGTCGGGCTACCTGCGCGACGACGCGCGGACTCGCTCGGAGCTCGAGTCGCGGCAGGCCTGGACGGTCAACGGCGCCCGGCTCGCGGTCGCGGCGCCGTGGCTGGTGCTGCTGTTCATGTCGTTCCAGTCCGAGGTGATCCGGCGCTATGCCTCGCCCACGGGTGCGTTCGTGCTCGGGGTGGGCGCGGTGCTGTGCGTGGTCGCCTACCGGCTGATGATGCGCATCGGCCGGCTGCCCACGGAGAGGCGGATCCTGTCGTGACGCTGTTGCTGTGGGGTGCGCTCCTGGGCGCGTTGGCCGGGGCCGGGCTGGTGCTCGCCGGCTCGCGGCTGCGGGTGATCGGGCGGCCACAGCTGGCCACGCGGGTGCTGCCGTACGTCCGGGACCTCCCTCAGGTCGGGCGCACTCCGGCGCTGCGGGTGGCGTCCGGCTCGCCGACCACCGCGGCGGCGGGGGTATTCGGCCCGGTGCTGCGCTCGCTGGCCGACTCCGTCGAGCGGGTCCTCGGCGGCGCGGCGTCCGTGCGGCGGCGCCTGGAGCGGGCGGCGATCGACAAGACGGTGCACGAGTTCCGGATCGAGCAGGTGCTCTGGGGGCTCGCCGGCCTAGCAATCGTGGCGGCGTACGGACTGCTGCGCACGCTCACCGATCCCGGCGGCGCGGTGGCGCTCGGCGTCCTGTGCCTGGTCGGGTTCGTGGTCGGCGTCCTGGCGCGCGACCACCACCTGAGCGGCCAGGCCAAGAGCCGCGAGCGCCGGATCCTGGCGGAGTTCCCCACGGTCGCGGAGCTGCTCGCGCTCGCGGTGGCGGCGGGGGAGAGCCCGGTCGCGGCGCTCGACCGGGTCGTACGGCGCAGCGGCGGCGAGCTGTCCCGCGACCTGGCCAAGGTGCTGGCCGCCGTGCGCACCGGCGAGCCGGTGTCGACGGCGTTCGACCAGATGGCTGCCTCCAGCGGGCTGTCGCTGGTCTCGCGGTTCGCGCAGGGCATCGCGGTCGCCGTCGAGCGCGGCACGCCGCTCGCAGAGGTGCTGCACGCGCAGGCCGCCGACGTACGAGAAGCGGGGCGCCGCGAGCTGATCGAGGTCGCGGCTCGCCGCGAGATCTTCATGATGGTGCCGGTCGTCTTCGTGGTGCTGCCGGTCACCGTCCTCTTCGCCTTCTGGCCCGGCGTCGTGGGCCTCAACCTGACCACTCCCTGAATCTCGGAAAGGCTCGTCATGGAGAAGCTCACAGTGATGTTGATCGGGCTGTACGTCGCCCTGGTGGCGCCGCGGTCACGCGATGAACGCGGCGACGTGCCCGGCTGGGTGCTGGTGACGGTGATGTCGGCCGGCATCGTGATGGCGATCTGGGGCGTCGCGCAGGGTGCGCTCACCCAGATGTTGCGCGATGCCCTCAACTCGGTGAAGTAGTGCTGGCCCGGCTCCGCGAGCGCTCCCAGCGCGGCGCGGCCGTCGTGGACTTCGTGCTGGTGCTGCTGGTGCTGGTGCCGCTGTTCCTCGGCATCCTGCAGGTGGCGCTGGTGCTGCTGGTGCGCAACTCCCTCGCCGCCGCCGCGTCCGAGGGCGCCCGTCTCGCGGCGACCGCCGACCGCGGCCCGGGCGAGGGGGCGGCGCTGACGCGCGAGCAGGTCGAGGCGGCGATCGCTGGGCGCTACGCCGAGGACGTCACGGTGCGCCGGGTCATGGTCGACGGCGCAGCCACCATCGAGGTGACCATCCACGCGCGGGTCCCGGCGCTGGGCATCGGCGGCCCGTCGGTGGCGCTGGACGTCAGCGGCCACGCGGTCGAGGAGGCGCCGTGAGCTCGCGCCGTACGCGGGGAGAGGAGGGCAGCGCCGTCGTCGAGCTGGCCTGGCTCGGCGTCCTGCTGCTGGTGCCGATGCTGTGGATCGTGCTGTCGGTCTTCGAGGTGCAGAAGGGCGCCTTCGGGACCAGCGCTGCGGCCCGCGCCGCCGGGCGCGCCTACGCGCTGGCGCCCGACGACGCCGAGGGCAGGCGGCGCGCCGAGGCCGCCGCCCGTCAGGCACTCGCCGACCAGGGCCTGAGCGGCGCGCCGCTCACGGTCACCGTCACCTGCGAGTCCGCCGGGACGAGCTGCCACAGCGGGGGAGCGGTGATCACGGTGCACGTCTCCTCGCGCGTCGACCTGCCACTGATGCCCGACGTGCTCGGTGGGGACGCGCCAAGCTTCGCGCTGGACGCCACGCACACGGTGCCGGTCGGTCAGTACCAGGAGGTCGAGTGAGCCGCCGGGCCCGCGACGAGCGCGGGTCCTCGATGGTGCTCATCATCGGCTTCGCCGCGGTGCTCGCGCTGGCGGTGGCCGTCGTGGTCGACGCGTCGGCGGCGTACCTGCAGCGCCAGGGCCTCGACACCCTCGCCGACGGCGCCGCGCTGCACGGCGCCGACCAGGGCGCCACCGGCCGCGACGTCTACGAGGGCGGTGTCCCCGACCGCCGGCTCGAGCTCACCGAGGCCCAGGCCCGCGCTGCCGTGCGGTCCTACCTGCGCGACGTCGGCGCCCACCGCACGTACCCCGGCCTGACCTACGACGTCGACGTCGACGACACCCGCATCACCGTCGAGCTGCACGCCCCGGTCGACCTGCCCCTCAGCGTCCCCGGCTCGCCCGACCGGCCTGTCGTCGGGGCTGCCGGGTCGGCGGTCGTCGAGCCGGAGTGAGTGCGGGTTACACAGACAGCTGCGCCGGGTCGTGCCACGTGGGCACTCCCTGCCGGTCGAGGGCGCAGAGGTGTCCTCGCTCGTCGAACTGCGACGCCCCGTGGTCTGGCAGACGCGCGAGCTCATGCCCGGCGCCGTCGAACAGCCGGACCTCGCGGCCGGCGGTCAGGGACACGGCGAAGGCGTCGGACAGCCAACTGGTCGTGACCGTCGCCTCGTCGGCCAGGGCGAGCGCCGCCACCTCATGGCCGGTGTGATCGAGTACGGCGAGGTCGGTGGCGGGGCCGGTTGGTGTGCTGAGGTTCCGGGTCAGGACGACACCGGTCCGGGTGAGCGAGCATGCGGAGTACTCGATCCGGGTCCGGATCGAGAAGGTGTGGCCCTGGTGGACCAGGGTCGCGCCACTGACCAGCGTCTCGCCGTCTGCGCTGACGCCGGCAGCGACCCGGCCCGGCGCTCGTAGGGCGAGCTGCCATCCAGTGGTCCGGCGCCGGAAGACGAAGGTGGTCGCGTCGTCATCGCGGGTCCTCGTGCGCACGGTCAGGACCCTGCGATCGGTCGACCTGGGAAACAGCACACCGCCCGAGCCGGCGTCGGGGATCCGATGAGCCGGGGAGTGGCGCGACGACAGCTCCCACCACGTGTCCGCCGACCCAGCGTGCGAGACCAGCCGGACCGCGCCCTCGGCGTCGGCGGCGAAGATCGAGTTCAGCCCGCCGGTCTCGTACAGCCACGCGCCGGGCGCACCGGTCTCGCCGATCGCGTACGGGCTCGGCGCAGGACCGCCTGGCAGGCCGCCACTGGCGATGAGGCTGGGGGCCGTCGCACCACAGACGAGCTGCGCGTAGCTCTCCAGGTCGCCCAGAGGCTTCCGCCACGCCACGTCCGTACGGCCGCCGGAGCGCCGGTAGCCGAGGAGCTCCTCTCCGGCGAGGACGATCGCGCCGTGCGAGTCGGCGTCCACCAGAAGCGCGCTCGGCTCGGAGGAGGGGCTCTCGACGCCTTCGGAGTCCAACACGACCGACCGTCCCGGGCGCCAGGTGGCAGCCCTGCTAACAGAACTCTGGGTCACCCGCTCGGTGCGGTCAATGAGAGTCGGGCACGCAGGGGTACGGCGGACACGGGTGGCGCCGTCAGAAGTTCCGGGCCCATACGTAGACCGGCTCGCCCCCCGCCCCTTGGCGGGCGGTGAGCATCACGAAGGTGATGGGGCGGTTCTGCGCCGTCGAGATCGACTGGCTCGAGAAGCGGAAGCTCCTGCCGCTGCACACCGAGCCGTAGCTCACCTCGGAGCCGATCTGGTTCTGGTTGGCGTCGTAGATCCGAGCGGTCAGCTGCGTGCAGTAGGCGTCCCCCGGGGTGTCGTTGACGGTCGTGGAGAACGAGACCGCGTAGAGGCTGGTCCGGTTCGCGTGCGAGTCCTCGAGGGTCGGCGCCGCCGCGTGGGCGACTCCGGTGGTGCCGGTGGTGCCGAGGACGGCGGTGCCGGCCAGGGTCAGGGCGGCGAGCGCCCCGCGGATGCGGCGGGTGGTGGTCATGGCTTACCTCCGTGTGAGTCCCCTCCTCGTGCGGGAGGGCGTGGCAGCACCACACCCCGGACCCGCAAAGACCGCGCAAAGGAGCCCCACCTCCTCCCGGGCGCCGCCGGAGACGCGGGCCGGACGGGGCTACCGGCTACCGCGTGCCGCCCGGGTGGGTCTCCCTGCGGGCCGCGAGGACGCACACCACGGCCGCCACCAGGAGCAGGGCGACGTTGGTGATGAGCGCGGCCGCGAAGGAGTCCTCGGGGGTGGCGCCCCCGGCGAGCTGGTGGCTGAAGACCACGCCGAGGATGGCCGGGCCCAGCGCGCCGCCGTACTGGCGCAGCACGGTGTTGGTGGCGGCGGCCATGCCGGCCTTCCGGATCGGGACGGAGTTGATCGCCGCGGTGGTGACCGCGGTCATCATCGTGGTGTTGCCCAGGCCGAAGATCGCGAGCCGCCAGCCGAGGTCCCACACGCCGGTGTCGGCGGTGATGGAGGTGAGCGAGTACAGGCCGGTCGCGCCGATGACCAGGCCGAGGGTCAGGACGTGCATCGACTTGAACCGCTGCATGAGCTTGGCCGCCAGCGGCCCGACCGCGACGCCGAGGCCGGTGGCGAAGAGGAGCCGCAGGGCGATCTCGAGGGCGTCGAGGTGCTGCACGAAGCCGAGGAACAGGCTGAGCAGGAACATGCCGCCGACGATGGAGAACATCGCGATGACGCCGGCGAAGCCCGCGGCCGAGAAGGAGGTCGAGCGGAAGATCTCCAGATCCATGAGGGGCGCCTCGCTGCGGCGCTCGATGACCAGGAACGCCGCGAGCGCGACGGCACCCACGATCAGTCCGAGAAGCGCCTGCCAGGAGGTCCAGCCCTGCTCTCCGCCCTCGATGATCCCGAAGATGGAGAAGGCGATCGCGACGGTGGCGGTGAGCTGGCCCGACCAGTCGAGGCGGCGGCCCTCCACGACCGGCGACTCGGGGAGCAGCCGCAGGGCGACCACGGCGGCGATGACGGCGAGCGCGGTCGAGGGGGCGTAGATCCAGTGCCATTCCCCGATCTCCAGCACGCTGCCGGAGAAGATCGGGCCGAGGGCGAGGCCGGCCATCAGGCCCATGGACCAGAAGCCGATGAACTTGCCGCGGGAGCGGAAGTCCGGCACCGCCTGGGCGATGAGGGCCAGCGTGGTCGGGATCAGCAGGCCCGCACCGAGCCCGGCGATGGCTTGGCCGACCCACAGCACGGTGAGCGCGCGGTCGTCGAGGATCGCGGAGCCGAGCCCGGCGGTGACCCCACCCAGGATGGTCAGCGCCATGCCGACCAGGTAGACCCGGCGCCGCCCGTGGATGTCGCCGAACACGCCGGCCGACAGCACTGCCGCCGCCATCGGGATCACGTACGCGTCGGAGACCCACTGCAGCCCGGACGTCGAGGCGCCGGTGTCGGTGCCGATGGTGGTGAGCGCGACGCTGAC
Organism: Nocardioides sp. cx-173; assembly: GCF_021117365.1. Classification (NCBI taxonomy): domain Bacteria; kingdom Bacillati; phylum Actinomycetota; class Actinomycetes; order Propionibacteriales; family Nocardioidaceae; genus Nocardioides; species Nocardioides sp. cx-173. The sequence continues at coordinate 3,366,007 of NZ_CP088262.1, read as the reverse complement.
GGCCGTGATCGGCACGTAGGTCACGAAGATGCCCAGGATCGCCAGGGCGATCGTGGCCCTGGCGTGGTCCGGGTGTCCGGCGGGGGTGGCGCCACGCTGGGGGGAGGCGGTGGTGAACGACATCGGTGATCTGGCCCTTCGGATTTGGTTGAAGGCTAGAGTAGTCACACCGTTGAAAGAACTTCCAATGGAGGACCCACGTGGCTGCTCACCGAGATCGCGTCGACTCGATCCTCGACCATGTCCGCGGCCCGGACGTCGATGTCGCCACCAAGGAGGTGCACATCCGGCTGCGCCGCCTCGCCCACTACCTCGACACCGAGGCACGCCGTCGTCTCGCCCCGCAGGGCATGGAGTTCTGGGAGCTCTCCCTGCTCTCGAGCCTCGTACGCTCGCCCGAACCGCTCAGCGTGGGAGCCCTCCAGGACCTCGCCCAGGTGACTCCGGGCGCGATCACGCACCGCATCGCCAAGCTCGAGGAGGCCGGCGCGGTTCGCCGCAGCTTCGACGCCCGCGACCGGCGTCAGGTCAACGTCGAGATCACCGACGCGGGCCGCGCGCGCTTCGAGCTGCTGCTCGCCGCGGTCGGCCAGGTCGAGGAGGAGCTGTTCGCCGATGTCGATCCCGCGCTCATGCAGCGGTTGGCCGGGGACCTGCGGCTCTTCATGCTCGCCACCGAGGGGCCGGGCCCGGCGACGGGAGCGCGACGAACGCCTTGACATGAGATATACCAGATTCTATAGTATTCAAGGCGACTTAAGATGGTCGCTCGACGAAGACTGTAGAGGGGTGCACCTGCGTGGACGTGATCGTCGAGGACCTGACGCTGCACTACGGCGACAACGCCGCGGTACGTGACCTGACGCTCAAGGTGGGGGCGGGCGAGTCCCTCGTGCTCCTCGGGCCGTCGGGCTGCGGCAAGACCAGCACCATGCGGTGCGTCGCGGGGCTCGAGGAGCCCACTGCGGGACGGATCACGATCGGCGGCACGACGGTCTACGAGACGGGCCGGCGCCCGGTGCCCCCGCACAAGCGCAACATCGGGATGGTCTTCCAGTCCTACGCCGTGTGGCCGCACCGCACGGTCGGGCAGAACGTCGCCTTCCCGCTCACGATGCAGCGCAAGTCGCGTCCGGAGATCCGGGCGGCCGTCGCGGAGGTCCTCGAGCTCGTGGGACTGGCCGATCTGGTCGACCAGAACGCCAGCCAGCTCTCCGGTGGCCAGATGCAGCGTGTGGCGCTCGCGCGCAGCCTCGCGATGCGTCCCTCGCTGCTGCTGCTCGACGAGCCGCTCTCCAACCTCGACGCCCGGCTGCGCGACCGCCTGCGCCTCGAGCTCCGAGCGCTGCAGCAGCAGCTCGGCCTGACCTGCATCTACGTCACCCACGACCAGTCCGAGGCGATCGCGCTCGCGGACCGGATCGCCATCATGCGCCACGGACGGGTGGTCCAGCTCGGCTCGCCCGAGGAGATCTACGACCGTCCGGCCACCGCCGAAATCGCCGACTTCATCGGCGTCAGCAACATCTTGGACTGCCACCGCGTCGACGACGGCGCGGTCACGCTGCCGGGTACGACGGTCGCGCTGGCGGCCGAGCGGGTCCCCCCGGCCGGTGCCCTCAAGCTCTGCGTGCGCCCCGAGGACATCCAGCTGCGCACGGCCACGGACGCCGACTCCGCCGCCGACACGCTCCTCGCCCGTGTGGAGGTCGCGGTGTTCCAGGGCGACAGTGCCCGGTTCCGGGTCACGCTCGATGGGGGAGCGACCCTCGACGTCACCGCCCCCAAGGCCCAGCTCCGCACGCTCACCCGCGGCTCGACCGTGGCGGTCTCCGTGCCGCGCGAGTCGGTCCTGGTGCTCCCGGCCGAGGACCAGGAGTGACGGTCCACCCTTGGGAGGCGGTCCGCAGGGCCCGGCTCGGGCTGTCGGGGTCGCTGCTCGCGTTGCTCTCGGTGCTGATCGTCCTGCCGGTCGGGTTCGTGGTGCTCTCGGCGTTCACCGACCGCGTGCCGCGCCCCGGCAACATCAGCCTCGACGGCCTGAGCCTCGACAACTTCGAGACCGCCGTCGGCGGCACCGCCCGTCACGCAGCCTGGAACTCGCTGGTGATCGGCCTCGGCGCTGCGGTGATCGCCGTCGTCATCGGGTTCGTCCTGGCCTTCCTCGTCGCCCGCACCGACGTGCCCTTCCGGCGCGGCATGTACCTCGCCGGCCTGGTGCCGCTCTTCCTGCCGTCGTACGTCGGCGCGCTCGCCTGGGCGGTCCTGGCCAGCCCGGCCGCGGGGCTGATCAACGTGGGCCTGCGCGACCTCGGGGTCTCGATGGACGTGAGCATCTACAACATGCCCGGGCTGATCTTCGTGCTCGGCATCTACTACGCGCCGTACCCGTTCCTGCTCATCCACGGCTCGCTGAGCCTGATGAATCCCGACCTCGAGGACGCGGCGAGCATGCACGGCGCCTCCTTCCGCCGGATGCTCCGGACCGTCACGCTGCCGCTGACGCTGCCGGCCACGCTCGGCTCGGCGGTCCTCGTGTTCGTCCTCGCGCTGGAGAACTTCCCGGTGGCGGCGCTGATCGGCAACGCCGGGCGCGTGGACAGCCTCCCGGCGATGATCTACCGGCTCATGAACAGTCAGCCCTCGCGCGGCAACGAGGCCTCGGCGCTGGCGCTGCTGGTGGTGCTCGGCGTCCTCGCGCTGACCGCGGCGCAGAGGATCTACCTCTCCCGCAGCACCTACACGACAGTCTCCGGCAAGGGGATCCGTCCCCGCCGCGTGTCGCTCGGGCTGTGGCGCTACCCGGCGCTCGGCTTCGGACTCGTCTACCTGCTGGTCTCCGTGGTGCTGCCGCTGCTCGCGCTGCTGCTGGTGGCGGTGCGCTCCTCGCCCTACATGTCGTCGTTCGCGCAGCTCGGCGACGCCGGTGCGCTGACCGCGGAGGCGTTCCGCGAGGTCGCCGACTCCGAGGTGGTGCGGCAGGCCACGATCAACAGCGTGGTCGTCGGCGTCTCGGCCGCAGCGATCGGGCTGGTGCTCGCCTTCGCCGTCTCCTACGTCTCCTACCGGACCACCGCCACCGGCCGGCAGTTGCTCGAGTACGTCGGCATGATCCCGCTCGCGGTGCCCCACATCGTGCTCGGCTTGGGCCTGCTGTGGACCTGGCTGCTGGTGCCGATCCCGGTCTACGGCACGCTCGCCGTGCTGGTGATCGCCTTCGTGGCCGCCCAGATGCCGCAGGGTCTGCGCGGGGTCGGCTCCTCGATCCTCCAGGTGGACCGCGAGCTCGAGGACAGCGCCGTCATGCACGGCGCGACCCGGCTCGGAGCGATCCGCCGCGTCACGGTGCCGCTGATGCGCGACGGCCTGACGTCGACGTTCCTGCTCCTGCTCATGCTGTCGATGCGAGAGCTGACCGTGCCGCTCTTCCTCTTCACCACCGACACCCGCCTGGTCTCGATCGTGATCTTCGACGACTTCGAGAACGGCGCCTTCCAGCGTGCCGCCGCGCTGTGCCTCGTCTACTGCGGCGTCCTGTTCGTGCTCTCCACGCTCGCCCGGCGACTCGGCGCCAGGAACTTCTGACCCATCACCCACCTCTCACCCACCCTGCATCAGAGGAGAACGTCCATGCGTCGAAACAAGTGGTCCCTGGCCCTGGCGGCCGGAGTCGCCGCGAGCCTGCTCACGGCCTGCGGCGGTGACTCGGAGGCGGCCGACGTCGAGACCAACGAGGCCGGCGAGCTGGTCGTCGACGGCGAGGTCATCGCGGACAAGGAGCTCTACGCCGCGGCCAAGGATGAGGGCAGCTTCATGCTCTACACCGGTGGCGGCGAGGAGTCCGAGCGAGCCCTGCTGGACCAGTTCGAGAAGGACACCGGCATCGAGGGGGAGATGCTGCGCCTGGTGCCGAACAAGCTGACCGAGCGGATCCTCAGCGAGCAGGCCGTCGACAAGCTCGGCGCCGACGCGATCAGGATCTCCGATGCGCAGATGGTCAAGGCGGTCGCGGACTCCGGGGCCTTCGACACCCATGAGCTGCTCGACACCAGCTGCGCCCCGGCCGACGCCGTGCAGCAGGACGGTGCCTACGTCCGGGTCTGGGAGCGGGTCTACGCGATCGGCTACAACAACCAGCTCGTCGACGAGGGCGACGCTCCGGCCGCGTGGGAGGACCTGGTCGACCCGGCGTGGAAGGGCAAGGCCGGCATCGTCCAGGTCGGGGCCGGCGGCAGCACTGCCTCCCTGACCCGCTTCCAGATCTCGCAGTTCGGCGAGGAGCACCTGCGCAGCTTCGCCGCGCTGGAGCCGCGGATCTTCGACTCCGCCTCCACCGCCATCGACGCGGCGGCGCGCGGCGAGATCGAGGTGGCGCCGATGACCGTCGGCAATGCCGCCGGCGCGATCGCCGAAGGGGCGCCGATCACCCTGGTCTTCCCCGAGGAGGGGATGCCGTCCTACGAGTTCTTCATGGGCGTGGCCGCCGGAGCCGACCACGAAGCGGCGGCGCGGGTGTTCCTGAACTGGACGCTCTCGCAGCGCGGCCAGGAGGCGACCGCGCAGCAGGGCGACTACCCGGCCTGCGAGGGCGTCGAGGCGCCCTCGATCGGGGACATCGAGCTGCCCTCGCGCGAGGAGGCGAACCTGGTCCGCTACGAGCAGGCCGACGCGCTGAAGAACACCGCGCCGGACGCGGAGCTGTGGCAGGACATCTTCAGCTACACCGCTCCCGAGGAGTGAGCGGCGTGGACCACGACCTGACCTGCGACGTGCTCGTGGTCGGCGGCGGTCTGGCCGGGCTGACCGCCGCGCTCGCCGCCCGGGAGGCCGGGGCCGACGCGGTGCTCGCCTGTGCGGGCGTCCTCGGGACGGGCGGCGACTCGGCCATCGCGAGCGGCGGCTTCGCCGTCGCCGACGCGCGGACCGGCGACAGCGTCGCGGCGCATCGGGCTGACACGCTGCGCAGCGCTCACGGGCTGGCCTCGCCGGAGGTGGTGGACGCCGTCACCACGGACGCGCCGGACCTGCTCGGGCGCCTGCGCGGCCTCGGCGTCGAGGTCGCCGTGGGGGAGGACGGCGAGATCGCCTTCGCGCCGATCCCGGGCCACTCCTTCCCCCGCTCGGTGCGGTGTCGCGGCGGCGGCACGTCGGCGCTAATGACCCCGCTCGTCGCGGCCGTGCGGCGCTCGGGCGTCCGGGTCGCCGAGCACGCCTTCGTCACCGCGCTCCTGCGCGACACGACCGGCGTACGAGGTGCCCGGGTGGTGGACCAGCGCGCCGGCACGCGGAGCATCGCCCGGGCCGGGGCGGTCGTGCTCGCGGCGGGGGGGCTCGGCCAGGTCTTCGCCCATACGAGCAACAGCCCTGACGTCTTCGGCAGCGGCTATGCCCTGGCGCTTGAGGCCGGTTGCTCGCTGGTCGACCTGGAGTTCGTTCAGTTCACCCCCACCGCACTGGTCGCCCCGCAGTTTGCGGCCGGGATGAGCCCCGGTGGCGCCCTGATGGCCCAGCCGGGAGTGGTGCTGCGCAACGGCCTGGGCGAGCGGTTCATGCCGCGCTACGACCCCGTCAACGCCGAGAACACCACGCGCGACGTGCTGGCACGGGCCATCCACCAGGAGGTTCAGGAGGGGCGGGGGACCCCGCACGGCGGCGCCTTCCTCGACCTCTCGGGGACGACGCGCGACCACATCGCCGACATCTCGGGCCGCTTCCTGCGGGCCATGGACGACGGCGGGTGGGATCCCTTCGCCGCGAGTGTCGAGGTGGCCCCGGAGGCCCACTTCTGCATGGGTGGGGTGCCGGTGACCGCCGACGGGCTCACCGAGGTGCCGGGGCTGTACGCCGCGGGTGAGGTGGCGGTCGGGCTGCACGGCGCCAACCGGCTCAACAGCAACGCGCTCACGGAGGCCGGCGTGACCGGTCGCCGGGCCGGGCTCGCCGCAGCGGACCGAGCGCGCACCCGGCTGCCGCACGACGAGGCCGGCCTCCCCGCCGCCGTCGGGCTCACAGACGCCGCGGCGGACCCCCGGTGGGACGATCTGCGCGCGGAGCTGCGCGAGGTCGTTCAGATCCACGGCGGGGTCGTGCGCGACGACGCCGGGCTCCGGGAGGGGCTGCGCCGACTGGAGGAGGTCGAGCGACGGGTGGAGGGGCACGCCAGCTCCTGGCGCGACGACCTGCGCCGTACCGAGCTCGTCCAGATGTGCCTCGTGGGCCGGGTCCTGCTCACCGCGGCGCATCGCCGCACGGAGAGCCGCGGCTCGCACTTCCGCGCCGACCATCCCGCACCGGTCCCCGCCGCGATGCACCATCGCGTCCGCCTCGCGGGCGGCGAGCTGCTTGTCGAGGACGTCCCCGGTGGCAGCACCTCGGATCTGGTGCGCGCCTCCATCGGCGCCGGCGCCGTCGCGTGAGTGCGTCAGCCGGCGTCGCCCTCGGCCGCCACCCGCATGGCCGACTGCGCGGCGTCGGCCATGTGCCCGGCCATCGCCGACCGCGCCGCCTCGGCCTCGCCGGCGAGCACCAGCCCGACGATCTCCTCGTGCTGGCGCACCGAGGTGGTCAGGCGCCCCTCCTGGGCCATGTTGAGCTGGCGCAGAGTGCGAGCTCGCCCGCTGAACACCTGGTAGACGTCGCTGAGCACCGAGCTTCCGGCACACTCGAACAGCGCCACGTGGATCTGCTCGACGCTCGCTGCCGCCGCCGGTACGTCGTTCGCGTCGCCCGCGGCCCGCAAGGCGGCGAGCAGCCCCTCGAGCCGCGCCTTCTGGTCCGCTGTCGCCCGCCGGGCGGCCCAGTCGGCGGCGAGCGGCTCCACGGCCTCCTTGATGGCGTAGATCTCGGCCACCTCCTGAGCGGTGATCCTGCGGACGAAGACGCCCTTGCGGGGCTGGATGTCGACCAGGCCCTCGGTGCGCAGCTGGTGCAGCGCGTCGCGCACGGGGGTGCGGCTCACCCCCAACTGGTGGCCGAGCTCGTCGACGTTGAGCCGGTCGCCGGGGCCGAGGGCGCCGGAGCCGATGAGCTCGCGGAGCATCTCGCCGGCCACCTCGGTGGCCGACCGCACGCGAGTGGGAGCCGAGTCCGGGAAGTCCACCATGACGCTCATGCTTCGCCGCCGGAGAAGGGCTGTCAAATGAATCGTCTGATGCTTGACATCTGAAACATCACATATCAAAATGTCTAGTCAGTAACTAGAGTTCGGTGCGCCAGTCGCGCCCCATCGAGGAGAGACATGACCCAGACCGTGCCGCACGAGACCACCCGCGAGACCGCCTCGGAGGACGGCCTGCGCGGCCTCGGTGCCACGCAGGCGCTCGCCCAGTTCGTCAGCGGCCTCCGGTTCGAGGACCTGCCCGCGGAGGTGGTCCACAAGGCCAAGCTGCTCCTGCGCGACGGCCTGGGCAACCAGCTCGCCGCCTCCACCATGGCCGAGCCCGCCCGCGTGGCGCACGGCCTGATCGAGGAGCTCGGCGGCACTCCACAGGCCACGATCACCGGCTACGGCACCCGGGTCCCCGTGCCCCAGGCCGCGATGATCAACGCGATGCTCGGACACGGCGTGGAGCTCGACGACGCGCACGGCAACGCGCTGACCAAGTCGGGGTCGCTGCTCGTCCCCACCGTCATGACCACGGGGGAGCACCTCGGCCGCAGCGGCCGGGACACCCTCGCCGCGCTCGTCGCCGGTTACGACGTGATCATCCGGACCGCGCTGGCGATCAACCCCGGGCACCGCAAGCGCGGGTACCACACCACCGGCGTGGTCGGGACCATCGCGTCGGCAGCCGCGAGTGCCCGTCAGTACGGATTCGACGCGGAGCGCACCGCCGACGCCCTCGGCCTCGGCGCCATGCAGGCGGCGGGCATCCAGGCCTATCTCGACTCCCCGTGCATGGCCAAGCCGCTCAGCCCCGGCAAAGCCGCCTTCAACGGCACCCTGGCCACGATGCTGGTCAACCGCGGCTTCACCGGTCCGAAGCGGGGCCTGGAGTCGCCCGAGGGCTTCTTCAACGCCTACGGCGACGGCGTGAACCTCGACGAGATCTTCGTCGGCCTCGGCAGTGACTTCAAGGTCATGGAGGTGGGCTTCAAGCCGCACGCCGCGTGCCGCTACTCCCACGGCCCGATCGACGCCGCCCAGGCGATCCGCGGCCAGGCCTCCTTCGAGCTGGACGACGTCGCCCACGTCAAGGTGTTCATGTGTGAGCTGGCCATCCGCCAGTCCGGGCGGACCGTCGTCCCCAACCTCAACGCCGCGATGGGCAGCACGCCGTTCAGCGTCGCGCTGGCCCTGCTGCGTGGCGCCAACGGCCTCGCGGACTACGAGCTCGGCTTCGCCGACCAGCGCGCCCACGAGGTGGCCGCGGAGGTCGAGCTGGTCGCCGAGCCGGCGTACGGCCTGATGGGCCGTCAGGCCGTGGTCGAGGTGACCCTGCGCGACGGTAGCGTCCTGCGGCACGCGGTGGAGGGCCCCAAGGGCGAGCCCGAGCTGCCGCTGACCGAGGAGGAGCTGGAGACCAAGTTCGTCGGGCTCGCCCAGCTCGCCCTCGGGGAGGCCCGGGCGCGCGAGGTCAGCGAGCAGGTCATGGCCTTCGAGCAGCTGGACAACGTCGCCGACCTGGCCTCGACCCTGGTCCGGGCGTGACCGCGCGGGCCATTCCGTGCCTCTTCCAGCGAGCAGGCACCAGTCGCGGTGCCTTCCTGCTGGCGGCGGACCTGCCGGAGGACCCCGACCTGCGTGACCGGGTGGTGCTGTCGATCTACGGCAGTCCGGACCCGCGTCAGATCGACGGTCTCGGGGGAGGCGACACGCTCACCAGCAAGGTGGCCGTGGTCGCCCCGTCGGCCCGCGATGACGCGGATGTCGAGTACACCTTCGGGCAGGTCGGCGTGGACGTGGCCCGCGTCTTCTGGGTGGGCAACTGCGGCAACATGGCCTCCGGCGTCGGACCGTTCGCGGTCCGACGCGGGCTCGTCGCGGCGCAGTCGCCCACCACACGCGTGCGGATCCTCAACACCAACACCGGCAAGGTCCTGACCGCCGAGGTCGCGGTCGAGGGCGGCCAGGTCGTGGAGGAGGGCGACGTCCGGATCGCCGGCGTCCCCGGCACCGGGGCACCGATCCTGCTGGACTTCGGCGACTGCGGTGGCGCGGTCACCGGGCGCCTCCTGCCCACCGGACAGGCGCAGCAGGTGGAGGTGCTCCCGAGTGGTCGGCGGGTCCGGCTGTCCATCGTCGACGCCGCGACGCCGTTCGTCTTCGTGCCCGCGGCCGACGTCGGTATGACCGGCACCGAGCTGCCCGCCGAGGTCGACGCCGACCCCGCGCTGCTCGAGCGGCTGGAGGAGGTGCGCGCCTTCGCGGCGCGGGCCCTGGGCCTGGTGGCCGACGGGGAGGTCGCGCGCGACGTCTCACCCTCGATCCCGCGCGTGGTCGCCGTGTCGGAGCCCGTGGGGTACGCCTTGGCGGACGGCACGTGGGTGCCCGCCGAGGAGCAGACCGTCACCGCCCGCCAGATGGCCATGCAGCGTCCGCACAAGACCTATGCGGTCACTGGGACGCTGTGCACCGCCGTGGCGGGCGCGCTGCCGGGGACCGTGGTCAACGAGGTCGCCCGCCCCCGCGACGGACGGTTCCACATCGGCCACCCCGGCGGGGTGATCTCGGCCCGGGTCGAGGTCGACCTCGGCGGCGACGAGCCGCGCGTCCTGGAGGCCTCGCTGGTGCGCACGGCCCGGGCGCTCATGGACGGCAACGTCCTGGTCCCGGCCACGGTGTGGCCACCGGGCTGACGGACGAAGGCGCCGGAGGGCTCAGGCGACGAGCGCGACGATCGCCACCACCACCGGGACGCACCCCAGCGTACTGACGAAGATCGCGTCCCGGGCCAGGAGCTCGGCGCGGCCGTAGCGGCTCGCGATGACGAAGACGTTCTGTGCGGTCGGCAGGGCCGAGATGACGGTCACCGCGAGCAGCGCGTCCTGGTCCAGGCCGAGCATCAGCCCGACCAGGTACGCCACGGTTGGCTGGGCCAGCAGCTTGAGCCCGACGCTGAGCCCCAGCTCGCCGGGCGCCACGCCGCGTCCCGGCAGCGGGCCCAGCCGCAGGCTCACGCCGTACGCCAGGAGCATGGCGGGGACGGCCATTCCGCCGAGCAGCGCGATCGGGTCGTTGACCGCGGCCGGCACCTCCACTCCGGCGACCGCGACCGCGATGCCGGCCATGCTCGCCACGGTGATCGGGTTGCGCAGGGGGCGGGTCAGGACCTGTCTGAGCGACACGCGACCGGGCGCCGCCGCCACGTCGAGCGCCGTGAGGGCCAGCGGCTGGAGCACGAGCAGCTGCAACAGCAGCACGGGCGCGATCAGGGCGGTGTCACCGAGCACGTAGGCGGCGATCGGCAGCCCCAGGTTGCCCGCGTTGCAGTACGACGAGCACATCATCGCGATGACGGTGCGGCCGACGTCGTCGCGTCGCCAGCGAGCGGCGGCGAGGGTGACGAGCGCGGTGGCCGCCACGGCGGCGGAGATCGCCACCAGGTTGCCGGAGAAGACCCGCGACAGGTCGCTGTCCTGCAGCACGCTGAAGAGCAGCGCGGGGCTGGCCAGGAAGAACGCGACCGTGCTGAGCGTCCGGTGGCCGCGCTCGTCGACCACGCGCAGGTGCCCGAGCAGCACCCCGAACGCGATGATCACCGTGATCGTGGCGAACCCGGCGAAGACCCCAGACACAGCAGGAGCCTAGGGGGCGTCGCCGAGCGCTAGGTTCGCAGGTATGGACGCACAGAGCAGGTGGGCAGAGGCGCAGGCCCGGCTGGCCGAGCTGCTGACGACGATGACCGGGGACGAGTACGTCGTGCTGGGCGAGCCGGCGCCACCGGCGGGGGAGCCGCAGGGGCTGCTGCGCCGGCGAGCGGCGCCGCCGCCGCACCGGTTCGTGCAGTTCCTGCGCGACGGCGAGGAGCTGTACGGCGAGTGCGTGGGGGCCACGCTGTTCGGTGGGGAGTGGGAGCTCGGCGAGGCCGACCACCAGCGGGTGCGCGCGCTGGGCTGGCTGGCGCCGGGCGACCCGGACCCCTCCGGCACCCAGCCTGCGGTGGCGCACTACTGGTGCACGGTGCCGCGCGAGAACGCCGCCGAGCTGGCCGCGCGCGGCATCGGGGCGCTGCAGGTGCTGGGAGTCGACCCGGGCGCGCTCGACTGGGAGCACCAGACCCGCTGAAGCCTCAGACGTCGGTGGGCAGGGCCGTCGAGAGAATGCGGTACGCCGTGGTGTTGCTGACCGGCACCAGGCGAGGTGCGGCGGGGTCGCCCAGGTGCAGGCCGCGCGGGCCGTCGACGGCGACCAGGTCGCGCTGACCGCCCTGCCACCGCAGCGACAGGTGCCAGGCGAAGTCGGCGCCCGCCGCGGCGAGCGCGGCGCGTCGTACCGTCTCGTCGGCGGCGACCAGGTCCGGGAGCCGCTCGGCCGGCAGGTCGACCGGCTCGCGGTCCTCGACCCGGCGGGGGCGCATCCGGGTCAGCCGCACCAGCGCCGCGGTCAGGAAGGCGGGGTCGTGGGCCATCAGCTGGAAGAGGCCAGGCCGCACGCCGAGCAGCAGGGCGGCGCTCTCCCGGGTCACCCAGGCGCGATGCTCGAGCCGGGTCTCCACGCCGGCGACCGCGAGACCCAGCGTGACGGTGGGCTCGGCGATCACGGCCAGGAGCGGCTCCGGGCCAGGTTGCTCGCCGGCCAACAGCGCCGCCAGCCCCTCGTCGTCGAGCCGGACGGCGCCGGAGGCGGCGTCGGTCTCAACCAGCATGGGCTTCCCCCTCCGGTCGCCAGCTCGACGCGGCCGCCGCCAGCGCGTCGGCCAGCTCGTCGTAGCGCCAGGTCTCGACGGTCGCGGTCAGCGTGTGCCCGACGCCGTCGACCAGGGTGAACCACTGCTCCATGGTGAGCGCCTCGCCGCCGGGCCCGGTGTGGTGGGCGAGCCGGCGCCCGCCCGGCCGCCCGGCGATCTCGAGCCGCTCGAGGTCGACGATCAGGTAGCCGTCCAGGATCCGCGGCAGCAGCTCGTCGGTCCCGGCCTGCCAGTCTCGGAAGCCCATCCCGCCGGTGTCCTGCGCCGTCACGACCAGGTTGGGCCGGAACCCCTCGGGTGGGAGGGCGGGGCCGCGCGCCACGAGCACGGTGGCCTCGGGCGGGTCGGGGAGGATCTCCCACCCCACCGGCACCGTCAGGGGGGGCTCGGTGGTCTCAGGCATGCCGGTACCACCGCGGTTGCACGACCCGTGGCACCGGCAGCGGCAGCACCAGGTAGGCCAGGAGCACGACGAGCGCGATCGCGATCGGCCCGGCGACCGCGACGTTGGCGCCGGTCGACCCTTCGGTGAACGCGGTCAGCGCACCGAGCACCAGCACCACCGAGAGCAGGGGCCGTACGACGAGCACGCTGCGGCGGGTCAGGTCGCCCTGGACCGTCCGCGTCCAGCGCCGGGCGGCCGGACTCCGGCCGAGGTGCTGCCAGGTCGTGTGGGCCGCGAGGGCCAGCCCCCCGACGAGCATCAGCGCGTGGATCAGGTCCATGTCAGTCCCAGAACGTCACGGCGTCGCCGACGTCGGAGGCCACGTCGCCGACGGTGTCCGCGGCGTCGCCGGCCCACTCGACCGCCGCGTCCGCGGCGTCGGCCACCGGGTCCATGATCGCCTGGCCGACCTCGCTACCGACGAAGCCGCCGATCGCGCCGCCGACCACGCCACCGACCACGCCGCCGACCACCGTGCCCACGCCGGGGCAGATCGCCGTGCCGATGGCGCCGCCGGCCCAGGCACCGCCCTGGGCGCCGGCCCAGGCGCCGGCGGCGGTGGTGCCGCCCATGGTGGCCGAGCGGGCGACCCGCTCGGTGTCGTTGAGGGAGGGGTCGTCGGCGTCGGCCTGCCACTGGTTCCAGCCCGCGGTGACCGCGGTGACCACGGTGCCGGCCCGGCCGGCCCACTTGCCCGCGGTGCCCCAGGCGTTGCGGCTGGCGGCCTGGTAGGGGCGGGCGTGCCAGCTGTCCGAGCGGCCGGCAGCCGCCGCGCGCTGCCAGAAGTTCATGCCGTTGGCGCTGCCGAAGCGGCCGTTGACGCGCGGCTGGAAGACGCCGTACCGGCCGCTGACCATGTAGCTCACCCCGGCGCCGAACCCGAGGCCGCCGAGGCCGAACAGCCAGCCGCCGATGTCGTCGGCGTCGGCGAAGTCGGGGGGCAGGAAGCCGAGCCGCTCGAAGAGATCCTCCACGAAGCCGTCGCCGGTGGAGGCCGCGACGCCCTCGCTGAGGTGCTGGTGGGCCTCGCTCTCCTTGGTGCGGGCGCCGTCGGCGATGTCGACGGCCTCGTTCCAGGCCTCCACCTTGGCGTTGAACGCGTCGGCCTGTCCCTGGCTCAGCTCGCCGCCGGGCTCGGTGGGCTGCACGATCGTGGTGCCGTTGACGGTCACGCCGCCCGCGGCGGCGACCTGGCGGGCCTGGCCCATGCGCTCCTTCACCACGGTCAGCTCGCCGGCGAAGTCGGTCAGGGCGGTCTGGATGGACTCGATCCGGGTGCCGAGATCGCCGAGGTCGCGCGAGGCCGACTCCACCCGCGCCTCGAACGCGGCTCCCGCCTGGCCCTGCCAGGTCCCGGCCTTGGAGCGGGCGGTGCCGAGCTGGCTCTCGGCCTCGGTGATGGCGGCGCGCGCGGTCGCGGCCTGGCTGGCGGCGGTGGTGCAGGTGCCGGGGTCGCCGAAGACCTCGGTCTCGCAGACGCTCATGGCCCGATCACCGCCTGCTGCTGGCTCATGGCGCCGGCCACGGCGCCATCGGTGCCGGCGAAGTCGGAGCCGACGGCGCCGGTCGACTCGGCCAGGCTGCCGATGTGCTGGGCGAGGGCCGCGACGCTGCTGGAGAGGCTGACCAGGGCCTTGCCCACCTCGCCGGACGAGGCGCCGGCGTCGGGGGAGGCATCGAGATCGGCCGCATGGCCGAAGAGGGCGCTGCCGGCGCCGTCGAGTACGCCGGCGATCTGCTGGAGGTCGGCGGGGTCGACCTCGAGGTTCGTGGCGGTCATGCCAGGTCGCCTACCCAGGAAATGCGAACCTCAATCACGGACCCGCCCGGCGGGTCAGACCAGGAACTGCCGGACCACGTGCGGCAGCGTCTCGTCGGCGAGACCCACGGCCAGCGGCTCGGGTACGTCGGGCAGCGTGACCGACTGGCGGCCCCCGGCGGTGGTCGCGATCAGCGAGGTCAGGCCGACCCGGCGCTGGAACCAGGTGGCGCGCAGGTTCCAGCCGATGACGTGTGCGGCCTGAAGGTGGTCGCGGCGGCGAGCGAGGGAGCCCGACCGGGCGACGACGTGGCCCTCGACCAGGGCGTGCCCGAGGGCGCGGGCCCGGTCGGCGGCCAGGAGCACCGCCGCCAGGGGGAGCACAAGCAGCGGCACGAAGGCCCACCACGGGGCGCCGAGCGCCACCAGGCCGGCCGCGACCGCGGCGCCGAGCGCGAGCGCCGTACCGAGGGCGCGGGTGTAGCGGCGTCGCGTCGCCGCCGGGCCGTGGCCGGTCAGCGCGGCGGTAGGCGGCGCGCTCGTGCCGAGCACGGTGCCGGCCACGCGCGTCACGACCGGCACGGGCGCGGGCGGGACGAGGACCGAGCTGCCGGGATGGTCGGAGTCGAGGCCGGTGACGATCGCGGTGAGCCGCGCCCCGCCGGCCAGCCGCAACCCGAGCGGCTCACCCATGCTGACGCCCGCCACGCGCTCCTCGTCGAGGCTGGTCTCGCGGGTGGTGAGTAGACCGCGGCGCAGGTGCCAGGCGCCGCTGGAGCGGGTGAGCGCGAAGCCCCAGTTGGTCACCAGGTAGCCCGCCACCGAGAGCGTCCCCACCAGGGCCAGGAGCACCACCAGCCCGAGCAGGACGGCGGTCCAGCCGGGCAGGCCCGGCCAGGGGGCCCGGTCGAGCTCGACGGAGAGGTCGGCGTTGCCCAGGATCTGTCCCGCGACGCCGAGGATGCCCGCAGTGGCGACCAGGCCGCTGGTGGTCAGCGGGGCGTAGCGGACCCAGGCAGGATCGAGCTCGACGACCGGCGGCGGGGGCGCGGCGGCCTCGCCCGGGACGGGCTCCTCCAGGACGGTGGAGCGGCGCAGCAGCTCCTTGCGCAGCTCCTCGGCGCGGGCGGTCGGCAGGCCGTCGAGCTCCAGATCGCTGTCCTCGCCGCTCGCTCCGGTCCCGGTGCCGATGCGCAGCGTGGTCAGCCCCAGGACCCGATGGATCGCCGTCGCGGTGAGGTCGACGGTGCGCACCCGGTCGAGCTGGGTGGAGGTCACGTGCCGCCCGACCAGGCCGCGCTTGAGCTCCACCCGGCCACCGGCGATGCGGTAGCTGGTGGTGAAGTAGCGGTACAGGCCGAGGGCCACGGGCACCAGGATCCCGACCAGCTGCCACGGCCGGCCGCCTCCCGAGGCCACGCCGGCCACGAACAGCGCGATCAGCGGAGGCAGGAAGCGGACGACCTCGCGGACCGGGTGGATCAGCATCATCCGCGGGTCCAGGCGCTGCCAGCCGTCGTCGGTCACGTCGCGTCGCCCTCGACCGCGTCCGCCTTGAGCGTGAGGTCGTCGACGAGGGCCTGCGCCCGGTCCCGCTCGAGCCCGGCGATCTGCAGGGCCCCGGCCGCCGACGCCGTGGTCACCGTGACGCTCGCCAGGCCGAAGAGCCGCGCGATGGGCGACTCGACGTAGTCGACGGTCTGGATCCGCGACATCGGCGCGATCCGCCGTTCGCGCGCCCACCAGCCGGTCTGGGTATAGACCGCGGTCTCGGTGACCTCCCAGCGGTGCACGAGGTAGCGCCACTGCGGCACGACCGCGGCGTACGCCGTCACCGCGAGCAGGCCGAGCCCCACCATCCACCAGGCGAGGTCAACGGCGTCCCACACCGCGGCCGCCACGGCGAGGACCGCCACCGTGAGCAGGCCCTCGACGAGGTTCGACAGCTGCCACATGAGCCGCGCCCGCGGGCTGACGCGCTCGCGGGGCTCACGCAGGCTGGGTCGGTCCACGCTGCCGAGGCTAGTGGCAGGCCCGAGCCTGGGTGCGGTGCCCCATGACCAGCAGGTAGAGGCCTCCGGCCAGCAGCGACCAGAACGCCGCACCGACACCGAACGCCGCCACGCCGGAGGCGGCGACCACGAAGGTGACGGTCGCGGCCTCGCGGTGGTCGGCGTCACCCATGGCGGAGGCCGCCGCGGAGCCGAAGGTGGCGAGCAGCGCCACCCCGGCGACCGCCGCGACCAGGCCCGGCGGAGCGGCGACGGCCACCGCGGCGACGGCCGCCGCGAGTGGGCCGAGGGCGAGGTGCGTCACCCCGGTGCTCACCCCGGCGACCCACCGCCTGCCGGGGTCCGGATGGGCCTCCGGGCCGGCGGCGAGGGCGGCCGAGATCGCGGCCAGGTTGATCGAGTAGCCGCCGAGGCCGGCGGTGGCCACGGTCGCCCCACCGGCGTAGAAGAGCGCCGGCCGCAACGGTGCGTCGTACCCGAAGGAGGCGAGGACCGCGGCGCCCGGGATGTTCTGGCTGGTCATCGTGACCAGGTAGAGCGGGATGCCGATGGCCAGCACGGTGGCCGGGTCGAAGCCCGGCGCGGTCCAGGTCAGCTGGGGCGCCACGGCGGAGGAGTCGACCGCCGACAGCGAGCCGGTGGCCGCGATGACCACGACCGCGGCGGCGAAGGCGCCGGGCACGGCCCACCGCCGGGCGACCCGCAGCAGCACCAGCCAGGTCATCAGCACGGGTGCCACGGCGGCCGGCTCGTCGACCAGCGCGCGGAACGGCTGCACGCACAGCACCAGCAGCACGCCCGCGAGCATCGCGTTGGCCAGGGCGAGCGGGATCGCCCGGACCAGGCGGGCGAGCGGGGAGAAGAGGCCGGTGAGGACGTAGAGCAGGCCGGCGACCGCGAACGCGCCGACCGCGGAGGCGTAGCCGCCGTCGGGTGCCGCCGCGCCCGCCAGCAGCGCCGCACCGGGCGTCGACCAGGCCAGCGTCACCGGGGTGCGCGTGACCAGCGAGAACAGCACGCTGCCGACGCCCATGGTCAGGCAGCAGACGAACAGCCCCGACGACGCCTCGGCCGGTGAGGCTCCCACGGCGGTCAGCCCGGTGAGCAGGACCGCGAAGGAGGAGGTGAAGCCGACGACCGCCGTGACGATGCCGGCGAGCACGGGCTGTCCCAGGTCGCCGGCCCCGGTGGTGCGGCCGGTGAGGTCAGTCCTTGATCTCACAGATGACGGCACCGTTGGTCACGGTGGCGCCCACTTCGGCCTGCAGGGTCGTGACGGTGCCGGCCTTGTGGGCCTTGAGCGGCTGCTCCATCTTCATGGCCTCGATGACGACCACGGTGTCACCCTCGGCGACGGCGTCGCCCTCGGCCACGACGACCTTGACGATGGTGCCCTGCATCGGGCTGGTGACGGCGTCGCCGCTCGCCGCCGCTCCGGCCTTCTTGCCGGCCGCGCGCTTGGGCTTCTTCGCCGCGCCCCCACCGGCGGCGATGCCGCCGAGGCCGGCCGGGAGCACGACCTCGAGGCGGCGGCCGTCGACCTCGACGACGACCTTCTGGGTCTCGACCGGCTCGTCGGCCTCCGCGGACTCGCCGCCGTAGGGCTCGATCTGGTTGTCGAACTCGGTCTCGATCCACTGGGTGTAGACGGTGAACTCGCCCTCGCCGGACGGCGTGGAGGCGCCGACGTACGCCGGGTCGGAGACGACGGCGCGGTGGAACGGGATGACCGTGGGCATCCCGTCGACGACGAACTCGTCCAGCGCGCGCCGCGAGCGCTCCAGCGCCTGGGTGCGGTCGCGCCCGGTGACGATCAGCTTGGCGATGAGGGAGTCGAACGAGCCGGGGATGGTCTCGCCGTTCTCGTAGCCGCCGTCGACCCGGACGCCCGGGCCGCCCGGGGGGCTCCAGGCCGACAGGGTGCCGGGCGCCGGCATGAAGTTGCGGCCCCCGTCCTCGGCGTTGATGCGGAACTCGATCGAGTGGCCGCGGATCTCCGGGTCGTCGTAGCCGAGCTCCTCGCCGGCGGCGATCCGGAACATCTCGCGGACCAGGTCGATCCCCGTGACCTCCTCGGAGACGCAGTGCTCGACCTGGAGGCGGGTGTTGACCTCGAGGAAGGAGATCGTGCCGTCCTGCGCGACCAGGAACTCGCAGGTGCCGGCGCCGTAGTAGCCGGCCTCGCGCAGGATCCGCTTCGAGGACTCGTAGAGCTCGCTCAGCTGCTCCTCGCTCAGGAACGGCGCGGGCGCCTCCTCGACGAGCTTCTGGTTGCGGCGCTGCAGCGAGCAGTCGCGGGTCGAGACCACCACGACGTTGCCGTGCTGGTCGGCCAGGCACTGGGTCTCGACGTGGCGCGGCTTGTCCAGGAACTTCTCGACGAGGCACTCGCCGCGGCCGAACGCCGTCACGGCCTCGCGGACCGCGGACTCGTAGGCGTCGGGGATCTCCTCGAGCGTGCGCGCCACCTTCAGGCCCCGCCCGCCGCCGCCGAACACGGCCTTGATGGCGACCGGAAGCCCGTTGTCCTTGGCGAACGCGACCACCTCGTCGGCGTCCTTGACCGGGTCCTTGGTGCCCGGGGCGAGCGGCGCCTTGGCCTTGGCCGCGATGTGCTTGGCCTTGGCCTTGTCGCCCAGCGCCTCGATCGCCGCCGGCGGGGGGCCGATCCAGGTGAGGCCGGCGTCGATGACGGCCTGGGCGAAGTCGGCGTTCTCGGCGAGGAACCCGTAGCCGGGGTGGATCGAGTCGGCGCCGGACTTGTGCGCGACCGCGATGATCTTCTCGATGTCGAGGTAGGACTCGGCGGGCGTCGCGCCGCCGAGGGAGTGGGCCTCGTCGGCCAGGCGCACGAACAGCGCGTCACGGTCGGGCTCGGCGTACACGGCCACGCTGCCGATGGCGGCGTCCTTGCACGCGCGGATCACCCGCACGGCGATCTCGCCGCGGTTGGCGATCAGGACCTTCTGCAGCGGCTTGAGGTTGGCCGAGTCGGGCACGTGATTGCTCCTGAGGTTGTGGGTCTCCGCCGGGCAGAGTATCGCCCGCAGGGCCCGCCTGGGCGTGACGTGCATCTCGGTGGACCCTCTCCGGTGACCTCCCGACATGCCTAAGGTGGGTCGGTGGCGCAGCGACAGGGATTCTGGCGGGAACCGTCCGGCACTCCGACCTCCGAGGCGATCGCGCTCGAGGCCTGGGTGCGTGAGGCGTACGGCGTGCTGGTGGAGACCGCGGGGGAGTACCGCGCGGTCATCACCACCACCGACCTGGGCGAGCGGGTGCAGGAGGCCAGCGGCATCCGCACCAGCCGGCCGGCGACGCAGTGGCTGGCGAAGGTGCTGATCCCCGTGGCGCACCTGTGCCGGCACGAGGGCGTGCCACCGCTGCCGGCGCTGGTCGTCGACCCGCGCTCGGGCTGGGTCGGGGAGGCCTACGACGACGTGCTGCGCGTGGACGACCGGCTGCCCATCGCCGACCCCCTCAAGCGCGAGGCGCACGCCTCGGCCGCTCGCCTGGAGTGCTATCGCTGGGCCGGATCCGCGCCCGCCGACGCCGAGCCGGCCCCCGTCCCCGAGCCCGTGGGCCGGCGCCGCCCGCGCGCCCCGGCCGCAGCGGGTGCCCCTCGTGCCCCGCGCGCGGCCGCCAAGCCGCCCGCGCCGCCGGCCAAGCCGCGCATCGCCGCCACCGACCGCCCCGTCGCCGTCTGTGATCGGTGCTTCATGGCCCTGCCGGCTACTGGGGTGTGCGACAACTGCGACTGAGCAGCGTTATCAGCATCTGCTGGTAACCCTGACGTTCTGGGCAGGAATAACGGCCCAGAACGTCAGGGAAACGCCCAGAACCTCGCCCGTCGGGCGGTTAACAATCGCTAACCTCGCGGCTAGAGTGACGTCATGAGCTTCGACCTGAGCCGTGAGCACGAGGAGTTCCGCCGCAGCGTCCGCGAGTTCGCGGAGGCCGAGATCGCGCCGCACGCTGCGCGGTGGGATCGCGAGCACCACTTCCCGGTGGACGTCGTGCAGAAGATGGGCGGGCTCGGGCTGTTCGGGCTGACCGCCCCCGAGGAGTACGGCGGCGCCGGCGAGGACGGCGACTTCACCAGCCTGTGCGTGGCGATCGAGGAGATCGGCCGGGTCGACCAGTCGCTCGGGATCACCCTGCAGGCGGGGGTCGGACTCGGGATCAACCCGGTGCTCACCTACGGCACCGCGGAGCAGAAGGAGCGGTGGCTCCCCGAGCTGGTGAGCGGGGAGCGGCTCGCGGGCTTCGGCCTCACCGAGCCCGGCGCCGGCTCCGACGCGGGTGCGACCCGCACCAAGGCCGAGCTCCACGACGGCGAGTGGGTGGTCAACGGCGCCAAGCAGTTCATCACCAACTCCGGCTCGCAGATCACCAGCCTGGTCAACGTGACCGCCCGCACCGGCACCCGCGCCGACGGCAAGCCGGAGATCTCGGTGATCATGCTGCCCGCGGGCACGCCCGGCTTCACCGTGGAGAAGCCCTACGACAAGCTCGGCTGGCACGCCTCGGACACCCACGCGCTGTCGTTCGAGGACGCGCGGGTCCCCGCCGACCACCTGCTGGGGGCCGAGGGCCGGGGCTATGCGCAGTTCCTCGCCACCCTCGACGACGGCCGGGTGGCGATCTCCGCGCTGTCGGTGGGCTGCATCCAGGCCTGCCTGGACATGGCCGTCGCGTACGCCGGCGAGCGCCAGACCTTCGGCGGGCCGATCGGGCGCAAGCAGGGCGTGGCCTTTCAGATCGCCGACCTGGAGACGATGCTGCACGCCAGCCGGCTGCTCACCTACCGCGCCGCCTGGCTCAAGGACTCCGGGGCCCCGATGAAGGACTTCAAGCAGGCCGCCTCGGTCGCCAAGCTCTACGCCACCGAGTCGGCGGTCACCGCGACGCGGATCGCGACCCAGGTCTTCGGCGGCTACGGCTTCATGGAGGAGTACCCGGTCGCCCGCTTCTACCGCGACGCGAAGGTGCTCGAAATCGGCGAGGGCACCTCGGAGGTCCAGCGGATGCTCATCGCGCGGGGACTCGGACTGCCCGTGGAGTGACGCGCGCCACGTTACGGGGGTAGGTTCCCGAGAGTGCCTGACTCTCGGTGGCGACGGCTTCTCGTCGCGATGTCCGTGGCCGCCCTCGTCGCGGCGACGCCCGCCTGCGGGGTGACCCGCGGCGACGACAGCCGCGACCTGCTCATGGTCATCCCCAACGCCGCCGGCGGCGGCTACGACCAGACCGGCCGGGAGGCGGTCAAGGTGATGGAGGACGGCGACGTCACCGGGGGTGACTTCACCGTCGACAACATCGAGGGCGCCGGCGGCACCAACGCGTTCACCGAGATGCTCGGCGACACCGGCGACGAGCACACGATGATGATCGTCGGGCTGGGCGTCGTCGGCTCGCTCTACTCCTTCGGCAACGATCGGCGCCTCACCGACGCCACCCCGCTCGCCCAGCTCATCAGCGAGCCCGAGGGCGTCCTCGTGCCGGGCGACTCGCCGTTCAAGACGATCGACGACTTCGTGCAGGCGTGGACCGCCGACCCGGACAGCCTCGCCGTCGGCGGGGGCTCGTCACAGGGCGGCCCCGACCACCTGTTCCCGATGCAGCTGGCCGACACCGTCGGCATCGACCCCCGCGACGTCAACTACGTGTCGTACGACGGCGGCGGACCGCTCAAGAGCGCGCTGCTCGGCGCGAAGATCGACGCCGGCTTCTCGGGGCTCGCCGAGTTCGAGCAGCAGATCGAGGAGGGCGAGCTGCGGGTGCTGGCCGTCTCGGGGGAGGAGCGGCAGCGGCAACCCGCGCTCAAGGACGTACCGACGCTCACCGAGAGCGGCATCGACCTGGTCTTCCTCAACTGGCGCGGGGTCCTGGCCCCGCCCGACATCGGCGACGAGCGCCGCGACGAGCTGATCGGCTACCTGCAGGAGATGCACGACACCGACGCCTGGGCGGCCACCCTGGAGCAGTACGGCTGGACCGACGACTTCAAGACGGGGGAGGACTTCATGGCGTTCCTCGAGGAGCAGGACGGGCGGGTCTCCGGGACCCTCGAGGACCTGGGGCTGCTGTGATCGAGCGTTCCGACGCGGCGGCCCAGGCGACGGCTCCCCGCAAGGTCGACAAGGCCCAGTACGGACTGGCCGTCGTGCTGGCCGTGGTCGGCGCCTACACGCTCATCGACGCCCGGGGTCTCAACGTGGGCTTCGCCGACCCGGTCGGACCGCGCGTGTTTCCCTATGTCATCGGCGCCGGGATGCTGGTGCTCGCGGTGCTCCTCGCCATCGCGACGGCCCGCGGCGACGTCCCCGAGAAGGAGGCCGGCGAGGATGTCGACCTCGCCTCCCCGGCGGACTGGACGACCGTCGGCAAGCTCGTCGCGATCCTGGTCCTCAACCTGCTGCTGGTCAACGTGCTCGGCTGGGCCATCACCGGCGCCCTGCTGTTCGCCGGCTGCGCCTGGGCGCTCGGCAGCCGCACGCTGTTGCGCG
This sequence comes from Nocardioides sp. cx-173, assembly GCF_021117365.1. Classification (NCBI taxonomy): domain Bacteria; kingdom Bacillati; phylum Actinomycetota; class Actinomycetes; order Propionibacteriales; family Nocardioidaceae; genus Nocardioides; species Nocardioides sp. cx-173. The sequence continues at coordinate 3,343,433 of NZ_CP088262.1, read as the reverse complement.
ACGTCCTGGTGGGCGCGGTGCTGTCGGTGGGCAGCTGGTACTTCTTCTACACCGGGCTCGGCGTCCCGCTGCCTCCCGGCATCCTGGACGGGGTCCTGTGAGCACCCCACGGAGTTCTTCGACTCCCCCGCTCCGCTCCTCCGCCGAACAACTCCGCAGGGACCCCGCGTGATGGACACCCTGAACCTCCTGTTCGACGGCCTCGGCAGCGCGTTCACCCCACAGAACCTGATGTACGCCGCCATCGGCGTGCTCATCGGCACCTTCGTCGGCGTGCTGCCCGGCATCGGCCCGGCGATGGCGCTCGCGCTGCTGCTGCCGATCACCTACGGCCTGGACGTGACCCAGTCGTTGATCATGTTCGCCGGCATCTACTACGGCGGCATGTACGGCGGCTCGACCACCTCGATCCTGCTCAACACCCCGGGCGAGTCGGCGTCGGTGATGACAGCCATCGAGGGCAACAAGATGGCGAAGAAGGGCCGCGCCGCGCAGGCCCTGGCGACCGCGGCCATCGGCTCGTTCGTGGCCGGCACGATCGGGACCCTCCTGGTCGCGTTCTTCGCCCCGACCATCGCCGAGCAGGCGGTCAAGGTCGGCGCCCCGTCGTTCTTCGCGATCATGCTGCTCTCGCTGGTGCTCGTCTCGGCCGTGCTCGGAAGCTCGCGCCTGCGCGGCTTCATCGGGCTCTTCATCGGGCTGACGATCGGGCTGGTCGGCCTCGACCTCTCCACCGGCCAGGCCCGGCTCACCCTGGGCATCACCCAGTTGGTCGACGGCGCCGACATCGTCGTGGTGGCGGTCGGCCTCTTCGCCATCGGCGAGTCGCTGTGGATCGCCGCGCACCTGCGCCGCAACCCGGTCGAGGTGGTCCCGGTGGGGCGCCCGTTCATGGGCCGAGACGACTGGGGCCGCTCGTGGAAGCCGTGGCTGCGCGGCACCGCGATCGGCTTCCCCTTCGGCGCGCTCCCGGCGGGCGGCGCCGAGACGCCCACCTTCTTGTCCTACATCGCGGAGAAGAGGCTCGCGAAGGACAGCGACGAGTTCGGTCACGGCGCGATCGAGGGGGTGGCCGGCCCCGAGGCGGCCAACAACGCCAGCGCGGCGGGCATGTTCGTCCCGCTGCTGGCGCTGGGCCTGCCGGTCACGGCGACGGCGTCGATCCTGCTGGCCGCGATGACGACCTACGGCATCGTGCCCGGGCCGACGCTGATGACCGACCAGCCGGACCTGATCTGGACGCTCCTGGCCAGCCTGCTCATCGGCAACGCCCTGCTGCTGGTGATCAACCTGCCGCTGGCGCCGCTGTGGGCCAAGCTGCTCCAGATCCCGCGCCCCCAGCTCTACGCCGGGATCCTCTTCTTCGCCTCGCTCGGCGCCTACGCCGTCGACCAGAACCCCTTCGACATCGCCCTGCTGCTCGTCTTCGGGGCGATCGGCTTCGCGGTGCGCCGCTTCGGCATCCCGATCCTGCCGCTCATCCTCGGTGTGATCATCGGCCCCCTCATGGAGGTGAAGATGCGCGAGGCGCTGGACATCTCCAACGGCGACCTCAGCGGGCTGTTCAGCGAGGGGCTGGCCATCGGGGTCTACGTCGTCATCGTGCTGGCCGTCCTCGCGCCCATCGTGATCGACCGGATGCGCGGCGAGCCCGTGGTGCCCCCAGAGCCCGCAGACCCGGCTGAGAAGGAAGAGGTGTCGCGATGACCGTCGTCGTGGGCTACATCCCCAACAAGTACGGCGAGGCGGCGCTCGAGGCCGGCATCACCGAGGTCCGCCGCCGTGGCGGCGACCTGGTGGTCGTCAACGCCAGCCGCGGCGACGCCCTGGTCGACCAGAAGTACCTCGGTGAGGCCGCGGTCGCGGACCTGGAGCGACGGCTGGTCGGTGCGGCGGTCCCCGCGAGCGTGCGGCACGGGCTCGGGACGGACGTGGCCGACGCGATCATCGACGCGGCCACCGAGGTGGGGGCCGAGCTGGTCGTCATCGGTGTGCGCCGGCGCTCGCCGGTCGGGAAGATGCTGATGGGCAGCGTGGCCCAGCGGGTGCTGCTGGACGCCCCCTGCGACGTGCTGGCCGTCAAGCCGGACTGAGGGTTCGACGGGCGCCTGGTTTAGCATCGCGCCCGTGCCTGGGATCTCGGACTCGTCCGCCACCGTGCGCCGCGCGTCCATCGGGCTCGTGGTGCTGCTCGCCGTCGTGCTGGTGCTGCTGAGCCCCCAGTTCGGGCGCGCCCACCCCGAGGGCAGCTACCGACCGGTGCTCGACCCGCCGGCGCTCGAGCTCGGCTGCTACCCGCTGCCCGAGGGGCTCACGCTCGACTTCGCCCACCAGGTGCGCACCGACGGCGACGTCGAGGTCGACGGGGAGCCGCGACGCGAGCTCGTCGTCCAGTACGACCTGATCGACGACGACGAGGTCCGCGAGCAGCTGACCGCCTCCTTCGTGGAGGCCGGCTTCACCCCCGAGACCGGCGCCGGCGACGCCCTGGTCTTCACCCGGCCGGACACCGGCCCGGTGAGCGTCGAGGTCGAGCCCCTGCCGGATGTGCCCGAGGACGCCACGGTGCGCGGCACCGTCACCTTCGACCTGCCGTCGGTGCCGCTCGCCTCCGACGACCCGATCTGCGACGACCCCTACGCCACCAAGCGGTTCCCCGACTCCTACGAGCTCGCGCGATGATCGACGAGCTCGAGCGCTCCTACCGACGCCTGCCCCGGGGCGGGACGCTCCTGGCGATCCTGGTCGCGGCGCACGTGCTGCTCAAGCTCGCGCTGCTGCCCAAGGTGGGGCACACGCCGTTCGTCGGGGACGAGGCCTACTACGCCGACGGCGGGCGCGCGCTGTCCAACCTGGTGCGCGACCTGGTGTCCCTCGGGCCGGTCGACACCGCCGAGCTGGAGCGCAACGTCGTCGGCAGCGGCTGGTTCATGCCCGGCATGTCGGTGCTGCTGACGCCGCTGTTCCTCGTGGACCCGGACGCCTCGATCTTCGTGATCCGCTGCTACCTCGGCGTCGTGTCGACGGTGGTGCTGCTGCTGACGGTGCGCACCGTGCGCCGTACCTTCGGCGACCGCTACGCCGCCATCCTCCTGGTCTTCCCCGGGCTGGTGCCGATGTACCTGCTCTTCATGTACGGCGCCTGGGGCGACCTGCTCGCGGGCCTGCTGGTCGTAATGCTCGTCGCGCACGTGGTGACGATCTTCCGCCAGGTGCGTCTCGGAGTCGCCTTCACGCTGCGCGAGGGCGCGTGGCTCGGCGTAGTCGGGATCGTGATCGTCTACCTGCGCTCCAGCACCGCGCTGCTGGTCGGGGGGCTGTTCGTGGTGCTGCTGGCGTCGCTGGTGGTGCTGCTGCGCCGCCGGGAGCGGCTGCGTGGCATCACCGCGATGGCCGTGGCCGGCGTCCTCTTCGTGGGGCTGCTGCTGCCCTGGTCGGTCGCCGCGTCGCAGAGCCTGGGCGGGCGGGTGCTCACGACGACCTCGGTGCCGACGGTCCTGGCCAACACCTTCGGTGAGTACGACCGGATCTGCTTCGGCCCCTGCGACCCCGGCAGCACGATCTGGTTCTCGCCGCTGCGCTACGCCCGCGAGGTGGCCCGCGCGACCGACGGCGACCAGGTGGCCATCCAGTCGGAGATGTCGAGCTACGCCCGCCAGGGGGTCACCCCGCAGAGCTACAGCCGCGACGTCCTGGGCAACTTCTACGCCTACGCCCTGGAGCCGTCCGGCTACAACGACCAGCTGATGGACCCGGACACCGACGGGGACACCTTCACGTACTGGTTCGTCACGCTCGTGACGGCCCTGATGTGGTACCTCTCGCTGATCGTGCTGGTGTGGGTGCTGCTGCTGGCGACCCGGCGCTCGTTCGACTCCCAGATCCTCAGCATCGTGCTCAAGTTGAGCCTCGGCGCTCTGCTCACCCAGCCGTTCATCCACCTCGGCTCCGCCCGCTACTGGCCGACGGCGGCGCCGCTGCTGGCGCTGGCGCTGGGGCTCTGGCTGCAGGTGCGCGCGGAGCGGCGTGTGGCGGTGGGGGTCGGCCACGACCTGCCGGCGCTCGAGCATGCCGTCGGCACCCCGAGCCCGGCCGCGGTCCACAGGGCGTTCTACTGGGTGCAGCTGGGCCTCGCCGTGGCGAGCGTGGCCGTGGCCGCCGGCATCGTCGTCGTCGCCGTCTGGCCGTGGTGACCCGGTGAGCATGCTCTCGATCCGTCGCGGGATCGCCCTCGTCGCGGCCGCCGCCCTGCTGCTCGGCGGGTGCGCTAGCGACCACGGCGCCGACCCGCAGTCGGCCCCGCCGAGCACGCTGCCGCCGGCGGCCGGCGACCCGTTCGCGGACCGCGGTCTGTACGCCGACCCCGACTCTCGGGCCAGGAGGGCCGCGGCGCAGGCCGAGGCGCGCGGCGACGCCGACGCGGCCCGAGTGTTCACCCGGCTCGGCGAGACCCCGTCCGGCATCTGGCTCACTCCGGAGGAGCTGCCGGCCGGCCGGGTCGGCCCCGAGGTCGCCCGTCACGTCGCCGTCGCCGCCGAGCGGGGCCAGGTGCCGACCTTCGTCGTCTACGGCATCCCCGACCGCGACTGCACGGGCGGCTTCTCGTCCGGCGGCCTGCCGGCCGACCAGTACGGGCCGTGGGTGCAGGAGATCGCCGACGCGGTGACCGGCTCCGTCGTCGTCGTGGAGCCCGACGCCCTGGCCTCGGCCGTGGAGTGCGAGAACCTCGAGGAGCGCCTCGGGCTGATCGGCGACGCCGTCGACCGGCTGGTCGCCGGCGGCGCCTCGACGTATTTGGACGGGGGGCACTCGCGCTGGATCGCCCCGGACACGCTCGCGGACCTGCTGCGGCGGGCCGGGGTCGACCGGGCTCGCGGCTTCGCCACGAACGTCTCCAACTACCAGACCGACGAGGACGAGCGCGCCTACGGAGAGCAGCTCAGCGCACTGCTCGGCGGGGCGTCCTTCGTCATCGACGTCGGTCGCAACGGCCGAGGCTCCGCGCAGGGGTGGTGCAACCCGCCCGGGCGCGCCTACGGGCGCGACCCCGAGGCGGTGGAGGACGGCACCGCCCTGGACGCCTACCTGTGGGTGAAGCCTCCCGGCGAGAGCGACGGCGAGTGCCGCAACGGGCCTGCCGCGGGGGAGTTCTGGCCCGAGCGTGCGCTGGAGCTGGCATCCGCGTCGGGCTGGTGACCAGCACGTATAGGCTTCCCCGCATGGCGGGAGACGACTGGACTGCGGTCATCATCGAGGACGACCCTGACGTGCGCGACCTCATCGACATCGTGCTCACCCAGTCCGGGTTCTCCACCGTCGTCGTCGGCGACGGCCACTCCGGCGTCGAGGCGGTCCGCGCCCACAATCCGCTGATCACGACGCTGGACGTCAACATGCCGGGCATGGACGGATTCGCCGCCGCCAAGCGGCTGCGCGAGTTCAGCAACACCTACCTGATCTTCATCACCTCGCTCGGCGACGAGATCGACGTGGTCCAGGGCTTCGAGGCCGGCGCCGACGACTACCTGGTCAAGCCGTTCCGTCCGCGCGAGCTCCGGGCCCGTGCGGACTCGATGCTGCGGCGTCCACGGACCCGCCACGAATGGCCGATGGGACACGAGCCGGCGCCGGCGCCCCCGCCCGCCCCGGTCGCGCCGCAGGCGGAGTCGTGGGCGGCCAAGGCCGCCCGCGAGCTCACCGCCAACGCGCCGCGCCTGCGGCAGGCCTCAACGGCGCCCGCAGAGACCCCCGTCGTCGCCCCCGCACCGTCCGCCGCCCCGCCGGCCCCGGTCCAGCCCCCGGCGCCGGTGTCCGCACCGGCCCACCAGGCGCCGAGCACTCCGGCGGTGGCCTCGGGCGGCGAGGCGACCAGCGACGGGCCTCTCGTGCGGTTCAAGACCCTGACGCTCAACAACGAGACCCGCATGGTGACGCTCAACGGCGGTGCGGTGGACCTGACCCGCGCGGAGTTCGACCTGCTCGCCTCCCTGATGAGCACCGGGCGCCGGGTGCGCAGCAAGGCCGACCTGGTGCTCGCGATGCGCGGGCAGCAGTACGTCACGTCGTACTTCGTCAACGAGGCAGACAAACGCTCCGTCGAGACGAACGTGACCAACCTGCGCCGCAAGCTCGGCGACGAGAGCACGGTGCCGAGGTTCATCGAGACCGTGCGCGGCGTCGGCTACCGCCTGGCCGAGGTCTGAGCCTGCCCTTCAGTTCGAGTTGATCGGGATCCGGGCCGCCACCGTGGGCTTGTCGGACTCGAAGATCCCGATCGGGACCACCTGGCGGATCTCGCGCTTGGAGAAGCGGGTGCTGCCCGGCGCGTCCTGGATCCAGACGGTCGCGACGAAGGTCAGCTTCACTCCGCGGGTCTCGGGGGACATCTCGCCGATCCGCTGGTTGCGCAGCTCGAAGGCGCCCTTCGGCGAGGTGATGATCATGCCCTTGTCGGTGGTGACCGGCTCCGGGTCGAACGTGACCCGCTTGGCCACCGCGTCCAGCCGGTAGGGTCGCTGCCCGCCGTCACCCTGCTCGGTGATGGTGGTGGAGTCGACCCGGATCCGCTCGAGGTAGACCTTCCGCTTCGTGGCGAACCGGTCGCGCAGACCACGGTCCAGGTCGTAGGCCTGGAAGGTGAAGGTGAAGAACTTGTTGCCCCGCGGGTACCACTCGTTGGTCCGCGGCGTGGCCTTGGTGGGGTACAGGGTGTAGACGAAGTCGACGCCGTCGATGTCGATGTGCGACTGGAACGTGCCGTCGCGGGTGAACTGCGAGTCGTAGGCGTAGTCGGCCGCGGACGGTGTGGGAGTGGCGCTGGGCTCGGTGTCTGCCTTGTCGTCGTCCAGCATCGAGCAGCCGGACAGCACGGCGGCGAGGACCAGCGCGGCGACGGCGGTGGCCCGGGCGCGGCGCGGATGGAACAGCCGAGTCATGCCTTGTACCCCCGATAGCTCTTGCTTCCCTTGATGAGCATCCACACCGTCTGCAGCACGGTGATCATCCCGAGGACCGGCCAGGCCGCGGCCAGCAGATCCGACTGCTGCTGGATCGGCAGCTGGACCCAGCCCACGGCGGCGACCACGAAGATCAGCGCGAAGCCGACGAACGGGTACATCCACGCGATCCCCTTGCCACGCTCGGCCTTGGCCTGCGCGGCCCAGTTGTCGGTCTGCTGCCTGCTGAAGAACTTCAGCCAGGCCCGCACGAAGTGGCCCATCCGGATCCACATGTAGATCTCGGCCGGCGCCATCAGGAGTGCGAAGAGGTAGTCGCGCCGGTTGGCGAAGGCCATCGAGCTCGCCACCCGCACGTTGAGCAAGACCGCCGCAAGCGGTGGGAGCAGCCACCAGGGGCTGAAGACGAAGGCGTTGATCGAGAGCGCGCCGCCGAGCAGCAGGAGGAACCCGAACCGGGTGGCCATGTTGCCGACCATGGACATGTGCTCGAACCAGCGCAGCCGGAGGTTGGGATGGAGCGGCTGGCCCTTGGTGTCTCCGCGCTGCCCGGGCCACATCAGGTCGATCGCGCCGAAGTTCCACTTGACCTGCTGGGCGTCCAGGGAACGGAGGGTGGTCATGCCGCCGACGTGGGCCCGCCCGCGGGCGCTGATCTTGGTGAGGTAGCCGGCGCTCTTGATCTGGAGTGACAGCAGCGAGTCCTCGACCTCGGAGTCCTTGACCCACGGGGTGCGCTGGTGGCTGTCGCGCATGACGTCACGCAGCGCCTGGGTCTGGAAGATCGAGAACTGCCCGCCGAGCACCGCCATGTTGCGGCCCTTGAGGAGGTTCTGCATGTTGAAGGCGGAGAACTGGGCCCGCTGACCGGCGATGAGGAACTTCGCCATCGGGCCGTCCAGCGCGCTGTCGTCGATCGAGTAGATCGCCGAGATGCCGCCGATGCGGTCGTCGCTCGCGATCTCGGCGACCAGGTGCTCGATGGCGTCGGGCTCCGGTGTGGTGTCGCCGTCGACGCCGAGCAGGAAGTCCATGTGCTCGACGAGCGAGTAGCCGTAGTTAAGCGCCCCGACCTTCTTGTCGGGGTTCTTGCCGATGTCGTGCACGTAGATGACCGTGCTCTGCTCACCGCTCGCGGTCATCCGGGTGTGCGGGCCGGCGTAGTGGCTGGCGATCTCGACCGAATCGTCACTGGAGTTGTTGATGATGACGTGGATGGTGTCGGGCAGGCGGGTCTGGTGCAGGAGCGAGTCGAGGACCCCGGAGATGGTCTCGGCCTCGTTGTAGGCCGGGATGACGCAGCCCACGGTCGGCCGGTACGTCGGCAGCTCGTCGACGGCGTCGAGGAACTCGCTCTCGTAGGCGATCAGGTGCGGGTCGGGGGTCCGCACGTACTCCTGGCTCGCAGGCATGCCGGCGGCGCTGACCTGCTGCGTGCCCTCGCGTCTGTCGGCGTTCAAATCTGGAGCCCTCCGGTTCTTGTGCGTACCCGCCATCAGTGTGGGCCTGAACGCTCAAGACCGGCCCGCAGGAACCTCCACCGATGTGCAAGATCGGCTCAAGACTCCGGCGTGCCCCATGCACCTGCCCGGTGGCGCCAGCCTACGCGTCGCGCGACCAGAGAGCCGTCCACGACGCACCCAGCTCGGCCAGGAGCTCGCGCACCAGCGGCAGGCTCAGGCCCACGACGTTGTGGTGGTCGCCCTCGATCCCGGTCACGAACGCCCCGCCCAGCCCGTCGACGGTGAAGGCGCCGGCCACATGCAGCGGCTCGCCGGTCGCCACGTAGGCGGCCACCTCCTCGTCGCTCACGTCCGCGAAGTGCACCGTGGTCGAGGCGGCGGCGGCAGCGACGCGGCCCGACCCGGTGTCGCGCAGGCAGTGGCCGGTGTGGAGGACCCCGGAGCGGCCGCGCATGGCGCGCCAGCGGCGTACGGCGTCGTCGGCGTCGGCCGGCTTGCCGTGGGCGCGGCCGTCCAGCTCGAGCACCGAGTCGCAGCCGAGCACCAGCGCGTCGGTGGGCAGGTCGTCACGCTCGGCCACGGCGGCGCACTTGAGCTCGGCGAGCTGGAGTGCGAGCTCGGCGGGCGGCAGCCCGTCGAGCTGCGACTCGTCGACCCCGGACACGATCACCACCGGGTCGATGCCGGCGCTGCGCAGCGTGGCGAGGCGGGCGGGGGAGGCCGAGGCGAGGACGAGGGTGGGCACGGCACGACCCTACGGTCAGCCGATGGTGAGGTCGGCGACGGTCACCAGCCGCGGGTGCTCGTGGTCGTCGCCGTCGACCTGGCCCTTGGCCCACCACAGGCGCAGCCCGCGCGGTGTCACCTCCAGGCTCGCCAGGTTGTTGTCGAACCAGGGCCCCTTGAGCAGCCGCCACGTCAAGGGGGCGTCCGGCACCTTCGCCGAGCGCGCCACCACGCGGCCGAGAGGGCCGGCGACGCCGTAGGACAGGAACGCCGTGGCGAAGCGCCACCGGCGTGAGAGCGGGTTGCGGATCGGGGAGCAGACCGCCTGCACGATGCGGCTGCGCACCGGTTTGTGCCCGCGGGCGGCGCGACGCGTGGGGCGCGCCTCGGAGACGTAGCTGTGGTGGACGTCGCCGGACAGGAACGTGACCGTCTCGGGGGCGCGTCCGCGCTCGCCGCGCGCCACCTCGAGCACCATCGCGGTGACGATCTGGAAGCCCTCCTGGAAGGCCGCCCAGTGCTCCAGGTCGGCGCCCGTGCGGATCCGCTCGCCGATCTTGGCGAGCCGCCGGCCCCAGGCGCCGCCCGCGAGCGCCTCGCTGAACGCCTCCACGTAGTGCAGGCCGGGCGCCAGGAGGAACGGCAGCGACGTGCCGATCAGCAGGTGGTCGACGTCGCCGCGCAGCTGCTCGTCGAGCCAGGCCAGCTCGCTGTCGTCCAGCATCGTGCGGTGCTCGGGGTGCAGCACCCGGGCGGCGCGCGAGTCCACCACGACCAGGCGGGCCTGGTCGCCGAGCCGGCGCGCGTAGCTCCACCGGTAGGAGGACGGCTGCTGGTCCGCGCGCTCCGCGAACTCGTCGAGCAGCGGGCCGGCGTCGTACTCGTCCTCGCCCTCGTGGGCGACGATGCGCGACCAGATCTCGTCCTCGGCGCGCTCGCGGGGGCTCAGGTTCCCCAGGTGCTGGTAGACCCAGTACGACGCCAGGCCGGCGACGATCCGGTCGCGCCACCAGTCGGTGGCCTCCATCTCCTGCTTCCACGCGTGCGAGGTGTTCCAGTCATCGCGCACGTCGTGGTCGTCGAAGATCATGGCCGTCGGCAGGGTCGAGAGCAGCCAGCGGTTGGCCGGGTCGGTCCAGGCGAGCCGGTAGAGGTGGGCGTACTCCTCGTAGTCCTTCAGCTCGTCCCACGGCGGCTGCTCGAGGTCGCGGCGCGAGGCGATGAACTCCCGCATCTCCTCGGTGGTCTCGTCGGCGTAGACCTGGTCGCCGAGGAAGAGCACCAGATCCGGCCACCGGACCTCCTCACCCGGGTCGGGGTCCTCAGGGTGGGCCACGTCGGTGACGCCGGCCATCCGCAGTGCGTAGGCGCGCAGCGCGTCGACGCCGTGCGTCTCGTTGCCGGCCTGGCCGTGGCCCACCGAGGTCCGGCAGGAGCCGAACGCGACGCGCATCCGGCTCGCGGGGTCGAAGGTGGGGATCAGCGACGGCGGGTACTGCGAGCCGCGCTCCGGCCACACCTGCTCGCCGTCGACGTGCACGGCGTACGGCGTCTTGGCGCCGGGTGCCAGCCCCTCCACGCACACCAGCGCGTAGTGGTGGCCGTGGACCGCGAAGGTCCGCGCCTCGCCCCGGTGCTCGCCGGCGCGGACGCTGACGGTGGCCCTGCCGTCGGTCTCCACCCAGATCGACGCGCTGGTCTCGTCGACGTAGCGCAACAGCGGGCCCAGTCGCAGTCTGCTCACCGGTGCAGGGTTCCACACGGGAGCGGCGGAGACCTCAGCGCGGCAGTCCGCTGCTTCGCCAGCCGGCGGGGCCGGGGGAGTGGGTCTGGCGGGCCTTGCGGTGGTGCGCCGACCACTCCGGCGTACGCCGTGCGGCCGGCGCGGTGGCGCCGGCGGCGGACAGCACGGCGACCAGCGCCGCGATCTCCTCGGGGGTCGCGTCGCCGTTGACCACGCGCAGCAGCGGGCGCTGTGGCGGCGTCTGGTCGCTCTCGCCGGCCATCAGAGGGGGATGTTCCCGTGCTTCTTGGCCGGCAGCGTGGCCCGCTTGGAGCGGAGCAGGCGCAGGGCCCGGACGATCTCGACCCGGGTCTCGTGGGGGCTGATCACCGCGTCGATGTAGCCGCGCTCGGCCGCGATGTAGGGGTTGGCGAGCGTGGTCTCGTACTCGTCGATCAGCTCGGCGCGACGGGCCTCCACCTCGTCCGCGGAGCCCCCGCCGTCCTTGATGCTCGCCAGCTCCTTGCGGTGCACGATGTTGGCCGCGCCCTGGGCGCCCATGACCGCGATCTGCGCGGTGGGCCAGGCGACGTTGATGTCGGCGCCGAGGTGCTTGGAGCCCATGACGTCGTAGGCGCCGCCGTAGGCCTTGCGGGTGATCACGGTGACGAGCGGCACCGTGGCCTCGGCGTAGGCGTAGATGAGCTTGGCGCCGCGGCGGATGATGCCGTTCCACTCCTGGTCGGTGCCGGGCAGGAAGCCGGGCACGTCGACGAAGGTGAGGACCGGGATGTTGAAGGCGTCGCAGGTCCGCACGAAGCGGGCGGCCTTCTCGGAGGCGTCGATGTCGAGGGTGCCGGCGAACTGCATCGGCTGGTTGGCGACGACGCCGACGGAGCGGCCCTCGACCCGGCCGTAGCCGATGATCAGGTTGGGCGCGAACAGCGGCATGACCTCGAGGAACTCCTCGTCGTCGAGGACCGCGGTGAGCACGTCGTGCATGTCGTAGGGCTGGTTCGGCGAGTCCGGGATCAGGACGTCGAGGGTCCGGTCCAGGTCGGTGAACGACAGGTCCGCGTCCTCGTCGTAGATCGGCGGGTCGTCGAGGTTGTTCTGCGGGAGGAAGGAGAGCAGCGCCTTGGTGTACTCCAGCGCGTCCTCCTCGTCGGCGCCCATGTAGTGGGCGTTGCCGGACTTGGTGTTGTGGGTGCGCGCGCCGCCGAGGTCCTCCATCGTGACGTCCTCGCCGGTGACCGTCTTGATGACGTCGGGTCCGGTGATGAACATCGCCGAGGTCTGGTCGACCATGATCGTGAAGTCGGTGACCGCGGGGGAGTAGACGTGGCCTCCGGCGCAGTTGCCCATGATCAGGCTGATCTGGGGGATGACGCCCGAGGCGTGGACGTTGCGGCGGAAGATCTCGCCGTACAGGCCGAGCGAGACGACACCCTCCTGGATGCGCGCGCCGGCCCCCTCGTTGATGCCGATGATGGGACAACCGGTCCTGAGAGCCAGGTCCATGACCTTGACGATCTTCTCGCCGTAGACCTCGCCCAGCGAGCCGCCGAACACGGTGAAGTCCTGCGAGAAGACGCAGACCTGGCGACCGTCGATGGTGCCGTAGCCGGTGATGACGCCGTCGCCGTAGGGGCGGGTCTTCTCCAGTCCGAAGGCGACCGAGCGGTGCCGGGCCAGCTCGTCGAGCTCGACGAAGGAGCCCTCGTCGAAGAGGTGCTCGATGCGCTCGCGGGCCGTCCAGCGTCCCTTGGCGTGCTGCTTCTCCACCGCCTTGGCCGAGCCGGCGTGCACCGCCTCGTCGAGCCGGCGCTCCAGGTCGGCCAGCTTGCCGGCCGTCGTGTGCAGGTCGATGCCGGTCTCCGCGGAGGGGACGTCGGTGCCTTCTCCTGGCTGTGTGCTCACGCGCTTCTCCTGGTCTCGGTCCAGCGGGGTCGACCAGCCGCTTCGGCCAGTCGATTCAGCCAGTCGCTGCGGCCCGGTCACTGGCCTCGGGTGGGTCTGCTGCGACAGGGTAGTGCCCGTGACAGCGGACTCGGCCTCGCGCCCATCCCTCGACAGCACCCGTCTCTCCGGACTCACCCCGGACGTCATCCCCGACATCGCGGTGGAGGTCGTGGACGCCGTGCCGTCCACCAACGCGCTCGCCGTCGAGCGCGCTCGGGCGGGGGCCGCCGACGGCCACGTCGTCGTCGCGGATCACCAGACCGACGGCCGCGGGCGACTCGACCGGAGCTGGGAGACCCCGCGTGGCACGGCGCTGACGTTCTCCGTGGTGCTGCGCCCCACGGTGCCGACCCGCTCGTGGCCCTGGCTGCCGCTGCTCACCGGGTACGCCGTCGACAAGGCGCTCAAGGCCCAGGGCTACGACGCCGGGGTGAAGTGGCCCAACGACGTGCAGATCGGGGACAAGAAGGTGGCCGGCATCCTGATCGAGCGGGTCGAGACCCCGCAGGGACCGGCGGCCGTGGTCGGCGTCGGCCTCAACGTCGGCATGACCCGAGACGAGCTCCCGGTGCCGACGGCCACCTCCCTGGCCATCGAGTCCGGCGTCGAGCCGGACCGCAACGACGTCCTGCTGTCGGTGCTGAGCACGCTGCGCGAGGCCTACGACGCCTGGCAGGCCGGCGGCGACCACACCGGCCTGCGACTGGCGGAGTCGTACGCCGCGGCCTGCGTCACCGTCGGCCAGGACGTCCGGGTGGACCTCCCGGACGGCTCGGTGCTCCGCGGTCGCGCCACCGCGGTGGACCCCGGCGGCCGGCTGGTGGTGGAGACCGCCGACGGTGCCCAGTACGTGGCGGCCGGCGACGTCGTCCACGTGAGGCCCGCCGATCAGTGACATGATCCGTCCGTGGCCATCTCCCCGAAGCTGCTGAACCCCGGCGAGCGCGTCGTCGTCAGCACCCGCACCCACCCCAAGGCGCTGCTGGTGCCGCTGCTGGCGCTGGTGATCCTGCTCGCGGTCGGAGTGGCGTTCCAAGTGCTCGTCGACCACGGCACCTCGCAGCTGGTCGTCTGGGCACTGGTGGCTGCGGCGATCCTGTGGTTCGTGGTGTGGCCGGCGCTGGACTGGCGGATGGCGTCCTACACGATCACCAACCGGCGGCTGATCACCCGCCACGGGATCCTCACCCGCAAGGGCCACGACATCCCGCTCTCGCGCATCAGCGACGTCGCCTACGAGCTGGACCTCATCGACCGGATGCTCGGCTGCGGCACGCTCGTCATCAGCGACGCCAGCACCCATGGCCAGGTCCTGCTGCCCGACATCCCTCGCGTCGAGGACACGCAGCGACGCCTCAACGAGCTCCTCCACGAGCTCCACGGCGGCGCCGCGAACCTCGAAGAGGGTCACTGACCGCTCGGCGGGCTACCGGCATGGGTGAAGAGGAAGAGGACTCCCTCGAGCAGGCGATTCTGCGCGAGAAGCCGCACTACAACGCCGCGGAGGTGGCCGCCGAGGCGGGCGTCTCCATCGACCACGCCAGGCGGCTGTGGCGCGCACTGGGCTTCCCCGAGCACGGCGGCGAGCGGGCCTTCACGCACGCCGACGTCGAGGCGGTCTCCACCCTGATCGGCGCCGTCGACGCCGGGCTCTTCGACTTCGACGTCGCGGTCAACCTGACCCGCGCGGTCGGGCAGACCATGGCCCGCCTCGCGGACTGGGAGGTCGGTGCCCTCGTGCACCGGGTCGAGGAGCTCGAGGCCGGTGAGCAGGCCACCGGCACCCGGGTGGGCTCGGCGCTGCGGATGGTCGACGACCTGGCCGAGCCCCTCGAGGCCCTGCTGCTCTACGCCTGGCGCCGGCACGTGGCCGCCGCCGTCGTCCGCATGGAGGCGCTCGGGGCGGGCGAGGAGGACCTGCACACGACCCAGCTGACCGTGGGCTTCGCCGACATCGTCGGCTTCACGTCGCTGTCCAACCAGATCTCGCGCGAGAAGGTCGGCGACCTGGTCGAGGTCTTCGAGTCGCGCTGCGCCGACGTGATCGCCACCCAGCGGGGCCGGGTCATCAAGAGCCTGGGCGACTCGGTGCTGTTCGTGAACACCGACGCCCTCGCCGCCTACGACACCGCCGAGGGGATCATCAACGTCATCGGCCGCGATCCACGGATGCCGGATGTGCGCGTCGGCCTCGCGAGCGGCTCGGTCGTGATGCGGCTCGGCGACGTGTTCGGGCCCCCGGTCAACCTGGCGGCGCGCCTCACGGCCGTCGCCCGCCGCAACCGGATCATCGTCGACGCCGCGACCGCCGATGCGCTGCCGAGCGACCAGTTCGACACCCGCCGGCTCCCGGCTCGGCCGGTCCGCGGCTTCGGCCTCGTCGAGCCGCTCGCCGTGAGTCGGCACTGACCTGCGGCCCCGGTACGGCCCCGTCTAGTCCGGTCGGACAATTTGGCCGGATCGCACCACGCTGACGGGTCCGTTGTCCCTACCGTGGGGACGTGTTCGACGTTCAGGGTGTCCGGCTGGACCCCGAGAGCAGGCGAGCGTGGCGGGGGACCGAGGAGGTCGCCCTGTCGCGCAAGGAGTTCGACCTCGTCCACGCCCTGATCGCCCGGGCCGGCGAGGTCGTGTCCCGCGACGAGCTCATGCGTGAGGTCTGGAACACCAGCTTCTGGACCTCCTCGAAGACCATCGACGTGCACCTGGGCTGGGTCCGCCGCAAGCTGGGCGACAACCCGCAGGACCCGCACCTGATCACCACGATCCGGGGTCGGGGCCTGCGCTTCGAGACCGGAGAGCCGACGTCGGGGTAGTCCCGACTAGGGTTTGCCCCGTGGCCCTTGCTCCGACCCTCGCGGTCATCGGTGGCGGGCAGCTCGCCCGGATGATGGCGCAGCCCGCGATCGCCCTGGGGCTGCCCCTGCGGCTGCTGGCCGAGGCCGACGGCGTCTCCGCCGCCCAGGTGATCCCCGACCACGTCGTGGGCGACTACACCGACCTCGACACGCTGATGAAGGTCACCGACGGCTGTGCGGCGGTCACCTTCGACCACGAGCACGTGCCCACCGCGCACCTGCATGCCCTGGAGGAGGCCGGCATCGCCGTGCGACCCGGGCCCGAGGCGCTGGTCCACGCCCAGGACAAGGGCGTCATGCGGTCCCGGCTCGCCGAGCTCGACATCCCCTGCCCGCGCCACGCCCTGGTCGCCTCCGTCGCCGAGGTGGAGGCGTTCGGCCTCCCGTGCGTCCTGAAGACCACGCGCGGGGGGTACGACGGCAAGGGGGTCTGGTTCGTCGACTCGCCCGAGGACTGCGCCGAGCCGTTCCGGGCCGCCGCCGAGGCCGGGGTCGCGCTGCTGGCCGAGGAGCGGGTCGCGTTCCGGCGCGAGCTCTCCGCGCTCGTCGCCCGCTCGCCCAGCGGCCAGGCCGCGGCGTACGCCGTGGTGGCCTCGACCCAGAAGGACGGCATCTGCCACGAGGTCGTCGCACCCGCGCCGGACCTCGCTCCCCGGCTGTCCGGGCAGGCCCAGGAGATCGCGCTGCGCCTCGCGGGGGCCCTGGACGTCGTGGGCGTCCTCGCCGTCGAGCTGTTCGAGACCGAGGACGGGCGGATCCTGGTCAACGAGCTCGCGATGCGCCCCCACAACACCGGCCACTGGACCCAGGACGGGGCGGTGACCTCCCAGTTCGAGAACCACCTGCGCGCCGTCATGGACCTGCCGCTCGGCTCGCCCGAGCCGCGCGCGCGATGGACGGTGATGGTCAACATCCTCGGCGGCCCCGACGACCAGGTCGGCCGCCTGTACGACGGCTTCCCGCATGCGCTGGCCAGGGACCCGTACCTGCGGGTGCATCTGTACGGCAAGGAGCTCCGCCCCGGCCGCAAGGTGGGCCACGTCAACGCCTACGGCGACGATCTCGAGGACTGTCTGGAGCGCGCGCGGCACGCCGCGGCGTGGTTCCGCGGCGACCTCGGCAACGAAAGCGAATGAGATGAGCGCACGCGTCGGGATCGTCATGGGCTCGGACTCGGACTGGCCGGTGATGCAGGAGGCCGCCGAGGCGCTGGCGGAGTTCGACGTCGCCTACGAGGCCGACGTGGTCTCCGCGCACCGGATGCCCGAGGAGATGCTGGCCTACGGCAAGGAGGCGGCCGGGCGCGGGCTCTCGGTCATCATCGCCGGCGCCGGCGGGGCCGCCCACCTGCCCGGGATGCTCGCGGCCGTGACACCGCTGCCGGTGATCGGGGTGCCGGTGCCGCTGAAGTACCTCGACGGCATGGACTCGCTGCTCTCGATCGTGCAGATGCCGGCCGGGGTGCCCGTGGCCGCGGTGGCGATCGGCAACGCCCGCAACGCCGGGCTGCTCGCCTTGCGTATCCTGGCCGCCGCCGACCCCGCGCTGCAGCAGCGGATGCGGGACTTCCAGGACCAGCTCAGGAAGACCGCCCAGGCCAAGGGCGAGGCCGTCCGCGGCGGTCCGCGCAAGGTCGGCTTCTAGCCCCTCACCCGGCCAGGGCGTGCTCGTGGGCGAAGACCACGATCTGCACCCGGTCGCGCAGGCCGAGCTTGCGCAGGATGGCGCCGACGTGGGTCTTGACCGTGGACTCACCGGCGAACACCAGCGCCGCGATCTCGGTGTTGGACAACCCGCGCGCCACGGCCGCGAAGACCTCGCGCTCCTTCTCCGTCAGCGCCAGGTAGGCCGGTGGCACCGGCCGCTGCGTCCGGAACTGGCCCTCGAGCAGGGTCGAGAGGTCCTGGGGGGCGAGCACCGCGTTGCCGGCGTGCACCGTGCGGATCGCGTCGCGCAGCAGCACCGGGGTCGTGTCCTTGAGCAGGAACCCGCTGGCGCCGTGCCGGATCGCCGTGGCCGCGCGGTCGTCGAGGTTGAACGTCGTCAGCACGATGACCCGCACCGGGTGCTCGCGTCGGGCGACTCGCTCGGGGAGGAAGATCTGGCGGGTGGCCTCGACGCCGTCCATCTCGGGCATCCGGATGTCCATGAGCACGACGTCCGGCGCGAGCTCGTCGACCATCCGCACGGCGTGGAGGCCGTCGCCGGCTTGGCCGACCACCTCCATGCCCTCCTGGGCGCCGACGATGACCGCGACGCCCTCGCGGAACAGGTCCTGGTCGTCGACCAGCAGCACCCGGATCATGCGGCCCCCGACCGCACCGGCACCCAGGCAGTGACGGTGAACGTCTCGCCCTCGGGGGTCGCCCGCTGGCGTACGTCCAGGCGGCCGCCGACCGACTCGAGCCGGCGGCGCATCCCGTCGAGCCCCTGACCCGGCGGCGTCTCCTGTGCGGCGGGGTCGACGACGTTGCGGACCTCGATGCGCAGCCCGGCGTCCCCACCGCCGTCGGGCCAGTGGCGCTCCACGAACACCGGCTCGTCGCGGCGGCCGTGGCGCATGGCGTTGGTGAGCATCTCCTGGAGCACCCGGAACGCCACGACCTCCAGCTCGGGTGGCAGCGGCTGCACGACGCCGACCTCGCTGGAGACGACCTCGTGGCCGCTGGCGCGGACGCCGGCGATGAGCTCGTCGAGCCCCGCGCTGCTCGTGGGCCCGGCGCGGTCGGCGGGCGTCAGCACGTGGCGGACGTCCTGCAGGGAGGAGCGCGCGGAGGTCGCGATGTTCTCCATCGTCGCCTTGAGCTTCTCGCTGTCGAGGTCGGAGAGGTACTGCGCCGACTCGGCCTGGGCGAGGATCACGGCGAGGGAGTGGCCGACGACGTCGTGCACGTCGCGCGCCAGGCGCGCCTGCTCCTCGCGCAGCCGGGCGATCTCGCGAGCCTGCTCGGACTCGCGCACCGCCTCGGCCGCCTCCTCCTCGGCGTGCTCCTGGGAGACGCGGGAGGACCGCGCGCGCGCCACGAAGCGCAGCGCCAGGCCGGCCAGCCACGGGACCCCGAGCAGGGACATGCCGATCACTGCCGCCCCGATCTGCCAGGTGTCGCCGTAGCGGTAGCGGTCCTCCACCAGCTGCTGGAAGCCGGCGCCCTCCACGAGCCCGCCGAGACCGTTGAGCCCGACGTACACGACGGCGATCAGGGCCGCGGCCGGGATCGACAGGACGCTGAGCCACACGGTCGCCGTCGAGCCCCAGCGCGCACAGCCGAAGGCGACGACGGCGATGGCCAGCTCGACCAGCATCAGGTCGACGCCGTTGACGACCTGCAGCACCCCGATGCCCCACGTCAGCCCCAGCGCCGCCCCCGGCGCATGCCGGCTCATGGCCACCGCGCACGCCATCATCAGGGCCACCAGCGCCAGGCCGGTCCGCGGCGTCGTCACGTTGTCCCGGTTGGCCGCCTCCAGCAGGCCCAGCGCCAGCACCGCCAGCCCGGCCGCGGTGTCGGGGAGCCAGCGCGGGGCGTCGGTCCTCATGCGGCGACCGGGGCCCGCGCCGCGGTCTGCCACCGTCGCTCGACGAGGTACCAGCTCACGGCCGCGACGAGGAGCGTCAGCGCGGCCGCGAGGGGGCCGGCCAGCTCGGTGTGGGGGCGCAGCCAGAGGGTGAGCGGGTAGTTCCACAGGTAGGCGGCGTAGGAGACGGTGCCCAGCCAGACGAGGGCGCGCAGGGCCGGGGCCGAGACCTCGGCCCACGTGCGCCAGGACACGAGCAGTACGGCGGTCAGGCCGGCGATGGTCGGGCCGGCCACGAGGTAGGTCAGGGCGTGACCGCGCAAGGGAAGCACGCTCAATACTCCCAGCCCGACCAGCGCTAGGGGCGCTGCCCACACCGGGAGCGTGAGCCGGTGGGCGTGCAGGCGGGTCCCCGCGCCCACCACGAAGCACACCGCCCACGACGTCGGCAGTGCGTAGGCGAGGTCGGGAGCGTCGCGCAGCCACACCAGCGTCGCCACGCAGGCCAGCAGGCACGCCGTCGCCGCCAGGACCAGGGCGGCGCCCACGCGCTGCCGTGCGAACGCGAACGCCAGCAGCGCCGGCCACACCAGGTAGAACTGCTCCTCGGTCGCCAGCGTCCACAGGTGGAACGTCGCGTCGCTGGCGTGGCCGAACGGGAGGTTCCCGGTCCAGGTCAGGGCGACCAGCACCGTCTTCGGGAGCTCGTCCCGATCGCCCAGCGGGTCCAGCGCCAGCGTCACCACGACCACGCCGAGCACCAGGAAGAGCAGCGCCGGCAGCAGTCGCCGGGCGCGGCGCCGGTAGAAGCGACCGAGGTCGACGCGGCCCTCGCGCTCCAGCTCGCCGGCAAGGAGCCCGGTGATCAGGTAGCCGGACAGCGCGAAGAACATCACCACCCCCACCACACCGGCGCCGGCGAACGGCGCGGGAAGGGCGTGACGCAGCATCACCAGCCCGACGGCGATGCCCCGCAGCAGGTCCAGGCCGGCTATCCGCACGGGGTCGCGAGCGCGTCGCGCACCAGCAGGTCGAGCAGCGCCGGGTAGGGAAGCCCCGCGGCGGCGTACATGCGCGGGACCTGGGAGTGGGCGGTGAAGCCGGGCATGGTGTTGACCTCGTTGAGCACGACGCCGGCGTCGGTGACGAAGAAGTCGACGCGGGCGACGCCGCGGCAGCCGAGCGCGTCGAACACCGCCAGCGCGGCGTCCTTGACCGCCTTGCCCTCGGTCTCGGTGAGCGATGCCGGCACGCGGAAGTCGGCGCCGCCGCCGTACTTGGCGTCGTGGTCGAAGAGGCCGTCGACCACGACTTCGAGCGGCGGGGAGAGCAGCCGCGAGCCGTCGGGTCGCGCGATCACGGCGATGTCGACCTCGCGCCCGACGAGCAGGTCCTCGACCAGCACCCGGTCGTCGAGCGCGAGCGCGGCGTCGAGGGCCGCGGCCAGCTGCCCGGGCCGCTCGACGAGGCTCACGCCGTGGCTGGACCCGGCCGCGACCGGCTTGACGACGACCGGGTGCGTCCACAGGTACGTCGGTGCCGTCGCGGCCGTGAGCAGGGCCGCCGGTGCGGTCCTGATCCCGACCGCCTCGGCGACCAGCTTGGTCGCCCACTTGTCCATGGCGAGCGCGCCCGCGCCGACCCGCGAGCCGACGTAGGGCAGCCCGGCCAGCTCGCACAGCGCCGCGAGCGTGCCGTCCTCGCCACGCGGGCCGTGCACGACCGGCAGCACCACGTCGCAGCCGCGGAGCACGTGCGCGGCGCCGGCCAGCCCGATCGGGCGCTGTCCGCCGTCCAGCCAGGTGCCGTGGGGGTCGATGGTCAGCCGGACGACGTCGTAGGCGGCCGGGTCCAGCGCACCGGCGACGGAGGCCGCCGAGGCGAGCGAGACCTCGTGCTCGCAGCTCTGCCCGCCCCCGATGACGGCGACCCGGGTGCGCGCGCTCATCGGGCCACCCGGGCGCCGATGCCGGTGACGATCTCGTGCTCGATGGTGTCCGCCCACGCGGCCCACTCCGCGACCGTGGGCTCGCCCCCGTGGCCGGGGCCGAACACCGTCGCGCTCTCGCCGACCGCCACGACGTCGCTGCCGACGTCGATGACGACCTGGTCCATCGAGACCCGGCCGACGACCGCACAGCGCCGGCCGCGCAGCTGCACCTCGGCGCGGCCCCCGGTGGCTCGGGGCAGCCCGTCGGCGTAGCCGAGTGGCAGCAGGGCCAGGTTGGTCGCGCGCGGCGCGGTCCAGTCGTGGCCGTAGCCGACCGGGGTGCCGGCGCGCACCCGGCGTACCGCCACTACCGGCGCGGTCAGCGTCATCGCCGGCGCGAGCTGGGTCGAGCCCGACGGGTCGATGCCGACCAGCCCGGCGCCGACGCGGCTCAGCGTGTGGTGGCTCAGCGGGTCGGTGAGCGTGGCCGCGGTCGCGGCCAGGTGCCGCAGCGGCGGGCGCAGGCCGGCCGCGCGGGCCATCTCGACGCCCCAGGTGAAGCGGACCCGGCCGGCCGCGTTGGCGGGGTGCGCCGGCACGTCCGCGCAGCCGAGGTGGCCCATCACCCCGACCACGGTGACGCGGCCCAGGCGCTCGGCGTGCCGGGCGGCGCGGCACAGCGCCCCCCACGCCGAGGGAGACGCGCCGTCGCGGGCCATGCCGGTGTCGAGCTGCAGGTGGACCCGCGCGCCGAGCCCGGCGCGGGCGATGGCGTCGAGGTGGTCGCGGCTGGGCACGGCCAGGTCGATCCCGGCGGCGATGGCGCGGCCGAAGTCGGCGTCGACCGGGTTCAGCCAGCTCAGCACCGGGACCCGCAGGCCCGCGTCGCGCAGTGGCAGTGCCTCCTCGATGCTCGTGACCCCCAGCCAGGACGCCCCGTTGGCCAGGGCCGTGCGCGCCACGTCGAGGGCGCCGTGCCCGAAGCCGTCGGCCTTCACGACGGCCATCAGCGCGCCGTCGGTGCGCTCGGCGAAGAGCCGGGTGTTGGCGGCGACCGCGCCCAGGTCCACGCGCAGTGCGGGCCCGTGCCGGCGGGCGGTCACGGGCAGGTTCGCGGAATGGGCCAGCGCCGTCATGCCGCGACCGGGACGTCGACGGGGCCGTACAGGGCGGCGGGAGCGCCCGTGGACAGGGCCCAGTAGCGGTCGCCGAAGCTCCAGTGCCACCACTCGGTGGGGTAGTTGACCAGGCCCGCGCCCCCGAGGACCCGCGCGAGCAGCAGCCGGTGGGCACGCGCGTCGGCGCCGATGCCGTCGGCGGCGAAGTAGCAGCGGCCGTCGCTCTGCTCGGGGGTCGCGTCGATCGGGGTGCCGAGGTCGAGCTCCTCGCCGCAGGCGTCCACCAGGGTCAGGTCGACCGCCGCCCCCGCCACGTGCGGGGCCACGCCGACCGGCGCCACGAACCGGCTGGTGAGCCGCTCGGCCTCGGCCACGGAGACCGTCGGGTTGGCCGCCCGCACCTGGGCGCCGTACGACGCGACGATGGCGCGCTGGGCGGCGACCGGGCGGTGCCCCTCCACCACGAGCAGGCCGATGCCCGACGGCAGCGCGACGTGGGCGGCGGCAAGCCGGTCGGCCAGGCCGCGCCGGACGAGCTGGCGGGTGGGGGAGAGGGCCGCGTCGAGCGCCACCAGGGGCTCGCCGAGATCGCGCACCGGCACCGCTCGGACCCGCGGGTCACTGAGAAGGATCGTCATGCCGACGACGCTAGGGATCGGCGGACCCCACCGCCTCCGCCTCAGGTCCCGATCACCGGTCCTCCAGGAGGAGCCCTCTCACCCCCGGGAGATCACCGACGGGTCAGTGTCGGCTCCACTCGATGGCAGGACAGGTGTCCATCACCATGGGGACACCGGCGGCGGTGGTGCGCTCGAAGGCCGCCTCGTCGACGACCCCGAGCTGGAACCACACGCCCTTGGCGCCGACGGCGACCGCCTGGTCCGCGAACTCGCCGGCCGACTCCGAGCGCCGGAAGACGTCGACCACGTCGATCGGGAACGGCACGTCGGCCAGGGACGCGTAGCCCTTCTCCCCGAGCACCGTCAGGCCGCCGGGCTCGGCGGCGGCCGGGTGGATCGGCACGATCCGCTTGCCCCGGCGCTGCAGCAGCTCGGCGATGGAGTACGCCGTGCGGCTGGGCGAGTCCGACAGGCCCACCACCGCCCAGGTCTCGAGGTCGTCCAGCATCAGTCGTACGGACTCGGGGTCCTGCCAGGAGGTCATGCACTCAGAACCTAGTCCGGTGCGGGCTCATTCCCCGCGAGCGCTCGGCGCAGCGCCGGCAGGACCTGGTCGGGGTCGTCCGGTGTGCGCAGCACCAGCACGGTGGTGCCGGCGGCGGGGTCGGCGGGGGAGAGCGGCGCATGGGTGCGCCGTACCTGGGCCATCGCGGCGTCGAACTCGGCCTCGGGAAGCTCGGAGAGCCCGCGCAGCCAGCGCCGCAGGACGTGGTTGTGCGCCACCACCACCGAGGACGCCATGAGCTCGGCGCGCAGGTCGGCGCCGGCATCCTCGCCGGTCCAGCGGCGGATGAACTCGCGGAACTCGCGCTGGTACTGCTGCAGGTGGGCGATCTCCCGGGACCGCAGCGGGGGGATGGTGCGCGTCAGCCGGTAGCGGGCCCGCGCAACGTCCCCCTCGTCGAGGTAGCGACGCAGCACCAGGCGGGCCGCCTCGGTGACGGCCGCGGGGGTCTCCTCGACCGGGGACGACGCCAGCCGCTCGCGGACGCGAGCCAGCACGTCGGTGTGGTCCGGGAAGATCACGTCCTCCTTGGACCCGAAGGCGCGGAAGAACGTGGTCCGCCCGACGCCGGCCCGCTCCGCGATCGCCTCGACGGTCGTGGCGTCGTACCCCTGCTGCTCGAACAGCTCGAACGCCGCCTCGCGCAGGCGTGCGGTGCGTGACATGGACACTCCTGGAGAGGCGGCTGGTACTGAGTACCATACTGGTGGAACCCAGTACCCAAGGAGCAGCATGAGCGTGAGTCGTGTAGGAGTCGTGGGCTTCGGCCTGATGGGCAGTGGCATCGTCGAGGTGTGCGCGCGTGCGGACCTGGACGTCGTCGTCGCCGAGGCCAACAAGGACGCCGCCGAGGCAGGGCTGGCGCGGCTCGAGAAGTCCCTGCGGCGGGCCCAGGAGCGCGGCAAGATCGACTCGGCCGAGGACGTGCTGGCCCGGGTCCGCGTCGCCACGAGCCTGGAGGAGCTGGCCGACCGCGACCTCGTGGTCGAGGCCATCGTCGAGGACGAGGCGGCCAAGGTCGCGCTGTTCCGCGAGCTCGACCGCATCGTCACCTCGCCCGACGCGATCCTCGCCTCCAACACCTCCTCGATCCCGATCATGAAGCTGGGCGTGGTCACCAGCCGCCCCCAGCAGGTCATGGGCATCCACTTCTTCAACCCGGTGCCGGTCCTCGCGCTCGTCGAGCTGGTGCCGAGCCTGCTGACCTCGCCGGAGACCACTGAGCGCGCCCGCGCGTTCGTGGAGGGCTCGCTCGGCAAGCAGGCGATCGACTGTCAGGACCGGGCCGGCTTCGTCGTCAACTCGCTGCTGGTGCCGTTCATCCTCTCCGCGATCCGGATGCTCGAGTCCGGCTTCGCCACCGCGGAGGACATCGACCGCGGCCTCGTGCTCGGCGCCGCGCACCCGCAGGGTCCGCTGGCGCTGGCCGACCTGATCGGCCTCGACACCACCAAGGCGGTCGCCGAGTCGCTCTACGAGGAGTTCAAGGAGCCGCTCTACGCCCCGCCGCCGCTGCTGGCCCGGATGGTCGACGCCGGGCTGCTGGGCCGCAAGTCCGGCCGCGGCTTCTACGACTACTGAGCATCGAGCAAGGAACCACGACATGAGCACCGACCTGTTCGCCCTGTCCGAGGAGCACCGCGCCATCCGTGAGGCGGTCCGCGCGGTCGCCGAGGCCAAGGTGGCGCCGTACGCCGCCGCCGTGGACGAGGAGGCCCGCTATCCCGCGGAGGCCGCCGCAGCCCTGCTGGCCTCGGACTTCCACGCCCCACACGTCCCCGAGGCCTACGGCGGAGCCGGAGCCGACGCGCTCGCGACCGTGCTCGTGATCGAGGAGGTCGCCCGCGTGTGCGTGTCGTCCTCGCTGATCCCGGCGGTCAACAAGCTCGGCTCGCTCCCGGTCCAGCTCGCCGGGTCCGAGGAGCTCAAGCAGAAGTACCTCGGTCGGCTCGCCCGCGGCGAGGGTGGCTTCTCCTACTGCCTCTCCGAGCCCGACGCCGGCTCCGACGCGGTCTCGATGAAGACCCGCGCGGTGCGCGACGGGGACGACTGGGTGCTCAACGGGGTGAAGCGCTGGATCACCAACGCCGGCGTCAGCGAGTACTACACGGTCCTCGCCGTGACCGACCCCGAGAAGCGCTCGCGCGGGATCTCGGCGTTCGTCGTGGAGAAGGCCGACGCCGGCGTCTCCTTCGGCGCCCCGGAGAAGAAGCTCGGCATCAAGGGCTCGCCGACGCGCGAGGTCTACCTCGACAACGTCCGGATCCCGGGCGACCGGATCATCGGCGCCGAGGGCACCGGCTTCGAGACCGCCATGCGCACCCTCGACCACACCCGCGTCACCATCGCCGCCCAGGCCGTCGGCGTCGCCCAGGGCGCGCTGGACTTCGCGCTCGGCTACGCCAAGGAGCGCCAGCAGTTCGGCAAGCCGATCTCGGACTTCCAGGGCCTGCAGTTCCTGCTCGCCGACATGGGCATGAAGGTGGAGGCCGCGCGCCAGATGACCTACGCCGCCGCCGGCCGCTCCGAGCGCAACGACCCCGACCTCACCTTCTTCGGCGCCGCGGCCAAGTGCTTCGCCTCCGACGTCGCCATGGAGGTCACCACCAATGCGGTGCAGGTCCTCGGCGGCTACGGCTACACCCGCGACTACCCGGTCGAGCGGATGATGCGCGACGCCAAGATCACCCAGATCTACGAGGGGACCAACCAGGTTCAGCGGATCGTGATGGCGCGTCAGCTCCTTGCGGGTGTGCAGAGCCAGCTCTGAGGGGCTCCGGTGACCAGCGGAACCGGTCGACCAGGCGGGCGGCGAGCGGGACCCGCGTCAGCGCGGCGAGCGCGAGCAGCCCCAGGGCGGCGCCGAGCACGTTGAAGATCAGGTCGTCGACGTCGGCGATGTGTCCGCCGCCGAGCAGGTGGGCGGTGGCGTACTGCGTCACCTCGATGCCGGCGCTCAGGGCCGCCGCCGCCAGCAGCAGGCGCGGCCAGGAGGACCGCGGCAGGAGCAGCGGGAGCAGCAGCCCGATCGGCACGAACACGCAGATGTTGGTCACCGCGTCGACCATCTCGTACTCAACCTGCGGCGTGAGGACGACGTGGGCGCTCCACCGGGCGTCGCCGCGGGGCTTGTCCAGGAAGATCGGGAAGATCGTGTTGGCGACGACCCCGGCGACGTAGACGCACACGGCGAGCGCCACCGCGGCGCGCGGCACCGTGAGCATGCCTCGTCGGTGCAGGCGCCACAGCAGCGCCGCCAGGACGACCACGGCCAGCGGGACCACGACGGGTAGGGCCGGTACCTCGGCGAACATCGGAGCTGCCCCCTTCTGCGCGTCGGCGCCGTGCCGACCACCGAGATCCTGCCCTGCCGGGTGGCCGCCCGCCTCGGCCTGAGGTGCCGGTCCACCCGCCGCAGGTACCGCCTCGAGACCTGGGCACTTCATCGTGGGGGGACCGGCACCGGCGCGGCCGCGCACGACCCACGCCGGCGCGTCACTCCAGGCGCAGATAGCCGCTGAGCAGGCGTCGGAGCCGGGCGAGTGCGCGCAGGCGCGCCTCCGGCCGAGAGTCCTCCGGGGCCGCGCCGATCTCGGTGGAGGCCTGCATGACGAGGGAGTCGACGTGCTCGGCCATGGCCTCGGGCTCGGGGTCACCGAGGTCGGCGAGGGCCTGTCTCAGCGGCCGCTGCAGTTGGACGTGGAAGTCCTTCATCGGCCGCTGCAGCACCTGGGGGTCCACGATCCGCCTGAGGACCTGCGCGACCGCCAGCTCGGAGCTGGCGAAGAGGTCGATGTTGGCCTCGACGTACGCCCACACGCGGGTGCCGGGAGTGGGAGCCGAGGCCACCTTGTCCAGGACCTGGCGGGCCCAGTCGGGGAACGCGTCGCCGACGACCGCCGCGAGCAGGTCCTCCGACGAGGAGAAGTACTGGTAGACGCTGCTCCGGGCGAGGCCCGCTCTGCGGCCCACCTCGCCCATGGCCGGCACCTCACCCTTCTCGGCGAGGATCTGCCGAGCCGCATCGAGGAGGGCGCGGCGCTGCTGGGCGTGGTGCTCGGCGACCGTGGCCCCCGTGATGCGCGGCATGTGTCCTCCCTGGCGCTGCGTGGCCCCAGTCTGGCGCGTCAGGCGGGCTGGCTGGTCACGGGCCGGTCACGGGGGAGAGTCGCCCGTCGACCATCTCGAGCACCCGGTCGCAGTGCCCCAGGACCTCATGGTCGTGGGTGACCATCACCGTCGCCACTCCGTGCTCATGGGCCTCGCGGGCCAGGAGCGACACGACGTCCTGGCTGCGGGCGCGGTCGAGTGCGGCGGTCGGCTCGTCGACGAGGAGGAGCTGGGGACGGGTGACCAGCGCACGGGCGATGCCGACCCGCTGCCGCTCGCCGCCCGAGAGCTGGTGCGGCCGCCGTCGGGCCTTCTGCTCCATGCCCACCTCCGCGAGGAGCTCGAGGGGGTCGCGGGAGTCGCTCGTGCGACCGAACGTGAGCGGCAGCCGGACCTGATCGATGCTCGTCAGGGCGGGCACCAGGTTGCCGCTCTGGAAGACGAAGCCGATCCGCTCCCGGCGCACGCGCGTCAGCTCACGGGGCGAGGCCCCGGCCAGGTCGAGCCCGCCGAGCCGCACCGACCCGGAGGTCGGCGCGGTCAGGGCGCCGGCCACTGCGAGCAGGCTCGACTTGCCGGACCCCGAGGGGCCGACGATCGCGACGAGCTCGCCGGCCGACACCTCCAGCGTGACCCTGTCCAGCGCCCGGACGGTCTCCTCGCCGTCCCCGTGCAGCAGGGTCACCTCGGACAAGGTGAGTACGGCGGTCATCGGTTGCCTCCCAGGGCGGTGAGCGGGTCGACCCGGGTGATCCGGACGACGGCGGCGGCGGCGCCCAGCAGCCCCAGCGCCAGCAGCAGCGCGGTGGCGCCGACGATCGGGCCCACCTCGAGCGCGAACGGCATCGCCGTGGACGAGATCGCGGCGCCGGCGGCCAGGCCCACGCCGATGCCCAAGCCGGCCGAGAGGACGAGGAGCACGAGCGACTGCAGGAGGCTGTCGCGCAACAGGTAGCCGGTGCTCGCGCCCATGGCACGCAGCACGGCGATCTCCTGGCGTCGCTGGATGGTGAGCACGGTGAAGAAGGCGCCGACGACCAGCGCCGAGATCGCGTACAGGAAGCCCTGGATCAGCTGCAGGGTGGAGGTCTCGGCGGTGTACCCGGGGGAGGCCCCGTAGGACTCCTCGCGGGTCAGCGACGTCGTGCCCGCCGCCTCGTCGCCGGCGGCCAGGTCCGGCTCGGCGCCGTCCTCGGCGCGCACGGCCGCGGCCGTGAACTCGTCGTAGACGCGATCGCTGACGACGTCGCCCGGGCGGACGCCGGCGCGGATCTCCTGCCACGAGCGCAGCGGCAGGTACCCGATGTCGACGTGACCGAAGGTGTGCTGCTCGCCCAGGATGCCGACGACCTGGAGCTCGACCCCGGAGGGCTCAAGCACGACGGTGTCACCGAGGTCGATCCCCTCCTCGGCCGCGGTCGCGCTGATGACGACCTCGCCCTCGCCGGCGAGGCGCGAGCCGGACGCCACCTCCGGGTCCACGAAGCTGCCCGTCTCCACCCCGAACAGTGCGAGGTCGATCTCGACGTCCCGGTCGGTGCGGGCGTTGACGAGCGTGTTGCCGAAGGGGGCCGCCTCGGCGACGCCGTCCTGCCTCTCCCAGGCGGCGACCGCCTCGGGCCCGACCACGCTGCGCGAGAAGGCGGAGTCCTCGGACACGTCTTCCTGGAACGCGAAGGACGTCGCCGGCATGCGCTGCAGCCCGGACACGCCGTCGTTGGCGAGCCCGACGGACAGTCCGCTGAGCAGGACCATCAAGATGGCGATCAGGGCGACGACCGCTCCCATCAGGGCGAACCGGCCTCGGGCGAAGATCAGCTCTCGGAGGGCAAGGAACATGCCTCCATGTTACCGACACCCTGTCGGTAACAAGCTAGGCGGTCGGCAGGCCGGCGCCCAGCGCGATGCCGGCGAGGTGGCGGGCGTGGACCTCCGCACTGTCGATGAGCGGCAGTGGGCTGTCCTCGGGGCTGATCAGGAGCCCGACCTCGGTGCAGGCCAGCACCACGGCCTCGGCGCCCTGGTCGGCGAGTCGCCGGATGGTGTCGACGTACGTCGCCCTCGAGGTGTCGCGGATGATGCCCTGCGTGAGCTCGTCGAAGACGATGGTGTCGACCTGGTCGCGGGTGGGGGCGTCCGGGACGACGACGCCGATGCCGTGGCGGGCCAGGCGGCCCGCGTAGAAGTCCTCCTCCATCACCCAGCGGGTGCCGAGGATGCCGAGGGTCGACCAGCCGTGGCGACCGGCCTCCGCCCCGATGGCGTCGCCGATGTGGGCGAGCGGGACATCGATGGCGGCCTCCACCTGCGGGGCGACCTTGTGCATGAGGTTGGTGCAGATGGCCACCGTCGTCGCGCCGCCCTGGACGCACCGCTGCGCGGCCTCGGTCAGCAGCGCGGCCGCCCGGTCCCAGTCGCCTGCGACCTGGCACTCGCGGATCTCGGAGAAGTCCAGGGACTGCAGCGAGATCCGCGCGGAGGCGTGGCCGCCGCGCGCTGCGGACACGACCTCGTTGATGATCCGGTAGTAGGTCGCGGTCGAGTGCCAGCTCATGCCGCCGATCAAGCCCAGGGTCTCCATGACTCCATGGTGCTCCGGCCGCCGGATCTTAGGTAGTCCGTCATTGCTGATGGTGGTTCGTAGCGGTTCTAATGGGCTCATGGACCCCCGTCGTGTGCTCGTCTTCCGCGAGGTGGCGCGTTCGGGCTCGCTCAGCGCCGCCGCCCGCGGCCTCGGCATGACCCAGTCGGCCGTGAGCCAGCAGCTGCGGTTGCTCGAGCGGGAGGCCGGCGTGCCCCTGTTGCTGCGGACCACGCGCGGCACGCGGCTCACCGAGGCGGGCGAGGCCCTGCTCCGGCGCGCCGACGCCGTCCACACCGCGCTGCACCTGGCGGGCCAGGAGCTGGGCGCGCTCTCCGAGCTGCGCGCCGGCGCGGTCCGCCTCGCCTCGTTCCCGTCGGGCACCGCGACGCTGGTGCCACCCGCCGTACGGTCGCTCCACGCCGACCACCCGGGCGTCGAGGTGACCCTCGTGGAGACCGAGCCGCCGGAGGCGTGGGCCTCGGTGCTCGCCGGCGAGAGTGACGTCGCCCTGGTCTTCGGCTACGACGGGCCGCCGCACGACGACGGCTCGCTGGCCTGGGTGCCGCTGGGCGTGGAGGCGATGTACCTGGTGCTGCCCCCGGGCGACACCGTGCCGGAGGCGCTGGGGGCCACGGTGCTCGCGGAGCGCGACTGGGTGGCGGGCTGCGAGCGCTGCCGCCAGCACCTGGTCGCGTGCTGTCGCGCCGCCGGCTTCGAGCCGCGGCTGCTCCACGAGAGCGACGACTACGTGGTGGTGCAGAGCCTGGTCGCGCACGGTCTCGGAGTGACCGCGCTTCCGGAGCTCGCGCTGTCGGCGTTCCGCCACGCAGAGGTCGTCGTGCGCCGCGTCGACTGGTTCGGACGGCGCCATGTCGGCCTCGTCCACCGGCCCGGAGCGGAGCGGGTCCCGGTCATCCGCGCCCTCATGGAGCGGCTTCAGGAGAGCGCCCAGGCCGTCCTGGCCTGAAATCTTCTGGGTGGAATGTTCCACTCGATGGAAAAGGGTCTTCCCATGGGAGTGGCAGATGCCCACACTGCCCCTGTGACCACCATCACCCGGCGTGGAGCATGAGCGTCTACGCCGTCTCCGCCCTGGCCGAGGCGCTGACCCGGCTCGTCCGGGCCAACCCGGGCCGCTGTGCCGCGCGCCTCATGCGCACCGAGCTCGTCCT
Organism: Nocardioides sp. cx-173; assembly: GCF_021117365.1. Lineage (NCBI taxonomy): Bacteria > Bacillati > Actinomycetota > Actinomycetes > Propionibacteriales > Nocardioidaceae > Nocardioides > Nocardioides sp. cx-173. The sequence continues at coordinate 3,312,130 of NZ_CP088262.1, read as the reverse complement.
CGCCTGGCGCGCCGCCCTCGCGGACCCCGCCCGGCCGGCGCCCTGGGTGACGCAGCGACGCTGAGCCGGATCAGGGCGCGCCGACTCACGCCCCACGGCATCGCGAGGTACGCTGGTTGCCAGCACCGGCCTCGCAGCACGGCCGAGTGCGTCCGGTCCACCACGGCGATCGCGCACGATGCCGTCGGGCCGTGCACCGTCGCGGGGTGCGCAGCACGCCACTCCGCTCGACGTTCCGTCGGCCCCAACCGCGGGACAGCGTTGGTGGTGTCGTACGCCTGCTCCGGCGGCAAGGCGGCACCCGAAGGAGGAGTCTGTGGCCCGACGAGGCCAGCGCCGTACCGGCGCCACGCGCACCGCCCCGCGCAACCAGCGGCGCGGCCGCAACCTCGACAACGAGGGCATCATCCCGGTCCTCGCGCGCGCCGTGCGCGAGGTCGAGAACGAGGTGCAGCGCGGCGCCGTGAGCCGGCCTGCGCGCACGAAGTTCCAGGTCATCGCGCTGCTCGTGCGCGAGGAGCGCTCCCGGGTGAAGAGCGACACCGAGGCCACCGAGGCGCAGCGTGCCGAGAAGCTCAAGCGGCTCGACGGGGTCGCCACGATCCTGGCCAAGACCGCCGCTCGCGACACCTCGCTGCTCTCCCTGCTGGCCGAGGACGCCGAGGTCTCCGACGCCGCGCAGACGCTGCGGCGTCAGTTCCTCGAGGAGGCCGGCCTCGAGGTGCCCGAGGAGGAGGAGCGGGTCGCCCCCGAGCTCCCGGCGTCACTCAACCCCGCCCGCCGGGTGGTGCCACAGTCGGTCATCTCCCGCCAGCTCTCCAACCCGTTCCTCACCCCCGACTTCTCCGCTCCCAGGCCCAAGCCCGTCCACGGCGGTCGGCTGGCGACGTGGGAGCTCCTCGAGCCCCTCTTCCGGTCCTTTGAGTACGGCGGCGCCTCGTCCTGCATGACGCTGCCGGAGCCCACCACCGCCCTTCGGCTGCCGCCGGGCCTCGAGCTGATGCCGCACCAGGCGCAGGTGGTGGCCGCCGCGGAGGCCGGGCACCGCACCTTCCTGCTCGCCGACGAGCCCGGGCTCGGCAAGACCGCGCAGGCACTGCTCGCCGCCCACGCCGCCGACGCCTACCCGCTGCTGGTGGTCGTCCCCAACGTGGTCAAGACCAACTGGGCCCGCGAGGCCCACCTCTGGACGCCCAACCGGCCGGTGACCGTGATCCACGGCGACGGCGACGAGATCGACGCGTTCGCCGACATCGTGGTCGTCAACTACGAGGTGCTCGACCGGCACGTCGGCTGGCTGGGGGACCTCGGGTTCCGCGGCATGGTGGTCGACGAGGCGCACTTCATCAAGAACAAGAAGTCCCAGCGCTCCCAGCACGTCCTGCAGATCTCCGACCGGATCCGCGCGCGCTTCGCCCGCCCGCTGCTCATGGCCCTCACCGGCACCCCCCTCATCAACGACATCGACGACTTCCGCGCGATCTGGCAGTTCCTGGGCTGGATCGGGGAGAAGGCGCCGGGCCCGGAGCTCATGGCGGCGCTCGAGGAGACCGGCCTGACCCCGGTGGACCCCGGGTTCTACCCCAACGCCCGCAACAGCGTCATCGAGCTGGGCATCGTGCGGCGGCGCAAGATCGACGTCGCCAAGGACATCCCGGCCCGCCGGGTGGCCGACATCCCGGTCGAGCTGGACGACGTCATCGGGCGCTCGATCCGTGACGCCGAGCGCGAGCTCGCCGAGCGGCTGGTCGCCCGCTACCGCAGCGCGCTGGAGACCCGCTCGTCCGGCGTCCAGGTCGAGGGCATCGACCACGAGCTCGTACGCCGCGTGGCCGGCTGGGAGCTCTCGGACTCCGAGTCCGCCAAGACCGGCGAGAACGTCTTCGGCATGGTGCGCCGCATCGGCCAGGCCAAGGCCGGCCTGGCGGCCGACTACGCCGCGCAGCTCGCCCGCAACGTCGGCAAGGTCGTGTTCTTCGCCAAGCACGTCGACGTCATGGACCTCGCGGAGGAGACCTTCGCCAAGCGCGGCATCGGCTACGCCTCCATCCGGGGGGACCAGTCGGCGGCCAAGCGGCAGCGCAACATCGACGCGTTCGTCAACGACCCCGACGTGCACATCGCGGTCTGCTCGCTGATGGCCGCCGGCGTGGGCCTGAACCTCCAGGTCGCCTCCAACGTGGTGCTGGCCGAGCTCTCGTGGACCGACGCGGAGCAGACCCAGGCCATCGACCGGGTCCACCGCATCGGCCAGGAGGAGCCGGTCACTGCGTGGCGGATCATCGCGGCGCAGACCATCGACACCAAGATCGCCGAGCTCATCGACAGCAAGGCCGGGCTGGCCGCTCGCGCCCTCGACGGCTCCGACGAGGAGATCGCCGCGTCGTCCGACGTCCAGCTGGAGGCCCTGGTCGCGCTGCTCACCGAGGCCCTCGAGGGGCAGGTGCTCTAGCCCACCGGGCCCTCGGGGTAAAGACTTCCCCGTCCCGGGCCTGACGCCGGGCAGGCCTGGTAGTCCTGTCTGGCCGAGACCGCCGACGACCCCCACTGTCGGCGGTTTCGGCCTCTCGGATCAGAAGACCCGCGGCAGGTCGCTCGCCTTGCCCGAGAAGCGCGGCGCGCGCTTCTCCCGGAAGGCTGCGACGCCCTCCACGCCGTCGCCGACCGAGGTGTAGAACATCGCGAGCGAGTCCGACAGGTGCGCCTCGAGCGGGTCGGCGGCGGCTCCGTTGCGGTACAGCAGCTGCTTGGCCAGGCCGAGGGCCACGGGGGACCGGTCGACGACGAAGGAGCGGGCGAGCTCCTGCGCCGCGGGCAGCAGGTCGTCGGGCTCGTGCACCGAGCGCAGGAGCCGACCGGTCAGCGCCTGCTCCGCGGTGAGGATATCCGCGGCGTACACCCACTCCAGGGCCTGCTGGATGCCGACGATGCGCGGCAGGAACCAGGAGGACGCGGCCTCCGGGACGATCCCGAGCCGGCCGAAGACGAAGCCGATGCGGGCCCGGGTCGAGGCGAGACGCAGGTCCATCGCCAGGGTCATGGTGGCGCCGATGCCCACCGCGGCGCCGTTGATGGCGGCGATGACGGGCTTGGGCAGGGCGTGGATCGCGAGGGTGACGCGGCCGCCGGTGTCGCGGACCCCGTCGTGGTACGGCGCCTCGCTCAGGTGGGCGCGCAGGTCCTCGGGCGTCGGGGCGAGGGTCTCGTCGAGGCCGAACACGTTGCCCTGCGCCGACAGGTCCATGCCGGCGCAGAAGGCCCGGCCCGCGCCGGTGACGACGACGGCGCGCACGGCGTCGTCGCGGGCGTCGGTGAGGAAGAAGCGCTCCAGCTCGCGGGCCATGGTCAGGTCGAACGCGTTGAGCGCGTCGGGGCGGTCCAGCGTCAGCGTCGCCACCCCGTCGTCGTCGACCTCCAGGGCGAGGGTCTCGTAGCCGGTCACCGGCGCCCCGGCAGCCCGCTCGCGGTGCACTGGGCGTCGGTGATGTCGTCGGTGCGGTCCTCGATGAAGGCCTGGAAGATCGGCTCGGCCCGGTCGCGGTCCCAGGTGTTGGCGGAGCCGTCGGTCACCGGCATGGTGCAGGTCCGTCCGTCCTTGCCGCCGACCTTGGTCATGGCCAGCGCCCAGCGGCCGGCGTCGACGGTGCTGGTGTCCTCGCCGAAGCCGAAGAACCCGGGCACCGCGTTGTTGAGCCGCCACCAGCGGACCGGGTTGACCACGGTCCACGGCGAGAGGACCTTCTTGCCGACGGCCGCCACGACCTCGCGCTGGCGCTGGACCCGGTCCAGGTCGCCGAGCGCGGACTGCTTGCGCGAGCGCGAGTAGGCCAGTGCCTCGGTGCCGTCGATCTCCTGGCAGCCCTTCGCGATGTCCAGCCCGGCGAGCTTGTCCTTGATGGCCTTCTTGGGGCAGACCTCGATGCCGCCCACGGAGTCCACGACGCCCGCGACGCCGCCCAGGCCGATCTCGACGTACTCGTCGATGCGGATGCCGGTCGCGTTCTCGATCGTCTCCACGAGCAGCTTGGCCCCGCCGCGGGAGTAGGCGGAGTTGATCTTGCTCTCCCCGTGCCCCGGCATGTCGACGATCGAGTCGCGCGGGATCGACAGCAGCACGTCCGGCCCGTCGCCGGTGTGCAGGAGCATGATCGTGTCGGTGAGCTCGCTGCTCGGGTTGCCGGTGCTGAACTTCTTGCGCTCCTCCTTGGTCAGGCCCTTGCGGGAGTCGCTGCCGACCATGAGGTACGTCGTGCCGGGCTGGTCGCCCGGGCGGTCGCCGTCGGGCGCGAACGCCACCTTGTCGGTGCTCCGCCACGCGAAGAACGGCACCGCCAGCGTGTAGATCAGCCACAGCGCCAGCACCAGGGGGACCAGCCGGAGCCAGAAGCGGGGTCGGCGCAACCGGCTGCCGCCGCCGCGCGTGGGCGGCGGGGCGGGCGCCGGGGCCGGCGCCGGGGAGCGGGGCGTGCGTCCGGGAGGGGGCTGCTGCGTGGGCATGACCCGGGTGGCGTCCTCGCGGGGGCGCTCCGGTGAGGGGCGCGGTGAGGGGCGCTGCTGTCGGGGGATGGCGCGCGTCGCGTCGGGTGGGGGCTCCTGCCCGCCCTTGGCGCCGTAGAGCCAGCCGTACTTGGTCCCGTCCTCGGGACCGCCGTTCCCCGGACGATCTGCCATGGGCGCGACGCTACCGTGCGGGCGCCAACAACAGCTCTTCGAGCGACGCCGCGATGCCCTGGGCCAGCAGGTCGAGGTCCTGGTGCAGCCCCCGAGTAGCGTGGCGATCGTGACGCCCGCACTCGAGCCCCGGTCACCGTCGTTCGCCCGCGTGTCCCTGGCCGTCATCACCTCCGAGCGGGAGGCCAACCTGCTCGGCAACATCCACGGCGGCGAGATCGTCAAGCTCGCCGACTCCACGGCGGGTGCGGTGGCGCAGCGGCACAGCGCCGGCCCGGCCGTGACGGCCGCGCTCGACGAGATGGCGTTCCTCGCGCCGGTGCACGTCGGCGACATCGTCCGGACCTTCAGCCAGGTCAACTGGGCCGGCCGGTCCTCGATGGAGGTCGGGGTGCGCGTGGAGGCGCAGCCCTGGGACGAGCCGTCGGCCGAGAGCCTGCACGTCGCGTCGGCCTACTTCGTGTTCGTCGCGATCGACGAGGAGGGCCGGCCGCGGCCGGTGCCGCCGCTGGCGCCGGAGTCGCCCGACGAGGTACGCCGCCTGCGGGAGGCGCAGATCCGCCGGGCGCACCGGCTGGCCCGCAAGCAGGAGATCGATCAGGGCCGCTCCTGAGGCGCTCTCGGCGCGTCGCAGCCGCCTGTGACGCATGGGACTGGTGATACTGGGCGGCAGCACTGTTCCTTCCCCCGGTGCTGGAAAGAGGCGTCCCATGTCCTCCACGGTCGAGCGTGCTTCGCGCGTCCGCTTCCGTCGAGCCATGTCGTTGATGGTGATGACACTCGTGGTCCCCGGCTCCGCGCAGCTCGTCGCCGGCAACCGCAAGGTCGGCCTCGCGGCCCTGCGGATCTGGCTGGGCATGCTCGGGCTGCTCGCGGTCACGCTGCTCGCCGTGGTCGTCGATCGCGGGCTGCTGATCTGGATGGGTACCAGCACCGGGCTGCTGCTCGTGATGCGCCTGGTGCTCACGGCGGCGGCCATCGGCTGGGCCGCCTTGCTCGTGGACGCATGGCGGCTGGGTCAGCCGCTGACGCTCGGGATGAGCCACCGGCGCGCGATGGTCGGCGTCAACGGGCTGATGTGCTTCGCCGTCGCCGGCGTACTGCTGTTCGGCGCCCACCTCGTGCAGGTGCAGCGCGACCTGCTCATCTCCCTCTCCGGCCACGGCGGCGACACCAGCGCCAACGACGGCCGCTACAACGTGCTGCTGATGGGCGGCGACTCCGGCGCGGGCCGCTGGGGCCTGCGCCCCGACTCCATGACCGTCGCCTCCATCGACGAGGACACCGGCCGCACCGTGCTGATCGGGCTGCCGCGCAACCTGGCGAACTTCCCGTTCGCCAAGGGCTCGGTGATGCGCGAGCAGTTCCCCGACGGCTTCGACTGCGACGGCTGCTACCTCAACGGCGTCAGCACCTGGGCCCAGGACAACCCCGAGCTGTTCCCGGACTCCGAGAATCCCGGCGTGGACGCCACCGTCTCGGCCATCGAGGGCATCACCGGCCTGAAGATCAACTACTGGGCCATGGTCAACCTCGCCGGCTTCAAGGGCCTGGTCGACGCCGTCGGAGGGGTCACCCTCAACGTGCGCTCGCCGATCCCGGTCGGTGGCCTCGGTGACGATGTCACCGGCTACATCGAGCCGGGCGTGCGCAAGCTGAACGGCCACGACACCCTCTGGTACGCCCGGGCCCGCGAGGGCTCCGACGACTACTCGCGCATGGCGCGGCAGAAGTGCGTCATGAACGCGATGCTCGAGCAGGTCAGCCCCCAGTCGGTCGTCGCCAACTTCGGCGACCTCGCCCAGGCCTCGTCGGAGATGATCTCGACCAACGTCCCGACCTCGGAGTTCGACACCTTCGTCTCCCTCGCCCTCAAGGCGCGCGAGCAGAAGATGTCCACGCTCTCCCTGGTGCCCCCGATGATCACCACCGCCCACCCCGACATCAAGCTGGTCAAGCGCAAGGTGCGCCAGGCCATCGACAAGGCCGAGGGCAAGACCGTCAACGCCCCCCAGAAGTCGAAGAAGCCGGATCCGAACGTCGTCACCGGCGGCTCCGTCGGCTCCCTCAGCGAGGGCTACGCCGCCAACTCCGCCGACGACCTCGACGGCGCCTGCTGACCTCCGCCTAGAGGTCGCGGCCTGCGTTCGGTGGTCGAGGTGTGAGGAGCGCCAGCGGCTTCTCGGTGGTCGAGGTGTGAGGAGCGCCAGCGACGAGCCTCGAGACCCAGCGAGCCGACAAGCAGCCCCGGGGTACGGCGGTCAGGTCACGGAGGTCTCGAGGCTCAGGCGCCAGAGCGCCTTCACACCTGGACCACCGAAGCCTTCCGGTGGTCGAGGCGCGAGGAGCGCCAGCGACAAGCCTCGAGACCCAGCGAGCCGACAAGCAGCCCCGGGGTACGGCGGTCAGGTCACCGGGGTCTCGAGGCTCAGGCGCCAGGGCGCCTTCGCACCTCGACCACCGAGGCCCCTCCGGTGGTCGAGGTGTGAGGAGCGTCAGCGACGAGCCTCGAGACCCGGTGAGTCGACAAGCAGCGTCGGGGTACGGCGGTCAGGTCGCCGGCGGAGGTCTCGAGGCTCAGGCGTTGCACGCCTTCGCACCTCGACCACCGAAGGGGCGCTGCACGCCTTCGCACCTCGACCACCGAAGGGGCGCGTTGCACGCCTTCGCACCTCGACCACCGAGAGGTTGAGAAGTGCTCAGAGCCCTGTGGACAAAGGGCATTCTCGACCTCTTGACTGTCGGTGGCGGGTGCTTGAGTGGACCCATGAGCACCCCCGGACCCGACCAGAGCAGACAACTGCTCGACGGTGTCCGCGCCGAGACCCGAGCAGCCACCGACGCCGAGCTGCGACGCCTCCACCTCGTCCACGACTGGTGCGCCCTCCACGAGACCCACGACGAAGACGACGCCGCGTTCGGTGACCACGGCATCCCGCTCGCCGGGCCCGGGGCACCCGGGGTCAGCGAGTTCGCGGTCATGGAGCTCGGCGCCGCCCTGGGCATGTCGACCGACTCCGCCAAGCGGTACGTCGGCGCCGCCCTCGAGATCAAGTACCGCCTCCCACGGATCTGGGCACGCGTCGAAGCCGGTCAGCTCGGGTTCTGGAAAGCCCGCTGGATCGCCGAGCACACCATGTGCCTACCCCTGGCCGGTGCCGCGTTCGTCGACGCCCGGGTGGGCTACTGCGCGCACAAGGTCTCCTACGCCGAGGTCGAACGACAGATCACCACCGCGATCGCCCGGTTCGACCCCGAGCAGGCCGAGAAGCTCCGCCGCCAAGCCGCCGACGGACGCAAGCTCGACGTACACACCGACGACCTGACCCTCGAGGGCACGATCGAGGTGTCCGGGACCTTGGATGCGCAGGACGCGCTCGACTTCGATGCCGCGATCAGCCGCCTCGCGGCGGACCGCAAGGCCGCCGGGTCGACCGAGTCGCTGGACGTACGACGCGCCCAGGCCGCCGGCGATCTGGCGCGCGGGCAGGACACGCTGCCCTTCGGTGACCAGGACCGCGGCGGTGGTTTCGAGACAGGACTTCGTCCTTCCTCAACCACCGAGAGCATCAAGATCACCCGGGTGATCGACCTGCACATCCACGAGGCTGGGGTGTTCGGCGACCCGAACGCCACCGTCGGCAGATGCGGCCGCAAGCCGGTGCTCGTCGAGACCATCCGCGAGTGGTGTGGGGCACCCGGCACCACGGTCATCAACGTCAAGCCCGTGCGGGACCTCGCCGAGCACATTCACGTCGCCGGCTACGAGCACCCGACCCGCCTCGTCGAGCAGGACGACCTGGTCGATCACCACTGCGTGTTCCCCTGGTGCACCCGACCAGCCGAACGCTGCGACCACGACCACGTCACCCCCTACCACCAGGGCGGACCGACCTGCTCCTGCAACTCCGCACCCCTGTGTCGCGGGCACCATCGCCTGAAAACGCACGGCCGCTGGACCTACGACGTCCTGGACCGCGGCACCTATGTCTGGCACTCACCCCACGGCCACACCTACCGCCGCGACCACACCGGCACCGAGCCCGTCCCACGCCAGAGACCCTGACCGCCCCACACCCCGCCACCGCGGGGCCACCGGCATGTCCGGGTTGCCCGGCACCGGCGCGAGGTGGCTCCGGCGGCCTAGCCTGACCGCATGACCACCGTGGCGGAGACGCCCGCGAGCCCGCCGGCAGAGCCGCGCGGCCGGTGGCGGGTCCTCCTGGCGCTGGTTCGGTCGGCGCTGGCGGTCGGGTGGCTGGTGGTCATGGTGACCGTGCTGGTGGCGGGGGAGCGTGAGTCGTCGCTCGCCCAGCTGGAGCAGGCCGTAGCCTCCGGCGAGGTCGGCGTCGTGGGGCTCGCCGAGGCACCGGAGCGGGGCGACCGTGAGGTCCTGGTCTCCTGGCGCGACGGGCTGGTCCGTCACGTCACCTGGGTGGTCCAGGGGCCTCGCCGAGACGGCGATCCCCTCGCCGACGATGGCGGCTTCGAGGTCGACGAGGGCTACGGCGAGAATGTCATCGAGGGCGACGTGCGCGCCCACCTGACGATGCTCGACCCCGACGTCCGGTTCGAGGCCGTGCCGTGGCGCGGGCACCGGCCGACGCTGATGGAGTGGCGCGTGCCGCACCCGTGGTCGGGTGCGCTCGTCGTCCTCTATCTGGCCACGCTCCTGGGCGTCCTCACCAGCGGACGGCCGTGGCGCGCGACCCGGTGGGCGTGGTTCTGGCTGGTGCTCGGCGCGGCGCCCGTCGCGGTGCCGGCGTACCTGCTGCTGGCCGGCCGCGCCGCGGGAGTGCCGCACCCCCGGCCCGGGGCGTACCGGCTGACCGGCGGCTGGGCGTTCCTCCTCAGCGTCGCCGTGGGGACGCTCGTCGGCGTGCGCTGACGCGCCCCCTAGGGTGGTCGCCGTGACCCAGCAGCCGGACGTGAGCAGCCCCCGCGTCGTGGCGGTGGTGGTGACGTTCAACCGTCTCGGCCTGCTCCAGCGGCTCGTCGCCCGCCTGCGGGAGGTGCCCGAGCTGGCGGAGGTGCTCGTGGTCGACAACGCGTCGACCGACGGCACGGGGGAGTGGCTGGACGCCCAGCCCGACGTCGTACGGCGCACGCTCGCGGAGAACGGCGGCGGCGCCGGTGGCTTCCACGACGGGCTCGCGTGGGCGATGGAGCGTGGTGCGGACCTCGCGTGGCTCATGGACGACGACGGCCTGCCCGACCACGACTGCCTGCGCCTGCTGCTCGAGCGCACCGACCTGGACTTCTGGGGACCGGTGGTCGTCGACGAGCAGCGCCCGGAGCGGCTGGTCTTCCCGATCCGGCTGCCCGGCGGCACCAGGACCGTGCACGAGCTGGACGACGTCCGCTCGGCGGCGGTGGACGGGCTCATCCGGGACGTGGTGATCCCCTTCAACGGCGTGCTCGTCACCCGGGCGCTGGTCGAGCGGATCGGACTGCCCCGGGCGGAGTTCTTCATCTGGGGCGACGACCACGAGTACCGCCTGCGCGCCGAGCGCGCCGGCGGGCGGATCGCCACGGTGGTGGGCGCGCGGGTGCTGCACCCCAGCGTGGGAGACCTCGGGACGCCGATGATGTTCGGCCGCACGACGTACAACCACACCCCGAGCGAGCTCAAGCACTACTGCATGGCCCGCAACAACACCGTCAACCTGCGCGCCTACCGGGGCTGGCCGCACGTGCTGATGTTCTGGACCAAGACCGTGTGGTTCTACCTGTTCACCCGTCCGCAGCCGTCCCGCATCCTGACCAGCGCCCGTGCCGCCGTCGCGGGCCTGCGCGGCGACTTCACCGGTCACCGGAGGTACCTCGCGTGACGCACCCTCGCCCCGAGACGGTCGCGGTCGTTGTGGTGACCTACAACCGCGCCGACCTCCTGATCGGCATGCTCGACGGCCTGGCCGCGCTCGAGCGCTGCCCGGACGCGGTCATCGTGGTCGACAACGCCAGCACCGACCACACCCCCCAGGTGCTCGCGGCCCGCACCGGCCTGCCCCTGCAGGTGCTGACCCCGTCCGAGAACCTTGGCGGCGCCGGCGGCTTCCACCTGGGCATGCGCACCGCGGTCGAGCACGGCTTCGACCGGGTCTGGCTGATGGACGACGACGTCGTGCCGGCGCCCGACTGCCTCAGCGTGCTGATGGCCCAGGACGAGGACTGCCTCGCCGCGGTCCGCGAGGACACCGCGGGCCGCCTGGTCGAGAAGGCCGCGACCCGCTTCGACCTGCGCAACCCGCTCGCGATCAAGCCCAAGACCGGCATGGTCGAGACCGACTACGGCACCCGCGCGGCGATGCCGCCTCTGGTCGAGATCGAGAACGTCGCCTTCGAGGGCTTCCTCGTGCGGCGCCGCGTCGTCGAGGAGATCGGGCTGCCCGACCCGACGTTCTTCATCTTCTACGACGACGTCGACTTCGCGCTGCGCGCGCGCCGCGCCGGCTACCGCATCTGGGCGGTGCGCGACGCGGTCCTGGTGCGTCAACTCGACTTCGACCAGCAGCACGACCTGGCCGGGTGGAAGGGGTACTTCATGTACCGCAACCTCTTCGTCGTGCACCTGCGGTACGGCGAGAACCTCGCCGTCCGCCTCAAGCCGTGGCTGATCGCACTCGCGGTGCTGGTGCTCAGCCCGCTGCACGGCGGCCGGGCCGAGGCGCGCAACGTCGTGCGGGCCCTCCGCGACGCGCGCGGCATGCGCCGGCTGTCGCTCAGCGCGGCGCCGGGTCCTGGTCCTGGTCCTGGCTGACCCGCGGGGCCGGCGCGGCCTCGACCAGGGAGTCGTCGCCGGGCTCCTCGCGCCTCAGGCGCGGCCGCAGCCCGACCCGGTTGCCCGTGGCCATGGCCGCCAGCCAGACGGTGGACGCGCCGAGTGCGGCGCCCGCGATCGCGTCGATGAAGAAGTGCCAGCCCAGGTAGACCGTGGAGAACACGGTGAGCACCAGGAACACCCATGCCGCCACCCGCAGCCACCGCGCGAGACCGACGTACTCCACGATGAGGCAGATCGTCACCATGATCCCCACGTGCAGCGACGCGAACGCCGCGATCGTCTGCAGCGTGCCGGACCCGACCACGTCGCCGACGACGGCCAGGCGGTCGTCCCACATGCTCGCCTGGAGCTGGGTGACCCAGGTCTCGGGGAGGCCGGCGAACGTCTTGGGGTCGGAGTAGATCGGTCCGACCGACGGGAACAGCAGGTAGATGACCGCGCCGAATGCCCAGTCGAACGCGACGGCGGTGACGTACCAGGAGCCGGCGGCCGTGTGCCGGGTCCAGACCAGCGCGATCGCGATCGACACCGGGACCAGGACGATCCAGATGATGTAGACCGCGGAGAACAGGTGCGCGGCGAAGCCGGTGCCGAGGATGTCGTGCAGCGCCTGGGCGGGGTCGTTGCCGAGCCACAGGAGCTTGTCGAGGCGGGCCATGGTGGTGTCGTAGACGTTGTCGGTCGCCGTGAAGGGCGCGCCCCCCTCCGCGTGGACGAACGGCACGAAGCTCTTCAGGTTGCGGAAGGTGGCGTAGCAGAGGTACCAGGCCATGACCCCACCCAAGGCGAAGCGCCAGTGCGACGCCGGCCACCGCTCCCGGGTGATCTCCCGGAGCACCTTCCACAGCGACAGGGGAGCGCGGCGGGCCCGCCACAGGGCCCGCGGCACGATGTCGAGGGAGATGGCGCCCAGCACGATCGCCGGGAAGCGGATGTAGCCCGGGATCAGGCCGTCCGGGTCGCGGATGGGCAGGTCCTCGAGCCAGGCGATGAGGAGCGTGGCCCCCGCCATGAGGAGCCCGGCGAGCCAGGCATAACGGAAGTCCTCGCCTAGGGACCGGGACGCCATTCGCACCTGCACCGGGACAGCCTAGAACGACCCCCGCCTCGGCGCCTCATCCAAATGTGACACGCATCATGCGGGGTGCGTGGGAAGTGGGTCCTGGCCACCACCGATCCGTAGACTGACCGATCGTGCCCTCCCCTGACCCCAGCCCCGACGCCATGCCCGATCTCGTCGTGGTCGGTTCCGGCTTCTTCGGGCTGACCATCGCCGAGCGCTGCGCGACCGAGCTGGGCCTCAAGGTGCTCGTGCTGGAGCGCCGCCACCACCTCGGGGGCAACGCCTACTCCGAGATCGACCCGGAGACCGGGATCGAGGTCCACGTCTACGGCACCCACCTGTTCCACACGTCGAACAAGAAGGTGTGGGAGTACGTCAACCGCTTCACCAGCTTCACCGGATACCAGCACCGCGTCTTCGCGAAGTACCAGGGGCAGGTCTACTCCTTCCCGATGAACCTCGCGCTGATCAACCAGTTCTTCGGCAAGTCGCACACCCCCGACGAGGCACGCGCGCTGATCGCCGAGCAGGCCAGCGAGATCGCCACCGCCGACGCGACCAACCTCGAGGAGAAGGCGATCTCCCTCATCGGGCGGCCGCTGTACGAGGCGTTCGTCAAGGGCTACACCGCCAAGCAGTGGCAGACCGACCCCACCGAGCTGTCGGCCGACATCATCACGCGGCTGCCGGTGCGCTATACCTTCGACAACCGCTACTTCAACGACGACTTCGAGGGCCTGCCGACCGACGGCTACACCGCGTGGCTCACCCGGATGGCCGACCACCCCAACATCGAGGTCCGCCTCGAGACGGACTTCTTCGCGGTGGCCGACGACTACAAGGGCAAGGTGCCGATCGTCTACACCGGGCCGGTCGACGAGTACTTCGGCAACGCCGAGGGGCGCCTGTCGTGGCGCACCGTGGACCTCGAGGCCGAGACGCTCGACGTGGACGACTTCCAGGGCACCGGCGTGGTCAACTACAACGACCAGGAGGTGCCGTGGACCCGGATCCTGGAGTTCAAGCACCTGCACCCTGAGCGGACCTACCTGCCGGGCAAGACCATCGTGGTCCACGAGTACAGCCGGTTCGCGGAGGACGACGACGAGCCGTACTACCCGATCAACACCGCCGACGACCGGGCCAAGCTGCTGAAGTACCGCGAGCGCGCCAAGCGCGAGCCCATGGTGCTCTTCGGTGGCCGGCTGGGCACCTACAAGTACCTCGACATGCACATGGCCATCGGCTCGGCGCTGTCGATGTTCGAGAACAAGCTGAAGCCGCACTTCGCCGACGGTGCGCCGTTGACGAGCGGGGGAGTGGACGAATGACCACGCGACTGCTGCAACGACAGATCTTTCCGCTCGACCGGGACTTCGACGTCCTCCCGCTGTACGTCGACCCGGAGGAGGCCCGCCTCGACGCCGACCGCTACGAGATCGGCGGCAACCGGGCGGCCAAGGACCTCAACAACGCCGCGATCCGGCAGTCGACCTCGACCGGCCGGGCGATCCATCCCGACCAGATCGAGTCGCGCACCTCGTTCCGGGTGAAGTCGGGCGAGCGGCTGTCCTTCGGCACCTACTTCAACGCCTTCCCGGCCAGCTACTGGCGCCGCTGGACCGTCGTCAAGGCCGTCACGCTCACCGTCGAGGTGTCCGGGCGGGGCGCCAGCGTCATCGTCTACAAGTCGATGGCCAACGGGCGCTCGCAGCGGGTCGAGTCGGCGACCGTGGGGCAGGAGGGCGCCGCGACATTCGTCTTCGAGCTGACCCTCAAGCCGTTCGTCGACGGGGGCTGGTACTGGTACAACGTCGTCGCCGGCGACGAGGACGTGGTGGTCACCTCGGCCGAGTGGACGGCCGAGGTGCCCGAGGACCGCGCCGAGCACGGCACCCTCGACCTGGCTATCACGACGATGAACCGCCCGGACTTCTGCGCCAAGCTGCTCCAGCAGGTCGGCGAGGACGAGCAGCTGCGCCCCTACCTCGACACCGTCTTCGTCATGGAGCAGGGCACCGACAAGGTCGTCGACTCCCCGGAGTTCGCGAAGGCCGAGGCGGCCCTCGGCGAGACGCTGCGGGTCATCGAGCAGGGCAACCTCGGTGGCTCCGGGGGCTACGCGCGCGGCCAGCTCGAGTCGGTCCGCAAGGGCACCGCGAGCTACGCGATGATGATGGACGACGACGTCGTCTGCGAGCCCGAGGGCATCATCCGGGCCATCACCTTCGCCGACCTGGCCCGGCGGCCCACGCTGGTCGGCGGCCACATGTTCAGCCTGTACAGCCGCTCGCGGCTGCACTCCTTCGGCGAGATCGTCCAGCCGTGGCGCTTCTGGTGGCAGTCGCCGCTCGACACCTACTCCGACTGGGACCTCGCCGCCCGCAACCTGCGCTCCAGCCGCTGGATGCACAAGCGCATCGACGTGGACTTCAACGGCTGGTTCATGTGCCTCATCCCGCGTCAGGTGCTCGAGGAGATCGGGCTGTCGCTGCCGCTCTTCATCAAGTGGGACGACTCCGAGTACGGCCTGCGCGCCAAGGAGGCCGGCTACCCGACGGTGACCCTGCCCGGCGCCGCCGTGTGGCACGTCCCGTGGACCGACAAGAACGACGCCCTGGACTGGCAGGCTTACTTCCACCACCGCAACCGGCTGATCGCGGCGCTGCTCCACTCGCCATACCCCAAGGGCGGGCGGATGATCCGCGAGAGCCTCAACCACCAGATCGCGCACCTGGTGTCGATGCAGTACTCCACCGCCGAGCTGCGCCTGCAGGCCATGGAGGACGTCCTCGCCGGGCCGCACGTGCTGCACCGGATGCTGCCGGTGCGCCTGGGCGAGGTCAACGCCACGCGCAAGGAGTTCGCCGACGCCCAGCTCCAGCCGGACCCCGACGCGTTCCCGGACGTGCGGCGCAAGAAGCCGCCGCGCAAGGGCCGCGACCCGGTCGAGATCCCGGGGCGCCTCGCCCAGCTGGTCACCGCCGGCCTGGCACCGCTGCGCCAGCTCAAGCCGCCGCGCGAGCTGTCCCGCGAGCACCCCGAGGCCGAGGTGCGCGCGATGGACGCCCGCTGGTACCGCCTCGCCGGCTACGACTCCGCCATCGTGTCGATGAACGACGGCACGTCGGCGGCGTTCTACCAGCGCGACCCCGCCCTGTTCCGCAGCCTCACCAAGCGGACCGTCGAGCTCCACGAGCGCTTCCGGCGCGAGTGGCCGCGCCTGGCCCAGCTGTACCGCGAGGAGCTCGACTCGATCACCGCCCCGGAGGCGTGGGACGAGACGTTCAAGCCGTGGACCGAGCGGGCAGATGACTGAGGTCGAGGCCCCCCGGCGCATCGTCGACGCGCCCCTGGTGAGCCCGTCCCCGTCGGCGGGCCTCCTGGAGGTCTTCCGGCGGCGCTACCTGCTGCGCCTGCTCGTACGGCGTGAGGTCAACGCTCGCTACCAGGCCTCGGCGCTCGGGTTCCTGTGGTCCTACATCAACCCGCTCTCGCAGCTGTTCATCTTCTGGTTCGTCATGGGCAAGATCATGGACCGCGGGACCGAGATGTTCGCCGTGCACGTGTTCTGCGGGCTGATCGTCGTCCAGTTCTTCGTGGAGACGTTCAACGCCGGCACCCGCTCGATCGTGCGCAACAAGGCGCTGGTGCGCAAGATGGCGGTGCCACGGGAGATGTTCCCGGTGGCCTCGATGATGGTCTCGCTGTACCACATCGGGCCGCAGCTGATCGTGCTCCTGATCATCTGCGTCTCCTGCGGCTGGACGCCGGACCCGGTCGCCCTGCTTGGGTTCGTGCTGGCGCTGGGCATCATCTGCCTGCTCGGCACCGGGCTCGCGCTGGTCTTCAGCGTGGCCAACGTGTTCATGCGCGACGTCGGCAGCTTCGTGACCATCCTCAGCAACTTCGTGCGCTTCGGCGTCCCCATGATCTACCCCTTCAGCCTGGTGGAGGACCGCTTTGGCGCCGCCGCGGGCTACTACCTGTTCAACCCGGTCGCCGACGCGGTGCTGCTGGTCCAGCAGGCGTTCTGGGTCGGGACCACGAGCGACCCCGAGGCGACCCAGGCCATCCACATCCCGGACAACCTCTACTCCTACTCCTTCCTGGCCCTCGGCGTCGGATTCGTGATGCTGGTGATCGGCCAGCTCGTCTTCCGCCGCTTCGAGAACCGGATCCCGGAGCGCCTCTGATGACCTCCTACCCCGCCTCCACCTCGATCGTGATCGACGACGTCACGAAGGAGTTCACGCTCCGCTACCACCGCACCCTGAAGCAGATGAGCGTCGCGCTGATGAAGGGGCGCGACATCAGCGACACCTTCCGCGCCCTCGAGGACGTCAGCTTCACCGTCGAGCAGGGTGAGTCGATCGGCCTGATGGGCCTCAACGGCTCGGGCAAGAGCACGCTGCTCAAACTGGTCCAGGGCGTCATGCGGCCCGACTCGGGCAAGGTCCTCACCCGCGGCCGGATCGCCGGGTTGATCGCCACCGGCGCCGGCTTCCACCCCCAGCTCAACGGGCGCGACAACATCTACCTCAACGCCGCCGTACTCGGGATGACGGAGCAGGAGACGAAGCGGAAGTTCGACGAGATCGTCGAGTTCGCCGACATCGGCCGGTTCCTGGACAGCCCGGTCGGCAACTACTCCTCGGGCATGTTCGCCCGCCTGGGGTTCTCGGTGGCCATCCACGTCGACTCCGACATCTTCCTGGCCGACGAGGCCCTGGCCGTCGGCGACCGTCCGTTCCGGCGCAAGTGCATGGAGAAGATGCAGGAGGTCCGCGACAGCGGACGCACCCTCTTCTACGTCAGCCACTCGGCGGGCTCCGTCCGTCAGATGTGCGACCGGGTCATCGTCCTCGAGAAGGGCCGCGTCGGCTTCGACGGCGGCGTCAACGCCGGCATCCGCTACCTCAAGTACGACGACGGCAAGGACAACGAGAGCGACGAGGTCGACGAGGCCATCGGCAACGACATCTGACCCTCGACCTCCGCGGACTAGGCGGTCAGGCCGTCGAGGACGTGGGCGAGGAAGCGGCCCTCGCGCTGGGGGTCGAAGGTGAAGGGCGAGTGGAACGACTCGAGGCTGTAGTGCTCGGTGTGGATGTCGGCGCGGCAGCGGACGAGGCGCAGGTCGTGGCCGGCGAAGGCACACAGCTGGCGCTCGTTGAGCATCGGGTAGGTGTCGGAGCCGACGACGATGACGGTGGCGGGCTCTCGCAGGAGGCCGACGGGGAACAGCCCGCTGCCCGCGAACCCGGCCACCACGTCGGCGGCTCGGACCAGCGCGAGCTGCTTGGGCAGGCTGTGCTGCTCGGGGCGGGTGACCTCGAAGCCGTGGGCGCGGAAGAGTTCCTCGACCTCCTCGGCGTTGTGACAGGCGCGGGTGTCGTGAGCGCGGGTCAGGAATAGCCGGCGGGGGCGGGGTCCGGCGGGGGCGCGGTCAGCCAGGCTGGTGACGACGCGGTCGTAGAGCCTGCGCAGCTCGGGGTGGACGTAGGAGCCGATCGCGTAGCCGGGGGTCCCGGTCATGAGGGTCTCGCCGAGGGTGGGGCCCGTGGCCACCGTGACCCGTGCGCGGTCGACGCCGGCTGCCTCGAGGAGCTCGAGCTCCCACTCGGCCAGCGGGGCGCCCGAAGGGCTGGTGACCAGCAGCCGTAGGTCCGGGTGCTCCGCCAGGGCGTGATCCCACCCCCACAGCATGGACAGCTGCTCGGTGACCGCGTGCCCGAAGTGGCCGCGGTTCACGTTGTCGGCGTAGTAGTGCGGTCCGGCCAGCGGCGTCGGGTCGCTGGCCGCCTCGGGCGCGAGGACGCTGTGGCGCGACCACTCGACCAGCCAGCGCGAGCGCGGCCGCGGCCGTACCACGTTGCGGAAGCTGGCCGGGAGGACGACGTGGCCCTGCACCGCGATCTGGTGGGGCAGGCACAGGACGGCGTGCAGCTCGCGCAGCGCGAGCTGCGGCGCCGCGTACGAGTGACGGCGGTCGTCACCGGGCAGGCTGCTGGCGAAGCGTCCGCGGGCCTCCCAGGTCACCGCGGGCACCGTGTGCAGGGTCCGCCCGCGCTCCGGCGCCTTCGTGAGCAGCTCATCCAGCCGGCGCTCCGGCACAGGGGCGCGCACGTCCGCGGACTGGGTCGCCACAAGGAAGCGTCCCTTCACCCGCAGGGCCGTCCCCGCGGCCAGGGCGTGCAGGTCGCGCTCCTCGTCGGCACGTCCCCGCTCCCGCCCGAAGGTCGGCGGGGCCACCCGGCCGCTCGCGGCCAGCGAGCGCACCTGCTCGACCAGCGCCAGGAGGTCGGCGCGGGCAGGGCCGGTCACCGGCACCCGCAGCACGGCGTGGCCGCCGGGGCGTAGGTGGGCGAGCGCGACGCGCAGGCGCTCGACGGCGTTCCCGGCCGGGGTCAGGTCCACGACGGCGTCGAAGGGCCCCCGGGCGGCGAGATCCACGGCCAGCTCGCCGGGGGAGCGCCAGATGTCGAGCACGACCGCGCCGAACGCGGTGACGATGTCCTCCCGCTCATCGCTGCCGATGCGGTCCGCCACGGCGACCTGCGCGCCGCTCGGGAGACGTAGCCCGTTCAGCACCTGCCCGATCGCGACGGTGGGGGGAGTGGCCACTGACTCAAACTAAGTGGCTCGGCTTGACAAATCTTCAGCTCGTCGGCGTGTCGACTGGAAATTACACGATTGTAGTTACTCAGATCCTCTAGGCGGAGCCCTGTTACGCATGTGACAGTTGCGGCTCGTGTGAATCTTCCCCTCGCACTGGAGCCGTTGAAAATGCCTTCTCACCAAGCCCGTTTCGTCACCGTGTGCCAGCAGCTGCTGACGCTCGGCCTGGTCTGTGCCGTCCTCGTGCCCGCCGCCAACGTCGTCTCCCTCGACGTGGTGCAGCGGGAGCCGGTCACCTCGGCGCCCACCGCGCTCGCGGCGTACGCCAAGACCACCACGATGAAGTCCGTGCTGCCCGCGGGCGTCGTGGACCCGGTCGTCACCGAGGTGCCGCTCACCGCACCGTCGGGCGTGCGCGGCCGGGTCGCGACCGGCAGCCTCCAGGCCCGGGTCGTCCCGGGCAAGGGCCGTGGCAGCGAGCTCACCAGCCTCCCGCAGAAGGTGACCGGCTACGGCGCCGTCGGCGTCACGTGGGAGCACGGCAAGCAGCTCACGGAGGAGGCGATCCAGGTCCACGTGCGCACCGAGACC
The DNA here is from genome assembly GCF_021117365.1 of Nocardioides sp. cx-173. NCBI lineage: Bacteria > Bacillati > Actinomycetota > Actinomycetes > Propionibacteriales > Nocardioidaceae > Nocardioides > Nocardioides sp. cx-173. Next base: position 3,292,400 of record NZ_CP088262.1, on the reverse strand, counting down.
GCGGACGCGTGGACCGAGTGGATGCCCGTCCAGTACGACGCCGACCACGGCCCGGACCCCCGCAGCGCGGAGGCCAGGAACGCCCGGCCGGGCACCGACGCTCTGCTCGTCGGCGATGTCGACGAGGTCCAGGTCAAGGTCACCACCACTGACGGTGCGGCGCCTCCCGACCTGCGTCTGGCCGTGATCGCGCCCGGCGAGCCCGAGGCCACCACGGTCGAGGCCCCGGAGATCGACACCCGTGAGGCCGCGCCGACCGGCGCGGCCGGCGCGGTGGCGGTGCCGCAGGCGCCGGCCGAGGACACCGGCGACGCCGAGGGGGCGATCGACCTGCAGGCCGCGACGTTCACGCCGAAGCCCGTCATCTACTCGCGGGCCCAGTGGGGTGCCGACGAGCGGATGCGCGACAAGGGGTCGTTGCACTACTTCGAGGTGCACGCCGGCTTCGTGCACCACACGGTCAACGCCAACGACTACTCGCAGGCCGAGGTCCCCGGGCTCCTGCGCAGCATCTACGCGTACCACACCAGGTCCCGAGGCTGGTCCGACATCGGCTACAACTACCTCGTCGACCGCTTCGGCCGGATCTGGGAGGGGCGCGCCGGCGGCGTGGACCGCCCGGTGGTCGGGGCGCACACCCTGGGCTACAACGACTACGCGTTCGCCATGTCGGCGATCGGCAACTTCGACATCAAGCAGCCGCCGGCGGCGATGGTGCAGGCCTACGGCGCGCTGTTCGCCTGGAAGCTGTCCCTGCACGGGGTGACGGCGTCCTCGCCGTCGCAGCGCGTGGGGAAGAAGAGCTTCCGCGCCATCAACGGCCACCGCGACGCCGGGTCCACCGCGTGCCCGGGCAAGTACCTCTACGCCAAGATCCCCAAGATCCGGGAGCTGGCCACCGCCGCCCAGCGCGGCTGGACCGGTCGCGAGCTCGAGTCGAACCTCGCCTCCACGCCGCACCCCGACCTGATCGTGCGCAACGCCACCGACAAGATGGGCTACGTGGTGCCCACCGGTGGGCTCACGACCATCGCCCCGGCCAAGACCGTCCTCACCGGCGCTGAGGGTCTCGACACCGTGGTGGCCTCGCCCGACCTGACCGGGGACCGCAAGGGCGACTTGTTCGTGCGTTCGAAGGACGGGACGGGCGGCGTCCTGCCGGGCAACAACACCGGCGCCTTCGGCGCGCTGGTCAAGCAGACCCGCGCCTTCGCCGGCCACGACGCGATCACAGCGGTCGGCGACCTCGACCGAGACGGCCGCAACGACCTCGTCGCGCGCACCGCGGCCGGCCGGCTCAACGCGTTCCTCGGCGCCGGTGGTGGCTCCTTCACCAAGCGCGGTCTCGTGGGCACCGCCTGGGGGACCTACGACAGGATCGTCGGAGCCGGCGACGTCAACGGCGACGGGCACGTCGACCTGCTGGGCCGCGAACGCGGCACCGGCACGATGTACCTGCACGCCGGGCTTGCGGGAGCCAAGTTCAAGAAGCGGGTGGTGGTGGCGCGGGGCTGGACGCCGTTCGACACGATCACCGGGCTCGGCGACTACAACGCCGATGGGCGGGCCGACCTGTACGTACGCCGCGGGGACACCAAGCTCGGCTACGTGCTGCCGGGTCGCGGCAACGGCACCTACGGGCATGCGCTCGGCCCGATCGTGCGCACCAAGACCGTCGGCGCGCTGAGCGGCGCCCCGCTGGTGGCCGGCGGCGCCCCCGACCTCATTGCGCGCCGCGGGGGGACGGTGGTGCTCTTCGCCAACCGCAACACGTGGGAGACCGGAGCCCCCCTCGCCACCGGCATCAACCTCGCCAACGCCGACACGGTGCTCAACGCCGGCGACTGGAACCGCGACGGCCACGGCGACATGGTCACGCGCAACAAGAGCAACGGCAACCTGTACCTGCGCCTCGGCGACGGCAGGGGCCGGTTCGGCCCGCTGCGGCTCCTGGCCAAGGGCTTCAAGAAGGTGCAGCTCCTGGCGGCGGTCGGCGACATGACCGGCGACGGCTGGCCGGACCTCATGGGCCAGCCCACGGGCGGGTCGATGATGATCTACCCGGGACTGGGCACCCAGGGGCTGGCCGCCGCCTACGTCGCGGCCGGCCGGGTCACGGCGAGCCGGCAGATCCCGGTGGGCCGATGGGACGCCGACGGCGCCCCGGACTCGCTGTTCCGCACCGGCACCCGGCTGCGGGTGAGCCCGGGCAACGGGCCGGGCGGGCTGACCGGGGCCAAGACGCTGTCGGTGGACCTCACGCCGTACGACTGGGTGGTGGGGATCAGCGACATCGGCCTCACCGGGCACTCCGACCTGATCGTGCGCGAGCGGGCCACCGGCTACCTCTACCTGCTGCCCCTCACCGCCGCGGGCGTCGGAGCACGCCGGTTCCTCGCCGAGGGGATGGGGGGCTACGACCTGGCGGGCTAGCAGTCCCAGAGACGTCCTGGGCTCATGCAGGGAAGCGGGCGGTGGCGTGCTCGGCGGCATACGTCGCCTCGAGCCGTTCCCGCTCGGCATGGGCCACCAGGACCAGTGAGCCGCCCTTCGCGAGCGGCTCGCTGAACGTGGCGACACCTGGTGGGGAAGCCGGGTTCGCCACCGAGAGGAGGCGGCCGCCATCGGTGACGAGAGTCCCGGTGGCGGCCGTTCTCCACAGCTCCTCCTGGGTGACGTCCACTCCGCCGAAGCAGGTGGCCGGGTCGTCGGCCTGCGGCGGGTCCCAGGGCACGAACGAGTCCGGCTGCGACCAGATCTCGGCCCCCACGTCGTGCACGTGCGTCGGCACCGGCTCGGCGAACCGCACGCCGAGGGGCAGCAGCGAGCACGCCAGCACCGGCAGCTCCTCGGCCCGTGGTGCCCAGGCGTCCAGCGTGTCGGGGCCGCACACCACCGCGTCGGGGGTGTCGGCGTCGGTCACCACCAGCCCGGCCGTCCAGGCCGCCCCGAGGAAGACCGGGCCCAGCCAGTGCGCCGGCAGGTCCACGCGCAGCCGGTCGCCCCGCTCGAGCTCCAGCTCCTCGACCAGCAGCGAGGCGGCCTTCGCCACCCAGTTGGCGTACGTCGTCACGGACAGCTCGACCCGTTCGCCGCTCGCGTCGTCGTAGAAGGTGACCAGCGGCCGGCCTCCGTCCGCGCGGAGCCGCCGGGCCAGGACTGCGGGGAAGGTCGTCACCACCTCAGTCTCCCCGAGCGGCCTCCGCACCGGGACACCAGTGGCGCCACTAGGCTCGCGCCCATGTCTGCCATCGAGGGATTCTGGGCGGTGATCCCGGCCGGTGGCGCGGGGACCCGTCTGTGGCCGCTGTCTCGCGCGTCGTCGCCCAAGTTCCTGCGCGACCTCACGGGCAGCGGGCGCTCGCTCCTCCAGGGGACCTACGACCGGCTGGCACCGCTGGCCGAGGACCGGTTCGTCGTGGTGACGGGCCGCGCCCACCGCGCGGCCGTGGTCGCGCAGCTGCCGGAGGTGACGGCGGGCTCGGTGCTCGCCGAGCCGTCGGCCCGCGACTCGATGGCCGCGATCGGCCTGGCCGCCGCGCTGCTGGAGCGCGCCGACCCCGACGCCGTCATGGGCTCCTTCGCGGCCGACCACGTGATCGCCGACGAGGAGGCCTTCCGCGACTGCGTGCGTACGGCGATCGAGGTCGCGCGCGACGGCTGGCTCGTGACGCTCGGGATCGAGCCGACCAACCCGTCGTCGGCCTTCGGCTACATCCACCTCGGCGAGCCGCTCCCCGCCCACGCGGGCGCCTTCGCGGTGCGCGAGTTCGTGGAGAAGCCGTCCGTGGACGTGGCCCGCGGCTACCTCGCGTCGGGCGACTTCCGCTGGAACGCGGGGATGTTCGTCGTGCGGCCCACCGTGCTGCTCGACCTGCTGGCCGCCGGCGACCCCACCTTCGCGGCGGCGCTGCGGGCGCTAGCCGCCGACCCCGACACCCTGGACCAGGTCTGGGCGAGCCTGCCCAGGATCGCGCTCGACCACGCGGTCGCCGAGCCGGCGGCGGCGGCGGGCCGGGTGGCGACCGTGCCGGCGTCGTTCGGCTGGGACGACATCGGCGACTTCGACTCGCTCGCGACGCTGCTGCGAGACGACGTCGCCGGCACCACCGTCCTGGGCGACGACGCGCTGGTGCTCGCCGTCGACTCGACCGGACTGGTCGTGCCGGCCACCGGTCGGACGGTGGCGGTGGTCGGGCTCGACGACGTGGTCGTCGTCGACACCCCGGACGCGCTGCTGGTGACCACCCGCGCGCGGGCGCAGGACGTCAAGCAGGTCGTGGCCGCGCTCCAGGAGTCACGGCCCGACCTCACCTGACCGGCCAGCTACTCGACGTTGGGCTCGGGGGAGTCGAGGTAGGGGTACTCGACCATGAAGTCCTCGAGGGCCTCACCGCTGAACTCGGTGCAGTACTGCCACACGCCGACCTGCTTGGAGGCGTCGCTCTCGCCCTCGCCCCCGACGGACCAGTGCGTGTAGGCGATGTGCTTGTCCTTGGGGAACTTCGCGCCGTCCTCGTCCGCCGAGGTCCACGGCGCGGCGATGAACTTGTAGCGGTAGTTGTCGGTGCCCGGGAACTTGCGCGAGACGGCCTTCAGCTCGGTCAGCGCCTCGTTGTCGTCCGCGATCGTCTCGTCGTACCAGACGATCGTGTAGCCGTGCTCGAGGTTGTGGACCAGCGACTCCAGCGGGGGACGGTCGTCGGCGACGTAGAACTTCTCCGAGAACGGGGCCGGCGCGACGCCGTACTCGTTCCAGTGCGCTCCGAACGCCGGCGGTGCGTCGTCGTAGGTCACCGGCGTGTCGGTGGGGACGTGGTCGTTGCTGCCCTCTGCCGGCTTGGTGGTGATGTCGTCGCACGCCGTGGCCGGCGCTCCGATCTTGGCCAGGTCCAGGTCCTTGAACTTGCGCAGGTCCCAGCTGTTCTTGATCGGCCGGTACGCCGCGGCGCCGACGATGAGCAGGGCCACCACGACGCAGACGCCCACGATCATGAAGCCGCGGCGCTTCTCGGCGCTCTTCTGCTTCTTGCGGATGTCGTCGATGACCTTCTGGCGGTCGGACTTGGCTGGCTTGGCCACGGCGGGAGGTACCTCTGTTCGGGTCAGGGTCGCGGAGAGTCTACGGAGTCGCCGGGCGCAGACGCAGTCGGCGGTGCCGGCTGCTCTCCTCGACCACCCAGCCGTGTGCGAACGCGAGCACCGCGACGAGCTCGTGGGAGGCCTCGTCGGTGATCTCCAGGCCGCCGTCGTACGCCGTCGTGCGCGCCGGCAGGCGGTGCAGTGCGGCCGCCAGCTCCTCGGCCGGGGCGGGCGTGCCGAACACCACACGGTCCGCGGGGTCGCCGGTCACGGCCCGGACGACCGCCTCGCGGGCGCCGAAGCCGAACAGGTCCGCGCCCTCCGCGCGCACGAGCGCCACGGCCCCGGGCCCGTCGTCGTCCGGGGGCAGCACCAGGTCGGCGCGGCCGCGCACCACGGCGACCGGGCGGGCGCCGAGCTTGCCCTGGGCGAGCTCGGCCAGGCCGGCCAGCTCGTCGGCGACGGCGGGCGCGGTCACGGCCAGCTCGTTGCCGTGCGCGTCGATCCGGCCCGCGAAGTCCTCGGCGACGACCAGTCCTGCGGCGCCCACGGCGAGGTCGGTCTGGCCCTCGCGCCACGCCCGTCCGGCGGTGTCGGTCACCACGACCGCGACATTGCGTCCGGTGAGCCGGCGCAGCTCGGCGCGCAGCGCCCGCGCCGACGCGTCGGGGTCGAGGGGGAGCAGCACGACCGAGCCGCGCTCGACGTTGGAGGCGTCGATCCCGCCCGCGGCCAGGACCAGGCCGTGGTGGGTGCGCACGATCGTGGTCGGGCCGCGCCGGGCTACGACGCGCGCGGTCTCGCCGGGCAGCGCCTCCTCGCGGGTGCCGGACACGACCCGGCCCTCGGCCTTGCTCACCACCTTGCTCGTGACCACGACGACGTCACCGTCGGCCAGGTCGGGCAGCGCGCCCGCGACCAGCGCCGCGAGGTCGTCGCCCTCCCGGACCTCGGGCAGCCCGTCCGGCGCGGTGGCCGACACCGTGACCCCGCTCATCGGACCCCGCTCATCAGGCCCCGGGCTCATCGGACCAGGTCGATCGCCGCGGCCGCCATCGCGGCGGTGGCGTCGTGGTCGGTCATCATCAGCGGCACGGCACGGCAGGCCAGGCCGGCGTCCGTGAGCCGCTCGACCTGAGCGGCGTCGCGCTCGTCGACCAGCCAGCCGTCGAGCACCCCGCCCTGGGAGCGGGCGCCATAGTGCAGCCCGACTCCCGCGGCGCTGACCTGCACGCCGATCGAGGTCAGCATCTGCTCGGCCATGCCGCGCACGTGGGTGCCGCCGACGATGGGGGAGAGGCCGACCACCGGGGCGCCGGTGGCGCGCACGGCCTCGCGCACCCCGGGCACCCCCAGGATCGTGCCGACCGACACCACCGGGTTGGAGGGGGGCAGCACCACGAGGTCGGCGTCGGTGATCGCGTCGAGCACGCCGGGGCCGGGGGTGGCCTCGTCGAGCCCCACGAAGAGCACCGACTCGGCCGGCACCGAGGCCCGCAGCCGGACCCAGTACTCCTGGAAGTGGACGACGCGGCGCCCGCTCGGCGCGTCGGGGTCGGCGATCGCGACGTGGGTCTCGACCCGGTCGTCGGTCATCGGGAGCAGCCGGAGGCGGGGGTGCACCGGGACGAGCCAGCGGCGGCAGAGCGCCTCGGTGACGGCCGAGAGCGGGTAGCCGGCGTCGAGCATCTGCGTGCGCACCAGGTGGGTGGCGACGTCGCGGTCGCCCAGGCCGAACCAGGTCGGCTCCACGCCGTACGCGGCGAGCTCGGTCTTGACGCTCCAGGTCTCCTCCCGCCGCCCCCAGCCGCGCTCGAGGTCGATGCCGTCGCCCAGGGTGTACATCACGGTGTCGAGGTCCGGGCAGACCTTGAGGCCGTGCACCCAGAGGTCGTCGGCGGTGTTGGCGACGACGCTCACCTGGGCGTCGGGAGCGACCCCGGGCAGGACGCCGGTGGCGATCCCGTGCAGCAGACCCTGCAGGAACCGTGCCCCGCCCATGCCGCCGGAGAGGACCGTGATGTGCTTCAGCATGGCCGTTACCTTGCCGCACGCGGGTGGGGCAGGGGCGAGGCGGTGGGCTCCATTAGCAGATCAGGGCTTGACTTAGGGGGTACGACAGGCATGTAATTCCCACAGTGTTGTTCTGGGGTGTTGCTGGGTCGAAAGGGTGAGAACCGTGAGAGAACTGTTTCTTCTCGAACCGGACGCCGAGGATGCGGGGTGGCAGGACCGTGCGCTCTGTGCACAGACCGATCCGGAGGCGTTCTTCCCTGAGAAGGGTGGATCCACGAGGGAGGCGAAGAAGGTCTGTCTCACGTGCGAGGTGCGAGACGACTGTCTCGAGGCCGCGCTGTTCAACGACGAGCGCTTCGGCATCTGGGGCGGTCTCTCCGAGCGGGAGCGTCGCAAGCTGAAGAAGCGCGCGGTCTGACTCTGAAGGAATACCCCGGCCCGGGTGGCCGGGGTTCCTCCATTTTCGGGGCTCTTCGCCGCGGGGCTAGGGTGGCCGATCGTGTCTGGGACCTCGGTAGCCGCGCTCCTCGTCAGCCATGACGGCGGGCGCTGGCTCCCCACGGTCATCCAGGGTCTGCGCGCCCAGACCCGCCCCGTCGATCGGGTCCTCGCGGTCGACACCGGCAGCAAGGACGGCAGCGCCGACCTCCTCGAGGAGGCCTTCGGCCCCGACGCCGTGCTGCGGACCGCCGGCGCCACCCACTTCCCGGCCGCGGTCGACCTCGCCCTGGAGCGCCTGAGCGGCGAGGCCGCGGCGCCCGACGGGCCGGTCGAGTGGGTCTGGATCCTGCACGACGACGCCAACCCCGATCCCGCCGCGCTGGCCACCCTGCTCGCCGCCGCGCAGGAGCACCCCGAGGCGGACGTGCTCGGGCCGACCCTGCGCGAGTGGCCGTCCCTGCGCCGGCTGCTCGAGGTCGGGATCACGATCTCCGGCACGGGGCGACGCGAGACCGGGCTGGAGCGGGGGGAGTTCGACCAGGGCCAGCACTCCGCCGTGCGGCGCGTGCTCGCCGTCAACACCGCCGGCATGCTCGTGCGGCGTCGGGTGCTCGAGGAGCTGGGCGGCTTCGACGACCAGCTGCCGATCTTCGGCAACGACCTGGACTTCGGCTGGCGCGCCGCGGCCGCCGGCCACACCACGCTCGTGGTCCCGGGCGCGGTCGTGTTCCACGCGGAGGCCGCTCACCGGGGCGTCCGGCGCACCCCGCTCACCGGCCGGCACACCCACTACCAGGAGCGCCGGGCCGCGCTCTACACCCTCCTGGTCAACAGCCGGGGCCGGGCGCTGCCGTTCCAGGTGCTGCGACTCGGCCTCGGCACCCTGGTGCGGATGATCGGCTTCCTGCTGGTGCGCTCGGTGGGGGAGGCGCTCGACGAGCTCGCGGCCCTGGTCTCGCTCTACTCCAGCCCGCGGCGCATCCTCGCGGCCCGCCGCGAGCGGCAGGGGCGCCAGGTGGCCGACCCCGCCGAGGTGCGGGCGCTCCTGGCGCCGCCCTGGCTGCCATACCGGCACGGGCTCGACTTCGTGAGCGACCTCGCGGCCGCCGCCACCCACCAGGCTGCCGACGTCGCCGAGCGCCGCCGGGCCGCCGCCATCGAGCGCGACCCGTCCTCGCTCGCGGCCCGGCGCCCCGTCACCGACGACGACGAGGAGGCCTTCGAGGACTCCGGAGCCGTCGCCCGCTTCCTGACCAACCCCATCGCGGTCCTGCTGTCGCTGTTCGTCCTCGCCGCGGTGCTCAGCGCCCGCGAGGCGTTCGGCACCGTCGTGGGCGGTGGGCTGTCGCCGGTCCCGGACTCGGCCGGCGCCTGGTGGGGCCTGTACCTGGAGTCCTGGCACCCACTCGGGCAGGGCACCGCGGTGCCGGCGCCGGCGTACGTGCTGCCGCTGGCGCTGGTGGCCTCGGTGCTCGGCACCGGCCTGAGTGTCTCGGCTCTGCTGGTCCTCGCCGTCCCCGCCGGCGTCTGGGGCGCCTGGCGCTTCCTGCGGGTCGTCGGGCGCCTGGTGTCGTACCGGGGCGCGCCGCGCTGGGTCCTGCTCTGGGGCGCCACGACGTACGCGCTGGTGCCGGTCACGAGCGGGGCGTGGGGCGACGGGCGCCTGGGCCCGGTGGTCGCGGCCGTGCTGCTGCCCTGGCTCGCGCACGCCGCGCTGGGCTTCGCCGACCCGTCGGCGGACCGCCGCTGGCGCGCCGGCTGGCGCACCGCGCTGCTGCTGGCGCTGACGACCGCCTTCGCGCCGGTGGCCTGGCTCTTCGGCCTGGCCGTCGGCCTGGTCGTGGTCGCCGCGGCCTTCGCGATCGTGCCGTCCGCCATGCGCGACCGCTCCACCTGGGGCCCGCCGGCCACCGCCATCGCCGCGGTCCCCGTGCTGCTCGCCCCGTGGTGGGTGCCGCTGCTGCTGCACGGGGCGGCGGCCGGTCTGGTGCTCGACATCGGGCGGCTGCCGACCCCGCGCGTGGAGTCGCTGGACCTGCTCACCGGCCGCCTCGGCGAGCTCGGGGCGCCCTGGTGGCTGGGCGCGATCCTGCTCGCCGCGGCCGTGCTCGCGCTGGTGCCGCGTGCGACCCGGATACCGGTGCTGGTGTGCTGGGTCGTGGCCCTCGTGGCGGGCGCCCTCGCCGCCGTGCTCGGCAACCTCACGATCACCCTCGACGCCACCACCACCCAGCCCGGGGTGAGCTTCCTGGTCGTGGTGCTGCAGGGCGCCTTCGTCGTCGCCGCCACCCTCGGCGGGCAGGGACTGCTCCTCGGCTCGGCCCCGCGCCGGCCTGCGGGACGGTCGCTGGTCGCGGCGGTGGCCGTCCTCGCCGCCGTGGTGCCGATCGGCGGCCTGGTGTGGTTCGGGGCCGGTGGCCACGACCGCCTCGCCGACGCCGAGGACACCGACATCCCCGCCTACATGGTCCAGAGCTCGCGCACCGGCGACGCCCACGGGATCCTTGTGGTCCGCGGGTCGGTCGAGGACGGGCTGACCTACACGATCCGCCGCGGCGACGGGGTCACCCTCGGCGAGGACGAGATCCTGGACCTCGACACCGCCGACGCCGGGTTCACCGAGCTCGTGACCACGCTGCTCTCGCGGCCCACGCCGGGCGTCGTCAGCGCGCTCGCCGACGAGGGGATCGAGTACGTCGTGCTCCCCGCGCCCGCCGACGGGTCGGTGGCCGCGGCCCTCGACGCGACCCCGGGGCTCGTCCAGGCCAGCGCCGAGGAGCGCACCACCCGCGCCTGGCAGGTCGCTCGCCCGCTCGACCAGGACGCCGTCGACGGCCCTCGCTCGTGGCTGCGCATCGGCCTGCTGGTCCTGCAGGCGGTCGCGATCGTCGTGGTCGCAGTGCTCTGCGCCCCCAGCACGAGGAGGGGCCGACGATGAGCGCCCCCGGCAACCAGTCCGGCAACCACTCCGGCAACCAGTCCGGCCGCTCCCGCGGGCGGCGCCTGGACGTCACGACCGTGCTCGCGGTCGTGCTGCCGCTGCTGACCGCCGCCACCCTGCTCGCCGTGCGCCCGGACGCGGCGGAGCCGTCGACGCGCCCACCCGCGCAGACCTCGCTCTCGCGGACCGTGGTGGTCTGCCCGGGCGGCTCTCGCGAGGTCCGCGTGGCGAGCGGCACCGACGCCGGCGGCACCACGCCGTACACCGTCGGCGACACCGGGGGACAGGCCGAGGTCCGACCGGGCCGGGTCACCACCCTCACCACCGGGCCCGGCCCCTTCATCGCCAGGCCCGAGGGCGCCCTGGCGGCCGGCCTGGTCGCCGCCCGCTTCGACCAGCCGCTCGCGGCGGCCGAGTGCCGGGCGCCGGCCCCGGACCTGTGGTTCACCGGCCTGGGCGCCGGCGCCCGCCACACCTCCGTGCTCGAGCTGGTCAACCCCGACGGTGGTCCGGCGATCGTCGATGCGACGCTCTACGGCGTCGCGGGCGTCGTCGACGCGCCGGAGCTGCGGGGCGTGGCGGTCCCGCCGCGCGGCGTCGTCCGGCTCGACCTGGGCGCGCTCGTGCCGCGGCGCGACGAGCTGGCCGTCCACGTCACCACCGCCCGCGGTCGCGTCGCCGCGAGCGTGCGCGACCGGCAGCAGGAGCTCGGCACCGGCGGCGCTGCCGACGACTGGCTGCCCGCCCAGGCCGCCCCCGCCACCAGCAACCTGCTGCTCGGGGTCACGCCCGGCAAGGGCCTGCACAACCTGGTGCTCCTCAACCCGGGCGAGGACGAGACCCGGGCGACGGTCCGGCTGGTCTCGCCGAGCGCGGTCTTCAGCCCCGCCGGCCTCGAGGAGGTGGTGCTGCCACCGCGCAGCGTCACCCGGGTCTCCCTCGCGCAGGTGTTGACCGGCAAGGCCGCGAAGGGCGTCAGCGGGCTGCTCGTCGAGGCGCCCGACCCGATCACCGCCACGCTGCGCTCCTACGTCCGACGCGACCTGTCTCACGCCGTCGCCGGGACCCCGCTCACCTCGCCCGCCACGGTCGTGGCGCCGGCGGGCGACAAGCGCCTCGAGCTGGCCGGTGCCACGCGGGCCGGCGCCGTGGCCGTCACCGCCCGCGCCGCGAACGGGACGGTGCTCGCCGAGGAGACGATCGAGGTCCAGCCCGGTCGCGGCTTCGGCCTCGACCTGCCCCCCGCCACCGCCCTGCTCACCGTCAGCCCCGAGCGGACCGAGGTCACCGGTGCCCTCGTCGTCACCGAGGGCACCCGGGTCGCCGTCCTCCGCCTGCGCGAGCTCGTCACCAGCAGCCTGGTCGGCGACGTACGTCCCGGGCTGCCGTAGCCGCAAGGTGCGCGGTCTCAGTCGTCGTCGGCGGGGCCGTAGCGGGGGTCGACCTCGTGAGCCGGGAGGTCGAGGAGCTCGGCGACCTGCTCGACCACCAGGGTGAGGACCATGGCCTCGAGCTCGGCGCGGCCCTCGCAGCGGTGCTCAATCGGACGACGGAAGAGGACGAGCCGGGTCGGGGTGGTGCCGCTGCCGCGCACGAGCGAGGAGAGGGGCACGGTGTCGGTCCAGTCGTCGGGGATCAGCGGGGCATCCTCGACGGCGTACTCCACCAGGCCCAGCCGGCGCGACCAGCGCTCGTCGATGTCGGTGACGATGCGCAGGACGAGCGCGTCGAACTGCTCGCGCTTGCTGCCGCGAGGCAGCCGGGCGCCGGGACGTGCCTGCACCGCCGGCCCTCGCATCCCGCGGTCGTGGCGATCCCTGGTCCGGCGTCTGTGCTCCACAGCAGCGAGCCTAAACGGGTGCGCCACCAGCGCCGGGTAGCGTCTGGCCCGTGACCCTCAAGCGTCGTTGTTCGCGCAGCCCCTGCGGACGCCCCGCCGTCAACACCCTCACCTACGTCTACGCCGACTCGACCGCTGTCCTGGGGCCGCTGGCGACCTTCGCCGAGCCGCACGCCTACGACCTGTGCGCCGTGCACAGCGAGCGGCTCTCGGCGCCGCGCGGCTGGGAGGTCATCCGGCTCGCCGGTCAGCCCGTCGACACCGGCCCGTCCGGTGACGACCTGCTGGCCCTCGCCGACGCCGTCCGCGAGGCCGCCCGGCCGGTCCCCGTGGCGCGCGTCGCCCCGGAGGACGAGACCGGCCACGAGACCACGCGCCGCGGGCACCTGCGCGTTCTGACCACGGACTGAGGCGTCCAGCCCGCGGGCACTAGGGTCTGCGTCATGGCAGCCACGACCTCCAAGACGCTCGACCCGACGAACGTGCACGCCATCTTCAAGGCCTACGACGTGCGCGGCACCGTGCCCGACCAGATCGACGAGGCGCTCGCGCACGCGACCGGCCGGGCCTACGTCGCGGTGGTGGGCGCGCGCGAGGTCGTCGTCGGCCACGACATGCGTCCCAGCTCTCCGGGCATGGCCGCGGCCTTCGCCGAAGGGGCCAGCGAGGCCGGGGCCGACGTCGTGATGATCGGCCTGGCCTCCACCGACCAGCTCTACTTCGCCTCGGGTCACCTGAGGATGCCCGGCGCGATGTTCACGGCCAGCCACAACCCCGCGGAGTACAACGGCATCAAGATGTGCCGCAGCCTCGCCACCCCGATCGGCCTGGAGACGGGGCTCGCCGAGATCCGAGACCTCGTCGCCTCGGGAGAGCCCGGCGGCGTCTCGGCGCGCACCGGCAAGGTCTACGAGGCCGACGTGCTCGAGGCCTACGCCGCCCACCTGGTCTCCCTGGCACCGGTGGCCGGACGGCGGCTGCGGGTCGTCGCCGACGCCGGCAACGGGATGGCCGGCCACACCGCCCCGGCCGTGTTCGGGCTCCTGGGCGACCTGGTCGACCTGGTGCCGCTGTACTTCGAGCTCGACGGCACCTTCCCCCACCACGAGGCCAACCCGATCGACGAGGCCAACCTCGCCGACCTCAAGGCCAAGGTCCTCGAGACCGGCGCCGACGTCGGGCTGGCCTTCGACGGCGACGCCGACCGTTGCTTCCTCGTCGACGAGACGGGGCGCGCCGTCTCGCCGTCCACGCTGACCGCCCTGATCGCGTCGCGCGAGCTGGCCAAGGAGCCCGGCGCCACGGTCATCCACAACCTGATCACCAGCCGCGCGGTGCCCGAGATCGTCCGCGAGCTCGGCGGCAACCCGGTGCGCACCCGGGTGGGTCACTCCTTCATCAAGGCCACGATGGCCGAGACCGACGCGATCTTCGGCGGCGAGCACAGCGGCCACTTCTACTTCCGGGACTTCTGGCGCGCCGACTCCGGGATGCTCGCGGCCCTGCATGCGCTGGCCGCCCTCGCCGAGACCGGCCGGAGCCTCTCGGAGCTGATGGCCGACTACGAGCGCTACCCGGTGAGCGGGGAGATCAACAGCCAGGTCGCCGACCAGGCCGCCGTGATGGAGGCGCTCGAGGCCGCCTACGGTGGTTGCCAGGGCGTCGAGACCGACTGGCTGGACGGGCTGTCCGTCGCCCATGACGAGTGGACGTTCAACGTGCGCCCGTCCAATACCGAGCCGCTGCTGCGGCTGAACGCCGAAGGCAAGGACGAGGCGACCATGGCGCGGATCCGCGACGAGGTTCTCGCCCAGATCAGGAGTGAACGATGAGCATCGAGCTGGACCCCACACTGTTGGAGATCATCGTCTGTCCGGCGTGCCACGCCGACCTGGAGCTGGTGGACGACGATCGCGAGGCCGCGGAGCTGGTGTGCGAGGGCTGCGGCCTGGCGTACCCGATCCGCGATGGCATCCCGGTCATGCTGGTCGACGAAGCCCGCAAGCCCGGCTGAGATGTCCTGGTTCGACGAGTCCCGGCTCGACGACGAGCGCGCGCTGCGAGGCGCCGACCTGCGCCTGCGCACGCTCGCCGAGTCCGGCGCGCGCGTACGCCGCGAGGCCGGTGACGCCGCGGAGGCCCTCGCCCAGGTCGTGGCCCTGACCCAGGACCAGGCGCGACCGCGTGCGGTCATCGCCGCCGGCCCCGACTCCCGGCTGCTGCGGGCGGTGCTGGAGCCGTGGTGCCCGGTGCCGTTCGTGGCTTGGCCGGGCCAGGCGCTGCCCGGGTGGGTCGGCAGCCTCGACCTGGTGGTGGTGCTGGCCCCGGACGGCGGCGACGCGGGCTCGGCCTCGGCGGTCGCCGAGGCGGTGCGTCGCGGCTGCCAGGTGGTGGTGGCCTGCCCGCCCTCCTCGATCGTGGCCGAGCACGCCGCGGGACGCTGGACGGCGATCCTCCCGACGACGACCCAGGACCAGCTGGCGACCGCGGTGGTGATGCTGACCTACCTGCACGAGATCGAGCTCGGGCCGAGCGCGCCGCCGGAGGAGGTGGCCGAGGCGCTCGACGCGGTCGCCACCGCCTGCTCGCCGCACCGCGACCTCGCCGTCAACCCGGCCAAGATGCTGGCCATCGCGCTGGCCGACGCCAACCCCCTGGTCTGGGGAGGCTCGGTCCTGGCCGCGCGCGCCGCGCGCCGGGTCGCCGAGTCGATCCGCCGCGCCAGCGGCCGCTCTGCGTTGGCCGGCGACGCCGAGCACCTGCTGCCGGTCATCGAGGCGGCGCGACCGCGTGACGTCTTCGACGACCCGTTCTCCGACGACGGCGGTGAGCTGCGCCCGCTCCTGGTCGTGCTCGACGACGGTGCCGAGGACCCGGTCGTCCGCCAGCACCGCGCGCGCCTGCTGGCCGCCGCCGACGAGCGCGGCGTCCGCGTCGAGCACGTCACGAGCGAGGCCGGCTGCGAGGTGGCCCGCTACGCGTCGCTGCTGCTGAGCGGCAGGTACGCCGCCGAGTACCTGCGGCTCGGGCTCGTCGAGGTCTAGGGCCCGACGGTGGCGACCCGCGACGCCTGGTTCGACAACGCGAAGATGGCGTTGGTGACCCTGGTGGTGGTCGGCCACGCCTGGACGCTGCTGCCCGACGAGCCGGTCGTGAACCACCTCTACGACTTCGTGTACCTGTGGCACATCCCCGCCTTCGTGCTCGTCACCGGCTACCTCTCGCGCTCCTTCGCGTGGACCCGCACCCGGCTGTGGCAGCTGGTCCGCACGGTGGCCGTGCCCTACGTGATCTTCGAGTGCGCGATCGCGCTGTTTCGCCACTACGTCGGCGGCGAGGAGATGGAGGACCTGTTCCTCGACCCGCACTGGCCGCTGTGGTACCTCTCCGCGCTCTTCTTCTGGCGCCTCGTCACCCCGATCTTCCGGCCGCTGCCGGGCGGGGTGCTGGTGGCCGTGGCGATCAGCCTCGGCGCCGGGCTCTGGGCCGGCGACATGTTCGACCTGGCCCGGATCTGCGGGCTGCTGCCGTTCTTCGTCCTCGGTCTCAAGGCCACACCACAGCGCCTGGCCGCGCTGCGCCGTACGCCGGTCCAGGTGGCGGCGGTCGCCGTGTTCGCGGGCGTCCTGGCCCTCACCTGGGTCACCAACAGCGTCGTGTCCACGGAGTGGCTCTTCTACCGCGCGCGCTACGACACCCTCGGCGAGTCCGACCTGGACTCCCTCCTGATCCGCGGCGGCCTGCTCGTGGTCGGCACGCTCGCCGCCCTCTCCTTCCTGGCGCTGCTGCCGCGGGCGCCCGGATGGTTCGCCCGGATGGGCGCGGCCAGCCTGGTCGTCTACCTGTTCCACGGGTTCTTCGTGAAGGGCACGTTGTACGCCGGCTTCCCCGAGTGGGCACAGGACCGGCTCGTGCCGGCGCTGCTGGTCGTCACGCTCGGCTCGGTGGCGCTGGCCATGCTGCTGGCCTGGCCGCCGGTCGCGACCCGGTTGACGGTGCTGGTCGACCCGTTCGGCTACGCCGAGCGGCACGCCCGCCACGCGGTCGACCTGGGCGTCACGGTCGTGGCCCAGGAGGACCACGACGCGCCGGTCCTGGACCGGCTGGTCGAGCAGCTCGCGCAGGAGCGTCCCGACGGCAGCCCGCTGCCGCCGCGGACACCGCGCACCTGATGCGCCCGCGGGCTCAGTAGCATGACGTTATGACGACCGGAGCCGCGCGATGAGCGGCGGCCTCTTCGCCCTGCTCGACGACGTCGCGGCGCTGGCTCGACTCGCGGCCGCCTCGGTCGACGACGTCTCGGCTGCCGCGGGACGGGCCAGCATGAAGGCGGCCGGCGTCGTCGTCGACGACACCGCGGTCACCCCCCAGTACGTCCAGGGCGTCGCGGCCAAGCGCGAGCTGCCGATGATCAAGCAGATCGCGGTCGGCTCGCTGCGCAACAAGCTCCTCATCATCCTGCCGCTGGCGCTGCTGCTGAGCCAGTTCCTGCCGTGGCTGCTCACCCCGATCCTGATGCTGGGCGGCACCTTCCTGTGCTACGAGGGCGCCGAGAAGATCTGGGAGAAGCTGTCCGGTCACCATCCGGAGGAGAAGCAGGCGGGCGCGCTGGACGACGCGGCCGAGAAGACCATGGTCTCGGGAGCGATCCGCACGGACCTGATCCTCTCGGCCGAGATCATGGTGATCTCCCTCAACGAGGTCGCCGACGAGCCGTTCGTCTCCCGTGCGGTGATCCTGGTGGCCGTCGCCTTCCTGATCACCGCCGTCGTCTACGGCGTGGTCGCGCTCATCGTGAAGATGGACGACATCGGCCTCGCGCTCAGCCAGCGCACCTCGGCCGTGGCGCAGAAGGTCGGCCACGGCCTGGTGCGCGCCATGCCGGGGCTGCTCGCCACGATCTCGGTGGTCGGCACGGTCGCGATGCTCTGGGTCGGCGGGCACATCCTGCTGGTCGGAGCCGACGACCTCGGCTGGCATGCGCCGTACGAGCTGGTCCACCACCTCGAGGAGGACGTCCACCACGCGGCGGGGGCCCTCGGCGCCGCGCTCGGCTGGCTGGTCAACACGGCCCTCTCGGCCGTCGCCGGGGTGGTGGTCGGCGCCGTGGTGGTGGCGATCATGCACGTGCTGCCGTTCGGTCACGGCAAGACCGCCGAGCCCACCGCCCACTGACTCCTGGGCCCCTTTACACCCGCGCCGCCACCGTCTCGACACGGGGGTCGCGAGGATTCTGCGATCGGTGGGAACCCGTTCTAGCCTTGACGCCACGCCCACCGCCTGCACCCAGGAGCATGAATGGACTACAAGGTTGCCGACCTCTCGTTGGCCGACTTCGGCCGCATGGAGATCCAACTCGCCGAGCACGAGATGCCCGGGCTGATGGCCATGCGGGAGCGCTACGGCGACTCCAAGCCGCTCGCGGGCGCTCGCATCGCCGGCTCGCTGCACATGACGATCCAGACCGCGGTCCTGATCGAGACCCTCACCGCGCTCGGCGCCGAGGTCCGCTGGGCCTCCTGCAACATCTTCTCCACCCAGGACCACGCGGCCGCGGCCATCGCCGTGGGCCCCGAGGGCACCGTCGACAGCCCCGCCGGCGTCCCGGTCTTCGCCTGGAAGGGTGAGTCGCTGGAGGAGTACTGGTGGTGCACCCAGCAGATCCTGCGGTGGCCCGACGGCAAGTTCGCCAACATGATCCTCGACGACGGTGGCGACGCCACGATGCTCGTCCACCTGGGCGTCGAGGCGGAGAAGACCGGCGTCGCGCCGGATCCCGCCACCGCCAAGAGCGTCGAGCAGAAGGTCGTCTTCGACGTCCTCAACGCCTCGCTGGCCGAGAGCAAGGACCGCTGGACCCAGATCGCCGGCGAGATCAAGGGCGTCACCGAGGAGACCACCACCGGTGTGCTGCGTCTCTACGACATGATGAAGGAGGGCTCGCTGCTCTTCCCCGCCATCAACGTCAACGACTCGGTCACCAAGTCCAAGTTCGACAACAAGTACGGCTGCCGCCACTCGCTCATCGACGGCATCAACCGCGCCACCGACGTCCTGATCGGCGGCAAGGTCGCCGTCGTGTGCGGCTACGGCGACGTCGGCAAGGGCTGCGCCGAGTCCCTGCGCGGCCAGGGCGCCCGCGTCATCGTCACCGAGATCGACCCGATCTGCGCGCTGCAGGCGGCCATGGACGGCTACCAGGTCGACACCCTCGACAACGTGCTGGACGTCGCCGACATCATCATCACCGCGACGGGCAACAAGGACGTCGTGACCGTCGAGCAGATGTCGCGCATGCGCCACAACGCGATCCTCGGCAACATCGGTCACTTCGACAACGAGATCGACATGGCCGGCCTCGAGGCGGAGGGCGTCGCGGTCCGCAAGAACGTCAAGCCGCAGGTCGACGTGTGGACCTTCCCCGCGGGCAACGCGATCATCGTGCTCTCCGAGGGCCGCCTGATGAACCTCGGCAACGCGACCGGCCACCCGTCGTTCGTCATGTCGAACTCGTTCACCAACCAGGTCCTGGCGCAGATCGAGATCTTCACCAAGCCGCAGGAGTACCCGGTCGGCGTCTACGTGCTGCCCAAGCACCTCGACGAGGAGGTCGCCCGCCTCCACCTCGACGCCCTCGGCGTCAAGCTGACCACGTTGAGCGACGACCAGGCCGCCTACCTCGGCGTCGACGTCCGGGGCCCGTTCAAGTCCGACCAGTACCGCTACTGAGCTCTGCGTCCGCGAGCCCGGTGCCCCGCCCCCTGATCCGTCCGGATCAGGGGGCGGTGGCGTCTTCCGGGCTCGTGCGTGGCTGATGGCACTATTGAGGCCATGACACAGGTGGGGACCGCGAGTGCCATCGCGCCCAAGGGGCGCGTGCTGGTGGTCGACGACGATGCCTCGCTGGCCGAGATGCTGACGATCGTCCTGCGCCAGGAGGGCTTCGACAGCCGGATCTGCACCCGCGGAGACCTCGCCATGGACGAGTTCCGCGACTACCGGCCCGACGTGGTGCTGCTCGACCTGATGCTGCCCGGACGCGACGGGATCGACGTGTGCAAGGAGATCCGCGGCGAGTCGGGCGTGCCCATCGTGATGCTCACCGCCAAGGGCGACACCGTCGACGTGGTGGTGGGCCTGGAGTCCGGCGCCGATGACTACGTCGTCAAGCCGTTCAAGCCCAAGGAGCTCGTAGCCCGGATCCGGGCCCGGGTGCGCCGGTTCGACGCCACGTCGGCGGAGAACCTGACCATCGGCGACCTCACCATCGACGTCGCCGGGCACTCCGTGCACCGCGTCGGCGAGCCGATCAGCCTGACCCCCCTGGAGTTCGACCTGCTCCTGTGCCTGGCCCGCAAGCCGTGGCAGGTCTTCACGCGCGAGGTCCTGCTCGAGCAGGTGTGGGGCTACCGCCACGCCGCCGACACCCGGCTGGTCAACGTGCACGTGCAGCGACTGCGCTCCAAGGTCGAGCACGACCCCGAGCACCCCGAGATCGTGGTGACCGTCCGCGGCGTGGGCTACAAGGCCGGGAACGGGTAGCGATGATGGCCCGCCGACGGTGGCCGGGCGTCCCTCCCGGCGTACGGCGGGCCCTCACGTTCTGGCGCCGCTCGATCCAGGCGCGCGTCGTCGCCAGCACCCTGGTGCTCTCGGCCATCGTGATCAGCGGGGTCGGGTGGTTCCTGCTCGACTCGACCAAGGAGGGCCTGCTGGAGCATCGGGTCGAGTCGGTTCTGGCGGAGTCCGACGCGAGCATCGAGGAGGCGCGTGACCGCCTGGAGGCCGCCTCCGGCACCGAGGTCAACGCCAGTCGGCAGCAGCGCGAGCTGGCCGACCTGATCATCGCGCGCGGAGAGACCCGCGGCTTCCGCGTCGTGCTCGGCGTCCCCACCGGCGAGGACGCCCGGCTCTCCGACGGCGGGCCGGAGTACACCCCCGGCCTGAACCTGGTCAGCGTCCCCGACTCGCTGCAGGAGCACTTCGAGGAGATCGCGCCGACGGCGTGGACCTACACCCGGGTCGCGACCCGGTCGGCTGAGGGAGAGGTGCGCGAGGAGCCGGGGATCGTCGTCGGCAGCCAGGTGCTGCTCCCCTCCGACGGGAGGACCTACACCTTCTACCTCCTGTTCCCCCTCGACGCCGAGCAGGAGACCCTGGGACTGGTGACGCGCGCCCTGCTGACCGCCGCCGTCGCCCTCCTGGTCCTCGTCGCCGGCATCACCTGGCTGGTGGCCCGGCAGGTCGTCAACCCCATCCGGCTGGCGCGCGAGGTCGCCGAGCGCCTGGCGGCCGGCCGGCTGCAGGAGCGCCTGCGGGTCTCGGGCGAGGACGACCTCGCCCGACTCGCGACGTCGTTCAACCAGATGGCCAGCAACCTGCAGCGCCAGATCCGCCAGCTCGAGGAGCTCAGCCGCGTGCAGCGCCGGTTCGTCTCCGACGTCTCGCACGAGCTGCGCACCCCGCTCACCACCGTCCGGATGGCCGGCGACGTGCTGCACGACGCCAAGGAGTCCTTCGACCCGGCCACCCGCCGGGCGGCCGAGCTGCTGCAGATCGAGCTCGACCGGTTCGAGGTGCTGCTGGCCGACCTGCTCGAGATCAGCCGCTTCGACGCCGGCGCCGCCGTGCTGGAGGCGGAGGACGTCAACCTGCTCGACGTCGTCCACCGGGTGGTCGACTCCACCCGTGCGCTCGCCGAGCAGCGAGGCGTGCGGGTGGTGGTCGAGGCGCCGGAGCGGCCGTGCCTGGCCGAGGCCGACGTGCGCCGGGTCGAGCGGATCATGCGCAACCTCATCACCAACGCGATCGACCATGCCGAGGCTCGGCGCGAGATCAAGGTCCTGCTGGGATGCGACGACCAGGCCGCGGCGGTCGCGGTGCGCGACTACGGCGTCGGGCTGGCGCCGGGGGAGTCGGCGATGGTGTTCAACCGGTTCTGGCGCGCCGACCCGGCGCGGGCGCGCACCAGCGGCGGCACCGGCCTGGGCCTGGCCATCGCCCTCGAGGACACGCACCTGCACGGGGGGTGGCTGCAGGCGTGGGGCCGCCCCGGGCAGGGCGCGCAGTTCCGCCTGACCCTGCCCCGCCGAGCGGGTGCGCCGCTGCGGCACAGCCCACTCCGGCTGGTCCCGGCCGACGCCGACGACCCGGTCCGGGAGGTAGCCCGATGACCGGCCGGCGCCGGACGCTCGCCGCGCTCTCGGCCGTCCTGCTGCTGGCCGCGCTGACGGGCTGCGTCGAGCTCCCCGAGAAGGGGCCGGTGGTCGAGACCGAGCCGTCCGCCAAGGTGGCCGAGCAGCAGGCCGCCGCCATCGACGCCATCCCGCCCCAGGAGGGCGACGCGGCCCTCGACATCGTCAACGGCTTCCTCGACGCGATGACGGCCTACCCCGTCCAGGCCAACGTCGCGCGCCAGTTCCTGGCCCGCGAGGCCCAGGCGGCGTGGAACCCCGACGACGCGACGATCACCTACGGCGACATCACCGACCCCAGTGCCGACGCCGGCAGCCGCAACGTCTCGGTGACGCTCGGCGACCCCGAGTCGCTCGACGGGCGGGGCGGGTGGCAGGGGCCGCTCCCGGCCGACCAGCGGCGGCTGACGTTCCGCATGGTCGTCGAGGACGGCGAGTACCGCATCGCGAACGCCCCCGACGCCCTGATCGTGCCGGCCCAGTGGTTCTCGCAGCGGTTCCGCCAGGCCTCCCTCTACTTCTTCGACCGCACGGCCCAGATCCTGGTGCCGGAGCCGGTCTTCGTCCCGCGCGGGGAGCAGCTGGCGACGACGCTCATCGACGGCCTGCTGGCGGGCCCGGGGGAGCGGCTGTCCGGCGTGGCGCGCAGCTTCCTGCCACCGAACCTGACGGTGGGGCTGTCGGTCCCCATCTCCGAGGAGGGCGTCGCGGACATCACCCTGGTCGGCGACTCGGGCCAGCAGAATCCCGAGGTCATCGAGAAGATGCTCGCCCAGCTCGTCTGGACGCTGCGCCAGGAGCCGTCCATCAGCGCCATCCGGCTGCAGATCGGCGACGAGAGGATCCGGCTGCCGGACGGGGTCGCTGAGTACCGGGTCGACGCCGCCCCCGAGTACGACCCGACGGGCTACCAGGCCAGCCGGCTGCTCTACGGGCTGGTCGACGGCCTGCTCGTGTCGGGGGAGCTCGACACCCTGGCCCCGGCCGAGGGCCCGTTCGGCGACACCGGCTATGGGCTGCGCTCGGTCGCGGTCAACCTGCCCGCCACGCTCGCGGCGGGGGTCACCGACAACGGCCGCTCGGTGCTCCTGGCGCCGGTGCGGGCCGTGGCGGGGGAGGAGGCGCCCCAGCGCGCCATCCAGGTCGTCTCGGGCGCCACCCGCCTGCTGCGGCCGTCGTGGGACTTCGCGGACCGGCTGTGGATGGTCGATCGCGCCCCCTCGGGGGCTCGCGTCATCCTCCGCGAGGGCGAGCGTCTCCGCGGGCTGCAGGTGCCGGGCGTGACCGGCCAGGACGTGCGGTCGTTCGTGGTCTCGCGCGATGCCACCCGGTTCGTCGCCGTGGTCCGTCGTGACGGGGTCGACCGGCTGCTGCTCGGCCGCGTCCAGGTGGACTTCCAAGGCCGCGTGCGTGAGGCGGTCGGAGTCCGCACGATGACCTTCGAGGACGCCGACCCGGTGCGGGTCACCGACATCGCCTGGACCTCGCCCACGTCCGTCGCGCTGCTCAGCGAGGTCGTGCCGGGAGAGCTGTTCGAGGTGCGCACCGTGGTCGTCGACGGGGCGCCGGCCGGTGTCGAGGCCCTGTCCACCACGGTCAACGAGGCGGTCCTCGGGCTGGCCGGCTCGCCGGTCCCGGGAGCGCGGCAGTACGCCGTCACCGACGAGGGCGTCGTCGACCTGCTCACCAGCCGGGTCGTCGAGCTGGAGGGCCGGCCGGCCTCGCTGGGCTACGTGGGCTGATCCACAGGCGCCTCCGCCTGCCTTGTCCCGGATCGGCGCGGCTGGTGCGATGCGGGCCATGCCCTACCGCGACGCCGTCCTCGACCTGCTGCTCGGCGGCCGGTGCGTGGGCTGCGCGGCACCCGGCCGACCACTGTGCCCGGACTGCGCGGCGCTGCTCGAGGTCGCGGCGAGTCCCGCATGGCCGACCCCGGTGCCGGCCGGGCTGGCGACGCCGTGGGCGGCGACCGCCTACGAGGGGCTGCCCCGGGCGATGGTCCTGGCACTGAAGGAGCGCCGGGTGTGGGCGCTGGCCCGCCCGCTCGCGCGGGTGCTCGCGGTCGCGGTGAGCGCCGCGACCGCCGACGCGGCGGGCCCGTTCGTGCTGGTGCCGGTCCCCTCACGGCCCTCCTCCGTGCGCAGCCGTGGGCACGACCCCACGGCGACCCTGGCCCGGCTGGCGGGCGTGGTCCTGCGGGCGCAGGGCGTGGACGCGGCGGAGTACCGCCTGCTGCGCTCGCGCCCCGGCGTGCTCGACCAGTCGGGGCTCGGGGCGGCTGCGCGGGCCACCAACCTCGCCGGGTCGATGGCCTGTCGAACCGCGCCGCTCCGGCACCTGGCGCAGCGCACCCCGCAGGCGCGATTCGTCGTGTGCGACGACGTCCTCACCACCGGCTCCACGGCTCGCGAGGCCCAGCGGGCCCTGGAGTCGGTGGGGCTGGAGGTCCACGCGGTGGCGACCGTCGCGGCCACCCGTCGGCGGGGCGCGGAGGGGCAGGGCCCGGCGCGGTGAAAGGTGACCCCCGCCTCTATGGCCAGCCAGGCACGGACTAACGTTTCTCTATGGAGTCCGTCCGGGTCCGTGGTTGCGCTGTTCTGGCAGTGCCGGGACGGCTAGCCGATGCCAGTCGCAGGCGAAACGGTCCACGTAAGGCGTCGTCCGGGCTCGCCCGGGCGCGCCGATCACGGTGCGGCTTAGACGTAAGTCCTGCCTCGCCCCACGCGTCAGATGCGCGTGGCCGGCGGGAGAAGGTCAGTAGTGGCATCCAAGCTGCGAGAGCCTCAGCAGGCGACTGTGGGGTCGAAGACCAGGTCGGCCGGGCGGGCTCCATGCTCATGTGCGCACACCAACTGTCACAACGGGAGGTTCAACATGGAAGCTGTCTTCACCGGTCGCAACTGTGAGCTGTCGGAGGGATTCCGTGCTCACGCCGAGGAGAAGCTGAGCAAGCTGGAGAAGCACGACCACCGCATCATCCGGGTGCACGTGGAGGTCGACTGCGAGCTCAACCCCCGCCAGCACGACCGCGCGGTCCATGTCGAGCTCACCGCCCTGTCCAAGGGCCCCGTGATCCGGGCCGAGGCCGCCGCAGACGACAAGATGGGCGCGCTGGACCTGGCGCTGGACAAGATGGCCGCGCAGATGCGCCGTGCCGCCGACCGGCGCCGCGTGCACCGCGGCCGGCACGCGCCGGTCTCCGTGGGCCAGGCGCTCGCCGGCCTGGAGGTCGTCGAGGACGAGCAGCCGGCCGACGACGGCGTGACCCAGCGGCAGGTCGGGCCGATCGAGGTGACCGGTGACGGGCCGCTGGTCGTGCGCGAGAAGACCCACTCGGCGTCCCCCATGACGCTCGACCAGGCTCTCTACGAGATGGAGCTCGTCGGTCACGACTTCTACCTGTACGTGGACAAGGAGAGCGAGCGACCCGCGGTCGTCTATCGCCGCCGGGGCTACGACTACGGCGTGATCTCGCTGGACCTCACCCAGCCCGACGAGGCCGAGACACCCTGACCGGGCCACGCCGGGTGGCCTGTCCGGACTACCAGGACAGGCCACGAGGCCACCCGAGCGTGTCATGATGCCCGGGTGGCCGACAGGGACGAACCGATCCGGGTGCTCGTGGTCGACGACCAGGAGCTCTTCCGTCGTGGGGTGACGATGCTGCTCGGGGTCGAGCCCGGCGTCGAGGTCGTGGGCGAGGCCGGAGACGGCGTGGAGGGCACGGCGCTGGCCGAGAGCGCCGCCCCGGACGTCGTGCTGCTGGACATCCGGATGCCCAAGCGCTCCGGCATCGAGGCCTGCGTGGCCATCAAGGAGGCCGTCCCGTCGGCCAAGATCATCATGCTGACGGTGTCCGACGAGGAGGCCGATCTCTACGAGGCGGTCAAGAGCGGCGCCTCCGGCTACCTGCTCAAGGACTCCTCCATCGACGAGGTCGCCCAGGCCATCCGCGTGGTCGCCGACGGCCAGTCGCTCATCAGCCCCTCCATGGCCGTCAAGCTGATCGACGAGTTCAAGCAGATGTCGCGCCCCGAGCGCGACCCGGTCCCCGGCCTGCGGCTCACCGAGCGGGAGCTCCAGGTGCTCGGCCACGTCGCGAAGGGCCTCAACAACCGCGACATCGCACGCAACCTCTTCATCAGCGAGAACACCGTCAAGAACCACGTCCGCAACATCCTCGAGAAGCTCCAGCTCCACTCCCGGATGGAAGCGGTGATGTACGCCGTCCGCGAGAAGCTGCTGGAGCTGCCGTAGTCCGAGCTCGCTCGGCCTACGAGAGCAGCGAAGGTCGAGCAAGCGACGCGACCGAGCCTGCGAGGTCGCGCGAGCGCGTCGAGACCCGGTGAGACGAACGCCGACGGCTGACCACCGTCGGCGTCTCGTGGCAGAGTGCGATGCCGTGACGACGCAGTCGATCTCGACCTCCCAGGCGCGCCGCATCGCGCTGGCCGCCCAGGGCTTCCTCGACCCGCCGCACACCCCGCCCACGATGCGCACCTTCCAGCGCACCCTGGACCGCACGGGGGTGCTCCAGGTCGACTCGGTCAACGTGCTCCAGCGCGCCCACTACATGCCGCTGTACTCGCGCATGGGCCCCTACGACACCGGGCTGCTGCGCCGGGCCGCGGAGCAACGGCCGCGCCGCGTGGTCGAGTACTGGGCGCACGTCCAGGCGCTCATGCCGGTTGAGCTGTGGCCACACATGCGCTTCCGGATGGAGAAGTACCGCGCCCGGCGCGGCAAGTGGGCGGTCCTCGACGAGGACCCTGCGCTGGAGGCGTCACTGCTGGCCGAGATCCGGGCGCGAGGGGCGGCCACCGCGCGCGACCTCGACGAGGGGCTGCCCCGCAGCAAGGAGCACTGGGGCTGGAACTGGTCGACCACCCGGCGGGTCCTGGACTACCTCTACACCGTCGGCGAGCTGGCCATCGCGGGCCGCAACGCCCAGTTCGAGGTGCTCTACGACCTGCCCGAGAGGGTGATCCCGGCCGAGGTCCTGGCGCGGCCGACGCCGAGCCCGGAGGAGTCCCACCTCGAGCTGGTCCGCCGCGCCGCCCGCTCCCACGGCATCGCGACGACGCGATGCCTGCAGGACTACTACCGGATGCACATCGACGAGGTCCGGCCCGCGGTCGCTGCCCTGGTCGAGTCCGGGGAGCTGCTGCCGGTGGCGATCGAGGGCTGGAAGCGCCCGGGCTACCTGCACCGCGACGCCCGGCTGCCCCGCCGGGTGCCGGCCCGGGCGCTGCTCAGCCCGTTCGACCCGGTGGTCTGGGAGCGGGAGCGCGCCGAGCGGCTCTTCGGGTTCCACTACCGCATCGAGATCTACACGCCGGCCCACAAGCGCGTGCACGGCTACTACGTCCTGCCCTTCCTGCTCGGCGAGCACATCGTGGCGCGCGTCGACCTCAAGGCCGACCGCCGTACCCGCACGCTGGTGGTCAAGGGTGCCTACGCCGAGCCGGGCGCGCCGGCTCACACCGGCGAGGAGCTCGGCGCGGAGCTGACGGCGCTGGCCGGGTGGCTGGGGCTGGACTCCGTGGCGGTCGAGCCCCGGGGCGACCTGGCCGCGCGCGTTGCGGTGTAGCGGTCTACTGACCGCTGGGTAGAGTGTGAACGCCGCTCCCACGGCCCGAAGCTGTCAACCCAAGGAGTCATCCCGTCGTGCCCGTCATCATCGACAAGCTTCTCCGCATCGGCGAAGGCAAGATCCTCCGGCAGCTCGAGAACATCGCGAAGGCCGTCAACGCCATCGAGGACGACTTCGTCGCCATGAGCGACGAGGAGCTCCGGGCGATGACCGACGAGCTCAAGGCGCGCTACGAGAAGGGCGAGTCCCTCGACGACCTGATGCCCGAGGCCTTCGCCACCGTGCGCGAGGCGGCCAACCGGGTCATCGGCCAGCGGCACTACGACGTTCAGATCATGGGTGGCGCGGCGCTCCACCTCGGCAACATCGCCGAGATGAAGACCGGTGAGGGCAAGACCCTCGTCGCGACGCTGCCGGCGTACCTCAACGCGATCTCGGGCAAGGGCGTCCACGTCGTCACCGTCAACGACTACCTCGCCAAGTACCACGCCGAGTGGATGGGCCGGATCCATCACTTCCTCGGGCTCACCACGGGGGTGATCCTGCCGGAGATGCGCCCCGCGGAGCGCCGCGAGGCCTACAACTGCGACATCACCTACGGCACCAACAACGAGCTCGGCTTCGACTACCTGCGCGACAACATGGCCGGCTCCATCGAGGAGTGCGTGCAGCGCGGCCACAGCTTCGCCATCGTCGACGAGGTCGACTCCATCCTGATCGACGAGGCGCGGACCCCGCTGATCATCAGCGGCCCGACCCAGGACGAGGTGAAGTGGTACGGCGAGTTCGCCAAGATCGCCAAGACCCTCGTGCGCGACGTCGACTACGAGGTCGACGAGAAGAAGCGCACCATCTCCGTGCTCGAGCCGGGCATCACCAAGGTCGAGGACCACCTCGGCATCGAGAACCTCTACGAGTCGGCCAACACCCCGCTGATCTCCTTCCTCAACAACTCCATCAAGGCCAAGGAGCTCTTCCGCAACGACAAGGAGTACGTCGTCATGCAGGGCGAGGTGCTCATCGTCGACGAGCACACCGGCCGCATGCTGTCGGGGCGCCGCTACAACGACGGTCTGCACCAGGCCATCGAGGCCAAGGAGGGCGTGACCGTCCGCGAGGAGTACCAGACGCTCGCGACCGTCACCCTGCAGAACTACTTCCGCCTCTACGACAAGCTCTCCGGCATGACCGGCACGGCCATGACCGAGGCCTCGGAGTTCGACAAGATCTACAAGCTCGGCGTCGTCCAGATCCCGACGAACAAGCCGATGCGACGCATCGACCAGCCCGACCTCGTCTACCGCACCGAGGAGGCCAAGTACGACGCGGTCGCCGACGACATCGCGGAGCGCCACGAGAAGGGCCAGCCGATCCTGGTGGGCACCGTGTCGGTCGAGAAGTCGGAGTACCTCTCCAACCTGCTGACGAAGCGCGGCATCCCGCACACGGTCCTCAACGCCAAGGTCCACGCCGACGAGGCCAAGATCGTCGCCATGGCCGGCCACAAGGGCGCCGTCACCGTCGCCACCAACATGGCCGGTCGAGGCACCGACATCATGCTCGGTGGCTCGGTGGAGTTCCTCGCCGACCAGGCGCTGCGCGACCAGGGCCTCGAGCCTGCCGGCGACACCGCGGCCGAGTACGAGGCCGCCTGGCCCGCGACCCTGGAGCGGATCAAGGAGCAGGTCGCCCTCGAGCACGACGCCGTCCGCGACCTCGGTGGGCTCTACGTGGTCGGCACCGAGCGCCACGAGTCGCGCCGCATCGACAACCAGCTGCGTGGTCGCTCCGGCCGGCAGGGCGACCCGGGGGAGTCCCGCTTCTACCTGTCCCTCGAGGACGAGCTGATGCGGCTGTTCAAGTCCGAGTGGGTCGACCGCGTCCTGCAGATGCTGAAGATCCCCGACGACGTCCCGATCGAGAACAAGCGCGTCACCGGCGCCATCGCCAACGCCCAGGGCCAGGTGGAGTCGCAGAACTTCGAGTCGCGCAAGAACGTCCTCAAGTACGACGACGTGATGGACCGTCAGCGCCAGGTCATCTACGGCGAGCGCCGTGAGGTCCTCGAGGGCGCCGACCTGGAGGAGCAGATCCGCACCTTCATCGACGACGTCGTGACCGGCTACGTCACCGGCTCGCTCGCCGAGTTCGGCGAGGAGTGGGACCTCGAGCAGCTGCACACCGACCTCAGCCAGATCTGGCCCGTCGGCCTCGACTTCGCCCAGCTCGAGGAGGAGGCCGGTGGCCGCGCCAACCTCGACCGTGGCGAGCTGATCGAGCTGCTCAAGGCCGACGCGCACGCCGCCTACGACGCCCGCGAGGAGGAGATGGGCGAGGAGGTCATGCGCGAGCTCGAGCGGCGCGTGCTCCTCTCGGTCCTCGACCGCAAGTGGCGCGAGCACCTCTACGAGATGGACTACCTGCGCGAGGGCATCTACCTGCGGGCCTACTCCCAGCGCGACCCGCTCGTGGAGTACCAGCGCGAGGGCTTCGACATGTTCGCCGCGATGATGGACGGGATCAAGGAGGAGGCAGTCGGCTTCCTCTTCAACCTGGAGGTCCAGGTCGAGGAGGACGACCACGAGGGTCACGACCACGACCACGTCCACGAGGAGGACGAGGTCTTCGAGCCGCTCCTGCAGCCGGAGGGCACCGTCCAGCAGCACGCCCCCGCGATCCGGGCCAAGGGCCTCGACCGCCCGTCGGCCCCGGCCAACCTGTCCTACTCCGCTCCGAGCGAGGACGGCGGGACCGAGGTGAAGGGCGCGACGGTGACCACCGCCGACGACGAGTACGCCGGTGTCGGCCGCAACGCGAAGTGCCCGTGCGGCTCGGGCAAGAAGTTCAAGCAGTGCCACGGCGCGCCGGGCGGGCCCACCGGCCTCACCGCCCGCGCCTCCGGCTGACCCACCGCCGACCCGTCACCAACTGCACCGAAACACCGCTGACCCGTCAGAAAGTTTCTGACGGGTCAGCGTGTTCTCGGCCGCTCAGCTCCAGTCGAGGGCGGTGCAGAGCCAGCGCTGGCCGCGGGCCTCGAAGCGGGCGGCGAGCGCGCGGGAGCGCTCGCCGTAGCGGACGTGGATGCCGGCCTCGAAGGCCGCGTCGTGCAGGAAGCAGGTGTGCACGCTGAGCACGCGGGGGCGGACCGGTTGGACCCGGCCCTGGCCGGGCGTGTGGCCGCCGGCGCGGGCGACGAGGACCGCGCGCCGGTCCAGGTCGGCGTAGACCTCGCGGGAGGTCCACCGCACCAGCTGGGCCGCGGGGCGGTCCCCGCCCACGATCTCCACGGTGGCCTGGGCGAACCGGCGGGCCCACTCCTCGGCCGTGCGGCGACGACCGGCGGTGATCGGGACCACCGGCGCCACCGGAGGCTCTCGGCGGGGCAGCAGGTCCAGGGCCAGGGTGCCCTGCGTGGCGGCGAAGGGCACCGGGAGCCGGATCGGGACGACGCGGTGGGTGCGAGCGGGCATGGCGATCTCCTCACGAGGTGGGGTGGTCGGGCAGGACGAGGCGCTGGCCGGGCCGGATCAGGTCCGGGTCGGGGCCGATGGTGGAGCGGTTGAGCGCGTGCAGCCGGCGGCAGTACGCCGCCGTGTCGGCGTCGGTGGCGGCGGGACCGAGGCGGTGCGCCGCGATCGACCACAGGGAGTCGCCCGGGGCCACGACGGTGGCCGCCGGCGCCGCAGGCGGGACGGGGGTCGGGCGCAGCCCGCCGAGAGGCCGGTCCGGCAGCGGCAGCCCCGTGAGCGCCGACCTGGTCGGCCGGTCGGCGCCGTGGAGGACGGCGCCGGGCGTCGCGACCGCGGGGAGGGTGCCGGCGCCGGCCAGCGCCACCCCACAGGCGGCGAGCAGGACCCGGCGGACTGCGACGGGCACCCCAGGCGTGCGCTCCCGCACGCTCCCGCGCCAGACCTGCAGCACGACGGCGGTCGTGACCAGCCACCACCAGCAGCCGCAGAGGGCGAGCGCCGCGGCGCAGCCGCTCACCAGCAGGTCGGCGAAGTCCCGCGCCGCCGGCGCATCCGCCAGGTCCGGCTCGCACCAGCGCAACAGCAGGGTCACGCCCAGCGTGGTCGCCGCCCAGAGCGCCGTAGCGCGGAGGCGACGAGCGGTCCCGAGACCATTCATGGCCGAATCCTTGCGTTTGCTTGCGTTTGGTCCAGTCAACGCCTGCTTGTCGACACCGTCAACCGGGTCTCCACAGGTACGCTCGGGCCGTGGCCTGGGAGGACGACCTCTTCGAGGTGCTCGACGACCTCGAGCAGCGGGCCGCAGCGCTCTACGACGCCGAGCGGGCCCCGGAGCTCGCCGACCGCAGCCGCGCGGAGTACCAGCAGGTCACGCTCGCCGCGCGGCTCATGGCGTCGGTCGACCGGGAGGTCGCGCTCGAGGTGCGCGGCGTCGGGACGGTGGCCGGCGCACTGCGGCGGGTGGCCGCCGGGTGGTGCCTGGTCCGCGGGGCCACGCAGGACTGGCTGGTTCCCCTGCCGGCGGTGACGGCGGTGTCGGGGGTCTCGGAGCGCGCGGTCCCGGAGGTCGCCTGGTCGCCGTTGTCCCGGCTGAGCCTCGCCTCACCGCTGCGGCGTCTGGCTGAGTCGGGGGAGCGGTGCGTCCTGCACGCCGTGGACGGCCGCCGGCACGAGGGCGCGGTGGCCCGCGTCGGACACGACTTCACCGAGGTCGTCGAGCCGTCCGGCCGCATGGTGCTGGTCTCGTTCGCGACCCTGGCGGCCGTGCAGAGCCCCTAGGGGGCCGGCTACGTCGCGTCGGAGTCGTACGGCGGCAGCTCACCCTCGTCGAGGGGCCGCTTCCCGCGGGTCTGGGCCGCGGACTGCTCGGAGTCGGCGTCCTCCATGGCCTCGATGATGTGCTTGCGCACGATCGTGCGTGGGTCGAGGTCGCGCAGCTCGAGGTCGGCGTACTGGGGGCCGAGCTCATCGCGCAGCTCGTCTCGTGCGGAGTTGGCGAAGTCGCGCGCCTTGCGCAGCATCTGCCCGGCCTGCTTGGCGAGGTCGGGCAGCCGGTCGGGGCCGAAGACGAAGATCGCGACGAGCGCGATGACCGCCAGCTCGGCAAGCCCGACGTCGAACACGGGTCAGAACTTGCTGGTGGGGGTCAGTCCCAGCTGCATGCCGGCCAGTCCGCGCCCGCGACCCGAGAGCCGCTCGGCGATGGCGGTCAGCTCCACGGCGCCCGGCGCCGTGGGGTCGGAGTCCACGATGGGCTTGCCTGCGTCGCCGCCCTCACGCAGCGACACGTCGAGCGGGATCCGGCCGAGCACCGGCACGTCGTAGCCGAAGCGCGCGGACAGCGTGGCCGCCACCCGGTCACCGCCGCCGGAGCCGAAGATCTCGAGGCGGTGATCCTTGCCCTCGGCCTGGCAGTGCGGACAGGGCAGGTAGCTCATGTTCTCGACGACGCCGACGACGCGCTGGTGCATCATCGAGGCCATCGTGCCGGCGCGCTCGGCGACCTCGGCGGCCGCCTCCTGCGGGGTGGTGACCACGACCACCTCGGCGCCGGGCAGGTGCTGCCCGAGCGAGATCGCCACGTCGCCGGTGCCGGGCGGCAGGTCCAGCAGCAGCACGTCCAGGTCGCCCCAGAAGACGTCGGCCAGCATCTGCACGAGCGCCCGGTCGAGCATCGGACCACGCCAGGCGACCACCTGGTCGCGGCGGGGCTTGAGCATGCCGATCGAGATCACCGAGACCCCGCTCGGGGTCGGCACGGGCATGATCAGGTCGTCGACCTGGGTCGGCCGGTGGTCGGCCACGCCCAGCATGGCCGGGACCGAGTGCCCGTAGATGTCGGCGTCGACCACGCCCACCTTGAGCCCCTGCTTGGCCAGCGACAGCGCCAGGTTGACGGTGACCGAGGACTTGCCGACGCCGCCCTTGCCGCTGGCGATCGCGTAGACCTTCGTCAGCGAGCCGGGCTGCGCGAACGGGATCTCGCGCTCCGCCCTGCCGCCGCTGAGGACCTCCTTGAGGCCGGCGCGCTGCTCGGCGCTCATCACGCCCAGCTCGAGGTCGACACCGGTGGCGCCGGGGACGGCGGTCACCGCGGCGGTGACGTCGCGGGTGATCGTGTCCTTGAGGGGGCAGCCGGCGACGGTCAGCAACACCTTCACGTGGACCAGGCCGTCGTCGTCGACGACGACCGTGTCGACCATGCCGATCTCGGTGATGGGGCGCTTGATCTCGGGGTCGTGGACGGTCGCCAGCGCGGCGGTGACCTGCTCGAGGGTGGGTGACGTCATGATGGTCCCACTCTAGTTGGGCGGTGGTTCGCGTCCTTCGTCGGCGCTCTCGTGAGACAGCCCACGCTCCTCCAGCTCGGCCAGCAGCGAGCGCAGCTCGGAGCGCAGGAAGTCCCGGGTCGCCACCTCGCCGACGGCCATGCGCAGCGACGCGACCTCGCGGGCGAGGAACTCCATGTCGGCGTGGCCCCGCGCGTTGGCCTGCCGGTCCTGCTCGGCGATGACCTTGTCGCGGGTCTCCTGGCGGTTCTGCGCGAGCAGGATCAACGGTGCGGCGTACGACGCCTGGAGGCTGAGCATCAGGGTCAGGAAGATGAACGGGTAGGCGTCCCAGCGGGCGTCCTCGGGAGCGATGGCGTTCCAGCCGACCCACACGACCACGAACCCGGTCATGTAGAGCAGGAACGTCGCCGTGCCCATGAAGCGGGCGAACTGCTCGGCGAAGACCCCGAAGGTGTCGTTGTTGAACGCCGGCCGGCGCACCAGCTGCCGGCGGGTGCTGCGCGGGGTGTCGAGGCGGGGGGCGCGGGGCTCAGCCACGGCGGGCTCCCAGCGGGCCGCCGTCGCGGGGCATCCGGTCGCGCCAGTTGCTGGGCAGCATGTGGTCGAGCAGGTCGTCGACGGTGACGGCGCCGAGCAGGTGACCGTTCTCGTCGACGACGGGCGCCGCCACCAGGTTGTACGTCGCGAGATGGGCCGCGACCTGGTCGATGGTGGCCTCGGGGCGCAGGTTCTCCATGGAGTCGTCGAGTGCGCCGGCCACCAGCGTGGAGGGGGGCTCGCGCAGCAGCCGCTGGATGTGGGCGACGCCGAGGAACTTGCCCGTGGGCGTCTCGAGGGGCTGGCGGCACACGTAGACGAGCGCGGCCAGCGCCGGGGTGAGGTCGGGGTTGCGCACGTGCGCCAGGGCGTCGGCGATCGTCGCGTCGGGCGGCAGGATGACCGGCTCGGGGGTCATCATGGCGCCCGCCGTGTTCTCGACGTACGACATCAGCCGGCGTACGTCGTCGGCCTCCTCGGGCTCCATCAGGTCGAGCAGGATCTCCGCGGTCTCGGGCGGCAGGTCGGCGATCAGGTCGGCGGCGTCGTCGGGCGACATCTCCTCCAGGACGTCGGCGGCGCGCTCGGAGTCCAGCTCCTCGAGGATCTGGACCTGGTCCTCCTCGGGCAGCTCCTCGAGGACGTCGGCCAGGCGCTCGTCGTCGAGAGCGGCGACGACGGCGGCACGGCGCTCGACCGGCAGGTCGTGGATCATGCTGGCCGCGTCGGCGGGGCGCATCTCGTTGAGGGCGGCGATTAGGTGCGTGGCGCCCTGCGCCTCCTCGCGGCCCACCAGCCCCTGCACGTCGCGCCACTCGACGACGTGGGTCTGCCCGCGCCGGCGCAACCCCTTGGCCGGCTCCTGGACGGCGACCCGGCTGAGCACCCAGTCGCGGTTGCGCGCCTGCTCCATCGCGACGTCGTAGACCGTGCCCCGCACTCCGGCCCCGGTGCCCGCGCTGCCCGTGATGACGACGCTGCGGTCGAGCAGCTGACCGATCACCAGGGTCTCGGTGGAGCGTTGCTCGAAGCGGCGCATGTTCAGCAGTCCGGTGGTGTAGACCTGGCCGCTGTCGATGTTGGTGACCCGGGTCATCGGGACGAAGATCCGGCGCCGGCCGAACACCTCGGCGACCATGCCCAGGACGCGGGGCTGGCTCTCCTGCGAGCGGATGGCCACCACCAGGTCGCGGACCTTGCCGACCTGGTCGCCCTGGGGGTCGAAGATCGGCAGCCCGACGAGGCGGGCCGCGTAGACGCGGGGAGGGGCGGTGCTCACGGCCCAACGCTAGTGCCACCTCGCCATGGCATCGGCACTCCGCGCCGTGGCGTCCGTACACTCCTTGCCATGAGAACCCGCCGACTCCTGGCTGCCGTGGCGCTGCCGCTGTTGCTCGCCACGGGCTGCGGCGGCGACTCCGACACCACCGCCACCGACCCGACGCCGGCCTCGTCGGAGCCCGACACCGCGTCACCCTCGCCGTCGGAGAGCGCGGCTCCCGCCGGCCCCGCGTGCGCCGACGTGTGGGTCGAGGGCGGGGTGCTCCCGGCGGCCTACGCCGGCTGCGTCGCCGACGGGGCCCTCGTGGAGCCCGAGGCCCTCTCCTGCTCCTCGGGCCAGACCATCGTCCGTTACGCCGAGCAGTACTACGGCGTGCTGGGCGGGAAGATCAAGTTCGCCGAGGATCTTGCCCAGGATCCCGACTACCGGCACTCGGTCTCCGTCTGCCGCGGCTGAGCGGCGAGTCTGACGCCCTCCGGCTCTCTTTACCCTTGTACTCTGGTCGTTTCCGCCTGCTCGGTCTCGCTCCAGACGTAGCCGTGCCCGCCGCCCTCTTGGAGTTGCTCACCTCATGACCGCTCGACATGTCGCCCGCCTCGGGTCCGGCCTCGCCCTCGCCCTCGCCATCACGACGCTGGGAGCGCTGCCGTCCGCGACGGCCACCTCCTCGACGAGCGCCCAGGTCTCCCGGGTGCAGTCCGACGACCTCACGCTCTCCGGCGCGGCTGAGGGCAAGAACGCCGGCCAGAAGAGCACGGGCCAGAAGAACACGGGCCAGAAGAACAAGGGCAAGAAGCGGGCTCGCTGGACGCCGCGCTCCGGAGTGCTGTTCAACAGCCCGCTGGGCAGCGCCAAGACGCGCTACCGGCTGCTCGACCACATCACCACGGCGATCCAGCGGGCCCACAAGGGCAGCACGATCGACGTCATGTCCTGGAACATCATGTCCCGCTCCGGGGTGAACGCCCTGATCAACGCGCAGCGCCGCGGGGTCATCGTGCGCGTGCTGATGGATAAGTCCAACGTCTCCGCAGAGGTCCCCAACCCGGGGTTCATCCGGCTGCAGCGCGCCCTGGTCAAGGGCAACGCCAACCGGCCCAAGGGCAAGAAGAGCTACGCGAAGACCTGCCGCGGCTCCTGCCGCGGCAAGGGGGGACAGGCGCACAGCAAGTTCTACCTGTTCTCCAGGACCGGCACCGCCCGCCACGTGACCATCCAGGGCTCGGCCAACCTGACGGCCGCGGCCGCGTCGAACCAGTGGAACGACGTCTACACCTTCGTCAACCACCGCAAGGTGTGGAAGTTCGGCCGCACGGTCTTCGCCCAGATGTGGCAGGACCAGCCCCGTCGGCAGACCTTCGTCCAGTCGTCGGGCAGGAACTACAAGTTCTACTTCAGCCCGCTCGGGGGGGCCAACTACAAGGGCGACCCGTATCAGAGCATCCTCAATCAGGTGAAGTGCACCGGGGCTCGCAACGCCGGCACCCGGTCGGGTCGCACCATCGTGCGCGTGGCCCCCGACGTGATCCGCAACGACCGCGGCATGCGCGCCGCGGTGCAGTTCAAGCGGATGCACAAGCAGGGCTGCGACATCAAGATCGGCTACACCGTCATGGGGCAGGCCATCTACCGCTACCTGCGCTCCCACAACGTGCCGATCCGGCACCTGGTCCAGGACTTCAACGGCGACGGCGAGTTCGACAACTACTTCCACCTCAAGTCGATCTCGATCAACGGCCGCATCGGCAACAACCGCACGGCCCACGTGGTGATCAACGGCTCCTCGAACATCTCGGGGCTGGCGACGATCTCCGACGAGAACATCACCATCATGCGCAACCGCGGCCTCACCCTGAGGTACCAGGACCACATCAACTACTGGTACGAGAACTTCCCCAGGAGCGTCCCGCTCCGGGCCTCCTACCGTGGCAAGAAGATCGACCCCTACGCCAACGTCGACATGGACTGATGGAGGGCCCGAAGGTCCCGAGGTCCAAGGCCCGGGTCTCCGAGGTCGACGAGGGCGGCGTCCGGCTGTGGGGCTTCGGCGACCGCGTGCTGGACGTCCTCTTCGACGGGCGACGGGTCTGGTCGTTCTGGCTGGTGCGTGACACGGAGGGCTCGCCGACGGGTCGCCGTCACGCCGCCTGGCCGCCGGCGCTGAGCCGCTTCCTGGACGGCCACACACGGGTGAGCGTGCGCGACCACCTGACGGGAGAGACCCTGTTCGATGAGGAGCGCGCGTTCGGCACGTCGTCGGCGAGGATCGCGGTCGTCGGCAAGTCCGGGGCCCCGATGGGGCTGGACAAGTCGGGGCGCATGAGCGCCACCTTCGACACCCGTTCGCCCGAGGACGTGGCGCCGCTGCTGGACAGCATCGACCGCGTGCTCGAGGCGATCCGCACGGCGGGCATCGAGGCCTTCCTCGCCTACGGCACCCTGCTGGGCGCGATCCGCGAGCAGCGGCTGCTCGGGCACGACTCCGACGCCGACCTCGCCTACGTCAGCCACGCGTCGACGCCGGTCGACGTCATCCGGGAGTCCTTCCGCCTGCAGCGGGCGGTGACCGGCCTGGGGCTGGCCACGCACCGCTACAGCGGCGCGGCCTTCCGCATCGACGTGGTCGAGGGCGACGGGGTGGTCCGGGCGTTGGACGTCTTCGCCGGGTTCATCGACGGGGGCCGGCTGCGGCTCATGGGCGAGGTGGACGCGCCGTACGAGATGGACTGGATCTACCCGACGCGGGAGTGCACGCTCGAGGGCCGCCCGTTCCCCGCCCCGGCGGCGCCCGAGCGCCTGCTGGAGGCGATGTACGGGCCGTCGTGGGCCGTGCCGGACCCGGCGTTCCGCTTCGGCACCGACCAGCACACCATCCAGGAGCTGACCGGGTGGTTCCGCGGGACCTCGGTGGAGCGCCAGGCGTGGGAGCGCAGCTACAGCCGGGCGCGGATGCGGGTGCCGCGGCGCCGGCCCTCGCAGCTGGCGCGCCGGGCCCTCGGCTTCGTGGGCCAGGGCGGCACGGTGCTCGACGTCGGGGCCGGCTGGGGCGCCGACAGCCTGTGGCTAGCGCGCCAGGGAGCCCAGGTCACCGCCTACGACTACGTCCCGAAGGCGCCGCAGACCGCGCAGCGGGTAGCGGCGGCCGAGGGCCTGCGGCTCGACGTACGGCACCTCAACCTCACCGAGTGGCGCTCGGTGCTGGGTGAGGGCGCGCTGGCGTCCCGGCGGAGCGGGCGCCGGGCGATCCTCGCGCGCCACGTCGCCGACGCCACCAACGGCTTCGGGCGCGACTCGCTGGCGCGCTTCTCCTCCATGGCCCTGCGCGACGGCGGGCGGCTGTTCGTCGACGTGTGGACCGGTGGCGGCACCGCGCCGCTCAAGCTGCGGCCCGTGTCGCTGGACGCCCTGGCGGGTCGGCTCGAGGGTCAGGGGGCAACTATCATTCGTACACGCGAGCTCGCCCCCGGCGAGGGTGGCAACAGGAGCCGCTTCAGCATCGGACGATTGGTGGCTCAATGGGACTGAAACAGATCGTGCGCCAGGTCCGCGACCAGCGCGACCTCGTGGCGCGCGTCGAGCACCTCGAGCAGGACCTGCTCGAGATGCGCCGCCACCAGCTTCGCCTGGCCGAGCTGGCCGACGTGGTCCAGGAGCTGTTGGTGCCGATGGCCAGCCGCGACCAGGACCGCATCGACGTCGCCCTCGCGAAGTTCACCGAGAGCATCTGACGCGTTGGCCGAGCGGGTCTTCGTCCACCTCGGGCTGCCCAAGACCGCCACCACCTACCTCCAGACGATCCTGTGGGCCTCGCGCCCGCTGCTGCGCGAGCAGGGCGTGCTGCTGCCCGGGGAGGAGCGGCGCGACCACCTATGGGCCTCGCGCGTGGTCCGCGAGGACCCCAACCTGGCCGGTGCCCCGGCCCGGCACCGCACCGCGTGGTCCCGGCTGACCCAGGAGCTCGCCGGCTGGCCGGGCACCGGGCTGGTCAGCCACGAGTTCTTCGCCGCGGCCTCCGCCGAGCAGGCGCAGCGGATGATCGCCGACCTGGCGCCCGCGGAGGTCCACCTGGTCGTCACCGCCCGCGAGCCCTTGGGCCTGTTCACCGCCAGCTGGCAGGAGAGCCTCAAGAACCGGCACACGACGCCGATCGAGGAGTACGCCCTCGAGGTGTCGCCCAGCCCCAACGCGATCTGGAACTGGCGCACCCTGGACCTGCGCCTGGTCCTGCAGCGGTGGGCCCCGTCGCTCCCGGCCTCGCAGGTGCATGTCCTGCCGCTCGACACCCGGGCGCCGCGCGAGGAGATCTGGCACCGCTTCGGTGCTCTGCTGGGGCTGGACACCGAGGCCTTCGACCTCTCCGGCTCGTTCCCCAACGAGTCGATGGGAGTCGTCGAGGCCGAGGTGCTGCGCCGCGTCAACGCCCACCTGGGTGACTTCCAGCGGGCCTTCGACCGCGGCGTCTACATCCGCACGTTCCTCGCCGACGAGCGTCTCGTCCCGCGCCGCGGCGAGCGGTTCTGGCCGCCGCAGGAGCGCATCGAGGAGCAGCGTCGCCGCGGTCGGGAGTGGGTCGACTTCGTGCGCGCGGAGGGCTACGACGTCCGCGGAGACCTGGCCAACCTGCTCGTCCCCGACGAGCTCGAGCCCCGTCGGGAGCCGTCGTCGGTGACCGATGCCGAGGTCGCCGACGTGGCGGTCTCGCTCGTCGCGCAGATGCTCGGGGACGTGCGGGACCTGCGCACGAGGGTGGCCGACGAGGTCAGTCCGTCTCGCCGGGGATGGTGGCGGTGGCGCTCACGAAGTGGTGGTCGCTGACGCGACCCAGGGTGCTGCGGTCCTCGTCGTAGTCGCTCCACTGGACGCCGGTGCCGAGGACCCAGTCGACCGCGAGGCGCCCGGCCGGGCTGCAGCCCCCGGAGGCGCTGCCGCCGATGGCGGCGACGAGCCCGGTGGGGGGAGCCACCCGGCAGAAGAACTCCGCGCGGTCGTTCATGTCGCCGGTGAGGAACACCGGCAGCCCCTCGGCCGCGAGCCGGTTGACCACGCTCACCGCGGCCAGGTGCCCGGCCCGGCGGGAGACGGCGTAGCGGCCCTCGCCGGCCGAGGCGTGCATGTTGACGAAGTACATCTCGCGACCGGTCAGCCGGTGCCGCAGCTTGACGATCGGCTGGGGGCGCACCGCGTGCATGAAGGTGATCGAGAAGGAGTCGCCGGAGACGAACTCGAACACGTCGGGGTCGTAGAGGATGTTGTTGTCGGTGTCGCGGGTGCCGAAGGCGTAGTCGGGGTAGGCCGCCATGCCGGTCATGCTCTTGAGCCCGTTGAGCTGGTCCGGCTTGAGCTCCTGGGTGCCCAGCACCTGCACCCCGTAGTTGCGGATGTACGACGCGGCCTGCGGCGTACGACGTGAGGCCGGCGGGTAGTTGCGGCGGTCGCCACCGGGCGCGGTGTGGTTGCTGCCGAGCACGTTGAAGGTGCCGACCCGGATCGTGACGGACTTGCGGGCGGCGATCGCGCGCAGTCGCTCCGCCTCGATCTCTGCGAGCTCCTCGGTGGTGTAGCGGCGCAGCGTGAGGCCCGGCACCACCGTGCGCTTGCCCGGGGGCTTGCGGGAGACCGCCGGGGTCCGCGTCGGCGCGACGGAGGGGGAGGCCGCGGTGGTGCCCGGGTCGCCCGGGTCGGCCGGGACGGGAGCGTCCATACGTGCGGCCGTGCCGGCGTCCCGGGCGAGGAAGCCGCTGCCGCCGAGCACGGTGACGGCACCCACGACCAGGGTGAGGAGGCCGACCAGGAGCAGCGTGGCGAGGACGCTGCCACGCTCCGCGCGGTGGCTCCTCGCGC
Source organism: Nocardioides sp. cx-173 (assembly GCF_021117365.1). Lineage (NCBI taxonomy): Bacteria > Bacillati > Actinomycetota > Actinomycetes > Propionibacteriales > Nocardioidaceae > Nocardioides > Nocardioides sp. cx-173. Next base: position 3,251,368 of record NZ_CP088262.1, on the reverse strand, counting down.
GGGTCTTTGGTCGAGGCATTGCGACAGGATAGCGTCAGGCACCGGCGCTGATGACCCGCGCCGAGGGCCCGCCGACGGTGCGGCGGCCCGCTCCCAGACGAGCCGCGAAGGAGTGCCCACGGTGGCAAGTGCCCCCTCACCCGGGTTGGGATTCCGGCCTGAGATCCAGGGCATGCGCGCACTGGCCGTCGGCCTGGTGATCGTGGCCCACGCCGGCTTCGCCGGCTTCGAGGGCGGCTTCGTCGGGGTGGACGTCTTCTTCGTCATCTCCGGCTTCCTCATCACCTCGCTGCTGGTGCGGGAGGCCGACCGGTCCGGGCGGATCTCGCTCGGCGGGTTCTACGCCCGCCGGGCCCGCCGGATCCTGCCCGCCGCCGTCGTGGTGCTCGTGGCGACCGTCGTCGCCGCCACGCTCCTCCTGCCGCTGGTGCGGGCGCTCGAGATCGGCAAGGACGCCGTCTGGTCGTCGTTCTTCGCCGCCAACATCCGCTTCGCGCAGGTCGGCACCGACTACTTCGCGCAGGGCGAGCCCACCTCGCCCCTCCAGCACTTCTGGTCCCTGGCCGTCGAGGAGCAGTTCTACCTGGTCTGGCCGCTGATCCTCATCGGCTGGCTGGCGGTGGCTCGCCGCCGCTCCGGCGCCCCTCGCCACGGCGTGCTGCTGGGGTTGCTGCTGGCCCTGAGCCTGGCGTCGTTCGCCTGGTCCCTCTACGCCACCTACGAGTCCCCGGTGACGGCGTACTTCTCCACGCTGACCCGCGCGTGGGAGCTCGGTGCCGGCGCCGCGACCGCCCTGTGGCTGTCGCGCGGCGACGTCCGGCTGCCGCGACCCGTGCGGCAGGGCATGGGGGCGGCCGGGCTGCTCGCGATCCTCGCCTCCGTGGTGGTCCTCGACGCGGGGACCGCGTTCCCGGGGTACGCCGCAGCCCTGCCGGTGCTCGGCACCGTGCTGCTGATCGCCTCGGGGGACGCCTCCGGGCGCGAGGGCCAGACGCTGGTGTCCCGGGTGCTCTCCCTGCCGCCGCTGCTGGTGATCGGCAACTGGTCGTACTCGCTCTACCTGTGGCACTGGCCGGTGCTGCGCATCGCCGAGGACCGGCAGGGCGTCGCGCACCTCGGCGGGCTGCGCCTGCTGCTGGCGCTGGCGCTCGTCGTGGCGCTGAGCGCCGCGACGTACCACTGGGTCGAGGAGCCGTTCCGGCGCGGCCGGCGCTGGTCGCGCCCCTCCTTCGGGATCGCGCTGTACCCCGCGGGGGTGATCCTGGTCGTGGCGGTCGTGCTCTCCGGCCGCCAGTGGGTCGTCCACGAGCTGGGCCTGGGCGGCGACGACCCGGCGATCACGACGGCGGACTTCGCCGACCGCCGGCTCAGCGACGACCCCCAGCTCGCGCTGGTCCAGGCGTCCGTCCTCGCCGCCCGCGAGGGGCGGGAGGTCCCCAGCGACCTGACGCCGTCGCTGTTGGGGATCCGCAAGGCCACCGCGCCGCTGGGGGACTGCGACTACCGGACGGGCACGACGCAGCTGTGCCCGCTGGGCGACTCCGACGCCGACCTCACCGTCGCCCTGATCGGCGACTCGCACGCGCGGGCGTGGTCGCCGGCGTTCGACGAGCTGGGGAGCGCCGAGGGCTTCCGCGCCTTCCAGTTCGTCTACAGCGGGTGCTCGGCGACGCAGGCCGTGCAGGCCGAGCGGGAGACCGAGCGGCCGTGGGAGGAGTGCCAGGACTTCAAGGCCTGGACCCTCGAGACGCTTGAGGACCTGCAGCCCGACCTGATCGTGGTCGCCACGTCGGCGGTGTCCCCGGTGATGTCGGAGGACGGCTCGCGGCTGGTGTTCAAGCAGGAGGACGCCGAGGAGTTCCGGGAGGTCGTGGGGGCGGGATTCGAGGAGCAGCTCCGGCTCCTCGAGCCGCTGGCCCCGCGGCTGGTGGTCCTGGGCAACACACCCCAGCTCCCGCGCGAGCCCGGCGTGTGCCTGACCTCGGGCGAGGTCGACCTCGGCGACTGTCTGTTCGAGGCCGGCCCCCAGGCCCGCGCGATCCAGATGGGCTTTCGTGACGCGGCCCGGCGAGCCGGCGCCCCGTTCGTCAACGCCGGGCCATGGTTCTGCTTCGACAAACAGTGCCCGTCGGTGGTGGGCAGCACCGTCACCATGCGCGACAAGGAGCACATGACCCCCGACTACGCGCGCCAGCTGGCGGTGCCTCTCGGTCGCCGGCTCGGCCTCGTCGAGGCCGCGGCCAGCTCCTAGCACCGCCGCTTCGGGGGCCCCCAGGCGGGGCGAAGTCCTCGCCCGGTGAATTACAGGTCTGTAGTTCTCCGCCAGGGGTTCCGTGGGACTGGTGTGACTGGTGTGATTGCCAGGCACGCCTCCTGCATGAGCCTCAGATTGGACCCCATCGCGTGAACGTCAGCACCCGCCCGCGCCTCGCCCGCCGTCTCCGCGGGCCCGCCGCCGCCGCCCTCGCCGGGGTGCTCGGCCTCTCGTTGGCGGGCCTGTCCACCGGGCCCTCGGGTGCCAGCGGCGGGGTCGTCGCCGTCGACGAGGTCCCGCCCACGTCGGTCCGCATCGTGCAGGCCAACCTGCTCTCCGGCCAGCCCGACGCCAAGTTCGCGGCCGACCTCGCCACGGTCTTCGCGCAGGCCCCCGACTTCATCACCTACAACGAGGTCCCGCGCCGGGCCGACGCCGCGCTCGCCCCCGCGCCGTACGCGATGTTCCGCACCCCCGGCACCTACACGGGCGCGACGCCCATCGCCTGGCGCGCCGATCGCTGGGAGGCGCTGGCCACCGGCACCCACATGATCAGCAACCTGCGCGGGCGCGGTCCGGGCCAGGCGGTCGAGTGGGGGGTGCGCTACGCCAACTGGGTGACCGCGCGCGAGTACGCCACCGGACGCGTCGTCTCGGCCGTGTCCACGCACCTCACGCCCCGCAGCAAGCGCACCGAGAAGATCATCAAGCCCTCGGTGCGGCGCCTCGGGGCGCTGGTGGCCGCGCTGGCCGCCTCGGGGCCGGTGCTGGTCGGAGGCGACTTCAACTTCCACTACACGAACAAGAAGGAGTACCCCCGCGACGTGCTGACCGAGCAGGGGCTCACCCCGACGTACGACGTCACGGGGACCTACGCGCCGACGGGTGACCACCGCGGGGCGACGATCGACTACGTCTTCCTGCATAAGGCCGAGCAGTTCCGGGTCACCGGTCAGACCACGACCGAGCTCCACTCCGACCACGATGCGCTCACGGTGGACGCGGAGCTCCTGACCAGCCCGGTCGGGCAGCCGATCGCCTTCCGTCCCGGCCCGGTCGTCAACCGGCCGTCGGGTGGACGCGCCGGTCGACGGGTGGTGCTCGACCTGCTGGTGAACGCCATCGACGCCGCGCCGAAGGGCGCCGGGATCCACATGGACACCAGGGGCCTGGGCGACCAGCGGATCTACGGCTCGCTGCTCAAGGCCGTCGAGCGGGGCGTGAAGGTCCAGTTCCTCACCCGCCGCTACCGGCCCAACGCCATGGAGAAGGCGCTGTTCGCCCGGCTCAAGGCGAGGGTGCGGACGCGCCAGTGGGCGGTGGGCTGCTGGGCGACCTGCCGGCGCATCGAGTCGCGCCGCGACCTCCCGATGACCCGGCTGCTGGTCAGCACCGCCGGCGCCACGCGGGCCCTGCGCATCGACAGCGACCAGCCGGCGGCGTACGCGGCGTCGCGCAACCCCACGACCGCCTCGATCCGGACCAGCACCCGTGCCTACGACTGGGGCTTCCGGGAGTTCCTGGCGCTGGTGGGCCGCACCTACTGACCCCTGGCCCGGGGGAGGTACGTCACACCGCCGCGGCGCCCCGAAGCGTCCGCTCCTCGGTAGCGTGTGCCTGTCCCACCCACCGCCGTACAGGAGCCAACACATGGGTCGCCTCTGCGAGACCGACGGACTCACCGACGACCAGACCGAGATCCTCAAGGCGGTGCGCCAGTTCGTGGAGGAGAAGATCCTCCCCGTCGCCACCGAGCTCGAGCACGCCGACGAGTACCCGCAGGAGATCGTCGACGGACTCAAGGAGCTGGGGATCTTCGGGCTGATGATCCCCGAGGAGTACGACGGCCTGGGCGAGTCGCTGCTGACCTACGCGCTGTGCGTCGAGGAGATCGCGCGCGGCTGGATGAGCGTCTCCGGTGTGATCAACACCCACTTCATCGTGGCCTACATGCTGATGAAGCACGGCACCGAGGAGCAGAAGAAGAAGTACCTGCCGAGGATGGCGACCGGCGAGGTGCGCGGCTCGTTCTCGATGTCCGAGCCCGGCCTCGGCTCGGACGTCTCGGCGATCAAGACCAAGGCCACCAAGGGCGAGGGTGGCTACACCATCGACGGCCAGAAGATGTGGCTCACCAACGGCGGCACGTCCAACCTGATCGCCGTCCTGGTCAAGACCGACGAGGGCGCCGACAGCGTCTACAAGAACATGACGACGTTCCTGGTGGAGAAGGAGGTCGGCTTCGGCGAGACCGCGCCCGGCCTGACCATCCCCGGCAAGATCGACAAGATGGGCTACAAGGGCGTCGACACCACCGAGGCGATCTTCGAGGGCCACCAGATCGCGGCCGAGCAGATCCTGGGCGGCGAGCCCGGTCAGGGCTTCTACCAGATGATGGACGGCGTCGAGGTCGGCCGCGTCAACGTCGCCGCCCGCGCCTGCGGCATCGCCAACCGGGCCTTCGAGCTCGCGATCGCCTACGCCCAGACCCGTGAGACCTTCGGCAAGCAGATCGCCGATCACCAGGCGATCCTGTTCCGGCTCGCGGAGATGGCGACCAAGGTCGAGGCCTCCCACGCGATGATGGTCAAGGCCGCACGCCTCAAGGACAAGGGCGAGCGCAACGACGTCGAGGCCGGCATGGCCAAGATGCTCGCCGCGGAGTACTGCAACGAGGTCGTCCAGGACTCCTTCCGCATCCACGGCGGCTACGGCTACTCCAAGGAGTACGAGATCGAGCGCCTCTACCGCGAGGCCGCGTTCATGCTCATCGGCGAGGGCACCTCCGACATCCAGAAGATGATCATCGGGCGGTCGCTGCTCAAGGACTACAAGCTGAAGGCCTAGGCGGGTGGACGTCGTCGAGGCCGTACGCCGGCAGGGGCCGGCGTGCGCCGCCCTCGGCTCGCCCATGTACGCCGGGCTGTGCGAGCGGCTCGCCGACGACCTGGTGGCGGGTGGGCCGACCGCGACCGTGCTGGCCGGGCACGAGGACGACCCCGGTCCGTCGGCGCTGGCGCTGCGGCTGCTGGGCAGCGTGCACCGGCTGGTGCTGGAGCGCCGGGCGGGCGCGCTGGCGGCGTACTACCCGAGCGTGGGCGGCACCTGGGAGCCCGAGGCCGGCTGGGGAGCGCTGCGCGACCTGCTCGCCGCCGAGCCGGAAGCCGTGCGCGAGTGGCTGGACCGGCCGCCGCAGACCAACGAGGTCGGGCGCGCGACCGCGCTGATGGCCGGGCTGCTCGCGCTGCCCTGGGCGCACCCGGTGCGGCTGGTCGAGATCGGCTCCTCGGGCGGGCTCAACCTGCTGGCCGACCGGTTCCGCTACGTCACGCCCGCCGGTGCTCTGGGGCCGGCGGACTCCCCGGTGGTGCTGGACCCGGCGTGGACCGGACTGCTGCCACGGCGGGAGCCGCCGCCCATCGTGGAGCGCCTGGGCAGCGACGTGATGCCCGTCGACGTGCGGACGACCGAGGGCCGCCTGGTGCTGACCGCCTACGTCTGGCCGGACCAGGCGCACCGGCTCGAGCGGCTGCGCGGCGCCTTCGCGCTCGCCGACCGCACGCCGTACGAGGTGCGGCGCGAGTCGGCCCACGACCTGGTGTCCCGGCTCGTCCTGGCTGAGGGCACCACGACGGTGCTGTGGCACAGCGTCATGTGGCAGTACCTCGAGCGCGACGAGCAGGACGCCGTCCGCTCCGGCATCGACGCGCTGGGGGCCCAGGCCACCGCGGCGGCGCCGTTCGCCCACGTCTACCTGGAGCCGTCGCGCCGGACCCCGGACTCCGAGCACGAGTTCCTGGTCTGGCTCGAGACCTGGCCGACGGGGGAGCGCCGGGTCCTCGGCACCTCGGTCGGGCACGGGGTGCCGACGCGCCTCGAGTGAGCCGCTAGCCTGCCGCCATGGCGAGCCGGGTCGTGTTGCACGTGGGACTGATGAAGTCCGGGACGTCGTACGTCCAGCGCCGCCTCGAGGCCAACCGCGGCCTGCTCGCCGAGCGCGGGGTGCTGCTGCCCGGCCGCCGCTGGCGCGACCAGATGCTGGCGGTCAGCGACGTGCTCGGCCGCACCCAGCAGGCCGGCAAGTCGGAGGGCCGCTGGCAGGCGCTGCTCGACGAGGTGGCCGCACACGAGGGCACCGCGCTGGTGAGCATGGAGTTCCTCGGCCCCGCCAAGCCGGCGTCGATCGAGCGGGTGCTGGCCTCGCTCGCCCCCGCCCCGGTCGAGGTCGTCCTCACCCTGCGCGACCTCGGCCGCGCGATCCCGGCCATGTGGCAGGAGGGCCTGCAGAACGGCGGCACCCTCGCCTGGGCCGAGTACGTCGGTCAGTTCCCCGGCGCGCAGCAGGCGGGCCGGATGTTCTGGCTGCAGCAGGGCATGGGCCGGATCGCGGGCAACTGGACCGACGCCGTCGGCGCGGACCGGGTCGCGCTCGTGACCGTGCCGCCGCCGGGCGCGGACCCGGGACTGCTGTGGGCGCGCTTCTGCGAGGCGAGCGGTGTCCCGGCCGCGGACGGGGTCGACGTGCCGCCGGCCAACACCTCGCTCGACGCGGTGTCGGCGGTGCTGCTGCGCGAGCTCAACCTGCGCCTGCGCGGCGATCACCTGCGCACCGGCGAGTACCACCGGCTGGTGAAGTTCGAGGTGGCCAAGCAGCGCCTGGCCGGCCGCGGCGGGCCGCCGATCGGCTTCGACCCGACGCCGTGGCTGCGCCAGCGGGCGCTCGAGATCGAGGACCGCCTGCGCGCCACCGGGGCGCGCGTGGTGGGCGGGTTCGGCGACCTGGAGCCGGTCCGCGTCCCGGGCATCGACCCCGGCACGGTGCCGGTCGACGCGGCGATGCTGGCGCAGGTCGAGGCGCTGCGCGCCGACGTGCTGGGGCGCCGCGCCGGCTGAATCCCGGTCGACGCGTGCCCGGCCGACGTGGGATGGTGGAGCCATGACCGACTCCAGCAACGACGACATCAAGGCCAAGATGCGCGCGGCGCTCGATCGCAAGAACGACAAGGAGAAGGGCGTCCACCAGGACGGGCCGACCCCGGAGAAGGCGCACGGCTCCGAGGTGGTCGGCGGCGGGCCCAAGATGCACCGCCGCAAGGCCGGCGGCGGCGGGTCCTGACCGCCGTACCCGGCTGAGGGGCCGGCCTGACAGAATCCTGGCTCGATGACGTCGAGCCCGAGGAGTCCAGGTGCAGTTCGGTCGAAGCTATGAGGAGTTCGAGGTCGGTGCGACCTACAAGCACTGGCCCGGCAAGACGGTCACCGAGTTCGACGACCACATGTTCTGCCTCCTCACCATGAACCACCACCCCCTGCACCTCGACACGAACTACGCGGAGTCGACCACGCAGTTCGGCAAGAACGTCGTGGTCGGCAACTACGTCTACTCGATCCTGCTCGGTATGTCGGTGCCCGACATCTCCGGCAAGGCGATCGCGAACCTCGAGATCGAGTCGCTGCGCCACGTCGCCCCCACCTTCCACGGCGACACCCTCTACGGCGAGACCACCGTCCTCGACAAGTGGGAGTCGAAGTCCAAGGACGACCGCGGCGTCGTCCACGTCGAGACCATCGGCTACAACCAGGACGGCAAGGTCGTCTGCATCTTCCGCCGCAAGGTCATGGTCCCCAAGGACAGCTACCTCACCGAGCGCGGCGGCGAGCAGCCCGGTCGCCCCGTCCCCCAGCCCGACAAGAACTGGCCGGGCGTCGCGGCTGAGTGACGCGGGAGGAGATTCACCGGGCACCCGGTGAAACTCACGCTTCCCGTATGAAGTTTCGTACGGGAGGCGCCAGTTTCACCGGGCACCCGGTGAAACTCGCGCGCCCCCGGCCCCCGCAGCCGGCGCGAACGCGCGGGCGAGGGGGATCAGGGCGAGGACGAGGATCATGGGGACGGCGAAGCCGAGTCGCAGGTTGTCCTGGCCGACGGCGCCGACGAGGACCGCGCCCATGAGCGCGCCGAGGTAGTTGAACTGGTTGAAGCGACCGATCACGGCGTCCACCCGGGCCTGGCGGGTGAGGGGGTCGAGACCCTCACCGGCGATGCGGGCGGCGGCGGAGTAGGACAGCGGCGCGATCACCGCGACGCCGGCGCCGAGCACGGTGAACCCCAGGACGGCCACCGGCCACGACGGCGCGAACACCACGGCCGCCAGCGACGCGCATGACACCACCGCGCCGACCCGGATCACCGCGACGGCGCCGTACGCCGCCACGAGCCGGTCGCCGCCCAGGCGCAGCGCCAGGCTCGCGACCAGGTAGGGCAGGGTCGCCAGCGCGACCAGGTCCTCGGGGGTGTCGATGACGTTGTCGAGGTAGAGCGAGCCCCAGGTCTGCGCGGCGGTGTCGACCATGTAGAAGAGCACCATCCCGAGCCCGACCAGCAGGATCGGTCGCCACGGCACGGCGCCGGCGACGCCCGCCGCCGCGGCGAGCGGGTCGCCGACGCGGGGCAGCAGCGGCCCGAAGAGCACCAGCAGCGGCACCAGTGCCGCGACCGCCCCCACCTCCACCGGCAGCCGCGAGGTGGCCAGCGTCAGCGACGCGCCGAGGATGCCGCCGAGGGTCCAGGCGCCGTGGAACGACGGCAGGATCGGCCGCCCGTACTCGTGCTCCACGGCCACCGCCTGCATGTTGGTGGTCGCGTCGACGATCCCCAGCGCCACGCCGTACGCCGCCAGCCCGGCGACGAACGCGCCCACGACGGGCGCCAGCATCAGCACCGGCACCGCCACCGCCGTCACCCCCAGGCCGACCCGCAGCAGCGTCGCGGAGTCGCGGCCCTGTGCGAGCCGCTCCGCGACGACCGAGCCGACCCCGGCGAGAAGCACGATCATCAGCAGGAGCAGGGAGATCTGCAGCTCGGAGAGGTCCCAGACGTCCTGGTAGTCGGGCAGCCGGGTGGTCAGGCTGATGAAGACCAGCCCCTGGCTCAGGAAGGCGGCGGCGACGGCGAGCCGGGAAGCGCGAAGGTCCACGCGAGGATGGTGGCACGCGTACGGCCCCGACAGGCCGCACCCGAGCTCATCCGGTACGCCGGGTCAGGGCGAGCCGGGTGGGCGTGACCAGCCAGCCGACGGCCGCCGACAGCAGCGGCACGCCCACCACCACGACCGCCAGCCCGGCCCACGGAACCGGCGTCCCCGCCGTCCCGACCAGCTGCAGCAGGCTGGCCCCCACGGCCGAGCCCAGCAGCAGTCCGACCCCGGCGCCGAGGCAGCCGATCACCAGGCATACCGAGTATCCATGTGACAAGCACGGCGCCGCGGGTGTCGTCAAACCGCTGCCGCGCCCGAGCGCCGTACGCGACGATGGCGCGCCGGGTCTCCGGCACGGGACTCATGGGGTGGGGCGCGATGGCACGCACGGGACAGCAGCTTCGGATGCGGACGGCGAAGGCGATGGCCCGCTCCGGGCCCGGCGCTCGCACGGCCAAGGCGCCGGCCTCGCGGCTCGGCGACCGGATGCGCTACTGGTTCGACAACAGCATGTCGCGCGGCACGCCGGCGCTGATCGCCTGGCTGAGCGTGGCGACACTCCTGCTGATCCTCGTGTTCTCGGTGTTCGTCACGCTGCTCGGGCTGCGACCCGACTCCGACGCCCCCGACGGCTTCCTGCACGAGATGTTCTACAGCCTGCTGCACGCGCTCGACCCCGGGACCATCGGCGGCGACGACGCCAGCTCGTGGCGGTTCGTGCTGACCATGCTGGCGCTGACGATCGCGGGGCTGTTCATCGTGAGCGCGCTGATCGGCGTCATCGCCGCCGGCATCGACACCAAGCTCGCCGACCTGCGCCGCGGCCGCTCGATCGTGCTGGAGCAGGACCACACCGTCATCCTGGGTTGGTCGGACTCGATCTTCACGATCATCAGCGAGCTCACGCTGGCCAACGAGAGCCGCCGCAAGCCGGTGATCGTGATCCTCGCCGACCGCGACAAGGTGGAGATGGAGGACGACGTCGCGGCCAAGGTGCCCGACCTGCGCGGCACCCGGGTGGTGTGCCGCTCCGGCTCGCCGATGGACATCGACGACCTCGCGCTGAGCCGCCACACCGCGGCGCGCTCGGTGATCCTGCTGGCGCCCGAGGGCTCCGAGGACCCCGACAGCGAGGTCATCAAGACCCTGCTCGCGCTGACCCACGGCGGTGAGGGCGGGCCCAACATCGTCGCCGAGATCCGCAACCCGACCAACCTCGAGGCGGCCCGCCTGGTCGGCGCGGACCGCACGGTCCTGCTCGACATCCGCGAGACCGTCGCGAAGCTCGTCGTGCAGACCTCGCGACAGTCGGGTGCCGCCGCGGTCTACACCGAGCTCTTCGACTACGACGGCGACGAGATCTACTTCCTGGAGCGCCACGACCTGGGCGCGGCGACGTACGGCGACGCGCTGCTCGCCTTCGAGAAGGCCTCGGTCATCGGCCTGATCGAGGACGGCGTGCCCACCCTCAACCCGCCCGCCGGCAGGGTGATCGGCAACCGCACGCTGATCGTCGTCGCCGAGGACGACGACGGCCTCGAGACCGAGGGCAGGTCCCTGGCCACGCCCGACCTGTCCGCCCTCGGTACGGCGCTCGGCGCGCCGGAGCTGCCCACGCACGGCGTCCTGATCGGCTGGAACGAGCGCGCGCCGATCATCCTGCGCGAGCTCGACCACTACGCCCCCGCCGGCTCGACGCTGACCGTGCTGACGTCGTTCGGGACGCCGCAGGTGCCGGCGCTGGAGAGCCTCGCGGTCACGGTGGTGGCCGCCTCGTCGACGGACCGGGCCACGCTGGAGGCACACATCGCAGCCGGGCTCGACCAGGTGATCGTGCTCTGCTACTCCGACCACCTCGCGGTCCAGGCGGCCGACGCGCGGACCCTGGTGACACTGCTGCACGTCCGCGACATCCTGGGCAGGCTGGGGGAGTCCACGCCGGTCGTCACCGAGATGCTCGACGACCGCAACCGGGTGCTGGCCCAGGTCGCGCACATCGACGACGTGGTGGTCAGCGGCGAGATCGTCAGCCTGCTGGTCACCCAGCTCTCCGAGGACCGCCGCCTCGAGGCGGTGTTCGGCCAGCTGCTGGGCGACGAGGGCAGCGAGATCTACCTCCGCCCGGCCGAGTGGTACGTCCAGCCCGGCCGCGAGGTCACCTACGCCACCGTCGTGGCGGGCGCCGCGGCGCGCGGCGAGACTGCGATCGGCTACCGCTCGGAGGCGCTCGCCGGGGACGACGTGGCAGGCTTCGGTGTCGTGGTCAACCCCGCCAAGTCCCGCACCTTCGCCGTCCAGGACGGCGACCGCGTCGTCGTGCTCGCGGAGACCTGAGCCGATGTCGACCGAGCTGTGGCTGGTCCGGCACGGACCCACGGAGTGGAGCGAGAACGGCCGCCACACCTCGGTCACCGACCTGCCGCTGCTCCCGCACGGTGAGGAGCTCGCCCGTGGCCTCGCCGGCCCGCTCGGCGAGCAGGACTTCGCGCTCGTGCTCACCAGCCCGCGGCAACGAGCCCGCCGTACGGCGGAGCTGGCGGGGTTCGCGCACGCGGAGGTCGACGAGGACCTCGTCGAGTGGGCCTACGGCGACTATGAGGGCGTGACGACCGCGGAGATCCGCGAGTCGGTGCCCGACTGGACCGTGTGGACCCACCCGTGCCCGGGTGGCGAGAGCGCCGAGCAGGTGGGTGTGCGCCTGGACCGGGTCGTGGCGCGCGCCGACGGGTGCGAGGGGCGCACCCTGGTGTTCGCGCACGGGCACTCGCTGCGGGCGCTCGCCGCCCGGTGGCTCGGCCTGCCGGTCTCCGACGGGCGACTGTTCCGGCTGGACACCGCGACCGTGTCGGTCCTCGGCCACGAGCGGAAGAGCCCGGTCGTCCTGCGCTGGAACTCTTGACGCTGTCCCGGCACCGCCAGCACCGTGGTCGCATGTCCCTGTCCGCGGGGTGTCCCCGCTGCCCCGCACCGGTGCTGCACGCGGACGGCCGCTGGTCCTGCCCCGACCACGGCGACGTGCCGCCCCTGTGGCGACCGGCCGAGCCGTCGTACGACGCCTTCGTCGACCACCTGCGCGCCTCCGACGGGTTCCCGACGCTGACCTGCTGGCCGCTTGGGCCCGGGTGGAGCGTGACCGACTTCGCGGTCGTGGGGGAGGTGCCCCAGAGCGCCCGGGCGACGATGACCTGCATCTCCGGGACCAGCGCGCACGACGGGCCGGTCGACGTGGTGGTGGTGAGCGAGGAGCCCGGCACCGGCCTGGGCGCCCGGGTCGCGGGGACCCGCCACGAGGACCCCGGCGGCGAGGTCGGCGAGGGCCCGCCGCTGGTGAAGATCCGCGCCGGCGGCCAGCCGGTGCCGCTGTGGCCGGTGTCGACCAGCGGCGGCGCCGCGGAGTGGGACCGCTCGGTGGTCGCGGGCGAGGCCGGCGGCCGGTGGCTGTGGCTGGTGCTGCGGCCCGCGTCGGCGGTGATGATGCTCAAGCCCGACTGGGTGCTGCGCGACCTCTCGACCCTGGGCCCCGCCCTGCTCGAGGTGCCGTTCGGAGGTCCCAGCCCGGCGTGGTGAGTGCGCCCACGCCCTAGGCTTCTGGGGTGCGCATCGATCTCCACACCCACTCCGTGGCGAGCGACGGGACCGACACCCCCGCCGCGCTGGTGGAGGCCGCCTCCGCGGCCGGCCTCGACGTCGTCGCGATCACCGACCACGACACCGCGAGCGGCTGGGTCGAGGCCGAGGAGGCCGCCCGGCGGACCGGGATCGAGCTGGTCCGTGGCATGGAGATCAGCACCCGGCACGAGGGTGTCGGCGTGCACCTGCTCGCCTACCTGCCCGACCCCGGCCATCCGGCCCTCGACGAGGCGCTGAGCAAGATCCTCGCCGGACGCAACTCCCGGGTCCCGGCGATGCTGGAGCGGCTGCGCGGGCTGGGCATCGCGATCGAGGCGTCCGACGTACGGCGCGTGGCGCCGGGCACGGCCGCCACGGGCCGTCCCCACGTCGCGGACGCGCTGGTGGACCTGGGCGTGGTGGCCGACCGCACGGAGGCATTCCGCCGGTTCCTGAACCCGGGCCGGCCGGCGTACGTCGACCGCTACGCAGCCTCCCTGCTCGAGACGATGGACGTGGTCGCCCAGGCCGGTGGGGTCTGCGTGATCGCGCATCCGTGGGGGCGCCACGGGCCGCACGAGCCGGACGAGGCGACGCTCGCGGAGCTGACGGAGGCGGGGCTGGCCGGCATCGAGGTCGACCACCAGGACCACGACGCCCACGACCGGGAGCGGCTGCGCGCGATCGCGGGCAACCTCGGCCTGCTGGTCACCGGCTCCAGCGACTACCACGGCATGGGCAAGCGCGACCACGACCTGGGCTGCAACACCACGGCGCCGGAGGAGTACGCCCGGCTGCTCGAGCTGGCGGCCGCCGCCGCGCAGCGGTCGGGTCGCGCGGCGCCCGGCGTGGTGCGCCCGTGAGCGCGGTCCTGGACACCGTCCTATTCGTCGAGGTCTTCGTGACCCTGTTCGTGATCATGGACCCGGTCGGCACGGTGCCGATCTTCCTGTCGCTCACCGGCGGGCGCTCGCCCGCGTCGGCCCGCCGCGCCGCGTGGCAGGCGGTGGGCGTGTCGTTCCTGGTGATCACCGTGTTCGCCTTCTTCGGCCAGCAGATCCTGCAGTACCTGCACATCTCGCTGCCGGCCCTGCAGTGCGCCGGTGGCCTGCTGCTGCTCCTGGTGGCCCTCGAGCTGCTGACGGGCAACGAGAAGGAGCCCACGGCGCAGGTCGGCACCAACGTCGCGCTGGTGCCGCTCGGGACCCCGCTGCTGGCCGGTCCCGGCGCGATCGTGGCCACGATGCTCTTCGTCGAGCGGGTCGACAGCGGGCCGACGTTCGTGGCGGTCGGGCTCGGCGTGATCCTGGTGCACGCCAGCCTCTGGGCGGCGATGCGCTTCTCGCTGCCGATCCTCAAGCTGATCCGCGAGAGCGGCGTCCTGCTCGTCACCCGGATCGCGGGCCTGCTGCTCTCCGCCATCGCCGTCCAGCTCGTGGCCGACGCGGTCCGCGCCTTCATCGCCGGCGAAGGCTGACAGGTCAGCGGCGGCCCATGGCCTGGTAGGCCTGCAGGGCTCGGTGGGGGACGAGCTTGGTGAGGGCGACGATGGTCCTGTACTGGGCGCCGGGGATCGAGTAGATGCGGCCCTTGTCGAAGTCCTTGAGCGCCTTGGAGACCAGGAAGTCCGCGTCCAGCCACAAGAAGCCGGGGGCGGAGCCGCGGCCCACGTCCATCCGCTCGTGGAACTCGGTCCTGGTGAAGCCGGGGCACAGCGTCATCACGCTCACCCCCTGGGCGCGGTACTCGTGGGCGGCCCACTCGCTGAAGCTGTTGACCCAGGCCTTCGCCGCCGCGTAGGTGCCGCGGGGGAGGAACGCCGCCACGCTGGAGACGTTGATGACGCCGCCGTGGCCGCGCTCGACCATCGGGTCGAGGGCGGCGTGCGTCAGCCGCAGCACGGCCGTCACCAGGACGTCGAGCATCCCGGTCTCGGTGTCGGCGTCGTTGTCGAGGAAACGCTGCTTGAGCCCGAAGCCGGCGTTGTTGACCAGCAGGTCGACCGGTCGCGAGCGGTCCGAGAGCCGGGCCTCGACGGTGCCCAGCTGGGCGCGGTCGCCCAGGTCGGCCGGCAGCACCTCGACCTGGACGCCGTACCTCTCGGTGACCTCGGTGGCCACGGCCGCCAGCCGCTCGGCGTCGCGAGCCACCAGGATCAGGTCGTAGCCGCGGGCGGCGAGCTGGAGGGCGAAGGCGTGGCCGATGCCGGCCGTGGGCCCGGTGACGAGCGCGGTGGAGGACATGAGGGCCAGTAAACCGCCTGGGTGCAGCGAGGGGGGCGAGCGGCACCGGGCACGGCCCGCCTGCGCAGTAGCCAACCTCACGGGGCGCGGCGCGCCGCTCGGCCGGGGCGGTCCGGCATGATGGGTGCCGATGAGCAAGAAGCGGACCACCACGCTGGCCGTCGCCAACCAGAAGGGCGGCGTCGCCAAGACCACCTCTGTCGCGTCGATCGGCGCTGCCCTGGCCGAGCTCGGACACCGGGTGCTGCTGATCGACCTGGACCCGCAGGCCTGTCTGACGTTCTCGCTCGGCGTCGACCCCGAGGATCTCGAGCTCTCGGTCCACCAGGTCCTCACCAAGGGGCTGGACCCGATCGAGGCGATCCTCGAGACCGAGGACGGCGTCGACCTGCTGCCTGCGACCATCGAGCTGGCCCGCGCCGAGGCCGACCTGCTCACCCGCACCGGTCGCGAGCACGTCGTGCGCGGTGTCATCGAGGACCTCGCCGAGAAGGGACAGGGCTACGACTGGATCTTGCTGGACTGCCCGCCGTCGCTGGGGGTGCTCACCGTGGCCGCGCTGACGGCCGCCGACGGCGTGCTCATCCCGCTGCAGTGCGAGACGTTGTCGCACCGCGGGGTCGGGCAGCTGCTCGACACCGTCCACGACGTACGCCGCTTCACCAACAAGGGGCTGGCTGTGTGGGGCGTGCTGCCGACGCTGTACGACGGCCGGACCACCCACGCACGCACCGTGCTGGACACGATCTCCGAGACCTACGACCTCGAGGTCGTGGAGCCGCCGATCCCCAAGACGATCAAGTTCGCGGAGGCGCCGGCAGCGGGACGCTCGATCCTCGCCACCAGCCGCTCCAACAAGGGTGCGACCGCCTACCGCGACGTGGCCGCCAACCTGGTCAAGCGCGCCAAGCGGAGGTGATCCGATGAGCAGGCACCGCGCCGAGGTCCGGCCCCGCTACGGGCGGATCGGCATCCTCGGCTCCTCGCTCGCCGTGACCCTCGTCGCCGTCCTCGGCGGCACCGGCATTCTGCCCTCGACGGCCCACGACACCGACCCCCGCGACCTGGTCGGCCGGGTGTCCGAGCGCGTCACGACTCCCGACGACCGCAGCTCCGAGGCCTCCCGCTCCGACTCGCGGGCCGAGGTCGCTGCCCGCCCGGAGGCCGCCACGCCGTCCCCCGATCCGGCCAGGCCCGCACGGCCGGCGACGGCCCTGCCCGCCGACTCCGGCGAGGGCAAGCGGGTGGTCTTCAGCGAGAGCCGTCAGCGCGTGTGGCTCGTGGACGAGCGGGAGAAGGTGGTCTCGACCTACCGGGTCTCGGGCAGCGTCTACGACAACCTCGACCCCGGCACCTTCGAGGTCTACTCGCGCTCCGAGGACGCCACGGGCATTGACGACTCGGGCACCATGAAGTACTTCGTGCGCTTCACCCAGGGAGATGCGGGCGCCGCGATCGGCTTCCACGACATCCCGGTGCTCGATGGCGAGCGGGTCCAGAGCGTCGCCGAGCTCGGCACCCCGCTCTCGCACGGCTGCATCCGCCAGCGGCGCTCCGACGCCCTTCGCCTCTGGCGCTTCGCGCCGATCGGCACCACCGTCGTCGTCACCGCCTGAGCGGGCCCAGCCCGGCCCGCACCAGCATCCGCTCGACCCGCTCGCGCTCCAGGTCCCGCCTGGCCCCCGGCGGGTACGACTCCAGGCTCTGGTCGAGGTCGAGGCCCCGGCACGCGGCGACCAGCACGTCGTCGTACGCCGCCAGCCAGCCGCGCCGGCGGGCGACGGGGGTGCCGGGCGGAGCGTCGTGCAGCGCCGATCCGATCCGCCACAGGTCCGCCGCGATCTGCTCGATCGGCGGCGCGACCGGTGCCGGCACGGGGGGCGGCACCAGCCCGAGCCGCCGCCCCAGCGCACGTGCACGAGCGAGGTGGGCGTCGGCCTCCGGCAGCAGCCAGAGCAGGGCCAGGACGGCGACCACCGCCGCCCCCTGGACCAGGACGAGCCCCATCCTTCGATGATCGCCCGGGGGCCGAGCCGGATCAAGCGGACTCGTCGGGAGGCACGCACCTCCGGGGCCGGTGGTTTCGCCTGGTCAGCCGCGGGGCACGGTGCAGGCCATGGGCAACGGGGGGCAGGGTCAGCCGGTCGCACCGGCCGCGGACGCTCAGGCCGGTGATGTGGCCGCGGACGAGGAGGTCGCGACCGACGAGCCGAGGCGTCGCACGCTGTGGCCCGTCGCCTCGGTGCTCGCGGTGATCGTGGTGGTGCTGGTCGTCTCGCTCGTGGTGCTGCGCGCGCAGGACGGGCGGCCGCGAGCCGCGGCCGGAGACGTGCTCGACCACCCCTTCCAGGAGGACCCGTTGCCGCAGGCGGGAGAGGTGCTGCTGCCGTGGGCGCGGCTGAAGGTGGCAGCCGGGGAGCCGCATGCCGAGCTGCCGGACCTGCTGGGCGCGCCGGCCCCCCTGCAGGCCCCGGAGGGCGGGAGCTTCGTCCGAGTCGACGTCTCGCTCGCGGAGGACTATGCCATCCCGCTGACCGCGGTGGCCTTGCCCTACTCCCAGGAGACCGAGGTCGTGCTGCGGGCCGACGGCCGCGACTACCTGCTCTCGGGCCGGGGCGGGATCGTCCTCGATCCCGGGCGGCTCACCCCACAGGGCGGGAGCCGCTGGGTCGCGGTGGAGGGCGAGCCGAGCGACATGGAGGTCCGGGTCACCGTGGACGGCGTGACCCAGGTGGTGGACGCCACCGACGGCTCCGTCGAGGCCGGGCGAGCCGCGGACCTGGCCGGCATCCCCGCGCCGGAGGAGCTGCGCGACGCCAAGGGGACCCCCTGCGGTGCGCCCCGGACGCTCGAGGACAACCGGCTCACGGTCGTCTACCTGCCCTCACTGGAGTGCCGGGTGACGCTCGTGCTGGGCACGCCGTACGTCGACGGGCTGGGCTGGGCCGAGTCCGGACGCGAGTTCGTCGTGGTCCACGTCGTGCGGCCGCGGCGGGTCTCTCTGTTCGACCCGACCCGGGACAGCGACTCCTGGGACACCGACCTGCGCTTCACCGCCCGCCTCGGCGACGCCGCGCCCGTCGGTCCGGGCGTCGACGTCAACTCGCTCAACCAGACCCCGTTCACGCTGCAGTCGCCCGGCGACCCGGAGCAGTTCGTCTTCGATGTCGTGCAGGGCCAGGCCGCCGACCTCACCTTCGACCTGACGGGTGAGGCGCGCCTGGGCGAGCCGTTCGTGACCGAGCGACGACCGGTCCACTACCGCTGGATCCTGACCGGAGCTGACGTCGCATGACCACCCGGGAGGAGCGCTCGCGCTCGGTCGCGCTGATGTCGGTCGCACTGCTCACCGTGGCCGCCCTCGTGCTGGTCCTGCTCGTGTGGCGGGCGGCGGCGAGCGGGGGTGGCGCGCGGGCCGACGTGGGGGAGATCCTGCCGCTGCGCGCCGAGCCGCCGGGGCAGCCGGTCACGGTCCAGCTGCCCGGGAGCGAGGTCACCGTCACGGTGGGTGCTCCGGTCGCGACCCTCGACCACGAGCTGCTCGAGGTCGAGTACGACGATCCGCGCTGGGAGGACGACCAGGACCTCGTCGCCCCCGACGGCGGCACCCTGGTGCCGCTCTCGTGGCGCGCTCGCGCGCTGGGCGGTCTCATGCGCGAAGGCGATCCGACGCCGATCCGGATCCGACTGCTGGCCGGCGACGAGGGCGTCGACCTGACCGAGATCGTGCTGGACGGGACCAGCGCCTCCATGGACGCCGACGACCAGCGTCCCGTGGTGGTGGCCTTCGCCGGGCGCCATGAGGTCGAGGACCTCACGATCGAGGTCGAGTACGACGGGCTGACCCAGACCGGACACGTGGACTCCGGGGACATCGACGCGGGCGTCGCCCAGCCGCTGTACGACGACGAGGACGACTTCACCGCCGGATGCGCCGAGGTGGAGGACCGATGCGAGCTGAGCGTCGTGGACCCGCGCTCGCCGCGGCGACCGGACTCCGCGACGCTCACCGCGTCCTACCTCACGCTCTACCCCTACGACCGAGCGCTGGGCTGGGCGGAGGAGGGCACCCTGTGGGCCGGTGTCCGGCTCCACGTGTTCGGCACCTCCGGGGTGGTCGACGCGCGTGGCGGCTACTGGTCAGTGCTCCGATTCCCCGCGCCGAAGGTCACCCTCGACGGGGCCGAGCCGGTCCGTCGCGAGGACCTGGGCGACGCCGAGCGGGACACCTACGGCCGTGTGGTCTTCCAGGTCGACGCCGACCAGGACCCGCGCGAGCTCACGATCGAGGCCACCTTCCCGCTCAGCGGACCGGGCTCACCCCCCGACCTCCCGCTGCGGGCCGTCCTCGACCTCGCCCCGGTCGGCTGAGGTCGCGAGCGCCTCACGGCTGGATCGCCCGCTCCTCGCTGCTGTGACCGGGGACAAGGTGGGTGGCGTCCGAGACGCGCAAGGGCTCGAAGCTCCCCGGGGCGGAGGCCGAGCTCACCTGGGTGGTGATGCAGACGTGGTCGCTGCCGTCGTCGAGCACGGCGATCCGCTCGAGCGACATCCGGTGGGGACAGGCGCCCAGGAGCGGCACGCCGTGCGGGTCGAGCTCGAAGTCCAGACCGGCGAACTTGTCGGTGTCCTCTCCCGACAGGGTGCCGAACCGCTCCGCCGTCGCGGCGTCCTGGTCGGTCAGGAAGTGGACCGCGAAGTGCGCCGAGCGGAGCGCGACGCGGTAGGTGTGGTTGGCCTTCGACAGCCACACGCAGTAGTGCTGGGGGCTGATGCTCGACTGCGCGTGGAAGCCGACCAGACACCCGGCCCGCTCGCCCTCGGCGGCGGTGGTGAGGACGATCAGCGGCGGGTCGATGGAGGCCATCAGGGTGCCGAAGGCGTCATCGCTCACGTCGGTTGCCTGACCTTTCGCTCGTAGCGGAGGAAGAGGGTGTGCTCCTCGGACATCGCGCCCATCAGGTCGAACTCTGCCAGACCCGCGCCCGGCGGGGTCACGGCGACCGGCAGCGGGTCGCCGCCCATGAGCGGCGAGAGGGACAGGCACAGCTCGTCGAGGCGGTCGGCCGCGACGAGCTCGCCGAGCCACGTGGGGCCGCCCTCGCAGAGCACGACGCGCCGGCCGAGTCCGGCCAGTGCCCGCAGGGCCGCCTCGGGCTCGACGCGCTCGTCCCCGGCCATCACCACGGTCGCGACCCCCTCCGCGCGGGCCAGGCGCTGGGAGTCCGCGGCCGCGCACGTGATCACGTGGGTGCGCGCGTCGGCGGGCGCCTCTCGGAACACCGCCGCGTCCCAGTCGAGGTTGAGCGACCGGCTGACCACCGCGAGCGGCGGAGTGGGGGACAGCCCCCGCACGCGGCGCCACTCCTGGGCCTCCTCGGCGAGCCGGACCGGGCCGTACCCCTCACGGCGGACGGTCTCGGCGCCCACCAGCACGATGTCCGCGAGCTGGCGCATCCTGCGGAACAGGGCCTGGTCCGGACCGGTGGACAGCGAGCCGACCCGGCCGCCGACGGCCGCCGTCCCGTCGAGCCCGGCCACCATGTGCCCGGCCACCCAGCATTCGTGGCGCGGACGGGAGCGGTCGACGTCGAGGTAGGGCGCGAGCGCATCGGGCACCTCGGCGCCGCGTCGGAGTTCATGCATCCCTCCACCCTAGGGCGGCGGCTCGGCGGGAGCTCTGCGTGGCGCCGGTCGTGCGGTCCCGATGGCGCGGCTGGGTTTCGGGCCCGCCGGCGGAGGGGACGGTGCAGCGCATGGACAGCGACGAGTCGCCCGGGCCGGACGAGCCCGCCGCGTCGGACCCGGCGCCGGGCGGGCGCTCCCTGTGGTGGGTCGTCCTGGTCCTCGCCGTCGTGGTGCTGGCGCTCGCCGCCACGCTGGTGGCCGTCCGGGCGCAGGACTCGCGGCCGCGGGCCGCGGCGGGCGACATCTTCAACCACCCCTTCCAGGAGGACCCGCTGCCGCATCCTGGGGAGGTGCTGCTCCCGTGGGCGCGCACCCAGGTGGCCGCGGGCCAGGTCAGCGCGGAGCTCCCGGACCTGCTGGGCGCCGAGCCCACGATCCGGGCGCCCGAGGGCGGGAGCTTCGTCCGGGTCGAGGTGAACCTCGCGGAGGACTACCGCATCCCGATGAGCGCCGTCTCCGTGCCGTACGCCGGGGTCGCCGACATCGTGCTGCGCGCCGACGGCCACGAGTACCCCCTCTCCGTCCCGGGGGGCCTGAGCATGGATCCCAACGACCCCACCCAGCGGGGAGGAGCGCGCTGGGTCGCGGTCGAGGGCCAGCCCGAGGAGCTCGAGGTGCTCGTCAAGGTGGCGGGGTCGACCCAGGTCGTCGACGCAGCAGACGGCTCCGTGCAGGCGGGGCGTGCGAGCGACCTGGCGGCCCTCCCGTCACCCGAGGACCTGCTCGCCGTCCGCGGCACGCCGTGCGGTGAGCCTCGCCGCCTCGACAGCACTCCGCTGACCCTCGACTACCTGCCCGGGCTGGAGTGCCAGGTCCACCTCGTGCTGCGCACGCCGTACGTCGACGGCCTCGGCTGGGCCGAGGAGGGCCGCGAGTTCGTCGTGGTGAACGTCGTGCGACCCCGCCGGCTCTCGCTCGTCACCGGACGAGGCGACGCGACGGAGTACTGGGACAGCAGGCTCCGCTTCGCCGTCCGCCTCGCCGGCGATGAGCCGGTGGCGCCGGCGGTCGACGCCAACGACCTCGCAGGAGGCCTCGCCGCGAGGGATCCGCACGACCCGGCACAGGTGGTCTTCGACGTCGCGCAGGGTGAGCCGCTCGGTGACCTCACACTCGACCTGGTCGCCGACGCGACCCTGGGGGAGCCGTTCGTGACCCGCCGACACGAGGTGCGGTTCCGTTGGACGGTGCCGGCCAGGGAGCTCCCATGACGACGCCCTCGGCGCGGGCCGAGCGAGGTCGCTCGATCGCGATGGTCGCGATCGCGGCGCTCGCCGTCGCCGCCCTGGTCCTGGCCGTGCTCGTGTGGCGCGCGAACGCCGGCGACGCGAGCGAGACCGCCGACGTCGGCGAGATGGTCCCTCTCGAGACCGACCCCTACGGCCGGGCGATCACGGTGCGGCTGCCCGGCACCGACCTCACGTTCGTCGTCGGCGCGCCGGTCGACGTCGTCGCCCACGAGATGCTCGACGTCGAGTACGACGACCCGCGTTGGGAGGACGGCCAGGATCTCCAGGCCCCCGACGGTGGCACCCTGGTGCCGCTCGGATGGCGCTTCGACGCGCCGGGCGGGCTCCTCAGCGATGGGGACCCGGCCCCGATCGAGCTGCGTCTCGTGGCCGGCGACCGCACGGTCGAGCTCGACCGCGTCGATCTCGGGCACGACGACGTGGTCTCCTACGACCCCCGCATGCTCGCGGTCGGTGTCGGCGGCGACCTGGACGTCACCGACCTGAGTCTCGAGGTGGAGTACGACGGCCTGACCCAGACCGTCGACGTCTCCACCGGGAAGGTCGACGCCGGGGTGGCACAGGCGCTCTACGAGCAGGAGCGGAGCCTCACGGCCGGGTGCACGGAGGTCGAGGACCGCTGCGCGCTCGCCGCCGCCGATCCTGCCTCGTCGTTGCGCCCCAGTCCCCCCAACCTCACGGCGTCCTATGTCTCGCTCTATCCCTACGACCCCGTCCTCGGCTGGGCGGACGACGGCACCCTCTGGGCCGCGGTCCGGCTACAGATCCTCGGTGTCTCCGTGCACAACGCCGCCGGCGACTCCTGGAAGGTCCGTCGCTACAGCCGGCCCAGCGTCTCCCTCGACGGCGCGCAGCCGGTACGTCGGGACGGGCTGGAGGCAGACGCGCACGACTCCTACGGCAGCGTCGTCTTCCGCGTCGACGCGGACACCGCGCCTCGTGTGCTCACCGTGGAGCAGGTGCTCATGCTGAGCGGCCCGGGGGAGCGACGACTGCCGGTCGTCCTACGCCGTCAGCTCGCCCCGTTGGGCTGACTGCCGGCCGTGCCCTACTCGCGGGGCAGCGTGCTCTCGGGCCGCTCGTAGTCGTCGGGCTCGCGGTCGATCATGAAGTTCGGGTCCGCGTGGATCTGCTCGACCATGTGCTGCAGCCAGGCCTCGTCGGCGGTCTCGATGTCGCGCTCGGCGAGCTGCTCGCGCAGGTAGGCGACCAGATCGGTCTCACCGATGGACTTGGCCACCGAGGTGGCGTCGACCGCGGCTTGGAGGTGGGCGTCGTAGGTGGCCATGAGGTCTCCCGAGTGCTCGAGGATGGGGTCAGACGGGCTGCTGCGAGGCGTCGCCGGCGGCGTTCCCGCCACCGCCGCCACCGCGCGAGCGCCGGCGCCGGTTGCGGCTGCGCGGCGCGGCGGAGGTCTCCTCGGACGCGCCGGCGGTCGCGGGTGCCTCGCCGGACTCGGCCGGCGCGGTCGCGCCCTGCTCCTCGGCGCCGCCGCTGCGGGTGCGGGTCCGCGTCCGGTTGCGGTCGCGGTTGCGCGCGGGGCGGTCGCCGCTGCTGCGACGCTCGCCGCGCTCACCGCGGTCCTCGCGGGGCTTGCGCTCCACCGGCGCCGGGTCGACGATGCGGCCCTTCGTGCCCGGCGGGATGCCCTGGTCGTGGTAGAGGTGCTCGGAGGTCGAGTACGTCTCCTGCGGCTCGTCGAACGGCAGGTCGAGCGTCTTGTTGATCATCTTCCAGCGGTGCAGGTCCGCCCAGTCCACGAAGGTGATCGCGATGCCCGAGGCGCCGGCGCGACCGGTGCGGCCGATCCGGTGGACGTAGGTCTTGTCGTCCTCGGGGCAGGTGTAGTTGATGACGTGGGAGACGCCGGCGACGTCGATGCCGCGGGCCGCGACATCGGTCGCCACGAGCACCCGGATCTTGTCCTCGCGGAACTTCGCGAGCGCCTTCTCGCGCGCCACCTGCGCCATGTCGCCGTGCAGGGGGCTGGCGCTGAAGCCGCGCTCGGCCAGGTCGTCGGCGACGCGCTGGGCCTGCCGCTTGGTGCGCGTGAAGACGATGATCTTGCCGGCGTCCTCGGCCTGCAGGATGCGGCCGATGATCTCCGGCTTGTCGAGGTCGTGGGCCTGGTAGATGAACTGCGCGGTCGCAGGCACCATCGTGGTGTCGTACGACGACTCGGCGCGGATGTTCATCGGGTGGCGCATGTGGGTGCGCGCCAGCGCCACGATCGCGGCCGGCATGGTCGCCGAGAACAGCATCGTCTGCCGGGTCTCGGGGGTCATGCTCAGCAGCCGCTGCACGTCGGGAAGGAAGCCGAGGTCGAGCATTTCGTCCGCCTCGTCGAGCACGACGGCGTGGACGTGGGAGAGGTCGAGCGCCTTGCGGTTGGCCAGGTCGATCAGCCGGCCGGGAGTGCCGACGACGATGTCGACGCCGGACTCGAGGGTGTCGAGCTGGGTGTCGTAGCCGACGCCGCCGTAGACGGTCAGGACCCGCAGGCCCAGGTCCTTGGAGGCCAGGTGCAGGTCGTTGGAGACCTGGAGCGCGAGCTCGCGGGTCGGGGCGACGATCAGCGCCTGGGGCTTGCCCTGCGGCAGGTCGGCGTAGGCCGGGTCGGTCGACACGACGCTGCGCTGCAGCACCGGGATGCCGAACGCGAGGGTCTTGCCCGTGCCCGTGCGGGCCTGGCCGATCAGGTCGGTGCCCATGAGCGCCACGGAGAGGGTCATCTCCTGGATGGCGAAGGGGGTGGTGATGCCGGCGCGCTCGAGGGCGTCGCAGATCTCGGGCAGGACGCCGAGCTCGCGGAAGGTGGTGGTGGTCAGTGTCTTTCGCTTTCGTGTGGGATCAGCCGGTAGCCGAGTCGATGTCGGTTGCGGCCAATTCACACTCAGCCGCGCACATACGGGCCGCCGTCAGGCGGCGCTGCTGGGTCAAGTCTATCGGTAGGGTGCGGCCATGCCCGCATCTCCGGTCGAGCCGACCGACCCCGACCTGTCGGTCGCGTTCGACGACCCCGTCTACCGCGAGGCGGTCATCGACCTGCTCGGCGTGGTGTCCTACGGCGAGATCTCGGCCTTCGAGCGCCTGGCCGAGGACTCCAAGCTCGCCCCCAGCCTCGAGGACAAGCTGGCCCTCGCCGAGATGGCCTCGACCGAGCTGGGCAAGGTCGCGCTGCTCCACGGCCGCATCGTCGAGCTGGGCGGCGACCCGTTCGCCGCCATGGCGCCGTTCCGCGTGCCGCTCGATCTCTTCCACGCCCACACCGCGCCGTCGGACTGGTACGAGGGCCTGGTCAAGGCCTACGTCGGCGACGGCCTGGCCAACGACTTCTACCGCGAGATCGCCGCCTACCTCGACCCGGCCACGCGCGACCTCGTCGTGTCCTCGGTCGACACCGCCGGCAACGCCGCGTTCGTGGTCGACCGGGTCCGCGAGGCCATCGCGGCCGACCACCGCCTCGGCGGCCGGCTGGCCCTGTGGGGGCGGCGACTGATGGGGGAGGCGCTGATCCAGGCCCAGGGGGTCGCCGCCGAGCGCGACGCGCTGACCGCCCTGCTCGCCGGCGGCGTCGACCGCCCCGGCCTCGACCTGGCCAGCATCGGGCGGATGTTCACCCGCCTCACCGAGCGCCACGCCGAGCGCATGGCCGACCTGGGGCTCGCGAGCTAGGTCTCGGCGGACGGCTCAGCGGCGCGCCGGCGTCCCGCTGCGGCCGGTGACCGCGGCGGCGATCATCACCAGGAGCGCGGCGACGCCGATCTGCCAGACGTGGCGCCACCAGTCGACGCCGTTGGTGCAGTTGTTCATGTCGCTGCAGTCGAACAGCGCGGCGTACAGGTAGCTGCCGATCAGGCAGCCCCCGATGCCGCACAGGATCGTGAGCCAGAGCGGGATGTTGTCGCGGTCGCCGGGCGCGACCAGCTTGCCGAGCAGACCGATGATGGTGCCGGCCACGATGGTGACGATGATCGTCCAGAGCATGACGGAGCCTTCCGCTAGGAGTGACTAACGGAGTGCGGTACCCGGTCGGGGCCGAGCCAGTCGTCGCGACGCTCGGTCAGCTCAGCTGCGGGTCTCGACAGGCGCCGTCGCGACTTCGTTCCTCAGTCGCGGGCGCCGCTCGATCTTCCTCCTAGCTGACCTGACCTCGCTTCGCTCGGTCAGCTCAGCTGCGGAACCCCACGTGGCCGGTGGTGGAGCGGCCGATCTCGACGTAGGCGAGCTTGGCGCCGGGGACGATGATGCGGCGGCCCTTCGTGTCGTTCAGCGCGAAGACCCCGTCGCCCGAGATCGCGTCGGCGACGAGCTTCTCGACCGCCTCGGTGGTCTCGTCGGTCTCCACGACCAACTCACGGGATGCGTACTGGACGCCGATCTTGACCTCCACAGGTCGTCTCCTTCTGCTCGTGCTTCTCAGTTGTTCGTGGGACTCAGTGCTCGTCGGTCTTGGGGTAGCCGCGGATGCCGCGCCAGGCGAGGGCGGACACGAGGGCGGCGGCCTCGCTGCGGCCGATGTCGCCAGCCTCGCTCAGCCAGAACCGGGCGCTGACCTGGGCCATTCCCACCAGGGACACGGCCAGCAGACGCGACGCAGGGTCGGGCAGGCCGGTGTCGTCGTGGATGACGTGGGCGATCAGCGCGGCGCACTCGGAGGTGACCCGGTCGACGTGCTCGCGCACCGCCGGCTCGTTGGTCAGGTCGGACTCGAACACCAGCCGGAACGCGCCGCTGTCGTTGGCGACGTACTCGAAGAACGCGTCGACGGCCGCGCCGACGCGCAGCTTGTTGTCCTGCGTGGACTCCAGCGCCACCCGGCAGTTGTCGATGATCTGGTCGCAGGACACGTCGAGCAGCGCGAGGTAGAGGTCGAGCTTGCCGGGGAAGTGCTGGTAGAGCACCGGCTTGGAGACCCCCGCCCGCTCGGCGATGTCGTCCATCGCGGCCGCGTGGTAACCCTGCGCGACGAAGACCTCGAGCGCGGAGGACAGCAGCTGGGCGCGGCGCTCGCGCCGCGGCATCCGGGCACCCCGGGGGCGCGGCCCGGCGACGTCGTACTGCCCTGAGCTCACCGCGTGCTCCCTCTTGCCGCTTGGTGCCGAGACGTCGAGTTCATCGACGAGGCGAGCGTACCCGCCGGTGCCCGGGGTCCGGATGACGGGACGCGGTCGGGCCCGCTCAGGTTGGACGGGGAACATGGCAGGAGGCCCCGGCGTTGGGCCGAGAGCACCCCCCAAACTGCACCGAGGAGTACGCCGTGAGTTTTCCCGCGCTGGTCGAGCCTGCCGACGAGCTGAGCATCGACGAGGTCCGTCGCTACAGCCGGCACCTGATCATCCCGGACGTGGGCATGACCGGGCAGAAGCGGCTGAAGAACGCCAAGGTCCTCGTGATCGGCGCCGGCGGCCTCGGCAGCCCTGCCCTGCTCTACCTCGCCGCGGCCGGCGTCGGCACCCTCGGCATCGCCGAGTTCGACACCGTTGACGAGTCCAACCTGCAGCGCCAGGTGATCCACGGCGTGAGCGACATCGACAAGCCCAAGGGCCAGTCGGCCAAGGAGTCGATCGCCGAGATCAACCCCTACGTCAAGGTCGTCCTGCACGAGGAGCGCCTCGACAACGACAACGTGATGCAGGTCTTCGAGGGCTACGACCTGATCGTCG
The DNA here is from genome assembly GCF_021117365.1 of Nocardioides sp. cx-173. NCBI lineage: Bacteria > Bacillati > Actinomycetota > Actinomycetes > Propionibacteriales > Nocardioidaceae > Nocardioides > Nocardioides sp. cx-173. Next base: position 3,223,681 of record NZ_CP088262.1, on the reverse strand, counting down.
ACGGCACCGACAACTTCGCCACGCGCTACATGGTCAACGACGCGGCGTACTTCCTGAAGATCCCCTACGTGTGGGGCTCGATCTACCGCTTCGACGGCCAGGCGTCGGTCTTCTGGCCGCACGCCACCGACGAGAACGGCGAGAGCGTCGACGCACCCTGCTACCGCTGCCTCTACCCCGAGCCCCCGCCGCCGGGCATGGTCCCGAGCTGCGCGGAGGGCGGCGTGCTCGGCGTGCTGTGCGCCCAGATCGGGTCGATCCAGGTCAACGAGGCGATCAAGGTCCTGACCGGCATCGGTGACCCGGCCGTCGGCAAGCTCGTCATCTACGACGCCCTGGAGCTGGAGTGGCGCAAGCTCAAGGTGCGCCGCGACCCCAACTGCGCGCTCTGCGGCGAGCACGCGACGGTCACCGAGCTGATCGACTACGACGCCTTCTGCGGCGCCATCTCGGACGAGGCCGCCGACGCGGCCGTCGGCTCGACGATCTCGGTCGTCCAGCTCGAGCACATGCTCAAGGAGCGCGAGGAGGGCACCCGCGACTTCGTGCTGGTGGACGTGCGCGAGCCCAACGAGTACGAGATCAACCGGATCCCCGGCTCCGTGCTCATCCCCAAGGGCGACTTCCTCAACGGCAGCGCGCTCGAGCAGCTCCCCCCGGTCGACGCCGGCAAGCAGGTCGTCATGCACTGCAAGTCCGGGGTGCGCTCGGCGGAGACGCTGGCCATCGTGAAGGGCGCCGGGTACGCCGACGCCGTGCACGTCGGCGGCGGCGTCGTGGCCTGGGTCGACCAGATCGACCCGAGCCAGCCCTCGTACTGAGTCCTCCGCTGCGGGACCTGCGCCCGGGTAGTCAGAAATGACTACCCGGGCGTAACCCGTTCGGGGGGTCCGGCGTTGGACCGGGGACACCAGCTCTCGGCGCCGTCGCCGAACGCCCAGGAGGACCCGATGAAGATCGCCACCCGGACCACCCGGACCAGGCGGCTCACCGCGCTGGGCGCCGCCGTGGCCAGCGCCGTGCTGGCCGCCGCGATGAGCACCACCCCCACCGCTCAGGCCGCTCCCGAGGGCGCTGACGGCTCGGTTGCCGTCGCCTGGGCCCCGGCCGACACCGCGGCCATCACCCCCGGTGTGCAGACCAACACCGCCGGCAGCGGTCAGTGCACGGCCAACTTCGTCTTCACCGACGCCGCCGGCAGCGTCTACGTCGGCCAGGCTGCGCACTGCGCCAGCACCGGCGAGGCCACCGACACCGACGGCTGCCTGGCGCAGTCGCTGCCCGTGGGCACCCGGGTCACCTTCAACCGAGGAGGCTCGCTCGTGGGCGCCGGTGAGCAGGTCGGCGCCGGCACCCTGGTCTACAGCAGCTGGCTGACGATGCAGGCCCGCGAGGAGTCCGACCCCGACACCTGCGCCTACAACGACTTCGCCCTGGTGAGGGTCGACGCCGGCGACGTCGACAAGGTCAACCCGTCCATCCCCTTCTGGGGCGGCCCGAACGGCATCAACACCGCCGGCACCGCGACCGGGGACCACGTCTACAGCTTCGGCAACTCCGGCATCCGCGCCGGCATCGAGCAGCTCGGACCCAAGGCCGGCGTCAGCCTCGGCGCCGACGGTGGCGGCTGGACCCACTCGGTCTACACGCTGACCCCGGGCGTTCCCGGCGACTCCGGGTCGGCGTTCCTCGACGACGAGGGCAAGGCGCTCGGCACGCTCTCGACGCTCGCGCTCGCCCCGCTGCCCGCCTCCAACGGCGTGGGCGACCTGGGCCGCGAGCTCGCCTACGCCCAGCAGCACGGCTCCCTCTCCGGCCTCGCGCTGGCCCACGGCACGGAGCCGTTCTCTCCGATCCTCTGACGAGGACCCACCGACGGGGGTGACACTGAGTGGCCCCGTCCGTCTCGGCGGACGGGGCCACTGCCCTTCCACCCACAGATAGGTTGCCGTCCATGCCGGACGCCGAGGAGTACGCCGAGGCGGTGCTGCGCGTCGTCGAGCGGATCCCGCGCGGCCGGGTGACGACGTACGGCGCGATCGCCGACGTGGTGGGCGGCGGGCCGCGCCAGGTCGGCGCCATCATGTCGCGCCACGGTGGGCCGGTGCCCTGGTGGCGGGTGGTGCGCGCCGACGGCTCGCTGCCGCACAGCCACGAGGGCGAGGCCCGGCAGTGCTACCTGGAGGAGGGCACCCCGATGCGCGGCTCCGGCAGCATCGACATCGTGGCGGCCTTCTGGTCGCCGAAGGCTCAGCGCAGGCGCTCGAGGTAGGCCGAGGCCTGGCGCAGCTCGACCAGGCGACGCTCCCAGGTCACGCCCACGACCGTGAGCAGCACTCCGGCGACGCCGAGCACCACCCACTGCGGCGTCTCGGCGACGTACGGCGCGAGCTCGCGGGCGGCCAGGACGGCGCCGACCGTGGCGCCGACGACGAGCGGGGCGCTCCAGCGCAGCCGGGTGCCGGCGAGGACCAGGGTCAGGCACCCGGCGCCCAGCAGCACCGCGCGGGGCGAGACCGGGTCGCCGGCCAGGACCCACAGCAGCGAGGGGACCGTGGCCAGCACCAGACCGGGGGTGAGCGAGGCGCCGGTGGACGCCGCCGGGTCGCGCCGCACCCGGCGCAGGCCGACGAGGACGAGGACCGCCGCGAGCGGCAGCGTGTAGGCCTCGGGCGCCTCGACGCCGAGGTCGGCGAGGCGCACCCAGGTCGCGAGCAGCAGCAGGGCGCCACCGGGGACGGCCAGGGCGCGGCGCCGCTCGTGCACCAGGCTGGACGCCGTGACCAGCACGCCCGCGACGGTGAGGTGCAGGCTCGCGGCCGTGGCGGTGTCATGGGCGGCCAGGACGCTCGCGCCGGCGGCCGCGGCCGCCGCGACGGCGGCGGAGGCCTCGAGCTCCACGTGCGGGCGCGCGATCGCGAGCAGGCCCACCACGACGAGGATCGGGACGGCCCGGTCGAGGACCTCGATGCCGCCCAGCCCGGCGCCCGACCAGATCAGCGCCGCGAGGACGCCCGGCAACAGCAGGTCGCCGAGCGGGCGGGACGCCGGTGCCCAGCCCAGCGCCAGGAGGGCGACGGCGGCGGCCGTGAGCAGACCGAGGTCCACGGTGACCAGCACCTCGCTGCCTCGCCCCGCCACCAGTGACACAGCCAGGCCTCCCAGACCGACCAGGGTCTCGGGCGCTCCGGTCTCACGCCGCAGCGAGTCGGCGACGAGCACCGCTCCGGCCAGGGCGAGCGCCGCCACGACGGTCCACAGCGGGACCGGGCAGAGCGCGAGGGTGGCCACGCTCGCCGCGGCGAGGGCAGCGGCGGCGGTCACCAGGCCCGCGGTGCCCCGCGTGCGCGGGATCCAGGCCGCGACGAGGACGAGGAGGGCGGCGACCGACGGCAGCAGGACGGCCGGGTGGGCCCACGGAGCGGCGTCGCCGAGCAGGACATCGGCACCCTCGCTCTGCCCGGCCTCGAGAGTCCGCAGCGCGGCCTCGGCGGCGAGCGCGGCCGCGACGACCGCGACCGGGACGGCCGCGAGTGTCGCCGGGACGCGCGCGACGACCGACCACGCACGCGGGAGTGCGAGGGAGAGGCCGGTCCAGGTCACCAGGAGACCGAGCGCGACCACCGCGACCGTGGTGACGCCGTCGTCGACGAACGGCACGGCGAGGGTCAGCGACAGCATCGACGCGGCCGATGCGACGGCGACGACGACTGTCTCGCGGGCGCGATGCACGACCAGCGGCAGCAGCACGAACGCGGAGGCGGCCAGGAGCGCCCAGCCGGGACCGGCCCAGACAGAGGTGAACGTGATGACGCCAGTGTCCGTGGCGGTGGCCGACAACGCGGACGAGGTGAGGACGATCCACGAGACGCTGGCGCCCGCGGCGGCCGCCCACATCAGCGGGGCCAGGGTCGTGCGCTGGCCGAGACCGGCCAGCCCGGCGAAGACCAGCACCGCGGCCGCAGCCAGCCACAGCGACCCGTCGGTGAGGTCGAACGCCGCCATCGCAGCCACTCCGGCGCCCGCCACGGTCGCTAGCTGCGGGGCGACCAGGCGGGTGGGGAGGAGCGCCAGCCCGAGCGACACGACCGCCACGGTGGCCCCCACGACCAGCGCCAGGCCGGATGCGGGGCGCTCGCCGAGCCAGCCCGCATTGTCGGCACCGACCACGTCGAGGACCAGCAGACCGAGCGACACCGCCGTGAGCGCCTCCCCGGCCACCCGCAGGCCGCGGTGGGCGAACCAGGCGCCGGCGGCGCCGGCCGCGGCGGTCAGCGTGACCAGGACCGCCGTACGGCCCCCGACGCCGAGCCACGACCAGGCCACGGCCAGGAAGATCACGGCCGCGACGAGCAGGCAGAAGGCGCCGAGGCCGAGCAGGATCTTGGGCACCGACGCCGCCCGGACGCCGGTACGGCGAGCAGGTGCGGCCGCGCGCGGCATCGGGGCCACGGGCGGCACGAACGACGCCGCGACCGGGACCGCGCCGACGGCGCGCAGCCGGGCGAGCAGATGGTCGGCGTAGGTCAGGGTGGCGAGCAGCTCGGCGGCGACCGGGTGGGTCAGCGGCAGGTCGCACGAGGGGCAGCGCTCGGCGCCCGTGGGCAGGCTGGCGCGGCAGTCAGGGCAGGCGGAGGGGTCGCCGTAACGGGTCATGCCCCCAGTCAGCCCGCTCGGGCACTCGCGTCGCGCGTGGCGACGGGCTCAGGCGTGCTGAGCCTGGGTACTCAGCTCGGCGAGCCGGACCAGGGCCTGGGGGAAGATCGCGGCCGGCGGCGTGACCAGGCCGGCGCCGACCTGCCCCACGCCGGCGAGCCTCCCGGCCATGCCGGTGTTGATCTGCGGCAGGATCCCGGTGCGACACACCCGGGTCACGTCGATGCCCGTGGGCGTCCCCTGGAACTCCAGCACCGGCACCGACCAGCGGGGGTTCTCGGTGAGCGTGATCTCGTGCATGCGGCGGGTCGTGGCGAGGGCGTCGGGCACGCTGCCGCCCACCAGGCGCACGATCGCCGGGGCGGTCGCCATCGCGAAGCCGCCGAGCCCGGCGGTCTCGGTGATGGCGGAGTCGCCGATGTCGGGGTTGGCGTCGTCGGGGCCGTAGTCGCCGAGGTAGAGGCCCTCGGCGACCTGCGCGGGGCCGGTGAACCACTCGTCGCCCGTGCCCGAGACCTGGATGCCGAAGTCGGTGCCGTTGCGCGCCATCGCGACCACCATCGTCGAGCCCGGCACGTCGCGGGCCGCGTCGAGCGCGAGCTTGCAGGCCGGCATCGCCAGGTTGAGGAAGAAGTGGTCGTTGCCGCCCACGAACCGCAGCACCTCGGCGACGTCGCCCGCGTCGATGCCGCTGCTCGCGAGCGCCGGGGCGAGGTCGCGCAGCAGCATCAGGGTGCCGGCGCGGTTGCGGTTGTGGGCCTCGTCGCCCATCTGCAGCATCTGCGTGAGGATGCCGGTGACGTCGACGGGCCCCGTGTCGTCCACCGTGGCCCGGACCGCCGTACGCAGCGCGGGGCCGAGGACGTCGCCCATCCAACGCAGGCGGGCGAGGACGTCGGGGGAGTAGGCGCCGTAGCGCAGCACCTTGCCGAGGCCCTCGTTGAGCGAGCAGTGGGTACGCCGCCCGGTGGCCCGGTCCTCGAGCACGAACATCCACATGCTCGGCGTGACCACGCCGGCCATCGGGCCGACCGTGCCCCGGTGGTGACAGGGCTCGAGGGAGACGGTGTCGCCGGACTCGAACAGCGCGACGGCGTCCTCCGGGTCGTCGACCAGGCCCTCGAGGGCGGCGCCCGCCATGAGCCCGCCGCGCAGCGGACCGGAGGCGCGGTCCCAGGTGATCGGTGGCCCGGCGTGCAGGAACTCGCCGCGCTGCAGCCCCAGCACCTCGGAGGCCGGGCCGACGTCGACGAGGTGGGCGGTGACGGCGAGCATCGCGGCGCCGGCGCGCGCGTTGGCCTCGGAGCGACGGGGGTCGAGGGCGACCGCGGTCAGGTCGGCCTCGGTGCCGGGCAGGGGAGGGCGCCAGTCGACGCGGGTGACGTCGACGGCCTGGGCCTGGACCGCGTCGGCCAGCAGGTCGGCTCCGGCGGTCACGACCCTCATCGGCCGGCTCCCAGGATCTCGAGGGCGCGCCGGGTCGCGCCGGCGTTGGAGAGGTGGACCTCGGCGCCGGCCTCCGCGAGCAGTCGGACCTGTCGGTCCAGGTCCTGCGGGTCCTGGGCGGTGCCGACCACGCAGGCGACGACCGGCTGGCTGACCTCGGCCAGGGCCGTGGCCAGGAGCGCCGCGGGGTCGGGCTCGGCGCCATGGCCGAGCACGACGTCGAGCAGGATGACGCCGGTGTGCGGGTCCGCGGCGGCTCGGGCGAGGTGCTCCAGTCGCAGGGTCGGGTCGATCATCGGGTGCGCGCGCCCCGAGGTGTAGGCGTCGTCGCCGAAGTCCACGACGCCGTGTCCCTCGCCGTGCAGGTCCGCCAGCGCGCTGCCCACCACGCCGAGGGTCTCGGCGGCGATCTGTCGCGCCTCGCCGGCGAGGGTGCCGCCCACGAACAGCCCGCGCAGCAGCTCCCCGCCGACCCGTCGCGAAGTTTCTGACGGGTCAGCGGGGGACAGGTCCGGGAGAGCGCGGGAGAGGCGTCGCAGGACGCGCTCGGCGGCGGCGGTCAGATCGGGCCGGCCGGGCCCGAGGAGGGCGAGCTCGACCGGGGTGGCCAGGCCGGCGGCGTACTCCTCGATCGCGGTGGCGACCTCGGGCGCGGGCGGCTTGGAGACCACGACGATGAGCTCGACGCGGTCGTCGGCGTCGAGGCGGCGCAGGGCCTCGCGGGTGGCGAGGCCACCGACCTCGGCGGTGAGGTCGCGGCCGCCGACACCGAGCGCCGAGGTGACGCCGACACCGGCGTGGTCGAGGAGCGCGAGCAGCTGCTGGCAGCCGGTGCCGGACGCGGCGACGATGCCGACCGGGCCGGGGGACACGACGTTGGCGAAGCCGAGGCCGACGCCATCCACGATCGCCGTGCCGCAGTCGGGGCCCATGACCAGGACGCCGGCCGCCTCGGCCGCGCGCTTGAGCGCCACCTCGTGCTCGACCGGCACGTGGTCGCTGAAGACCATCACGTCGCGCCCGGCCTCGACGGCGTCCATCGCCTCGACGACGGCGCTGGGCCCGGGCACGGACACCAGGACGAGGGCGTCGCCGGCGTCTCGCAGCGCGGCGGCGGTGGTGCGGTGCGGCGCCACCTCGGCGGCGCCTGTGGGGCGGCGGCTGCTGTCGTCGAGCGCCCGGTCGACTCCGGCGAGGACCGCGTCGAGGGCCGCCGGGTCGTCGAGGCGTACGGCGACGACCAGGTCGTTGACCCCCGCCTCGGCCGGGACGGCGAAGCCCATGCCCTCGAGCACCTCGATGTTGAGCGGGGTCGCCATCGCCACCTGGGCCGCGGCCACGCCGGGCAGCCCGGCGACGGTGCGGCTCACCTGGAGCAGGGTCACCGAGTCGGCGTACGCGCCCGGGCGGAGCTCGACGTGGCTGCTCATGCGGCCAGCGCCAGACGGGCGCCCTCGAGCAGTCCGGCGCCCGACGAGCTGCCGACGCGCAGCAGGGCCGCCTCGGCGGCGGCCGCCGCGGGCGTGCCCCAGGCCGCCAGGAGGGCCGCGACCTCCGGCAGGACCTCGCCGCGCAGTGCGCACTCCAGCAGCGTCGCCGACAGGACGGTGGTCCGGGGCAGCAGCCGCATGACCTCGGCGTCGAGGCGCTCGGTGGGGTGGCCGGCGGCCCGGAGGGCGGCGAGGTAGCCGCACAGCACGTCGTCTCCGTACGGCGTGAGCCCGCCGCCGCCGCCCACCAGAGCCGCGGGGTCGACGCGGTCCGCGGCGAGTCGCAGGCTCCGCACCGTGACGCTGGTCTGGACCAGTCGGCCCACCACGACCGGCGCCGCGTCGAGGTGCAGGACCCCGGCGAGGACCGAGGCGGAGCGGACGTCGGGCAGTGCGGGCAGGCGGGTGCGCAACGCGCAGGGCACCTGCCACGCGTGCCGCGCGACCACGCCCAGCGCGCGCTCGCCGAGCGCGACGTACACGGCGTGCCGCCCGGTGTGGAGCAGCGGCAGCGGGCCGTCGGGCGCGTCACGTAGCCGCGCTGCCACGCGGGCCGGGGCGGCGGCCGGGATCGGTCGAGGCCGGGTCACAGGCCAGACGCTACTCCGCAACTTTGCGGCGTAGGTCCTGTCCGTCAGGGCCCGGAGGGTGTGTCATAGGGCTCTCGTGGATCGCGCACCGCCGAGGAGGCCACCGATGTCGTTGTTCACCTGGGAGAAGATCGACCCCGCTCCCGGCGAGGCGGTCGGCCCGCACCAGCGCCTCGGCTGGGGCAAGACCGCCGGGCTCGGCGCCCAGCACGTGGTCGCGATGTTCGGGGCGACGTTCGTGTTCCCGCTGGTCATGGGGCTCGACCCGAACCTCGCCATCATGTTCTCCGGCATCTGCACGATCCTGTTCCTGCTGATCTGCAACAACAAGGTGCCGAGCTACCTGGGCACCAGTGCGTCCTTCGTGGCCAGCGTCGCCGCGATCCGCGGCCAGGGCGGCGACTCCGCGGACGTCACCGGCGCGATCATGGTGGCGGGCCTCGTGCTGCTGCTCGTGGGGGTCCTGGTCCACTTCGCCGGCTCCTCGGTGATCCACCGCATCCTGCCGCCCGCCGTGACCGGCGCCGTCGTGATGCTCATCGGCTTCAACCTCGCGCCCGTCGTCGCCGGCGTCTACTGGCCGCAGGACCAGTGGGTGGCCCTGCTGACGGCCACCTTCCTCGTCGCCGCCGCCGTGCTGTTCCCTGGGTTCTGGTCCCGGGTCGCGGTCTTCCTGGCGCTCATCTTCGGCTACCTGGTCTCGTGGGGCGCCGACAAGGTGTTCGGCACCGTCAACTCGGTGCTGCCCGGCGCCAACCTGCTGGACCAGAACGGCGAGCCCTGCACGACGGAGGGGACCTACTGCGTCGCCACGGCGTTCGACCACGACCGCGTCACGTGGGCCGGCGTCAAGGCGGCCGACTGGATCGGGGTGCCCAGCGGCACGCTCGGCGACGGCGTCAGCGTCGTCCACGGGCCGAGCTTCTCCCTGACCTTCATCCTGCTCGTGCTCCCCGGCGTCATCGCGCTGATCGCGGAGAACACCGGGCACGTCAAGGCGGTCGCCGAGATGACCGGCGAGAACCTCGACCCCTACATGGGCCGCGCGATCGGCGCCGACGGGTTCGCCACCGCCCTGGCGAGCGCGTTCGGCGGCTCGCCGACCACGACGTACGCCGAGAACATCGGCGTCATGGGGGCCACCCGGGTCTACTCCACCGCCGCCTACTACGTCGCCGCGCTCGTCGCGATCCTGCTGGGGCTGTGCCCGAAGTTCGGGGCGATCGTCAGCGCGACCCCCGGCGGGGTGCTCGGCGGGATCACGGTGGTGCTCTACGGCATGATCGGCCTGGTCGGCGCCAAGATCTGGGTCGAGAACCGGGTCGACTTCGGCAACCCGGTCAACCTCGTGGGGCTGGCCGCCGGCATCATCGCCGGCATCGGCGGCGTCACGCTGGCCATCACCGACGACTTCGAGCTGAGCGGCATCGCGCTCGGCACGATCCTGGTCATCGTCTACTTCCACCTCGTCGGCCGCGGGCACCGCCCGAGCGTCCATCGAGGAGCGGACGAGGTCACCCGAGCGCTGTGAAGCCCGCCCCCTTCGACTACGTCCGCCCCGGCTCGCTGGAGGACGCGCTGGCCGCCCTGTCCGGCGACCCGGGCGCGAAGGTGCTCGCGGGGGGTCAGTCGCTGGTACCGCTGCTGTCGATGCGCCTCGCGGCGCCCTCGAGGCTGGTCGACATCAACGGCCTGCCCGGGCTGGACGAGGTGACGGTGAGCCCCGGCGGGGTTCGCGTGGGCGCGCTGGCGCGGCACGCCGACGTCCTGACGCACGAGGAGGCGGCGCGGGTGCAGCCACTGCTGCGGCTCGCGCTGTCGCACGTGGCCCATGCGACCATCCGCAACCGCGGCACGACGGTGGGCTCGATCGTGCACGCCGACTCGGCCGCGGAGCTGCCGATGGTGCTCACGCTGCTCGGGGGCTCGGTCGAGGTGGTCGGGCCGTCCGGCACCCGCACCATCCCCGCCTCCGAGCTGTACGTCGGTCCGCTCGAGTCGAGCCTGGCGCACGACGAGATCGCCACGTCGGCGAGCTTCCCGGCCCTGGCGCCGGGTGGGCGGGTGGCCTTCGCCGAGATCGCGCGTCGCCACGGCGACTACGCCCTGGTCGGCGCGGCCGCGCTGGTGGAGGGTGGGACCGTGAAGGTCGGCTACGTGTCCGTGAGCGACGTACCCGTCGTGGTGGACCTCTCCGGCGTGCCGGTCAAGGACCTGGGCGAGGCCGCGCTCGCGCGGCTGGAGCCGGCCGGCGACATCCACGCCACGGCGGCCTACCGCGCCCAGCTCGTCCGGGTGCTCACCGAGCGGGTCGTGCGGGAGGCGACGGGCGATGAGTGAGCCGCTGCTGGAGGTCCAGCTGAGCGTCAACGGCGTCGTCCACGACCTGCGGGTGCCGGCGCGGCGGCTGCTGTCCGACGCGCTGCGCCACGACCTCGGCCTCACCGGCACCCACGTCGGCTGCGAGCACGGCGTCTGCGGGGCGTGCACGGTGCTCGCCGACGGGCGGCCCGTCCGAGCCTGCCTGATGTTCGCGGTGTCGGCGGTCGGGCTGAACCTCACGACGGTCGAGGGGCTCGCCGGCGCGGACGGGACGCTGAGCAACGTGCAGCAGGCGTTCGCCGAGTGCCACGGCCTGCAGTGCGGCTTCTGCACGCCCGGCTTCCTCACGACGATCACCGCCGGGCTGCGCGACAACCCGCAGCCCACGCACGAGCAGGCCCGGGACATGATCGCCGGCAACCTGTGCCGCTGCACCGGCTACCAGAACATCGTCAAGGCCGTCGAGCGCGCCGCGGAGCTGGGCGCATGACCACCAGGCTGATGGGCACGGGCGTCCAGCGCGTCGAGGACCAGCGGTTCCTCAGGGGTCGGGGCCGCTACGCCGACGACATCGCGGTCGACCCGGCCACGCTGCACGCCGCCGTGCTCCGCTCGCCACACGCGCACGCGCGCATCGTCGACATCGACGTGGCCGACGTGCTCGACGTCGAGGGGGTCCACGCGGTGTGGACCTACGACGACCTGACCGGGCCGATGGCCGACCCGCTGCCCCTGCTGATCCCGCACCCGGCGCTGACCCACGGCCGCACGCAGTACGCGCTGGCCAAGGACGAGGTCAACTACGTCGGCGAGGCCGTCGCGTTCGTCGTGGCCGAGGACCGCTACGTCGCCGAGGACGCGGTCGGGCGGATCAGGGTCACCTACGACGTCCTGCCGCCCGTGGTCGGCGTCGAGGCCGCCCGCGCCGCCGACCGGCTGGTGCACGAGGACGTGCCGGGCAACGTCGGCGCCCGGATGGAGCAGAGCACCGGCGACGTCGAGGCGGCGCTCGCCGCGGCCCCGCGCCGGCTCACCCTCGACCTCGACGTGGAGCGCAGCGCCAGCATGCCGCTGGAGGGGCGCGGCACCGTCGCCCGCTGGGACCCCGACAGCGACCGGCTGCAGGTGTGGACCTCCACCCAGACCTCGACCGGCGTGCGCGCGGTCGTCGCCGTCAAGCTGGGGCTCGACCTGCGCCAGGTCGACGTGATCACCCCCGACGTCGGCGGCGGGTTCGGCGTGAAGATCAACCATCCCTGGCCCGAGGAGCTGCTGGTGCCGCTCGCGGCGCGCACCCTGCGCCGTACCGTGAAGTTCATCGAGGACCGCCGCGAGCACTTCGTCTCCTCGGCCCACGAGCGCGGGCAGATCCACCACATCGAGGTCGGCTTCGACGACGAGGGGCGGCTGCTGGCCCTCGACGTGAGGTTCTGGCACGACCACGGCGCCTACACGCCGTACGGGCTGATCGTCCCGATCATCACCTCCACCCAGCTGCTCGGGCCCTACAAGCCGGACGTCTACCGGGTGGTGTTCGAGTCGCTCTACACCAACACGGTGATGGTCACGCCGTACCGCGGCGCCGGGCGGCCGCAGGGCTGCTTCGCGATGGAGCGCACGATGGACGCGATCGCCGCCGAGCTCGGTCGGGACCGCACCGAGGTGCGGGCGGTCAACTTCATCCAGCCCGACGAGTTCCCCTTCGACCAGGGCCTGATCTTCCAGGACGGCCGCGAGCTGGAGTACGACAGCGGCGACTACCCGGCCCTGCTGGAGAAGATCAAGACGCTGGTCGGGTGGGACGACTTCCCGGCGTTCCGCGCGGAGATGGCCGCGCAGGGACGGCGGGTCGGCATCGGCCTGGCCTGCTACGTCGAGGGCACCGGCGTGGGCCCCTACGAGGGCGCGCACGTGCACATCGAGACCTCCGGCAAGGTCAAGGTCGCCACCGGTCTCACCACCCAGGGGCAGGGGCACGCGACGGTCTTCGCGCAGCTGGTCGCCGACGAGCTCGGCTGCCGCTTCGACGACGTCGAGGTGGTCACCGGCGACACCCGCCGGATGCCGTACGCCGTCGGCACCTTCGCCTCGCGGGCCGCGGTGATGAGCGGCTCGGCGATCCACCTGGCGGCCAGGAAGACCAAGGAGAAGGTCCTCCGGATCGCCGCCGAGGCGCTCGAGGCCTCGCCCGACGACCTGCAGGTCGTGGACGGCGTCGTGTCGGTCAAGGGCTCGCCCGGCGCGGCGATCGACCTGGGCACGGTGGCGGTGCTGTCCAACCCGCTGCGCTACGCCTTCGACGAGGCGTCCAAGGCGGCCACCCAGTTCACGGTCGGCGACCCCGGGAAGCCGCCGGTGCCCGAGGACGAGGAGCCGGGGCTCGAGGGCACCGACTTCTACTCGCCCGAGCGCTCGACGTTCGCCTCGGGCATGCACGCGGTGATCGTCGAGACCGACCCGCTGACCGCCGAGATCACGATCCTGAAGTACGCCGTCGTCCACGACTGCGGCAGGCTGATCAACCCGATGATCGTGGAGGGGCAGATCCACGGCGGCGTCGCGCAGGGAGTCGCGGGGGCGCTCTACGAGCGGATGGTCTACGACGAGTCGGGGCAGCTGCTCAACGCCTCGTTCATGGACTTCCTGATGCCCTACGTCACCGAGGTCCCCGACGGCATCGACATCGACCACCTCGAGACCCCCTCGCCGCTCAACCCGCTCGGCATCAAGGGCGCGGGCGAGGCCGGGGTGATCCCGTCGGCGGCGGTGTTCGCCTCCGCGATCGAGGATGCCGAGGGGCTCAGCTCACCTGGTCTGACGATCACGGCGATGCCGATCTCTCCCTCCGAGCTCTTCCACCTCCGACTCGCGCACGCCGAGGAGACCTCGTGAAGATCAGCGGCTCGAACGTCATCCCCCTGCCCCTCGACGCGGTCTGGGACGCCGTCCTGGACCCGGCCGTCCTCGTGCAGAGCATCCCGGGCTGCTCCCGGCTCGAGGCCACGGGCGAGCACGCCTACGCCATGACGGTCACGGCCGGGGTGGCTGCGATCAAGGGCACCTACGACGGGTCGTGCGCGCTGTCGGAGCTCGCCGAGCACGAGTCGCTGACGATGCGCCTACAGGGCGCGGGCGCTCCCGGGACGGTGGACGCGACCGTCGCGGTGCGCTTCGAGGAGGTGCCCGAGGGCACGCAGGTGACGTGGGACGCGGACGCCGTCGTCGGCGGGATGGTGGGCGGCGTGGGCCAGCGGATGCTCGGCTCGGTCTCCAAGCGCATGGCCGGCGAGTTCTTCAGCAACGTGGGCGACACGCTGACCCGTCAGAAAGTTTCTGACGGGTCAGCGGTGCCGGGTGAGGTGTTCAGCGCGCCGAGGGCCGGCGCGGCGGCGTCGCAGGAGGACTTCCTCAGGGGCGTCGCGGTGGGCGCCGGGCTGGTGCTGCTGGGGGTCGTCGCGCAGGGTCTGGTCGGGGGCCTCTTCGGCCGTCGGCGATCATGACCGCATGAGCGAGCTGACGGTCGAGTCCACCGCGCGGGAGCAGGCCGCAGCGATCCGGGAGCGGCGGATCTCGGCGCGCGAGCTGCTCGAGCTGCACCTGGCGCGCATCGAGAGCCGCAACGGCGAGCTCAACGCGATCGTCTCGCTCGACGCCGACCGGGCCATGGCCGGAGCGGCCGCGGCCGACCAGCACCTCGCCTCGGGCGGGCCGGTCGGCGCGCTCCACGGACTGCCGTTCGCGGTCAAGGACACCCACGCCGTCGCGGGCTGGCGCACCACCTACGGCTCGCCGCTGTTCGCCGACCACGTGCCGGACGCCGACGACCTGGTCGTCGAGCGGATCCGCCGGGCCGGCGTCGTACTGCTCGGCAAGACCAACGTGCCCGAGTTCGCCGCCGGCTCCCACACCTTCAACACGGTCTTCGGCACCACCCTCAACCCGGTCGACCCGAGCCGGTCGGCCGGCGGCTCGAGCGGGGGAGCGGCCGCGGCGCTCGCCTCGGGCATGGTGCCGCTCGCCGACGGCTCCGACATGGGCGGCTCGCTGCGGAACCCCGCCTCGTTCTGCGGCGTCGTGGGCCTGCGCCCCTCCCTGGGACGGGTGCCGGGGTGGCCGCTGGCCAACCAGTGGGAGACGACCTCGGTCAGTGGTCCGCTCGCTCGCAACGTCGGCGACGTGGCGCTCCTGCTGTCGGTGCTCGCCGGTCCGGACCCGCGCGTACCGCTGGCCCTGGGGGAGCACGGGTCGGCCTTCGCGCCCCCGGTGACCGGCACGCTGCACGGGCTGCGGGTGGCCTGGTCGCGGGACCTCGGTGGCGCGTTCGAGGTGGACCACGAGGTCGCGACCGTCGTGGAGGACGCCGGGCGGCTGCTGGCGAGCTCGGGTGCCCGGGTCTTCGGCGACCATCCGGACCTCGGCGAGGCCGACGAGACGTTCCGGACCCTGCGTGCCTGGCACTTCCAGGCGCGCTTCGGGGAGCTGCTCGCGCGGCACCCGGGGTCGTTCAAGCAGTCGCTCGCCGACAACATCCGCGCCGGGGAGTCGCTCACCGGCGCCGACGTCGCGACCGCCTACGCGCGGCGCACGGCACTGGGGGAGCGCATGCGGTTGTTCTTCGCCCAGTACGACGTGCTGGTGCTGCCGGTCTCGCAGGTACCGCCGTTCCCCGCCGACCAGGAGTTCCCGACGGCGATCAACGGCGTCGAGATGGAGTCGTACCTCGACTGGATGCGCTCGGCTTACTTCATCACCGTCACCGGCTGCCCGGCGATCTCGGTGCCCGCCGGTCACACGCCCTCCGGGCTGCCGGTCGGGGTCCAGATCGTCGCGCCGCACGGCGCCGAGCGGCGGCTGCTCGAGGTCGCCGCGGCGTTCGAGGCGGCACGTGACGCCTGAGAGGCCGATGAGTCCCGCGCCTCCGACCTGTCGAACCGGCATGGACAACGCCTCGATCGACGGCGCGGTGAGTGCCGAGCGCGTCGCCCTCGCCGATCTGGTCGCCCACCTGGACGACAGGCAGTGGGCCACTCCCTCCCTGTGCGGCGCGTGGACGGTCCGCGACGTCGTCGCCCACCTGACCGGCACCACGCGCGACGGCCTGGGCACGATCCTGGTCGCGGCGGTGCGGGCCCGGGGCAGCTTCGACCGGATGGAGGTGGACCGGGCGGCGCGGCGCGCGGCCCGGCACTCGACCGCGGAGCTCGTCCAGATGCTGCGCGAGAGCGCGGCCTCCACTCGTCGTACGCCCGGCAGCAGCCGGATGGACCCGCTCATGGACCTCGTCATCCACGCCCAGGACATCGCCCGCCCGCTCGGTCTCGTCCACACCTCACCACCCGACGTGGTGGCGGCGTCGCTGGCCTACGTCGCCACGAACAGGTTCGTGGGGGCGCCGAAGCGCCTCAGGGGGCTGCGGGTCGTGTCCACGGACACCGGTTGGTCCTACGGTCACGGGGCGGCGGTCCGCGGCACCGACCTCGACCTGCTGCTCGCGGTCTCGGGACGCCCCGCCGGCCTGCTGGCCCTCTCCGGCCCAGGCCTCGCTCGTCTGACCGAGCAGCTCTGATCCAAGTGGTTCAGGAGCTCCGGACCGAGATCGACCCCTTGCTGCGGTCTCAGGGAGTCGGCGTGTCCGCAGGGGAGGTCGCGTTGGTCGGGCAGTCGGGGTTGCTGCAGACCCGGAGGTCGACGGTGCCGTCCGGGTTCTTGCCGTGGCGCACCTCGGACGCGTCGTGCGCCCGGAGCTCGACCTCGGCTCCACAGACGCGGCACGGCGAGTTGTCGAAGTACATGGCGGGTCCCGTCCCTAGTGCGAGGACCCCACGCTAGCGGGGTCGGCTCGTCGACCGCCCTGGTGACATGCCGGTGGCCCCGCGGGTGGTGGGATCGGCTCGGTGCCGGTGTGGTCGCGGCGGTAGGTGTGGCCGTGGGGTGAGTGCCAGACATAGGTGCCGCGGTCCAGGACGTCGTAGGTCCAGCGGCCGTGCGTTTTCAGGCGATGGTGCCCGCGACACAGGGGTGCGGAGTTGCAGGAGCAGGTCGGTCCGCCCTGGTGGTAGGGGGTGACGTGGTCGTGGTCGCAGCGTTCGGCTGGCCGGGTGCACCAGGGGAACACGCAGTGGTGGTCGACCAGGTCGTCCTGCTCGATGAGGCGGGTCGGGTGCTCGTAGCCGGCGACGTGAATGTGCTCGGCGAGGTCTCTGACGGGCTTGACGTTGATGACTGTGGTGCCGGGTGCGCCGCACCACTCGCGGATGGTCTCGACGAGCACCGGCTTGCGGCCGCTTCTGCCGACGGTGGCGTTCGGGTCGCCGAACACGCCGGCCTCGTGGACGTGCAGGTCGATCACCCGGGTGATCTTGATGCTCTCGGTGGTTGAGGAAGGACGAAGTCCTGTCTCGAAACCACCCTCACCGTCCTGGTCACCGAAGGGCAGCGTGTCTTGGCCGCGGGCGAGGTCACCGGCGGCCTGGGCGCGTCGCACATCCAGTGACTCGGTGGAGCCGGCGGCCTTGCGGTCTGCGGCGAGGCGGCTGATCGCGGCATCGAGGTCGAGGGCGTCCTGCGCATCCAGAGTCCCGGATACCTCGATCGTGCCCTCGAGGGTCAGGTCGTGGGTGTGTACGTCGAGCTTGCGCCCGTCGGCGGCTTGGCGGCGTAGCTTCTCGGCCTGCTCGGGGTCGAACCGGGCGATCGCGGTGGTGATCTGTCGTTCGACCTCGGCGTAGGACACCTTGTGCGCGCAGAACCCGAGGCGGGCATCGACGAACGCCGCACCCGCCATGGGCAGGCACTTGGTGTGCTCGGCGATCCAGCGGGCTTTCCAGAACCCGAGCTGACCGGCTTCGACGCGTGCCCAGATCCGTGGGAGGCGGTACTTGATCTCGAGGGCGGCGCCGACGTAGCGCTTGGCGGAGTCGGTCGACATGCCCAGGGCGGCGCCGAGCTCCATGACCGCGAACTCGCTGACCATGGGTGCCCCGGGTCCGGCGAGCGGGATGCCGTGGTCGCCGAACGCGGCGTCGTCTTCGTCGTCGGTGGCGTGGATCTCGCACCAGTCCAGCGCCGCGTGCAGCCGCTCCAGCTCGACCGCGACCGCGGTCGCGGTGGTGGCGCGCATGACCTGCAGGAGGTCGGCGGGGGTGCTGGGCATAGGACTACTCAAGCACCCGCCACCGACAGTCGGGGGTCCGAGAATGCCCTTTGTCCACAGGGCTCTGAGCACTTCTCGACCCCTTCGGTGGTCGAGGTGTGAAGGCGTGCAACGCCTGAGCCTCGAGACCCCCGCGGCCTGACCGCCGTACCCCGGGTTTGCTTCTCGGCTCATTGGGTCTCGAGGCTCGTCGCTGGCGCTCCTCGCACCTCGACCACCGAGATGGCGCGGGCCCCGGCGACCGACCGCCGTACCCCGGGGCTGCTTCTCGGGTCACCGGGTCTCGAGGCTCGTCCCTTCGAGGCTCGCTGCGCTCGCACCTCAGGACAAGCGCTGGCGCTCCTCGCACCTCGACCACCGAAAGGGCCCGCCCGCGCGCTCCTCGCACCTCGACCACCGAGAACATGTGGCTGCTTCGGGTCTCGAGGCTCGTCGCTGCGGTCTGGACCAGTGGGTGACTTCTCCACAGGGACGGTGGATAAGGCTGTGGAAACGGGGCGGGTGTGGTGGAGAGAGGGGGTCGGGCTGTGGAGGGAGGGGGAGTTCCGGTGGAACCGAGGGTTTGTGGCGCGAAGGTCTTGCGCGGGGGAATCGGGCGGGCATAGAACTGACCCACGCACTCCCCCCGGGGAGAGCGGGACAGCTCGGAGACGAGGGTCCAGATGACGGGGGACCAGCTTGCTGGGAACTTGTCGCGGCAGCCGGATGGTGAGGCTACTGGGACCGGAGGAGAAGAGCTGTCGATCGGGACACACCATCGGACCGGTCAAACCGAAGGGCCCTTGTGACTCATACTCACAAGGGCCCTTCACCTATTTCCCACGAGGAACCGCGATGACCGACCCCCTGCTCGCCGTGTACGACGACCAGCTGCGCGGCAGCGCCGAGGTGGTCGGCGCCCGCAGCTGGGAGCGGTCCGGCCCCCTGTGGATGGGGGCGTTCGGCGACCACGGCCTGGTGTCGTACCGCAGCTTGGCCGGCCTCGACCGTGCGGCGGTGGCGGGCCTCGTGCGCGTGAGCCTCGACCACTTCGCCGCCGACCCCGAGGTGGCGACGGTCGAGTGGAAGACCCGGGGGCACGACCGGCCGGCCGAACTGCCCGGGTGGCTGGAGAGCCTGGGCTTCGTCGCGGAGGAGGTCGAGACCGTGATGCTCGGCGAGGCGGCCCACCTCGCCGACGCGCCGGCGCCACCCGACGGCGTGGTGGTGCGGCGCGTCGACGCCCTCCCGGACCGTGCGGCGCTGCTCGATGCGGCGGCGGACCTGCAGGCGGCCGTCTTCGGATATGGGGGCGACGGAGCCGAGCTCCTCGCCCGCGTCGAGCGCAGCGAGGGCAACACCGAGGTCTGGGTGGCCGAGGCCGACGGAGTGGTCGTCTCCGCCGGGCGGCTGGAGGTCGTGCCAGGCACCGAGTGCGCAGGTCTCTGGGGCGGCGTGACGCTGCCGCAGTGGCGTGGTCGCGGCATCTACCGCGCGCTCACCGCGGCCCGCGCGGAGTCGGCGCTGCAGCATGGGGTGCGCCACCTGCACAGCGACTGCACCGCCATGTCGCGACCGATCCTGGAGCGCTCGGGACTGCGCGCGGTGACCACCACGACGCCGTACGTGTGGCGCGGCTGAGCTCCCCCTACGATCGGGCCATGCTCTACCGGGTGCTCCACACCGTCGTCCCGCCGCTCGCCAAGGCGATCTGGCGACCGACGGTCAACGGCGTGGACAACATCCCGCGCACGGGCGGGGTGATCCTGGCCAGCAACCACCTGAGCTTCGCCGACTCCATGGTCATCCCGATCGTGGCGCCGCGGCGGGTGGCGTTCCTGGCGAAGTCCGACTACTTCACCGGCACCGGCCTCAAGGGCGCCCTCTCCCGGATGTGGTTCGAGGGCATGGGCATGCTGCCGGTGGACCGCGACGACAGCAAGGCCGCGATCGCCAGCCTCGACACCGCGCTCTCGGTGCTGCGCCGCGGCGAGGCGTTCGGGATCTACCCCGAGGGCACCCGCTCGCGCGACGGCCGGCTCTACCGCGGTCGCACCGGCGTCGCACACCTCGCCCTCACCGCCGGCGTCCCGGTCGTGCCCGTCGGTCTCATCGGCACCGACAAGCTGCAGCCGGTCGGCTCGTCGCGACCCAAGGTGGTGCCCGTGACGGTGTCGTTCGGCAGGCCGATCCAGGTCGTCGGACGCTACGACGGCGTCCCGCTGGGCCGGGCCCGTCGCGAGGTCACCGACCAGATCATGACGGCCATCCAGGAGCTGTCCGGCCAGGAGCCCGCAGGCGTCTACAACGAGCGCTCCCCGGAGGCCTGATCTCTGCTTGGATCGACGCATGGGTCGGATCAGGATCGGGATCGACACCGGCGGCACCTTCACGGACGTCGTCGCCTTCGACGAGGAGTCCGGAGCGCTGGTCACGACCAAGACCCCGTCGACGCCGAGCAACCCGGCCGACGGCTTCCTCGAGGGGATCGAGAAGGTGCTCGCCCTGGCGGGGGCGAAGGGCGCCGACGTCGCGTCGGTCAGCCACGGCACGACGGTCGCCACCAACCAGCTGCTCGAGGGCAAGGTCGACCGGCTCGGCTTCATCACCAACACCGGCTACGAGGCGATGCTCGAGATCGCCCGGCAGTCGGTGCCCGACGGCTACGGCAACTCCTACTTCTGGGTCAAGCCCGACCGGATCGTGCCGCGCGACCTCGTGAAGGGCGTCGAGGGCCGCCTCGACGTCACCGGTGCCGAGGTGCGGCCCTTCGACGAGGCCGGCGCACGCGAGGTCGCGCGGTGGTTCCGCGGCCGCGGCGTCAACACGCTCGGCATCT
The DNA here is from genome assembly GCF_021117365.1 of Nocardioides sp. cx-173. Classification (NCBI taxonomy): domain Bacteria; kingdom Bacillati; phylum Actinomycetota; class Actinomycetes; order Propionibacteriales; family Nocardioidaceae; genus Nocardioides; species Nocardioides sp. cx-173. The sequence goes on along the minus strand of NZ_CP088262.1, from coordinate 3,203,206 downwards.
GCTTCCTGCACTCCTACGCCAACGCCGAGCACGAGGAGCGCATGCGCGCGGTCCTGGCGCAGGAGCACCCCGAGTGCGTGGTGTCGGTGAGCAGCCAGGTGCTGCGCGAGTACCGCGAGTACGAGCGAGCCATGACCACCCTCGTCGACGCGGCCGTCAAGCCCCGACTGTCGGCGTACGTCACGAACATCAAGAGCCGCCTGACGGACTACGGCGACCTGCCGTTCTACGTGATGAAGTCCAACGGCGGCGTGCTCTCGGCCGACGAGGTCGTGCACCAGCCGATCACGACCGTGCTCTCCGGACCCGCGGCCGGCGCGCTGGGCGCCGCGATGATCGCCAAGGTGGCCGGCTTCGACCACGTGCTCACCAGCGACGGCGGCGGTACGTCGACCGACGTCTCGGTCGTGATCCACGGCGAGCCGACGCTGACCACCGAGGGCTCGGTCGGCGCCTTCCCGTCGAAGATCCCGATGATCGACGTGGTCACCGTCGGCGCCGGCGGCGGCTCCATCGCCTGGCTCTCGCCCGAGGGGACGCTCAAGGTGGGGCCGCAGTCGGCGGGCGCCGACCCCGGGCCGATCTGCTACGGCAAGGGCGGGCGCGAGGTCACGATCACCGACGCCCATGTCTTCCTCGGCCGGATCCCCCCGCACCTGCTCGGAGGGGAGATCACGCTGGACGTCGAGGCCGCGGCGACCGGCGTACGCGCGCTGGCCGCGGAGCTCGGGCTGAGCCCGGAGGCGTGCGCGGCCGGGGTGCTGGAGATCTCCGCGTGGAACCAGGCCAACGCGCTGCGTCAGGTCACGGTCAAGCGCGGGCTCGACGTCCGCGACTTCACGCTGACGACCTTCGGCGGCTCGGGCTCGCTGCTGCTCTGCCGGCTGATGGACGTGCTCGGGATCCCGACCGTCCTGGTGCCGCCGAACCCAGGCAACGTGTCGGCGTTCGGGCTGCTGACCGTGGACGTGAAGAACGACTACGTGCAGACCCACGTCGCGCTGGCCGACCAGCTCGAGGCGGCCACGGTGGCCGGGATCTACGACGACCTGACCGAGCAGGCCGCACGGGCGCTGAGGACCGAGGGGTTCGCGTCCGCGCAGCACCGCTTCGTCCGCACCGCCGACCTGCGCTACTTCGGCCAGGCCTTCGAGGTGCGGGTGCCGGTGCCCGACGGGGTCGTCGACGTCGCCGTGCTCGCCGACGTCGCGGGCGCGTTCCACGCCGCGCATCGCGCGCTCTACGGCTACGACTTCTCCACCGACGCCACCCAGCAGGTCGAGTGGGTCAACCTGCGGGTCTCGGGGATCGGCCCCATCCGGCGGCCGGAGATCGCGCGCCACCCGGTGGTCGAGAGTGGTTTCGAGGCTCGCTCCGCTCACACCTCAACCACCGAGAGGCAGGTGTGCTTCGACGCGGGGGACGGGTACGTCGCGACGCCGGTCGTGCAGCGTACGGACCTGCCGCCCGGGACGATCGTGGCCGGACCGGTGGTCATCGAGGAGTTCGGCTCGACGGTGCCCATCCACCCCGGGTTCACCGCCCGCGTGGACGAGTACCTCAACCTCATCGTGACGCGGGAGGCGACGGTATGAGCAGGCGAGCGCCCACGCAGTTCCCCTTCGGACACCTCACCGACGACGCGGGGGCGAGCGCCGACCCGGTCCTGGTCGAGATCGTCCAGGGATCCCTGGCCAGCGTGGAGCTGGAGGTGGAGACCGCGATCGGGCGCACCAGCCGCAGCCCGATGATCCGCGACGCCCACGACTTCCGAGCCGGCATCCACGACCGGCTGCTGCGTAAGCTGACCGGACGCTCGTACTCCGCCCTGGTGCACCCGGTCGCCCGCGACTTCCCGATCGAGCAGATGCGACCCGGCGACGTGTTCTTCCACAACGACGTCTACCGCTCGGAGGGCGGCATCGGCCACCTGCCCGACCTGTGCGTGACGGTGCCCGTCTTCAGCGAGGGTCGGGTGGTCGCGTTCGTGCAGGCGTTCGGCCACCACGACGACATCGGGGGCGCCGTGCCCGGGTCGATGCCGAGCAACGCCACCAGCGTCTTCTCCGAGGGCCTGATGGTGCCGCCGATCAAGCTCTGGGACGCCGGCGTGCCCAACCGCGCGGCGCTCGCGATCATGACCCGCAACTCCCGGATGCCGGAGTCGCTCGCCGCCGACCTCGACGCCGAGTGCTCGGCCTGCCTGATGGGCGCGCGGCGGCTCGGCGAGCTGTTCGACCGGTACGGCGTCGCGGTCGTGGACTCCTGCTTCGACGCGATCATCGACCGCACGACCACGACGTACCGGCGCGAGATCCTCAGCCAGATCCCGGTCGGCACCTGGGTGTGGGAGGACTACGCCGAGCACGACGGCGTCGACGAGCCGAGGCTGCACACCCAGCGGATCACGCTGACCCGCACGCCCGCAGACGACACGGAGGGCGAGCGGATCGTCCTGGACTTCGACGGCACCTCGCCGCAGGCGAAGGGCCCGATCAACCATTGCGGCGACTACAGCGACGGCGTGTTCCTCAAGAAGTGGCTCGCGCCGATCCTGCGCAACCTCGCGGAGTCGCCGGAGCGGATGGCCGAGCTCGACGTCAACGAGGGCGTCGTGCCGCTGATCGAGATGCGCTTCCCGGAGCCGGGCACGCTGTTGACGCCGGTGTTCCCGGCACCCACCAACGCCCGCACGTTCGTGATCCTGCGGCTGCTGGGTGTGCTGGCCGGCGTGCTCGCCAAGGCGGTCGACGGGAGGATGCCGGCCGACCAGGAGACGATCCGCTACACCGGCGTCTACGGCGAGGACCTGAACGGGCTGCCTTACCTGATGCGCGAGGTCCTCGGCGGCGGCTCCGGCGGGCGCCACTACGCCGACGGCGAGGACACCATCCACGTCGTGCCCGACTCGCGCAACCTGCCCAGCGAGTTCACCGAGGCGCGCTTCCCGTTCCGGGTCGAGTCCCTGTCCCTGGCCGTCGACAGTGGCGGCGCCGGGCAGTTCCGCGGCGGACTCGGCTACGAGAAGCACATCCGGATGCTCAAGGACGGCCACTTCATGTCCATCGCGGACCGCTCGATCCTGGCCTGCTGGGGGGTACGCGGCGGCCGGGCGGGCCAGCCGTTCTCGGTCGTCATCGACCCCGGCGGCCCGGCCGAGCGGGAGGTCGACGCGCTGGCCGACGCCGAGCCGGTCAAGGCCGGCGAGGTCATCCGGATCCGCACCACCGGGGGCGGCGGATGGGGCGACCCCCGGGCGCGCGACCCGGAGCTGGTCGTGCGCGACGTGCGCTGGCACAAGGTCTCGCCCGAGGCCGCGCTGGCGGCGTACGGCGTGGTGCTCACCGGCGAGGGCGACGACCTGGGCTTCGACGCCGACGCGACCGCGGCCGAGCGGGCGGCGCGACCCGCCGCGAGCGAGGCGTTCTTCGACCGGGGCCCGGGCTACGCGGCGCTGGCCGGCGGGGCGGCGTACGCGGCGCTGGACGTCCGCTAGGCCGGGACCGCCCGGGGGACCGCGGCCAGCGTGGACCGGCCGAGCCAGCGGGGGAGCTCGCGGCGTACCTCGGAGGGACCCTCCACCCTGCACTCGCCGCTGGCGAGCAGCTGCGGCCAGTCGAGGTCGCCGCGCCACAGGCGAGTGAGCGCGCGCAGGCCGGTGTGGAGGGTGGCGGTCACGTCGAAACCGGGGTCGTAGTCGCACACGTCGACCTCGTCGCCGGAGACCACGATCCACCAGCGCGCGGCGCGGGTGTCTACGTCGTCGAACTCGATCGCCAGCACCGTGCGCGAGCGTGGCCACGCGTCGAGCGGGACGGTGCGCTTCATGTCCCACAGCAGAAGGTGGGGGTCGAGGTCCTCCGCGCCCAGCTGCCCGATCCACCGGACCCCCCACACCCCGAGCGCCTCGACGATCCCGTGCAGCTCGCGCCCGCTCTCGGTGAGCGCGTAGGAGGTGCGCCCGCCGTCCTCCGAGCGGCGTACGACGCCGGCTCGCTCCAGGGTGCGCAGCCGCTTGGACAGCAGCGCGGGCGACATCCGGGGCACCCCGCGCCGCAGCTCGTTGAAGTGGCTGCTCCCGGCGAGCAGCTCGCGTACGACGAGCAGCGTCCATCGCTCGTCGAGCACCTCCATGGCCTTGGCCACGGGGCAGAACTGACCGTAGGTCGACATGGGACCAGTAGACGCCCCTCCGGTCGCGGTGGCCAGTACAGATCGTGAACCGCTCCCGGTGCAGATCCGGCACTGGAGGCAGGGGCGCGCGGCGGGGAGCCTGGAGTCCCGAGCGAAGGAGCCATCATGACGAACACCGCCGTACCTCCCGACCTGAAGGCGAGGCACCGTGCCCTGTGGGCGCTGGGCGACTACCCCGACGTCGCCGCGACCGTGATCCCCGACCTGGGCCAGGCCCTCGTCGAAGCCTGCGGCATCGCCGCCGGCGACCGGGTGCTCGACGTCGCGGCCGGGTCCGGCAACGCCAGCGTCCCCGCCGCGCTCGCCGGCGCCGACGTGACCGCCAGCGACCTGACGCCCGAGCTGCTCGAGGCCGGCCGCGCCCGCGCCGAGGCCGACGACGTCTCGCTCTCCTGGGAGGTCGGCGACGCCGAGGCGCTGCCGTACGGCGACGCGTCGTTCGACGTCGTCATGTCCTGCGTGGGCGTGATGTTCGCGCCGTTCCACCGGGTGGCGGCCGCAGAGCTGCTGCGGGTGGCCCGCTCGGGAGCGCGGATCGGGCTGATCGCCTGGACGCCTGAGGGGTTCATCGGGCGGATGTTCGCCACCATGAGGCCGTACGCCCCCGCGCCGCCTCCCGGCGCCCAGCCGCCGCCTCTCTGGGGCGACGAGGCCCATGTCCGCGACCTGCTCGCCGAGCAGGTGGTCGACCTCACCGCCGTACGGCGCACGGTCACCGTGGACGGCTTCGCGACGGCCGTGGCGTTCCGCGACTACTTCAAGGCCTGCTACGGCCCGACCATCGCGGTCTACCGCGGCCTGGACGAGGCGCGGGCCGCAGCGCTGGACGAGGACCTCGCCGCCCTGGCCCGGGACTTCGACGAGGGCGACGGGCTGATGCGCTGGGAGTACCTGCTCGTCACCGCCCGTCGCACCTGACCTCAGGGCTCGATCAGGCCGGCGCGGATGGCGTAGCGGGTGAGCTGGGTGCGGTCGCGCATGCCGAGCTTGGCGAGGATGTTCGCGCGGTGGCGCTCGACGGTCTTGATGCTGATCGTGAGCGCGCGCGCGATCTCCTTGGACGACTGTCCCTCGGCGATCAGCTTGAGCACCTCGTCCTCGCGCTCGGTCAGCACCGTCGCGGGGACGCTCTCGCCGCGGCGCAGCCGGTCGAGGTAGTCGCGGGCCAGGGCGCCCATCGCACCGGGGTAGACGAACGCCTCGCCGCGCATGGCGGCGCGGACGGCGCCGACCAGGTCCTCGTCGGCGACCGACTTGAGCACGTAGCCGCTGGCGCCGACCTTGAGCGACTCGAAGAAGTACTGCTCGTTGTCGTGCATCGACAGCATCAGGATCTTGGGTGGCCTGCGGAGGCGGGTCATCTCGCGCGCCGCCTGCAGGCCGGTCATGCGCGGCATCGCGATGTCGAGCACGACCAGGTCCACCTCGAGGTCGCGCAGCGCGGCGACCGCCTCGGCGCCGTCGCCGGCCTCGCCGACGACCGTCAGGTCCGGCTCCTGCTCCAGGATCAGCCGTACGCCGCGCCGCACCAGCGCGTGGTCGTCGACGAGCAGGATCCTGATCACGAGGGCACCGGTACGGCGAGCCGGACGGTCGTGCCGAGACCCGGCCCCCCGGTGACGGTGACCTCGCCCCCGACGAGCAGGGCCCGCTCCCGCATCCCGAGCAGCCCGGTGCCGGGGTGGCTGCCGTCGGTGCCCCGGCCGTCGTCGGAGACCTCCAACACCACCCGGTCACCGAGCCGGGTCAGCGAGAGCGTGACCTGCTGGGCGTCGGCGTGGCGGGCCACGTTCGTCAGCGCCTCCTGGGCGACCCGGTAGACGACCAGCTCGGCCTGCGGCGACAGCGCCGGCAGGCCGCGGGCGACCGTGCGCCGTACGTGGGTGCCGGAGTGGGCCGAGAAGTCGGAGGCGAGGGCGGCGAGCGCGCTGTGCAGCCCCAGGTCCTCGAGTACGCCGGGGCGCAGCTCGCGCGCCACCCGGCGGATGTCGTCGAGGCCGGCGCGCACGCTCTCGCGGACCAGCCCGAGCTCCTCGGCCAGCTCCGGGGGCGCCTGGGCCTGCACCTGCTTGAGCCCCAGCAGGACGACGGTGAGGCTCTGCCCGACCTGGTCGTGCAGCTCCTGGGCGATCCGGTGCCGCTCTGCCTCCTGGGCGGCCAGCGCCTGGGCGTTGCTCGCGCTGCGCTCGGCCTCGAGGCGGTCGAGCATGGCGTTGTAGCCGCGCACCAGCTGCGCGCCGGGTCCGCCGGAGGGCTCGGCGAGCCGGTGGCCCGGCTTGAGCAGCTCGACGGTCGCCATCTGGGCGACGACGCGGTCCACCGGGGTCAGGCTGCGGCGCAGAAACACCGCGTCGGCCAGCAGCATGAGGCCGAGCCCGACGGTGAGCACCAGCACCTCGGACAGCAGCGGCTGCCGAGAGACGCTGGCGGGCGACAGCACGAGGGTCAGGGTGCCCACGACGAAGACGACCCCGTTGGTGAGGAAGACCTTCCAGAAGAGCGACGGTTGCCAGGCCACGCCCTCACCCTCCCGGACTCGGCGCACGGAGTCCACGCGGGCGGCCGCCCTGGCGGGGAGATGGGTGGTAGCACCCATGGTCCGCGAGCGCGCCGCAGCCGACACTGGAGGTGTCGACGAGCAGAGCGAGGAGGGTCACGTGGATGAGTACCAGGTCCCCATGGTGGCTCTCCTGGGAGTGCCGCTCCTCGCTCTCCTCGCGACGGTCTCGGTCCGGTGGGTGCCCGAAGGGCACGTGCTCGTGGTGATCCGGCGGGGGATCGTCTCGCGGGTCACCGGGGCTGGGCTGCGCCTGCGGTGGCCGGGAGTCGACCGGGCAGAGGTCGTCCCCGTCGCCCCGCAGGAGCTCCCGTTGGTCGTGCGTGCTGACACGGCCGACGGACGCGACGTACGCCTGCTCGTGCTGGCCCGCGTCACGCTGGTGCCGCCGAGCCCCCTCGAGCGCTTCGTCGAGCCGCTCGCCTCCGCGGAGGTGGCGGCCCAGCGGGTGCTCGCCGAGGCGGTACGGCGTCGTGCGGTCGCCGACCTGGCCGAGGAGCTCACGCAGTCCTGGCCGTCCCTGGTCGCGGCCGCCGACGCCGTCACCCGTCCGCGCGGAGTCCGCGTGGTCGACCTGGAGCTCGTCGAGCTCGACGTCCTGCTCGTGCCCTCCACGAGCGTCACGGCGGCCCGTGGATCCGGCTGACCTGAACCTCGCCCTGCTCGTGGGGGCGGGTGTTCTCCTGGCGGCCGTGGCCGCCGTCCGCATCTCCACCCGGGCCGGGCTGCCCAGCCTGCTCGTGTACCTCGCCCTGGGCCTGGTGCTGGGCGAGTCCGGCCTCGGCCTGCAGTTCGAGGACGCCGACCTCACCCAGATCCTCGGCACCGCCGCGCTGGCGGTGATCCTGGCCGAGGGCGGCTTCACCACCGACTGGAAGGTCGTGCGACCCGTCGCGCCCCTGGCCGGCGTGCTGGCCACCGTCGGTGTCGCGATCTCCGTCGCGGTGACGTCGGGCCTGGTCTACCTCGTGCTCGACGTCGACCTGCGCACGGCGATCCTGCTCGGCGCTGTCGCCTCGTCCACCGACGCGGCCGCGGTGTTCGCGGTGCTCCGCTCGATGCCGATCCGCGGCCGGCTGCGGGCGACCGTGGAGGCGGAGTCCGGCTTCAACGACCCGCCGGTCATCATCCTGGTCACCGTCGTCACCTCGAGCGCCTGGGCCGACTCGAGTGGGCTCGGCATCCTCGGCCAGGTCGTCTACCAGCTGGTGCTCGGCGTGGTCCTCGGGTACGTCGTCGCCCGCCTCGGGCTGTGGGTGCTCGTGCGCAGCGCCCTGCCGGCCTCGGGGCTGTATCCCATCGCCACCCTCGCCATCGCCGTCCTCGGCTTCGCGGTGGCCGGAGTCGCAGGAGCCAGCGCGCTCATGGCGATCTACGTCGCCGGGCTGACGCTGGGCAACGCCGACCTGCCGCACCGCACGGCCACGGGCAGCTTCGTGGAGGGGCTGGCCTGGCTCTCGCAGATCGGGCTGTTCGTGCTGCTGGGGCTGCTGGCCAGCCCGGCCCGGCTCTGGGACGCGCTGCCCTACGCGCTGCTGGTCGGCGGGGTGCTGACGCTGGTGGCCAGGCCGCTCTCGGTGGTGCTCTGCGCGACGCCGTTCCGGGTGCCCTGGCGCGACCAGGCGTTCATCAGCTGGGCCGGCCTGCGCGGAGCCGTGCCGATCGTGCTGGCCACCATCCCGATGAGCGTCGGGCTGCCGTCGGCGGAGCGGGTCTTCGACGTGGTGTTCCTGCTGGTCGTCATCTTCACGCTCGTGCAGGGCCCCACGCTGCCCTGGGTCGCACGACGGCTGGGTGCCGCGGCGGGGGAGCAGCCCCGTGACCTCCCGATCGAGTCCGCGCCGCTGGAGGAGCTGGGGGCGACGCTGCTGCAGTTCACGGTGCCGCCCGGCTCCCGCCTGGCCGGCGTGGAGGTCGCCGAGCTGCGGCTGCCGGCGGGCTCGGCGGTCTCGCTGCTGCTGCGCGACGGCACCATCACCGCCCCCGGTCCCACCGCCGTCCTGCGGGTCGGCGACCACGTCCTGGTCGCCGCCGCCCGCGACGACCACGCCGCCATCGAGCGACGTCTTCGCGCGGTCAGCGACCACGGTCGCCTGGCGGGCTGGTACATCGACCTCCCCGAACGGAGCTCCGCTTGATCGTCAGCGCCGCGGTCGCCATCTTCCTGGTGGCCTACGCCTTCATCGCCACCGAGAGGATCGACCGCGTCGCCGCCGCGCTGGGGGGTGTCGCGGCCATGACCGTCCTCGGGCTGGTGGACGCCGACAGCGCGTTCTTCGACCACGAGACCGGCGTCGACTGGAACGTCATCTTCCTGCTGTTTGGGATGATGGTGATCGTCAGCATCCTCAAGCAGACGGGGCTGTTCGAGTACCTCGCGCTGTGGTCGGCCAGGGCGTCGCGCGGCCGCCCGGCACGTCTGCTGACGCTGCTGATCATCGTCACGGCGACGGCGTCCGCGCTGCTGGACAACGTCACCACGGTGCTGCTCGTCGCGCCGGTCACGCTGTCGGTGTGCCGGCGGCTCGGGCTGCCCTCCGCGCCGTACCTGATCTCGCTGGTCTTCGCCTCCAACATCGGCGGCACCGCCACGCTGATCGGCGACCCGCCCAACATCATCATCGCCAGTCGCGCCGGGCTGTCCTTCAACGACTTCCTGGTGCACACCCTGCCCGTGACCGTGCTGATCGTCGCCGGGCTGGTCCTGCTGTGCCGCCTGCTGTTCCGCCGCCAGCTGGGCGAGGTCGGCGAGCTCGCCGCCGCGGCCATGCAGGAGGTCGACCCGGGGGCGGCCATCACCGACCGCCGCAGGCTCACGTCGTGCCTGGTGGTGCTGAGCATCGTGATGCTCGCCTTCGGTCTGCACACGGTGCTGCACCTGGACCCGTCGGTCGTCGCGATGCTCGGTGCCGGCGCGATGGTGCTGGTGAGCCGCACCTCCTCGCAGGAGTTCCTCGAGGAGGTTGAGTGGGGCACGCTGGTGTTCTTCATGGCGCTCTTCGTCCTCGTCGGCGGGCTGGTCGAGGTCGGCGTGATCGGCGAGCTGGGCGAGCGGGCCGCGGCGGCCTTCGGCGGTCAGGATCTGCTCGCGGCCAGCAGTCTGCTGTTCGGGTCCGCCATCGTCGGCGGGTTCGTCGACAACATCCCCTACACGGCGGCGATGGTGCCGATCGTGCAGGACCTGGTGGCCGGCTCGGGCAACCCCGGGTCGGGCAACCCGCTGTGGTGGGCCTTCGCCCTCGGCGCGGACCTGGGGGGCAACACCACCGCGGTCGCGGCCGGCGCCAACGTCGTCGTGCTCGGCATCGCCCACAAGGCCGGTGAGCCGATCAGCTTCTGGCGCTTCACCAAGTACGGCCTCGTGGTCACGTTCGCGTCGCTGTGCGTCGCGTGGCTCTACGTCTGGCTGCGGTACTTCGTGATCTAGCGCGCTCGCCGCCGCGCGACGGGAGGCCTAGGGTCGGCGCATGAGGGTCCTGCTCGCGCTGGGCGGCAACGCCATGACCGGCGCCGACGGGCGCGCCCGCCCGGAGGACCAGATCGCCGCGGCCGAGGTGGCGATGGCCGCGGTCGCCGACCTGCTGAGCCACGACGTCGAGGTCGTGCTCACCCACGGCAACGGCCCGCAGGTCGGCAACCTCCTGGTCAAGAACGAGCTCGCCGCCGCGGTCGTGCCGCCGGTGCCGCTGGACTGGTGCGGAGCGCAGACCCAGGCGACGCTGGGGTTCGTGCTCATGAACGCGCTCGAGGCGGCGCTCGCCGCGCGCGGGCTCGCCCGGCCCGCGGCGGCGCTTGTGACCCGCACCCTCGTCGACGGCGACGACCCCGGCTTCACCCACCCGACCAAGCCGATCGGCCGGTTCCTGCCGGCGGGGGCGGCGGCCCTGCTGCAGGGGCACGGCGAGGTGTGGGAGGACCGCGGCGACAGGGGCTGGCGCCGGGTCGTGGCCTCGCCCGAGCCGCGCGAGATCCTCGACGCGCCCGCGGCGCTCTCGCTGATCGAGGCCGGGTACGTCGTCGTCGCGGGCGGCGGCGGCGGGATCCCGGTCGTGCGCGAGGACGGGCGCTTGCGCGGGGTGGAGGCGGTCATCGACAAGGACCTCGCGGCGGCCCTGCTGGCCGAGACGGTGCGGGCCGACGTCCTGGTGGTGGCGACCGACGTACCTCATGCGGTGCTGCGCTACGGCCGGCCGGATGCCGTGGAGCTCGGCCGGGTGAGGGTGGCCGAGCTGCGCGGCCACGCCAGGGAGGGGCACTTCGCGAGCGGCTCGATGGGTCCCAAGGTCGACGCCGTGTGCCGCTTCGTCGAGCGCACCGGGCGACGCGCCGTGATCACGAGCCTGGACAACATCGACCGGGCCGTGGACGGTGGGTCCGGCACCGTCGTCGTACCCGCGTAGGCCTCGAAAGGACATCCCATGCCCTCCGCCATCGAAGTGCGCAAGGTCCCGATCCACTCCGTCGCCGACGCGAGCGAGCTCGCCAGGCTCATCGACGACGGGGTCATGGCGGCGGACCGGGTCATCGCGATCATCGGCAAGACCGAGGGCAACGGCGGGGTCAACGACTACACCCGCATCATCAGCGACCGGGCCTTCCGCGAGGTGCTCGTCGAGAAGGGTGCCCCGGCCGAGCAGGTGAAGCAGATCCCGATCGTGTGGTCCGGCGGCACCGACGGCGTCATCAGCCCGCACGCCACGATCTTCGCCACCGTCCCGGACGAGGACGTCGAGCCCACGGACGAGCCGCGCCTCACCGTCGGCTTCGCGATGAGCGAGACGCTGCTCCCCGAGGACATCGGCCGAGTGGCCATGGTGACCAAGGTGGCCGACGCCGTGCAGGTCGCGATGGAGCGCGCCGGCATCACCGACGTCGCCGACGTCCACTACGTCCAGACCAAGACCCCCCTGCTGACGGTGCACACCATCCGCGACGCCAAGTCACGCGGAAAGACGGTGTGGACCGAGCACACCCACGAGTCGATGGACCTCTCCAACGGCTGTACGGCGCTGGGGATCGCGGTCGCGCTCGGCGAGATCGAGATGCCCACCGACGCCGACGTCATGCACAACCGCGACCTGTTCTCGGCGGTGGCGTCCTGCTCGTCGGGCGTCGAGCTGGACCAGGCGCAGGTGGTGGTCGTCGGCAACGCGACCGGCGTCGGCGGGCGCTACCGGGTGGGCCACTCGGTGATGAAGGACGCGCTGGACCAGGACGGCATCTGGGAGGCGATCCGCTCCGCCGGCCTCGACCTGCCCGAGCGCCCCCGCACCGAGGACCTCGACGGCCGGCTGGTCAACGTCTTCCTCAAGTGCGAGGTCTCGCAGGACGGCCAGGTCCGCGGTCGCCGCAACGCGATGCTCGACGACTCCGACGTCCACTGGCACCGCCAGATCAAGGCCGCGGTCGGCGGTGTCACCGCCGCGGTGACGGGGGATCCGGCGGTGTTCGTGTCGGTGTCGGCGGCCCACCAGGGACCCGACGGCGGCGGTCCGGTCGCCGCGATCGTCGACCTCGGCTAGCCCAGTCGCGGCGCGCCGCGACCAACCGTGGTCTCCTGTCGTCTTTAAGTATGGTGATTCAGTAGGATTACCACACAATGGGCCCGGGATCGTCCCGGCCGAACCCGAGGAGCACCGTCGTGACCGAGCGCAAGATCAAGCTGGGCGTCATCCCCTACGGCGTCGGCGGCCCCGGCTCCTACGAGCTCTGGCGCGACCCGGAGATCCCGGGCGACGCCTCGGTCGACATCGACTGGTTCGCACGGGTGGCGCGAGAGGCGGAGGACGCGCGGTTCGACCTGGTCTTCATCGTCGACAGCCAGTTCATCACCCCCAGCTCCCCGCCCCATTACCTCAACCGGCTGGAGCCGCTCACCCTGCTCTCGGCCCTGTCCGCGACCACCACGCACCTCGGCCTGGTCGGCACCGCGACGACGTCGTTCAACTCGCCGTTCAACCTGGCCCGCCGGTTCGCCTCGCTCGACCTGATCAGCCGCGGCCGCGCCGGGTGGAACGTCGTGACCAGCGGCGACCCCGGCGCCGCCGGCAACTTCGGGCTCGAGGAGCACTTCGACTACGCCACCCGCTACGGACGGGCCCAGGAGTACGTCGACCTGCTCCGCGGCCTGTGGGACTCCTACGAGGACGACGCGTTCGTGCGCGACCGGGAGTCCGGGGTGTTCCTCGACGCGACCAGGCAGCACGCGCTGCACCACGACGGGGAGTACTTCAAGGTCGCCGGGCCACTCAACATCTCCCGCTCGGCCCAGGGCCAGCCCGTGGTGTTCCAGGCCGGCGACTCCGACGCCGGTCGCGACCTGGGGGCGCGCATCGGCGAGGGCATCTTCACGTTCGCGCCCAGCGTCCAGGCAGGTCAGGCGTTCTACGACGACCTCAAGGGCCGGGCGCGACGGCTCGGCCGGCGCGACGAGGACGTCGTCATCATGCCCGGGATCACCACTGTGGTCGCGGACACCGACGCGGAGGCCCGCGAGCTCGAGCAGCACTACCGCGAGACCGACCACGGCTTCGACCACTCGCTCTCGGACATGTCGCGCTCCTTCGGCTGGTACGACTTCCGCGCCCACGACCTCGACGCGCCGTTCCCCGCCGAGGCGCTCAAGCACGCCGAGCGCAGCTTCTTCACCCAGGCGCAGAAGGTCACCCAGCTGGCCCAGGAGCAGGGGCTGACGCTGCGCGAGACGGTGCTGGCCAGCCGGCGGCGTCCCACCGGTGAGTTCGTCGGCTCCGCGGCGACGGTGGCCGACCGGCTGCAGGAGTGGTTCGAGGCCCGCGCGGCCGACGGCTTCAACATCGACTACTCCCACCCCGCGACGTTCCGCCGCTTCACCCAGGAGGTGGTCCCGATCCTCCAGGAGCGCGGCCTGTTCCGCACCGAGTACGAGGCCGACACCCTGCGCGGCAACCTGGGGCTGTCGATCCCGGAGAACCGGCACACGGCGGCCCGCCGCGAGGCCGAGCGCCCGGTCGAGGACGCGGTCTGAACGGCGCCACCGAGCTCGGCGCCCGTGCGGAGCTGCCGCGCTCCAACGCCGGCTGGCCAGGTCGGTCCAACCCGGTGTCGGTGGCCCCTGGTTAGGTGGTCCCGTGAGCGCGCCGACCTACCACCTCGTCCGGCAGGAGGCGCGCGTCGACGTGCCCCGCCTGGACGAGCAGCAGCAGCGCGTGGTCGACCACCCCGGCGGGCCGCTGCTGGTCCTCGCCGGCCCCGGCACCGGCAAGACCACGACCCTGGTCGAGGCGATCGTGCGCCGCGTCGAGGACGGCGCCCGCCCCGACGAGATCCTGGCGCTGACGTTCTCGCGGAAGGCGGCCGAGCAGCTGCGCGACCGGGTCACCGCGCGCCTGGGGCGCACGATGGCGACCAGCCTGTGCGCGACGTTCCACTCCTTCGCCTACGGCCTCGTGCGCCGCTACGCGCCGGCCGAGATCTACGCCGCCCCGCTGCGGCTGCTCTCCGCCCCGGAGCAGGACGTCGTGCTGCGCGAGCTGCTCAGCGACCATCCCGAGTCGGTGTCGTGGCCGGAGTCGCTGCACCGCGCGCTGGGCACCCGCGGCTTCGCCCGCGAGGTCAACGCGGTGCTCTCTCGCGCCCGAGAGAAGGGCAAGGACGGCGCCGATCTCAAGGCGCTGGGGGAGGAGCACGACCTGCCGGAGTTCGTGGCCGCCGGCCTCTTCCTCGAGCAGTACCTCACCAACCTCGACTACGTCGGCGCCACCGACTACTCCGACCTGATCCGGCGCGCGACCATCGAGGCGGCCGAGCACCGCGACGAGCTGCGCGCGGCCTACCGGCACGTCTTCGTCGACGAGTACCAGGACACCGACCCCGGCCAGGTCGCGCTGCTGCGCCAGCTCGCCGGCGACGGCCGCGACCTGACCGTCGTCGGCGACCCGCACCAGTCGATCTACGGCTTCCGGGGCGCCGAGGTGCGCGGCATCCTCGACTTCCCGGCCGCCTTCCCGCACGCCGACGGCAGGCCGGCCGACGTCGTCGCGCTGCGCACCACCCGCCGCTTCGGACCGCACCTGCTGCTCGCCTCCCAGCGCGTGGCCTCCCGGCTGGCGCTGCCGGGCTCGATCCCCGACACCGCCAAGCAGGCGTTCCTCGAGCCCCTCGCGGACGCGCCGGGGCTGGGCAACGGCAAGGTCGTGGTCCGCACCTTCGACACCGACCGCGCCGAGGCCGAGCACCTCGCCGACCTGCTGCGCCGCGCCCACCTCGAGGACGGCGTCGCGTGGGACGACATGGCGGTCCTGGTGCGCTCGGGCCGGACCTCGATCCCGCCGCTGCGCCGGGCGCTCGGCGCCGCCGGCGTGCCCGTGGAGGTCGCCAGCGACGAGGTGCCGCTGGTCCGCGACCCCGCGGTGCTGCCGCTGCTCGACGCCATGCTGGCGGTGGTCAACCTCGACAACGACGACCCCGACCACGTCGACTACCTCCACCCCACCCGCGCCGAGGCGCTGCTGCTGGGTCCGCTCGGCGGCCTCGACTCCGGCGACGTACGCCGCCTGGCCCGTGCGCTGCGGGTCCGCGCCAAGGAGCGGGCCCACGCCGACGCCACCTCGCCGGCGCCCTCGCGCGAGCTGGTGCGCCGCGCGGTCGTCGACCCGTCCTACCTCGACGGGCTCCACGGCCCCGAGATCACCCGCGCCCGGACGCTGGGCCAGCTGCTGGCCGGGGCGCGGGCCACCCTCGACGAGGGCGCCTCCGCGGAGGAGGTGCTGTGGCACCTGTGGGCCGGGACCTCCTGGCCCCAGCGGCTGCGGCGCTCGGTGGAGGCAGGCGGCGGTGCCGCGCGGCGGGCGCACCGCGACCTGGACTCGATCTGCGCGCTGTTCGAGGTCGTCGCCCGGGCCGAGGAGCAGCGCGTCCACCTCGGCGTCGCGGACCTGCTGGCGACGCTGACCGCCCAGCAGATCCCGGCCGACACGCTGGCCGAGCGCGGCGCCCGCGGCGCCGCGGTGCGGCTGCTGACCGCCCACCGTGCCAAGGGGCTCGAGTGGCGCCTGGTGGTCGTCGCCCACGTCCAGCAGGACGCCTGGCCCGACCTGCGCCGGCGTACGACGCTCCTGCAGGCCGACCGGATCGGCACTGACGGGCTGGTGCCGCCCGTGACCGCCCGCGAGCTGCTCCTCGAGGAGCGCCGACTCTTCTACGTCGCGTGCACGCGCGCCCGCGAGCGGCTGGTCGTCACCGCGGTCCAGTCGCCCGAGGACGAGGGGGAGCAGCCCTCGCGCTTCCTCGAGGAGCTCGGCGTCAACGACGTCGCCCACGTGGTGGGGCGTCCGGCGCGGCCGCTCTCGATCGGCGGGCTCGTCGGCGAGCTGCGCCGTACCCTCGCCGACCCGGAGACGCCGGAGCCGCTGCGCGACGCCGCGGCGCGCCGGCTGGCGCGGCTCTCCGACGAGACCGCCGGTCCGCGGCCGCTCGTGCCGCAGGCCGACCCCGGCACCTGGTGGGGCACCCGCGCGCGCTCGCGCTCCCCGGAGCCCGTGCGCGACCCCGACCTGCCCGTCCCGGTCTCCTCGAGCGTGCTCGAGTCGCTGATGGTGTGCCCGACCCAGTGGTTCCTCGAGCGTGAGGCCGGCGGGGTCGCCCGGGCCCACCAGTCCGCCAACCTCGGCCAGCTCCTCCACGCGCTCGCCGAGCGGGTCGCCTCCGGCGAGATCGACGCCGGGCCCGGCGACGTCGACGCGCTGATGTCGCACGTCGACGAGGTGTGGGACCGCCTGGAGTTCCGCACGCCGTGGTCGAAGGCCCGCGAGCACGAGCGGGTGCGCGCGGCGCTGGCGCGCTTCTTGCAGTGGCACCACGCCAACACCCGCACGCTGCTCGCGACCGAGCACCCCTTCTCCGCGGTGGTCACCCTGGGCGGCGAGGACGAGGAGCCGGTCGAGGTGCAGCTCACCGGCTACGCCGACCGGGTCGAGCTGGCCTCCGACGGCTCCGTGGTCGTGGTCGACCTCAAGACCGGGCGCGCCAAGCCGAGCGACAAGTCGGTCGAGCAGCACGTCCAGCTCGGCCTGTACCAGTACGCCGTCGACCGTGGCGCCGTCGCGGACCTGGTCCCCGAGGGTGTCGAGGCCCGGGCCGGGGGAGCCGAGCTGGTCCAGCTCGGCATCCTCGACGACTCGACCAGCGCCGCCGTGCAGACCCAGGACGCCCAGGCCGACGACGGGCCCTACCGCGGCGCCCTGCGCTCCGAGCTCGTGCGCGCCGCAGAGCTCCTGCGCACCGAGCGGTTCCCGGCGATCGCCGGGAGCCAGTGCCGCGACTGCTCCTTCGTGCCGATCTGCCCGATCAAGAGCGCCGGGTCGGTGACCGACCAGTGACGACGACCTCGCAGCCGCTGCGCATCGAGACGCCCGAGGACCTGCAACGGGTGATGCGGACGCCCTACGCGCCCAGCGACCAGCAGTGGGCGGCGATCTCCGCGCCGCTGAGTCCCGCGGTCGTCATCGCGGGCGCCGGCTCGGGCAAGACCACGCTGATGGCGGCCCGGGTCGTCTACCTCGTCGTGACCGGCCAGGTCCGGCCCGAGGAGGTCCTGGGCCTCACGTTCACCACCAAGGCCGCCAGCGAGCTGCGCCGCAAGATCCGCGAGGCCCTGGTGGCGGCGGGCGCCCTGGACGCCTCGGTCCGCGACGGCGACGAGGAGCCGATCGAGCCCACCGTCCTGACCTACAACGCCTACGCCGCCAACCTGCTCACCGAGCACGGCCTGCGCATCGGGCACGAGCCCGACACCCGGGTCGTCACCGACGCCGCCCGCTACCAGCTGGGCGCGCGGGTGGTCGACCGCTTCACCGGGGAGGTGCGCCACCTCACCGACCATCCGGCCACCGCCATCCAGAACCTCCTCGCGCTCGACGGCGCCATGAGCGAGCACCTGCGCAGCGCCGCCGACGTGCGGGCCGTCGACGAGGAGGCGCGGCGCGGGTTCGAGCGCGCGATCGTCGAGGAGCGGGCCGGCAAGGACCGCAAGGGGCACCGCGAGGCCTGCGAGAAGGCGATCTCCGCGATCGACCGCCGCGCGGAGCTCCTGCAGCTGGTCGCCGGCTACCGCCGGCTCAAGCGCGACCTGGGGCTCATGGACTTCTCCGACCAGATCGAGCTCGGCGCCCGGCTCGCCGAGGACCAGCCCGACGTCGGCGCCGCCGAGCGGGTGAAGTTCAAGGTGGTGCTGCTCGACGAGTACCAGGACACCTCGGTGGCCCAGGCGACGATGCTCTCGCGGCTCTTCTCCGGCCCGACCCCCGACACCGGCCTGGGTCACGCCGTCACCGCCGTGGGCGACCCCAACCAGGCCATCTACGGCTGGCGCGGCGCCTCGGTGTCCAACATCCTCAACTTCGCCGACACCTTCCCGGCCGCCGCCGGCACCTGTCCGACGTACCACCTGACGGTGAGCCGGCGCTCCGACGAGCGGATCCTCGAGGTGGCCAACCGGCTGGCGGCACCGCTCTACGAGGCCTACGACCAGGTGCAACCGCTGCTGGCCAAGCCCGGCGCCGAGCGCGGCACGGTCCGCACGGCCGTCTTCGAGACCCACGCCGAGGAGCTCGAGCACCTGGTCTCGGCCGTGCAGCTCGCCCACACCGGCGCCTGGTCCGACATCGGGGTGCTCACCCGCGACAACGCACACGCCGAGGACGTCTTCGACGCGCTGACCCGGGCCTCCATCCCCGTCGAGATCGTCGGGCTCTCCGGGCTGCTCCGGCTCCCCGAGGTCGCGGAGGTGGTGGCGACCCTGCACCTGCTCCACGACGTGACGTCCAACGCCTCGATGCTCACGCTGCTCACCGGGCCGCGCTGGGCCATCGGCCCGCGCGACCTGCGCCTGCTCAGCCGGCGCGCGCAGGAGCTCGCCGGGCGCCACCTACGGCGAGCCGAGTCGCCGTCGATCGGCGAGCAGCTCGTCGAGATCGCCGACGGCATCGACCCCGCCGAGATCCCGGCCCTGGACGACGCGATCGCCGACCCGGGCGAGGCGCCGTACTCCCCGGAGGCGCGTGAGCGCTTCGCCCTGCTCGCCGCCGAGCTGCGGCAGCTGCGCACCCACATCGGCGAGCCGCTGCTGGACGTCGTCCGCCGGATCCTGGAGACCACCGGGGTCGACGTCGAGCTGGCCTCGGCGGTCAGCCCGGCCGCGGCGGCGCGGCGCGACAACCTCGACCTCTTCGTCAAGGCCGTGGCGGACTTCCAGGCCGTGGACGGCGACGTGACCCTGCCGGCGCTGCTGGCCTACCTCACCGCGGAGGACGACCAGGGCAACGGCCTGGACATCGCGACGCCCAGCGAGGCCGACTCGGTCAAGCTGCTGACCGTCCATCGCGCCAAGGGCCTGGAGTGGGCCTCGGTCTTCCTGGTCGGGGTGTGCGAGTCCCGCTTCCCCTCCAACCGCTCCCGGACCCTGTGGACGTCCTCGCCCTCGGTGCTGCCCGCGCCGCTGCGCGGCGACGCGGCGGACCTGCCGCAGCTCCAGGGCTCCGACAAGGCGGCCCTGGACGCCTACCGGGCCGCGACCCGCGCCCACGACGCGGAGGAGGAGCTGCGACTGGGGTACGTCGCCTTCACCCGCGCCGCGCACCTGCTCTCGGTGACCTCCTACTGCTGGGGCACGCGGGCCACGCCCTACGGCCCCTCGGACTACCAGCGCGTGGTGCGCGAGCAGCTCGCCGCGTGGGGCGAGCCGGTCGAGACCTGGCGCGACAAGCCCGTCAAGGGCGATCCCAACCCCTACGACGCGCTCGACCCGGCCCGGCCCTGGCCGCCGACCGACCGCGGCGTCGAGGCGCGGCTGCGCCTCGACGCGGCTGCGCGCGTGCGGGCCGCCGACGCCGGCGCGCCGGACGAGGGCCTGGACATGGTCCAGGCCGCGCAGGTCGCCGACTGGGACGCCGAGATCGACCGGCTGCTGACCGAGGCCCGGCAGGACCGGGCCGCCGACGTCGAGGTCCCGCTGCCGTCCAGCCTGTCGGCCACGGCGCTGGCCCGGCTGCGCGACGACCCCGAGGCCTTCGCCCGCGAGCTGGCGCGCCCGATGCCGCGCCAGCCGTCGCCGGCGGCCCGCTTCGGCACCCGCTTCCACGCGTGGGTCGAGGCCCGCTTCGGCCAGCAGTCGCTGTTGGACCCCGACGAGCTCTCGGGGCGCGGCGACGCCGATGTGGCCGACGACGCCGAGCTGGCCGAGCTCGTCGAGCTGTTCGAGAAGGGCAGCTTCGCCGACCGGGTGCCGCACGTGGTCGAGCCGGCCTTCGCGCTGGTCCTCGACGGACAGGTGGTGCGCGGGCGCATCGACGCCGTCTATGACGAGCCCGGCGGCGGGTTCCTGGTGGTCGACTGGAAGACCAGCCGCAGCCACGACGCCGACCCCCTGCAGCTGGCGGTCTACCGGCTGGCGTGGGCCGAGCTGCACGGCGTGCCGCTCGAGAAGGTCCGCGCCGGCTTCTACTACGTGCGCAGCGACCTGCTCGTGGAGCCCGACGACCTGCCGGGTCGCGACGAGCTGGAGCGGCTGCTCAGGCCGTAGCCTGCGCCCGGTCGACCCAGGCCGCCACGCCTCGCGCCGCCGTACGGCCGGCCCGGTTGGCGCCGATGGTGCTGGCCGAGGGGCCGTAGCCCACGAGCTGTACCCGCGGGTCCGCGACCGCGGTGGTGCCGTCCAGCCGGATCCCGCCGTGCCGGCTGCGCAGGCGCAGCGGCCCGAGGTGGGTGACCGCCGGGCGGAAGCCGGTCGCCCACAAGATGACCTCGGCCGGCTCGAAGGCGCCGTCGGCGAAGCGGACGCCGTCGGGCTCGACCGAGGCGAACATCGGGCGGCGCTCGTAGGCGCCGAGCCGGGCGGCCGCCTGCTCCTGCTCGCGCAGGGCCAGGCCGGTGACGCTGACGACGCTCGCCGGCGGCAGGCCGCGGCGTACCCGGTCCTCGACCAGCGCGACCGCGGCCCGTCCGGCCTCGGGGGTGAAGTCGTCGGTGCGCCAGACCGGGGGGCGCCGGGTGACCCAGAGGGTGTCGGTGACCAGGGCGATCTCGCCGAGCAGCTGGACCGCGGAGGCGCCGCCGCCGACCACCACCGTGCGGCGGCCGCGGAAGTGCTCGGCGCCGGGGTAGTCGGCGGTGTGGAGCTGCTCGCCGGCGAAGGTCTCCATGCCGGGGTAGCGGGGCACGAAGGGGTGGCTCCAGGTGCCGGTCGCGTTGACCAGGGTCCGGCTGGTCCAGGTGCGCTCGCCGGCGTGGGTGAGGAGCAGGCCGTCGTCGTCGGTGACCCGGTCGACGCGGACCGGGCGCAGCACGGGGATGTCGTGGGCGGCCTCGTAGGCGCGGAAGTACGCCGGCAGCACGTCGCTCGCGCGGCGCTCGGAGCCGCCCGGGGCGGCCGAGTCCGGGAGCGCGGCGATGCCGTGGACCTCGTGCATCGTCAGCGAGTCCCAGCGGTGCTGCCAGGCGCCGCCCGGGCCCTCGTCGGCGTCGAGCACCACGTGCGACAGGCCGCGACGGCCCAGGTGGTAGGCCGTCGACAGACCGGCCTGGCCGGCGCCGATCACCACCGCGTCAAGGATCTCCACACCGGCTGCAACGCCGGGGGAGTGCTGGTTATTGCTCGGCGAGCCCCGCGGTGAGGGCGATCTCCACCATGTCGCCGAAGGTCTGCTCCCGCTCCTGTGCGGTGGTCTCCTCGCCGGTGACGACGTGGTCCGACACCGTGCAGACGGCCAGCGCCCTGCGGCCGTGCTTGGCGGCGAGCGTGTAGAGCGCGGCCGCCTCCATCTCGACGGCGAGGACGCCGTACTCCACCATCCGCGCCGACAACTCGGGACGGGCGGGGTAGAACGAGTCACTGCTGAAGACCAGCCCGACGTGGACCGATGCCTCGGTCTCGAGGGCCTCGGCCGCGGCGGCCGCGTCGCGCAACAGCGAGAAGTCGGCGACCGGGGCGTAGTCCAGCCCGCCGAATGCGATCCGGTTCATCGCGGAGTCGGTGCACGCGCCGGAGGCGATCACCAGGTCGCGCACCGCCAGGCGCTCGGTCAGT
The DNA here is from genome assembly GCF_021117365.1 of Nocardioides sp. cx-173. Classification (NCBI taxonomy): domain Bacteria; kingdom Bacillati; phylum Actinomycetota; class Actinomycetes; order Propionibacteriales; family Nocardioidaceae; genus Nocardioides; species Nocardioides sp. cx-173. The sequence continues at coordinate 3,181,394 of NZ_CP088262.1, read as the reverse complement.
GCGCCGCAGGAGCCGACCCGGATGACCGACTGCACGTCGTACTCGGTGAACAGCTCGTTGAGGTAGATCGCCATCGACGGCTGGCCCATGCCCGAGCCCTGCACCGAGACCCGCTGCCCGCGCCAGGTGCCGGTGAAGCCGTACATGCCGCGCACTTCGGTGTAGCACCGGGCGTCCTCGAGGAACGTCTCGGCGATCCACTTGGCGCGGAGCGGGTCGCCGGGCATCAGGACGACGGGCGCGATCTCGCCGGGCTGGGCGGCGATGTGGGTGCTCATGGCATGGACCCTAGGACTAACTTCGGGTCGTGACATATCCCCACCTGCGCCTCGCCTCACCCGCCCACGACCGCCTCGGGCAGCAGCGCAAGGACGACAGCTGGCTGGCGGAGCGCTGGGCGGAGCCGGGGACCCGGGTGCTGGTGGTGGCCGGGACCCGCGTGCGGCCCCGCAACGGCGCGCTGGAGTGGGTGTCCCCGGCCGAGGCGCCCGAGGGCACCCGGGTGCTGCTCGGGGAGCGCGACGCGACGACGTGGTGGGCGGTCATCGCCGACGGCGCCCTGGCCGCGGAGGAGTCCGACGCCTGGGTCCCGCTGCGCGGGCTGCTCCCGGCCCTCGCCGGCGCCTCGACCGACGAGGCGCCGCTGGTCTTCCACGCGCTCGGCCTCGCCGAGTGGCTCTGGGCCACCCGGTTCTGCCCGCGCTGCGGCGGGGCCCTCGAGCCCCAGGCGGCCGGCCACGAGCTGCGCTGCACCGCGTGTGGGCGCCCGCAGTTCCCGCGCACCGACCCGGCCGTGATCATGCTGATCACCGACGGCGAGCCCGGCGCGGCCGACGAGCGCTGCCTGCTGGGCCGTCAGGCGGTCTGGCCGGAGGGACGCTTCTCCACCCTCGCCGGCTTCTGCGAGCCGGGAGAGACCCTCGAGGACGCCGTACGGCGTGAGGTCGCCGAGGAGGTGGGCGTGCGAGTCGGCGAGGTGAGCTACTTCGGCAACCAGCCCTGGCCGCTGCCGGCGAGCCTGATGCTCGGCATGGTCGGGCGCGCGGAGACCACCGAGATCGTCGTCGACCGGGACGAGATCGAGGAGGCCCGCTGGTTCACCCGGGCCGAGATGCGCGAGCAGGCCGAGGCCGGCGACGTCCTGCTCCCCAGCGGCGTCTCGATCAGTCGCAGCCTCGTCGAGCACTGGTACGGCGCCCCGCTTCCCGGCAGCCACTGGTGACCCGTCACCAACTGCACGGAAAAGCCGCTGACCCGTCAGAAAGTTTGTGACGGGTCAGCGGTGGGTCAGGCCAGGGAGGCGACCTTCTCCTTGACCTGGGCCAGGGAGGGGTTGGTCTGGGCAGTGCCGTCGGAGTAGACCAGCGTGGGGACGGTCTGGTTGCCGTTGTTGGCGGACTCGACGATCTTGACGGCCTCGGGCTGCTGCTCGATGTCGACCACGTCGTAGGTGATGCCCTCGCGGTCGAGCTGGCTCTTCAGCCGGTGGCAGTAGCCGCACCAGGGAGTCGTGTACATCGTGAAGCTGCTCATGTGGGGTTGTCGCCTCCGGCGTCTAGGGTCGTGACTGCAGCCGATACAACCATCTCGACGCAGGAGTTGTTCCTTTGTCCCACGACCTGCTCGCCGCGCTCGACCCCGAGCAGCGGCGTGTGGCGGAGGCGCTGCGCGGCCCCGTGCGGGTGCTCGCCGGCGCCGGCACCGGCAAGACCCGCGCGATCACCCACCGGATCGCGCACGGCGTGGCCACCGGCGTCTACGCGCCCTCGGAGGTGCTCGCGGTGACGTTCACGACGCGCGCCGCCGGGGAGATGCGCGGGCGCCTTCGCGGACTGGGCGCGGGCGGGGTCCAGGCCCGCACGTTCCACTCCGCGGCGCTGCGCCAGCTGCGCTACTTCTGGCCCCACGTCCACGGCACCGAGCTGCCCACGCTGATCGAGTCCAAGATCGGGATGCTCGCCTCGGCCGCCCGCCGGCAGCGCCTCAGCTCGGACCAGGCGCTGCTGCGCGACCTCGCCTCGGAGATCGAGTGGGCCAAGGTCAGCAACGTGCACCCCGACGACTACGCCCGCCTCGCCGAGGCGCGCGGGCGCACGGTGTCCGGCCAGGACCCCGAGACCGTGGGCCGGGTCTTCGCCGCCTACGAGGAGGTCAAGCGCGCCCAGGGCCGCATGGACATGGAGGACGTGCTGCTGCTGACCGCCGGCATCCTGGCCGAGGACGAGCGGGTGGCGGCGCAGGTACGCCGCCAGTACAAGTGGTTCGTCGTCGACGAGTTCCAGGACGTCTCGCCCCTGCAGTCGGCGCTGCTGGACCTGTGGCTCGGCGGCCGCGACGAGATCTGCGTGGTCGGCGACCCGGCGCAGACGATCTACTCCTTCGCCGGCGCCAACGCCGACTACCTCACCGGCTTCACCACCAAGTTCCCCGGCGCGACCTCGGTCGAGCTGGTGCGCAACTACCGCTCCACGCCGCAGGTCGTCGAGGCCGCCAACACGCTCCTCGCGGGCTCCGCCACCCAGTCGGTCCAGCTGCGGGCCCAGCGTCCGGCCGGTCCCGCGGTCACCTTCACCCCCGCGCCCGATGAGGTCGCCGAGGCCCACCAGGTGGCCCGGCGCATCCAGGCCCTGCGGGGGAGCGGGCGGGCGCTGTCGGAGATCGCGGTGCTATTTCGCATCAACGCCCAGTCCGAGGCCTACGAGGAGGCGCTGTCCGACCTCGCCATCCCGTACGTCATCCGCGGCGCCGCCCGCTTCTTCGACCGGCCCGAGGTGCGTGAGGCGGTGACCCGGCTGCGCGGCGCCGCCCGCTCGGGCAGCTCGGAGGTCGACGGGGGAGTGGGCGAGCTGGTCGACGTCGTCCGCGCCACCCTGGCCGGCATGGGCTGGACCGCGGAGCCGCCCACCGGGCGGGGCCAGACCCGCGACCGCTGGGAGTCCTGGCAGGCGCTGGTCAGCCAGGCCGAGCAGTTCGCCCGGGGCGAGGGCGCCACGCTGGGGACGTTCGTGGACGACCTCGACCGCCGCGCCGCCGAGCAGCATGCCCCGGTCGCCGAAGGGGTCACCCTCGCCACCTTCCACGCGGCCAAGGGCCTGGAGTGGGACTCGGTGTTCCTGTGCGGTCTGCAGGACGGCACGCTCCCGATCGTCTACGCCGACACCCCGGCCGCGATCGAGGAGGAGCGCCGCCTGCTCTACGTCGGCATGACCCGCGCCCGCGTGGACCTCGCCCTCTCCTGGGCGCAGGCCCGCAACCCCGGCCAGGCCGCCCGCCGCAAGCCGTCGCGCTTCCTCGACCCCCTGCTTCCCGACGCCGTTCGCAGCGAGCCCGCGACCGCTCGCCGCAGCAGGGTGGCCAACTGCCGCGAGTGCGGCAAGCCGCTGCGCACCGGCGCGGAGAAGAAGCGCGGCCGCTGCACCGACTGCCCGGCGTCCTACGACGAGGCGCTGTTCGACCGTCTGCGGGAGTGGCGCAAGGAGCGCGCCGGCGAGGACGAGGTGCCGGCGTTCGTCATCTTCACCGACGCGACGCTGCAGCTCATCGCGGAGCACCGGCCCCGGTCGCCGCAGGCGCTGCTGCGCATCAGCGGGGTCGGCGAGAGCAAGCTCGAGCGCTATGGCGAGGAGCTCCTGGAGCTGCTGGTCTAGAGCGGTTCGCAGGAAATGCCGGAAATAGCCATAAAATCGTTTGCTCATTACATCGCGGTGGCGGTAACTTCGTCGTCATCGAATAAGCCGCGCACCACGGTCCTGACAAGGCCGGCGCCCGAAGCACTGAAGGAGGTGGCCCGCATGATCACCAACACCATCACGATGACGACCCCGTCCAACCAGGGGATGGCGTCCGGCTTTGGCATGCCCATGTGCGGCCACGCCGCCTTCGCCACCCCGGCGACGGGCCGGTGGTCCGTCGATCTTCGAGGTATGGAGATCGTCCGCGATCGCGCCGTCGTCAAGGGACAGGTGGCTCGCGTCGCCGCCGCCTACGTCCCGGGGACCCACGCCTGGAGTTCGCCACCCTGTTGAGATAACAGACTGGCTCACCTCCAGGCCGCGGAACCCACCAAGGGATCCGCGGCCTTTGTGTTTGTCAAAGGCCTCGATCTCCCCGCCACACCGCACCACCCACCGCGATCAGGTCACCGACAGGAGGTGAGATGGATGACCATCAGCGTTCTCGACCGCACCGCCGGGCAGCAGGAGCCGGGCCACGAGCTCTCCTCGGAGACGACCCTGGGCCACCTGCACGACCAGGCCGGTTACGTCGACCACGAGCGGCTGCCCTGCCGGGTCAACAACCCCGAGCTGTGGTTCGCCGAGTCGCCCACCGACGTGGAGTTCGCCAAGGCCCTGTGCCAGGACTGTCCCGTCCAGGCACTGTGCCTCAGCGGAGCCCTCGACCGGCGTGAGCCCTGGGGCGTCTGGGGAGGCGAGCTGTTCCTGCAGGGAGCAGTGATCCCCCGCAAGCGTCCGCGCGGCCGACCCCGCAAGAACGAGGCCGCCGCGTAGGCGGCCGCCTGTCCCGACCAGAGCACCGCCTCGGAAAAGCACCACCACCATCCATGAACCTGAATCAGAACCGGAGTACCGACATGAACCACCTCCTGACCGAAGACCTGGCGCGCGCGCATATGGCCGCGCGCCTGGGAGAGGCGCAATCGTTGCGCATGGGCAGCCGTCTTGCCCGTGCCCGCCGGCTCAGCCGCAAGGCCGAGCTGGCCGCGCAGCAGGCACGCCTCGCCCTCGCTCGCGCTCTGTAGGACCCCCGGTGATCGTCTCGATCACCGCCACCCTGATCGCGGGTGAACCCGGAGCCGGGTACGACGAACTCGTCGTACCCGGCTCCTTCCCGTCTCGGCCGGCTCCGGGCCCGCGGCGCTAGCCTCGTCCCCATGGTCACGTGCGACTTCTGCGGGCGTCGGGAGACCGACGCCTCCGCCACCCTGACCTGGACCACCTCCGTCGAGGGCCGGGTCACCCGCCGCTACTGCGACACGTGCTCGCGCGAGCACCTGCGCGCGATGGAGGCGAAGCTGGACCGCGAGCACTGGTGAGCGGGGCCAACGATCCTCAGATCGCGACGGTGAGCAGGTCGTCCCAGGCGCAGCCGCAGTGCGGGTGGCGCGGCCAGCGGCGCGGCTGCGGCGCGGCGAGCGGGCCGAGGTCGTAGGTGGTCGACCAGGTGGACGGGCACTCGCCCTCGACGTAGCGCAGCAGGTCGCGCACCGCCCAACCGACGGCCAGGTGGGTGAGGGCCGGGTCGCGCGGGGGACCGGGGACGCCGGGCTCCAGGGTGGTCTGCTCGACCACCAGCGCGCGGCGCGGGTCGCTCTCGGCCAGCGCCGCGTCCACGCAGCGCAGGCACGCGGTGGTGCCGGGCGCCACGAACGGGCCGAGCCGCACCGCGCCCAGCGACGAGGCCATCGCGAGGTGCGGGACGCCGTCGCGCACGAGGTCGTCCAGCGCGGCCCGGCTCAGCTCGCCCTCGGAGACCACCAGCCAGACGTCGGCCTCCTCGCCGGGCTCGCGCACGCCGACACCGGCGTCGCGCAGCAGCCGTGCCGCCGGCTCCCGGACCTCCGGCGCTGCCCAGACCCCCACCCGGGCGGTGGCACGGGCCTCGAGGCGCTCGGCGGCCGAGGCGCCGAACTGCGTCCAGGCCACCAGTGCGGGGTCCTCGGGGCGCAGCCGCTGCAGGACGTCGGCGTCCACGAGCAGGCCGGCGTCGTGCAGGCCGCGCAGCACCAGCCACGCGGCGCCGTCGAGGTCGGGGAGTGGGCGGCCCTCGCTCAGCGCGTCCAGCAGGCGGCGTACGACGGGCCGGTCACCGACGACGAGGCGGTGCGGCGGATCGGTCCCCACGCGTAGGTGCTGGTCGTCGTGGCGCGCGACCGCGATCCCCGGGCGCAGGACGGGGCGGGCGGGCAGACCGGGCAGGGGCGGTGAGACGGCCATGTGCCGAGCCTCGCACCGACGCGGGCCCGGTCGTCGTCCCTCTCCACAGGCCCACCCTCCAGAGCCGAGCGGTGGCCGAAATGCCAGGCGGCGGTGCCGCCCCCGAGGGGATGGCACCGCCGCGCAGCGGGTGGGGCGTGTCAGTCGTGGATCACGCCTTGCCGAGAATGCGGTTCAGGTTGGTGCTGCACACGGGGCACACGGCCTTGGCCATGCGGGTGCCCTTGTCGTTCACCTTCACCTCGCCCTCAGCCTCGCGCTTCTCCTTGCACTTCACGCAGTAGAACTCGCCGCTCCAGGTCTCCGCCATGACGGCCTCCTTGCCTAGTTACTCACTCGGTCGTCGCGGCGGGGATGATGGGGAAGCCCGCCGGAAGCTCGGCGGCGGGTGCCACCGAACCGACTCGACCCTACGGCACGAGGGCGCGAGGGCGTGACAGGCGCCCCGCGCGCCTGAGATCGGTCCGTGGCCCGCCGTACCGCTCGCTCCGCGCTCAGTAGGGTGCGGCCATGCCCGATCTCACCCAGCTGCGCCTCGAGCGACCCGCTCCCGGTGTCGCCCTCCTGGTCCTCGACAACCCCGACCAGCGCAACGCGATGTCGGAGGAGATGACGTCCTCCTGGGTCGCCGCCGTCGACGAGCTCGCCGCCGACCGCTCCGTGCGCGCCGTCGTCGTGACCGGGGAGGGCAGCGCGTTCTGCTCCGGCGGCGACACGTCCTGGATCGCCGGCGAGCCCGACGCGACGGTCGACGAGCTGCGCGAGCGGATGCTGCCCTTCTATCGCGCCTGGCTCTCGGTGCGGCGCCTGGAGGTCCCGACGATCGCCGCGATCAACGGCGCCGCGATCGGGGCGGGGCTGTGCCTGGCGCTGGCCTGCGACCTGCGCTACGCCGCGTCGGGCGCCAAGCTGGGCGTGCCCTTCGTCAGGCTCGGCATGCACCCGGGCATGGCGGCGACGTACCTGCTGCCCGACGTCGTCGGCCCGGCGATCGCGCGGGACCTGCTGCTCACCGGCCGGGTGGTCGAGGCCGAGGAGGCGCTCGGCCTGGGCCTGGTCTCGCGGGTGCACGGGCGCGAGAGGTTCCTCGAGGACGTGCTGGAGACCGCCGCCGGGATCGCGGCGACCGCCCCAATCGCGAGCCGGCTCACCACCCTCGCGCTGCGCCACGGCCACGCCGACCTGGAGGCCGGTCTGCAGTGGGAGGCCATGGCCCAGCCGCTCACGCTCGCGACGGCGGACCTGCAGGAGGGCATCCGGGCCAGCCGCGAGCGGCGCCCGCCGGAGTTCACCGGCCGCTGAGCCGAGACGGGAAGAGGCCCCCGCGCCGCGTCACGCCACTCGCCTTCCCCTTGCGAGTGCCGGTTCGCGGCCCGGGGGCCTCGTCCGTCCCGAACGCTAGAGAGCGGGCCGCCCCCGGTCAACGCGTCCCGACCCCCGCCTGTGGACAAGGTTGTGGACAACTCTGTGGACAACCCGCACCCACCGGTGGACATGGGGCCGACAGGCGGGAGTGGCCTGTGGAGGACACGCCCGGGATCTGCCGCCGTGGGCACCCTGACCTGCGACGATGGTCCTCCACCGCGTGTGGACGGAAAGTTCTCGGGAAATACCTCAAAGAGGGAGCGCCTGGATGACCTCGTACGACGCCGGGCCGGTCGCCGCGCTGCGCCGGATCTCGTTCCTGCTGGAGCGAGCCCGGGAGGACACCTACAAGGTCAAGGCGTTCCGCGGCGCGGCCGCCGCCATCCTGCCGCTGCCCGAGGAGGAGCTGGTCCGCCGGGTGGCGGACGGCACGCTGACCGACCTGCCGGGCGTCGGCGCGAGCTCGGCGAAGGTGATCGCCGCGGCCGTGCGCGGGGAGCTGCCCGATCGCCTGGCGACGGCCGAGGCGGAGCTGTCCGGCCCGCTGACCGACGGCGGCGCCGCGCTGCGCTCCCGGCTGCGGGGCGACCTGCACTCCCACTCCGACTGGTCCGACGGCGGCTCGCCGGTCGAGGAGATGGCGATCACCGCGATGGAGCTCGGCCACGACTACTTGGTGCTCACCGACCACTCGCCACGGCTCACGATCGCCCACGGGCTCAGCGCCGAGCGGCTCACCCGCCAGCTGGGCGTCGTGGAGGCGGTCAACGACCACCTGGCCGGGGGGTTCACGCTGCTCAAGGGCATCGAGGTGGACATCCTCGACAACGGCTCCCTGGACCAGGACGACGAGCTCCTGGCCCGCCTCGACGTGCGCGTCGCGAGCGTCCACTCCAAGCTGAAGATGGACGCCCCGGCGATGACCCGGCGGATGATCGGCGCCGTCCGCAACCCCCGCACCAACGTCCTGGGCCACTGCACCGGCCGCCTGGTCACCGGCGGGCGCGGCACCCGCGGCCAGTCGCAGTTCGACGCGAAGGCGGTCTTCGAGGCGTGCGCGGAGCACGACGTCGCCGTGGAGATCAACTCCCGTCCCGAGCGCCGCGACCCGCCGACCGCGCTCCTCGAGCTCGCCCGCGACAGCGGTTGCCTGTTCTCGATCGACAGCGACGCCCACGCTCCCGGGCAGCTCGACTTCCTGGTCCTGGGCTGCGAGCGGGCCGAGGCGGCGGGCATCGACCCCGACCGGATCGTCAACACCTGGCCGAAAGAGCGCCTACTGGAGTGGGCGCGGAAGTAGATTCGGCCCATGACCGGGGCCGAGGTGGAGGTACGCCGCAGCAAGCGGCGCCGCCGCACGGTCTCCGCCTACCGCGAGGGCGACCGGATCGTGGTGCTCGTGCCGGCCTCGCTGACCCGGGCCGAGGAGACCGAGTGGGTCCGCACGATGGTCGAGCGGATCGAGCGGGCCGAGAAGCGGCGGCAGCTCACCGACGAGGACCTGTTGACCCGGTCCAGGAGCCTGAGCGACGAGTACCTCGGCGGGCTGGCCGCGCCCAGCACGGTGCGCTGGGTGGACAACCAGCTGACCCGGTGGGGTTCCTGCACGCCCGGCGACCGCACGATCCGGCTCTCCGAGCGGCTGCAGGGGATGCCGGGCTGGGTGGTCGACTACGTGCTGGTCCACGAGCTCGCCCACCTCATCGAGCCGGGCCACGACGCGGCGTTCTGGGGCTGGGTCGACCGCTACCCGCAGGCCGAGAAGGCCAAGGGCTACCTCGAGGGCTGGTCGGCCGCCGCCCAGCTCGAGGCCCCGTTCGATGCGCTCCCCGGCGTCGAGGACGCCTGAGCCCGTGACACCGCCAGCTCGACCAGCTCGACCAGGTCGGGTCCGGGGTCGGGCAGCGCGTCCACCGGCCACCACGCGACGTCCAGCGACTCCTCGCTGACCGCCGGTGCGGCATCCGGGCGCGCCAGCGCCAGGAACCGTACGTCGAGATGGTGCACCGGCCCGCCGGGCAGGTCCGGACCGCAGAACGGCACGGCGTGCTCGCTGAGCTGCACCGGCACCGGGTCCAGGCGCAGATCCGCGAGGCCGCCCTCCTCGACGGCCTCGCGCAGCGCCGCGCCGGCGAGGGTGGCGTCGCCGGGCTCGCAGTGGCCGCCCAGCTGGAACCAGCGCCGGGCCTTGGCGTGCAGGGTCAGCAGCACCCGGTCGAGCCCCGCGCTCAGGACCAGGGTGCTGGCGGTCAGGTGGTCGGGACGGCACTCGCGGCGCAGGCCGTCGGGGTGGGCCTCGAGATGCGCGAGGTAGCGCTGGCGCAGCGCCTCCTGCGCCGCCGAGGGCGCAGGCCAGCCGCGCAGGCTCGCCAGCGCGTCGGCGTGCAGGGTCACTCGCCGTCGAGCAGCTTGCGCAGCTCGGCGTCGAAGTCGTCCTCGGTGAGGGACTTCGGCGCGGCGGCGTCCTCGCGGAAGCCCAGCGGGTCGTCGAGGTCCGCCGCGGTCGGCAGCAGGTCCGGGTGCAGCCACACGCCGTCGCGGGCCTCCTGGCCCTGGCGCTGGCGCAGGGAGCCCCACAGGGTGGACGCGTCGCGCAGCCGGCGCGGGCGCAGCTCCAGCCCCACCAGCGCGGCGAAGGTCTCCTCGGCCGGCCCGCCGGCGGCGCGGCGCCGGCGTACGGCCTCCTGCAGGCGCGACGCCGTGGGCATCCGCTCGGCGGTGGCCTGGCCGACGACCTCGTCGACCCACCCCTCGACCAGGGCGAGCGCGATCTCCAGGCGCTCGAGGGCCGCCTTCTGGGCCGGCGACGGCGGCAGGTCGAACAGCCCGCCCTCGAGCAGCTGCTGCATCGACTCGGGGTTGGTCGGGTCCAGGCCGCTCATCTGCTCCTGGATGCGGCTCTGCAGTCCCTCGACGTTGATCTCGACGCCGCCCGCGACCTGGGTGACCGCACCCACGAGGTGCTCGCGGAGCCACGGGGCGTGGGCGAACAGGCGCTGGTGCGCGGCCTCGCGCAGCGCGAGGTAGAGCAGGACGTCGTCCTCGCCGACGTCCAGGCCTTCGGCGAACGCCGTGATGTTGGCCGGGATCAGGGCGGCGTGGCCGCGCGCCGACAGGGGCAGGCCGATGTCGGAGGCGGTGAGCACCTCGCCGGCGAGGCTGCCGAGCCCCGAGCCGACCTGGTTGGCCAGCATCGCGCCGATGGCCTTGCCGAGGATGCCGATGATCGGCCCCGCAGCGGCCTGGGCCTCCGGCGGGAGGGCCTTGGCCATCCCCGTCACGGACTGCTCGGCGACGGGCTCGACCAGCACCTTCCACGAGTCGAGCGTCGAGACGACCCACTCGGCGCGGCTCCAGGCCGCGGTCGAGGTGACCGCGGAGGGGATGTCGGTCACGCCGTCGAGCCAGTGGTCGGCCAGGCGCACGGCGTCGGCGACGGCGTCCTTCTGGCGCTGGGTCGGGGAGGGGTCCGGGCTCTGCGCCACCGTCTTGCGGGCGACGTCCTCGGCCACCTGCCAGTTGAGGGCGCCGTCGTAGGGCTGCATCATCGCCTGGATCTGGCCGAAGACCTGGCTCAGGTCGGGCATCCCCCCGAGGCCGGGGCCGCCCGGCCCGCCGGTCATGCCGCTGAAGAACTGCTCGAACGGCGTGCCCTTGAAGGGGTTCTGGCCCTCGTCTGGTCCTTCGCCGGAGCCATCTCCGGATCCTGTGCTCATGAGGCCACGGTACTGCTCTCCGGCAACCCGTAGGGTCGGTGTGTGGCCCATCCCGCTGTCCGCCTCGTCGACCTCCGCGAGACGCCGCTGAGCGTCGAGGAGGTCACCGGCGTGCTCGACGACCCGACCGACGGTGGCGTCACCGTGTTCATCGGCCGGGTGCGCGACCACGACGGCGGCAAGGGGGTCTCCGGCCTGGACTACTCCGCGCATCCCAGCGCCCTCGACCGGCTCCGCGAGGTGTGCGACCGGGTCGCGGGGCGCCACGAGGTGCACGGGCTCGCCGCGGTGCACCGCGTCGGCCACCTCGACATCGGCGACATCGCCGTCGTCGTCGCCACCGCCGCCGCGCACCGGGGTCAGGCGTTCGACGCGTCGCGGGACCTGATCGACACGCTCAAGGACGAGGTGCCGATCTGGAAGCACCAGGTCTTCGACGACGGCACCCAGGAGTGGGTGGGCGCGCCGTAGCTCGCCGGGTCTCGACACGGACTCGCTGGCGCTCGCCCGGCTCGACCACCGAGTCCCTGCCAGGACGAGCGCGTCGAGACCCGGTGGTCGAGCCGCGAGCGGCAGCGAGCGTGTCGAGACCCGGTGACCCCCGCCCCGCGTCGTAGGCTCGAACGCGTGGAGATCCTGCTCTGGCTCGTGCCGCCCGCCGTGGTCACGGTGCTGGCGATGCTCTGGGTGAGCTGGCTCGGGCGCGAGGGGCGGGGCGAGGTCGACCGGGAGGTCGCCGTACGCCGCCTGGGGCAGGCGCTGGAGAGGCCGTCGCGCGTCCCGCGCTACGTGTCGCGCACCCGCGAGCGCGACCGCAGCACCGGGATCGCCGTACGCCCGTCGCGCACGAGCGCGCCGGTGCGCTCCCTGCCACCGGCCGAGGAGCCCCCGCAGCGCCGCGTGTCCTGAGCCTGATCCCGGCGCCGGTCGCACCTTGGCCGGGATGAGAGGGTTGGCGCCATGAGCCAGCGCCTGATGGCCGCGTTGATCGCGGGACCACTGGTGCTCGTGCTGCTCGTGCTGGCGGCGTTCCTGCCGCTCGACTACGTCACCTACCGGCCCGGCCAGACCGTGGACGTGCTCGCGGAGACCGACGGCTCGGAGATCATCCAGGTCGACGGTCACCAGGCCTACCGCGACGACGGCGAGCTGCGGATGACCACGGTCCTGGTCTCGCTGCCGAAGGACGACGCCGGCGACTGCGGCAGCGGCTGCCGCAAGAACCTCTTCGACCTGATGGCCGCGTGGATCAGCCCCGACGACGCCGTCTACCCCTACGACGCTGTCTACGACGAAGACGAGACGCAGGAGTCCAACGACCGCGAGGGAGCCGTGTCGATGGTGACCTCGCAGGACGCCGCGATCGCGGCCGCGCTGCGCGAGCTCGGGGTGAAGTTCACCAGCGCCGTGGAGGTCAGCTTCGTGGAGGAGGGGATGCCCGCGGAGGGCAAGCTGCTGGTGGGCGACGTCCTGCTCGAGGTGAACGGCGAGAAGGTCACCTCTGCCCAGCAGATCCAGGACGCCGTGAAGGCGACCAAGCCCGGAGAGAGCGTCGACCTCCGGATCCGGCGCGACCGCACGGAGCTGGACGTGAAGATCGAGCCGCGCACGGTCAAGGGCCAGAAGATGATCGGGATCACCCCCGGCAACGGGTTCGTCTTCCCCTTCGACGTGAAGGTCAACATCGACCCCAACATCGGCGGTCCCAGCGCGGGACTGATGTTCGCCCTGTCGATCTACGACACCCTGACGCCCGGCTCCCTGACCGGCGGCCACGTCGTCGCCGGGAGCGGCGAGATCGACCCGGCCGGCAAGGTGGGGCCGATCGGCGGGATCCAGCAGAAGATCGCCGGCGCGCGCGACGACGGGGCCGAGCTGTTCCTGGTGCCCGCCGACAACTGTGACGAGGCCCTCGGCGCCGACCCCGGCGACATGAGACTGGTGCGCGCCACGACGATGCACGAGGCCCGCGAGGCCATCGAGGACTGGGTCGCCGATCCCGACGCGGACCTTCCCTCCTGCGAGGATGCCGCATGACCGAGACCAAGCCGCCGGCCGACCCGCTCGACGCGGACCCGGCACTCGCCTCCGCGATCCTCGAGATCGAGAGCCACCTCGCCCAGGACGGCTGGGACCAGCCGGCCCGCCTCTACGCGCTCGTCGACACCGCCCGCCTGGTCTCGCACGAGCCGGCGCTGGCTGCGGCGATGGGCCTCGACCACGCCTCCGAGCAGGGCTCGCTGACCGCGATCGAGCAGGACCAGCTGAGCCCCGAGGTCGAGCTGGAGCGGGCGCTCGAGACGATCAGCTGGCCCCCGGAGGTGTTAGGCTGCGCGGCGGTCGTGGAGCGGCTGGTGCTACCGCCGGACGCCGACGCGCAGATCCCCGAGGACGAGACCGAGGCCCAGCGCTACGCCCGCGAGCATCCCGACCGGCAGGAAGTGCGCATCGTGGCGGGCGCCACCCGCCACGGCGCGACGTACTGTGCGCTGCGCCTGCGCGCCCACGATGACGACCAGTCGGTCGTCGGGGGCATCGACCTGGTGCCCGGGCTGCTCGCGCTGCTCGGCGCCACCCTGACCGACGAGCCAGATACCGCAGAATCCGCAGAACCCGAGGAGAACCCGTGAGTGAGCTGTTCGACGACGACCCCCGAGACCCGGCCCCTGCGCCGTCGCGTCGTTCGCGGGCGCTGATCGTCTCGGCGGTCGTGCTCATCGTCGCGTTCTTCGGACTCACCACGTTCGCGGCGATCTACACCGATCGGCTGTGGTTCCGCTCGTCGGGCTACGGCAACGTCTTCAACACGCTGTTCTGGACCCGGACCGGGCTGTTCATCGCGTTCGGCGCGTTCATGGGTCTCGTGGTCGCGGTCAACGTGGTGCTCGCCTACCGCTACCGGCCGCTGTTCCGCCCGACCTCGCCGGAGCAGGGTGGTCTCGACCGCTACCGCGACGCCGTCACCCCTATCCGCACCTGGATCGTCGTCGGGGTCGCGCTGCTGCTCGGCCTCTTCGCCGGCACCTCGGGCGCGGGGGAGTGGCGCAACTACCTGCTGTGGCGCAACTCCCAGGAGTTCGGCAGCGAGGACGCCTACTTCAACCGCGACATCGGCTTCTACGTCTTCGACCTGCCCTTCCTGCACTACCTCGTCGACTTCATGATGGCGACGATCGTGATCGCGCTGCTCGCGGCGGCGGTCACCCACTACCTGTACGGCGGGGTGCGACTGCAGGCGCGCCGGGACCGCCTCTCGGGCGCGGCGCAGGTCCAGCTGTCGGTCCTGCTCGGGCTGTTCGTCCTGGTCAAGGCCGGGGACTACTACCTCGACCGCTTCGACCTGGTGAACCAGTCGGGTCGCCTCATCACCGGCATCACCTACACCGACGACCACGCGGTCCTGCCCGCCAAGAGCATCCTCATGGGCATCGCGCTGATCTGCGCGGTCCTGTTCTTCCTCAACGTCTGGCGCCGCACCTGGACCCTGCCGTCGGTCGGCCTCGCGCTGCTCGCGCTGTCGGCGGTGCTCCTGGGCATGATCTGGCCCGGCATCGTGCAGCAGTTCCAGGTCAAGCCCTCCGAGGCGGACAAGGAGGCGGAGTACATCGCCGCCAACATCGAGGCCACCCGGGCGGCGTACGACCTCACCGACGTGGAGAGCGAGCCCTACACGAGCAACTCCAGCGCCGACCCGGAGCTGGCCTCCGCGTTGAGCAGCCAGACCGCATCGGTGCCGCTCGTCGACCCGCAGCTGGTGCGGGCGACCTTCCAGCAGAACCAGCAGGGTCGCGCCTACTACTCGGTCGCGCCGGTGCTCGACGTCGACCGCTACGAGATGAACGGCGTCGAGCGCGCCCTCGTCCTCGGCGTGCGCGAGCTCGACCAGGACGAGATCAACGACGCCGACAAGAACTGGTCGAACCTGCACACCGTCTATACGCACGGCAACGGCGTCATCGCCGCCTACGCCAACCAGCGGGGGACCGACGACAACAGCCCCGGCACCGACATCCAGTGGGCCGAGGGCAACCAGGAGGATCGCGACGGCAGCCGCCAGGACGACCTCACCCAGGCGACCGGCGGCTACGAGAGCCGGATCTACTTCGGCGAGGACAGCCCGGACTACTCCGTCGTGGGCAAGGCCTCCGAGGACGCCGGCAGCGTCGAGCTGAGCCTGTCCAGCGGCACCGAGGACGAGGACCAGACCACGACGTACGACGGCGCGGGCGGGGTCGACATCGGCTCCACCTTCAACCAGCTCATGTACGCCGTGAAGTTCGGCGAGCCGAACTTCCTGCTGTCGGGGCGGGTGCACGAGAACAGCCAGGTGCTCTACAACCGCACCCCGCGCGAGCGCGTCGAGAAGGTCGCGCCGTGGCTGACCGTCGACGAGGACGCCTATCCCGCCATCGTCGACGGCAAGGTCGTGTGGATCCTCGACGGCTACACCACCACGGACCGCTACCCCAGCGCCGAGCGCGAGTCCTTCGAGGAGATGACGACCGACTCGCTGCAGGACGACGACGGCCTGGCCACGCTGCCCACCGACGAGATCAACTACATGCGCAACGCGGTCAAGGCGACCGTCGACGCCTACGACGGCACGGTGACGCTCTACGAGTGGGACGAGGAGGACCCGCTGCTCAAGGCGTGGATGGGCGCCTTCCCGGACACGGTGGAGGACAAGTCGGAGATCTCCGACGAGCTCATGAAGCACCTGCGCTACCCCGAGGACCTGTTCAAGGTGCAGCGCTACCAGTACGCGCGCTACCACATCACCGACGCCAACGACTGGTACCAGGGCAACGACCGCTGGGAGGTCCCGCAGGACCCCAACACCAAGGGCGACCTGCTGCAGCCGCCGTACCGGCTGTTCGTGGACGAGGCACCCGCCGAGGGGGAGGGGGCGACGCAGGAGACCTGGTCGCTGACCTCGACCTTCGTGCCGTACCGCAAGGAGAACCTCGCGTCCTTCGTGTCGGTCAACTCCGACGCGACCTCGCCGGACTACGGCAAGATCACCGTGCGCGAGCTCACCGACCAGAACACCCAGGGTCCCGGCCTCATCGCCAACGAGTTCAGCAACGACGAGAAGGTCCGCGAGGCGCTGTTGCCCTACACCTCGGGCGACTCGCCGCCGAAGTTCGGCAACCTGCTCACGCTGCCGGTCGACCAGGGCCTGATCTACGTGGAGCCGGTCTACGCCGTCCGCTCGTCGACATCGGGCTACCCGATCCTGCGCTTCGTCCTCGCCTCCTACGGCGGCGAGGTCGGCATCGGCGGCACCATGACCGACGCGCTCAAGGACGTGCTCGACGTGGACGAGATCGCCGGTCAGGAGCCCAAGCCGAGCCCCGGCCCTGACACCCCGCCGGATCCGAGCCTCTCGGTGGACCAGCGGATCCGCAACCTGCTCGACCAGGCGCAGGCGGCCTTCGACCGGGCTGACGAGGCACTGGCCGCCAACGACCTGGGCACCTACCAGGAGCAGAACGAGCGCGCCTCGGAGCTCGTCCAGCAGGCCATCGACCTCGCCGAGCAGCGCGACGCGGCGGCCGACGAGGCGAGCCCGGCGGAGGAGCAGCCTGCCGAGTGACCCGATTTGGAGCCGCTGACCCCGTCCGGTAACGTTCTTCTTACCGACGCGGGGTGGAGCAGCTCGGTAGCTCGCTGGGCTCATAACCCAGAGGTCGCAGGTTCAAATCCTGCCCCCGCTACAATGTGATGTCTCAGGACATCGGCGACACCCGGACCTGCGAACGCAGGTCCGGGTGTTGTTTATTTCGGGGTTCGCCGGGTGGGGCCTTTGGGTGCTCCGGTGGGCTGGTAGTCGCGGCTCGGGTCGAGGATCAGTTCTCGTAGGAGCTCGCCGGTGGCCGCGTTGAGGATCCTGATCTGGAGGTCCTGGACGAGCAGGATGACGCAGGTTCCGGCGTGGGTTCGGCCGACGCCGATGTGGTGCAGACGGCTGTTGTGGCGCAGCGTGACCGAGCCGGCTTTGTCGACGCGGTCGTGTCGAACCCGCTCGTGGGTCTCGGGGTCGGTGGCCGGACCCGGCAGGGCTTTGGGCATCGAGTCGTAGAGCGTTGCCGGGGTCGCCCGGTGGGGCAGCGAGCGGTGTGGTCGCTGGTGGTTGTACTGGTCGAGGAAGAGGTCCAGGAGTGCCTGCAGCTCGACGATCGTGGTCGGCTGGGCGGGCTGGGCGCGCAGCCACTTCTTCATCGTCTGCTGGAACCGCTCGGCTTTGCCGCAGGTGGTGGGGTGGCCGGGGCGGGAGTTCTTCTGGACGACGTGACGTCGTCGTAGCTCGTCTTCGAAGCTGTTGCGGCCGCCGCGTCCTCCGGCGAATCTGACGGTGTAGACCATGCCGTTGTCAGTGAGCGTGGACGCGGGGATCCCGTGCCGGGCGAGGGCTTCGCGGAAGGTTGTGACCACGATCGGGGTGGTGATCCGCGGGTGTGCGCTCACGTGCAGCGCGTAGCGGGTGCAGTCGTCGAGCCAGGTGATGATCTCCGCGTCCGCGCCGGGGCGGGCGTCGGGACGGGTGAGCCGGTAGTGGGTGAAGTCGGACTGCCAGGTCTCGTTTGGCATCGCGGCCTGGAAGCGGATGTAGGAGGACTTGGGTCGCTTCTTGGGCTCGGGGGTGACCAGTCCGGCCGCGGTGAGGTGACGGCTGATGGTCGACCTGGACACCCGGTGTCCGTGCTGGTGCTCGAGGTGCCAGGCGATGGTTTCGGGTCCGGCGTCCAGGCCGGCCTCGGTCAGCTCCTTGCGGATCCGGGCGATCAGGTCGACCAGCTCGGCTGCGAGGGCGTTGGGGGAGGTCTTGGGGCGCCGGGAGCGGGGTTCCAGTGCGGTGTCGCCCTCGGCTTCGTAGCGGGCCTTGAGCTTGTAGACCCAGGCGCGATGCACGCCGTAGCGGGCGGCGACCTCGGCAGGGGTCTGGTTGTCGACGAACAGAGCGGTGATGACCAGGCGGGCCTTCGACGTGGGCTGCGACATGGCCGAGCATCGAGCCTCCTGAAGCTGTCGCCAATGACCCGAGACAGGTGTCGCCTATGTCTTGAGACATGTGTCGCCGATGTCCTGAACCAGAACACTGCCCCCGCTACAAGTGTGATGTCTCAGGACATCGGCGACACCCGGACCTGCGAACGCAGGTCCGGGTGTTGTTTATTTCGGGGTTCGCCGGGTGGGGCCTTTGGGTGCTCCGGTGGGCTGGTAGTCGCGGCTCGGGTCGAGGATCAGTTCTCGTAGGAGCTCGCCGGTGGCCGCGTTGAGGATCCTGATCTGGAGGTCCTGGACGAGCAGGATGACGCAGGTTCCGGCGTGGGTTCGGCCGACGCCGATGTGGTGCAGACGGCTGTTGTGGCGCAGCGTGACCGAGCCGGCTTTGTCGACGCGGTCGTGTCGAACCCGCTCGTGGGTCTCGGGGTCGGTGGCCGGACCCGGCAGGGCTTTGGGCATCGAGTCGTAGAGCGTTGCCGGGGTCGCCCGGTGGGGCAGCGAGCGGTGTGGTCGCTGGTGGTTGTACTGGTCGAGGAAGAGGTCCAGGAGTGCCTGCAGCTCGACGATCGTGGTCGGCTGGGCGGGCTGGGCGCGCAGCCACTTCTTCATCGTCTGCTGGAACCGCTCGGCTTTGCCGCAGGTGGTGGGGTGGCCGGGGCGGGAGTTCTTCTGGACGACGTGACGTCGTCGTAGCTCGTCTTCGAAGCTGTTGCGGCCGCCGCGTCCTCCGGCGAATCTGACGGTGTAGACCATGCCGTTGTCAGTGAGCGTGGACGCGGGGATCCCGTGCCGGGCGAGGGCTTCGCGGAAGGTTGTGACCACGATCGGGGTGGTGATCCGCGGGTGTGCGCTCACGTGCAGCGCGTAGCGGGTGCAGTCGTCGAGCCAGGTGATGATCTCCGCGTCCGCGCCGGGGCGGGCGTCGGGACGGGTGAGCCGGTAGTGGGTGAAGTCGGACTGCCAGGTCTCGTTTGGCATCGCGGCCTGGAAGCGGATGTAGGAGGACTTGGGTCGCTTCTTGGGCTCGGGGGTGACCAGTCCGGCCGCGGTGAGGTGACGGCTGATGGTCGACCTGGACACCCGGTGTCCGTGCTGGTGCTCGAGGTGCCAGGCGATGGTTTCGGGTCCGGCGTCCAGGCCGGCCTCGGTCAGCTCCTTGCGGATCCGGGCGATCAGGTCGACCAGCTCGGCTGCGAGGGCGTTGGGGGAGGTCTTGGGGCGCCGGGAGCGGGGTTCCAGTGCGGTGTCGCCCTCGGCTTCGTAGCGGGCCTTGAGCTTGTAGACCCAGGCGCGATGCACGCCGTAGCGGGCGGCGACCTCGGCAGGGGTCTGGTTGTCGACGAACAGAGCGGTGATGACCAGGCGGGCCTTCGACGTGGGCTGCGACATGGCCGAGCATCGAGCCTCCTGAAGCTGTCGCCAATGACCCGAGACAGGTGTCGCCTATGTCTTGAGACCTGTGTCGCCGATGTCCTGAACCAGAACACTGCCCCCGCTACAAGAAAGTGGCCCCTGATCTGCGGAAACGCAGGGCAGGGGCCGCTTGGTATTTGAGCCATTCCGGCTTGTGCCGCGGTTTGGGACCCAGAAGCCCCGCGTCAGGATTGCGACAGGCTCACGCGCCGCGGATGGTGCGTGCCCAATCGCTGCCGACAAGCTTGTGTGAAGATGCGGCGGCCCTGCTCGAGGAGGGAACGGCCATACCGACCAAGACTGTTGAGAACCAGATAGAAGTGCCTGCTTCCCCGTCTGCGGTATGGGAGCGCGTGGTTCAACCCGACGGCATCAACTACGAGATGCGGCCCTGGATGACGATGAAGATGCCGCGTCGAGCGGTCGGATTGACAGTGGACACCGTGCCGTTGGGGCAGCCGATCGGTCGCGCGTGGCTCCGATTGTTCGGTTTCATCCCCTTCGACTTCGATCATCTGACGGTTGTCGAGGTCGAGGTGGGCGTCCGATTCCTCGAGCGCTCCACGATGTTGAGCATGCGCAGTTGGGAGCACGAGCGGCGGTTGACGCCGGTCCCTGGCGGCACCCGGGTTCATGATCGGGTCACCTTCCAGCCTCGGGTGCCTGTTCCAGGCCTCGCCGCAGTCCTCGCACGGGTGATCGATCCCTTCTTCAGGCATCGACAACGACGCTTGCGGCGGTATTTCGCAATCCGTTGACCGTCCACTGCGTCTTTCGGACGCGCACGCGCTGGGCCCTCGCGTCGCATTGCCCCGGCTCCGTCAGAGTCGCGCGCGGACTAGGAGCTCAAGTGAATCGCGGTTCCTGGTCCTGCCCCGCCACTCGCAGGCCGACGTCGCAGCCGATGGCGGGCCTCGCGGTCAGTGGACCCGCGCCACCACTGCATCGGTGGGGTCGTCGAAGGTGGAGGCGGGGGCGCGCCGCCACTCGCGCGGGGAGGCGCCCGCTCGACAGCATGCGCGCCGCCTTCGCCGAGGAAGGCATCGGGACCGACCTCGTGGCGAATGCCTGCGCAGGCTCCTCCCGGTGAACCCACCGAGCCTCAACGCCGTTGGAGCACCGTTGGCGCCGAAGCTGAAGAGACGTGGCTTCCGCCAGCCGTGATATCGTTGTATCGATATCGGAGGTGAGTGATGGAGCAGATTCTGATCCGCAACCTTCCCGTTGGGACCAAGGCGGCGCTGCGCAAGCGTGCCAAGCAGAGCCACCGGTCGGTGGAGGCCGAGGCGCGCGACGCGCTGACGAAGGCACTCAGTGACGAGCCTGTCACGATCGTCGATCTGCTGGGCACGGACGAGGGCGCTGACATTGAGTTCGAGCCCGAGCGGCTGGGGCTGACGGCTCGATCAGCGCACCTGTGAGGTACCTGCTGGACACCAACGTGGTGTCCGCGCTGCGGGTCCGCGGTCGGAACCTCGCGGTGGAGGCGTGGGCTACGTCGGTGCCGGTTGGCGACCAGTTCGTCTCGGCGTTGACCGTCGCGGAGATCGAGCGCAGCGTGGTCGCGAAGGAACGTACCGACGCAAGGCAGGGAGTGCTTCTTCGACGTTGGTTCGAGGACAACGTGCTGCCCGCGTTCGCGGACCGGGTGCTCCCGTTCGACTTGCCAGCGGCGCGAATCCTTGCTGGCTATCGGGTTCCCGAGCACGCGCCGTTCGACGACGCTCTCATCGCGGCGGTTGCGGAGTCTGCTGGAATGACGGTGGTGACGCGCAACGTCCGACACTTCGAGCCCCTCGGGGTGCCGGTCCATGATCCGTGGGACACGCCCACACCCGAGGGCTGACACCCGATCGGGCAAGACCTGACCGGACAACCTCACGGGCCGCTCGCCCCCGGTGTCGAGGATGATGCACGTCGACCACGGGCGCGGGTGCGGAGCCGGGTGGCGAGTCGTGAGCGGCCCGTGGATACGCGCCCCCAGACGACCTGCTGGAGAAGCAACGTCGCCCAGCCGGCGATGGCCATGCCCGCGACGTTGAGCAGCAGTTGCTGCACACTGCCCCAGATCTCCTCCGGGACACCGAAGGCGATGCCCAGGGCGATGTTGGCTGCTGCGGGAATCGTGGTGACGGAGATGAAGACGCCTGACAGTCCACCCACCCGAGCAGAGGTGAGGGCGAGGACCCCGGCGGCGGCGGCAATGAGCGCGACGATGAAGGACCACCGGTCGGGCGTGTAGATGAAGCCGGTGGCAGGCCGGATGGCCGTCACGTCCGCGACGCTGACCCAGCCGAGGCCGCGAGCGGCGAGAGCGGCGAGCGTGGTGACGGCGATGCCGACCGCGAATCCCAGCGCCAGCGCTCGAAGGGCCTGACCGAGGAGTCCGTGCCGGCGGCGGACGAGGGCCACGCCGAGAGCAGCGATGGCGCCGAACTCCGGTCCGATGACCATCGCGCCGATGACGAGGATCTGGGAGTCGAGGATGATCGCGATTCCGGCGATCAGGGTGGCCAGGCTGATCAGGCTGAGGAAGGTCCAGTTGGGCTCGGAGTCCTCGTAGGCCTGCTGCGTGACGTCGGCCCAGACGACGGAGTCCGCACCGCTGCCGGGGGCAAGTTGTTGAGCGGACAGGGCCCGGCTGGACATCCAAGCGCCTGCTGGGGCGATCTGGATGCTGCCTTCGTGCTGTACGCCGAGCTCCCGGAGCCGGTCGATGAGGTCGTTGGCTGCTTCGCGCGCGACGCTCGCGAGGATGAGATCGCCTTGAGGGCGCAGGGACGCGCCCGGGATCGAGGCGAGCTCGCTGACCGCTGGGTCGGAGGAGAGGGTCGCCAAGACGGCGGCAGTGAGGTTCGTCGGCGATGAGATCCGCAGGTTCAACATGGGCACCTCACGCCCGCGATGCTAGGGCAGTTCCGCACGCGCAGCCTGCGTTGTCGGCGACTCTTGACGACATCTTGTCGCCCCTGCGGACAGTGGGTCTTCCGCCGCAAAGGGGTGGCTATGACGCCTCGCCCCGGAAGGCGAGCAGCTCGAGGACGTGGTCGAGCCACGCGCGCTCGGCCGGCGGCACCGGCGCCGTGGTCTGTGCCTGCACTCGCTCTGCTCGGGGGAGGGCCGCCTCGTTCAGGGCGCGTCCGGCGTCCGTGAGCGCCACGAGGCGGCTTCGTCGGTCGGCCGGGTCCGGCCTGCTCACCACCAGGCCCCGGCGCGCCAGCCTGTCGATGACGCCGGACAGCGTCGCCTTGTCCAGCGCGATCAGCTCGACGAGCCGGGTCTGCCTGCTCTCGCCCGCCGTGCTCAGCGTCCGCAGCACCGCGTACTGAGGAGCCGTGAGCTCCTGGCCGAACTCCGCCGACCACTGCGAGGTGTGCACCTGCTGGGCCCTGCGGATGAGGTGACCGGGGGAGCTCCCCACCTTGGCCCAGGCCGGCTCCACGTCGGGGGTCAGGTGCGGCGGCACCTCGTCGGCCCGGGCGAGCCTGCGCAGGCCTTCGGTCGCTCGGGCGTGGTCCTCGGTCGGCACCGGAGCCAGCAGCTCCTCCCGCGCGGCCGCGACCAGGTCCAGCGTCTGACTCAGGACGAGCTCCGCCGAGGGCGTGAGGGCGAGCGTCTGGCGCCGCCCGTCATCGGGGTGCCGGGCGCGGCGGATCCAGCCTCCGGCCTCGAGCCGTCGCACGACGCCGGTCATCGTGGCCTTGTCGAGCGCCCCGATGGTGGCGACGGTCTGCATGTCGTGGGTCTCCGACTCCGCGACCACCGAGAGGACGGCGTACTGGGGCGCGGTCAGCGTGGGTCCGAAGGTCCTGGTCCAGATGGCGGTGTTGACCTGGTGGCAGCGGTGCAGCAGCTGGCCGAGCGTCCGCTCGTTCGTCATGGCGCCGAGCCTCCGTCCGATGATCGTCTGCAACTCCGGCGCCCAAACCCCGCTGAGTGAGGCTTGGTGTTGTCGGGCTGGTGGGAGACGCATAGTCTCGCGAAAACTAGTATGCACACAAACTAATCACGCAGGCGGTGCTCGACATGCAGATCCACCTCAACGGCTTCCACCACGGTGACCCCGACCTGAAGCCCGATGCGCAGATCGCACACGACACGGACGTCGTCGACGTCCTCGTGGTCGGCTCCGGCCCGGCCGGGTCGATCCTGGCGGCCCAGCTCGCCGACTTCCCGGAGATCTCGACCCGCTTCATCGAGCGGCGCGAGACCCCGATGACGCTCGGCCAGGCCGACGGTGTCGCCTGCCGCACGGTCGAGATGTTCAACGCCTTCGACCTCGCCCACAAGCTGCTGCGCGAGGCCTACCAGATCACCGAGACCGTCTTCTGGGGTCCGGACGAGAAGGGCGACATCCACCGCACCGGCCGCGTGCCCGACACCGAGGCCGGCCTGTCGGAGTTCCCCCATGTCATCGTCAACCAGGCCCGCCTGCAGCAGTACCTCGTCGACCGCGCAGCCGCCTCGCCGAGCCGGCTCCAGTGCGAGTACGGCATGGAGGTCGTCGGCATCGAGGTGCCCGCCGACCACGACCAGCCCCTCGAGGTGAAGGTGCGCCGGGCCGGCATGGCGGAGTCCGAGCCGGACCTGGTCATCAAGGCCCGCTACGTCGTGGGCTGCGACGGCGCGCGCAGCTCCATCCGCCGCGGGCTGGGCCTGGAGCTCAAGGGCGACTCGATGAACCACGCCTACGGCGTGCTCGACGTCCTGGCCGTCACCGACTTCCCCGACATCCGGCACAAGGCGATCATCCGCACCGACGGTGCCGGCGGCATCGGCATCATCCCGCGCGAGGGCGGCTTCCTCTCGCGCCTGTACGTCGACCTCGGCCCGATCGAGCCGGGCGACCAGACCTTCCGCACCACGGCGACCAAGGAGATGATCGTCGAGGCCGCGCAGAAGTACTTCACCCCCTACACCTTCGAGCCGAAGGAGATCCCGTGGTGGTCGATCTACGAGGTGGCGCAGCGCCTGACCGACCGCATGGACGACGTGCCCGAGGACGAGCGCGGTAGCCGTTCCCCGCGCGTCTTCATCGCCGGCGACGCCAGCCACACGCACAGCGCCAAGGCCGGCCAGGGCATGAACGTCTCGATGCAGGACACCTTCAACCTCGGCTGGAAGCTCGTCTCCGTGCTGCTCGGCCGCAGCCCGCAGAGCCTGCTCGACACCTACAACGAGGAGCGGCGCCCGGTCGCCAAGGAGCTCATCGAGTTCGACCGCTACTTCGCTGCCGCGATGGGGGGCAAGCGACCCGAGACCATGGACGAGAAGGAGGGGCGCCCCGACCTGGCCGGGGTCAAGGAGATCTTCCAGCAGGCGGGGCGCTACACCGCCGGCGTGGCGACGCACTACCCGATCGGGTCCACCCTGATCGGCGACGACGCCCACCAGAAGCTCGCCAACGGCTACCCGATCGGCTACCGCTTCCACTCCGCGCCGGTGGTCCGCCTGGCCGACGCCAAGCCTTACCACCTCGGCCACGTGCACAAGGCCGACGCCCGCTGGCGCCTCTTCGCCTTCGCCGACCAGGCGCCCGCCACGTCGGCCGAGTCCAAGCTCGGTGCGCTCGGCGAGTGGCTGATGACCGACCCCGAGTCGCCGGTGGTCAAGTACACCCCGCAGGGCGCGGACATCGACGCGGTGTTCGACGCGCACGCGGTCTACCAGCAGGGCTTCCAGGACTTCGACGTCGAGGACGTGCCGAGGATCTTCCTGCCGACCAAGGGCGCCCTCGGCCTCAAGGACTACGAGAAGGTCTTCACGCCCGACCTCGAGAACGAGGACATCTTCGACCTGCGGGAGATCGACCGCAGCGGCGCCCTGGTCATCGTGCGCCCGGACCAGTACGTCGCCCACGTGCTGCCGCTCGACGCGTACGACGAGATCGCGGCGTACTTCGCCCGGTTCATGACGCCCGTGTCGTAGGCCGCGGCTCAGGGCTGACGGGTCAGCCCTGAGCGGTGGTGCTGGTCGCGCGAAGCAGGCGAGTCGCGACGCGCACGCCGGGGCCGAGCCCGCTCAACTGGGTGACGAGCTCGTCCCCGGCGGCAGTGAGGGCGGCGTCGGTCATGGGGGCGAGGGCGTCGAGGATGAACAGCGCGGCCGTGGTGTCCGGCCTGAGCTGGGTGCGACGCCCTTGCCTCCAGTTCCAGCGACGGCAGGTGACGCCGGCGTCGTCGCACCACACCACCTCACCCGGCTCGGGGTGCTCCACCACCGGCTGCCCGTCCGCGACGACGTCGAAGGCCTCCGTGCCCGCCGCGCGCAGCAGGCGCGGGGCACCGACGTAGGCGGTCAGGTCCTCCCCGCCGAGGGGGACCTGGTGGATGACGCTGACGGCGTTGTAGATGTCGGTGAGCGGGTTCACCCGCGGCAGCCCCGAGCCGCCGACGGCGCGGCGCAGCAGGGCCTCGAGGCTGTTGCGGGTGCGTTGCGGCTTCGCACCGAACTGCCGGTACGCCTCACGCCAGGCGGCGACATGCGGCGTCTCCTCCACCGCCATGGTGGAGAGCAGCTCGGCAGCCGACTCCTCGGCGCGGACCAGCAGGCCTTCCGCCGTCCGGCCGGTCGCGTCGCTGGAGGACGGTGGCAGCCCGTCGACGGCGATGAGGAGCGCACGGTAGTCCGGACGCAGGGCGGCCACGGCGTCGTCGACACGCGCGCCGGAGAGGAACGCCTCCAGGTCAGTCATGGCCGGCCTCCGTCCTCGGGCCCGGACCCACGCCGGGGTCGATGGCGGACGGAAGCCGGCTCGCACTGGTGTCCATCAGTGCATCGTGCCCCACCGGTGCAACTACGACCGCTGCCGCGGGATGGGGTCCGACCCGCCGGCTAGATGACCGGGAGCTGGCCGCCGTCGATGGTCAGGGTCACTCCGGTCACCCACTGCGCACGGTCCGATACGAGGTAGGCGACGGTCTCGGCGATGTCGCGCGGATCCCCGGGGCGACCCAGGGGAACGTCGGCCGTGATGTCGGCCAAGGAGACGCCCATCGCGTCGGCGAACGTCTGGTTGATCGCGTCGGCACCGGGGGTGAGCACGTGGCCCGGCATGATCGTGGCGACGCGGATCCCGGCGGGAGCGAGCTCGGTGGCCAGCGCCTTGCTGTAGGCGTTGAGCGCAGCCTTGGCGGCGCTGTAGTGGGCCAGTGGCGGCACCGGCATGAGCGCCGCCACCGAGGAGATGTTGACGATCGCGCTGCCCGCGCCGGCCTCCCGCAGCGCCGGCAGCAGTGCGTGCGTGACCCGGATGGCGGAGAGGTAGTTGAGGTCCAGGGCGTCGAGCCATTCCTCGTCGGGGATGGCGGAAATACCGCCGAGGTGGGTCCGGGCGGCCCCCGCGTTGTTGACGACGATGTCGACGCCGCCGAGCCGGTCGAGTGCGTTTGCGGCGAGCTCCTGCGCGCCGGCGAGGGTGCTGAGGTCGCCTGGGATGAAGGTTGCGCCGCTCGGCGTCTCGTCGGTCACGGTGCGCGCCGTCGTGACGACGCTCGCGCCGCCGTCGAGCAGGCGCTGGACGATCGCGGCGCCGATCCCGCGGGAGCCTCCGGTGACGAGGGCGCGCTTGCCGGCGAGCTCGGTGTGGTCTGCTGGGCGAGGGGTTCTGAACATGCGGTCCACTATAGGCAGGTTATGGACCGATCGTCCAGAAGTTCTCGACCGAAAGTTCAGAACTGGCGTACACTCGGGGTATGGCGCGGCCCCGGAAGTTCGACGAGCAGACCGTCATCGAAGCCGCGCGGCGGCAGTTCAACGAGACCGGCTACCACGGCACCTCCGTCGACGATCTCTCCCGCGCTACGGGACTCAGCAAGGGCAGCCTCTACGGAGCGTTCGGCGACAAGGAGGCCTTGTTCCAGCGGGTCTTCGACGAGTACTGCACGGCCGCCGAGGAAGGCGCGGCGGCTCTGGTCCAGGGCCCCGAGAACGAGGCACTCGATCGGATCCGCGCGTGGCTCGCTGCGCCGGTGGCCGGGCCCAACCGCCGGGGCTGCCTGCTGGCCAGGGGCACCGCCGAGCTGGCGTGGGAGAACGACGCCATCGCCGCCCGCTCGCACGCTGCGTTCGAGTCGCTGTTCGCCAGCTGTCGGCAGCTTGTCGAGCAGGCTCAGGCCGCCGGGCACATCGACGCCGATGCGGACGCGGCCGTGCTCGGCGGACTGATCGTGGCGACGCATCGGGGACTCGAGGCGCTCGCCAAGGCAGGCGTGGACCCGGCAACCCTGCAACGCATCGCCACCACCGCAGTGGACAGCTTCGCTCGCCACCCGACCTCGCGAAGCGGATGAAGCTGTGCCGGGGCGTGCGCCCGAGGTGACGTCGAGCTGGTCCTGGCCTACTGGGCCCCGGGCCGGATGAGTCCGCTCTGGTAGGCGGCGACCACCAGCTGCGCTCGATCGCGGGCGCCCACCTTCATCATCGCGCGGTTCACATGGGTCTTGGCGGTCAGCGGCGACACGAAGAGGCGCTCGGCGATGTCGTCGTTGGTCAGGCCGTGGGCCACCAGGGCGACCACCTCGCGCTCCCTCTCGGTCAGCCCGGGCAGGAGCGTCGAGTCGACGGCGCCGGGAGACTCGGCCGCGACGGGCCTGGCGTAGCGGCTGATCAGCGCTCGCGTCGCCTTGGGGGAGAGCAGGGCGTCGCCGGCCGCCAGCGTCCTGATCGCCTGCATCAGGTCCTCGGGATCGACGCTCTTGCCGAGGAACCCGCTGGCGCCGGCCTCGACCGCTTCGAGGACGTACTCGTCGAGCTCGAAGGTCGTCAGGATGAGCACCCGCACGCCGGCCAGATCCTCGTCGGCGCAGATCAGGCGCGTCGCGCCCAGACCGTCCAGCTCGGGCATGCGGATGTCCATCACCACGACGTCGGCACGGGTCTTGCGGACCAGGTCGACCGCCTCCTGCCCGTTGGCGGCTTCCCCCACGACGCTCATGTCCGGCGCGGAGTCGATCAGCGACCTGAACCCCACCCGGATGAGCCCCTGGTCGTCCGCGATGACCACCCGGATGCTCATCGCTCCGCCCCCGCTCGGTCAGGCAGCCGGACCGACACCCGGAAGTGCCCGTCGGGCTCCTGGCGTGCGGTCATCTCCCCGCCAACCGCGGCGACGCGCTCACGCATCCCGATGAGGCCGAAGCCGGCGCCGTCAGCGGAGCGGACTGCGGCGGCTGCGTGGTCGTCGCCGACGGGGTTGGTGACCTCCAGTCCGATCTCGGTGGGCTCGTAGCAGATGGTCATGGTCGCCTGTCCGATTCCGTGCTTGTGGGCATTCGTGAGGGCTTCCTGGAGGACCCGGTAGGCCACCAGGTCTGCTCCGCCAGCGACAGCGCGGGGACTGCCGGACACAGACTGCCTGATGGCCAGGCCCAGGGACTGGAAGGAGGCCACCAGGTGGTGCACCTCGTCCAGACCCGGGGCGGGGGAGTGGGGATCCACCGCTTCGTCCGGCTGGCGGAGGACGTTCAACACGTCACCCAGCTCATCGAGGATCGCTCGCCCGGCTTCCCGCACGTGCTCGATCGCGGCGAGTGCCGCCGGCGGGTCGACGAGCACGAGATGACGAGCCACCGAGGCCTGGACGTTCACGATCGCGACGCGGTGCGCGACCACGTCGTGGAGCTCGCGCGCGATGCGCAGCCGCTCCTCCGCCACGCGCCGAGCGGCCTCCTCCTCGCGCATGCGGTCGGCCCGCTCCGCGCGCTCCTCGACCGCCACGACGAAGGCGCGACGAGACCGGACCGCCACTCCGACGGCGGTGGCGACGGCGAACGACGAGATGTACTGGAAGGCTGCGGGGTCGAGCGGCCACGGGCCCGTCACCAGCGTGACCGCGGCCGACACCGTCGCCAGTGACGCGGCCAAGGCCAGGATGGCGCTGCGTCGGTCGCGCAGGACGGCGAACGTGTACAAGGCCACGATCGTGGTGAGGACGATCCACGACGCTCCGCCCGCGAGCATGATGACGACCGCGGCGCCCAGGGTGGTGCCCGCCAGGACGATGCCGGGCCACCGGTGGCGTAGTGCCAACCCGGCGCAGGTCAGGATCGCGATGACCGCCGCCGCGCCCGAGAGCGAGGACCCGCCTGGGCGGTCGGGATCGGGGACGAGCACCACCATCGGCATGAGCCCCACCGCCACCAGCACGTCAACCACCACAGGGTTTCTCTCGTGGAGTGCGCGCAGGTCGCTGAGGACGGTCATACCCGGAGCCTACGAATCACACCGGGTCCGTGGCGTCCTCCGGCGGCAGTACACCGGCGTACCGCCGAGGCGGTACCTCGACGCTGCCCGGCCTCTGCGCTGCTGCGCGTGCAGCAGCCACAGGTGTCTGCGGCTGCACGACGCGGGAAGGCACCTCCGCCGAGCAGGCTTCTCTCAACGCCGGAAGCCCCGGTCTCACAAGGAGAACACCATGATCGAACTACAGCACCTGACCAAGCGGTACGGCTCCAAGACCGTCGTCGACGACCTGACCGTCACCGTGCAGCCCGGTGTCGTCACCGGCTTCCTGGGGCCCAACGGTGCGGGGAAGTCGACCACGATGCGGATGCTGGTGGGTCTCGAGGACCCGACCAGCGGACGCGCCACCGTCAACGGCCGTCCGTACCGCGACCACCCCACGCCGATCCGCGAGCTCGGAGTCCTGCTGGACGCCGGCGCCCGGCACCCCGGCCGCTCCGCCCGCAACCACCTGCTGGCCCAGGCCCACACGCACGGACTGCCGGTGAGTCGGGTCGACGAGATGCTCGAGCTGGTCGGGCTCGCCGACGTCGCCAAGGACCGGGTCGGGGGATTCTCCCTCGGGATGGGCCAGCGGCTCGGGATCGCCGGCGCCCTGCTCGGAGATCCCCAGACGGTCGTGCTGGACGAGCCGGTCAACGGGCTCGACCCCGACGGCATCCGCTGGATCCGCGAGCTGCTCCGCAGCCTCGCCGCCGAGGGCCGGACGGTGTTCGTCTCCTCGCACCTGATGACGGAGATGGCGATGACCGCGGAGCATCTGGTCATCCTGGGCCGCGGGAAGCTCATCGCCGACCTCCCGGTGGCCGAGCTGATGAGCAGGTCCATCCGCAGCGTCCGGGTCCGCAGCCCCCAGGCGGCTCTGCTGCAGCCGCTCCTCACCGGCGAGGGCGTCACCGTGACGACGGAGCCGGACGGCTCCCTCGACGTCATCGGCCTCACGCCCGAGCAGATCGGCGCCCGAGCCAGCGAGGCCTCCATCCCCGTGCACGAGCTCAGCAGCAAGCAGGCGTCTCTCGAAGAGGCGTTCATGGAGCTCACCCGAGACGCCGTCGAGTACGCCGGCGAGACCACCACCACCGCGCACCCCGCAGACGAGAGGACAGTCCGATGAGTACCCAGGCAACCGCACCCGTAGGTGTTCCGGCCGCTCCAGGCCGCATCACCATGAGCAACGTGATGCGCTCGGAGTGGACCAAGCTCCGGTCGGTGAGGAGCAACGTCGTCACGCTCGCCGCTTCGGCAGGCGCGCTGCTGTTCATCGGCCTGATCTTCTCCGCCATGATCGGCGGGGTGGTCGGGAACCCGCCGGAGGACGCCGGGGACGACCCCGCCGGGGCAGCCCTCGCCGGGGTCCAGGTCGCGCAGCTCATCATCGGCGTGCTCGGTGTCCTCGCCATCACCAGCGAGTACAGCACCGGGACGATCCGGACCACGCTGACGGCGGTGCCGTCCCGGCTCCCCGTGCTCTGGGCCAAGGTCGCGGTCGTGGCCCTCGCGACGTTCTCGGTGCTCGGAGTGACCGCCTTCGTCACGTTCTTCGCCGGCCAAGCCCTGATCGGCAGCGGCGACGTCGACACCGCGACGCTGAGCGACCCCGGCGTCCTGCGGGCCGTCATCGGCTCCGCTGCCTTCCTGATGGGCACGGCGCTGCTGGGGCTGGCTCTGGGCGGCATCCTGCGCAGCACGGCGGGGGCGATCTCGACCCTGTTCGGGATCATCTTCGTCCTCCCCGGCCTGGGCTTCATCCTGCTCCCTGAGAGCGTGCGGGAGGACCTCCTGCAGTACCTGCCGACCACGGCCGGGAGCTCCTTCACCTCGGTGGCGCCGGACACCTCCCAGCTCAGCCCGGGCATGGGGGCGGCGGTCTTCGCGGCCTGGATCCTGGTCCCCCTCCTGGGAGCCGCTGTCGCGTTCGTGCGTCGGCCTGCATGACCGCGTCGTTCCACCCACTGCCGCCCGTTGCCTCTTGAGGCAGCGGGCGGCAGTCGGCTGAGAGCCGTGCCGATCGTCGCCACCTTCGTCATGAGACCCGCCCTTCCCACGGGGCCGAGGGGTGCCTAGCGTCGTCTTCGCACGGACCGCACCGACCGCACCGACCGCAGGGAGACGTCATGCAGGCACGCACGCTCGGCGGGCAGGGGCTGGAGGTCTCCGCCGTGGGCCTCGGGTGCATGGGGATGAGCCAGTCGTTCGGGCCGCCCCCTCCGCGGCCGGAGATGATCGCCTTCCTCCGCGCCGCGGTGGAGCGGGGCGTCACCTTCTTCGACACCGCCCAGGTCTACGGCCCGTTCCACAACGAGGAGCTCGTGGGCGAGGGACTCGAGCCGGTCCGCGACCAGGTCGTCATCGCCACCAAGTTCGGCTTCGCGTTCGACGATCGGGGCGAGGCCCGCGTGTCCAGCCGACCGGACGACGTCAGGGCCGGCGTCGAGGGCTCGCTGCGGCGCCTGCGCACGGACGCCATCGACCTGCTCTACCAGCACCGGGTCGACCCCGACGTCCCGATCGAGGAGGTGGCCGGAACCGTCAAGGAGCTCATCGAGGCGGGCAAGGTCCGCCACTTCGGCCTGTCCGAGGCCGGGGTCGCGACGATCCGTCGCGCCCACGCGGTGCAGCCGGTCACCGCGCTGCAGAGCGAGTACTCGCTGTTCTGGCGCGAGCCCGAGGAGGAGATCCTGCCGACGCTGGACGAGCTCGGCATCGGCTTCGTGCCGTTCAGCCCCCTCGGCCGCGGGCTGCTGACCGGACAGGTCACGGCGGAGACCCGGTTCGGCGAGCAGGACATCCGCGCCACGCTGCCGCGCTTCGAGCGGGAGGCACTCCAGGCGAACCTCGCGCTGGTGGACGTGGTGCGGGCGGTGGCCGAGCGCACGAACGCCACGCCCGGGCAGGTGGCGCTGGCCTGGCTGCTCGCCCAGAGGCCGTCGCTCGTGCCGATCCCCGGCACAAGGCGCCTCGAGCGGCTCGAGGAGAACCTCGCCTCGGCGCAGCTGGACCTCAGCGCCGACGATCTCGCCGAGCTCGACGACGGGTCGGCCCGGGTGCAGGTCGTGGGCGAGCGCTACCCCGAGGCGATGCAGCGGATGATCGACCGCTGACCGACGCGGCCCCGCTCACCGGGTCTCAGGGCTCGCGGATCCTCAGGGCAGGTCGAGGCGGGGCGGGGCGGCCCAGGTGCCGTAGCCCTGCCCCTTGGCACCAGGCGGGTTGGCGCCGATGGTCGGCCACAGCAGGCCCTCGGTGTAGGACGCGGGGGAGACCACGTGGGTGGCGTCGGGCGCCCGGGTGGCGTGGGCGTCGCGCCACTCCTGAGGGAGCTGGTACCAGGTGCCGACGAACCACATCTTGATGACGTTGCGCGCGACCGGACCGAGCCGGTCGTCGCTGAGGATGCGCGCGCGCAGGCCCCGGTCGAGGACGCCCTCGTCACCGGCGGCGGTCGCGTGGACCTCCGCCGAGGTGGCGAGCAGGTCGGCGAGGACGCCGTCGCCGCTCGCGTCACGGGTGGTCTCGAGGTAGGGCTCGGCCTGCCCGGTGCCGCGCAGTCGGAACCGGGAGTAGCCGGTGAGGGTAGCCGAGAGCTCGAGGAACGCCTCGAGGACGTCGTGGTCGCCGGTCATGGTCAGGACACCTCCACAGGAGCGGGGCCACGGAAGACCGGGGCCGCGTTGACGCCGGGCTCGCCGGGCATCGGGTTGCGCATGATCTGGGAGGCGAGCTCCTTGATGTGGAACATGTCGCCAACCGCCGGGACCAGCAGGTCGGGGCGCCCGGAGAACGCCTGGTCCAGGCAGGCCAGGAACTCGCCGTACGCCGTGCTGTAGGCCAGGACCGCGTCGCGCAGCTCGCCGGGCTCGGCGTAGTCGGCGAGCTGGGCGTCGGCCTTGACCGGGTAGACCGCGTCCCAGTCGATCGCGAGCTCCGGCCCGGTGGGGCTGCCGCCGGTGTCCCCGGGCTGGTAGTAGCGACCGAGGAGCAGCTGCTCGAAGCGGTAGTAGTGCGCCAGCTCGCCCTCCTCGTCGAAGATGGCGCCGCCCAGGCCCTCGCCCTGCTCGCTGATCGTGCGCATCGCCTCGGCCGCGGAGTCCAGGTCGGTGACCTTGGTGATCGCGCCGCCGCCGGAGTAGTAGTACTCCGGGCCGACCTGGCGTGCCGGGTCGCCGCAGAACAGCGCGTCGCCCATCTCGTCGTGGAGCCGGCGGATGCCGTCGCCGATCTCGGCGTAGAACTCGCCGATGCTGTAGAAGTGCAGGTCGTCCTCGTGCGCGTCGACGGCCGGCAGCAGGGCGCGCGACGAGCGGTCGCGCGCCACGAACCTGCCCTCACCCTCGGCCACGGCCGGGCGCTCGATCTGCAGGAAGGTCGCGATGGTCTCCTTCGAGAACGCGCGGGTGCCGACCTCGAAGTCGGTCTCCCCGTCGGGCAGGTGGGCCGGGTACGTCGGCACGAACCCCTCGGCGGCGAGGGCGGTGTCGCCCCCGACGGCGTTGAGCAGGTTGGCGGCAAGGGTCAGGTGGAGCATCTCCTCGACCGCGACGACCCGGATCACCCGGTAGGCGTCCGCGTTGGTCGTCGGGTGCATCGAGTAGAGGGCGGTGAGGTACGGCGGGATCGTGGCGTGCTCCAGCTGCATCGCGATGTGCAGGTAGGAGTGCAGGTCCTCGACGGTGGCGATGCGGCGCAGGGTCATCTGGTCAGCCCCCGATGGTGACGGTCGGTCGGATGGTCAGCTCGGCGGCGATGCTCTCGGCGGTCCGGAACGACAGGGCCGCCAGCGTGAGCGTCGTGTTGGAGGTGCCGATGCTCGGCATGCTGCCGGGCCCGACGAGGTAGAGGTTCGCGTGGTCCCACGAGCGCTGGTTCACGTCCACGACCGAGTCGTGGCTGCTCTCGCCCATGATGTGGGTGCCGGCCCAGTGGTTGCCGCCGCGGATCACGAAGCCCTCGCCCTGGTAGGCGACGTAGCCGGGATCCAGCGGGTCGTAGTGGGTCCGGTCCTCGGCACCCAGGCGCTGGAAGATCCGCCGCGAGATCCGCCGGGAGGCGGCGACGCCGTCCATCGTGTACTCCGGCAGCGAGTAGGACAGCACCGGGCGCAGGTTGCCCATCGCGTCGACGTAGCGGCTGTCGACAGTGATCCGGTTGCTGGGCTCCGGCATCAGCTCGACCATGAAGGAGAGCATCAGCTGGCGCGAGATCCGGTCCACCGCGCCCCGCCGCAGCGCGGCGCCGTACAGGTTGGCGTCGTCGACCAGCTCGACCAGGTCCGTGTACGGCGAGCCCGTGGGCCAGGCCCAGCCGTCGTTGTGGATGCTCACGCGCATCGCGGCGTGGTCCTTGCGGAAGCCGCCGGCGCGCAGGTCCTCGATGCCCGAGGTGCACTGCGAGCCGCGCATGGTGCCGGCGATCTCGGGCAGCAGCGCCCAGGTGAGCAGGTAGGCGTGGTCCATCAGGTTGCGCCCGACCAGGCCGTTGCTGCCGGGCAGGCCCGAGGCCAGCAGCAGCCGGGCGTTCTCGACCGGGTTGGCGGCGAGCACGTAGGCGCGGGCCCGCAGCGACCCGGTGACGTGCTCGGGCGACGTCGTCGACCCGTAGGCCTGGTAGTCGATGTGGCTGATGAGCCCGTCCTCGCCGACGTGCACCTGCGAGGCGATGGTCTGGCTCAGGATGTCGACGCGGCCGGTCTGCAGGCCGAAGGCGAGCGTCTTGCGCGCGTTGTACTTCGCCTGGACGGGGCACAGCGGGACGCAGTTGATGTTGCCCTGGCAGCGACCGCCCTCCTCGACCTGGTGGGTGCTCACGGCGCCGACGGGGACGTAGCCCTTGCCGCCGTCGTACGCCGCGTTGGGGATGCTGTTGCGGGCCTGCGCGGTGGGGCGGACCGTGAGCGTGCACGTGGTGTCGCCGAGCGTGATCTCGGTGCCGTCGAGGTCGCGGGCGACGATCTGGTCGAGGTAGGACTTCGGCAGGCCGTGCATCGGGAACTCGTAGCCCGGGGGGAACGTGATCCCGTAGAAGGTCTGGTCCGCCACGTCCGCGGAGACGCCGAGCTCGAGCTCGGCCTGGCGGTAGTAGGGCTCCAGGTCGTCGTAGCCGAGGGGCCAGTCCCGGCCCTGCCCGAAGCGGCTGCGCATCTCGAAGTCCTCGGGGAGCATGCGCAGCGCCTTGCCCTCCCAGTGCATCGTCGTGCCGCCGAGCACCCGGGTGTAGGTGCTGTCCATCTCGTAGGGGCCGTTCTGGATCAGGTATCCCGTGGAGTCCGGGTGCCCCGGCTGGAGACGGCGCACGTCGGGAGAGCGCGGCATCGGCGCGTTGGGGTTGACCTCGTAGGCGGAGTTGTTGTCCTTGGCGGCCGCCCCGTAGAACCGGGTCAGGTAGCTCTCGTAGTCGGCCACCGAGAGCTCGTCGCCCGGCCCGGCCTCGACGACGAGGACCCGAAGGCCCTTCTCGGCCGAGGCGCGGGCGACGATGGCGCCGCTGACACCGGAGCCGACGACGAGTACGTCGTACTCGGTGCGCGCAGCGGTCGCGTGGTCGATCTGAGCTGGCATGGTCGAACTCTCCCGGAGGGTCAGTGAGGCTGGACGGCAACGACCTCGAAAAGCACTCGCGGGTGAGCGCGACGCCCTACGGTGGCCATGCTCGCACCTCTGAAGCCCCGTGTCTGGAGACTGCTATGAACCCGCTGCTCTACCAGGTGAACACCCGGGTGTTGCTGCACGAGATCGCAGGCGGGCTTGGGCGTCCGGCCACTCTCGACGACGTCACCGACGCCTTCCTGGACGAGATCGCGGCGCGAGGATTCGACTGGGTCTGGTTGCTCGGCGTGTGGCAGACCGGGGACGCGGCACGGGCCGTGTCGGCGGCGAACCCCGACTGGCAGGCGGAGTACCACGAGGCCCTGCCCGACTTCACTCCCGAGGACGTCACGGGCTCGCCGTTCGCGATCGTCGACTACGGCGTGCACCGCGACTTCGGAGGCGACGCAGCCCTCGCCCGGCTCCGGACCCGGCTGTCCGAGCGCGGGCTGAGGCTGCTGCTGGACTTCGTGCCCAACCACACCGCGCTAGACCACCCGTGGCTTCTCGACGCCCCGCAGCGCTACGTGGGTGGGACCGAGGACGACCTGTCGGCCGAGCCGCAGAACTACTTCCGCGTGGGCGACCACGTCGTCGCGCACGGGCGGGACCCCTACTTCGACGGCTGGCCGGACACCGCCCAGCTCAACTACCGCCACCTCGACCTGCGGGCGGCGATGACCGCCGAGCTGGCCCGGGTGGCGGCGCGCTGCGACGGCGTCCGCTGCGACATGGCGATGCTGCTCGAGCCGGAGGTGTTCGCCCAGACCTGGGGCGACCGGTCGGTCCCCGCCGACGGCACGCCCGCCGCCGACTCGCCGTTCTGGCCCGAGGCGATCGCCGCCGTGCGCGCCCAGCACCCCGGCTTCCTGCTCATGGCGGAGGTCTACTGGGACCTGGAGTGGCAGCTGCAGCAGCACGGCTTCGACTACACCTACGACAAGCGGCTCTACGACCGGCTGCGCAGCGGTGACGCGGCCGCGGTCCGCGGGCACCTCGCGGCCGACGCGGACTTCCAGGCGCGCTCGGCGCGCTTCCTCGAGAACCACGACGAGCCCCGGGCGGCCGCGACCTTCCCCGATCCCGCCGTGCACCAGGCGGCCGCGGTGGTCACGTTCCTGTGCACCGGCCTGCGGTTCTTCCACGAGGGTCAGCTCGAGGGCCGCCGGGTCAAGGCGCCGCTGCACCTGCGGCGGCGCCCAGACGAGCGGCCGGACCCGGTCCTCGCGGAGTTCTACGACCGGCTGCTCGGCGTGCTGGCGGACCCGGTCCTGCGCAGGGGCCACTGGCAGCTGCTCCAGGTGGGTCCGGCCTGGGACGGCAACGGCTCGCACGACTCGTATGTCGTGGCGGGGTGGTCGCCGACCGCCGATGCGCCGCTGCGCTGGCTGGTGGCGGTCAACCTGAGCGAGCACCAGGCCCAGTGCCGCGTCGCGGTCGCCACCGTCCTGCCCGCGGGCGGGAGCGTGTGTCTGGTCGACCGCATGCACGACGACGTCGCGTACGTCCGCGACGTCGCCGCGACCGCGGCCGAGGGGCTGTTCCTCGACCTCGGCCCGCACGGCCACCACGTCTTCGAGATCTCTGCTGTGGAGTCCTAGGCGTCTCGGCGGAACAGCGTGGTCGAGGGGTGCGGACGCTCGTCGGCCAGCACCGCGGCCGGGTCGAGGGTGCCGAAGAGCTGGATCAGCTTCGCGACCAGGCCGGTCCAGCCGGTCTGGTGCGAGGCGCCGATGCCGGCTCCGTTGTCGCCGTGGAAGTACTCGTAGAACAGCACGTTGTCGCGCCAGTGCTCGTCGGTCTGGAACAGCTCGACCCCGCCGAACACCGCGCGCCGGCCCTCGTCGTCGGTCACGAAGATGCTCACCAGGCGCTCGGAGATCTCCTGCGCCACCTCGAAGAGCGTGTGCTGCTGCCCTGAGCCCGTCGGCATCTCCACGGTGAACTCGTCGCCGTAGTAGAGGTAGTACTGCAGCAGCGCGCGGACGATCATGAAGTTCACCGGCATCCACACCGGACCGCGCCAGTTGGAGTTGCCGCCGAACATGCCGCTGTCGGACTCGCCCGGCAGGTAGCCCACCCCGAACGCCTGGCCGTCGACCTCCATGGAGAACGGGTGGTCGCGATGGTGGCGCGACAGGGCCCGGATGCCGTAGGGGCTGAGGAACTCCTCCTCGTCGAGCAGGTAGCCCAGGACGCTGCGCAGCCGCTCCTCGTTGAGCAGGGTGAGCAGTCGCCGGTCCTGGACGCCGGGGACCATCGGGTCGGCCAGCTGGCCGAGCAGGTCGGGGTGGCGGTCCATGAACTCGGCGAGGCGGTCGCTCAGCCCGGCGAAGGCCGCGGCCGGCACGACGGTGACCGCGCACAGCGGGATCAGCCCCACCATCGAGCGCACCCGCAGCCGCTCGGAGGAGCCGTCGGGCAGGCGCAGCTGGTCGTAGAAGAAGCCGTCCTCGTCGTCCCACATGCCGTCGCCGCGCTCCATGGCGGCGGCGATGTAGAGGAAGTGCTCGACGAACTTGAGCGCCATGCCGTCGTACTGAGGGTCGGTGGCGGCGAGCTCGAGCGAGAGCTCCAGCATGGTCTGGCAGTAGAGCGCCATCCAGGCCGTGCCGTCGGCCTGCTCGAGGCGGCCGCCGGTGGGCAGCTGGGCGGCGCTGCGGTCGAAGACCGCGATGTTGTCGAGCCCGAGGAACCCGCCCTCGAACGCGTTGGCGCCGACGGCGTCCTTGCGGTTGACCCACCACGTGAAGTTGAGGACGAGCTTGCCGAAGACGTCGCTGAGGAAGGCGTGGTCCTGCTCGCCGCTGATGTCGGCGTCCTCGACGTGGCTGAACAGCGTCGCCAGCGCGTGCACCGGCGGGTTGACGTCGGAGAAGTTCCACTCGTACGCCGGGATCTGCCCGGACGGGTGCAGGTAGCGCTCACCCAGGAGCAGGCGGATCTGGTCGCGGGCGAACGCGGTGTCGACCATGGCGAGCGTCATCGTGTGGAACGCGAGGTCCCAGGCGGCGAACCAGGGATACTCCCAGCAGTCCGGCATCGAGATGATGTCGCCGGCCACCATGTGGAACCAGCGGGCGTTGCGGTGGTCGAGGCTGGTATCGCTGCGTAGCGGGTGCACGTCGCGCTCGCTCAGCCACCGGTCGAGGTCGTAGCAGTAGAACTGCTTGGACCACAGCATCCCGGCCAGCGCCTGGCGCATCACCAGCGCCGAGTCGGCCGAGACCGAGGGCGGGGTGATGTTGGCGTAGAAGTCGTCGGCCTCGGCACGACGCTGGGCCACGACCTTGTCGGACTTGGCGTCGAAGGGGGAGCGCGGCATCGAGGCCGCGAGCCGCAGCCGCATCGTGACCGACTCGCCGGGAGCGAGCTCGACGCGCCGGCGTACGGCGGCCTTGGTGCCGCTCAGCTCGGGGTTGACCGCGTCGGCGCGGCCCTCGACGACCGCGTCGTTGATGCCGTCCTTGACGTACGGCGTGGGGTTGCTGCCGCCGCTGATGCGCGCCCAGTTGGTCTCGTTCTCGGTGACCAGGACGTCGGCCTCGTCCTCCCACGCGAGCGTGTAGGGCTCCAGCCCCGGGCAGTCGACGGTGATCCGCTTGGCCTCCGCGTCGGCGCTCAGCCGAGGGCGCGGGTCGTCGCGGTCGCGCTCGTGCCACCAGGTGTTGCGCAGCCACAGGGTCGGCAGCAGGTGGAGGGCCGCGGTGTCGGGGCCGCGGTTGGTGGCGGTGACGCGGATCAGCAGGTCGTCGGGACCGGCCTTGGCGTAGACCATCTCGACGTCGAAGTAGCGCTGGTCGTCGAAGACGCCGGTGTCGACGAGCTCGTACTCGGCCTCGCCCTTGCCGCGCGCGGCGTTCGTGCGCAGCAGGTCCTCGTAGGGGTAGGCGGCCTGGGGGTACTTGTAGAGCCCCCGCATGTAGGAGTGGGTCGGGGTCGAGTCCTGGTGGAAGTAGTACTCCTTGACGTCCTCGCCGTGGTTGCCCTCGCCGTTGGTGAGGCCGAAGAGCCGCTCCTTGACGATCGGGTCGGCCTCGTTCCACACGGCGATCGCGAAGCACAGGCGCTGGGCGTCGTCGCTGATGCCGAGCAGGCCGTCCTCGCCCCAGCCGTAGGCCCGGGACCGCGCGTGGTCGTGGGGGAAGGAGTTCCAGGCGTCGCCGCCGGGGGAGGTGTCCTCGCGGACCGTGCCCCACTGCCGGTCGGAGAGGTAGGGGCCCCACTGGCGCCAGGGGACCCCGTCGATGTTGGCGGCGCGCAGGCGCTCGTCCTCGGCGGTGGCCATCTCTACAGTCCGGTCAGGTCGGCGATGTGGCGCCGGGCGGTGCGGAACGCCTCCAGCGGATGGGCGAGGGCCGGGTCCTGCTCGGCCTCGACGACCAGCCAGCCGGCCCAGCCGTCGTCGGCGAGCTTGCGCAGCAGTGGCGCGAAGTCGATGCAGCCCTCGTCGTCGCCGGGGACCGTGAAGATGCCCTGCCGCAGCGCGTCCCAGAAGCTCAGCGACTCCTGGTGCATCCGGTCGAGCACCGGCTGGCGGAGGTTCTTGAGGTGGACGTGCCCGATCCGGCCCTCGTGCTTGGTGAGGACCGCCATCGGGTCGCCTCCACCGACCATCAGGTGCGCGGTGTCCAGCAGCAGCCAGGTCTCACCGGCGACGGTGTCGGCCATGAGCCGGTCGATGTCCTCGGAGGACTGCACGCCGGTCCCGGTGTGGTGGTGGTAGTTGATCCGCAGCCCGTGGTCGCTCGCGATGCGGCCCATCTCGCCGAGCCCGCGCACCATCGCGTCCCACTGC
Source organism: Nocardioides sp. cx-173 (assembly GCF_021117365.1). Lineage (NCBI taxonomy): Bacteria > Bacillati > Actinomycetota > Actinomycetes > Propionibacteriales > Nocardioidaceae > Nocardioides > Nocardioides sp. cx-173. Next base: position 3,140,317 of record NZ_CP088262.1, on the reverse strand, counting down.
TCGTCGTCGAAGACCGGCCGGTTGGCCAGCGCCGGCACCGGCTGCTGGTGCACCGCGCCGGTGACCTCGGCGACGTACACGTCCTGCAGGCCGATCGCGGTGAAGAACGGGATCTGGTCGCGGAAGGTCTGCAGCGTCTGCTCGTAGGCGCCGCCCTGGGACGCGAACCAGGTCGACACCCAGCCGCCCGACGGCACCAGGCCACGGACGTCCAGCGCCGCCTTGAGGGTCGCCGCGTCGGTCGGGTAGGTGCTGCCCAGCTCGGTGCCGGCGTACCCGGCGAGGGCCATCTCGCTGACGATCTGCTCGAACGACGTGCCCGCACCCAGCTCCGGCAGGTCGTCGTTGATCCAGGCGTTGGGCACGGCGGCGATGCGGACGGTTCCTGCGGCGAACATGGGGGTCCCTTCGGGGAGTGCATGCCAGGGGGCGTCCTCCGGCTGGTCGGAGCCCGAGCGTAGGACCCGCGGGACCGCTGCGTGGCGGCTTCGCCGGTTTCCCCCGCAGCATGGGAGAAGTGCGCGTAGCCTCCGAGGCCCACCCCACCCCCTGCCGAGGAGCCGACATGGCTGACACCGTAGAGATCGTGACCATGCGTCTCAAGGAGGGTGTCGACCTCGACACCTTCAAGGCCGAGAACGCCAAGATGGAGCACGCCTTCCTGGGCCACCTCCACGGGTTCAAGAACCGCAGCACCTCGGCCAACGCCGACGGTCAGATCGTCGTGGTGCTCCACTGGGAGAGCGCCGCGGACGCCCAGTCCTCGATGGACAAGTTCGTGGGCAACCCCGACACCTCGCCGTTCCTGGACCTCATCGACATGGACACCTTCGTGATGACGCGCTACGAGGAGTTCGACACGATGACCCTCGCCGACGTCTGATCCTCAGGTCAGCTCGCGCGTCGTGAAGTCGGCGGTCACGGGGTAGTCCACCTCGTGCCGCGTGATCCGCTGGATCTCGATGCGCAGGTCGCGGCCCTGCTGGAAGTCGATGACGTGCCCACCGATGGTGCGTGCGTCGTCGACGACGTGCAGGTGGAAGCCGCCCGGCGCGATCTTGCCGGCGTACGACGGCGCCGAGAAGCCCACCATCAGGCCGGACACGTCGGTGTAGTGGTACTCCGGCTGGGTGTGCTCCACCTCCTCCAGTCGGGGGTACGGCGGGTCCTGGCGCGGGATGGAGCGCGTGTGCAGGTGACCGAAGGTGCCGTGCAGGCGGAACGCGACGAACAGGTTGCTGGTGCCGGCGATCTCGGCGACGAGGGCGCCGATGTCGCCGGTCGTCGTGGAGTCCGGCAGCTCGCGGCTGAGCTCGGGCTCGAACGGGATCACCATGCAGAACGCCAGCGTGTCGGCGTCGTCGGCGACCTGGGCACTCGAGTCGGCGTGCATGCGGTAGACGACGCCGTCGACCATCACCATCTCGCCGTCGAGGTGGTCGAACGCGCCGACCCCCAGGTTGCCGTGCGCCTTGGCGTCGGCGACGCTGGTCAGTCCGTCGAAGCAGCCGTTCTGCAGGGACACGGCGGGGGCGTTCTGCCACAGGATGCTCATCGGGCGGCCTCGCTGGCGAAGGTGTCGCGCATGAAGCCGATCGCGTTGGCCGCGAACCGATCCTTGGACCCGAAGGTGTCGCGCCACACGTGCGCCTTGGTCGACAGGCCGGGGACGTCGGCCGCGAAGGCCTCGGCGGCGACCCAGCCGTCGTAGCCGATCTCCTGCAGCGCGCGGGCCGTCGCTGCCCAGTGGACCTGACCGGCGCCGAGCACGCCGCGGTTGTTCTCGCTGGCCTGCACATGCTTGATCGCCGCACCGTGCGTGGTGATGGCGGCGACCACGTCGTCCTCCTCGGCGTGGGCGTGGTGGGTGTCGTAGAGGACGCCGAACGACGGGTGGTCCACGCGCGCGGTCAGCGACGCTGACTGCGCCATGGTGTTGAGCAGGTAGCCCTCGTGCCGGTTGAGGAACTCGACCGCGAGCACCACGCCGGCCTCGGCGGCGTGCTCGGCCGCGGACCGCATGACCTCGGCGGACCAGGTCAGCTCCTGCTCGGTCGGGCCGGCGCCGGAGAAGACGGCGTACGCCGTCTGGAACGGACCGCTGAGCACGGTGCTCCCCAGGGTGTGGGCGGCGTCGATTCCGAACCGGATCTCGTCGAGGCCGCGTCGGCGCACCGCGGCGTCGGGGCTGACCGGGTTCTGCTCGGCGGCGAGGTTGAGGATCGTCGTGCACCCCAGCCCGGCGTCGTCCAGCGCGTGCCGGATCTTCTGGTTGTCGGCGGCGAGCCCCGAGCCGACCGGGATCTCGGCGCCGTCGTACCCCAGCTCGGCGAGGGTCGTGAAGATCGGGTAGTGCTCGGGGGCGACGTCGGTCGTCCAGATGTACATGCCGATGCCGAACTTCATGCGTTTCCCTCCGGGGGAGTGATGGGTGTTCGTAGGGTAGGGCCGGCAGGCCCGCCGGGTGTCCTGAATGCCACCGATCAACCCAGGAGCAGGCGATGCAGGATCCCTACCAGGTGGCCGACGAGACCTTCGTGATCCCCGACGCGGTGCCGGTCCCCGGGATCGGGCTGCTGCCGGTCAACGCGATGGTGGTGCGGGGCGAGCAGCCGATGCTCGTCGACACGCTGGCCACCGTGCACCGGGAGTCCTACCTCGAGCGGGTCTTCGAGATCGTCGAGCCGGAGGACGTGAAGTGGCTGTTCATCAGCCACGAGGACCGCGACCACACCGGCTCGGTCATGCAGGTGATGGAGCGCTGCCCCAACGCCAGGCTGATCACCAACTTCCTCGGCCTGGGCAAGCTGGCCGAGGAGTTCGAGGTCCCGCTCGACCGGGTCAACCTGCTCAACGACGGCGAGAGCCTCGACATCGGCGACCGCGTGATCGAGGCGATCCGGCCGCCGCTCTACGACTCCTCGGCCACCCGCGGCTTCTACGACCCCAAGACCGACGTCTACTTCTCCGCCGACTGTTTCGGCACCGTGCTCACCGACAACGTGCCGTTCGCCGACGACATGTCCGCGGCCGACATGGAGGAGGGCTTCTACTGGATGAACCGCGCCAACCACATCTGGTTCCACCACATCCCCACGGCGCTGATCGAGGAGCAGGCCGCGCGCATCCGCGCCGTCGACCCGGCACTGATCGTCACCGGCCACGGGCCGACGTTCCGCCACGACCCGTTGCAGGTCTGCGACTGGATCGCCCGGATCGGGGACATGGAGCCGGTCCCCATGCCCAACCAGGCGGAGTTCGAGAAGTCGCTGGCCGGCGCCTGAGCGCCGTACGACGTCAGCGGCGGCGGCCGCCGAGCCAGCCGAACGCCACGAACTCCGCCAGCAGCAGCCCGACCGAGGCGTAGGGCTCGACGAACGCCAGCACCGTGGCGACCAGCGTGACCGCCGGCAGCAGGTACAGGTGGTGGGTCCGGCTGCGCGCCAGCAGCTCGGCGGCGTGGTCGGGGTGGAGCAGCTGGGCCTCCCGGGCCGCGTGGCGCGCCAGCAGGCCGACGGCGACGGACAGCACCCCGATGTTGACGGCGAAGACCACCGTGGACCACGGTTCGGCGACGCGCTCGGTGCCGATGATGTCGGCGGAGAAGGGCACCAGGGTCACTGCGCCCAGCACCGAGAAGTTGAGGGCCAGCGTCCCGTTGTGGCACTGCCGGAGGTCTGCGGTGATCGAGTGGTGCACCAGCCAGAACCGCGCGATGGCGAGGAAGCTGATCAGCCACGCCAGGAAGACGTGCCAGTCGTCGGCCAGCAGCGCGACGATGGACTCGTCCCTCTCGGGCAGCTTGAGCTCGAGCACGAGCAGCGTCAGCACGATGGCGAAGACCCCGTCGCTGAGCGCGTTCATCCGCTCGGTGCCGTAGTGGGCACGGGCCGGAAGGCTCCTGTCCTGCTGCGCCTCGACCGTCATGTCCACCCTCCGTTGTGCGGACCCGCAGTCTAGGAGTCCCGCGCCCCGGATGTGGGCGGATCGTCAGACGCCCGACATGGTGATGATCTGCCTCAGGGTCGTGCCCTCGGCGAGCCGGTCCATGCCGGCGTTGATGTCGGCGAGGGGGAGCCGGCTGGAGACGAGCCGCTCGACGGGCAGCCGGCCGGCGCGCCACAGCTCGACGAACCGCGGGATGTCGCGACCGGGGACCGCCGAGCCGAGGTAGCTGCCGACCAGCGAGCGGCCCTCGGCCACCAGCGCGGTGGGGGACAGCTCGATGCGGGCGTCCGGCGAGGGCAGCCCGACCGTGATCGTGGTGCCACCCGGACCGGTCAGCTCCAGGGCGGTCCGCAGCGCGTGGACGTTGCCGGCGGCCTCGACGACCACGCGCGCCTTCACCCCGGCGGCGACGGCGTCGTCGGCGCTGAGCGCCCGGTGGGCGCCGAGCTCGAGGGCGGTGCGCAGCTTGTCGGCGACCGGGTCGACGGCGACGACGGTGACGTCCTCGTGGGCCAGGGCGGTGAGGACGGCGGCCATGCCGACGCCGCCGAGCCCGACGACCACGACGGTGTCCCCGGGGACCGGTCGGCCGACGTTGACCACGGCCCCGCCCCCGGTGAGCACCGCGCAGCCCATGACGGCGGCGACCTCGGGCGGCACATCCTGGTCGACCCGCACCAGGGAGCGGGCGTCGATGACGGCGTGGGTGGCGAACGCCGAGACGCCGAGGTGGTGGTGTACGTCGCCGCCGGCGCGGTGCAGGCGCCGAGCACCCGAGAGCAGGGTCCCCGCTCCGTTGGCCGCCGACCCCGGGACGCAGGGACGGGTCCCGTCGCCGGCGCACGCCTCGCAGGCCCCGCACCGCGGCAGGAAGGTCGTGACGACCCGGTCGCCCAGGGACAGCCCGGCGACCCCGGGCCCGAGCTCGGCGACGGTGCCGGCGGCCTCGTGGCCCAGCAGCATGGGCACCGGCCGGACCCGGTTGCCGTCGACGACGGAGAGGTCGGAGTGGCACAGGCCGGCGCACTCGATCGCGACCAGCACCTCGCCGGGGCCGGGTGCGTCCAGCTCGATTGTCTCGACCGTGATCGGGCGGGAGCCCGCGAAGGGCCGGGCGCGACCGATCTCCTCCAGCACGGCGCCGGTGATCTCCATGGGGTGCTCCTCCGTGGGGTGCGTGCCTAGGTCAGGCGGGGTGGGGGACCCCATCGTCACATCGGCCGGGCCGGCGCTCCGCAGCACCGTGCCGGTCGGGTACGTCGTGGGGCCGCGTCACTGCGCCGCCTTCGCGTCACGCACGAGCGCGCCGCCGATGATCAGCCGCTGGATCTCGCTGGTGCCCTCGTAGAGGCGCAGCAGCCGCACGTCGCGGTAGAGCCGCTCGACGGGCACGTCGCGCATGTAGCCGGCGCCCCCGTGCACCTGGACGGCCAGGTCGGCCGCCCGGCCGGCCATCTCGGTGCAGAACAGCTTGGCGACGCTCGGCGCGACGCGGCGGTCCGCGCCGCTCACGTACTTGCGGGCGGCATCGCGGACCAGGGCGCGACCCGCGTCCAGGCCGACGCGCTGGTCGGCGAGCATCGCCTGCACCAGCTGGAAGTCGCCGATCGGGGTGCCACCCTGCGTGGCGGCCGCGGCGTACGCCACCGACTCGTCGAGCGCCCGCTGTGCGCAGCCCACGGCGAGGGCCGCGATGTGCACCCGACCCCGGGCCAGCGAGGTCATCGCCGCGCGGTAGCCGACCTCGGCGCTGCCGCCGACCAGCGCCTCGGGCCCGACCCGGACGCCGCGAAGCACGACGTCGGCGGTGCTGGAGCCGTCCTGGCCCATCTTGGCGTCCTTGGCCCCGACCGAGAGCCCTGCCGTGTTCGCGGGGACCAGGAACACCGCGATGCCGTTGCCCGACTCGGGGGCGGGCTGCAGCTTCGCGAACACGACGAAGAGCCCGGCTTGCGGTGCGTTGGTGATGAACTGCTTGGTGCCGTCGAGGACCCAGCCGTCGCCGTCGGGGGTGGCCGAGGTGCGCAGGCCTGCGGGGTTGGATCCGGCGCCCGGCTCGGTCAGCGCGAACGACGCCAGGATCTCGCCGGAGGCGATCCTCGGCAGCCACCGGGCCTGCTGCTCCCGGGTGCCGAAGCCGACGAGGACCTGTCCGGCGATGCCGTTGTTGGTGCCGAGCATCGAGCGAACGGCCAGCGAGGTGTACCCGAGCTCCATCGCCAGCTCGACGTCCTGGACCAGGTCGAGCCCCAGACCGCCCCACTCCTGGGGGATCGCATAGCCGAACAGGCCCATGTCGGCGATCTGCGCGCGCAGGTCGTCGGGGATCGCGTCGGAGCGCATGATCTCGACCTCGCGCGGCACCACGCGGGTGCGTACGAAGTCGGCGACCTGGCGGTGGACGTCGGCGAACACGTCGTCGGGCACGTCGGGGTTGCCTGGATACATGGCTCCAGCCTCCGGCATCGGCCCGCGCGCCGTCGAGCCGCCCACGGAGAGAGGAAGGCTGGTCACCGGGTCGTGGCGAGGAAGGTCAGGTGGGCGACGTTCGTCGTCTGGCCGTCGACGTCGATGCGGGCCTCGACGAAGCCGGCCGAGCGCCCGCGACGCACCGCGGTGGCGGTGACGCTCAGCCGGGAGCCGCGGACGGGGCGCAGGTACTGCATGCCGGCGTCGGCGAGCTCCAGGCCCTCGCCCATCAGCCGCTCGGCCGCCGTCGCGGCGATGCCGAAGAGTGCCCCGCCCTGCACGTCGCCGATGCGGTTGGCCAGGTGCGGTCCGACCTCGACCGCGCCGACGACCCGCTCGGCGCTGGTCTCGGACCACTCGAGTCCGAGCAGCTCCCGGGCGACGGGCGAGCCGAGGGCGTTGGCGCGCTGGGCCGCGATCGTGGCCGCGGTGACCGCAGCCGACTCCTCGGGGGTCAGGTCGGCCGCCGAGAGTCGCGGCACGGCGCTGGGGCGGCGCTCCCACGGCATCGCCGTGACCTCGGCGTCCGGGGGGATGGGCAGGGTGAGGAACCAGGCCTGGGCCTCCGCGACGGGGCCGTCGGCGGCGTCGGTGAGGTGGGCGTGCACGAGGGCGCGCGTCGCGTCGGCCGAGGTCCACACGACCTCGCTGCGGCAGGTCACCGCCCCTCGGGGGCGCGCGACCAGCTGGAGGGACAGGGAGGTGGTGGCCAGTCGCTGGTGGCGGGAGCCCTGGGCCCGGATGGCGAAGCCCAGGGAGAGGTCGGCCAGCGTCACCAGGGAGGTCACCTCGACGGGCAGGTCCAGCCGGGTGTCTCGTGAGAGCACCGTCGACTCCGGCACCAGTCGCATCCGGGTATGACCGGGCGTGTGGTCCAGCGGGGTCACGCCGACGAACTGACCCCAGAAGTGCAGGCCCAGGGCACGCGTACGGGCAACGGCGCCCAAGGCGGCGGGATGAGGCTCCATGGGCTGATGCTAGAAGTCGCGGCCGGGGGCGACGAGGTGCTCGTACCAAGGGATGGAACATCGCCTAAGTTCCGGTATTTGGAACTAACGGATTCCCGAGGAAAACACGTGGAATGGCGGCCTTGCGCGGTTCTTGAGGCAAGGGAGGTACCCTTCGAGTGGTTGACATCACGTGAAGGCGGCTTCTACCGTCAGTCGACCATCCGCATGCGTTCCGAATAATGGGAGAAAAGTTTGATGGTGGCCGTCACACCCGAGCTCGACGCCAAGCGGTCCGTCCTGGGACGGGCGTTCGACATCCTGGACTGCTTCGTGGGTCCCGAGCCGGAGCAGACCATCTCGACCCTCTGCGACCAGACCGGCCTCCCGCCGGCCACGGTCCACCGGATGCTCGCCACCCTCAGCGAGTGGGGCGCCATCGAGCGCGCCGGACGTGGGCGCTACCGGCTCGGCATGCGCCTGTGGCGACTCGGCTGGGGCGTGCCAGGGGCTCGCCAGGTCCGCGACGTGGCTCGCCCGTACATGGTCGACCTGTACTCCGCCACCCAGGAGATCGTCGTCCTGGGCTCGCGTGACGGCAACGACGTGCTCCTGGTCGACCAGATCGCCGGCCGCTCCTGCGGGTCGGCCTGGGAGTCGACCCGGCGCTTCCCGATGGGCAGCATCGCCCCCGGCCTGGTCCACCTGGCGCACATGCCCGTCCCGGAGATGCGCGGGCTCGTCGCCGACGGGCACGTGAAGCTGCCGCGGGCGCTCGCCGAGAAGGAGTTCCTCCTGCTGCAGACGCTCGCCGAGATCCGGGCCCATGGCCTCGCGGTGACCCGGGGCCGCCCCGGCGGCCGTGCCTGGGTCTCCGCGCCGATCTACGACAGCGGCGGGGGGCTGCGCTCGACCCTCTCCGTCGTGGTGCCCGAGGAGCGCCTGGCGCTGGCGCCCGTGACCCAGCTCGTCCGGCAGGCGGCTCGTGCCGTCTCGCACGGGCTCGGCGCGCGTACCCGGCCCGGTCGCCCGACCGCCACGCCGATCCGGAGGCAGTCGGATGCGTCGTAGCGTCGAGGTGCCCGGGCTCGGGCACGGTGGGCAGCCGATCCCCATGGCGTCGGTGGTCAACGGCATCGTCATGACCGGCGGGATCAGCGGCAAGGACCCGGCCACCGGCACCATCCCGGAGGACCCCGCGGCCGAGGTGGCCCAGGCGTTCGCCAACCTGCGCGCCGTGCTCGACGCGGCGGGGGCCAGCCCCGACGAGGTCGCCAAGGTGACCGTCTTCGTCGCGGACCGAGACATCCGCGGCCACGTGAACCCGCATTGGCTCGAGCTGTTTCCCGACCCCGAGAGTCGCCCCGCTCGGCATACCCTGGAGGCGAACCTGACCGGTATGCGGCTCCAGCTGGAGTGCCTCGCGGTCCTCGGGAGCTGACGCCCCGGTCGGGGGACCCCCCGGGCAGGACCGCTCGACTGCAAAGGAAGACCCGTGTCAGTGCTCGCGAAGGCGACCCAGACCCTCGACTGCCTCGGCGCGGCCGAGGGCCCGCTGCGCCTGCGCGACGTGGCCGCCGCAGTCGGCATGCCGAAGTCGTCGACCCACCGGATGCTCAGCGAGCTGACGGCGCTGGGGATCGTCCGTCGCGAGGGCGATCGCTACGCCATCGGGCCTCGCCTTCTGTACTGGGGGGCCATCGCCTCGGAGGGCTACGACCTGCGCGCGTACGCCGAGGCACCGATGCGGCGCCTACGGGACCGGCTCGGTGAGAGCGTGCACCTCTACGTGGACGAGGACGGCCACAAGGTGTGCATCGCCTCGGTGGAGTCCCACTACTCCCTGCGCCCGTTCGTGGCGCTCGGCCGTCCTGGCCAGCTGGGGGCCGGCTCGAGCGGCAAGCTCCTGCTGGCCTTCGCCGGCGATGCTCGGCGGCGGGCGGTCCTCGCGGAGCTGGCCCGACAGGGTGACCGGCACGCCCCCACGGTGGCCGAGCTGGACCTCATGAGGGACGAGCAGTGGGCGGTCTCCTTCGGTGAGCTCGAGGACGGCGTCGTCGCGGCGGCGACGAGCGTGTGCCACCCGGACGGCCGGCTCGCCGCGGTCATCACCGTCTCGGGGCCCGCGCATCGACTGGTGCCCGAGCGCCTCGGCGAGTTCCGCGAGCCGATGCGCGAGTGCAGCGCGGACATCGCCGCGCTGCTCGAGGCCGACGTCCACCTCACGGCGGCCGCGAACCGCTGAGCGCGCCCGGGAGCGATCCCTCGCCCGCTGAGGACGGCTTCCGCTGGGTGCGAGGACCTCTGGAGCCTCGTCGCCGGTCACAGGAGGGTGGTCACATCCCCTGATCGACGATGAGAGAGGAAACCTCGATGGCGGAGATCGTCGTAGGACTCGCTGCTTCCCACACCCCCCAGCTGAGCTCGGGCGCAGACATGTGGGACGACCACGGTGCGCGCGACAAGCGCTCCAGCGCGCTGCTGGGCAAGGACGGTGAGTTCCACACCTACGAGGAGCTGCTCGAGAGCGTCGACCCGCACGTCGCCGAGCAGCTGACCAACGAGGTGTGGGAGGCGAAGTACGAGCGCACCCAGAAGGGCATCGACGAGCTCAAGCGCCTGCTGGTCGAGGCGAAGCCCGACGTCGCGCTCGTCATCGGCGATGACCAGTGGGAGCTGTTCCAGGCCGAGGGAGTGCCGACCTTCGCGCTGTTCCACGGCGACGAGCTGTGGGACGAGCCGCGCACGGGCGAGGCGCTCGAGAAGCTGGCGCCCGGTCTGAAGGCCGCGCAATGGGCCGCCCACGGCGAGTCCCGCAACATCAACAAGACCGACGGCAAGCTGGCCGCGCACCTGACCGCGGCCCTGGCCGAGGCCGAGTTCGACGTCTTCCAGTTCTCCGAGCAGCCGTCCACCCGGTCGCTCGGCCACGCGTTCACGTTCCCGCGCTACCGCCTGGACCTCAGCACCGACATCCCGATCGTGCCGATCTTCATCAACACCTACATCCCGCCGAACGTCCCGAGCGCGTCGCGCTGCTTCCAGCTCGGCCAGGTGATCCGCAAGGCGATCGAGTCCTGGACCCCCGGCGTGCGCGTCGCGGTCATCACCTCCGGCGGCCTGAGCCACTTCGTCATCAACGAGGAGCTCGACCAGCAGGTCCTCGACGGGCTGGTCAAGGGGGACCTGGCGTCCTTCGGAGACCTGCCCCGCAACCAGATGCGCTCCGGCAACTCCGAGATCCTCAACTGGGTCACGGCCGCCGGCATGCTCGAGGGCCTCCAGGCCACCGTCATCGACTACGTGCCCGGCTACCGCAGCCCGGCCGGCACCGGCACCGGGATGGCCTTCGCCTCCTGGGCGTGACCGGTCACCTCCTCTCCACATACCCCTGAAAGGGAAAATACGCATGGCTTACAAGGACACCCTGGTGCTCGACGTGCACGGTCACGTCTCCGCGCCGCCGGCCGCCTACTACATGGCGGTCGCGATGCTCGGCTCGAACCAGCCGATGCCCAGCAACATCGGCAAGCAGGGCGGCAAGGGGGCGACCGAGGAGGAGTTCCGCAAGGCGGCGCAGGTCCACGTGGACTACATCGACGCCCGCAACATCGACGTCCAGGTCCTCGGCCCGCGCCCCTACCTGCAGTTCGGCTGGATGGAGCCGCACATCACGCCGGGCTGGGCCCGCTATGTCAACGACATGATCGCCCAGCAGGTGTCGTTCCACCCCGACCGCTTCGTCGGTGCCGCGCAGCTGCCGATGATCGCCAGCGAGCCCGACACCAAGCACGTCCTGGCCGAGCTGGACCGCTGTGTCAACGAGCTCGGCTTCGTGGCGGCGTACGTCTCCCCGGACGTCAGCGGCACGCGCGAGCAGCCGGGCATGGACAGCCGGTGGTTCGACGACCTGTACGCCGCGGCGCAGGACTACGACATCCCGCTGATCGTGCACGGCACCAACACCCTGGACCCGCGCTTCCGCGACGTCCCGATGAACTACCAGCTCGCGTTCCTCACCGAGCAGTACCTCGCCGGGCAGTTCCTCAGCCACGGTGACGTCTTCGAGCGGTTCCCGCGTCTGCGGATCATCATCTGCCACTGCGGCGGCGCACTGGACCGGTTCATCTCGACCGACCAGCACATCGCGCAGAAGGACCTGTCGGAGAACCTGTTCTACGACAGCTGCGGCTACGACCTGAACTTCCTCGAGGCCGCGATCAAGCAGCGGGGCGTCCCGCGCATGGTCTTCGGCACCGAGGCCCCCGGCTCCGGCGGCGCCGTGCGCCCGGAGACCGGTCGCACGTCGGACGACCTGGTGCCCGTCCTGGACTCCTTCGGGTTCCTGTCCGACGAGGACCGGACCCGGATCCTCCACGACAACCCCCTGAAGGTCGTCCCCGGGATGGCGCGCGCGGGTCGCTACCAGGCCTTCCTCGAAGGCGCCGCGACCGTCGCCCCCTGACCGGCGACCACCGCACCCACTGCACTACGGAGCGAGGAGGGGGACGGCATGCTCAGTGTCGAGGACAACGAGGTACTGACCCGGACGGGCAGGGGCACCCCGATGGGCGAGCTGTTCCGTCGCTTCTGGATCCCCGCCCTCCTCTCCTCCGAGCTCCCCCAGCAGGGCGGCCCGGCCGTGAAGGTCGGCCTGCTGGGGGAGAAGCTCATCGCGTTCCGCGGCAAGGACGGCAAGGTCGGCCTGCTCGAGTCGCGCTGCCCGCACCGGCACGCGAACCTGTACTGGGGCCGCAACGAGGAGGACGGGCTGCGCTGCGTCTACCACGGCTGGAAGTTCGGCTTCGACGGCGCGTGCCTGGACATGCCGGCCGAGCCGGTCGACTCGACGTACAAGGACCGGGTCAAGGCCGTCGCCTATCCGACCCACGAGGCCGGCGGCATCATCTGGACCTACCTGGGCCCGGCCGACGTGCAGCCCGACTTCCCCCTGCACGACTGGACGCTGCTGCCGGAGAGCCACTCCTACGTCAGCAAGCGCCACCAGCGGTGCAACTACTTCCAGAACATCGAGGGCGAGCTGGACACCGCGCACGTGCAGTTCCTGCACCGTGAGCTCGGCGAGCACGACTTCGCGCCGCAGAAGCGCTTCGACACCACCGGCAACCCCGAGTACACGATCGCCGAGACGCCCGTGGGCATGCTCGCGGTCGCGCAGCGCGCGCTCCCGGACGGCGGCAGCTACTGGCGGATCACGCCGTTCCTGATGCCGGCCTCCACGATCGTCCCGGCCCGCGTCGGCGAGCGCTACACCTTCACCGCCGCCATCCCGATCGACGACACCTCGATGTGGGGCTTCACCGTGACCTGGCTCGCCGACCGTCCGCTGAGCGCCGAGGAGCTCGAGCGGGAGAGGTCCGGTCTCGGCCTGCACGTGCGGGTGGACCCCGAGACGTTCGTCCCGGTGGCCAACATGGACAACGACTACCTGCGCGACCTCGAGGTCATGGCGACGCAGAACTTCACCGGGATCATGGGCGTCCGCTCCCAGGACCTGCCGGTGCAGGAGGACCAGGACGGTCCGATCTGCGAGCGCCACGCCGAGCACCTCGGCACCACCGACCGGGCGATCGTGGCTGCCCGCCGCCTCATGCTGCGCACCGCCAAGTCGCTGGCCCAGGGCATCGAGCCGACGCAGCCCCAGCGGGCCGACGCCTTCCGGCAGCGCTCACTCGCGGGTGACGGCACCGCCGGGCAGACCTGGGACGAGCTCTTCAACGCCGCGCAACACCAAGGACAGGAACAGACCGCATGACATCTCCACTCGAGCGCCTCGGCGCTCTCGACAGCTGCGTCGTCTCCGACGCGCTCGACCACCTCGGCATCTCCGGTGCCACCACCGGCATCCGGCCGATGTGGGGGATCCCCAAGATCGTGGGCTACGCCCGCACGGTCGAGGTCGTCGACGCCGCGGCCGCCGGCGACGTCCGGGGCCGGCACCTGGCCACCCAGACCGTCGTCTCCTCCGGCAGCGAGGACGTCATCGTCATCGCCAACCAGGGGCGTACGAACGTCTCGTGCTGGGGCGACATCCTCACGGCGGCCGCCCAGCAGCGTGGCATCCGCGGCGTCGTCATCGACGGCGCCTGCCGCGACGTCGACGCGATCACCGAGGCGCAGTTCCCGGTCTACGCGCGTGCCGGCGTCCCGGTGACCGCCCGTGGCCGGATCGTCGAGCGGGCCACCGACGTGCCGGTCTCCTTCGGCGGGGTGAGCGTGCGACCCGGCGACCTGGTCATCGCGGACGCGAGCGGTGTGGTCGTGGTCCCGGCCGACCGGGCCGACGACGTCCTCGCGGCGGCCGAGCGGCTGGTTGCGCGCCAGGAGGCGATGCTCGCCGCCGTCCGCGAGGGGCGCTCGGTCGTCGAGGTCATGGCCGACACCCAGTTCAGCTCCGCACTGTCGGGCACCACGTGAACCTCCACCCCCAGATCTTCGGAAGGCAGTGACATGGCAGACATGATGGGCCGGCTGGCCGAGCTCGGCACCGCGACGATCTCCGACGCGCTCGACCGCCTCGGCCTGCCCGGCAGCGCGCACGGCATCGCGCCGCTGGCCAACGGCACGCGCATGGCCGGGCCGGCGTACACGGTGCGCTACGTGCCGGCCGGTGACCCGGCCGGAACGGTCGGCGACTACGTCGACGACATCCCCGACGGCGGAGTGGCGGTCCTCGACAACCAGGGCCGCACCGACGCGACCGTGTGGGGCGACATCCTGACCACCTACGCCCACCAGCACCGGCTCGCGGGCACGGCGATCTGGGGGGTCTGCCGCGACGTGCGCGTGGCCCTGGAGACCGGCTACCCGATGTTCAGCGCGGGGCGCTTCATGCGCACCGGCAAGGACCGGGTGGAGGTGGCCGACGTCCAGGTCCCCGTGGCCCTCGGTGACGTCCAGGTGCGTCCGGGCGACATCGTGGTGGGTGACGACGACGGCGTCGTGGTGATCCCCTCGCACCGGCTGGACGAGGTCTTCGCACTCGCCGAGGACATCGGCACGACCGAGGACGCGATCGCCGCGGCCGTGGTCGACGGGATGTCGATCACCGACGCCCGGGCGAAGTTCGGCTACCACACGCTGCAGCGGAAGGCCTGAGGATGACCACCACACCCGCAGCACCGACTGACGCGGCGCGCCTCGCCGTCACCGACGACCAGCTGGCCGAGCTCGCGGCCGTCGGGGCCGCGACCGCCTACGAGGCCTCCGGACTCGACTGCGCGCTCGACCCGGCCATCCGGCCGGTGTGGAAGGGCGCCCGGCTCGTCGGGCGGGCCCTCCCGGTGCGCACGCACCCGGCCGACAACCTGCCGTTGCACCACGCGGTGGCCCAGGCCCGGCCCGGCGACGTACTGGTCGTGGACGGGCGCGAGGAGCTCTGCGGCTACTGGGGCGAGGTGCTCGCCGTCGCAGCTCAGCAGCGCGGGATCGCCGGACTCGTCATCGACGGGGGCGTGCGCGACACCGTCGAGCTCGAGGAGCTCGGGTTCCCGGTGTTCTCGCGTGGCGTGTGCGTCCGTCGTACCGGAAAGTTCTGGCCCGGCTCGGTGGGGGACCCCGTGACGGTCGCCGGTGTCCCGGTGGCGCTGGGGGACGCGGTCGTCGCCGACGCGGACGGCGTGCTGGTGCTGCCCCCGTCGGCTCTCGCAGCGACCCTGTCGGCGTCGCGCGCTCGCCTGGACGCCGAGCAGGAGTACCTCACGCGGATCCGCGGCGGAGAGCTCACGCTCGACGTCTACGGGTTCCGCGAGTAGCAGCCGACGCGAGTCACCAGCAGACGCCGCCGGGGCCTGGCCCCGGCGGCGTCTCGTGCTTCCTACTCCACTGCCAGCGGGGATTGTCGCCCGCCGCTGTAGTGAGCGCTGCACACCTCGAAATGAGTCGCTGTGGCGCCTGGATCCGGCTAAATCAGGAGATTGTGGTGTTTCTCTTCCCACTCTCGTTACTTCCCTGTAGCGTACGATCCAGTCAATGGCGTGACCCACGTCACGCCCGTGTCCTCGCCTCGGGAGACCCGAGGACCCGCCAGGACCACACAAGGAGCACGCATGTCATCAGCACGTCCGAAGGTGGGCCGCACGCGCGCCCGCGCCATCCTGGCCACCGCACTCGCCGGGGCTCTGCTGGCCGCTTGCGGCTCGACCGACGGCGGCAGCGGCGGCGGCGGCAACGGCTCCGGTGCGACCGATGAGGAGCTGAAGGCCGCCCAGGCCCAGATCGAGGAGTGGAGCGCGCCGCTCACGGCAGAGCGCTACCCCGAGATCGCGCAGCTCGAGAAGCAGGTCGACCTCAAGGGCAAGACCGTCCACCTGATCCCGCTCTCCGACGGCATCCCGGTCATCCACGCGATCGTCGTGGGTGTCCAGCAGGCCCTCGACGAGATCGGCGCCGACTACAAGGTCTGCGACGGCGGCGCCGGCGGCCAACCGAACCCGACCAGCTGGGGCAACTGCCTGAAGGCGGCCGGCGACCAGGGCGCCGACGCCGTGATGACCCTGTTCATCGACTACGAGGCCGTCGCCACCCAGTTCGACGCGCTCGCCGACAAGGGCATCCCCACCCTCATCGCCGGTGTCGAGGAGAAGGGCATGACGCCGAAGCCCGGCGTCATCGACTTCTACGACAACACCGGTCGCCTCCAGGAGGGCTACGCCTCCCTGTCGGTCTCCGCCCTCGCCCACGTGGGCAAGGACGTCAAGCCGCTGTGGCTGCGCCTGCTCGACTCGACGGCGACCACGGGCTCGAGTGACGCCGGTGTGGAGAAGTTCAAGGAGATCTGCAAGGAGTGCTCGGTCTACACCGCGGACTTCACCACGGCCAACTCGCAGGCCCAGCTCGCGGCGACCGTGAGCGCGGCGCTGGTACAGCACCCCGACGCGAATGCGGTCATCGTCCCGGTGGACAACTTCGCCCCCCTCGCCATCCAGGGCATCCAGCAGGCCGGCAAGACCGGCAAGGTCGAGGTCATCACCGGGAGCGGCTCGCTCGACGCCCTGCAGCGGATCAAGGACGGCGCGCAGGTCTCCACCCTGACCGGGCCGATCCAGTACGAGGGATGGCTGTTCACCAACGGGCTCATGCAGCTGCTGGCCGGCCAGAAGGTCGAGAAGGTGACCGCCGCCCTGAGCCGCGACTTCAACGAGAGCAACGTCGAGGAGCTCGAGCTCAAGCCCGAGCTCGCGCTGACCGACGACTGGTTCAGCGAGGGGCAGCCCTACATCCCGTCGTTCCTCGCCGCCTGGGGAGTCGCCTGACCATGACCGCTCGCCTGGAGGCCCTCGGGGTCAGCAAGACCTTCGGTTCGACCACCGTCCTCGATGAGGGCTACCTGGTGGTGGAGCCGGGTGAGATCCACGCACTCGTGGGTCAGAACGGATCGGGGAAGTCCACCCTGGTGAAGATCCTCACCGGGTACCACGCCCCTGACCCGGGGGCCTCCCTCTCGGTGGACGGGCAGCCGCTCGCGCTGCCCGTCCAGTGGCGATCGGCCCAGACGGCCGGCGTCTCGGTGGTGCACCAGGACATGGGGCTGCTGGACCACCTCACCGTCAGCGAGAACATCGGGGTGGGCGGCTTCGCCCACCACGGGCTGACGCGCAAGATCGACTGGAAGAGGCAGGACGAGGTCGCGCGCCGGACCCTGGAGCGCCTCGAGATCCCGGTCGACGTCCACGCACTGGTGGGCTCGCTGCCCGGCGCCCACCGCGCCGGCGTGGCGATCGCCCGTGCGCTGCGCGACCAGGTGGCGGGGGAGGGCGTGATGATCCTCGACGAGGCGACGCGCTCCCTCCCGCGCGACGAGCTGGCGCGCTTCCACACCCTCCTGCGCCGCATCGTGGCCAGCGGCACATCGGTCATCATGGTCAGCCACAACCTCGAAGAGGTGCTGAGCGTCAGCGACCGGGTCACCGTGCTGCGAGACGGCAAGGTCGCCGGTGGCGGCCTCGAGACCCGGGCGCACTCCGAGCGGGACCTCGCCCGGCTGATGCTGGGCAAGAACGTCGACTCCCTCGCGGGTCGGCGCTCGCAGGTCCAGGCGGGCACCGTGGCGGCGAAGGTCGAGGGCCTCACGCTCGACGGCTTCGCGCCGTTCGACCTCGAGATCGCCAAGGGCGAGGTCGTCGGCATCACCGGCCTGCCGGGCACGGGCTTCGAGCAGGTGCCCTACGCGATCGCCGGGGCGACCCGGCCGGCCGCAGGCAGGCTGACCACGGAGTCCGGGAGCCTGAACCTCGCCAAGGCCCACGTGTCCCAGACGATGAAGGCCGGCGTGGCGCTCGTACCGGAGCGTCGCGACCGCGAGGGCCTCGCCGTGGACCTCAGCGTCCGCGACAACCTGGTCCTGCCCAGCCTGCGACGCAGGGGCAAGCCCTGGCACGTCGGGCGGGGCTGGCAGCACAGCATCACCAACGACTTCATCGACAAGCTCGGCATCCGGGCGCGCTCTGGCGAGGACCTCGTCCGTGAGCTGTCGGGCGGCAACCAGCAGAAGGTGCTGTTCGCCAAGTGGCTGTCCCTGGCACCCAACGTGCTGGTGCTCCACGAGCCGACCCAGGCCGTCGATGTGGGCGCCCGCGCCGACCTCCTCAACGCGATCGGCGCGGCAGCGGCGGCCGGGGCAGGGGTCGTCCTGGTCAGCACCGAGCCCTCCGACCTGGCCGAGAGCGCGGACCGCGTCCTGGTCCTCCACCCGGGTGTCCCGGCCCGGGAGCTGGTCACGACCAACCCGGACGACATCCTCAACGCCATCTACTCCGAAGCCACGACTACCGCTGGAGGGCCTCATGCCTGAAGCCGACCCCCTCGTCACCGACGACGCACCCCGCATCTTCGACGACGGGTCCCTTGCGGCCGTCGCCGAGCCCCCCGAGGGCGAGAAGCACCATCGGCGGCCCGCCCGCCCGTCGTGGGGCAGCGAGATCCTCAGCCGCTATGCCCTGATCGTGGTGTGGGTGGCGATGGCGGGCTACTTCGCCGTCCGGATGCCCGACACGTTCCTGACCCACGGGTCGTTCTCCTCCATCTTCGGCTCCCAGCAGGTGCTGGTGTTCCTGGCCATGTCGGTCATGGTGACGCTGGTCGTCGGCGAGTTCGACCTCTCGGTCGCCTCGGTGATGGGCCTCTCCGCCACGATCGTCCCGGTCATGGCCGGGGTGCACGGCTGGAACATCTGGGTGGCCTGCCTCGCCGGCCTCGGTGCGGCCATGCTCGCGGGGGTGGTCAACGCGTTCTTCGTCGTCATCCTCGACGTCTCGTCGTTCGTCGTGACGCTGGGCATGGGCACGCTGCTGATCGGCATCTCGCAGTGGATCTCCAACCAGACCATCGTCTCGGTCAACGACCCCAGCCTGTCCAAGCTCTCGATCTACCCGATCTTCGGCATGCCCGTGTCCTTCTACTACGGGATCGCGCTCGCTTTGGTGGTCGCCTACATCCTCGCGTTCACACCCCTGGGACGGAGCATGATCTTCGTCGGAGCCAACCGCGAGGTGGCTCGGCTCGCCGGCATCCGGGTCCAGCGCATCCGCTTCGGCGCCTACATCTTCGGCGCACTGCTGTCCGGCCTCGCCGGCGTCATCCTCGTCGCCACCCTGGGTGGGGCCGACTCGTCGACCACGATGGCCTACCTGCTGCCGGCACTCGCCGCGGTGTTCCTCGGTACGGCGGTCGTGCATCCCGGGTCGTTCAACCCGATCGGCACGATGGTGGCGATCTACTTCCTGCAGACCGGCATCTTCGGTCTGCAGCTCCTGGGCGCCAAGGGCTGGATCACCAACGTCTTCTACGGCGCCGGCCTGGTCATCGCGGTCGCCGTGGCCAAGCTGGTCCGAGACCGGTCGACGCGCGCATGACCGCCGTACAGGACGACACGCAGCGCAGCACCCGTGCCCCTCTCGAGGTGATCCGCGAGCACGCCGAGACGCTCCGCGACGACGCGCTCACCGGTGACCAGCAGGGGCTCATCACGCAGCGGACGGCCGACATCCTGGCCGACTCGGGCGGGATGAAGCTCCTGTTGGCGCAGGACCTCGGCGGCTACGAGGCCCACCCGAACGACTTCTTCGACTGGGTCATCGCCGTGGGCGAGAACCAGCCGTCGGCGGGATGGATCACCGGCGTCGTGGGGGTGCACCCCTGGCAGATCTCGATCATGAACGACCAGACCCAGCAGGAGATCTACGGGGAGGGGCCGGACCCGTGGGTCGCCTCGCCGTACGCCCCCTTCGGGCGGGCGCGCCGGGTCGACGGCGGCTACCTGCTCAGCGGCCGCTGGCCGTTCTCGACCGGCACCGACTACTGCGACTGGATCATCCTCGGCGGCATGGTCGCCGACGACCAGGGTGAGGCGCTCACCCCGCCGGACGTCCGGCACTTCGTGCTGCCGCGCCGCGACTACGAGGTCGTGCCCGACTCGTGGAAGGTGCTGGGTCTGAGGGGCACCGGCTCCAAGGACATCCGCATGGCCGACGTCTTCGTCCCGGACCACCGGGTCTACAGCGCGGTGGACATGTACGGGGGCAAGTACGCCCGGGAGAACCGTCCCGGACAGACGCTCTACCAGATGATGTTCGGCCTGATGTTCCCCGCGGCCATCTCCGCGGGCACGTTCGGCATCCTGCGCGGTGCGGTGCGGGCGTACGCCGAGCACATCGCCGGGCGCGTCACGGTCAGCGGTGTCACCTCTCGAACCGACCCCTTCCAGCTGAGCGCCCTGGCACGTGCGGAGTCCGACGTCGAGGCCAGCATCGCTCACTTCCGCTCGCTGGTCGCGGAGGTCTACGACCACGTCTCGCGCGGCCACGAGGTCACCGACGAGCAGCGGCTGCGGTTCCGGCGCGACCAGGTGCGGGCGACCACCCGCTCGATCGCGGCGCTCGACGAGCTGTTCCGGTCCTCCGGCGCCTCCTCGATCCAGGAGGGGCACCCCGTGGAGCGGTTCCGGCGTGACCTCCACGTCGCCGCGACCCACATGTGCAACGTGCCCGAGGTGGCCTACCAGAACCACGGCAACTGGCGCTTCACCGGCGAGCTCCCCAAGGGCGCCTACTGACTCCGCACGGCGTCCGCACGGCGGCACGACCGCGAGCCACGCTCGCGGTCGTGTTCGTGTCCAGTGCCCTGATCGGCCTGAACGCCACGATGCTCAACGTCGCCCTGCCCGACGCGGTGGCGGACCTCGGCGCCTCCGCGTTCCAGGGCTCCTGGATGCTGCTGGCGTACATGCTGTTCAGCGGCGCGCTCCTGGTCCTGATGGGCCAGATCTCGGACCGCTACGACCCGCGGCGCGTCTTCCTCTCCGGGTTGCTGACGTTCGCCGCCGCCAGCCTCGCGCTGGTCGTGGCGCAGGACCCGTGGCTGTTCATCGTGGCCCGGGCCGTCCAGGGCGCCGGCGGCGCCATGCTCCTGGCCAACTCCGCCGCCATCGTGGTGCTGCTCTTCCGCGGCCCCGGGCTCGGCGGCGCCATGGGGGTCTACCTCGCCGGGTTCGCCGTGGCGCAGACCGCGGGGCCGAGCATCGGCGGCGTAGCCACGGCCCTTGGGTCCTGGCGCTGGATCTTCCTGCTCACGCTGGCCGTCGCCACGGTCACCCTGGCCCTCGCCTGGGGGATCCTCCGCTCACTGCCCACGCGGTCGTCCTCCGGGAGCGCCGGCTCGGGAGTGGACTGGCTCGGCAACGCCTTGATCTTCGCCTCGGTCGCCGCTCTGCTCCTCGGGCTCTCACGCGCCCAGGACGCGGGCTGGGTCAGCCTCGAGCTGGTCGGCCCCGTGCTCCTCTCCCTGGTGCTGCTCCGCCTCCTGCTGCGGGTGGAGCGGCGGGCGCGGCATCCGGCGCTCGACCTCGCCCTGCTGCGCAGCCGCAGCTTCACCTCCGCCAACTACGCCGGCGGTGCCCTCATCGTGCCCCGGCTGGTCACGGCCATCCTGATCAGCCTCTACCTCCAAGGAGTCCTGGGGGACGGTCCGGCCGAGGCCGCGCTCAAGATCACCCCGCTGCCAGCGGGGGTCGCGCTCGGCAGCATCCTCGGCGGCCGGCTGACCCGGTACGACGAGCGCCTGGTCGCCCTGTGCTACTCGGTCGTGGTCCTCGCGGGGGTGGGCGCCGTGCTGGCGTGGCTGCTGATCGACGGCCCTACCGTGCTGCTGCTCCTCGCGCTGGCCGTGGTGGGCCTGTCGACCGGGGCCTTCGCCACGGTGAACAGCACGACGATCCTGCACGAGGCGCCGCCGGAACGCGCCGGCAGCGTCAACGCGGTCCGCACGCTGTTCCAGCTGCTCGGGACGATGCTCGGCACCTCGCTGATGCTGACGCTGGTCGCCGGGGGCCTGTCGGCCACCCAGGCCGAGCAGTTCCTCGCAGGTCGGGATGAGCGGCTCACCGCGTCGACGCAGTCGCTGCTCGACCAGCACTTCGTGCTCGCGTTCGCCGTCATGGCGCTGCTGGTGCTCAGCGCCATCGGCGCCTCGCTGCTCCTGGTCCGCAGCCCCCGACCTGCGGGGAAGACGGCCGCATGAGTCTGCCGAAAACCTTGTGGTCCGCGCCACATTCTTCGTACACTTCGTCTGGAGTAATCACTCTAGGGAAGCGATGGCCGTGGCCACCGGTTCCGGACGACAGCAGCGACAGTGAGGGTTGAAACCTAATGAGTGACCAACTGAGCGAGAGCTCGACCAGCCGCTTCGTGCAGACGAAGGAGTGGAACATCCACTACAACGAGGCGGGTGAGGGTGACCGCCACGTCGTACTGCTGCACGGAAGCGGCCCGGGGGCCACCGGGTGGAGCAACTTCAAGCAGAACCTCGGCGCCCTCGCGGACGCCGGCCTGCACGTCTACGCCGTCGACATGCCGGGCTGGGGCAAGTCGGAGACCTGCCCGCCCGACCGCCTCGACCACGTCGAGGTGGCGGTCCAGCTCCTGGACGCGCTGGGGATCGACAAGGCCGCCTTCGTCGGCAACTCCATGGGCGGCATCACCACCCTGCGCCTTGCCGTCGAGCATCCTGACCGGGTCTCGCACATCATCACGATGGGACCGGGCTCCGGCCCGGGTGCCCCCAAGCTCTTCAGCCCCCAGGACGGACCGTCGGAGGGCATGAAGGTCCTGGTGCAGGCCTACCGGGACCCCTCGCCCGAGAACATGAAGAAGATCGTCGAGGTCATGACCTTCGACGACCGGTTCGCCACCGACGAGCTGGCCCAGGAGCGGGCCGCCAACGCGCAGGCCTACCCCGAGCACCTCGAGAACTACCTGGCCGCCACCGCCAAGTTCGGCGGCATCATCCCGAAGTGGTTCTCGCTGGCCGACCTGGCCAAGGTCGAGATCCCCGCGCTGCTCATCCACGGCCGCGACGACCGCGTCGTCAGCTACGAGCACTCCATGCAGCTCGTCGCGACCCTCAAGAACTCCCGGATGGTCCTGCTTGCCCGCTGCGGCCACTGGGCCCAGGTCGAGCACGCCGAGCCGTTCAACCGCATGGTCGCCGAGTTCGTCACGGCCTGACCTCCCCGACCTCAACAAGGAGCACACGATGACCGACGTCATGAAGAACATCGCGGCCAGTGCGGACACCCTCCGCGCCGAGGCCGAGGCGAGCGACGCCCTGGGCAAGCTCACCGACACCACCGCCGGGCTCATCAAGGAGTCCGGCATCATGCGCATGCTGCAGCCCAAGGAGTGGGGCGGCTTCGAGTCGCACCCCTCCGACTTCCTCGAGGCAGCCATGGAGATGGGCCACCACCAGCCGTCCGCCGGCTGGGTCAGCGGCGTCGTGGGCCTGCACCCGTGGGAGCTCGGCCAGTTCGACCCGCGCCTGTGCGAGGAGCTGTGGGCCGAGGACCCCGACACCTGGGTCGCCTCGCCGTACGCGCCGTTCGGTCGCGCGATCCCCGTCGACGGCGGCTACCAGCTCAGTGGGCGGTGGACCTACTCCTCCGGCACCGACCACTGCCAGTGGGTGGTCATCGGCGGCATGGTCGCCGATGAGGCCGGCAACCCGCTGCAGCCGCCGCAGGTGCGACACTTCGTGATCCCGCGCGGCGACTACGAGATCGTCGAGGACTCCTGGAACACCCTGGGCCTGCGGGGCACCGGGTCCAAGGACCTCATCCTCAAGGACGTCTTCGTCCCGGACTACCGCACGGTCAGCTCGCCGGACATGAACGAGCTGAAGTACGCCTACCGCCAGGAGGGCAAGCCGCTCTACAAGATCAACTTCCCGGTGATGTTCTCGGCCGGCATCGGCGCCGCCACCCAGGGCGTCGCCCAGGGCGCGCTGATGGTCTACCGCGAGTACCTCGAGCGTCGCGTCGACGCGTTCTCGGGGAGCGCCGCGAAGAAGGAGCCGAGCTTCCTGCTGCTCTACGGGGAGGCCGCGTCGGACATCGCCGCGAGCCGCTCGCACCTGCTGACGTCCATGAGCGAGGTCTACGACTACCTCGCCAAGGGTGGCGAGCTCACCTGGAGCCAGCGGCTGACCTTCCGTCGCGACCAGGTCCGTGCCTCGCGGCGCGCCGTCGACGCGATCGACCGGCTCTACAAGAGCGCCGGCGCCGCCTCGATCCACCGGTCCCTGCCCAACGAGCGCTACTGGCGCGACAGCCAGACGGCTCTCGTGCACATCTGCAACGTGGCGGAGAACATCTACCAGCTCTGGGCCCTCGACGACCTCGGTGACGAAGAGCCGCAGTTCGCATTCGTCTGATCCATCGTCCGTACGCCCGCTCCTCATCCAGGCCGAAAGAGAGAAGAACATGATCAAGTCACTTGCCTACATCGGCGTCAGGTCGCCCCGCTACCAGGAGTGGGAGACTTTCGGTCCCGACTTCCTCGGTGCGATGCTCACCGAGCCCGGCCCCGACGGCGCCGTCCGCCTCAAGCTCGACGACGCCCTGTGGCGTATCCAGGTCCACCCCGGTGAGAAGGACGAGACCGCCTACTTCGGCTGGTCCGTGGACTTCGAGGACGACCTCGACACCATGGCCGCGACCCTCGCCGAGGCCGGCGTGGTCGCGACGTTCGGGGACGACGAGCACGCGGCGTCTCGCAGCGTCAACAAGCTGATCTTCTTCGACGACCCGTGGGGCTTCCGCCACGAGATCAGCTGGGCCCAGTCGTTCAAGGTGGCCAGCTTCCGTCCGGGCCGCAACATCGACGGCTTCGTCACGGGTGACCAGGGCCTGGGCCACATCCTGCTGTTCGTCCCGGACATCGAGAAGGGGCACGACTTCTACAGCGGCGTCATGGGCTTCGACCTGTCGGACAAGATCCTGTTCGACGGCTTCAAGGCGCACTTCTACCACGTCAACGCGCGCCACCACACCTTCGCCATCGGGCAGGGTCCGGAGGGCGTCGGCGTCTTCAACCACCTCATGCTGCAGTACAAGAGCATGAACGACGTGGGCACCGGCTGGGACCTGGTCGAGAAGATGGACATCCCGCTCGTGCTGAGCCTGGGACGTCACTCCAACGACCAGATGTTCAGCTTCTACGTCACCACGCCCTCGGGCTTCAACATCGAGTACGGCTTCGACGGCATGGAGATCACCGAGAACTGGCAGCCCAAGGTCTTCCACCAGAACCAGATCTGGGGCCACAAGTTCCAGGAGGAGGCGCGCTCGCGCCCGCCGGGCATCGTGCACCCGCTGCCCTGATCCCCGGCAGGCACCTGAGGCCTCGGACCCCATCGGGTCCGAGGCCTCATGCCGTGGGTGGCTCGCTACCGGGGGAGACCGGGGAAGTCGCCGTCGTACCAGGCGTGGTAGTCGTGCAGGTGGGCGGTCGCGCCCGGCCCCGCGAGGTCGCGCTCGACGCCGGCGGCGGCGTCCTTGACCAGGTCGATCCACTCGTTGACGGTGCGGCCGGTGACCCCGCGGGGGAGCTGGCGGACCCGCAGGGTCATCACGATGGCGCCGCTGGGGTCGCGGACGGGCACGACGATCGACCCGAGGTCGTAGACCTCGTCGTCCACGATGTCCAGCGTCTCGTAGAAGCTGGAGAACTGCGAGATCTGCGCGCGCAGCGCCCGCTCGCGGGCGGGCGTGGCCTGCCCGCTGGCGTACTCGATGAGGGCCTCGGACAGGGCCTCGTACTGCTCGTGGCCGCTGGACCCGATGATCGACAGCGCGGCACCGCGGGTACGGACGGTCTCGAGTCGCTGGCGATAGCGCTCGACCACCTCGGGCTCCTGGGGCAGCGCCCTGGACAGCCACCGCTCCACGACCTCGTCCGGCGCGCCGGCAACCCAGGCCTCGCCGATCGGCGGCATCAGCGGCAGTCGGCGGCCGAGGTGCTCGCTCATGGAGGCGTCGCCGGCGTAGGAGCTGATCGCCGTCGTCAGCTCGTCAGGGCTGATCTGCACCAGGCAGGCAGCCTCGCAGCCGAGCCGCTCGGCCAGCCTCTCGACCGGCCGGCGCGCGGACTCCGCGAGCCGGATCGCCGAGATCAGCTCGGCGTCGCCCTGCGCGGCCATGCCTCGGGGGTTGAACCCCCCGTAGCCGCCCTGGAAGAAGAGCAGGGGAGTGGCCGGCCGGCTCACCGCCATGTCCAGCACCCGGCACAGGACGATGTCGTGGTCGCCCGCCTCGACGACGGTGTCGTCGACGCAGTGCACGTGCGCGACGGCGTCGCTGAGCATGGGGGCGCCGTAGGGGGAGGTCTCCCAGGCGACGCCGTCGAACTTGTCGGGGCGCGGCGCGGCCATCGTGCGGCACAGCTCGAGCTGGTCGTGGGCGAGCACGTTGATGCAGTACGACGGCGCGTTGCGCAGCCGGGCGTAGGTGCCCGAGCCCCGCGTGGGCATGAACGTGACCAGCGGCGGATCGAGGGAGACCGCGCTGAAGGTGCCGACCACCATCCCGACCGGCTCGTCACCGTCGAACCCGGTGACCACCGCGACGCCCGTCGGGTAGTGGCCCATCACCTCGCGGAAGGTGGCTGCATCGATGGTGGGGGTGGCGTCGTCGCCCATGATCATCCCTTCGCAAGCGCTTCCTTGGAGTGTTCACTACAGACGTGATGACGGCGCTTGATGTCGAAATACCGAGTCTATCCTGACCTGTCCCCTAATGCTATGCGCGCGAGTGACCGTTTCCCTGTAGCGAGTCAAGACCGATTTGGTGCTGTTGCTCGTGGTGGGGATGTGGTGCAATGGGGCGTGGCCAGGAAGACAGACCGTCGACACCGACAAGGCGACGAGTCCCGTCAGGCCGTGATCGAGGCCACGCTGGACATCGCCTCCGAGCGGGGCTACGACGGCACCACCGTCGCGCTGGTGACCGAGCGGACCGGACTGCCGGCCAGCTCCATCTACTGGCACTTCGGCAGCAAGGACAAGCTGCTCGCCGCCACGCTCGAGCACAGCTACGACCAATGGCGTTCGGCGATCGGCCCGTGGGCGACGAGCGGTGAGCCCGACGCGTTGCCCGAGAAGCTCGAGTACCGCATGCAGAAGGCCTCGGTGGGGTTCGCGATGAACCCGCAGTTCTGGGGTCTCGGTCTGCTCCTCGCGATGCAGCAGCGCGTCGAGGAGCCCGCGGCCCGTCGGATCTTTGTGGAGGTCAGAAGACAGACGACCGCCGGCATCCGCGACGACTGGCGCGAGCTGGTCGACCCGGCCGTGCTCGAGCGGGACCCAGCCATCCCGGACCAGCTCGCGGAGTTCTACATGATCCTGATGGACGGGATGTTCGTCCACGTGCGCAGCACGGCCGCCCGGGACGTCCCGCGGATGGTCTCGTTGATCGCCGACGGCATGGCGGCGATGATGCTGGAAGAGGGGTGGGCCTCGTGACGCCGCCGGCCGCGGCGGCGCCGGGCAAGGCCGGAGCCGCCCAGGAGGGCTCCAAGGACCGCATCCTGTCCGCGACCGCCGCCCTGGTGCGCGAGCGCGGACTGGACGGCACGACGATCGCGGCCGTCTGCGCACGCTCGGGGCTGCCCGTCTCCTCCATCTACTGGCACTTCGAGGACAAGGACGCCCTCTTCGCCGAGGTCCTCCACACCAGCTACACGAGCTGGCTCGCCGCTGCGCCCCTGGGCGAGGGCGCGGCCGGCAGCCGCGACCTTGCCGAGGTGCTCGAGAGCGCCATCCGGTCGCTGCAGGGGATGCCCGACTTCCTGGTCGTCGGCATGCAGCTGCTGCTGGAACGACGCGACCAGTACGAGCGCGCCCGGGTGCTGTTCTCCGAGATCCGGGCCCAGATCGCCGGCATGATCACCGCCTGGCTGCTGGAGGCCCTGCGGCCGCACCCCGACCCGCTGCTGGCGCAGGACCTGTCGCGGCTGGTGGTCGCGTTCTCCGACGGCGCACTGGTCGCGGCGCAGGTCGACGAGGGATTCGACGTGGAGGTCTACGTCCAGCTCTTCCTCGGGACCTTCGTGCGCGCCGCGCGGCGCCACAGCGAGCGTCGCAGCTAGGGCGCGAGGTCGGGGCTGGGCTCGAGACCGACCGCGCCGACCTCGGCGACCCAGGCCTCCAGGCCCTCCTGGAAGGCGACGACGCCGGCCTCGGGGAGAGCGATCTCGATGGCCTCGAGGATCTCCTGGGGGGACACGCCGATCTCGAGCGCGACCCGGATGTGGCTGCGGATGTGGGCCTGCGAGGAGCGCATCACCGTGAGGCTGAGGATGAACAGCAGCTCCTTGGTCCTGCGGTCGAGCAGCCGCTGCTCGAGGTAGGCCGCGGAGACCAGGCCGTTGGCCGCCTTGAGCACGTCGAAGTCGTGGGCGGCCATCGTCTTGTGGTAGTCGAGCACGTACCCGCGCTTGCGGGCCATGTCGTCGATGTAGGCCTGCGCGGCCCCATCGGCGGGAGTCTCGGCGGGGGTCATGAGCCGTCCTGGTCTCGTACGTAGGGGGCGATCGCGGTGTGATCGGAGCCGGGCGCGAGCTCGGCCTCGGCCTCGGCCCACAGCGCGGTGGCGGCAGCGCCGAGCCGGGCCGGGAGGTGGACCTCCTCGCACAGGCTCGTGGCCGTGTGCATGTCCTTGACCAGCAGCGCCAGGCTGAAGCCGGAGTCAAAGGTCTCGGGGACGACGAACGTGGGGTACTTGTACTGCGTCGACCAGCTGCGGCCGGTCGAGGTGTTGATGACGTCGAGCATGACGTCGTAGTCCAGACCGAACCGGCGCCCGGCCTCGATGGCCTCGCTGGAGGCCAGCAGGTGGGCGCCGGAGAGCAGGTTGTTGAGCGCCTTCAGCGCGTGTCCCGCACCCGGGCCGCCGACGGGCTTGACGGTGCCGAGCTCGCCCAGCAGGCCGCTCACGCGGTCGACTGCCTCGGGCTCGCCGCCCACCATGACGGTGAGCGTGCCCGCGACGGCCCCGGTGACGCCGCCGGAGACCGGGGCGTCGGCGAGGGCGACCCCGCGCTCGGCCAGCGAGCGCGCCAGCGCGCGGGTGCGGATCGGGTCCGAGGAGCTCATGTCGAGGACGGTGGTGCCGGTGGTGAGGACGTCGTGGAGGCCGTCGACGACGGCCTCCACGACGTCGGAGCTCGGCAGCATCAAGACCACGATCGCGGCGCCGTCGACGGCGTCGGCGGCAGAGCCCGCGGTCGTGAGTCCGGCCTCGCGCGCCCGGTCCACGGCGCCGGGGTCGACGTCGTGGCCGGTCACACGGTGGCCGGCCGCCACCAGCCGCAGCGCCATGGGCAGGCCCATGTTGCCGAGGCCGATGAAGGCGAGATGCTGCATGGTCACAGACCGCGCTGCTGCAAGGTGTCGGCCAGCGTCGGGGTCAGCTTGTAGGAGTGCCACTCCAGGTAGTGGTCGAAGCCCTCCACGCCGTTCTCGCGCCCGACGCCGGAGCTCTTGACGCCACCGAAGGGCGCGGAGAGCGGCACGTCGAAGCTGTTGACCGCGGCCGTGCCGGTGTCGATGCGCTTCGCCAGCTCCAAGGCGTGCTCCGGGTCCTTGGAGTGCACGGCACCGTGCAGGCCGTACTCGGAGTTGTTGGCGATCGCGACGGCCTCGTCCTCGGTGTCGTAGGGCAGCACCGAGAGCACCGGCCCGAAGATCTCCTCCTGGGCGATGCGCATGTCGCTGGTCACGTCCGCGAACACCGTGGGCTCGACGAACCAGCCACGGTCGAGGCCGGCCGGCACCCCGCCGCCGGCGGCGAGCCGGGCGCCCTGCTGGCGACCGCTCTCGATCAGGCCGAGCACCTTGTCGCGCTGACGCTCGCTGACGACCGGACCCATGGTGGTGGCCGGGTCCATCGGGTCGCCCAGCACGTGACGGCGTGCGCCCTCGGCCAGCGCCTCGACGATGGCGTCCTGCAGGCGGCGGGGGACCACGATGCGGGAGAGCGACGCGCAGATCTGGCCGCTGTTGGCGAACCCGAAGCCGAGCAGCGGCGGGATCACGTCGGCCAGGTCCACGTCGTCGCAGACGATCGCGGCCGACTTGCCGCCGAGCTCGAGCTGGAGCCGCTTGAACTGCGGGCCGGCCACCGCGGCGATGCGGGCGCCGGTCGCGGTCGACCCGGTGAAGGCGATCTTCCGCACGTCGGGGTGCGCCACGAGGGCCTCACCCGTCTCCGGGCCGCCCACGACCAGGTTGGCGACGCCCGGCGGCAGCCCGGCGTCGGTGAAGATCCGCATGAGCGCCGCCCCGGTGAGGGGGGACTCCAGCGCCGGCTTCAGCACGATCGTGTTGCCGCACAGCAGTGCCGGGATCAGCTTCTTGAGCTCGTTGCGCACCGGGACGTTCCACGGCACGACGCCGGCGACCACGCCGATCGGCTTGCGCATGACCAGCGCGTCGCCGAGCGAGTCGCGGCGCACCTGCTCGAACACCACCTTCTCCACCGACTCGACGTACATGCGGGTCAGCGGAGCCGACATCGAGAGGTGCTCCGCGTACGGCGCGCCGATCGACAGCGTCCGCAGCCGGGCGAGCTCGGGCGCGCGCTCCTCGATCAGCTCGGCGATGCGCAGCACCACCTTCTGCCGCTCGGCCAGCGGGGTGTCGCGCCAGACCCCGGACTCGTGCGCCAGCCTGGCCGAGCGCACCGCATCGTCGACGTCGGCGCCGTTGGCGAGGGAGACGGTGGCGAAGTACTCCTCGGTCGCCGGGTTCTGGACCTGGAAGTCGCCGGCGAGACCGTCGCGGGCCTGGCCGTCGATGTAGACGCCTGGGATGTGCTCCATGTCAGGACCCGCTCTCGATCAGGTGGGGCAGGTACTCCGCGAGGCCCTCGACGCTCCAGGCGCCGGTGTTGCGCACGAAGGTCGTGGTGCGCTCGACGCGCAGCGGCGGACCGTAGACGCACACGTCGTTGCCCGACGCGTAGAGGAACTGTCCGGTGAAGTCCTTGGCCTCGTCGAGGCACAGGTAGGCGACCGCCGGGGCGATGTACTCGGGCTCCATGTGCATGGAGACCGGCATCCCCCCGAACAGCCGCGTCTCGGCGGCGCTCGAGAAGAGCTGGGTCTGCGCGCTGGGCAGCAGGCAGTTGACGGTGATCCCGTGCTCGGCGAGCTCGAGGGCCGCGGCCGAGGAGAGGCCCATGATCCCGGCCTTGGCGCCCGAGTAGGCGACCTCGGCGCCGAACAGGCCGCCGCGCGAGGAGACCGTGACGATCCGGCCGCCGTCGCCCTGGGCGATCATCTGCTTGGCCGCCGCGTTCAGGCAGGCGACGTGGCCGTCGAGGTGCACGCCGGTGATGTTGTCCCAGACGTCCTGGCCGATGTTGGTGATGCGGGCGGGGTTGAACGTGCCCGCGCTGGTCACCAGGAAGTCGACGCGGCCGAAGCTGGCGACGGCGACGTCGACGATCGCCTGGGCGCCCGCGAACGTCGCGACGCTGTCGGTGCTCGCGGCACCCTCGCCGCCGGCCGCGACGATCTCGTCGACGACCAGCTGTGCGGCGGAGACGCCGTCCTCGCCGACGAAGAAGTCGTTGACGACGACCTTGGCCCCGCGCCGGGCGAGCTCGAGCGCGCACGCACGGCCGAGGCCGCGTCCGCCACCGGTGACGATGGCCACCTTGTTCGTGTAAGTCTTCATGCCTGCCTCTGCACCTTTCCGATGTCGACCAGGTTGTTGAGGAACTGCCCGACGGTGGCGGAGTCCGCCTCGCCGTCGAAGCGGACCTGGACGTTGGCGTTCTCCATGACCATCGGCATCGAGTAGAAGCCGACGTCGCTGCCGCCCACGTAGACGAACTTGCCGTTGACGCCCTCGGACTCCTCGCCGGCCAGCCACGCGACGGTGGGGCCGAACATGTCGACCTCGCCGGTCGGGGCCGGCACGCCGCCCTGGTACGCGCCCGGCACGCCGAGCAGGAGGCCGTTGACGCGGACCGAGGTGTCGCGCAGCCCGGCCGAGGCCGCGCTGCTCAGGGAGAGCAGGGCCGCGTTGGCGGCGGACTGCGCCGCTCCGGGGGCGACGAAGGTCGACGCGGAGTTGAGGACGACGACGCGACCGCCGGTGGCCTGGCCGGCCATGACGGCGCTCGCCGCGCGGGTCAGCGCGACCGCGCGGGTGACGTAGGCGGACTTGTAGTCGGTCCAGCTCTCCTCGTCGAGGTCGACGAGCGAGGGCGCGTCATCAGGGGCCACGGGCGTGACCAGCGCGTCGACGGAGCCGTGCTCCTCGACGATGGCCGCGACGAGCTCCTCCGCGTCGGCGAAGGTGGCGACGGGACGGGTGGTGACCTGGACCTGGCTCCCGAGGTCCGCGGCGACCTGGTGGGCCGTCTTGGTCTCCTCGGGGGTCTGGGCCTGGATCACCACGCGGGCGCCGGCGTCGACCAGGGCCCGGATGGCGGGCAGGTTCCTGACCGCACCTCCGGCTACCAGGGCCTGTGTGCCGTTGAGGCTGGACATCGCACTCCTTACTGTTCGTGCTGTCGGCGGCCCAGGGCGTCCCGGTGCTCCGGGACGGCCGCTGGACCGAGGGGGTTCTTCACTTGAGCGCTTGGGGGTTGCAGGCGGAGCCGACGGCTCCGTCCACGAGCAGCGGCGCGGCCACCAGGAGGAACTCGTAGGTCCCGTCGGCGGCGCAGTCGGCGGCGAGCTCGTCGAGGGACCAGAGCTCGCCCATGTGCACGCCGGCGCCCTGCAGCAGCAGTGCGTGGACCGGCGCGTGCTCGCCGAAGGCGGAGGTCTGGGCCGGGATGATCTCGACGGAGAAGGTGTCGGCGGCGACGGCGGTGACGTCGCGCTCCAGGAGCCACGCGGCCGCGGACACGCCGAGGCCGGTGTTGATCCCGGTGCCCCACTCGGGGCCCCAGTCGCCGGTGCGGGCCGCCAGGCCGAGGCGGCCGGTGCGCACGAGCACGAAGTCGCCCTCGCCCACGGTGACGCCCTGACGCTCACAGCACTGCTGGAGATCGTCGGCCTCGATGGCCTCGCCGATGTCGAGGTGGTCGCGGCCGGTGAGGGCAGGCACGTCGAGCAGCACGCCGCGCCCGACCATGCGGTCGGCCGCCTCGGTGATCGAGTTGGCCTCGGTGCCGCCGGAGCGCACGTGCTCGGGGCCGCGGTCGTTGTACATGCGGCCGTCGTGGAAGGCGTGGGAGAGCGCGTCCCAGTGGGTCGAGCTCTGCAGCGGCATCACGATCACGTCGTCGGTGAAGCTGATACCGGAGCCGCCCTCGGCGTAGAAGCGCCGGATGTCGTCGCCCGAGCGGGTGAAGGTGTGGACGGGGGCGAAGCGCCCGCCCATGAAGACGGTGGGTCCGTTGGGGCCAATCGGGTGCGCCAGCGAGAACACGGCGCCCTTGCGGACCAGGCCCGCGGCGGCGGCGACCCGCTGCGGGGTCACCAGGTTGAGCGCGCCGCGCTGGTCGTCCACGCCCCACCGCCCCCACCGCCGGTGCTCGGCGGCGAGGGCGGCGAAGTGCTCTTCACTGACCGTGAGGTCGCGAGTCGTCATGCGAGGGCCTCTCGAGGCGTGAAGGTGGTGGAGATGTCAGATCAGCCCCGCCGCGAAGTTGTCCACGAGGGTCTTGAACCGGTCCGCCTGCTCGACCTGGCTCCAGTGGCCGCACTTGGCGAGGATGTACAGGTCGGCGTTGGGCAGGTGCTCGGCGATGTACTTGCTGGCCTCGGGCGGGACGACGGCGTCGTCGCGGCCGTGGATCACCAGGGCACGCACGTCGATCGCGGCCAGCTCCTCGACCGAGTAGCGCGGCGGCTCGCCGACCTGGGCGAACGTCGCCGCGTGCGAGCGGCGGATGTCCTCGCGGTCCGCGATGGTGTAGCGCTCGTGGGAGAGCTCGGCGATGCGGGGGCCGAAGGCCTCCTTGTCGTAGACGAACTCGAGCAGCAGGTCGCCCATGCCCTCGGGGCTGTGGTTGTCGTAGTACCGGATCAGCTTGCCCAGCGCGGGGAGCAGCGGCAGGTTCGGGGCGCCGCCGGAGCCCATGAGGACCATGCTGTGCAGGCGCTCGGGCTGCAGCTGGGCCATGCGGAGCGTGTAGAGACCGCCGAGGGAGTTGCCGAGCGGGATCACCTGGTCGACTCCGAGCTCGTCGAGCATCGTGAAGATCTTGTCGATGCGCAGGTCGCGGTTGGCCTCGTAGCCCTGGGGCGAGGGGTCCGGGTGGCTGGAGTCGCCGAAGCCGATGATGTCGGGGGCGATGCAGTGGTACTTCGTGCCGAGCGACTCGAGCATGGCCGTCCAGTTGGACAGGCCGCTGACGCCAGGACCGGAGCCGTGCAGCATCAGCAGCGAGGGCTGTCCGGGCTTGCGCTCGCCGGACTCGTTGACGCGCATCGTCAGCCCGTCGCCCACCTCGAGGTCGTGGGAGCGGATCGCGGCCGGTGCGGCGATGGTGTCAGTCGTCATGTGTGCCTTCTTCTGATTGGCGGACGCGGCGATCGTGGCCTGCGTCACTGGAGGGCTCGTTACAGAGAGTGAGGCTAGCCGGGGTGGATGTGCCCGGCAAGGACTTCCAGGATTCGTCGCTGTCTGCATGACCTGCCCTGTCCAGGCACTCTAAGCACCTAGAGCACCCATTACATGGACGGTTTCCGTTGGGCGGGAGAACAATCAAGCCTCCCGTGGTCGAGCGGGGGAGGAGTGCGCCGTTGGCCGCTTCGCCCGGCGGAGGACCTCACCAGGTCTGGACGAGCTCGCGCAGGATCGCGGCCGACTCGCGGCACCGGCCCTCGGGGACCAGGTCGTGGGCCTCCCACAGTCGCGAGCGCAGGCCGGTCCACCTGGCCAGCTCCGTGGCGGAGCCGCTGTGCTCGGCCGCGGTCACCTGGATGTCGACCAGGCTCCACAGGGCGTCGATCTCGCTCTCGCGGTAGATGAGGTCGGCGAAGGAGGTCGCCACGTCGAGACGGTCGGCGATGGCCAGCAGCGTCTCCGGGTCGAGCGAGGTGACCTGGTAGATGCGGTTGCGGGCGGATCCGGCCTCCGTGTCCATGTCGCCACTGTAGGAATCGAGGTCTGCGCACAGAGTGCAGTTCCACTCACTGCGAGGTTGCCAGTGTGGCCCACGGGGGCTGACGAGAGTGGAGCCATGGGTACCGTCCGCGACCAGCTCTTCGAGACGCTGCGTCACCTCGAGATGACCACGATCTTCGCCAACCCGGGGTCGACCGAGGTGGCGCTGCTGACCGACCTGCCCGACGACCTCGACTTCGTGCTCGCGCTGCACGAGAACTCGGTCGTCGCGATGGCCGCGGGCCACGCCCTGGCCGCCGACCGGCCGTCGCTGGTGCTGCTGCACACGACCGCCGGCTTCGGCAACGCGGTCGGGGCCATCGCCACCGCCCGCACCAACCACGCGCCGCTCGTCATCCTGGTGGGCCAGCAGGACCGCCGGCACATCGCCTCGGAGCCGTTCCTGGCCGGGCACCTGGACGGCCTCGCGGGTGACTACCCGGTCTCCATCCGGACGCCGGCCTGCGCGCAGGCCATCCCCGGCGCCGTTCAGCGCGCCTACCACGAGGCGGTCCTCGGACGCGGCCCCGCGGTCGTCATCGTCCCGATGGGCGACTGGGACGAGCCCGCGGAGGAGCAGGCCCGGCCGGCGGCCCCGACCGTCGTACGCCGCAGCCAGGCCGCCGACCCGGTCCTGGGGGCCGAGCTGTCGGCGCGCCTGGACGCGGCCCGGCACCCGGCGATCGTGGTCGGTCCCGAGGCCGACTCCCCGGAGGCATGGCGTGCCATCGCGGCGCTGGCGGACCGGCTCGACGCCCCCGTGTGGCAGGAGTCCTCGGCCTCCCAGGCCGGGTTCGCGCACGACCATCCCCGCTTCCGCGGCCACCTGCCGCCACTGCGCCCGGGCCTGCGCAAGACGCTGGCCGACCATGACCTCGTGCTCGTCGTGGGGGGCCCGGCGTTCCGCCAGGGCACCTACCGCCCCGGCCCCTTCGTGGAGCCCGGCACCGACGTCGTGGTCGTGACCGGGTTCGACGACGTGGCCACCTACAGCGCCGCGGACCTGGTTGTCCTCGGCGACGTGGTCGCCGTCGTCGCCGACCTGGCCGAGCGGGTCGCCCCGCGCGCCGACGCGACGGCCTTCGAGCCGCGCGACCTGACCCACCTGGTGCCTGCGACCGACGGCCCGCTGCGCGCGGAGCACGTGTACGCCGCGGTGGCGGCCCGGCTGCCCGCCGAGTCCACCGTGCTGGAGGAGAGCCCCTCCACGCGGTCCAAGCTGCTCGAGCTGATGCCGGCCCGGGCGCCGTTCGGCTTCCTGACCATCGCGCAGGGCGGCCTCGGCTTCGCGATCCCGGCGGCGACCGGCGTCAAGATGGCGCGGGCCGACCGTCCGGTCGTCGCGATGGTCGGCGACGGCGCGAGCCTCTACGGCATCCAGGCGCTGTGGAGCGCGGCCCACTACCGGGTCGGGACGCTCTACGTGATCCTCAACAACGGCGGCTACGCCGTGATGGACCGGCTCGCCGCCGACCATGGTGGCAAGCCCCCGTGGCCGGGGTTCGGCGAGATCGACCCCGGCCTGCTCGCCCAGGGCTTCGGCTGCGCGTCGATCCGGGTCGAGAGCCACGAGCAGCTGCTCGCGGTGCTGGACGAGGTCGTGCCCACGCTGGGCGAGCGCCGCGAACCCCTCCTGCTCGACGTCCGTGTCGAGTCCTGACCACCCCTCCTGACCACCCCTGCTGACAACCCGAGTCCCGAGTAAGGAACCCCCATGGCGAAAGACTGGCTGGCCGACGACCTGATCACGGAGGAGCAGGAGTCCATCCGCGACGCCGTCTCCGACCTGGCGCAGAAGTACCCCCAGGAGTACTGGACCGAGCTCGACCGCGCCGAGGAGTACCCGGACGACTGGGTGAAGGAGCTCACCGACAACGGCTGGCTCTCGATGCTGATCCCCGAGGAGTACGGCGGCGGCGGCGCCACGATCAACGAGTCGTGCATCGTCCTGGAGACCCTCAACCGCTGGGGCAACTCGGCCGGGCTGATCCACGCGCAGATGTACCAGATGGGCGCGGTCCTGCGGCACGGCAGCGACGAGCAGAAGCAGAAGTGGCTGCCCCAGATCGCCAACGAGGGCTTGCGCCTGCAGTCCTTCGGCGTCACCGAGCCGGATGCCGGCACCGACACGACCCGGATCCGCACCTTCGCCAAGCGCGAGGGCGACCACTACATCGTCAACGGCGGCAAGATCTTCACCTCCCGCTTCCTGCACACCGACCTGATGCTGCTGCTGGTGCGCACCGAGCGCTACGAGGACGTCGAGAAGAAGACCGACGGCATCTCGGTGCTGCTCGTCGACGTGCGCGAGGCCAAGGAGAACGGCCAGATCGAGTCGCGCCCGATCAAGGTCATGAGCAACCACGAGACCAACCAGCTGACGTTCACCAACCTCAAGGTCCCCGTCGAGAACCTCATCGGCGAGGAGGGCAAGGGGTTCAAGGTGATCCTGTCCGGGATGAACTCCGAGCGGGTCAGCGTCGCGTCGGAGTACATCGGCGCCGGCCTCTACTTCATCGACCGCTCGGTGGGCTACTCCAAGGAGCGCGAGGTCTTCGGCAAGCTCATCGGCAGCAACCAGGGCATCCAGTTCCCGATCGCCCAGGCCTACGTCGAGCTCAAGGCCGCCAGCGTCATGCGCTGGGAGGCCGCGCGCCTGTACGCCGCCGGCAGCCGCGAGGGCTTCTACGCCAACGCGTGCAAGTTCCTCGCCGCGGACGCCCAGTGGAAGGCCGCGAACGCCGCCATGGACACCTTCGGCGGCTACGGCCTGACCGAGGAGTTCGGCATCGCCCGGAAGTTCCAGAGCTCGCGTGGCTCCCTGATCGCTCCGATCAGCCGCAACCTGATCCTGGCGGGCATCGCCCAGCGCGAGCTCGGCATGCCGCGGTCCTACTGAGCATGGCGGGAGCAGCAGTGACCGGCGCGACCGAGACCATCGCGGCCTTCGCCACGTCCCCGCGGTCGGGCGTCTCGCCCACCGCGGGGGCGGTGGCGAGGGTCCTCCAGGACACCGTCGCGGTGACGGTGGCCGGGCTCGAGGCCGACGTGGCCGGGCCTCTTCTCGACTGGCTCGAGGGGGAGCGCGCCCCGGGCGCCGCGGCCCTGTGGGGGACCGGCGAGACCGCGTCGCCCTCCCAGGCGGCGCTGGTCAACGGCACGCTCTCGCACGCCCTGGACTGGGACGACGCGGTGCCGTCGATGGCGATGCACCCCGCCGCCGTCCTGGTGCCGGCGCTGGTCGCGATGCTCGCGTCCGAGAAGGAGCCGGTGTCCGGGGCGCGGCTCACCCACGCCTTCGACATCGGGAACGCGGTCTTCCGCGCGGTGTCGGAGGCGCTGCCGCTGGACTACCACTACGGCCGCGGCTGGCACAACACGTCCTCGACGGGCCGGCTCGCCGCCACCGCCGCGCTGGCGCACCTCATCGGGCTCGACGCGGAGCGCACGCGCCATGCCCTCGGGATCGCGGCGTCGAGCGCCGCGGGCAGCCTGGCCAACTTCGGCACCATGACCAAGCCGCTGCACGCCGGCCTGGCGGCTCGCGACGCGGTCGTGGCGATCGGCCTCGCCCGGCGCGGGTTCACCGCCCACACCGAGCAGCTCGAGGCGCGCCGCGGGTTCTTCGCGATGTACGGCGAGACCACCCCGGAGCTGCTCGGGGCGCTGGGCGAGCGCCTGGCGCACTGGGAGACCGAGTGGGTCACGGACTGGGCGCTCAAGGTCTACCCGTCCTGCTACGCCACCCACCGGGCCATCGACGCCGCGGTCGAGCTGCACCGCCAGGTGGGCGACCCCTCCCGGGTCACCGCGGTCGAGGTGTCGCTCCCGCTGTCCTCGACCAACCCGCTGCTCGACCACCTGCCGGCCACCGGACTCGAGGGCAAGTTCAGCCTCGAGTACACCGTCTGCCGGGCCGTCCTGGACGGTGCGGTCGCGCTCGCGGACTTCACCGACGAGCGCGTCGGCGACCCCCAGGTGCGCCAGCTGATGGCGGCGTACCGGCTGGACGCGCGGGGGAGCGAGGCGGCCGAGCACCACACGACCGTCACCGTCACGCTCGACGACGGCACGGTGGTGTGCCACGGCGTCGACGTCACCTACGGCGACGCCCGCAACCCGATCAGCGACGAGGATCTGCGCGCCAAGGTCCGCTCCGCTCTCGCGAGCGCCGGGTGGAAGCAGGACGAGGCCGACGACCTCGCCGACCGGCTCGGGACGGTCCCCACCGCGCCGTCGCTCGACTGGCTGCAGGACGCGCTGGGGGGACGACGATGAGCGCCGCCGGGAGGCCCACCGTCCGCATCGTCGAGGAGGGCATGCGCGAGGGGATGCAGATCGAGAGCGCCGACATCACGCTCGACGACAAGCTGCGCCTGCTCGACGCCCTTGGCCGCACCGGGCTGGAGAGCATCAACGTCGGCTCCTTCGTCAGCCCCAAGTGGGTGCCGCAGATGGCGCAGATCGACGAGCTGCTCGCCCGCTTCGAGCCGGTGCCCGGCGTCCACTACTTCGCGCTCGCCCTCAACCAGAAGGGCGTGGAGCGGCGCCAGGAGTACGTCGGCACGAAGCTCGCGCCCGACTCCGAGATCGGCGTCACCAGCGTCCACCTGTGCGACGTCTTCGTGAAGCGCAACACCGCGCGGGGTCAGGCCGAGGAGCTCGCCGCGATCCCGCAGCGGATCGAGAGCGCGGTGGCCCGTGGGGTCACCGAGGCCTCGATCCGGATCAACGCGGCCTGGGGCTCCAACTGGCTCGGCGGCTTCGACCTGGCGCAGCGCATGGAGCACCTGCACCTCCAGGCAGCGGCCTGGAAGGCCGCGGGCATCCCGGTCACCCACACCTGGATCGGCGACCCGATGAGCTGGAACACGCCCGGCGCGGTCGAGGAGACCATCCGGGCGATCACCGAGGAGCTCCCGGAGATCACGACCTTCCACCTGCACCTGCACGACGGGCGCGGCACGGCGCTGCTCTCGGCGTACCAGGCCTTCCGCACGCTCGGCGCCGAGCACACCCTGGTCATCGACTCCTCGATCGGCGGCATGGGCGGCTGCCCCTACTGCGGCAACGGACGCGCGACCAAGATGATCCCGACCGAGGACCTCGTGCACCTGCTCGAGGGCGAGGGCGTGGAGACCGGCGTCGACCTCGCCGCCCTGATCGAGGCCGCGCACCTGGCCGAGGAGGTCGTCGGGCACGAGCTCTACGGCCACGTCAGCAAGGCGGGACCCCGGCCCGGCCCCGACGCTCTCTATGCCATGGACATGCCGCTGGTGGAGACCATCGAGCAGGCCCAGCACTTCCGCCTCGGCGCGGGCGTCTACGACGACTGCCCCCGGCCGTGGCGTGCCCCGATCACGTCGCCCGCGCGACCCGAGAACCCCCAGGAGCCCACCCCATGACCCACGACCAGATCCCGACCTCCGAGCGACCCGGCTCCCTGCACGGGCTGCGGGTCATCGAGCTGAGCACCAGCGTCGCCGGACCGATGTGCGGGCAGGTCCTCGGCGACCTGGGCGCCGAGGTGATCAAGGTGGAGCGGGTCGGCCACGGCGACGACACCCGGGCCTGGGCGCCGCCCGCCTGGAACGGGGTGAGCACCGCGTTCCTCGGCCTCAACCGCAACAAGCAGAGCATCGAGCTGGACTTCAAGACGCCCCGGGGCGCAGCGGTGCTGGAGGAGCTGATCAAGGGCGCCGACGTGCTCGTGCAGAACCTGCGGCCCCAGGCACTGGCCAAGGCCGGCTTCACCTGGGAGCGGATCCAGGAGCTCAACCCGCGCCTGGTCTACCTGGAGATGACCGGCTTCGGGCCGGTCGGCCCGCGCGCCGAGGAGCCGGCGTACGACCCGCTGCTGCAGGCGTTCACCGGCATCGTCGCGATGATGCCCGAGGGGTCGGACGGCAGCCCCTCGCGGGTGCCGCTGTCCATCCTGGACAAGGGCACCGCCATGTGGGCCGTCATCGGCGTGCTGGAGGCGCTGCGCCGCCGCGACCAGGAGGGCGTCGGCAGCCACGTCAACGTGTCGCTGCTCAACACCGCCCTGGAGTGGGTGGCCGGCAGCCTCACCAACCAGGCCGCGGGCAACAAGCGCGAGAAGCTCGGCTCGGGCTTCCCCGGGGTGGTGCCGTACGGCGCCTTCCCGACCTCGGACGGGCACATCTTCATCGCGGCGGGCAGCCAGCGGATGTGGCTGCGCCTGCTCGACGCGATCGGCCACCCCGAGCTCGACGCCCGCGAGGGCTTCGGCAGCAACGTCGGCCGCTCCGAGCACCGCGCCGAGGTCGTCGCCGCGCTGTCGGAGGTCACCTCGACCTTCGAGCGCGACGAGATCGCCGCGATCCTGCTCGCCGCCGGGGTGCCGAACGCGCCGGTGCGCGCCGCGACCGAGCTGGCCACCGACCCTCAGGTCATCGCCCTCGGCGCCGTCGCGCCGCTGCCGCACCCGCAGGTCCCCGACTTCGCGGTCGTGGGGCTGCCGATGCAGGTCGACGGCGAGAACCTGCCGTTCACCTCGGCGCCGCCGCTGCTCGGAGCCGACACCCGCGACATCCTCTCCCGCCTCGGCATGACCGACGACGAGGTGCAGGCGCTGATCGACGAGGGCGTGGTCGGTGCCACCGAGGCGTCCGTGGCCGCGCCGGCCGGACAGGCGGGCTGAGCGATGGGTGAGCTGCTGGGCGACCGCACCTGGGAGCGCTCGATCTTCTCCGACGGCTGGACGGAGTCGAAGCAGACCGTCGACGTCGTCGAGCCCGCCACCGGCCAGGTCCTCGCGCAGGTCGGGCTGGCCACGACCGAGGACGTCGACGCCGCGGTCGCGCGGGCCGTCGTCGCGCAGCGCGAGTGGGCCGCCCTGAGCTACCGCGACCGGGCCAAGGTGCTCTCGCGCGCCGCCGACCTGTGGCTCGAGCACACCGACGAGATCGGCGAGTGGACCGGCCGCGAGACCGGCGCGATCCGCCCCATGGCCTACGGCCAGGGCGCCACCGGCGCCGACGAGTGCGACCAGGCGGCCGCCCTCGCGTCCGCGCCGTACGGCGAGATGCTGCGCTCGGCGCAGCCCCGGCTGTCGTTCAGCCGTCAGGTGCCGGTGGGTGTCGTCGGGGTCATCGCCCCGTTCAACGCCCCCATCCTGCTGGCGCTGCGCTCGGTCGCGCCGGCGCTGGCGCTCGGCAACGCCGTGGTGCTCAAGCCCGACCCGCGGACCCCCGTCGTGGGCGGCGTGGTCTTCGCCCGGATCTTCGAGGAGGCCGGGCTGCCCCCGGGCCTCCTGCACGTGCTCCCCGGCGGGGCCGATGTCGGCGAGGCGCTCGTGCGGCACCCCGACGTGCCCGTGCTGGCGTTCACCGGCTCCACTCGCGGCGGTCAGGCGATCGCCGCGGCCGCGGCGCCGTACCTCAAGCGGCTGCACCTCGAGCTCGGCGGCAACTCCGCCATGGTGGTCCTCGACGACGCCGACCTCGAGCGTGCGGTCGGCGCCGGCGCGCGGGGCTCGTTCATCCACCAGGGCCAGATCTGCATGGCCACCGGCCGGCACCTCGTGCACGAGAGCATCGCCCGTGAGTACGTCGCCGGGCTGGCCGAGGTCGCCCGGGCCATGCCCGTCGGCGACCCGACCCAGGCCGGGATCGCGATCGGCCCGCTGATCGACGCCTCGCAGCGCGACCGCGTGCACCAGATCGTCACCGACAGCGTCAACGGCGGCGCCACCGTGGAGGCCGGCGGCACCTACGACGGGCTCTTCTACGC
Source organism: Nocardioides sp. cx-173 (assembly GCF_021117365.1). Taxonomy (NCBI): domain Bacteria; kingdom Bacillati; phylum Actinomycetota; class Actinomycetes; order Propionibacteriales; family Nocardioidaceae; genus Nocardioides; species Nocardioides sp. cx-173. Next base: position 3,097,778 of record NZ_CP088262.1, on the reverse strand, counting down.
TCCCACGGTGCTCACCGGCGTCACGACCAGCACGCCGGCGTACGCGCAGGAGGTCTTCGGGCCCGTGGCGCCGGTCATGACGTTCGGCTCGCTGGAGGAGGCCGCCGCACTGGCGCGCGACTCCGACTACGGGCTGTCGCTGGGCATCATCACCCGCGACGTCATGAAGGGCCTCGCGCTCGCCGACCTGGTCCCCACGGGCCTGGTGCACATCAACGACCAGACGATCAACGACGAGGCCGTGGTGCCGTTCGGCGGCGTCGGCCTGTCCGGCAACGGCGCCCGCCACGGCGGCCAGCGCGCCAACCTCGAGGCGTTCACCGACACCCAGTGGGTGACGGTGCGCGCCGAGCCTCCCGCCTGACCCTCACCCCTTCGACCCCAGGAGATGCCATGACCGAGCCCGTGCTGAAGATCGAGGACCACGGCAAGGTGCGCCTGCTGACCCTCAACCGTCCCGAGGTCCGCAACGCCCTCAACATGGACCTCAACGACGCGCTGGTCCAGGCGCTGATCGAGGCCGACCACGACCCGGACGTCTACGTCATCGCGATCACCGGAACCGGCACGAGCTTCTGCTCGGGCGCCGACCTCAAGGGCGCTCGCGACATGGCCGACCAGGGCAAGCCGTTCTACGGGCCGCTGCACAACAACCGGCGCAGCCTGATGGAGGTCATGATCGACACCCGCAAGCCGACGGTCGGGATCATCAACGGTCCGGCGATGGCGGGCGGCTTCGAGCTGGCCCTGTCGTGCGACATGCGGGTCGCCGCGCCGACCGCGTTCTTCGGGGTCCCGGAGTCCAAGCGGGCCCGCGGCGCCCACTTCGCCTCGGTCATGCTGCCGGTGACCGTGCCCCCGGGCATCGCGATGGAGTGGCTCTACACCGGCCGGCGCATCCCGCTGGAGGAGGCCGAGCGCTGGGGCCTGGTCAACAAGGTGCTCCCCGGCGAGGACGTCCTCCAGGAGGGGCTCGACTGGCTCGGTGACGTGATCTCGTCGGCCCCGCTGTCGCTGCAGCGGCTCAAGCTCACCTACCGCAAGACCGCGGGGCTGCCCCCGCACAGCGCGATCCGGATGGACGCGGGGCCGGACGTCTACATGTCCGAGGACCAGAAGGAAGGGGCCCGGGCGTTCCTCGAGCGCCGGGAGCCCCAGTGGCAGGGCCGCTGAGGCCCGCTCGGCGCCGTACGCCGCGATGACCCTCGGCGACATGGGGGCCGAGATCATCGCGGTCGAGCGGGTCCTCCGCGGACACTGACCGGCGTTCCGGCCCACGGCACCGATGTCTCGTGATCGGCGTCGCATCACGGCACGCTGACCACACCGACCCTCCCGAGCCAGGCACCTGACAGCCGGCGCCAGAAGGCGCCGCCCGCCTGGCCGGACCCCGTCCAGAGAGGACCCCTCCATGACCCTCGACCTCACGTTCGATTCGACCAGCCGCTACGTCTCCCTGCCCTCCGGCAAGGTGCACTACAACCAGGCCGGTGAAGGCCCCCCGGTCCTCCTCCTGCACGGCAGCGGCCCTGGCGCCACCGGCTGGAGCAACTTCGGGCCGAACATCGTCGAGCTCGCCGAGAGGTTCACCTGCTACGCCGTGGACATGCCGGGCTGGGGCGAGTCGGACACCGTCGCCCCCGACCAGCGCAACCATGTGCAGACCGCCCTGGAGTTCCTGGATGAGCTGGGCATCGACAAGGCGGCCTTCATCGGCAACTCGATGGGCGGCGCCACCACGATCCGCTTCGCCGTCGAGCACCCCGAGCGCCAGTCGCACCTCATCACCATGGGCGCCGGAGCCGCCGGGGTGAAGATCTTCGGTGCCGGAGACGGTCCCTCCGAGGGACTCAAGATCCTGCAGAAGGGCTACCGCCAGCCGTCGATGGAGACGATGCTCGAGCTCGTCGACGTGATGAGCTACGACTCCGGAGACCAGCGCGAGGAGCGGGCCCGGGTCCGCCTGGACAGCCTGCTCAAGCACCCCGACCACGTCGCCAACTTCCTGGCCGGCGTCCGCAACAAGCGCGACTTCCCGGCCGAGGAGCAGGTCGCGGGGATCCGCGTCCCGGCCCTGCTGATCCACGGCCGCGACGACCGCGTCGTGCACTACGAGAACTCCCTGCGCCTAGTCGCCCTCATCCCCGACTCCCGGCTGCTGCTGCTCAACCGCTGCGGTCACTGGGCCCAGGTGGAGCACGCGGAGGAGTTCAACCGCGTCGTCGCGGACTTCATCGAGAACAACTGACATTCCCTTCCGCCCCTCGGGGGGGCGGGGGAGAGGAGCAGCACCATGGCGACGGCCTCGACGGCGCTCGCGGCGAAGGCGACCGGGCGCGACGCGTCCGGTCGCCCTCCGGCCACGCGCGGCTTCGAGGACCTGAAGTACCGCGAGGTTCTCGGGCACTACCCCACCGGCGTGGTCGTCGTGTCCGGTATCGACGCCACGGGGCAGCCGGTCGGCATGACCATCGGCTCCTTCACCTCGGTCTCGCTCGACCCCCCGCTGATCGCCTTCCTGCCGACGCGCACCTCGCGGACCTTCGCGCGACTGCGCACGGCGTCGTCCATCTGCGTCAACGTGCTCGCCGCCGACCAGGAGTCGGTGTGCCGCAGCTTCGCGACGCCCGGCGCCAGGCCGTTCGACGACCTCGGCTGGACGCCCGCCCCCGGGGGCGCCCCGATCCTCGACGACGTGGTGGCGTGGATCGAGTGCGGCTACCACGACGTGACCCCGGCCGGCGACCATGTCCTCGTCCTCGGCCGGGTCGAGCGCCTGCGGGTCACCCGGGCCGTCCAGCCGCTGCTGTTCTTCCAGGGCGGCTACGGACGCTTCGTGCCGAGCTCGATGATGGCGCTGCCCGAGGCGGACCTGATCAAGGGGGTGCGGCTCGCGGAGCTGGCGCGCCCCGAGATGGACCGGCTGGCTCGCGGCCTGGAGGTCGAGTGCTCGCTCCTGTCGCGCGGCGGCGGCGACCTCGTGATCGTGGCGGTGAGCACCGCGCCGGGCACGTCCACCCGCGCCGCGCCGGGCAACCGGGTGCCGCTGCGCCCGCCGCTGGGTGACCTGTACGTCGCCTGGCGGGGCCCGGACGAGGTCGACGCCTGGCTCTCCGCCGCGGGCAGGGACCGGCGCGAGGCGTACCGCCAGCGCCTGGCCACCGCCCGGGAGCGAGGGTGGTCGATGGCAATGGTCGGCGAGGATGCGGACACCCGGCTGCACGACCTCCTCCGGGAGAACTCCTCGGGCCGGCTGACGCCGTCGCGGCACCGGGAGATCGAGCGGGAGATCGAGCGGCTCTCCGCGGCCTACGAGCCCGTCGAGGTGGTGGCCGGGCGCCGCTACGACGTGCAGTCCATCGTCGCGCCCATCTTCGGGGTCGACGGCGAGGTGGCCCAGGTGCTGCGGCTGAGCCGGCTGCCGTGCGACGTCGACGGCGCCCGGGTGGAGGAGTGGACCCGGGCGCTCACGTCCGCCGCCGAGCGGGTGACGGCCGCCTACCGTGCCGCCCCGGCCGACGCGGATGGGTGACCTCGCCGACGCCCGCGGGCTCGCCTACTCCGTGCGTGCGTTCCGGCACCGCGACTACCTGATCTTCTGGTGCGGCGCACTGGCCTCCAACGTCGGCACCTGGCTCACCAACCTGGCGGTCCCGTACGTCCTCTACGAGCTCACCCAGAGCGCGTTCTGGGTGGGACTGGCTGCGCTCGCGCAGTTCCTGCCCGGGGTCCTGTGCGCACCACTCGGGGGCAGCCTCGCCGACCGCTTCGACCGCCGCCGCCTGCTGCTCGCCACCCAGGCCGGCGGCGCGCTCGCGGCGGCCGGGCTGTGCGTGCTGTGGTTCGTCGGCAGACACGAGCCTGTGGCGATCATGGCCGTGATGGCGGTGAGCGGTGTGTTCCACGGGATCAACCTGCCCAGCTGGCAGTCCTTCGTGAACGACCTGGTGCCGCGTGCCGACCTCACGTCGGCGATCGCGCTCAACTCGCTGCAGTTCAACGCCGCCCGCTCGATCGGGCCGGCCATCGCCGGGCTGCTGCTGGCCACCCTGGGCCCCGGCTGGGCGTTCCTGCTCAACGCGCTGTCGTTCGGCTTCGTGATCTGGGCGCTGTTCACCGTCCGCGCGCGCCCGCGACCCGGTGCCGTACCCGGCACCGCAGGCACCTTCAGCGGCTTCGCCGAGGCGCTGCGCTACGTCCGGGGCCAGCGCGGCATCCAGGTGGCGATCATCGTCTCGGTGCTGATCGGCTTCTTCGCCAACCCGATCTTCGGGTTCACCGTGGTGTTCGCCGACGAGATCTTCACCGTCGGCGCGGTGGGCCTCGGCCTGTTGAACGCCGCCCTCGGCATCGGCTCGCTGCTCGCGGCGCCCCTGGTGTCCGGTGGCTTCCTGCGCCTGACGCTGTCGCGGATGGTGCGCTGGGCGCTGCCGCTGTGCGCCCTGGGCATGCTCGGCTTCGCCGCCGCTCCCAACCTGCCGCTGGCGGCGCTCTCGCTCATGCTGGTCGGCGCCTCGTTCCTGGCGGTGGTCTCGTCCGCCAACACCGCGATCCAGCTGATCGTGGCCGACCACGTGCGGGGGCGGGTGCTCGCGGTGCGGATCATGATCTTCACGGGCAGCTTCCCTCTGGGGGCGCTGGGGCAGGGGTGGCTCTCGGATCGCGTCGGCCCCCAGGTCACGGTGGCGGGCGGAGCGGTCGCTCTCGGGCTGCTCGCCCTCGCCTTCGGAGGCTGGCGCGGCGGGGCGGTTCTGCGCCGGCTCGACGACCCCCGGGACCGGAGCGGTCCGGGCGCTCCAGGCGGTGTTCCGAAAGATGGAACGCTCCGGGCTTGCGCTCCGGGCTCCGAGGCGTGACGCTGGTCACCGTCGACGACGTGGTCGGCGGCTCGAGGGAGGATGCGATGTCGGTGCAGCCCATGCCCGTGGGGGGAATCTCTTCGGTTCAGGCATTGCCGGAGTCCCCGGCGGACGACGACGGCCCCGCGGTGACCTCGGTGAGCAAGGCTCTGCGCCTGCTCGCGTCGTTCCGCGGGGTGGGACCGGTCGCGGGGGTAAGTGAGCTGGCGCGGCTGACCGGGCTGCCCAAGTCCACCGCGTTCCGGCTGCTGGCCCAGCTCGAGGCGAGCGGCTACCTGGAGCGCTCCGGCACCGACTACCGGCTCGACCGGATGCTCTTCGAGCTGGGCAACTGCGTCCCCATGTGCAGCCACGGCGATCTGCGCAGCATCGCGGGCCCGTTCCTCAGCGACCTCTTCCTGCGCAGCCGCTACGTCGTCCACCTCGCGGTGCTGGACGGAGTGGACGTGGTCTACCTCGACAAGATCCATGGTCACGGGAACGTCAGGGTGCCGACCAAGGTCGGCGGCCGGATGCGGGCCTCGTGCTCGGCGCTGGGGAAGGCCATGCTGCCGTTCGGTCACCGAGAGGCGGTCGAGCAGATCCTGCAGGAGGGCCTGGCTCGTCGTACGCCGCACTCGATCGCGGCCCCGGGACTCTTCGTCTCCGAGCTCAACCAGGTGCGCAAGCATGGGGTCGCCTTCGACCGGGAGGAGGCGGCGCTCGGCCTGACCTGCGTCGCCGCGCCGATCATCAGCCAAGGCGTGGCGGTGGCGGCGGTGTCCGTCTCCGGGCCCACCGGACGCTTCGACCCCGTGGCGCTGGCCAAGCAGGTGCAGTCGGCGGCGCGGGAGATCTCGGCGCTGTACGCCCGCCGCCTGGTGGACCAGGGCCTGGAGGCCACGGCCGGCTGACCCCGGGGTTCCGGACCGTGGCACGGATCACTTCGTCCGGGCCGGCGCGGGGTCGATCATCGGGTCGCCGGCCCGGAGAGGGCTCCGGTGACCAGCAAGTGAGGGAGCAGCGCATGACCGAGGTGCTCGAGCGGATCGAGAAGCAGGGCGACTTCCTCGCCGAGAGCGGCCCGGAGTGTGAGCGGCTCGGCCGGCTCACCGACGAGGTGGCCGACCGCATCCGCTGGACCGGCGTCACGCGTCTCCTCCAACCGGCCGAGTTCGGCGGCGACGAGGTGCACCCGGTGGAGTTCTTCGAGGCCGTGCTCGCCGTCGGCGCCAGGTCGGGGGCAGCGGGCTGGGTCTCCAGCGTCGTCGGCGTGCACCCGTGGGAGATGGCCATGTGCGACCACGACCTCCAGCAGGCGGTCTGGGGCGAGGACCCGGACACCTGGATCGCCTCGCCGTACGCCCCGATGGGCCGGGCCAAGCCGGAGGGCGAGGGCTGGCTGCTCAGCGGCCGCTGGTCGTTCTCGTCCGGCACCGACCACTGCCAGTGGATCTTCCTGGGCGGCATGCTCACCGATGCCGACGGGGTCGTCGCCGACCCGGCTCGCGCGGTGCGCCACTTCATCCTGCCGCGCTCGGACTACGAGATCGTCGCCGACTCCTGGGACGTCATCGGCCTCGAGGGCACGGGCAGCAAGGACATCGTCATCAAGGACGCCTACATCAGCCCGGACCGGCTCGTGGACCCGCAGGCGCTTCCGAGCGCCGAGCTGCGCCGCACCAACCCGCTCTACCGGATGCCGTTCCCGACCATGTTCTCCGGCGCGATCACCGCCGGCACCCTCGCGATCGCCGAGGGCGCGCTCCATGCGTTCGTCGAGCACACCCGCGAGCGCGTCGACGCCCGCGGTGCCGCCGTCGCCGGCAGCCCGCACCAGCTCGCCGTCCTGGGCGCCGCCTCCTCCGACATCGCGGCCAGCCGGCTGCAGTTCCTCAACGACATCAACCGCGTCTACGAGGCGGGCGCCAAGGACGCGCTCACGCCCGCACTCCGCCTGGAGGTGCGGCGCAACCAGGTGCGCTCGGTACGCCGCGCGGTGGACGCCGTCGACGAGCTCTTCATGCACGCCGGTGGCGGAGCGCTGCGCCGCGACCTGCCCTTCCAGCGGTTCTGGCGCGACCTGCACGCCGCCATGAACCACATCAACAACGCCGCCGAGCTGACCTACGAGGGCTACGGCCTCCAGCTGTTCGGCCAGCCCGTCCCGGCCGGTGTGAGGTACTGAGGATGAGGCTCGAGACCGCGCAGCGGCTGCTGACGCAGGTGCAGGAGGCCGCGGCCGCCTCGTCCCTGCGCCTGAGCATGGTGGTGGTCGACGCCGGCGGGATCGAGGTCGCCTCCGCCCGCATGGACGAGGCCGGCTGGTTCACCCTGGGCATCGCCCGCAGCAAGGCGCGCACGGCGGTCGCCTTCGGACGGCCGTCCGCGGAGCTGGCGGCGATGCGCGACGCCCACCCCGACGTCTGGCGTCTCGCCGACGACCAGCTCCCGTTCGCGGCCACGACCCTGCCCGGCGGGATCCTGATCCGCGAGGAGGGTGCCGTCGTGGGTGCCATCGGCGTGAGCGGCGCCGCCCCCGAGGTCGACGTCGCGGTCGCCGAACACGCTGTCGCGACCCTCGCTCAGGCGCCGTCCGGCGTCGTGCCAGCCGGCGGCACGGGCCGGTAGTTGCCCCTCGGGAGCGGCCATACGCTGCCGCATGACGCGCGTCACACCGAGGCGTCGTCGACCCGAGCAGGAGGACACGATGCGGATCGCGGCTATCCGGGTGGCACACCTGGTGGGGGTGCTGCTGGGCGTGACGTTCCTGGTCTACGTCCTCCTGGACCTGCTCCCCGGCGACACCGCCGAGGTGATCGTCGCCTCTAGCGACGCCCCTTCGGCGGAGGCGGTCGAGGCCGTGCGGAAGAGCCTGGGCCTCGACCAGCCGCTCATGGAGCGCTACTTCTCCTGGCTGGGCGGCCTGCTGCAGGGCGACCTGGGGCAGTCCTACCGCACGGGGGAGACGGTGCTCGCCGCCGTGGCCGACCGGCTGCCGGTCACCCTGCAGCTGCTGGTGATGGCCGAGATCGTCTCGCTCGCGATCGCGATCCCGCTCGCCACCATCGCGGCCAACCGCCGCGACTCCTGGATCGACCGCGTGGTCGCCGTCATCACGTTCGGCTTCCAGGCGCTGCCGCACTTCATGGTCGCCGTGCTGCTGGTGTTCCTGCTGGCGGTGAAGCTGCAGGTCCTGCCGGCGCTGGGCTTCGTGCCGCTGTCCGAGGACGTCGGCGAGAGCATCAAGTCCCTGCTGATACCGACGATCGCGCTCTCGGCGGGGCTGATCCCGGTGTATCTGAGGATCCTGCGCACCGAGATGATCCGCACCCTGCAGGAGGACTACATCCTGCTGGCCCGCTCGGTCGGGCTCAAGCCCTCGACGATCCTCACCCGCTACGCGCTCAAGCCCTCCCTGCCGACGCTGATCACCGTGGTCGGCGTCAACATCGGGCACCTGGTGGGCGGCACCATCGTCATCGAGCTGATCTGCGGCCTGCCCGGCGTCGGGACCCTGCTGTTCAGCAGCATCAACGGCCGCGACTACGTGATGGTCCAGGGGCTGATCCTGCTGATCGCCGCGACGTACGTCGTCGCCAACTTCCTCGTCGACATCTTCTACACCGTCCTCGACCCAAGGGTGCGCGCATGACCATGACCCCGACCGCCGGCGATCGGACCGACCTCACCGCGGCCGGGGCCGGGGTGGCCCCGCCGGCCGAGCCCCGTGCTCGTCGCAAGGTCCGCTGGGTGACCATGCTGTCCGCCGCCTGGATCGCGCTGCTGGTCCTCGGCGCGGTCCTCTTCCCGTTGCTTCCCCTACCCGACCCCGACCGCAGCGACTACGCCGCCATCGCGGTGCCCCCCGGTCACGTCGACCACTGGCTCGGCACCGACACGATCGGTCGCGACATGCTGAGCCGGCTGCTGATCGGCGGGCGGGTGAGCCTCACCGTCGGCATCGGCGGCATCGCCCTCGCGGTCCTGGTCGGCGCGGTGCTCGGGCTGATTTCCGGCTACTTCGGCGGCTGGCTCTCGCGGATCATCAACGGCGTCATGGACATCCTGCTCGCCTTCCCCTCCCTGGTGGCGCTGATCGCGCTGAGCGTCTTCATGGGCCCCGGGCTCAAGACGATCATCATCGGCATCGGGTTCATCGCCGCGCCGCAGGTGGCGCGCGTGACCCGCGCGGCCACCCTCGGCTTCGCGGAGCGCGAGTTCGTCATCGCCTCGCGCGGGATGGGGTCGGGCAGCTGGCGGATCCTGCGCCGCGAGATCGTGCCGAACGTCGTGGGGCCGGTGATCGCGTTCGCGACCGTGCTCGTCGCGGTGGCGATCGTGGCCGAGGGCTCGCTCAGCTTCCTGGGCCTCGGCGTGCCGCCGCCCACCTCGAGCTGGGGCACGATGATGGGCGACGGCCGCTCGGACTTCGACTCCGCCCCGCACATCGCACTGCTGCCCGCCGGCGCCATGTTCGTGACGCTCCTGGCCCTGTACTTCCTGGCCGAGGAGCTCAACCGGAAGTTCGACATCAAGGAGGCAGCCCTGTGAGCGCCCCCCTGCTCGAGGTCGAGGGCCTCGAGATGCACTTCAGCACGGCCCGCGGAGTCGCCCAGGTGATCAACGGCGTCGACCTGCGCATCGGGGAGGGCGAGGTGCACGGCCTCGTCGGCGAGAGCGGCTCCGGCAAGTCCGTCACGGCCCGCTCGATCCTCGGCATCCTCCCGCAACGCAGCATCGCCCACCGCGCCGGCCGGATCGGCTACCGCGGTCGCGACCTGGCGGCGCTCTCCGAGAAAGAGATGCGCCAGGAGATCCGCGGGCAGCAGATCGCCATGGTCTTCCAGGACCCGATGACCGCGCTCAACCCGGTGATGCGCATCGGCCAGCAGCTGGCCATGCCCATCCGACGCCACCGGGGCGTCTCCAAGCGCGAGGCGCTCGCGCGCGCCGTCGAGCTGCTCCACCAGGTGGACCTGCCCGACCCGGAGGGACGGCTGCGCTCCTTCCCCCATGAGCTGTCCGGCGGTCAGCGCCAGCGGGTGATGATCGCGATCGCGCTGGCCTGCGACCCGCAGCTGCTCATCGCCGACGAGCCGACCACGGCGCTGGACGTCACCGTCCAGGCGCAGATCCTGGACCTGTTCGACGAGCTGCGCGAGGAGCGCGGCCTGGCGATCCTGCTGGTCTCCCACGACCTGGGGCTGATCGCCGAACGCTGCGACCAGGTGTCGGTGATGTACGCCGGCGAGGTGGTCGAGCGCGGCGGCGCCCGGGACGTCTTCGAGCACGGCCGGCACCCCTACACCCGGCTGCTGGAGGGGGCGCGCCCGCGCCTCGAGGACCCCCCGCACACGGTGCTCAACACGATCAGCGGGCGAGCGCCGAACCTGGTCGACCGGCCGGTGGGCTGCCCGTTCCGCGCCCGCTGCCCGCAGGCGCTCGACGTCTGCGCCCACGTCCGGCCGCCTCTCACCGCCGACGAGGGCACGCTCTCCGCGGCCGCCTGCCACAACCCCACGTCGGTCGATCTGCCCGACCCGTCGACCGAGCGCCCGGAACCGACCTTCGAGGTGAGCCCCCGATGAGCATCGCCCAGACCTCCGCGCCCCAGACCGAGCCCGTTGAGCGGCAGGTGGTCCTCTCCGCCCGCGACATCGTCGTGGAGTACCGCTCCGCCAAGGGTGCCCCCGTGCGCGCCGTACGCGGCGTCGACCTCGACCTGCTCCAGGGCGAGACCCTCGGCGTGGTGGGGGAGTCCGGCTGCGGCAAGTCCTCGCTGGGCAAGTCCCTGGTGCAGCTGCCGCCCCCCACCTCCGGCGAGGTGATGCTCGCGGGCCAGCCGCTGACCGGGCTCAGCCAACGGCGCCTGCGCCCGCTGCGGCGCCGGATCCAGCTGGTCTTCCAGGACCCGATCTCCTCGCTCAACCCGCGCCGCACGGCGCTGGAGATCGTGGCCGACCCGCTGCGCCTGGTCGGGCACCCCGAGGTGCGCAAGACCGCCCTGGCGGCGCTCGAGGACGTCGGCGTCGACGAGCGGATGGCCGACCGCCGTCCGCACGAGCTCTCCGGCGGGCAGTGCCAGCGGATCTCGATCGCGCGCGCGGTCGTGCAGAACCCTGAGGTGCTGATCTGCGACGAGCCGGTCTCCGCACTGGACGTCTCGGTGCAGGCGGCGGTGCTCAACCTGCTGGAGAAGATGAAGGCCGAGCACCACCTGTCGATGATCTTCATCTCCCACGACCTCGCGGTCGTGAAGAACATCAGCGACCGGGTGGCGGTGATGTACCTCGGCAAGATCTGCGAGCTCGCGCCCGCCACCGCCCTCTACGCCCGGCCGCTGCACCACTACACGACGCTGCTGCTCGACTCGATCCCCAACCCCGGCGCCGAGCGCAAGCCCCGCCGAGCGCGCAACGAGATCTCCCGCAAGGCGCCGAGTGCCGGCTGCCCGTTCGCGGCGCGCTGCCCCGCCGCCACCGAGCTGTGTCACACCACCGAGCCGGAGCTCGTCGAGCTCGAGCCGGGCCATCAGGTCGCCTGCCACCACCCGGTCAGCACTCCCCAGCCGGTGGGATGACGCCACCGGCGGCAGGCAGTTTCGCCGGGCGTTCCATCCGTCGGCACCGCACTGTTCCCCGGCTCGGAATGTGACCCCCATCATACCGAGCACGGCGCCCTCCCGGGTCTGCCGACATCGGTCAAGGAGTACCCGTGATCCACACCACGCACCACGCCAAAGGCCTCTTCGCCGGGGCCTTGGCGGCTCTCTTGCTCACCGCCTGCAGCGGCGGCGGCGACACCAAACCGCCTGCGGACGCGTCTAACGCCAACAAGGTCGTCGCCGAAGGTGAGGGCGTCTCCCTCAACGAGTACGGCGGCGCCCAGCTCGAGCGGAGCGATGCCCAGAAGGGCGGCTCGCTCCGGCTCGGCATGATGGCCCCCGTCGACACCCTCGACCCGACCACGGCCCTGTCCACCCCGGGCATCAACGCGGCCACGGCGATCTTCGAGACCCTGATGGCGATCGGCCCGGAGGGCGAGGCGATCCCCGGAATGGCGGAGTCGCTGGAGTCCGAGGACCAGCTCACCTGGACGCTCAAGCTCCGCGAGGGCGTCATGTTCACCGACGGCACCCCCTATGACGCCGACGCCGTCGTCGCTCACCTCACCCGCTACGCCGCCCCCGAGTCGCAGGGCCGCCAGGCGGCAGCCGCGCGGCAGATCGTGGACATGAAGGTGGTGGACCCGCTCACCCTCGAGATGAAGCTGGCCGCCCCCTCCGTGGAGTTCCCGGTCCTGTTCACTGCGGGCGCGGGCATGGTGCCGTCCCCGACCGCGGTGGAGAAGTCCGGCGCCTCCTTCGGCCAGAAGCCCGTCGGTGCCGGTGCCTTCAAGGTCAAGTCCTTCCAGCCGGGCGGAGACCTGGTGCTCGAGCGCAACCCCGAGTACCGGATCCCCGAGCTGCCCTACCTGGACGAGATCGTCATGGTGACGGCCACCGACACCGAGGCCCGCCTGAGTGCGATCAAGGCCGGCAGCCTCGACCTGGCACCGACCCAGTCGGTCACGGACCTCGAGGAGGCCGGCGCCGCGGACCTCACCGTCCTGCAGCAGCCCGCCTACACCTACTTCTACCTGGCCCTCAACACCTCCCAGCCGCCGTTCGACGACGAGCGGGTGCGCAAGGCCCTGCTGCTCGGCATCGACCGCGAAGCCCTCGCCACCGCGGTCTTCGAGGGCAAGCACCCCGCGATGGAGGGCTACTTCACGGGCAACCACCCGGAGTACGTCGAGACCGACTTCCCGGAGTTCGACGCCGACGAGGCCAAGAAGCTCATCGAGGAGTACGTCGCCGAGGGCGGCGACGCGTCGTTCGAGATGACCAGCACCTCGCCGCCGGAGTTCCAGCGACAGGCGAGCGTGCTGCAGCAGATGCTCTCCGACATCGGCGTCGAGATGAAGATCCGGATCAGCGACCAGCCGACGATGATCACCGAGGCCGCCGCGGGCAACTACAGCGCGCAGCTGCGGTTCATCGGGATCACGCTGCAGGCCACCTCGGACCTGCAGGGCCGCTTCCACTCCAAGTCGCCGGCCAACATCGCCCGCGGCGGTGACGCCGAGGTCGACAAGCTGATCGAGGAGCTCCTCGTGACGCCGGTCGCCGAGCGTGGCGACCTGTACGCCCAGGTCCAGGAGGCGATGACCCGCTGGATGCCCTCGACCCCGACCGTCGGCCAGATCGGCGGCTGGATCGCCAGCGACGAGGTCGGCGGCTTCCCGGGCAGCAAGGGCGAGCAGACCGTCGACATCATCGACCTGCGCTACATCTGGGCCAGCTGACCCGAGCTGACCCGAGCAGACGAGGCCGGACCGGGGCGCGGTGCCCCGGTCCGGCCTCGTCTGGTTCCGCCGCGCGGCACGATCTCGCCCATGGCGGCCGCCGGGGGCACAGAATCGAGGTCGCGCACCACGTGAGGACCCGCTGTGAGGACACGACGATGACCAAGCCCCCCCAGGACCAGCCCGCCGCCGGGGGCGTGGAGCCCCGCCACTTCCGCGAGACGCTCGGCCACTACCCGACCGGGGTGGTGATCGTGACCGGGATCGGCGCCGCCGGCGAGCCGGTCGGCATGGTCGTCGGCTCCTTCACGTCGGTGTCGCTGCACCCCCCGCTCGTGGCGTTCCTGCCCCAGCGCGACTCCGGCACGTTCGCGCGGTTGCGTGACGCGAGCTCCTTCTGCGTCAACGTCCTGGCCGCCGACCAGGAGGCTCTGTGCCGCCGGTTCGCGCAGCACCGCGACGACAAGTTCGAGGATGTTCGGTGGCACCCGGCGCCGGGGGGCGCGCCCATCCTCGACGGGGCGGTCGCCTGGATCGAGTGCGGCTATGAGTCCGTCGTCGAGGCAGGGGACCACTACGTCGTCATCGGCCGCGTCACCGACATGGACGTCCTCCGGCCGACCCTGCCGCTGCTCTTCTTCCAGGGCGGCTACGGCCGCTTCACCCTGCCGTCCCTGCTGGCGCAGGTGGAGCCGGACCTGATCCAGGGCATCCGGCTCGCCGAGGTCGCGCGCGACCAGCTCGAGGCGGTGGCCGCGGACCTCGAGGCCGATTGCAGCGTGACCGCCTGCGTGGGGGAGGACGCCGTCTTCGTCGCCCTCGCGAGCGGGTCGGCCAGGCCGAGCCGGATCTCACTCGGCTTCCGGGTGCCGCTGGTGCCGCCCCTGGGGGCCGTGTACATCTCGCACTCCGGCTCGGTGGCCGTCAACGAGTGGCTGCACCGGCTGCCGGAGACCGACGAGGCGACCCGGGCGGCGTACGTCGGGCAGCTCGAGCGCGTGCGCGAGCGGGGCTACTCGCTGTCCCTGCGCGGCACACACGACGACCGGGAGCTGTTCGAGGCGGTCCGCGACTACTCCTCGGTCGACCGGCTGCCGGAGCACGAGCGGCGGTTCAAGGCGATCATCCAGGAGACCGCCGCACTCTACGAGCCGGACATCGAGCCTGGCGGCAGCTACGACCTGCACTCCATCGTGGTGCCGGTCGAGGGGCCGATGCAGCAGGTGCAGATCGCGCTGCGGCTCTCCAACATCCCCCGGGGCATCGGCGGCCGTGAGGTGGCGCGGTGGGTGGAGTGCCTGAAGCAGGCGGCGGCGGTCGTCTCCGCCCGACTGATCGAGCTGGACGGGTTGCGCGACGAGGAGTCCGACGGCCTTTCCACTCCGTGGCACGAGCCATTGGCCGTGGCGTCGTCGATGCCGAAGGGTGAGGCACACCCGATGCCCGACACCCCCAGGGAGACACCATGAGCGCCACCGTGAGGAGCCTCGGCTACGCCGTGCTCGGATGCCCCGACCTGGCGGAGTGGCGCAGGTTCGCCTCCACCACGCTGGGCCTGCAGGTCGTCGAGCACGCCGAGGGCGTGCTGCGGCTGCGGATGGACGAGTACCTCTACCGCCTGCAGATCGAGGAGGGCGCCACCTCCGGGGTGACGGTCCTCGGCTGGGAGGTCGCCGGCCCGGAGGACCTGGCCGAGCTGGCCGCCCGGGTCGAGGAGTTCGGCATCGCCGTCGAGCGGCCCGGCCCCGAGGCCGCCCGCGCCCGCAACGTGACCGAGCTGGTCCGCTTCGTCGACCCCGACGGCCTGGTGAGCGTCGAGCTGTTCTACGGCCTCACCAACGCGCTCACCCCATTCGTGTCGCCGACCGGAACGGAGTTCGTCGCCGGACGCCTCGGCCTCGGTCACGCCTTCCAGCTGGTCAAGGACCCCGAGGCCTTCCAGCTCCTCTACCAGGGCGTGCTCGGCTTCCGCCTCAGCGACCACATCGAGGTCAACGAGACGACGGTCGCGAGCTTCTTCCACTGCAACCCGCGGCACCACTCCTTCGCGTTCGTGCCCGTCGCCAACGACGACCGCAACCGCCCGGTGGGCGTGGGGCACCTGATGCTGGAGTCCACCGACATCGACGGCGTCGGCCGGGCCATCGACGCGCTGAGCGCCGGCGGGGACAAGATGACCGCCACGCTGGGCAAGCACACCAACGACAAGATGATCTCCTTCTACGTCGAGTCGCCGTCCGGCACCGGCATCGAGTACGGCACCGGGGGCATCGAGATCGACGACGCCACCTGGACGCCGACTCGCTACCAGTCCGCCCACTACTGGGGCCACGAGAGATGAGCCGCGCCACCGACCGGGTCGCCCCGGTCGCCGAGATCCTGCGCAAGGACGCCGCCAACTGCGACCGCGCCGGCCAGTTGACCGCGGTCACCGAGGACGCGGTACGCAGCACCGGCGTCGTGAAGATGCTGCAGCCGAAGGACTTCGGCGGGACCGAGGACCACCCGACCGAGTTCTTGGAGACGGTCCTGGAGATCGCCTCGCACTCGCCCTCCGCGGGCTGGGTCGCCGGTGTCGTGGGCGTCCACCCGCACGAGGTGGCGCTCGGCGAGCGCCGCATGCAGGAGGAGATCTGGGGCGACGACCCGGAGACCTGGATCGCCTCGCCGTACGCGCCGATGGGCCGGGCCCGCCCGGTCGAGGGCGGCTACGTCTTCAGCGGCCGCTGGCCGTTCAGCTCGGGCACCGACCTGTGCCAGTGGGTCACGATCGGCGGCTTCATCACCGAGGACGACGGCGAGACGATCACCGACCGTCGCGCCCGTCACTTCGTGCTGCCGCGCTCGGACTACGAGATCGTCGCCGACTCTTGGCAGGTCGTGGGCCTCAAGGGCACGGGCAGCAAGGACCTGGTCGTCCGCGACGCCTTCGTGCCGTCGTACCGCGTGATCGGCACCGAGGAGATCACCGAGGGCACGGCCGCGGCCCGCGTCGGAGGCCGGGACAACCCGCTGTACGCGATGCCGCGCAACGTCATGTTCGCCGGCGCGGTCTCGGCCGCGACGATCGGCATCTGCAAGGGCGTCCTGGACGCCTTCGTCGAGCTCACCCGCACCCGTGACGGCCGCTACGGCAAGTCCTCGCTCGATCCCTACCAGCTCGCCGCTCTCGGCGACGCCGCCGCCGACATCGACGCCAGCGCCCGCCACCTGCTGACCGACGTCGACCGCACCTACGACCTGTGCGCCGCCGGCGAGCCGACGCCGGTCTCGCAGCGCGCGGAGGTACGCCGCAACCAGGTCCGCGCGACCAACCGGGCGGTCGCCGCCGCCGACCGGCTGTTCCGGGTCGCCGGGGGAGTGTCGCTGCGCGAGGACCTGCCGATGGAGCGGCTCTGGCGCGACAGCCAGTCGGCCATCCACCACATCCAGAATGTGCAGGACCCGATCATGCAGGCGTGGGGCCTGGACTTCTTCGGCCACCCGATCCCGCCGAGCATCAAGTTCTGAGCACCGGCCCCACTCGCACCGCACCCGCACCCGCATCGTCACGAGAGGAACCCATGCCCATCCAGGAGCTAGGGCACGCCGGCCTGTGGGTCGAGGACCTGGACGCCATGCGCGGCTTCTACACCGAGATGCTCGGGCTCACGGTCACCGACGAGGACCCCGAGAAGGGCATCGTCTTCATGAGCGCCCGCCCCGAGGAGGAGCACCACGAGCTCGTCATCGCCCGGGGCCGCACCGCGCCGCGCGACGTCAAGCTGGTACAGCAGATCTCCTTCCGCGTCGACACCGTGGAGTCGCTGCTGGAGTTCCACCGGCGCTTCCAGGACGCGGGCGTCGAGGTGCAGCAGGAGGTCACCCACGGCAACGCGTTCGGCATCTACTTCTGGGACCCCGAGGGCAACCGGATCGAGGTCTACGTGCGCATCCCGAAGGACGTGCGCCAGCCCTTCCGCAAGGACCTCAACCTGGACCAGAGCCTCGAGGACGTCCTCGCCGAGGCCGACCGGATGCTCGCCGAGGGCGGCGAGACCTACGGCGTCGCCGGCGGCATCCGCGGCCCTGCACAGGCCGGCCCGGGGACGGTGGGCTGAGTGCGGCTCGCCAGCGTCCGGGTCGGCGACCGCGAGGCCGCCGCCCGGGTCGAGGGGGACACCCTCGTGCTGCTGCCGTTCCGCGACGTCGGCGCGCTGCTCGCCGACCCGGCCTGGCGTGAGCTCGCGGCGGGCGACGGCGAGATCGTCGCGGGCGCGCAGGTGCGGCTGCTGCCCGTCGTGCCCCGTCCGGACAAGGTGGTCTGCCTCGGACGCAACTACGCCGAGCACGTCGCCGAGACCGGCAACGAGCTGCCCACGCACCCGGTGCTGTTCGCCAAGTTCCGCTCCTCGCTGACCGGCCCCTACGACGACGTGCCGATGCCCTCGGCGAGCGAGCTGCTGGACTGGGAGGTCGAGCTCGTCGTGGTCATCGGCACCGGTGGACGCGACATCGCGGTCGAGGACGCGCTGGACCACGTCGCGGGCTACTCGGTGAGCAACGACCTCAGCGTCCGCGACTGGCAGAACCGCACCAAGCAGTGGCTGGCGGGCAAGGCGTGGGACGGGCTGACCCCGGTCGGCCCGTACCTGGTCACCGCCGACGACCTGCCGCCGGGCGCCGCCGGCCTGGAGATCTCCTGCGAGGTCGACGGCGTGGTCATGCAGAGGTCCACCACCGACAAGATGATCTTCGACGTCGCCACGACGATCGCCGACATCAGCGTGTTCACCCGCCTCGAGCCCGGGGACCTGATCCTGACCGGTACGCCCGACGGCGTCGGCAACGCGCGCGATCCCAAGATCTTCCTGCGGCCGGGGCAGGTCGTGCTCAGCCGGGTCGAGCGCGTCGGCGAGACCAGGAACCGGATCGTTGCCCAGGTCTGAGCCCCATGACCCCGCGAGCCTGACCGACGCGCAGCGCGCGCTGTACGACGAGCTGCGCTCGGGGCCGCGGGCCGACCCCGCACGTCCGGGCGGCCCGGTCGACGCCGACGGGCGGCTGACGGGCCCCTTCGACGCCATGCTGCACAGCCCCGCGGTCGGAGGCCCCCTGCAGCGCCTCGGCGCGGCGCTGCGCTACGAGTCCGGCCTGGACGACCAGGTCCGGGAGATGGTCGTGCTCCTGGTCGCGGGGCATCACGACTGCGCCTACGAGCGCGTCGCCCACGAGCGCATCGCGCGCCGGCTGGGGGTGCCCGAGGAGACTCTGGCGACCCTGGCCGCCGCGCGCGTACCCGCGACCTTCGCCGATGACGTGGACGCCACCGCCGTGCCGGCGCTCGCGCTCGCCGCGCGGCTGCTCGACGGCCGGCTCACCGACGACGGCGACCTCGACGTCCTGCGCGACGCCCTGGGACCGGCCGGTGTCTTCGAGGTCAGCACCCTCGTCGGCTACTACCAGACCCTGGCCCACCAGCTCGCACTCTTCGGTGTCGAGCCCCCGACGGGCCGGAGGCCTGACATGACCGACTCCCCGACCGCCGAGTCGACGTCCCGCTACGTGGAGGCGGCCGGCGTCCGCATCCACCTGCACGAGGCCGGCGCGGCCGACGCCCCGCTGCTGCTCTGCGTGCACGGCGGCGCCCCTGGCGCCTATGGCTGGGGCAACTTCGGACAGAACGTCGAGGCCTTCGCCGCCCACTTCCGCACCGTGGTCGTCGACCTGCCCGGCTACGGCCGCTCCGACAAGCCCGCGATCGAGGGCGGGCGCTACGGGTTCTACGCGCGGGTCTTCGCCGCGCTGATCGCGGAGCTGGGCGCCGAGAGCGCGCACGTGCTCGGCATGGCGACCGGGGGTGCGGCGGCCATCGCGATGGCCGTGGACCACCCCGAGGTGGTCGAGCGGCTGGTGCTGGTCAGCTCGGCCGGCGGACTGCCGCTGTTCACGCCGAGCCCCAGCGAGGGCCAGCAGGTGATCCGCTCCTACTATCAGGACGGCCCGCCGACCCGGGAGCGCATGCGCGCCTACCTGGAGATGATGATGCACGACCGATCCCTCGTGACCGACGAGCTCGTCGAGGAGCGCTTCCTCGCCAGCGTCGACCCCGACTTCATGGCCGGCGCCCCCGAGGGCCGCGGGACGCCGGCCACCACCGAGCAGCTGTGGCCGCGCCTGCACGAGATCTCGGCCCGCACCCTCGTGGTCTGGGGGCGCGACAACCGCGTCCAGGGCTACGACAACGCGCTCTTCATGCTCAACCGGATCCCCGACGTCGAGGTGCACCTGTACGGCCGTACCGGCCTGTGGGTCCCCTTCGAGCGGGCTCGCCGGTTCGAGTCGCTGGTCACGGGGTTCCTGACCGACGACTGACGCACCTCGCTGTCCCTTCTGCTCGCCTTTCGTCCTTCCCTAGGAGCCCGCCCATGCGCCTCGCCCACCACCACGACCGAGCCGTGCTCGTCCTCGAGCACGGGGACCACCCGCGCGGCATCGACGTGGCCACCGCCAGCGGCGGCCGCTTCGGGCCGGCCATCGCCGGCATCTACCCGCGCTGGGAGGAGTTCCGGGCCTGGGCCGAGGAGCTGCTCGCCCGCTCGCCCGAGGCGGACGTCGACCTGGACGTCGACCTGCTCGGAGCGCCGTCGCCCGAGCCGCGCCAGGTGTTCGCCATCGGCCTCAACTACGCCGACCACGCCGACGAGACCGGTTACGAGCCCCCCACCGAGCTGCCGCCGGTGTTCACGAAGTTCCCCACGAGCATCACCGGCCCACGCGGCGAGATCGCCCTGCCGCAGGGCGGCAACACCGACTGGGAGGTCGAGGTGGTGGCGGTCATCGGGCGACCGGCGTACCGGGCCAGCGTCGAGGAGGCCTGGGACCACGTCGCCGGCCTGACCCTCGGCCAGGACCTCTCGGAGCGGGCTCGACAGATGTCCGGACCCGCCCCGCAGTTCGGCCTGGCCAAGTCCCACCCGGGCTTCAGCCCGATGGGCCCGTGGCTGGTGACCACTGACGAGCTGGCCGACCGCGACGACCTCGCCCTGGGCTGCACCATCGACGGCGAGACCGTCCAGGACGGGCGCACGAGCAAGTTGCTCTACAGCATCCCGCGCATCATCTCCGCCCTGTCGGAGGTCGTGAGCCTGCTGCCAGGTGACGTGATCTTCACCGGCACCCCCGAGGGAGTCGGCATGGGCATGCAGCCGCCGCGCTACCTGCGGTCGGGGGAGGTCCTGCGCACCTGGGCCGACGGCCTCGGCGAGATGGTGCACACGATGCGCTGACCGGCGGGGAGCATGAGGCCGGGTACCGAGCGAGGTGAGCCATGATCCGAGTGACCCCTTCGTCCACGTGCGCGGCGCGACCGAGCACAACCTGAGGAACGTCGACGTCGACGTGCCTCGCGACGCGATGGTGGCCTTCACCGGGGTGTCCGGCTCGGGCAAGTCGTCGCTGGCCTTCGGGACGATCTACGCCGAGGCCCAGCGTCGCTACTTCGAGTCCGTGGCGCCCTACGCGCGCCGCCTGCTCCAGCAGGTCGGGGCTCCGCACGTGCAGGAGATCACCGGGCTGCCGCCCGCGGTGGCGCTGCAGCAGCGCCGCGGGGCGCCGACCTCGCGGTCCAGCGTGGGCACCATCACCACGCTCTCCAACCTGCTGCGGATGCTCTACTCGCGGGCCGGCACCTATCCGGCCGGTGCCGAGCGGCTCGGAGCCGAGGCGTTCTCGCCCAACACCGCGGCCGGGGCCTGCCCGCGCTGCCACGGTCTCGGCGTGGTGCACGACGTGGCCGAGGAGCTGCTCGTGCCCGACCCGGACCTGAGCATCCGCGAGGGCGCGATCGCTGCCTGGCCCGGCGCCTGGCAGGGCGCCAACCTGCGCAGCATCGTCATGGGGCTCGGCATCGACGTGGACCGCCCGTGGCGCCGGCTCGCCCGCAAGGACCGGGACTGGCTGCTCTTCACCGACGAGCAGCCCTCGGTGCTGATCGAGCCCGAGCGCGACCGCATCGACCATGGCTACTACGGCAAGTTCTGGAGCGCGCGCAAGCACATCCAGCACGTGCTGTCGGACTCCAAGAGCGAGCGCATGCGCGAGCGGGCCCTGCGCTTCATGCGCGCGACGCCGTGCCCCGACTGCGGCGGCACCGGCCTGCGCCCCGAGGCACTCGCGGTGACCTTCGCCGCGCGCTCCATCGCCGAGGTCAACGCCCTGTCGCTGGCCGACCTCGTGGCACTGCTGCGGCCCACCGCGGAGCTGACGGAGGCGAGCGCGGCCGTCTCGTCGGCCGACAGCGGTGAGACGACCGAGGTCGCCGTCCGGATCGCCGCGGACCTGGTCGCCCGAGTGGGCGTCCTGATCGACCTCGGGCTCGGCTACCTCAGCCTCGGCCGCGGGTCGACCACCCTCTCGCCGGGGGAGGCGCAGCGGCTGCGGATCGCCACCCAGCTCCGCTCGGGGCTGTTCGGCGTCGTCTACGTCCTCGACGAGCCGTCGGCCGGGCTGCACCCCGCCGACGCCGAGCCGCTGCTCGACGTGCTCGACCGGCTCAAGGCGGCCGGCAACTCGCTGTTCGTCGTCGAGCACGACCTGGACGTCGTACGGCGCGCCGACTGGGTGGTCGACATCGGCCCCGGAGCCGGCGAGGCCGGTGGCCGGGTCCTGTACTCCGGGCCGGTCGCCGGGCTGGAGGGCGTCGCCGGGTCGGCCACGGGGGACTACCTGTTCGGCCGTGCCGAGCGCCTCGAGCACGACCCGCGCACCCCCCACGGGTGGCTGCACCTGCGCGGCGTGACCCGTCACAATCTGCGCGACGTCTCCGTCGACGTCCCGCTGTGCGTGCTCACCGCCGTGACCGGGGTGTCCGGCTCCGGCAAGTCGACGCTGGTGACGCAGGTCCTGGCCGAGCTCGTGCGTGGTCACCTCGGGCTGGCGCCCGACGACGAGGACGAGGCCGAGCTCGAGGTGGACGTCGACGACGCGGCCGGCCTGGAGGCGTTCGACCGGCTGGTCCGGGTCGACCAGCGGCCGATCGGGCGCACCCCGCGCTCCAACCTGGCGACGTACACCGGGCTGTTCGACGCGGTGCGCCGGGTCTTCGCGGCGACCGAGGAGGCCCGGGCGCGCGGGTACGCCGCCGGGCGGTTCTCCTTCAACGTCGTGGAGGGCCGGTGCGAGACCTGTCAGGGCGAGGGGTTCGTCTCGGTGGAGCTGCTGTTCCTGCCGGGCACCTACGCGCCGTGCCCCACCTGCGACGGTGCCCGCTACAACGCCGAGACGCTCGAGATCACCTACCGCGACCGCACGGTCGCCGACGTGCTGGCGATGTCGGTCGACGACGCCGCGGTCTTCCTCGCCGACGTCCCGGCCGCGCGGCGCAGCCTGGAGACGCTGCGCGACGTGGGGCTGGGCTACCTGCGGCTGGGGCAGCCGGCCACCGAGCTCAGCGGCGGCGAGGCGCAGCGGATCAAGCTCGCCACCGAGCTGCAGCGCGCCCACCGCGGGCACGCGCTCTACCTGCTGGACGAGCCCACCTCCGGGCTGCACCCGGCCGACATCGCCCTGCTGCTGCGCCAGCTGCACCGCCTCGTCGACGCCGGCAACACGGTGGTCCTGGTCGAGCACGACCTGGCCGCGATCGGCAGTGCGGACTGGGTCATCGACCTCGGGCCGGGCGGCGGAGACGCCGGCGGTACGGTGGTCGCGACGGGCACCCCCGAGCAGGTCGCCTCGGCCGCCGGCAGCGCCACCGCGCCGTACCTCTTCCGATGGCTGGGAGCACGGGCGCGGGCACACGCGCCGGGCTGAGAGTCTCGCGGGGCGCCCACCCGCGCCCGCACCAGAGGAGACATGTGACGACCGAGGAATCCCTGGGCAGACGGCTGCTGATCGTGCTGGCGCTGCTCTCCGCGACGGCCCCGGTCTCCATCGACCTCTACCTCGCCTCGTTCCCGGCGGTGCGGGACTCGCTGCGCACCGAGGCCTCGAGCGTGCAGCTGACCCTGACCGCGTTCCTCGCCGGTCTCGCGATCGGCCAGATCTTCTGGGGCCCGGTCGCCGACCGCTTCGGTCGCCTGCGCCCGCTCCTCGTGGGCTGCGCCGTCAGCACCGTGGCTGCCGCCGCGGCGGTCTTCGCCCCCACGATCGAGGTGCTGATCGCCGCCAGGTTCTTCCAGGCGCTCGCGGGCGCCGCCGGGGTCGTGATCTGCCGGGCCATCGTCGCCGACCGGCTCCACGGCTTCGCGGCCGCTCGGGCCATGTCGCTGCTGGCCAGCCTCACGAGCATCGCGCCGGTGCTCGCGCCGCTGTTCGGCGGCGCGCTGGCCGGGCACCTGTCCTGGCGCGCCATCCTCGCTCTCGTCCTCGCCCTCACCGTGCTCCAGCTCGTCGGGGTCCTCACGACCGTGCGGGAGTCGCTGCCGGTCGAGCGGCGCAGCCCGCGTCTGAGCTACCGCCACCTCGGCGCGCTGCTGCGGCGTCCGGCGTACCTGGGCTACGCGACCGCGGCGGCCTTCACGTTCGGGATGCTGATGTCCTTCATCTCCACCTCCTCGTTCGTCTACCAGGGGGTGATCGGCACCAGCGAGCTGGTCTACGGCATCGGGTTCGCCGTCAACGCCCTCGGCATGATGGCCGGCTCGCTGATCTCGGTCCGGCTGGCCGGGCGCCGGGTGCCGCCGGCCAACACCGTGCGCGCCGCCCTGGCGGTGGCGACGGTCGGGTGCGCGAGCTTCCTGGCGGTCGCCGCCCTGCCGCTGCCGGCCTGGCTCCTGCTGGTGCCGTTGTTCGTGGTCATCTCGAGCGTCGGGTTCGTCATGGGCAACTCCGGTGCGCTGGTGATGGAGCAGAGCCGCGACTACGCCGGTTCCGGCAGCGCCGTCATGGGCGCCATGATGTTCCTCTTCGGCGGGCTGGTCTCGCCGATCGGTGGCCTCTGGGGCGACCAGACCGCCGTGCCGGTGGCGGTGGTGATGCTGGTCTGCGGCAGCGCCGCCTTCACCTGCATCCACCTCACCCACCGCGCCCGGCGCACCGCCGTCGCGGTGCCGGTGGCCTAGAGCCCCTCGGCGATCGTGGCCAGCAGGTCGGCGAGGTCCGCCGGCCGGCTGTACATCGGCCAGTGGCCGGAGTCGAGGTCGGCGTACTCGAGACGGGCGGCGCCGGCCAGCTCGGGCAGCTCGCCCCCGGCGACCCACTCCCGGGCCTCGGCCGGCGTGAACTCCGGGCAGACCAGCCAGGTCGGGACGTCGTAGCGGCGCTCGTCGGTGAGCCGGACGGTGCCCTTGACGACCGCCTCCGGCACGTCCACGAGGGTGGCCGCGATGCGCGCGCGGGCGGCGCCGTCGAGGTCGGCGACGTCGGGCCCCTCGAACGGCTCCCACCCGGGGAAGGCGAGCACACCTCCCTCGGGCTGGAGGGAGGAGAAGTACTCCTCACCGTCCGCGGCGGGGAAGCCGCCGATCAGCGCGGTCGCCGCGACCCGCTCGGGGCGGCGGTCCGCAGCCAGCCAGGCGAGCGCGCAGGCGGCGGAGTGGCCGACGACCAGGGGCCGCCCCGCGGCCGCGTCCACCGCGGCGACCACCGCGTCCGCCTGGTTCTGCAGCGTGGCCGAGGCGGCTCCGTCACCCTGCCCGAGCAGCGTGAGGGGGACGGCGCGGTGGCCGCGGGCCTCCAGGCCCGGGACGACGTCGTCCCACGCCGCGCCGGTGAGCCAGAGTCCGCCGATGAGGATGATGTCCATGCCGCCACGCTAGAGGCGGTTCCGGACGATCTGCTTCCGCTTCTCCGACCCCGGGCCTAGGCTCCCGAGATGGCCGCGCGAGCTCGCCCCGACACCAGCCCGACCGCGCGCGCCCTGCGCGCCCTGGAGCTGCTCGGCTCGCGCCCGGTCACCACCGCCGGCGAGCTCGCGGAGCGCCTCGGGGTCACCGAGCGCGCCGCCCGGCGCTACGTCGGGATCCTGCGCGAGGCCGGCGTCCCGGTCCAGTCCGAGCGCGGTCCCCACGGCGGCTACCGCCTGGGTCGCGGCACCCGGCTGCCGCCGGTGGTCTTCTCCCAGGAGGAGGCCCTGGTGCTGGTGATGGCGGTCCTCGACGGACAGTCCACCTCCGCCGACGCCGACGGGCTGGTCGGGGCCGCCCTGGGCAAGGTCGTGCGGGCCCTGCCCGAGCTCGTCGGTCGCGAGGCGGCGGCCCTGCGCGAGCACGCGTCCGCCGCGCCGCGCCGCGACGCCGCGCGCCCGGACCCGGTCACCACCAGCGCCCTCGTCACGGCGGTCGCGGAGCGCCGACGGGTGAGCGTCACCTACCGCGGCGACGCGAGTGCGGAGTGGGAGAGCGAGGTGGACCCGTGGGCGGTGGTGGTGCGCTTCGGCCGCTGGTACCTGCTGTGCCACTCCCACCGAGCCGGTGCCGTGCGCACCTACCGGATCGACCGCATCGCCGGCGTGCAGGCGACCGGCCACGGCTTCCGCCGGCCCGACGACCTGGACCCGGTCGCCGCGCTGGAGCACCACCTCGGGGCGGGGTGGCGCTACCCCACCCGGGTGGTGTTCGAGGCGCCCGCCGACGAGGTCCGGCCGTGGCTGCGGGGACCGATGGGCCGGCTCGAGCCGCTGGGGGAGGGGTGTGTCCTGCTCGGCAGCACCCGCAACCCCGCGATGTACGCCCAGGAGTGGCTCGCCGGGGTGCCGTTCGACTTCCGGGTGGAGGAGGGCCCCGAGCTGCGCGACGCCGTGGCGGCGCTCGTGGACCGGCTCGCTCGGTCGATCGGGAGCGGCTAGGAGGAGCCGGTCAGGGCCGCCGCGACAGGGTGGACGAGATCCGCTCGAGGCCGAACTCGAAGGCGCGCTCGAGGTCGCCGTGCAGGCGGAACGCCCCGGCTAGCTCCATGGTGATGAACCCGGTTGCCCAGGCCGTGACCAGCCGCGCCGCCTCCAGCGCGTCGTCACTGCCGACCAGCTCCTCGGCGATGCGCAGGACCGGAGCGCTCGCGCGGGCGAGCGCCTCACCGTCCGTGGACGCCGCCATCATCAGCCGGAACCCCTCGGGCCGCTCGTGCGCGAACGACCGGAAGGTGCGTGCGAGCCCCGCGACCGAGGCCTCCGCCTCGTCCAGCCGCCCGACCAGGTCCTCGATGGTCGCGCCCGCGACCAGGGCGAGCAGGGAGTCACGATCGCGGACCCGCTTGTAGAGCGACGGTGCCCGCACGCCCACGCGCGCCGCGACCGCCTGCATGGTGAGCCGCGCGGGCCCCTCGCTCTCGAGGAGCTCGCGGCCGGCCGTGACGATCTGCTCCAGCGACGTGCGCTCGGGTGCTGGCATCGGGCCCTCCTGAGGTTGGCTATTGACATTAGCCTTGATGGCTAATTACCGTAGCCTACCTGACCCGAAGGAGAATCCCATGGAGCTCGCCCCGCACCTGCACCGCATCGGCAACGACGTCGTGGCCGCCTACCTCGTCGACACCGCCGACGGCGTGACCGTCGTCGATGCCGGCCTGCCGGGCCACTGGCGCGACCTGCTCGCCGAGCTCGCGGCGATGGGCCGCTCGGTCAAGGACGTACGTGGGGTGGTGCTCACCCACGGCGACTCCGACCACATCGGCTTCGCCGAGCGGCTGCGCCGCGACCACGGCGTCCCCGTCTACGTGCACGCCGACGACGCGGAGCGCGCGCGCAGCGGCGACAAGCCCAAGACGCCGGTGGGCCCCCTGCGCCTCGGACCGCTGCTCGGCTTCGCCGGCTACGCGCTGCGCAAGCGCGGCTGGCGCACGGCCTACCTCACCGAGGTCGTCGAGATGCACGACGGCGACGTGCTGCCACTGCCGGGCTCACCGCGGATCGTCGGGATGCCGGGGCACTCGCCGGGCAGCGTGGCCGTCCACGTCCCGGCCGTGGACGCCGTCTTCGTCGGCGACGCCCTCACCACGCGCCACGTGCTGACGGGCCGTACGGGCGTCCAGCCGGCACCGTTCACCGACGACCCCGACGAGGCACTGGAGTCGCTCGGACGGCTGGCCGGGCTCGACGCGACCTGGGTGCTGCCCGGCCACGGCGCCCCGTGGCGCGGCGACCTGGCCGAGGTCCAGGAGACCGCGCGCCGAGCCCGGTGAGTCAGCGACCCGCGAGGTCGTTGCCGATCAGCCAGCCCATGCCGAACGCCGAGAGCAGCCCGTTGCCGGACACGTAGCCGTCGGACTCGGGGCCGGCCAGCCCGACCGCCGTGCCGCCGCCGGCACGCAGGCCGCGCACCGGGGTGCCGTCGGGACGAAGGACCCGCCCGACGGTGTCGATGACGGCCCCGCCCTGGGTGGTGAGGACGCCGTGCGTCACCCAGGCATGGTGGTACGGCGCCCGCAGCGGCCGCCGTCCGGGGTGCGGCTGCAGCGCGGCGCGGACCGTCTCCTCGGGGAGCCCGAGGGCCTCGGCGAGCGAGCGCTCGTCGGCGTGGGTGCGGTAGCCGCCGGCGCGGGTGGTCTCCCGCATCATCTCGGAGTCGCTGGTGGCGGCGTGCGCCTCGTCGTCCCAGACCATCGAGGCCCGCTGGCCGGGCAGGTGCTGCAGGATGCCGGCCAGCTTGGAGTAGCCCTGCGCCTCCTCGTCGACGAAGCGACGTCCCTCGAGATCGACCAGCACGGCGCCGAAGAACGGCAGCGAGGGGCTGACCCGGGTGCCATGGCCGACGACCACGAGGCCCGAGCGCAGGCAGGCGCCCAGGTGGCGCAGCTCGGCGCCGACCTCGCTCAGCCACGGCAGGGCGTCGCCGGTGCTCGTGCTCACCCCGCCGTAGAAGGGATCACCCAGGTGGGCGCAGTGCTCCTTCATCAGGGCTGGGTTGCCGGCGAAGCCGTCCAGCGCGAGTACGACCGTCTCCGCGTGGACCCGCAGCTCACCGCCGTTCTGCGCGACGACGACGCCGTCGACGACGCCGCCGGTGTGGGTCAGCCGGACCGCCGGCGCCTCGTCGACGAAGGCGACGTTGTCGCGCTCCTCGAGCGCGGCGCGCAGGTGCTGGATCAGCGGTCGCCCGCCGGAGCGGCCGGTGTCAGTGTGCAGCCGGGTGACCGACATGCCCGCGCGGGGCAGGTCGCCGGCGATCTCCATCGGGTAGTCGAGCTCGTCGGCCAGCCACTCGACGTACTCCGGCGCGGCCGCGCACAGGGCATGCACGACCTCGCTGTTGGCGAGGTCGCCGCTGGCCGCGAGGATCTCCCTCGCGTGGAGCTCGGGGGAGTCCTCGATCCCGGCCTCCCGCTGGAAGCGGGTGCCGCCGGCGGCCAGGCTGCCGCTGGAGATCTCGGCGTTGCAGCCCTCACGAGTGCTCTTCTCGAACACCCCGACCACCAGCGCCGGGTCGGCGGACGCGCGCAGCGCCGCCATCGCACCGCACGCGCCGCCGCCCACGACGGCGACGTCGACCTCCAGCTCGTCCATCAGCCGAGGCCGTAGAACGCCCGGGCCGCGTCCACCAGCTCGCGCGGAGGCTGGGCGTGGTGGAACCCGGCCCGCGACGGCACCAGGCCGGAGGAGCGGTGCTGCGCCGCCCGCAGCTCGGCGACCCGGACACAGGTGCCGAGCGAGTCGAGCACCGGGACGTCGTCGACCCGGCTCAGGCCCTGGTCGGCGAGGAACACGTTGAGCGGGCCCTCGCCGGGCACGATCACGTTGGCGCCGTCGGCGATGACCCGGCGCGCGGCCGTGGTGAACGCGTCCAGGAGCGGCTGCGGGTCGGCGTAGGCCGCCATCACGTCGGTGAACGCGGCGTCCACCTGGGTGATCGGGCCGACCAGCGAGTCGAGCCGGTAGTCGCGCAGGTTGCGGCGCAGCTGCGGCTCCAGCGCGGCGATGAAGTTCACGATGCCGACGCAGTCGCCGAGCATCCCGGCCATCAGCACCGAGGTCTGCCCGAACGTCACCACCGGGATGTCCACCAGCGACCGGGCCACCTCGTAGCCGGTGTCCGGGATGGTCGCGATCAGGAACGCGTCGTACCCCTCGTCCTGCGCCTGGAGCGCGGCCGCGACGAACTGCTCGCGGTGCAGGCTGGAGAGGTAGGAGTAACCGATGTGCGTGCCCGGGTACGCCGAGGGGTAGGTGCCCGCCTTCATCCCGTGCAGCTCGACGGTCGTGCCCGGCGCCGCGGCAGCGGACAGGTGCCGCTGCAGGGCGTCGCGGTAGTGCGGCACGTCGTCGAGGACGGTGAAGCTCTGGTGCCAGATCCGCATGTCAGCTCCCCGCGGCGGCCGCCCCCGCGCCGGCGATGCGCCCGAAGGTCGCGCCGCGCAGCACCGAGGTGGAGCCGGTGTAGTTGGAGTAGTACAGGCCGGTCATCTCGCCGGCGGCGTACAGCCCGGGGATGGCGCGGCCGTCGCGGTCGACGACCTCGGCGGCCGGGGTGGTCTTGAGCCCGCCGAAGGTGAAGACGTTGGCGGCCATGACCGGGTAGGCCTCGTAGGGACCGTCCGCGACCGGCCGGGCCCAGTTGGACTTGGGCGGCACCAGGCCGGAGGTGGCGAGCCCGTCGGGGACCAGCGGGTCGAAGTCGCCGTCGCCACAGGCCGCGTTGTACGTCGAGACGGTGTCGGCGAGTGCCTCGGCCGGCACGCCCATCTTCGTGGCGAGCTCCTCCAGCGAGGCGCCGCGCACCGGCGGCTGGTCGGTGCGGATGCCCGAGCGGATGTTCGGCACGGCCTGCGCCTGCTGGTCGAGGATCACCCAGGCGACGCCCTCGGTCTGCGCCTGGATGTCGCGGGTGGTGCGCTCGTACCAGGCGTCGATCGGCCCGCGGGCCTCGTCGACGAAGCGCTTGCCCTCGCGGTTGACCAGGATCCCGTAGGGGAAGCAGAAGATCGCCGCCTCGGGCTCGCCGGAGCGCGGGTCGACCGGCTCGGCGTGGAAGAGGCTGAACGACCCGGCCGTGGCCGCGCCGAGCGCGAGGGCCATCTCGATGCCCTCGCCCTTGTTGTAGTTGCCGCCGCGGGCGACCGGACGCGTCGTGAGCGCGTGGCCGCCGTGGTAGCGCGCCATCATCTCGGCGTTGCCCTGGTAGCCGCCGCTGGCGAGCACGACCCGGCCGCGGAACTCCGCGCGCCCGGTCGTGGTCTGGGCGACGACGCCCTCGACGCCGGTGTCGCCGGCGATCAGCGAGCGCGCCGTGGTCTCGAAGTGGAAGTCGACGCCCAGGCCGCGCGCGGCCTTGCCCATCGTCTCCACGATCGCCAGACCGCCGCCGACCGGCGCCATGCGCGTGGTCGAGGTGGTCAGGAATGGCGTGGGCAGGAACTCGAAGCGCATCCCGTGCGTGCCCATCCAGGCCAGCGTGGCCGGGGCCTGCTCGGCGAGGGTCTCGACGTAGTCGGGGTCGACCACGTGCGTCGCCTTGTAGAGCGCCGTGCGGCGCTCCGGGGACCGCTCGGCGTCGCGCACGACGCTCGGGTCCGGGTGGCCCATGAAGTCGTCGACGAGCGACTCCTCCAGGCCGTCGGCGGTCGCCTCGATCGAGGCCATCCGCAAGAACGCCTCGGTGTAGCGGGTGTTGCCGCCGGTCTCGGCCTCCGGCGCCCGGTCGAGG
This sequence comes from Nocardioides sp. cx-173, assembly GCF_021117365.1. Taxonomy (NCBI): domain Bacteria; kingdom Bacillati; phylum Actinomycetota; class Actinomycetes; order Propionibacteriales; family Nocardioidaceae; genus Nocardioides; species Nocardioides sp. cx-173. The sequence continues at coordinate 3,067,036 of NZ_CP088262.1, read as the reverse complement.
ACGGCCACCCGGGCGCCCGCCTCGGCCGCGGCGCAGGCGGCGCTGAGGCCGGCGACCCCGCCGCCGACCACGACGACGTCGTACTCGTGGACGCTCATGCCAGCGAGCCCACCAGCTCGGCGGCCGTGGTGACCGAGCCGAAGAGCGGCATCATGTTCTGCATCGAGAACTCGTGGAAGTCGGTGCGGAACGACGCGCACATGTCGTCGACGACGGTGACCTGCAGGCCCGCGTCGCTCGCGTGGCGGGCGGCGGACTCGACGACCAGGTTGGTCGCGACGCCGCCCAGGACCACGTGGCCGACGCCCTCGGCGGCCAGCGCGGTGAGCAGCGGGGTGCCGACGAACGGGTCGACGCAGCCCTTGTCGACGACCGGCTCGCCCGGCAGCGGGCTGAGCTCCTTGACGATCTCGGCCTCGGGGGAGCCGGCGATCATCGCGCGCTGGTCGGGGTAGGCGTCGAAGCGCGGGTGCCGGTTGGTGCGCAGCACGAAGGAGTCGTCGAAGGCCAGGCGGACGTGCACGACCAGCCAGCCGGCCTTGCGGGCCGCCTCGAGCACCGACGCGGCGTTCGCGATGACGCCGCGCTCCTTGATCTGCTCCACCAGGGGAGGCATCCGCATGTGCGGGCCGTCCTCGCAGAGGGCGACCTGGTAGTCGAGGAGGACGAGGGCGGTACGGCGGTCGGACATGGGGTTTCCTTCGGGTCGGGCGGATCTGGTGCGGAACGGATGGTGGGGCAGGTGGTGGCGCAGGGTCACCAGGCGGACCAGCCGCCGTCGACGTACAGCACCTGGCCGGTGATGTACGACGAGGCCGGCGAGGCCAGCAGGAGGAGGGGACCGGCGAAGTCGGTGGCCGGGTCGCCGAGGCGGCCGAGCATCGTGCGCCCGGAGAACCACGCCAGCCGCTCGGGGTCCTCGGCGAGCGCGGCGGTCATCTGGGTCGGGTAGAAGACGCCCGGAGCCAGGCAGTTGACCGTGATCGCGTGCGGGCCGAGCTCCATGGCGAGGGCGCGGGTCACGTTGGCGACGCCGGCCTTGGAGGCGTAGTACGCCGACTCCGGGACCGGTCCGACCCGCTCGGCGTAGACGGTCGTCAGGTTGACGATCCGGCCGCTGCCCTGGGGGGTCATCGCCTGGCCGGCGGCGCGGCCGACCAGCCAGGTGCCGGTCAGGTTGACCCGCACGACGTGCTCGAACTCCTCCAGCGTCGTCTCGTCGTAGGGCTTGCGCAGCATCACGCCGGCGGCGTTGACCACGATGTCGACCCGGCCGTGCCGGGCGACGACGTCGGCGAAGAGCGCGGCCACGGAGGCCTCGTCGGTGACGTCCACCCGGAGGGCGGCGCCCGCGATGTCGGCGACCTCGACGGTGGCGCCGTGGTCGGCCAGCGCGATCGAGGCGCGCTCGCCCAGGCCGCCGGGGGCGGCGCCGATGACGAGCGCGACCTGGCCGGTGAGGTCGAAGAGGCTCACCACTCCAGCTCACTCTCCTCGGCCGCGGCGTGGGTGCCGGCCAGGCGGCCGAAGATGCCGCTCTTGCCGATCGAGGTGCCGGTCATGTAGCCGGCGCCGTGGAAGCCGCCGATGACCTCGCCGGCGGCGTACAGGCGCTCGATGGGCTGCCCGAAGACGTCGAGGACGCGCAGGTCGGTGTCGACGGTGAGCCCGCAGTACGTCGCCAGCACGACCGTGCCGGACGGGTGCGCGTGGAACGGCGGCCGGTCGAGCGCGAACGGCGCGCCGACGCCGCCCGAGAGGTGGGCGCGGCCCAGTGCGTCGGCCTCGCCGGCGGCGATGCGGCCGTTGTAGTCCTCGACGGTGGCGACCAGGCTGCCCTCGGGCATCCCGAGCCGCTCCTCGAGCTCCTCGATCGTGTCGGCGGTGACCAGCATGCCCGCGCGCTCGCGGCCGGCGAACTCGTAGATCGGGACCTCGTCGTTGGTCTGCGCCATGACCTGGGCGTCCAGGATCTGCCAGGTCGTCACCCCCGGCTGCGCAAGGGCGGCGTCGCCGATCTCCTTGTAGGGCAGGGACTCGTCGACGAAGCGGCGGCCCTCGCGGTTGACCGCGATCGCGCCCTTGTAGACCGCGAGGATGCCGGTGCCGTCCTCGTCGGGGTGCGGCTCGTGGTAGATCCCGTAGGTGCCCTTGACGTACGGCGTGTCGATGACGCCGGCGCCCAGCTGCCAGGCCATGAGCAGCCCGTCGCCCTGGCAGCCTTCGCCGCCGGCCCGCAGGGCGTGCTCCATCTGGGGCGCGAAGCGCGCCAGCAGCTCGGGGTTCTGGGAGAAGCCGCCGGTGGCGACGACGACCGCGTCGGCGAGGATGCGGTGCCGCCCCCCGCCGGGCGCCGCGACATCGACGCCGACGACCCGGCCGCCCTCGCGCACCAGCCGCTCGGCCTTGGTGTCGAGCAGCAGCCGCGCGCCGAGGAGGCCGGCGGCCTTCAGCAGGTGGTGCAGCATGCCGGTGGTGTCGGTGGGGTGCGAGCGGGGGACCGACTGGCCCGACGCCGCGTGCACCTCGCCGTAGCGCACGCCGTGGCCGGTCAGCCAGCGGTAGGTGTCGAGCTGGTGCTCGCAGTAGAGGTCGACCAGCGCCTCGTCGCAGCGGTGCCGGCCGGTCTCCAGCAGGTCCTTGCGCAGCAGCTCCACGGAGTCCGCGATGCCCTGCTCGGCCTGCTCGTCGGTGCCGGCGAAGGCCGACAGGCCGGCCGAGCGCACGGTGCTGCCGCCGATCTCGCCGGTCTTCTCCAGCATCACGGCGTACTGACCGGCCTCGGCGGCGGCCAGCAGGGCGGCGCATCCGGCGAGGCCGGAGCCCAGCACCAGCACGCCGACGCGGTCGGGGAGCTCTCGCTCCAGGGGCAGTCCGGCGGTCATCGTTCCTCCCAGGGGCGGTCGTAGAAGGCCTGCGCCTCGGTGAAGGCGGGCAGGTTCATCAGGTCCTGGCGCTCCTGCCAGGTGCTCATGCGGTCGGCGCGCGACGCGGTCTCGCCGTGCTCGGCGAGGTGGGCCAGGGCCTCGCGGCCGGCCGCCATCATCGAGCGCATCAGGTAGTTGGCGTAGAGCACGACCCCGAAGCCGAGCTCGGAGTACTCCGCGAGCTCGAGCTGCGGGGTGCGGCCGCCTTCCACCACGTTGACGACGAGAGGCACACCGGCCAGCTCGCGGCCGACCAGCGCGAGCTCGTCGACGGTGCGGGGGGCCTCGACGAAGATGACGTCCGCGCCGGCCTCGACGTAGGCCTTCGCGCGGCGGACCGCCTCGTCGATGTCGTGCACGCTGCGGGCGTCGGTGCGCGCGACGATCACGGTCGCGTCGTCCTGGCGGGCCTCCGCGACGGCCGCGATCTTGGTCTGCATGTGGCCGCTCGGGATCAGCGCGTGGTCGTCGAAGTGCCCGCACCGCTTGGGCATCTCCTGGTCCTCGATCTGGATCGCCGCGGCGCCGGCCCGCTCGAGCAGACGCATCGTGCGCATGGCCGTGAGCGGACCGCCGTACCCGGTGTCGGCGTCGACCACCACGGGCAGGGGCGAGGCCTCGGTGAGGCGACCGACGTGGTCGACGACCTCGGCCAGGGAGATCAGCCCGACGTCCGGGACGCCGTACTGCGCGTTGGCCAGCCCGGCGCCGGTCGCGTAGGCCGCGGCGAAGCCCGCGGACTCGACCAGGCGCAGGCCGAGCGCGTCGGTGACCCCGGGCAGGACGAGCGGGGTGCCCGCGGTCGTCGCGGTCAAGGCCCGCCGGAGGGCGAGACGGCGCTCGTGGGCGCTGGGGGAGGGGCCGACGCCGATGAGGCTCTCGGCCTGCGCGAACCGGCGCTGGTCGGGGTGTGGCACTGCTGCTCTCCTGGATCGGGAAGCGATTCCATAGAGTGATCGCTCCAGACGAGGGTGCCCCGAGAACGTGACCAGCGCAACTGTGTCTCGCGCTCTGTGAGACTTCGAGATCGAGTCCGACTGACCGTTTGCGGCGGGCTACGGCCCTGATCTACGAGCGTGGCATCGTGGTCTGGTGCGGTCAGCCGCAATTCCGCGCAGTGAGCGCCCGGTTTCGGCTTTGACCCCCGACAGACTCTCAACCGTGGAACGATTGCTACAGGCATTCGTTTGACCGATTCCAGGAGAGCACACGTGCGAGCAACATTGATCTACGGTGCCGGTGACGTCCGCGTCGAGGACGTCCCCGACCCGGTGGTCCAGGAGCCAACGGACGCGTTGGTACGCATCACGACCTCCTGTGTCTGCGGCAGCGACCTGCACGCCTACGGCGCGATGCCGCCGGGAGCAGGACCGGCGCGGATGGGCCACGAGCTCATCGGGGTGGTCGAGGACGTCGGCTCCGAGGTCGCGACCGTGCGCAAGGGCGACGTCGTCGTCTCGCCGTTCGCGTTCTCGTGCGGCACGTGCGAGTACTGCCGTGCGGGCCTGCAGACCTCGTGCCCGACCGGCGGCTTCCTCGGCATGGGCGGAAGCGACGGCGCCCAGGCCGAGGCGGTCCGGATCCCGCTCGCCGACGGCACCCTGGTGGTCCTGCCGGTGGCTGCCGACGACGCGCTGGTGCCGTCGCTGCTGACGCTCGCCGACGTGCTCGGCACCGGCTACCACGCCGCGGCCCAGGCGCGGATCGCGCCGGGCGACTCCGTGACCGTCATCGGCGACGGGGCCGTCGGCCTCCTGGCCGTGCTGTCCGCGAGGCTGCTCGGCGCCGAGCAGGTCATCCTCATGGGCCGCCACCGCGACCGCACCGACCTCGGTCGCGAGTTCGGGGCCACCGACGTCGTCGCCGAGCGCGGCGAGGAGGGGGTGGCCAGGGTCCGCGACCTCACCGGCGGGCAGGGCACGCACGCCGTCCTGGAGGCGGTCGGTCACCTGGCGGCGTACGAGCAGGCGTTCGGCGTCGTCCGGCCGGGCGGGGTCATCAGTCGGGTGGGGGTGCCGCAGTACGAGGCCGCCCCGGTCGGCCTCGGCAGCCTCTTTCGCGGCAACGTCACCCTGACCGGCGGCCCGGCCCCGGTGCGGGCCTACCTGGACCGCCTGCTGCCCCGGATCCTCGAGGGCGCCATCGAGCCGGGCAAGGTCTTCGACCGCGCGGTGGATCTCGACGGCGTCCCCGGCGCCTACCGGGCCATGGCGGACCGCGAGGCGCTCAAGGTGCTGGTGCGCCTCTGAGCAAGCTCAGCCGCGCCGGGTCACCCACGCCTTGACCAGGAACCGCTTCTGGTCGCCCAGGGGGCGGCCCGAGCACGAGTAGGACTTGCCCTTGCCGCAGCGGAAGCGGGTGTTGCTGTTGACCAGGGTCACGACCGCGCTGCGGACCTTGGCGGGGGAGAAGTCGAACGAGGCGAACCCGACACCGCGGGCGTTGAGCTCGATCGGCCGGCGGACCCACGCGCCCTTCTTGGTCTTGACGACCAGCCGGGCGCGCGCTCCGGACGCGCGTGCCGGCCCGTCGACCTTCACCCGCAGCCGCCACTTGCCGCGCTCGAGGGAGGAGTCGGGGCGGAACAGCACGTGTTTGGCGGCCATATGGTCGATGCGGGTACGGGCGCTGTCCGTGCGCTCGTTCCGGCCGAGCACGAGGGTCCGCGAGATCGTGGCCGACGGCCATGCCTTGCCCTCGGGGTAGCTACGGGTGGCGGTCGCGTTGGCCGAGGCATAGGCGGCGAAGACCGAGGAGAAGCCGCCGCGCGACCCGAGGACGCGGGTCAGCGCCTGGGTCGAGTACCTGTTGGGCGCGCCGGGGAAGGCGCCCGCCTGCTCCCACACCCTCTTCACGATCGCCTTGCCGTAGCGCTCGCTGAGGAACTCCCAGAAGACCCAGTTGGCGTACGGGGCGGTGCCGCCGCGGCGGAAGACGTCGAGGGGCACGTGGGGGAGCCGGACCTGGCCCGCGGGCAGGTACTGGCGGTTGTCGTTGGCCGAGTCGGCGAACCGCTCCTCCATCCAGGTCGCCGTGGACTCCATGAACCAGGGGTCGTCCTTGTAGTCATAGGCGAACTGCACCGCGTGGAAGAACTCGTGCGCGGCGGTCACTCGCAGGCTGGTCAGCGGCGGCGCGCCGAACTGGCTTCGGGCGAAGTCGTTGTCGAGCACGCAGAAGCCTGAGGCCGTGCGCCTGGCGCCGGCCGCGGGGTACTCCGGTGCGCAGTAGCCGTAGATGAACTTGCTACCGAGGTCCTTGAGGTACACGTCGAACTTGGGGCTGCTGGAGTGCCGCACGTCCGGCAGTGGCCGGCGGTAGCCGAGCTTGCCCACCTCGAAGCGCCAGACCCGGTTCATCATGTCGAAGGTGCGCAGGGCCCACTTGCGGTTCGGCGGGGCGTCCGCGGTGGTCGGGACCCAGTGCAGGCAGAGGTTCTTCGAGCACTTGCGCTTCGACGGGACCGTGTAGCCGTCGTCGTAGGGGTCGCCTGCGCCGTCGGAGGGCCTCGCCAGCAGCTCGTCGGCCCGGCGGCGCTCCTCCCCGGTGAGGCGCGCGCGCACCTCGAAGAGGTCGCGCAGGGCGAGGGTGGCGTCGGGGCGGTCGGCGGCGGGGGAGCGGTCGCGGCCCACCGGCGCGAACGCCCGCTGGGCGCGCTGGAGCACCTCCTGCGGCGAGTCCTCGCCGTCGGGGTGGCGCGGGATGGCGGCGGGGGCGCTCGCCGAGGCGCTCGCCCCGGGAGTCGTGGCAAGGGCGGGCAGGACGCTGACGGTGGTGCTCAGGGCCACCAGGATGGCGGCGACAGAGCGGCGCATCTGGTCTCCTTCGATCTCGAGACGTCCCGGGCCGGGGGGAAGCGGCCACGGGTCAGACGAAAGCATCCCCGGCGCAGTCCGGGGTCACAAATCAGCTCCCGCCGGAGATCTTCTCGATCAGGGCGGTCGTGGAGATGGCGGGGGTGCGGGAGAGGTAGACGACCTCGCAGATGTCACCGAGGTCGTCGAACTTGCCGGCCCAGTCGTCGCCCATGACGAGCACGTCGGCGGCGTACTCCTCGATGTAGTGGCGCTTGAGCTCCAGGCTCTCCTCCACGAAGACCTGGTCGACGTCCTTCAGGGCGGCCACGATCGCGAGCCGCTCGCCCTGGCTGAAGACCGGCTCACGACCCTTCTTGCGCATGTTCAGCTCGTCGGCCGAGACCCCCACGACGAGGCGGTCGCCGAGGGCGGCGGCGCGCTCGATCACCTTGAGGTGCCCGACGTGGAAGACGTCGAACGTGCCGAAGGTGATGACCGTACGAGGTCCCGGGGAAGACATGCCCGAGATTGTGGCACGCGGGGCTGGGTCCCCCGTGGACGCGGGGTGTGGGCGAGGATGGGTGTCGATGTCCGCCGCACCCGCTGCCCCCACCCTCGCCGTCGGCGACCCCGCCGCCGACGCCGTACGCCGCGCCGCGCTGCGCCGCATGCGCACCGTGGCCGTGTCGCTGCTGCTCTTCGCCGCTGCGGTCTACGTGCTGACGCTGGACGAGGACGGGGTGCTCGGCTTCGTCAACGCGGGCGCCGAGGCCTCGATGGTCGGCGCGATCGCCGACTGGTTCGCCGTGACGGCGCTGTTCAAGCACCCGCTGGGGCTGCCGATCCCGCACACGGCCCTGATCCCCAAGCGCAAGGACGATCTCGGCCGCGGCCTGGAGGAGTTCGTGGGGGAGAACTTCCTGCAGGAGGACATCATCCGCGAGCGCATCGCCTCGGCGCGCGTCGCCGAGCGGGTGGGCGGCTGGCTCTCGGTGCCGGCCAACGCGCAGCGCGTGGTCGACGAGGTCGCCGAGCTGGCTCGCATCGCGCTCTCCAAGGTGCGCGACGAGCACATCGAGTCGCTCATCCACGATGCGCTGGTGCCACGCTTCCGGGAGGAGCCGATCTCGCCGCTGCTGGGCGGGCTGCTCACGGAGGCTCTCAACGACGACCTGCATCACGGCCTGGTCGACCTCGCGCTCGAGGAGCTGCACCACTGGCTCAGGGACAACCCGGGCACGGTCCAGGACGTGCTGCTGGAGCGGGCGCCGTGGTGGGCGCCCGAGCGCCTCAACGAGCGGGTCAGCGAGCGAATCCACGTCGAGATGGTGAAGTGGGTCGGCGACATCCGCGACGACCCCCACCACCGGGCGCGGGTCGCCCTGGACTCGATGCTGCGCAGCCTCGCCGTCGACCTGCTCGAGGACCCCGACACCCGGGCGCGCACGGAGCGGCTCAAGGAGCGGATCCTCGACCATCCCTCGGTGCTGGCCTCCAGCATCTCGCTCTGGGACGCCCTGCGCCGTGCGCTGACCGGCTCGCTCGACGACCCGGACGGCGCCGTACGCCGCCGGCTGCTGCAGGAGGTCTCGGCCCTGGCCGCACGGCTCTCGGGCGACGCCGACCTGCGTGCCCGGATCGACGCCCGCGCCAGTGACGTGGCCGTCTTCGCCGTGTCGCGCTACGGCGAGGAGGTCACCGCGGTCATCACCCACACCATCGAGCGCTGGGACGGCAAGGAGGCCGCTCGCCGCATCGAGCTCCACGTCGGGCGGGACCTGCAGTTCATCCGGATCAACGGCACCATCGTGGGCGGTCTGGTCGGGGTGCTGATCCACACGGTCTCGGTGCTGGTTCACTGAGACCATGAGCGAGCCCCTGGACGTCCCGATCACCGACGAGTCGATCCGGCTCGGTCAGTTCCTCAAGCTCGCCAACCTGGTCGAGAGCGGCGCCGAGGCGAAGCCCCTCATCGCCTCCGGCATGGTGCGCGTCAACGACGAGGTCGAGACCCGCCGTGGCCGCCAGCTGGCCCAGGGCGACGTCGTCACCCTCGCCGGCCAGAGCGCCCGCGTGTCCCGCGGAGACGCCACCGACAACCTCCCCTGGTGACCCCCCTCCTCACCGACCCGTCACCAACTGTCACCAAACACCGCTGACCCGTCAGAAACTTTCTGACGGGTCAGCGGCGGGTGGTCACAGTTTCTGACGGGTCAGCGGACGGCGATCAGGTCCACGACGAAGATCAGGGTCTCGCCGGGCTTGATGGCGCCGCTGGCGCCGCGGTCGCCGTAGCCGAGGTGGGGCGGGATGACGAGCTGGCGGCGGCCGCCGACCTTCATGCCCTGCACGCCGGTGTCCCAGCCGGAGATGACCTGGCCGACGCCCAGGCGGAACTGCAGCGGCTCGCCCCGGTTGTACGAGGCGTCGAACTCCTCACCGGTGGAGTGGGCGACGCCCACGTAGTGCACCGAGACGGTGCTGCCGGCGGTGGCCTCGGCGCCGTTGCCCTCGATCACGTCGGTGATGACGAGGTCGCTGGGAGGCTCGGGGTCGAAGAAGTCGATCTCAGGCTTGTCCATCAGGCCACCCTAGCCGCGGGTCCGCGGTGTCGGCGGGGGTGGGGCTCAGGTCTGGTGGACGTAGCTGTCGAGCTGGTCGCGCTCAAAGGTCAGCTGGCCGATCTTGTGCTTCACGACGTCGCCGATGCTGATGATCCCGACGAGGGCGCCACCCTCGGAGCAGACCGGGATGTGGCGGAAGCGACGCTCGGTCATCGTCTGCATGACGCCGTCGAGCGGGTCCTCCGGGGCACAGGTCTCGACCGTCTCCGTCATGATCGAGGCGACGGTGTTGTTGATGACCGTGCCGTCGGTGTGGAGGTGGCGTACGACGTCGCGCTCGCTGACGATGCCGTCGAGGCTGGAGCCGTCGGCGCTCACGATCACCGCGCCGATGTTGTGCTCGGCGAGCAGCGCCAGCAGCTCGCGGACGCCGGCGTCCGGCCCGATCGTGATGACCTCGGTGGAGGACTTGGCCTGGAGGATATCGCCGATGCGCATACCGGTGACGTTACTGGTGTGGCGACTTGCTGGCCAGTGGCTCAGTCGAGCGGTGGACCGTCGATCGGCGCGCGGCGGCGCGCGCTGATGTCGGAGACCGAGGCCGAGCCGGGTCGGCGCCACTCCGGGTCGTCGGCGTGGTCGGGCAGGGATCCCAGGAAGGACAGCGCCGCGTCGTGCAGGTGGCCGTTGGAGGCCACGGCGTTGCCGCCCCACGGGCCGTCGTTGCCGTCGAGGGAGGTGAACCGGCCGCCGGCCTCGCGCACGATGATGTCGAGCGCCGCCATGTCGTAGACCGCGAGCTCGGGCTCGGCGGCGAGGTCGATCGCGCCCTCGGCGATGAGCATGTAGGACCAGAAGTCGCCGTAGGCGCGGGTGCGCCAGCAGCGACGCATCAGCGAGAGGAAGTCGTCGAGACGCCCCCGCTCCTCCCAGCCGTGGAGGGAGGCGTAGGACATCGAGGCGTCCTCCAGGCGGCGTACGTCGGAGACCTGGCACTGCGTCGCCTTGAGCAGGGAGCGCCCGGTCCACGCGCCGTTGCCCGCGGAGGCCCACCAGCGACGCTGCAGCATCGGCGCCGAGACCACCCCGAGGACGACCTCCTCGTCGACGACGAGCGAGATCAGGGTCGCCCACACCGGGACCCCGCGGACGAAGTTCTTGGTGCCGTCGATGGGGTCGACGATCCAGCGGCGCTGGCTGTGCCCGCTCGACCCGGTCTCCTCGCCGGTGATCGCGTCGCGGGAGCGCACGCGCGACAGGGTGCGCCGGATGCCGTCCTCGACTGCCTGGTCCGCGTCGGTGACGGGGGTCAGGTCGGGCTTGCTCATCACGTGCAGGTCGAGCGACTTGAAACGCGCTGTGGTGAGCGAGTCGGCGTCGTCGGCGAGCACGTGAGCGAGACGGAGGTCGTCGGTGAAATCGGTCGCCACGCACACAGGTTACTTTCAGCAAACTGGTTTAGCGTTCATCTATGGAGTTCAACGGACTGCCGCTTCACGCTCTCGTCGTCCACGCGGCCGTCGTGCTGGGGCCGCTGTCGGCCCTGGCCGGCCTGCTCTACGCCTTCGTGCCGCGCTGGCGCGACGTCCTGCGGTGGCCCCTGGTGGTCATGGCCGCGGTCGCCGTCGGCGCGGTCTGGGTCGCCTTCCTGTCCGGCGAGCAGCTGGAGGAGGCCAACACCTACGGCGGTCCGCTCGCCGCGCTGGTCGAGACGCACGAGGAGCGCGCGGGGATCCTGCGCATCTCGATGACGGCCTTCGCGCTGATCGCGTTCGTGGCCGCCTGGTGGCACTCCCGCACCGGCCCGGTCCGCGCCGTGATGAGCGGCCTGGTGGCGCTCTCCGCCGCCGTCACGCTGGTCTACGTCGTGCTCACCGGCGACGCCGGCGCCCAGATCGCGTGGTACGGCGTCGAGGGCTGATCAGTACTCCGGCACGCTGCGCGCGACCAGCAGCCGCCGGAACGACGAGACCCGCTCCGGGTCGGCCTGCCCCTGGGCCACGGCCACGTCGAGGCCGCACTCGGGCTCGTCCCCGCCGTGCGTGCAGCCGCGCGGGCAGTCCTCGGTCATCTCGTCGAGGTCGGGGAAGGCCTCGATCAGGTTCTCCGGCCGGACGTGGGCCAGCCCGAAGGACCGGATGCCCGGGGTGTCGATGATCCACCCCTCGCCGTCGGGCAGCGGCAGCATGTAGGCCGACGTGGAGGTGTGACGCCCCCGGCCGGTGACGGCGTTGACCATGCCGACGTCGCGGTGCGCCTCGGGCACCAGCGCGTTGACCAGCGTGGACTTGCCGACCCCGCTGGAGCCGACGAGCACGCTCGTCCTGCCCCGCAGCCGCTCGCGTACGGCGCTCAGGTCGCCGCCCCGGCTGGTCACCACCCACGGCACGCCGAGCGAGCGGTAGGTGCCCAGCAGGGTCTCGGGGTCGGCGAGGTCGGCCTTGGTGAGGCACAGCAGCGGCCGCATGCCCGCGTCGTACGCCGCCACGAGGGCGCGGTCGATCAGGCGCGGCTGCGGCTCGGGGTCGGCGAGCGCGGTGACGATGACGAGCTGCTCGGCGTTGCTGACGATGATCCGCTCGACCGGGTCGTCGTCGTCGGCGGTGCGGCGCAGCGTGGTCAGGCGCTCGTTCACCTCGACGATGCGCGACAGCGCCCCGTCGTCGCCGGACACGTCGCCCACGACGCGCACCCGGTCGCCGACCACGACGCCCTTGCGGCCCAGCGGCCGCGCCTTCATGGCCATGACCTTGCGGCCGTCGACCAGCAGCGTGTAGCGACCGCGGTCGACGGTGACGACGACGCCCTCGACGGCGTCGTCGTAGGTCGGCCGGTCCTTGGTGCGGGGCCGGGTGCGCCGGCGGGGGCGCTCGTAGTGCTCCTGGTCCTCGACGCCGTACCGGTTGCTCACAGCAGGGACGCCCAGAGTCCGGCGAAGTCGGGGAAGGTCTTGGCCGTCGTCGCGACGTCCTCGACCAGCACGCCGTCGACCGCGGCGGCGACCAGCACCCCGGCGTGGGCCATGCGGTGGTCGGCGTAGGTGTGGAACACGCCGCCGTGCAACGGCGCCGGGGTGATCGAGAGGCCGTCGGGGTGCTCGACGACGTCGGCGCCGAGCCCGCCCAGCTCGGTCGCGAGCGCCGCGAGCCGGTCGGTCTCGTGGCCGCGGATGTGCGCGATCCCGCGCAGATGGGAGGGCGAGTCGGCCAGCGCGCACAGCGCCGCGACGGCCGGGGCGAGCTCCCCGACGTCGTGCAGGTCGTAGTCGATGCCCTGGAGCCGGTCGGGGCCGGTGACCCGCAGGCCCTCGTCGGTGAACGCGACCTCGCAGCCCATCAGGGCCAGGATCTCGCGTAGCGCGTCGCCCGCCTGCGTGGTCTGGCGCGGCCACTCGCGCACCGTCATCGAGCCGCCCGACAGCGCGGCCAGGCCGAGGAACGGCGCGGCGTTGGACAGGTCGGGCTCGATCAGGTGGTCGAGCGCCCGGACCGGGCCGGGCGCGACCGACCAGCGGTTGGCGTCGCTGTCGTCGACGACCACGCCGTGCTCGCGCAGCATCGCGACGGTCATGTCGATGTGGGGCAGCGACGGCACCGGCTTGCCGTCGTGACGTACGTCGACCCCGCGCTCGTAGCGGGCCCCGGCCAGGAGCAGCGCGGAGACGAACTGCGAGGAGCCCGACGCGTCCAGCACGACGGTGCCGCCGCGCACGTGGCCGGTGCCGTGCACCCGGAACGGCAGCGACCCGCGGCCCTCGTCGTCGATGTGGATGCCGAGCGTCGAGAGGGCCTTCAGCACCTCCCCGACCGGCCGCCTGCGCATGTGCGGGTCGCCGTCGAAGGCGATGACCCCGGTCGAGAGCCCCGCCACGGGCGGCACGAAGCGCATCACCGTGCCGGCCAGGCCGCAGTCGACCTGCGCGTCGCCGGTGAGGTCACCGGGCGTGACCAGCCAATCGTCACCGGAGGTGTCGACGCGCGCGCCCAGCGCGCTCAGCGCGGCGGCCATCAGTGTGGTGTCGCGCGAGCGGAGGGCGCGCCGTACGACCGACGGCCCGTCGGCGATCGCCGCGAGCACGAGCGCGCGGTTGGTCAGCGACTTGCTGCCGGGCAGCGACACCACCGCGTCGACAGGGTCATGGGCGCGCGGAGCAGGCCACGGGTCGACGACGGTCACAGGCGGATTCTAGGGCTCAGGTGACCTTGGCCTTCGCCAGCTTGGCCTCGCGGCGGGCGGACTTCGCCAGGTGCTTGGCCTCGCGCTTCGCGTCGCCGGCCGCCCGGCGGGCCCGCCAGGCCACGCCCGGCTTGCCGTCGGTGTCGCCGGCCGCGATCAGCAGGCCGCCGAGCATGGAGACGTTCTTGAAGAAGTTGAGCTGGTGCTGCTTCTTCTCGGTGGGGTCCTCGTGCTCCCAGAACGCGTGCCCCGCGACCGTGGTCGGGACCAGCGACGCGGCGAGCACCAGCGCGGAGAGCCGCGGCGCGCGGCCGGTGGCCAGGGCGGCGCCGGCGACCAGCTGGGCGCCGGCGTTGATCCGCACCAGCGTGGTCGGGTCGTCGGGGATGGGCAGCCCCGTGGCCTTCCGGAGCTGCGGCACCACCTTGTCGGTGACCGGCTGGGCCTTGGCCGCGAGGGCGGGGGCGTTGCGCAGGGCGTTGACGCTGCCCACGACGAACATGGAGGCGAGCATGGGACGGGCGATGAGTCGGCTGACGGTCATGTCCCATTCCTACCCGACGTCCGGGAGGTCACACCTACCTCGAAGGGGTGAGCCGCGCTGTCGGGCGGTGGAGGGCTGGCGGCACCGGCCTCGCGACCCGCGCCGGACGGCTAGATTGCTGCCATGTGCGGTCGCTATGCCTCCAGTCGCAAGCCGGAGGACCTGATCGAGGAGTTCGAGGTCGTCGAGAGCCGGGTCGACAAGGTCCTCGAGCCCGACTACAACGTGGCGCCGACCAAGGAGGTCTACGCGGTGGTCGAGCGCCCGCCGTCGCGGGAGAGCGACGAGCCGCCCCAGCGCCAGCTGCGGGTGCTGAAGTGGGGACTGGTCCCGTCGTGGGCCAAGGACCCCGCCATCGGCAGCCGGATGATCAACGCCCGGATGGAGACCGTCGCGGAGAAGCCGGCCTACAAGCGGGCGTTCGCCAAGCGGCGCTGCCTGCTTCCGGCCGACGGCTACTTCGAGTGGTACCCCACCTCGCAGCTCACGGCCAAGGGCAAGCCGCGCAAGCAGCCGTTCTTCATCCGCCCGCAGGACGGCGGGACCCTCGCGATGGCGGGGCTCTACGAGATCTGGCGCGACCCGACGCGCGACGACGACGACCCCGAGCGGTTCCGCTGGACCTGCACCGTGATCACCACCCAGGCCGAGGACTCGCTGGGCCACATCCACGACCGGATGCCGATGATGGTCGAGCCGGACCGATGGTCGTCCTGGCTGGACCCGACCGCACCCTCGGACTCGCTGCTCGACCTGCTGGTGCCGGCCGCGCCCGGGCGGCTGGAGGCGTTCCCGGTGTCGACGCTGGTGTCCAACGTGCGCAACAACGGCCCCGAGCTCGTCACCCCGCTGCCGCTGGACGAGGCGCTCGAGTGAGCACCGAGCGGCTCGTCGACACCCCCCACGGCGAGGGGCGTCTGGTCACCGACCGGTCGCGCTCGCCGATCGCCACGCTGCTGCTGGGCCACGGGGCCGGCGGCGGCATCGAGTCGCGCGACCTGGAGGCGCTCGCCCGGCACCTGCCGCGCCACGGCATCACGGTGGTCCGCTTCGAGCAGCCGTGGCGTCGCGCCGGGCGCAAGATCGCGACCCCGCCGGCGACGCTGGATGCCGCGCTGCGCGCCGCCGCCGACGCGATGCGGGTGCGCACCCCGCTCGTGCTCGGCGGCAGGTCCGCCGGCGCCCGGTCCGCCGCCCGCTCGGCCCGCTCGCTGGGGGCGGCCGGCTGCCTCGCGCTGTCCTTCCCGCTCCACCCGCCCGGGCGGCCGGAGAAGTCCCGCCTGGACGAGCTGACCGCCGTACGGCTGCCGACGTTGGTGATCCAGGGCGAGAACGACGCGATGGGGCGACCCGAGGAGTTCCCGGCCACCACCGAGCTCTGCGTGGTCCCCGGCGCCGACCACGGCCTCAAGGTGCCCGCCCGAGGGCCGATCCGCCAGGACGAGGCGCTGGAGATCGTGGTCGAGGCGACCCTGGAGTGGGTGGTGCGGGAGGTCGCCGGGAATGACGCACGGCGATGAGGCGTTCTGCTCCACGTGATGGCGCTACTCGACCGACCGGTCACCCCTGACCCCCGGCTAGGCTGGGGGGCGATGACTGACACTCCCGCCGACGCTGACGTCGACCTCGACCCCGTGAGCCCGGACGACGCCGACATCGACGTCGCCACCGAGACCGACGCCGACCGCACCGCGCGCTTCGAGCGCGACGCGCTGCCCTTCCTCGACCAGCTCTACTCCGCGGCGATGCGCATGACCCGCAATCCCGCCGACGCCGAGGACCTGGTCCAGGAGACCTTCGCCAAGGCGTACTCGTCCTTCCACCAGTTCCGCCCCGGCACCAACCTCAAGGCGTGGCTGTACCGGATCCTGACCAACACCTTCATCAACACCTACCGCAAGAAGCAGCGCCAGCCGCAGCAGTCGATGTCCGAGGACGTCGAGGACTGGCAGCTCGCGCGCGCGGAGTCCCACAGCTCCAGCGGCCTGAAGTCGGCCGAGATGGAGGCCCTGGAGCACCTGCCCGACTCGCAGGTGAAGGACGCCCTGCAGCGTCTCCCCGAGGAGTTCCGCCTGGCGGTCTACCTCGCCGACGTCGAGGGCTTCGCCTACAAGGAGATCGCCGAGATCATGGACACCCCCATCGGCACCGTGATGTCGCGGCTCCACCGCGGCCGCCGCCAGCTGCGCGACATGCTCTCGGACTACGTACGCACCAACGACCTGCTCCGGGTCGGCCCCACTGGAGGCGCGTCATGACCGAGCACTCGCACTCGCACCCCGACGAGCTCTCGCGCGAGGAGTGCGCCGACTACCTCGAGCGCATCGTCTACTTCATCGACAACGAGCTCGACGAGGCCGACTGCTCCGAGGTCCGCGCCCACCTCGACTCGTGCAACCCCTGCCTGGTCAAGTACGACCTCCAGCGCACGGTGAAGTCCGTCGTCGCCCGGTCCTGCTCCGAGACCGCGCCCCTCGAGCTCCGCCAGCGCGTTCTCCTCCGCCTGCGCGAGGTCCAGGTCCAGATCACCGACCAGTAGGCCCTTCGGCGCTCGAGCCGGCCCGGGGCGGGTCACGGCACGGCGAAGCGCCTAGAGGAGCCCGGCTTCGTACGCGGCGATCACGAGATGGACCCGGTCGCGAGCGCCCATCTTCGCGAGGATGCGGCCCACGTGCGTCTTGGCGGTCAAGGGACTGAGGACCAACTCGTCGGCGATCTCCTGGTTGCTTCGGCCCGCGGCGATGAGCCGAAGCACCTCGTGTTCGCGCGCCGTCAGGCTGGCCAGCCGCTCGGGCGCAGGGGCGTCCGGGCGACTCAGTGCCCGGGTGATGACCGCCCTCGTCGCGCCGGGCGACAGCAGCGCCTCTCCGGCCGCGACGGTGCGGATGGCGTTCAGCAGCGCGTCCGGACGGGTGTCCTTGGGCAGGAATCCACACGCCCCCGCGCGAAGGCCGCGCAGTACGTTGGTGTCGGTCTCGAACGTGGTCAGGATCAACACCTTGCTGCCGCTGGATCGATCGTCAGCGAAGATCTGCCGCGTCGCCTCGATGCCGTCGGTGCTCGGCATCCTGATGTCCATCAAGACGATGTCGGGGCGCAGGTCCCGGGTCAGGGTCACCGCCTCGTCGCCGGTGCCGGCCTCCCCGACGACCTCCATGTCGTCGGCGGAGCCGACCAGCAGCGCGAACGCGCCGCGCACCAGGGCCTGGTCGTCGGCGAGGAGGACCCGGATCACGACGGCACCCGCCAGATCTCCGGCAGCGGCAGGCTGGCGCGTACCTCGAACCCTCCGGACTCGCCGGGTCCGGCGGACAGCTCACCGCCGACGGCCTGTGCCCGCCCGGTCATCCCGGCGATCCCGAAGCCGTCCGGTGTCGCCGGTGAGCTCGGGCGCGCGGGCCCGTGATCGACGACGGTGATCCGCAACCGGTGGCCGTCCCGGTCGAGTCGAACGGTCGCGTGCGTGGCCGTCGAGTGTCGGATGACATTGGTGAGCGACTCCTGGATGATCCGATAGGCCACGACGGACACCGTGGACGGTAGCTCGTCCGGGAGCCCGTCAGCCTGCACGTCGACGTGGACATCGGCCGCCTCGGCCATCTCCACCAGACGCTGCAGCTCGCCCAGGTGCGGCGCCGGCTCGGTCGGATCGGCCTCGCCACCATGCAGCACGTCCAGTACGGCACGCAGCTCATGGAGTGTGGCCCGGCTCGTGTCCGACAGGTGGTGCAGCGTGCTGGACAGCTCCTGCAGCGAGGCGTCCCCGCGCCCGGGCAGCTGGTCGATCAGGTGCGCGGCGACGGACGCCTGGACGTTCGCGACCGCGAGGCCGTGCGCGAGGACGTCGTGCAGCTCGGCAGCGATCAGGACCCGCTCCTCGGCGATCCGCCGCTCGACCTCGTCGGCGCGCTCCTGCTCGAGCCGCGCGGTGACGGCGGCCTTCCAGTTCTCATGGAAGCGGACCGCCAGCCCGGCGAAGAAGGCCATGAACAGCCAGCCGGCGCCGAGGAGGGCGTCGTCTGGTGCCCCCGACGCCTCGTCGGCGAGGACCGGCACGGTCACCGCGGCCACCGCCAGCAGGGCCGCGGTGGGCCGCCGTGGTGGGTCGCAGTAGCGGGCCGCCGTGAACGCCGCCACCAGCGAGGCCGGCATCGCGGCCTCATGGGGATAGTCGAGGATGTGGTACGGCGTCGACACCGCGAGGACCGCGACGACGACGAGGATCGGCCAGCGCCGGCGGGCCAGCAACGGTGCCGACATCGCGGCCAGGAGCGCGATCGCGCCCAGATCCACCCGTCGCTCGCCGTCGAAGTCGACTTCTTGGAGCGTGATCGCGACGACGACGCCGAGCACGAACGCCGCCGCCGCCAGCAGCCAATCGGCCACTGGCGGACGGAGCGCCCTCATCGTTCAAGCACGGTCATCGACACTGTCCTCACTCGTCCGCGAGAGCTTGCTGGGCCACCAGATCCTCGAACCCAGCGACATCGTCAGCGCGGGGACCACGATGGACCGCACCAGCAAGGTATCGATGAGCACGCCGACGGCGACCAGTATCCCAATCTCGACGAGCATGACGAGCGGCAGCGAGGCGAGCACCGCGAACGTCGCCGCCAGCACGACGCCGGCCGAGGTGATCACGCCGCCGGTCACCGCGAGGCCACGCTTCGTGCCCTCGACCGTGCCGTGCCGGGCGGCTTCCTCACGTACCCGGGTCATCAAGAAGATGTTGTAGTCGACGCCGAGTGCGACCAGGAAGAGGAACCCGATCAGGGGCACCGACGACTCCAACCCGGAGAAGCCGAGCACCCGGTCGAACAGCAGGTTGCACAGTCCGAGGGCTCCGAAGTACGACACCACGACGGTGGCGACCAGCACCAGCGGAGCCACGATCGCCCGCAGCAGCAGCCCGAGGATGGCGAGCACCACCAGCAGGATGAGTGGCATCACCAGATTCCGGTCGCTCGCATTGGTCTCGGCCTCGTCGAGCCTCTCGGCACTCGGCCCGCCGACCAGCACGGCGTCACCGGCGACCTGGTGCACCTGCTCCCGCAGCCGCTTGATCGTTGCCGTCTCACCCGCGCTGTCTGGCGAGTCGGCCGGGATCACGGAGATCTCCACCCATTCGTCGCTGGCCCGGCCGATCTCGGCCTGGGCGACCCCCGTCGTACCTTCGACGGCGGTCAGGACCTCGCGGCTCTGGTCCGGCGGACTCATCACGGTGAGCGGCTGACCGCTGTCGTCGGGGTAGCGCGCCTCGATCAGCTTCGCCCCGGTCACCGACTCCGGTGTGGAACGGGCGAACTGGTCCAGCTGCGGAAGCGAGCCGCTGGCACCCACCGTGCCCAGCGCGAGACCGCCCAGGATCACCAGCGGCACCGCCCAGCTGACGACGCGGCGGCGGGCCACCAGCTCGCCGAGTCGAGCCCACCCGGATCGCGGTTTGTGTGCCTCACCCCCGAGTCGCGGGACGAACGGCCAGAAGACCCGGCGCCCGAGCAGCACCAGCAGGGCCGGGAAGAGCGTCAGCATGACCAGCAGTGCGGACCCGATGCCCGCCGCACCCACCGGGCCGAGACTGCTGATGCTGTTGAGATCCGCGGCCAGCAGGCACAGCAGGCCGGCGACCACCGTCGCCGCCGAAGCGAGGATCGCCGGCCCGGCCCCCCGCATGGCCGCCAGCATCGCGTCGATCGGCCGAGCGTGTCGGTGCAGCTCCTCGCGGTAGCGAGACACGAGCAGCAAGGCATAGTCGGTGCCCGCGCCGAAGACCAGCACGATCAGCAGCGCCGAGCTCATGCTGGTGATGGTGAAGCCGAAGATCTGGGTGAGTGCGTAGACGACACCCATCGACGTGATCGCCGCGACCCCGACCGAGGCGAGCGGGACCAGCCACAGCACCGGACTGCGATACGTCAGGATCAGCAGGAGCGCCACCACTACCGCAGTGGCGAGCATCAACGTGGCGTCGACGGCATCGAAGACCTCGTCCATGTCGGCCCCCAGCGCGGACGGACCGGTGACATAGGCGTTCAGGCCACTCGGCCGGGCGTCGAGAAGGGCACGCGCATCCGCGGTGGCACCCGCCTCCTCGGCGACCGCATCACGGTCGAGCGGAAGCGCGTACATCATCGCCGTGCCGTCGTCGGAGTCGACGATCTCGGGCAGGGCGTCGGTGTCGTTGCCGAATCGCTCAACCAGCTCGGTCTGGCCGCGTACGACCGCCTCCCGATCGCCCGACTGGAGCCCGCCCGGTCGTTCGTACACGACCATGAGCAGACCGTTCTCGCCACCGGGCAGCTCGGCCTCGGCCTGGAGCACCTTGGTCGACTGGGCGCTGGCCGGCAGGTAGTCCGCCTGGCCGTCGCGGGTCACCGAGTCGAGCTTGCCGGAGAGCGAGTAGCCGCCCACCACCAGCCCGATCCACACGGCGAGCATGAGCCAGGGCATCAGGGTCTTGGTTCGCGATGTCTTCGATGCTTTCGATCTCTTGTCGGCACCGGAGTGGTCGGGCGCCCGCAGTTGAGTAGTCATGGCGTTCACGCTGTCAAGCCGGCGGCGTTGGCGCCTCTGGCCACGGCAGGCACTTCGCCGTACTCCTTTCGGAGTACGGCGACGCCTAGCCTTGCCCTCGTGCGCCCCTTCCGGACCCAGTACCGCCACGAGCTCTCGAACGGCTTCGTCGTCGAGCACCTCCCGCTGGCCTCTACGACGGCGAGGTCGTGACCACCGAGGCGCTGGCGCTACCCGGCATCGACTGAGTGCGGTGGCCCCCTAGCGGTGCGCCGGCGCGGAACGCGAACTCAACCGGTTGTTGCAACTCGATCGTGAGTGAGAGGTTGCGGCGCGTGCCGGGAGTGAGGTTGACCGCGGATCAGCGGTTGGTGATTGAGCGGGCGTACATGGCGGGGTTGCCGCAGGCCACGATTGCTGCGTTAGTGGGCAAGCATCCGTCGACGATCTCGAGGGAGCTTCGCCGGGCTGGGTCGTTTGGGACCCGGTCGCCGCGTGCTCGTACGGCTCGTGCCGGTGGGCGGGGGTATCGGGTGAGGTACAGCGCGAAGTGGTCCCAGCGTGAGGCTGCCCGTAAGGCCCGCCGGCCGAAGACGCGGCGCCTGGATCACGCGCCGTTGCGGGAGAAGGTGTGGGAGCTGTTGCGGGCGAACTGGTCGCCGGAGCAGATCGCGGCGATGCTGCCGGTGTTGTGTCCACGCGATCTGAGGATGCGGGTGTCGCACGAGACGATCTACCAGTCGCTGTTCGTCCAGACCAAGGGCGAGCTCAAGCGCGAGTTGACCGCGCACCTACGCACCCAGCGGCAGCGCCGCAAGGCCCAGACCGGTGGCGCGAAACGGGTCACACTCGGGATCACCGACGACATCCGGATCTCAGCACGCCCGGCTGAGGTCGAGGACCGGGCGGTGCCTGGGCACTGGGAGGGCGACCTGCTGATGGGCGGCACGGGCAAGGGCGCGGTCCTCACGCTGGTAGAACGCTCTTCCCGGTTCGTGCTCCTCGCACCGCTGCCTGGCCAGCACCGTGCCGACCAGGCCCGGTGGACGTTGAACGAGATGATCGCAACCCTGCCGCTGGAACTGCGCAAGTCAATCACCTGGGACCGCGGCAGCGAGATGGCACAACACGCACGGTTCACCATCGAGTCGGGCATCCCGATCTACTTCTGCGACCCACAGTCGCCGTGGCAGCGCGGGACCAACGAGAACACTAACGGCCTGCTGCGCCAGTACTGGCCCAAGGGCTCCGACCTCCGCCACCTCACGATGGCCGAGTGCGACAACGTCGCCCTTCAACTGAACACCAGGCCCCGCAAGACCCTCGACTGGCAGACTCCCGGACAAGCCCTCAACAAGAGGCTCGTTGCAAGAACCGATTGAACTCGCCGAAGGGCCACTGTCGGTGGCGACGACTAAAATCGAGCACATGATCGAGAGTCCGGCAGAGCAGGTCAGGGGGTGGGTCGCCCACCTCGCGACCCTGTCCCGGGACCTGCCCGACGACCAGCGGATCGACCTCATCGGCGCCCTGGAAGACCTCAAGTGCGCGGCCGCCGGCGCTCAGGCCGTCGCGACCGTCGACCTCGACGCCTCGCAGCGCCAGGCGCAGGAGGAGCGCGGTCTCCCCGCCGCCAGGGTCGGTGAGGGCATCGCCTCCCAAATCGGGCTGGCTCGTCGCGAGTCGCCGCACAAGGCCGCGCGCCTCCTCGGGCTGGCGAAGATCCTCCATGCCGAGATGCCGCACACGCTGGACCGTCTGCGCGCCGGCGAGCTCTCCGAGTGGCGCGCCACGATCCTGGTCCGCGAGACCGCCTGCCTGGGCCTGGACGACCGCCAGGAGGTCGACCGTCGCCTGTGCTGCCCCGAGGGTCCGGCCCTGACGATGTCCGACGCCTCCCTGGAGCGCGCCGCCCGCAAGCTCGCCGCCGACCTCGACAACGCCGCGGTCGCCGCTCGCGCCCGCAAGGCCGAGGCCGACCGCCACGTCGGCGTACGTCCGGCGCCCGACACCATGGTCTGGCTGCGCGCGTTACTCCCCGTCAAGCAGGGCGTCGCCGTCTTCGCCGCCCTCAAGGCCGCCGCGGACGCCGCCCAGTCAACCGGTGATCCGCGCTCGCGCGGTCAGGTCATGGCCGACACCCTCTACGAGCGCGTCACCGGCGCCGGCGCCGCCGACCCGGTCCAGGTCCACCTCGACCTCGTCATGACCGACCGGACCTTCTTCCACTCCGGCGGCAAGGACGGTCCCGCCGCCGAGGAGTCGGCCCAGGTCCCCGGCTACGGCCCGGTCCCCGCCGGCTGGGCCCACGACCTCCTGGCGGATTCGCTGTCGGCCGAGGCCGCGTGGGTACGCCGCCTCTACACCCACCCCGACACCGGCGACCTCGTGGCGATGGACTCCCGCGCCCGCCGAGCCCCGGCCGGACTGGAGCACTTCATCCGCCGTCGTGACCACGACGTGTGCCGTACCCCCTGGTGCGGCGCCCCCATCCGCCACGTCGACCACGCCACCGAGTGGCAGTCCGGCGGCCGGACGTGCGCGAGCAACTTGCAGGGTCTCTGCGAACGCTGCAACCACGCCAAGCAGGCCCCCGGCTGGCACGCTCGACCATCCCCAGCCGACGAGGAAGACCGCCACCTCATCACCATCACCACCCCGACCGGCCATACCTACCGCTCCCGCGCGCCCGCCCCGCTCGGCCACGTCGACATCCGGCACGTGAAGAAGGCCGTCGTCTACGAGCTGGTCGTCTAGCCGGGCGACGTGGCCCTTGCGACTGCGGTCAGATCGCCGCGTTGCGGGCGTTCAGCGCGAGCCTGGTCCGAGACCTGCGTGCGTCTGCGGTGATGTTCGAGGGGAGGGCTCTGCGCCACACTGACGGGGTGGACGTTGCGAAGCCGCCTCGTGAGCGGGTTGGGCCGCGCGTGGCCCGTTCGGGCCATCAGCGACGAACCCCACCATGGCCTGTTATGTCGAAGCAGGCCCGGCTCGCTCCTGTCGACACACGAGCGATCGTGTTGTGGCAGGACGCCGTGCGGCACGCCGCGGCCGCTGGACTGGGGCTCGACGAGGCCGAGTATCGGCTCGAATATGCCGCTCGTCTGCAGGTGCTCGGTGACCGTAAGGGGTCCTGGAGCAGGCCGGACGAGCGCTTGAGCTGCTCCAACCCCTCGGGACGGGGCCGAGCATCGACCGGGCGCGATGCCTTCTGCGAACCGGCGGCAGTCGCCTTCGCCTCGGCGTAGGCGTTCATGTCCGACCACTCCCGTGCCACGAGGCTGGTCATCGGACGCGGGGCCTGAGAACGGCCCCTGCCGGTCGGGCTGGCGCAAGGCGCCCCGTATTCACAACCCAGGTGCTGCGAGGATGTCGCCGTGCGTCGTGCGGTGGCCCCTCTCCTCGTGGTGACGGTGGCGCTGGTGCTGGCGGACTCGGCCGTGGTGACGCTGGCGCTGCCGGACATCCTGGTCGAGCTCGACGCCACGGTGGGGCAGGTCGCGTGGGTGCTGATCTCGTTCAACCTGGTGCTGGGGCTGGGCGCCGTACCGGCTGCGATCGGGCTCGCGCGGGCCCGCCCGCAGCTGGTGAGCGCCGTGGGCATCGCGGCGTTCGCCGGGTCCTCGGCCTGGTGCGCGGTGGCCGACTCGATCGAGGTGCTGATCGTGGCGCGCTGCGTCCAGGCGCTGGGAGGGGCACTGGCCCTCGTCGGCTGCCTCGAGCTCCTGGTCGCCGAGTGGGGTGAGCGGCGGGGGGTGGGCGCCTGGGTCACGGCGGGCGTCGTCGGTACGGCGGCCGGCCCGGTCGCCGGCGGCCTGCTGACGCAGGCGATCTCGTGGGAGGCCATCTTCGTGGCCCAGGTGCCGTTCGCGGCGCTGGCGGTGCCCGCGGCGCTCGCCGTGCCGGGCGCCCCGGCCCTCCCACCGGACCGGCACCGACCCGCGATCCGGCCCAACGTCACGCTCGCCCTGCTCTCGGCCGCGCTGACGGCGGCGCTGTTCCTGCTGGTGCTCCTGCTGGTCCAGGGCTGGGGGCGGAGCCCGGCCACCGCGGCACTGACCGTGTCGGTCGTCCCGGTCGCCGCGCTGGCCGCGAGGCCGCTCGCCCGCCTCTTCCGGCCGCCGCCGGAGCTGGAGGTCGCGGTGGGCTGCCTGCTGGTCGCGGGCGGCCTGGCGGGGCTGGCGCTGCCGCCGTCGGCCCACCTGGCCTGGACCGTGGCGCCGCAGGCCCTGGTGGGGCTGGGACTCGGGCTGACCGTCGACCGCCTGACCTCCCAGGCCATGGAGATGCGCCTGCCCCGGGCCCACCACGCGGCGTGGACCATCGGTGCCCGTCACGTCGGCGTGGTCGTGGGGCTGGCGATCCTGACGCCGGTGTTCACCGCCGACCTGCGCGAGGCCGAGGTGCCCGCGCAGGAGGCGATCACGGCGCTGGTGCTCGACGCCCCGTTGACGCCGGACAGCAAGATCGCCATCGCGCGGGCGCTGGGCGACGAGCTCGCCGACCAGCGTGGCCAGATCCCCGACCTGCACCGGGCGTTCGCCGCGGCGGAGCTGGAGCCCGAGGAGCGCGCCGCGGCGGACGCGCTCGAGCGGGACCTGGACTCCCAGCTCGAGCGCGCCGCCACGTACGCGTTCCGCGACTCGTTCCTGATCGGTGCCGCTCTCGCGCTCGCTGCCCTGCTCGTCATGGTGGTGCCGGGCCGACGGAGGGCGTCGTGAACGCCCGGCTCCGGGCCTCCGGCCTGCCCGCACTCGCGGTGGCCCTCGTGGGCGGCGTGCTGGCGGTCCAGCTGGCCAACGGCGGCGGCAGCTTCGAGCCGCTGCGGCCCGCCGACCCCTGCGTCCAGCGCGAGGTGACCTCGCGGGCCGACGGCATCGAGGGCCTCACGGAGCGCCTCGTGCTGCTCGGCGTCGACGGCGCCGCCTGCCGACTCGACGTCAGTCGGGAGGCGCTCGCGCTTGAGCTGGCCCAGACGGAGGATCCGACCGACGCCGAGATCGAGGCGCTGCATGACGGACTCCTGGCCGCCGTACGGCGCCTGGAGGAGGAGGGCATGCTGCCGCCGGCCTCCGAGCTCGTCGACGAGGCGCTCGACAACGCCGATCTCAATGGGCTCCTCGAGGCGGCGATTCGGGCGCTGCCCGACTCCGTCATCGATGCGGCCCTGAAGACCGACGACGTGCTCGTGCGGGCCATCGACGACCTCGACCTGCGCGAGCTCCTGGCGAACCTCGAGGACCAGGACGACCTCAACCGGCAGCTCGAGGCCGCGATCACGCAGGCCGTGAAGGACTCGCTCGCCGCCCGCCTGCGCGACCTGATCTGAGCCCGTCAGGCCAGCGCCTCCGGATGGTCGACCAGGGTCTCGGCGACGGCACGGGCGCCGGCCGGCCTCGCCCGCCCGTCGCGCAGCCGCATGGCGAGCTGACCGGAGACGACCAGGGTGAGGGCCTCGGCGAGTGCCGGGGCACGCGCGCCGGCCACGGGGGAGGCGAGCTCGGTCAGGCGCTGCCGCATCGACGCGGACTCCTGTCGCAGGGCCGCGGCGAGGACGGGCGGCGGGTCGGCGTACTCGGCGGCCGTCCCCAGGAACGCGCACCAACGGGCGCGTTCGGGGCCCGTGCGGAAGTCCTCCAGCACGTCGAACACGGCCAGCAGCCGGGCGCGATCGTCGGTGGCGCGGGCGATCGCCTCGTCCCACGCCGCGAGCCACTCCTGGTGGCGTCGGTCGAGCGCGGCGGCGACCAGGCCCTCCTTGCTGCCGTAGGCCCGGTAGAGGGTCGCGGGGGACACCCCGGCCCGCTCCAGGACCCGGTCGACCGGGGTGGCGCTGACCCCGCGCGTGAAGAGCAGCTCGTCGGCCGCGTCGAGAAGTCGGAGACGGGTGCTGTCGCGGATGGGCACGCCTCTACCTTAGACTCGAAAAGTGAAACGGGCGTTATCGTTAGCAGTACGGCGGGAGACCCGACTGGTCGTCGCCGGTACCTCGCTGATCGCCGGCACCTACGGGCTCGTGCGCCTGGCCTACGGGCTGTTCCTGCCCGACATCCGCGTCTCGCTCGAGATGAGCTCCGCGATGGCGGGGTACGTCGCGTCGGGCGCGTCGGTCGCGTACGCCGCCGGGGCGGTCTTCGGCCTGGCCGCGGCGACGCAGGCGCGGCGGCTGGTGGTGGGGGCGCTGCTGACCGCGTCCGTCGGTGCGGTCGGCATGGCGCTGTCGCCGAGCCTGGCGATCTTCACCCCGTGGGCGGTCGTGAGCTCGATGGGCGCCGGCCTGGCGTCCCCGGGCCTGGTCGCCGTCGTGCAGCGCAACGTGCCGCCCGAGCGCGAGGCCCGCGCCCAGGCCCGGGTCAACGCCGGCACCGGCCCGGGGCTGGTCGCGGCCGGCGTGCTCGCCCTGGTCCTGCTGCCCGACTGGCGCCTGGGCTTCGTCGTCAGCGCCGTACTGACGGCGGCGGCCGGCATCGCGGTCCTGGTCCTCGACCGGCCCGCCGTGGACGCGGAGACCACGGCCGGCCCTGCCGTCCGGCGTACCTGGGACTGGGTCGCCGGCCTGTGGCTGCCGGCGCTCGCGGCGCTGCTGCTCGGTGCCGCCTCGGTCGTCGTCTGGACCTACGGGCGGAACCAGGTGATCGACGAGGGCGCCTCCGGCTCGGCCGCCACCGTCGCGTGGATCGCGCTCGGCCTCGGCGGGACCCTCACCGTCGTGACCGCGCGCCGCATGAGCGCGCTCCGGCCCGAGCCCGCCTGGCTGCTGACGAACGCCGCAGTCGCGGGGTCCGTCGCCGCGCTCGGGCTGGGGTCCGGACACCTGGCGGTGGCCGTGTTCGCCTGCGCCGTCTTCGGCTGGGCGTTCGTGGCCGCGAGCTCCGTGCTCATCGCGTGGACCAGTCACCTCGAGCCCGACGAGGTCGCCCCCGGCACCGCCCTGCTCTTCATCACGCTGATGCTCGGCCAGGCCGTCGGGTCAGCGGCCGCCGGCCCCGTGGTCGACCGTCACGGCCTGACGACGGTCTTCCTGCTCGCGGCCGCCGTCGCGGTCGGGTCCGCCCTGTGCGGGCGGCGACGGGAGGCGTGAGGCCGCCTCAGGGGCGCAGGTGGGCGTCGTCCAGGAACGCCGCCAGCGAGCGCGCCGGTCGCCCGGTCACCCGGTGGACGGTGTCGGTCACCGCCGAGAAGCTGCCGGCCCGCACGCGCGCGAACGTCAGGGCCGTGAGGTCCCGCTCGAACCCCTCCAGCCCCTCCAGCTGGTCGGCCACGCTCGACTCCTGGTGGGTCACGGGGCGGCCCAGAGCCGCGGAGAGGAGCTCCGCGGTGCGTGGCAGCGACAGGGCCTCGGGGCCGGTGATCTCGTGCACCCGCCCGGCGTGCCCCTCCTCGAGCAGCGCCTGCGCGGCGACCGCCGCGATGTCTCGGGCGTCGATCCAGGCCAGAGACCGTCCACCGCTCGGGAACGGCAGGTGGCCGGCCTCGAGGATCTGGTCGCGGTAGAAGCGGGGGTCGGTGAGCACCTGCATGAACCAGCTCGGCCGCAGCACCGTCCAGTCATGGCCGCTCTCGCGCACCGCGTGCTCGCAGCGGGGCGCCCACCCGGCCGGTCCCTCGTAGTCGGCGTCCTGCTCGGACAGCAGCACGACCCGCGTGCCGGGGGCGGCCCGGCCCAGCAGTGCGCCGATGAGTTCGGGGGAGTCCGCGCGGTCGGGGCGTACGACGTACACCGCGTCGACGCCGTCCAAGGCGGGGTCCCAGCCGGCCGGGTCGTCCCACGAGAACGACGTCGGGCGGACCCCGTCGAGGGTGACCGTGCCCGGGTGGCTGCTGCTGCCGCCGAGCACCTCGACCCCTCGCGCGAGGAGCAGCCCGGCCAACGGTGCGCCGGTCTTGCCGCGCACGCCGGTGACGAGCACCCGGGTCACGCTTGCTCCCGTCGCTCCTGCAGACGCTGCTGGGCCGCGTCCAGATAGGCCAGGCACGGCGCCTCGGCGCCCGGGTGCCGCTCGACGAGGTGGAAGGTCCAGCGGTCCATCGCGGCGAGGAACCCGTTGTCCTCACCGGGGCGGTAGGCCGACCACGGCCGGTCGCCACGGACGACGCACTCGGTGCAGGTCACCTTGTAGACGAACTGCTCCTGCTCGCCCAGGTCGATCCGCACCCTCGCCAGGGGGCCCGCCTCGACCCTGGCCTTGCGCTCGCGGGCGGACCGGCTGGCCACCATCTCGTACCCCGTTCGTCGAAAGGGCCAGCCTAGCCAGCGCCCGGCGATCTCGTGCGAGGGCAGGCGCAACGGCGCCTTCGGTCCTAGGTTGGGGACCATGGGTGAGGTTTTCGTCAGGGTGCTGGGCGAGGTCTCGCTCTCCCGGCGAAGCACACCCGTGCCGCTCCCGCCGAAGCTGCGGCTGCTGCTCGCCCTCCTGGTCGCCAACCTGCGCGACGGGCTCACCGGCGACCAGCTCGTCGACGCCCTGTACGACGGCCGGCCGCCCAAGACCGCACCGGCGGCGCTGCGGGTGCACCTGTCGAAGCTCAGGGACGCGCTGGAGCCGGACCGCCAGCATGCGGCGTCGAGCAGGCTGGCCCGGGTCAACGGCCGGTGGCGCCTGCGACTGGAGGCCGACGAGTACGACGTCGGGCTGGTCCAGGCGGGCGTCCGCGCCGAGGTGCTCCGCTCACTGGACGCCGAGGCCTTCCCGGGGGTGAGCGGGGTGCTCGTCGAGGATGAGCGCAGTCGCCTCGACCTGGTGCGGACCCAGGCCGGCCGTGCTCTGGTCGCCCGTCTGCTCGACGAGGGGCGCGCCGACCAGGCGCGAGCGGCTCTCGAGCGCCTGGGCCGCGACCACCCCTACGACGAGGGCCTCGCCGCGCTCGAGGCGCGTGCGCGGTTCCAGCTCTCGGGCCCCGAGCCGGCGCTGGCGGGGCTGCGCGAGTTCCGAGCGTTGCTGGCGACGGAGCTCGGCCTCGACGCGTCCCCCGTGATCGACGCGGTCGAGCAGGCGCTGCTCGCCAACGCCCCGAGCCTCGGACCGACCTTGTCGCCGCGAGGTCCGGCTGCCGAGTCGCGGCTGGTGGGACGTGACGACCTGGTGCGGACGCTGCGCGGACTGCTCGCCCCACCACCAGCCCCACCACCAGCCCCACCACCAGCCCAGCAACCGGCCCAGCCGCGGGTGCTGTGCCTGGTCGGGGAGGCCGGGATCGGCAAGACGGCGCTCCTGGGTGAGCTCGCCGGCCAGGGCGCCGTGCAGGTCTCGGCGAGAGGGAGCACGCCGTTCGCCCTGGTGCACGGCATCCTGTCCGCGCTCGAGCCGCCCGACGAGGACCCGGCCTGGCGCGCCCTGCGCGAGCACGCGGCGGGCCTGGGCGACGGCCTCGGTCCCGCGGTGCTGCCGCTGGCGGTCGAGGACCTGCTGCGCTCCCGCCTGCCCGCGGGCGTCGTCCTGCTCGTCGACGATGCCGAGCGCCCGGACGGCCCCAGCCTCGACCTGCTGCGCCGGCTGCCCGAGGCGTCCTACCGCCTGGTGCTGGCCCGCCGGCCGACCGCCGACGATCCCTGGGCGGCGTGGCAGCCGACCAAGGTGGTGCTGCCCCCGCTCACCCTCGAGCAGTGCCGGACCCTCGCCGAGCGCATCGACCCGACCGCGGTCCCCGACGACGAGACGCTCAAGGCGACCGGCGGGATCCCGCTGCTGGTCGAGCACGCCACCCTGCCCGGTGACGCCCATCGGGCCCTCCACGAGCGGGTGCTGAGCGACCAGTCGCCGGCGGCGGTGGAGCTCGCGCTCGCGCTGGCGGTCGCCGAAGCCCCGCTGCCGGCGTCCGTCGCCTGTGCCTCGCACGGCCGTGAGGCCCTCGAGGAGCTGCTGGTGAGCAGGATCGTGGTGGACGAGGGCGCCCTGGTGGCGCTCGCGCACCCGATGCTGTCGGAGGCCCTGCGCGCCACCCTGGGGCCGGCGCGGTCCGTGGACCTGCTCCGCCGGCTGCTCGAGGTCGGGCCGCCCGCCCTCTCGCTGGGCCGGGCGGTGCCGAGGTATCGCGACTGGCTGCCTCCCGAGGTCGTCAGCGAGTGGGCTGTGGCTGCCGGCGCGGCCTCGCTCCACGCCGGTGACGCCGCCTCGGCCCTCGACCACTACCGGCTGGTGGATCGGCCCGGCGACCCGCTCTGGCCGCAGGCGCGCCACGGCGTCGCCCGGGCGCATCTGGTGGCCGGTCAGGTGGCCGACGCGCGCCGGGTGCTGCTCGAGGTGATGGGGAGGTCTCGCCGCGACGGGCAGGACGAGCGGCTGCTGGCCGCACTCGACGACTACGTCGGGATGCTCGCTCCGCAGTCCGCCGACGCCGCCGTGGTCGGCGCCTTCGCCGGGTGGCTGCGCGAGCGCGATCGCCTCGACGAGACGAGCCGGGTCGTCCTGCTCGACCTCTGGGCAGCGGCGGCGTCGGCAGACGAGCTGGAGACCCGCACCAAGGACCTCCTCGCCGAGTGCGAGCGGGTGGGCACACCCCGGGCGCTGCTGACCTCGCTCACCGCGCAGTGGCGGCTCTCCTTCCACCGTGGGGAGCCGGCGCGCCATCGCCTGCCCCTCTCCCAGGCCGCGGTGGAGCTCGCGCGGCAGATCGGCGACGACGCCCTGCTCGTGTACGGGCTGCGGCACCGGGTCGACGACCTCATGGCCTGCTGCCAGGCGGGACCCGCGAGGGCGGCGCGCGAGGAGCTGCGGGCGGTCGCGACCCGCGCCTACAGCGCGCACGGCCGGTGGTGGACGGCGCTGCTCGACGTGGAGCGCGAGCTGCGCGAGGGCGACCCGGACACCGCGCTGGCGGCCGCGGCAGCCGCCCACGCCGAGTGGGCGCGGATGCCCATCGAGACGCGCGACGACGTCGTCCAGCTCCAGACCTTCGTCGGCCTCTTCCTCACCGGCCGTCACGACGAGCTCGGGGCGGCGCTGGCCGAGGTCGCCCGCGGACCCATGTCCCACGAGATCGAGGACGGACTGCTCGAGGCCGCGGCGGTGATGCTCGACGCTGCGGCCGGGCGGGCGTCCGCGGACGAGGTGAGACGCCGCGTGACCGCGGTGCTGGCCGGTCCGGCGCGCTGGCGGCGCTCGGCGGAGCTGTACCTCGCCGCGCGGGCGGCCATCGCCGTGGGCGTCGACCCGCCGGGGCTGCGGGCCGCGCTGGCGCCGTACGCCGGCTCCTGGGTCCTGCTCGGCACGTCGGTCGCGACCCTCGGCCCGGTGGACACGGTCCTGGCCGGTCTGCACGACCTCGCCGGCGCGCCGGCCCTTGCGGAGTCGTGCCGTGCGAGCGCACGCTTCGACTCCAGAGCCATGCGGGCTCCTTGGTGGGAGCGCGACGTCGACACGATGGAGGCACGCAGATGACCGATGGCGGTGGCGTCGAGCCGAAGACCATCCCACGGCTGGCCGACCTGGTCGGCCACCTGAGCACCCGCAGCCGCAAGCCGCAGGAGCCCAAGCTGCACCCGCCGGCGGCCGACCTGGTCGCCGAGGTCGCGGCACGCGGCTGGGAGCCGAGCCAGGAGGAGGCCGACTGGCTGGGGGACCCGGTCATCTGGCCCGGGCCCGTCACCGGGCGGCTCGTGGCGATCGTCGACCTGCTCGAGAGCCTGGGCGTCGCGTACGACATCGACTTCAAGCACGACGAGCAGGGGACTCCGGCGGAGATCACCTCGGTCGTGATCCAGCTGGCGGGTGACTGAGCCTCTCTTTGCGGAGTCTTTGCTGCTGACGACGACCCTCGCCTGTGCCGGGACAAGCCCGGCCAGCACCGAAGGAGTCGACCATGTTCCGCAGCCACCATCCCCGGGTCTCGC
Organism: Nocardioides sp. cx-173; assembly: GCF_021117365.1. Classification (NCBI taxonomy): domain Bacteria; kingdom Bacillati; phylum Actinomycetota; class Actinomycetes; order Propionibacteriales; family Nocardioidaceae; genus Nocardioides; species Nocardioides sp. cx-173. The sequence goes on along the minus strand of NZ_CP088262.1, from coordinate 3,034,685 downwards.
TCACGGCACGCCCCCTCGCGCTCGCCTCGGCCGGCGACGACGGCTCGCCCGCGGGCGAGCCGCGCTGAGCGCCGGCGAACCGAGGACGTGTCATGTCAGCGCCTCCTGTGGCCGACGGTCTGAAGGCCCTCGGCAGCCTGCTCTTCCTGGCGGTCTTCGTGGCCGCCTGGGGTGACCTGCTGCTCGACTTCCGGGATTTCAGCCCCACGCCGGACGCATCGCCACCGGTGCCCCGCATGCCGGTCGACGACTTCCGCGTCGGCGTGCTCGGCACGCTCGCGACCACGCTGGCCGCCGCGGTCGGAGCGCTCTACGGGGTCAAGGCGGCGGCCGCCGAGCCGGCGCACCTCGGCCTCCACGACGACCGCACGCCGTGGCAGCGGGTGCGGTCGGCGATCCGGAGCGGCGCCGCACGCCTCGCCCGCGCGGTCCGCGACGTCCGCTTCATCGGCGGCCTCAGCACCGCGGTCTACCTCGGCTTCGGGGTCACGGTGCTCCTCATGACGCTGGGCCGGTCGGCTGAGGCGCCCGAGGTCATGACCAGCTTCGCCGGCTCGGCCCTGGCGTTCCTGGGCGCGCTCTTCACCGCCGCGACCACCCGCCGGCCCGGGTAGCGCCGACCCCTACTCACCGCCCCCTACGTCGGCGGGCCGGCCTTGGGGACGGCCCGCCGACACCGGGAGCCGCTGCCCGCTCACGAACCGGCGCGCCGACCCGTCGACCGGGTCGGTGAACGCCAGCTCGCTCGCCAGGAGCTGGAGCGGGCGGGAGAAGTCGTCGACGGAGGTCTCCCGCACGACGGGGTAGAGCGGGTCGTCGACGATCGGGATGCCCAGGCCGTGCAGGTGCAGCCGCAGCTGGTGGGTGCGACCGGTGCGTGGCGTGAGCCGGTAGACGGCCAGGTCGCCGTCGCGCGACTCGACCTCGACCAGCGTCTCGGCGTTGGGCGGCAGCCCCGGCACGACCTCCGCCCGCCACTCGCCGCGGGTCTTGCGCAGGTGGTCGCGGACGGTCACCGGCAGTGAGAGCTCCTCGCGCCACGGCGCCAGGGCCCGGTAGGTCTTGCGGACGGTGCCGCGCTCGAACATCACCTGGTAGGGGCCGCGCCAGCGCTTCTCCGTGGCGAGCAGCAGGACCCCGGACGTGACCCGGTCCAGCCGGTGCAGGGGAGACACCTCGGGCAGCCCCAGCTCGTCGCGCAGCCGCACCACCACGCTCTGGCGCACGTGCCGACCCCGGGGGATCGTGGCCAGGAACGCCGGCTTGTCGACGACCACGATCCGCTCGTCGCGGTGCAGCACGCGCAGCTCGCCCGGCACCTCGGGCTCCTCGCGCAGGTCCCGGTGGAACCACACGAACGTGTGCGGCGCATAGGGGTCCTCCTCCTGCACCGCTCGCAGGTCGTCGTACACGAAGCGACCACCGACCAGCATCCCGTCGACGTCGGTGCGTCCGTCGAGCCGGTGGCGCAGCCAGGCGCCCATCGTCGGCCAGGGAACCGACCGCCCCGCCGGCTCCCGGTCCGGCGTACGCAGCCACGCGGAGGCGAGGCCGTGACGCGGCGCGAGCGGGGAGCGGGGAGGCACCTGACGAGGCTAGACGCACCCACGGGGCCGGTACCGTCGAGGCACCAGCAAGGAGGACGCGCGTGATCGAGCTGACCCAGGGCCAGGAGCTGCCCCTCACCACGCCCGACGGCAGGCCGCTGGGCCGGATCCAGGTCGGGCTCGGCTGGGACAAGATCCCCACGGCCGGCGTCATCGGCACCGGCGCTCCGGACGTCGACCTGGACGCCTCGGCGGTGCAGTTCGCCGGGAAGCGGCTCTTCGACCTGGCCTTCTACAACAACCTGGCGACCCGCGACGGCTCCGTGGTGCATCGGGGCGACAACAAGACGGGGACGGGCGAGGGCGACGACGAGGTGATCGACGTCGACCTGGCGCGCGTCTACGGCCCGGTCGACACCATCGTGCTGCTGGTCAGCAGCTACCAGGGCCACAGTCTCACCTGGGTCGATCGCGCCTACGTCCGCATCGTCGACGAGGAGGGCGTCGAGCTCGCCCGGTACCGGCTCACCGCCGGCGTCCCCGAGACGGGTGTCGTCATGGCCAAGCTGGTCCGCACCGGCACCGGCTGGACGCTCGTCGCCATCGGCAAGGGCATCGCCGTCAAGGTCCCCACCGAGTCCGTCGCGGTGCTCCAGCCCTACCTCTGACGGCGGGCGGTCGTCTGGCCGGCCGCCGTGCTGTCCAAATGCAACGAACCCCCGACCAGCGGTGGGGGGTTCAGTGCAACTGCCGAGCGGGGTCGCTCAGGCGTTGGGGCGCTTGCCGTGGTTGGCGGCCTTCTTCTTGCGAGCGCGGCGCTTGCGTCCGGTCTTGCCCATGGTTCCTCCTCGAATCGGTCACGACCCGCTGAGGGCCAAGGGTCAGTTTCGCAGACCTCAGGACCCAGGAGAAATCCGGCTCAGGAAACGCTCCGCGTCGACCACGACGCGGGTCACCTCGCCGGTGGCGACGACCTTGCCGGCCGACCCCGCGTCGATGTGGCGCGCGGCGACCGTGAACCGGTGCAGCCGGCCGTCGACGTACGCCGCCGAGGCGGTCGCCTCGATCTCCTGACCGACCGGGCTGGCGCCGAGGTGCTCGAGCGTGACCCGGGTGCCGACGCTGGTCGAGCCGGCAGGCAGCGTCGGGTCGATCGCGGCGCAGGTGGCCGCCTCGAGCCAGGCCAGCAGGCGCGGCGTGCCGAGCACCGGCAGGCTCCCGGAGCCGACCGCGACCGCGGTGTCGTCGTCGGTGACCGTGAAGGTCAGGGCGGCTTCCATCAGGGCTCCTCGCGGGTCATCGGCAGCCGGTAGCAGCGCAGGTGCACCCCGGGCTGCGGGGACCAGTCCCGCTCCGGCACGCGCGTGAAGCCCGCGCGCTCGTAGAGGCGGTGTGCGTCGGTCATGTCGCCCAGGCTGCCGAGCACGACCGCCCGGGCTCCGTCGGCGCGCAGGCGCTCCACGACCAGGTCCAGCAACGCGCGGCCCACGCCGCGGCCCCGGGCGCTCGGGTCGACGGCCAGCATGCGGAACTCGCCCTCTCCCTCCTCGGCGCGCTGTGCCCAGGGGGTGCCGGGCAGGCAGATCGTGACGGAGCCGAGGATCTCGCCGTCCTCCTCGGCGACCCAGACCTCCGCCTCCCGGTCGCGCGTCGCCGTGTCGGCCAGCCGCAGCGCGTAGTCGGAGGTCGGCCCGCCGTCGTGCAGGAACGGCGCGTACGCCGCCACGGTGGCCCGCCCGACCGCCTCGTGGTCCTCGGGCGTGGCGCGTCGCAGCCGCATCAGATCCCGAAGGTGTTGCGCGGGTAGGCGGCGTCGACGTCGGTGATGACGTTGACCAGGTACGGCACGTCGGCGTCGAAGGCGCGGTCGATGGCGGCGCCGATCTGCCGGGGGTCGGTCACCGTCTCACCCGCGCCGCCGAGCGCCTTGACGACCTCGTCGTAGGCCGTGCGGGGCGCGAGGTCGGCGACGACGTCGTAGCCGTAGAGCATCTGCATGGGGCCCTTCTCCAGGCCCCAGGCGGAGTTGTTGCCCATCACCATGACCACCGGGAGGTCGTGGCGCACGAGGGTGTCGACGTCCATGAGCGATAAGCCGGCGGCACCGTCGCCGAGCAGGAGCACGACCTGCGACGACGGACGGGCCAGACGGGCGGCGATCGCGGAGCCCAGGCCGGCGCCGAGGCAGCCGTAGGGGCCCGGGTCGAGCCAGCCGCCGGGCCGCTTGGGCTCGACGAACTTGCCGGCGAAGCTCACGAAGTCCCCGCCGTCGCCGATGACGACCGCGTCCTCGGCGAGTCGCGGGACCAGCTCGCCGTAGATGCGCGCGGGGTGGATCGGGTCCGCCTCGGCGCGCAGGAGCTCCAGGTCGCGCGCCGTCGCGGCGGCGACCGTCTCCTGCAGCGTCGAGACCCAGGTGCGCCAGTCGGGCTTGGCCCCGCGCTCGAGCGCGGCCTGCAGTCCGTCGAAGACCGACGTGAGGTCGCCGGAGACCGACGCGGCCAGGGACGCGTGACCCGAGACCTGGCCGGGGGAGTCCGCGACGTGCACGACCCGCGCCGGCTCCGCTCCGTCCTTGCCGCCGAAGATCCCGTAGCCCAGCCGGAAGTCGAGCGGGGTGCCGACCACGACCACCAGGTCGGCGCCGCCGAGGGCCTGGCCGCGGGCCTTCGTGGCCAGCAGCGGGTGGCCGCCGGGGATGACCCCGCGGCCCATGCCGTTGGTGATGACGGGGACGCCCACGTCCTGCACGAAGCGCAGCGCCGCCTCCTCCGCGCCGTCGGCCCAGACGTCGGTGCCGAGGATGAGGACGGGGCGCGCGGCACCGGCGAGCAGGCCCGCGATGCGGGAGACGGCCTCGGGGTCGGGCTCGGCTCCGCGGGTGGAGGAGCGGGTCGGAGCCGGGCCCGAGGCGGAGTTGAAGAACTCGTCCATCGGCACGTCGACGAACACCGGGCCCCGGTGCGAGGAGCCCGCGGCGGAGAAGGCCCGGTCCATGCCGCCGAGGACGTCGCCGGCGGTGTGCAGGGTGGTCGCGAGCTTGGAGACCGACTCGACGATGGGCGGCTGGTCCAGCTCCTGCAGGCTGCCGCTGCCCCAGCGGTTGGCCGGTGCCCGTCCGCCCACGACCACCATCGGCGAGCCCGCGAACTGCGCCTGCGCGATCGCGCTGATGCCGTTGGTCACCCCGGGCCCCGCGGTCAGGACCGCCAGACCGGGCACCCGGGTCAGCTTGCCCGTGGCCTCGGCGGCGAAGGCCGCGGTCTGCTCGTGGCGTACGTCGAGCAGGCGCATCGGCGGATCGGCCTTGACCGCGCCGTCGTACATGGGGAAGACGTGCGCCCCCGACAGCGTGAACATGGTCTCGACGCCATAGGTGCGGGCCACGGAGACGGCGAGCTCACCGGAGTGTCCCTCGACGGTGCCGTCGGTCGCGGCCTGCCCTGATGTGTCGTCAGCGATCTGGGTCATGCCCGCAGGTTACTCAGCCTCGAGGAATCCGCGGTTGGCCGAGCGCAGCGCGTCGACCAGGAGCAGCATCAGGTCCGCCCGTACGGCGGGCGGACGCTGGCCGAGCGCGAGCTGGAGGTAGAGCGCGCGCAGGAACGCCTCGGCGTTGCCGCTGCCCAGGTAGGGGTCGCGATCGGGGCCCCACGTGCGCGTGGCGGTGGCGGCCAGGGCGCCCACCCAGGCCTCCAGGAGGTCCAGCGGCACCCGGTTGCGGCGGAGCACGAACATGGCGGCCAGGGCCAGCCGGTCCGCCTCACCGGCGCTGAAGAGCGCGTCGACCGGCAGCGCCAGTCGCTCGGCGATGACGTCGAGGATGACCACCAGCTCCGCGGCACCGACGTGCGGCGAGCGCGCCAGGGTGCCCAGGGCGTCGGCGCCGTGCGCGACGGCATGGGCCCAGCCCTTGCCGGGCACGTAGCCGCGCAGGTCACGCTCCTGGAGCATCCAGGTCGCGATCCGGTCGCCCCAGTCGAGGACCTTGCCGCCGGGGACGAGCGGGCGCTGGTTGTCGCGGGCGATGCACTCGCCGAGGATCAGCACCGAGAAGCTGCGGCGAAACACCGAGTCGGTCTCGCGCTCGCCGAGGCCGACGCGCAGTCCGGCGGCCATCCCGTCCCCGAGGCCGCGCAGCAGGTCATCGTAGACGCCGCGCTCTACCCAGGTGGCCAGGGCCGGCAGCGCCAGCCGGTCGCGCAGGTGCGGGTCGGTCTCGCCGAGCAGCCGGGTCAGCTCGGCGGTGAGGTCGGCGAGGGGGCGGTCCGTGGGGACCGCGAAGTCCTCGTCATGGACCTGCTTCCAGTACGCCGCCGACATGGGCCCATAGTGCCAAAGGAAGGTGGCCCCGGTCCTCCCTGGGTCTCGGGCCCCCCGCAGCCCTCGACCGACGCTTTAGGGTTGCCCGGTGCCCACCCTGAGCGAGCTCGTGCGCAGCCACACCGACCTCGACGAGGCGGACGTGGCGTGGCTCATGCTGCTCCAGGCGGACTGGCAGATCATCGCGGACCTCTCCTTCGCGGACCTGGTCCTGTGGCTGCCCGACCGAGCCGGCAACGGCTTCTGGGCGGGGGCGCAGATGCGCCCCACCACCGGCCCGACGGCGTACGTCGACGACGTGGTCGGCACCTTCGTGCCCACCGGGCGCCGCGCCATGCTCGACGAGGCGTGGTCGCGCGGGCGGCTGGTGCGCGAAGGAGACCCGGAGTGGCGCGACGACGTGCCGGTGCGCGTCGAGACCATCCCGGTGCGGCGTGCCGGACGGGTGATCGCGATCATCGCCCGCAACACCAACCTGCTCGGCGTGCGGACGCCGAGCCGGCTCGAGCTGTCCTACCTGCAGACCGCCGCGGACCTGACCCAGATGATCGCCTCGGGGCACTTCCCCTCGGAGGGACAGCGCAGCGACCACGCCGACTCCCCACGGGTGGGTGACGGGTTCCTCCGCGTCGACGCGGCCGGACGCGTCGTCTACGCCAGCCCCAACGCGCTGTCGGTCTACCGCCGCCTCGGGCTGTCCGGCGACCTGGCCGGCCTCCTGCTCACCGACCTGACCCGGGAGCTGGTGCCGCCCCGGCGCCGCCCCGACGAGGAGACCCTCAGCGCGGTGCTCGGCGGCCGCGCGCACCGCGACACCGAGATCGGCACGGACGAGGTGTCGCTGATCGTGCGCGCCGTGCCGCTGAAGCCGCACGGGGAGCACATCGGCGGGCTGATCCTGGTCCGCGACGTCACCGACCTGCGCCGCCGCGACCGGGAGCTGGTCACCAAGGACGCCACCATCCGCGAGATCCACCACCGCGTGAAGAACAACCTCCAGACGGTGGCCGCGCTGCTACGGCTCCAGGCCCGCCGGATCGGCTCCGAGGAGGCCAAGCTGGCCCTGGAGGAGGCCGTACGGCGGGTCGGCTCGATCGCGATCGTGCACGAGACGCTGAGCCAGGCCGTCGAGGAGAACGTCGCCTTCGACGAGATCGCCGACCGGCTCGGGGCGATGGTCGCCGACGTCGGCTCCCAGGGCGGGCGCGTGCAGGTGCGCAGGGAGGGGACCTTCGGGGTGCTGCCGTCCGAGTCGGCCACGGCACTGGCCATGGCCCTGACCGAGCTGCTGCAGAACGCCGTCGAGCACGGCTACGACGCCGACGACCTCGAGCTGGAGGGCACGATCACGGTGACCGTGCGCCGCCTGGTGGGCCGCCTGCACGTGAGCGTCGACGACGACGGGCGGGGGCTCCCCGAGGACTTCGACGTGGACGCCTCGTCCAGCCTCGGACTCTCCATCGTGCGCACGCTCGTGGAGTCCGAGCTGGGGGGCCAGCTGTCCCTGGGCAGTCGCCCGCACGGCCCCGGCACCCGCGCCGAGTTCGACGTCCCGGCGGAGTGAGACCGGAGCGGACTCAGGCGGTGCGGACGCGGGAGCGGGCGTTGCGGCGCTTGAGAGCGCGGCGCTCGTCCTCGCTCAGGCCGCCCCAGACGCCGTGGTCCTGCCCCGCCTCGATGGCCCACGCGAGACACTGCTCGCGCACGTCGCATCGCCGGCACACCTGTTTGGCCTCCTCGATCTGGAGGATGGCCGGACCGGTGTTGCCGATCGGGAAGAACAGCTCCGGATCCTCGTCGAGGCACGCGGAACGGTGACGCCAATCCATGGGGTGGTGGATCTCTCTTTCGGATCGAGTGCAGGTCGGGGTTCTCCGGCCTGCGGGCGCGCGTTTAGGAACGCAGAAAGTGAACGTGTTCACGAGCGCCCCACCAGACTCGCAAGTAATGCCGCGCGATTCAAGCCTTTCGGGTGGTCTTGTGGGTCACAGCCGGGCCCGCATGCCGGCCCCGTACCCTTCCCCGGTGCCCTCCACACCCTCTGCCACGCCGTTCCCCCTGCGGATCGCGGCCGCTCTCGTCGCACTCCAGGGCGCGGTGCTCACGGTGCTCGCGGTGCTCGAGATCAGCCACGTCGCGGCGGAGCGGATGGCCATGGGGGTCACGACCAGCATCTTCTTCGCCGGCTACGGCCTCGGGCTGCTCGCCTGTGCCTGGGCGCTGCTGCGCCAGCACTCCTGGGCCCGGGGTCCGGTCCTGCTCACCCAGCTGATCCAGCTCGGCCTGGCCTGGAACCTGCGCGACTTCCCCCTGGTGGCGCTGCCGCTGGCGGTCGTGGGGATCGCGGTCATCGTCGCGATGCTGCACCCGGCCACCCGTGCGGTTCTCGAAGACGACCCGACCGGCTCGCGCGGGGAGGAGGACTAGCTAGTCCTCCTGCTCCAGGGAGGTCCGGAGCTGGTCGAGGGTGCGGGTGAGCAGCCGCGAGACGTGCATCTGCGAGACGCCGATCTCCTCGGCGATCTGCGACTGGGTCATGTTCTTGAAGAAGCGCAGCAGCAGGATCTTCTTCTCCCGCGGGTCGAGCTGGTCGAGCAGCGGCTTGATCGACTCGCGGATCTCGACGTGCTCCAGGCCGGCGTCGTCGACGCCGATGGCGTCCAGCATCGAGGCGGACCCCTCCTCGGAGTCGTCGCTGGCATCCAGGGAGAGCGTCGAGTAGGCGTTGCTCGACTCGATGCCCTCCACGATCTCCTCGACCGTGCAGCCGATGGTCTCGGCCAGCTCGCGGGGTGTGGGGGAGCGGCCGAGCGACTGCGTGAGCTCGGCCGTGGCCGCGCCGATCTGCATCCGCAGCTCCTGCAGGCGGCGCGGGACCCGGATGGCCCAGCCCTTGTCGCGGAAGTAGCGCTTGATCTCGCCGATGATCGTGGGGGTGGCGTAGGTCGAGAACTCCACGCCCCGGTCGGAGTCGAAGCGGTCGATCGACTTGATCAGCCCGATCGTGCCGACCTGGACCAGGTCCTCGAACGGCTCCCCGCGGTTGCGGAACCGGCGGGCGCAGTGCTCGACGAGCGGCAGGTGCAGGTGCACCAGCGAGTCGCGCGCGGCGTCGCGCGAGCTCTGTGGTGCGGTGTCGTCATGGAGCTCGGTGAAGAGCTCGGCGCTGCGGCGGCGCGTGACCTCGACGCCGGTGGGCGCCGGGTCGTCGAGGGGGACCGGCTCGTCCGGGGGGATCTGCGCGGTCATATCAGCCAGACGTCGCGATGGAGGACTGCATCGTCATGGTGACCACGAACCGCCCGCCCTCGGTGGTGGCGGTGGCGCTGGTCGCGAGGGTGGTCAGCACCTGCCAGGCGAAGCTGTCGAAGTCGGGCGCCGGTGCCACCGCGGCGGCGACGCCGACCGAGATCGTCAGCTCGCCGGGGGACAGGTAGAACCGGCAGATCAGGTCGGTGCCCGGGTCCGCCTCGGGCAGCACCAACGCGGACGCCTCGCCGACGGCGATACGAAGGTCCTCGATGTCGTCGATGGTGAAGTCCAGGCGCGCCGCCAGCCCGGCGGTGGTCGTGCGAAGAACCGACGCGTACGCGCTGTCGGCGGGAAGCCGCAGCTCGACGTCGGCCCGGTCGCGCTGGTGGTCACCCTGCTGGGCCGTGCCCGTCACCGACATGTGTTTCGTCCTTCGTTGAAGCGAGGCAGATCGAGCAGGACCCTACTGCGCGGAGCATGGAGCGGCCGAGGCCGGCCACCGGGCGTGTACCCGAGGACCCGACCGGACAAACGCGGAGGCGGCGGTGGTCCAGACGGGAGCGGCCGCCGGGCTGGGCCTGAGGGACGTGCTGCGGCTCAGTGGCGGCGCCAGGCTGGTGGTGTTCAGCTGGGTCACCGACCCGGCGGCGGTGCAGGTGGCGCTGGACGCCGGGGCCAGTGGGTACCTGGCCAAGACGCTGACCCCCGCCGACGCGGTCCAGTCGCTGGAGGAGATCCACGAGGGAGTCGGGCGAGTCACCCGCCTGGCCCACTCGCCGCCCGAGCGGACCCGCGGCGACTGGCCCGGCCGCAGACACGACCTCAGCGACCGGGAGGCCGAGGTGCTGGCCCTGATCGCCAAGGGCCTGAGCAACAAGGAGATCGGTGCGACCGTCTTCCTGAGCGTCAACTCGATCAAGACCTACATCCGCACGACCTACCGCAAGATCGGGGTGCACACCCGCAGCCAGGCGGTGCGCTGGGCCATGGAGAACGGGTTCGCCCCGAGACCCAGTCGCACGGTGGTCGACAGCGGGCGTCACTCACGGTGAAGCCCGCCGCCCCGATGACAGGCGGACAACCGGGGCGACGGGCGATCAGCGTGGTGCGGCGCACCATGGCCGAGGGTGAGACGGCGCAGGTCGACGACCTGCCTGAGGCCGGTCAGGCCTTCTTGGTCTCCCAGAAGATCTCGGCGATCTCGTCGATCTTCGCGAGCAGCTCGTCGGCCTTGCCGGCGTCGAGCTCGCCCTTGGTGCCGGAGGCGCCGGCCAGCTTGGTCGCCTCGTTGACCAGGGTGTGCAGCTGCGGGTACTTCTCGAAGTGCGGGGGCTTGAAGTAGTCGGTCCACAGCACCCACAGGTGGTGCTTGACCAGCTCGGAGCGCTGCTCCTTGATCAGGATCGCCCGGGTGCGGAAGTCAGGGTCGTCGTTGTCGGCGACCTTGGCGATGATGGCCTTGATCGACTCGGCCTCGATGCGGGCCTGGGCGGGGTCGTAGACACCGCAGGGCAGGTCGCAGTGGGCCGAGACCTCGACCGTGGGGGCGAACAGTCGCGCGAACATGCGTGTCCTCTCGTCGTGGGTGATGCGTGTCGTTGCGACACTACTCCGCATGGACAGTCGGTCACGAGGGGCGTTCTGGGGTTGGGCACTCGTGCGCAACGCGTCGATGGAGCCCACCCTGCGTGAAGGTGATCGGCTGCTCGTGTCCTACCGCCGTCGCCCCGAGGTCGGCGACGTGGTCGTGGCGCGCTTCCCCGACGGGAGGCTGGTCGTCAAGCGCGCCGCGGAGCGCCGTACGGCGGGCTGGTGGCTGCTCAGCGACAACGCGGCTGAGGGCGTCGACTCGCGCCATCGCGGGGCCGTGCCGGAGGAGGACGTGCGCGGCGTGGTCCTCGGCCGGGTCTGGCCGCGGCCGGCCCGGCGCCTGTGATGTGGGTCATGGTGGACGGTCGGATCCGGCGTTCCGCCCTATGGAAGTATCGTTGACGTGTCACTTGCTGAGAATCCCGCCCATCCCCACGTCGGCGACCCGGTCTTCGACCTCCACGTCGGAGGCAAGATGCAGGTCGTCTCGACGACGGCACTGACCGGCCCCGAGGAGCTGTCCCTCGCCTACACGCCGGGCGTCGCCCTCGTGTGCGAGGCGATCGCCGCCGACCCGTCGCTTACCCAGCACTACACCTGGGTGCCCAACGTGGTGGCGGTCGTGACCGACGGCACCGCCGTCCTGGGCCTGGGCGACATCGGGCCGGCCGCCGCCATGCCCGTGATGGAGGGCAAGGCGGTGCTCTTCAAGCAGTTCGGCGGCGTCGACGCCGTCCCGATCTGCCTCGACACCACCGACACCGAGGAGATCATCGAGACCGTGGTCCGGCTGGCGCCGAGCTTCGGCGGGATCAACCTCGAGGACATCTCCGCCCCGCGCTGCTTCGAGATCGAGGACCGGCTCAAGGAGCGCCTCGACATCCCCGTCTTCCACGACGACCAGCACGGCACCGCCGTGGTGGCCCTCGCCGCGCTCAAGAACGCGCTCCGCCTCACGGGCCGTTCTCCGGCCACGACCCGGGTCGTGATCTCCGGCGCCGGGGCCGCGGGGGTCGCGGTGGCGAAGATCCTGCTCGAGGCGGGCATCCAGGACCTCGCGGTCACCGACCGCAAGGGCGTGCTGCACTCCTCGCGCGGCGACCTGACCCCGGTCAAGCGCGCCCTCGCGGTGCTGACCGCCGACCGCACCGGCCGCACCGGCTCGCTCGCGGACGTGCTGGACGGCGCCGACGTCTACATCGGGGTCTCCGGCGGCACCGTGCCTGAGGAGGACGTCGCCCGCATGGCGGCGGACTCCATCGTCTTCGGCCTGGCCAACCCCCACCCGGAGGTGCACCCCGAGGTGGCTCGCCGACACGCGCGGGTGGTCGCCACCGGCCGCTCCGACTTCCCGAACCAGATCAACAACGTGCTGGCCTTCCCGGGGATCTTCCGGGGCGCCTTCGACGTCCACGCCACCGCCATCACCGAGGGCATGAAGCTCGCCGCCGCCGAGGCGCTCGCCGACCTGGTCGGCGACGACCTGAGCGAGGACCTGGTGATCCCCTCGCCGTTCGACCCGCGCGTCGGTCCGGCGGTCGCGGCCGCCGTCGCCGCTGCCGCCCGCCGCGACGGGGTCGCCCGGCGCTGAGCGCGGCTCAGTAGGGTCGGGGCATGTTCGCCGTCTACGCCGACTCCTTCGCCCCCGCCGACTCCGAGGACCCGCTCGCCGGACTGGTGGTGGGGGAGCGGCCCGATCCGGAGGTCCCGGCCGGGTGGACCCGGGTCACCGTCCGCGCCGCCTCGCTCAACCATCACGACCTCTGGTCCCTCCAGGGCGTCGGGCTCCGCGAGGAGGCGCTGCCCATGATCCTGGGCTGCGACGCCGCGGGGGTCGACGAGGACGGCAACGAGGTCGTCGTCCACGCGGTCGTCTCGGACCCCTCGTGGCGCGGCGACGAGACCCTGGACCCCCAGCGCTCACTGCTCTCCGAGCGTCATCAGGGCACGTTCGCCGACACCGTGGTCGTCCCCTCGGCCAACGTCGTGCCCAAGCCGGCGTCGCTGTCCTTCGAGGAGGCCGCCTGCCTGCCCACGTCCTGGCTGACGGCGTACCGGATGCTGTTCACCCGAGGCGACCTCAAGGCCGGCGACACGGTGCTCGTGCAGGGGGCCGGCGGCGGTGTCGCCACGGCCCTGATCGCGCTCGGGCGGGCCGCAGGACTGCGGGTGCTGGCGACCTCGCGCGACGAGGCCAAGCGCGCCAAGGCGCTCGAGCTGGGCGCCCACGACGTCTTCGAGTCCGGGGCCCGGCTGCCGGTCAAGGTCGACGCGGTGATGGAGACCGTCGGGCGGGCCACATGGTCGCACTCCGTGCGCGCCCTGCGACCCGGCGGCAGGATCGTCATCAGCGGCACCACGTCCGGGCCGAAGCTGGACGACGCCGAGCTCACCCGGATCTTCTTCCTGCAGCTGAGCGTCATCGGCTCGACGATGGGCACCCGCGCCGAGCTCGCCTCCCTGGTGGCGATGCTGGACGCCACCGGCGTGCGGCCGCTGATCGACCGCGCCCTGCCGATGACCGAGGCCCGCGACGGCTTCGCGGCGATGTCGGCCGGCGACCTGTTCGGCAAGGTCGTCTTCACGCGATGAGCGCCACCCACCTGCTCACCGGCGCCGGCTCCGGCATCGGTGCCGCGCTCGCCGAGCGGCTGCACGCGCGCGGCGAGACGCTGGTGCTGCTGGCCCGCTCCGGCGAGCGGGCGGCCGAGCTGGAGTCGCGCTACCCCGGCAGCCGGGTCCTCGCCGTCGACCTGGCCGACCCCGAGGCGGTCACGGCGCTGACCGGCCTTCCCGACGAGCTCGACTCCGTGCTCCACGTCGCGGGCGTCGTCGATCTCGCGCCGGTGGCCGAGCAGCCGCTTGCCCAGCTGCGGGCGCAGGTCGACGTCAACCTGGTGTCGCCCGCGGTGCTGACCCATCTGTGCCTGCCCGCCGTACGACGCCGGCGGGGGACGTTCGTCTTCGTCAACTCCTCCGCGGGCCTCTCGGCCAGCGCCGACTGGTCGGCCTACGCCGCGTCGAAGTTCGGGCTGCGCGCTCTCGCCGACTCGCTGCGGGCGGAGGAGGTCGAGCACGGCGTGCGGGTGACGACCGTGTTCCCCAGCCGCACGGCGACGCCGATGCAGGAGAAGGTGCACGAGCAGGAGGGCCGCACCTACGACGCGTCTCGCTGGATCTCGCCGGCCACCGTCGCCGAGACGATCCTGCACGTCCTGGACCTGCCGGAGGACGCGACGATCCCCGAGGTCACGATCCGCCCGGTCGTGGCGCGCGCGAACTAGCGCCGCGAGCGCCAGTTGAGGGCGCCGATGAGGACCATGCGCAGCTGCACCCGCGCGTCCTCGACGATCTGCTTCTCCACATCCGGGCGGTCGGGGGAGCGGACGATCGCCTCGGCGGTGGCCACCATCGCGGTGACGATCAGCGCGGAGAGGATGCGCAGGTCCTCGGGCGACCAGTCCGCGGTGCCGGGCAGGCGGGCGAGGTCGGTGGCCAGCTCCTGCTGGCACAGCTCGATCTCGCGGTTGATCGCCGTGCGCACGCTGAGCGGGCCGGCGTCGCGCTCGCGCACGATGAACTGGAAGTGCTGGCGCTGCCGGCGCACGTGGTCGACCAGGATCCCGATCGAGGAGTCGATGGTCTCGTCGAAGGCCGCATTGCTGCGGCGTACGTCGAGCAGCATCGCCCGCAGCGACACGAACGACTCGTCGACCAGCTCGAGCCCGAGCGCCTCGATCGACTCGAAGTGCCGGTAGAACGCGGTCGGGACGATGCCGACCTCCTTGGCGACCTGCCGCAGCGAGAGCGCCACCAGGCTGCTGTCCTCGCACAGGGCCAGCGCAGCGTCCAGGATGGCGCGCCGGGTGCGCTCCTTGCGTTCGCCCCGAGTCTCGCTCACCACTCCACGATATCAGTGGACATGTGTTCACTCTCACGGGCGGCGCCGTTGGCGACCTCGCCGCGGCGGGTGACAATGGCGCCATGAGCGAGCGATCGGGACCCGACCACCTGTCCGGCCAGGAGATCGGCAAGGACGCCGTGCAGTCCGTCGTGCAGGCGGCCGCCGCCACCGCGGGCGAGCTGGCCGGCATCGTCAGCAAGGCCGTGCAGGACGTGGCCGGGGCGCTGGGCGGTCTGGCGACCGAGCTGTATGAGATCCGGGAAGCCGCGCAGCGGGCGGCGCAGGAGCAGCAGGACTAGGGAGACCCGCGGGTCGCGGAGACCCGGGCCCAGCGGCGCTGCTTGAGGGCCAGGTGGAGGTCCAGCCGCACCAGGCCGTCGCCGAGGTCGGCGCCGAGGACCGCGGCGAGACGCTCGAGCCGGTAGTAGAGGCTGCTGCGGTGCAGCCGCAGCCGCTCGGCCGTGTCACGCACGTCGCCGGCGAGGTCGAGGAAGGTCTCGAGCGTCTCGAGCAGCATCGGGCCCGACGGTGACGCGTCGAGCGCCGCGAGCGGGTCGGCGCCGACGGGTCCGAGGGCCTCGTCCAGGCGACGGTAGACGCCCAGGCCCGGCCAGTGGGCGGGCGAGGGCACCCCGGGGTCCTCGGCGGCCACGCGGGCGGCGAGCACGGCCTGCCGCACCAGCCTGGCGCCCGCGCTCTCCCCGGCGCGCCCCGGCTCGCTGACCCCGACCGCCGTGCCCGGTGGGGCCGCGGCGATCGCCCGGGCGAGCTCGGCCTCGGAGGAGACGACCACGGGCGGGCGATCGTCGTCGGTGGCCACGACCCGCAGCCGACCGCTTCCGGCGACGCGGGCGGGCAGCAGTCGGGCGAGCCCCGCCGCCCCCCGCCGTACGGCGCTCAGGTGCGCGGCGGCCAGGGGCCGGCCGTCGTCGACCAGCCAGAGCAGCGCCAGGCACCGTTCGCCCGCGCGCACCGGCAGGCAACGCCGGGCGGAAAGGTCGAGCGCGTCGTTGGCGGGCACCTGCTGGAGCACGTCGAGCGACGGGTCGACGTGCCGCAGCTGCCACGCGTGGACGTCGGGGGCCACGCTGCGCCGCAGGATGCTGGTGACCCGGGCCCGGTCGCTGTCGTCGCCGCGGATGCTGTGGGCCAGCAGGATGCCGTCGGGGGAGTCGAGGGTGAGACTCCGGCCGAGCTCCTCGGCGAGCGCGTCGAGCGCCTCCTGCACGTCCCCCGCGACCACTGCGCCCCCTCGTCGTTGCGACGATTGTAGGAGAGGGCGACCACAGGTCCCTGCACGAGCCCGGTGCGGGACCGGTGGTGCGGGACCTAGGTTGGCGCGCATGACACGCGCGCTCCAGCACCGGCCCTGGGTCCCGGCCCACAGCGAGGCCCTCGTCGCCGAGGTCGCGGACCGGACCGCGGCCTGCGGCCCGACGGCGCTGCTGTCCGAGCTGGACCACCTGGTCGCGGAGAACGAGCGCATCCACCACGTCGAGACGCTCAACCTCAACCCGGCCACGAACCTGATGAACCCCCGCGCCGAGGCCATGCTCTCCGCCCGGCTCGGCTCACGGGCGTCGCTGGGCTACCCGGGGGAGAAGTACGAGACCGGCCTCGAGGCCATCGAGCGCATCGAGGTCGTCGCGGCCGAGCTGGCCGCGGAGGTGTTCGGCGCGTCGTACGTCGAGATCCGGGTGCCGTCGGGCGCGATCGCCAACCTCTACGCGTTCCTGGTGACCTGCGAGCCGGGTGACACCATCATCGCGCCCCCGCCGAGCATCGGCGGGCACGTCACCCACCACGCCGGCGGCTCCGCCGGGATGTACCGGCTGCGGACGCTGCCCGCCCCGGTCGACGCCGCCCGGTTCACCGTGGACGTGGACCGCCTGCGCGACCTCGCGCACGAGACACGGCCCCGCCTGATCACGCTCGGCGCCAGCATGAACCTCTACCCGCACCCGGTCGCCGCCGTGCGCGAGATCGCCGACGAGGTGGGCGCCAAGGTCCTCTTCGACGCCGCCCATCTCTGCGGGCTGATCGCCGGTGGCGCCTGGCCGAACCCGCTCGAGCAGGGCGCGCACCTGATGACGATGAGCACCTACAAGAGCCTCGGCGGGCCCCCCGGAGGGCTGATCGTGACCAACGACGCCGAGCTGGCCCAGCGGCTCGACGCGGTGGCCTACCCGGGGCTCACCGCCAACTTCGACGCGGCGAAGTCGGCGGCGCTCGCGGTGACGCTGGTGGACTGGAAGGCCGTCGGTCCGGCGTACGCCGCCGCCATGCTCGAGACCGCGACCGGGCTCGCGGAGGGCCTGGAGCGGCGCGGGGTGGCGCTGTTCCGCGGGGCCGACGGGCCCACCCGCTCCCACATGCTGGGGGTGCTCGCTGCGCCCTACGGCGGTGGTCAGGCGGCCTCGCGCCGGCTGCGCCGGGCGCACCTGCTCACCTGCGGCATCGGCCTGCCGGTCGAGGAGGTGGCCGGCGACACCAACGGTCTTCGACTCGGCACCCCGGAGCTCGCGCGACTCGGCATGACCGGGGTCGACATGGAGCCCCTGGCGGGCTTCCTGGCCAGGGGACTCGACCCCGATGTCGCGCCGGAGGCGGTCGGCGCCGAGGTCACCGACTGGCGTGCGCAGTTCGGCGCCGTGCACTTCACCGCCGAGGACTGATCAGCCGAACGACATCCGGAAGCCGGCCATCCGGGCCGAGGCGAGCGGCCGGGCGCCGGCGAGCCAGCCGAGCGGGCCGTCGGGGGCGAACTCCCAGCGGCCGCGGCACGGCAGCGCCTTGGCCGTGCCGGTCAGGTCGGCGGTCTTCTCGCCACCGCCCTCGGGCAGCTCGGGCTGCCAGGTGCCGCCCTTGAACGGCAGCCGCAGCCCGGCCCGGGAGACGTCGGTGAAGCGCGCCGAGGCGATTGGGCGCCTCTCGACGCTCGCCGACCACGAGGTCCGCGACAGCGGTCCGGTGTGGGTGGTCTCGAAGGCGAAGTCGCAGAGGTCCTTGGGGATCGCCCACAGCT
The DNA here is from genome assembly GCF_021117365.1 of Nocardioides sp. cx-173. Classification (NCBI taxonomy): domain Bacteria; kingdom Bacillati; phylum Actinomycetota; class Actinomycetes; order Propionibacteriales; family Nocardioidaceae; genus Nocardioides; species Nocardioides sp. cx-173. The sequence goes on along the minus strand of NZ_CP088262.1, from coordinate 3,017,044 downwards.
CGCGCCCGCCCGCCACGGAGGCCGGGGAGTCGACCCAGATGTCGGTGATCGAGACCCGTCCACCGTGCTCCTTGCCGGTCGGCCGCGCGACCAGCAGCTCGGAGTAGGTGAGCGGGCTGCCCTCGTCGTAGCTCACGAACGCGGCGCCGTAGACCCCGGCGGGACGGGTCGCGTCGACCGCGTGGCGCACCTTGAACAGCGTCAGGTACAGCGAGCCCACCATCCGCCACGGTGCGTCGGGGTAGATCCTGCTCTCGTCGGGAAGCTCAGCCATGGCGGCACCCTAGACGACCCCTCAGTCGTCGGGGTCGTCCAGCCGGGCCAGCCACGTGGCGAACCGCTCCACCGCGGTCTCGAACTCCGGGTGGATGTCGGTGAACTCCTGCAGGCGCTCGGCGAGCCACGCCAGGGTGACGTCCTCGTCACCCCGGCGTCGCTCGAGCTCCTCGATGCCACGGTCGGTGAAGTACACGGTGCTGTCCCCTACGAGAAGGCCCGGTCGAGCAGGTCCTTCTGCTCGGCGGCGTGCCGCTTCACGGTGCCGACCGACGGCGAGCTGGACGCCGTACGGGTGACGGGGACGACGTGGGCGTCGACCTGGTGCCACACGTTGAGCGCGTAGTGCGGCCACGGGCCCATGTTGTGCGGCTCGTCCTGCACCCAGCGCACCTCCTTGAGGTGGGGGTAGCGCGCGATCTCCGCCTTGATGTCGTCGACCGGGCACGGGTAGAGCTGCTCGACGCGGCCGATGGCGAACCGCTCGCTGTTCTCGCGCTTGGCGCGGTCGACCATGAGGTCCCAGGTCACCCGGCCGGAGCAGAGCAGCAGCGTGTCCACCTTCTCGGCGTCCGCCGCGTCGTCGCCGATGAACGGCCGGAACGTGCCGCTGGTGAAGTCGGAGGGCTGTGAGGCGGCCTCCTTGCGCTTGAGCATGGACTTCGGCGTGAACACGACGAGCGGACGGTGCCGCTCGCCGAGCGAGTGGCGGCGCAGCAGGTGGAAGTACGACGCCGGCGTGGACGGCTGCGCCACGACGAACGCGTCGTCGGCCGCCATCGTCATGAACCGCTCGATCCGCGCCGACGAGTGGTCGGGACCCTGCCCCTCGTAGCCGTGGGGGAGGAGCAGCACGACGCCGGACTCCTGGCGCCACTTGGTCTCGCCGGAGGTGATGAACTCGTCGATGACCGTCTGGGCGCCGTTGACGAAGTCGCCGAACTGCGCCTCCCAGAGCACGAGGGCCTCGGGGCGGGCGACGGAGTAGCCGTACTCGAACCCGAGGGCGGCGTACTCCGAGAGCAGCGAGTCGTAGACGTAGAACCGGCCCTGGTCCTCGGTGAGGGCGGACAGGGGCGTCCACTCATCGGCGTTCTTGCGGTCGATGATGGTGGCGAAGCGGGACACGAACGTGCCGCGGCGCGAGTCCTGTCCGGCCAGCCGCACCGGGCGCCCGTCCATGAGCAGCGCACCGAAGGCGAGGATCTCGCCGGTGCCCCAGTCGATCGGGCCCTCGGTGATCGCGGTGGCGCGGCGCTGCAGCTGCGGCATCACCTTGGGGTGCACGGTGAAGCCGTCCGGCGGGGTGACGTAGGCGTCGGCGATGCGCTTGAGCGCCTCCACCGGGATCGCCGTCTCGGTGTCGCCGGCGGGCTTGTCCGGGTAGTCCGGCACGGTCGTCCACTCCGAGGGCTGGCTGCTGGCCTCGCGCACCTCGGTGAACACCCGCTCCAGCTGCTGCTGGTAGTCGCGCAGGACCTGCTCGGCCTCCTCGATCGTGATGTCGCCACGACCGATCAGGGACTCGGTGTAGAGCTTGCGCACCGAGCGCTTCTGCTCGATCAGGTCGTACATGAGCGGCTGGGTGTACGACGGGTCGTCGCCCTCGTTGTGGCCACGCCGGCGGTAGCAGACGAGGTCGATGACGACGTCCTTGTTGAACGCCTGGCGGTACTCGAAGGCGAGCCGGGCCACCCGGATGCACGCCTCCGGGTCGTCGCCGTTGACGTGGAAGATCGGCGCCTGCACCATGCGGGCGACGTCGGTGCAGTAGAGCGAGGAGCGCGAGGAGCCCGGCGAGGTGGTGAAGCCGACCTGGTTGTTGACGACCAGGTGGATCGTGCCGCCGGTGCGGTAACCGCGCAGCTGGCTCAGGTTGAGGGTCTCGGCCACGACGCCCTGGCCCGCGAAGGCCGCGTCACCGTGCACCAGCAGCGGCAGCACGGGGTACTCGGCGCCGCGGTTGAGGACGTCCTGCTTGGCGCGCGCGATGCCCTCGAGCACCGGGTCCACGGCCTCGAGGTGGGACGGGTTGGCAGCGACGGACACCTTGATGGTGTCGCCGGTGCCGGACTCGAACTCACCCTCGGCGCCGAGGTGGTACTTCACGTCGCCGGAGCCCTGGACCGTGCGCGGGTCGATGTTGCCCTCGAACTCACGGAAGATCTGGGAGTACTTCTTGCCCACGATGTTGGCCAGCACGTTCAGCCGGCCGCGGTGGGCCATGCCGATCGTGACCTCGTCCAGGTCCGCCTCGGCCGCCGCCTCGCAGATCTCGTCGATCACCGGGACGGTGGTCTCGCCGCCCTCGAGGCTGAAGCGCTTCTGGCCGACGAACTTGGTCTGCAGGAAGGTCTCGAACGCCTCGGCCTGGTTCAGCTTGAGCAGGATCCGCAGCTGCTCGTCGCGCGGCGGCTTCACGTGCGGCTGCTCGACGCGCTCCTGGATCCAGCGACGCTGCTCGGGGTCCATGATGTGCATGTACTCGATGCCGGTGGTGCGGCAGTAGGAGTCGCGCAGGATGCCCAGGATCTGGCGCAGGTTCATGAACCGGCGCCCCTCGCCACCGAAGGAGCCGGTGGCGAACTCGCGGTCGAGGTCCCACAGGGTCAGGCCGTGCGACTCGATCTCGAGGTCGGGGTGGCTGCGCTGGCGGTACTCCAGGGGGTCGGTGTCGGCCATCATGTGGCCGCGCACGCGGTAGGCGTGGATCAGCTCGAGGATGCGGGCCTGCTTGCTGATCTCGTCGTCGTGGGACGTCGAGATGTCCTTGCTCCACCGGATCGGCTCGTAGGGGATCCGCAGCGAGCGGAAGATGTCGTCGTAGAAGCCGTCCTCGCCCAGCAGGAGCTGGTGCATGCGCTTGAGGAACTCGCCGGACTGGGCGCCCTGGATGACCCGGTGGTCGTAGGTCGAGGTCAGGGTCATGACCTTGCTGATGCCGTTGCGGGCGATGGCCTCCTCGGAGGCGCCCTGCCACTCCGGCGGGTACTCCATGGCGCCGACGCCGATGATGGCGCCCTGCCCGGCCATCAGCCGCGGGACGGAGTGGACGGTGCCGATGCCGCCGGGGTTGGTGAGCGAGATGGAGGTGCCCTGGAAGTCGGTCACCGCCAGCTTGTTGTCACGCGCCTTGCGGACGATGTCCTCGTAGGCGGTCCAGAATCCGGCGAAGTCCATGGACTCGGCGGCCTTGATGCTCGGGACGAGCAGCTGCCGCGAGCCGTCGGGCTTCGGTACGTCGATGGCCAGGCCCAGGTTGATGTGCGCGGGCGTGATCAGGTTGGGCTTGCCGTCGCGGTGCTCGAAGCCGTTGTTCATCTCCGGCATCGACTTGACCGCCTTGACCAGCGCATAGCCGATCAGGTGCGTGAACGACACCTTGCCGCCGCGGGCGCGGGCGAGGTGGTTGTTGATGACCGTGCGGTTGTCCCACAGCAGCTTGACCGGCACCGAGCGGACCGAGGTCGCGGTGGGCACGGTCAGGGAGGCGTCCATGTTGGCCGCCGTGCGGGCGGGGGCGCCGCGCAGCACGGTGTAGCTCGGCTCGTCGCTCGCGGCGGCCGGGGCGGCCGGACGCGACTCCTTGGGCATCGGCTCGCTCGTGTCCTTCGCCGGCTCCGCGGCCTTGCTCTGCGGACGAGGCTTGGCGACCGGCGCCGGCTTGGACTCAGCCTGCTTCGCGGCGGCCTTCTCGCCCTGGTCCGAGCTCTTCGGCTGGGCCTTCTCGGGGGCCTTCTCCGGGGCCTTCTCCGGGGTCTTCTGGGCCGTGGCCGGCTTGGCCTCCGTCGTGGTGCCGTTGGCGCTGCTCGCACCCGACCCATTGCTCTTGAAATAATCGGCCCACGTAGGGTCGACGGACCCAGGATCCGCGGAGTAGCGCTCCCTCATCTCCTCGACGAGCCACTCGTTCGCGCCGAGGGACGACGAGGGTTGGGGGGAGCTGCCTGAGGACTGGTTGCCTGACGACTGCGGCACGACTTGCTTCGCCTCTTCCGATGAGCGCGCGGGGACGGGTGGTGTGCGGTCCAGGCTAGACCCACGGGCCAGCAAATACCGGAAGCAGGGTTGCCATTCGGGCAGGCTGTGACTGGTTCCACCGCGCGGCCGGCCTGCTGTGCCGCGGAGTAGACCGAGAGGACCGGACATGCTCAGACTTTCACGCCGTTCGGCGAGGGCCGTCGCGTCCGTGACCCTCGCCCTGGCGCTCGCCGCTTCGGCGGCCGGGTGCTCGGGCGACGACAAGCCCGAGGAGGACCCGGGAGCGGCGGCCGAGGCGGGTCGGGACGAGCGCCCGCCGCTCGCGACCACCGCACGGCTGGGAGAGGTGGTGGGCCGGCTCGATCGGCCGCAGCAGGCCCGCCTGAAGGCGACGATCACCGAGGTCGTCGACGCGTGGATCGACGCGGCCTACCTGGGCGACTTCCCACGGACCGACTTCGCCGATGCGTTTCCCGGCTTCACGAAGGGCGCGGCGGCCGACGCCCGCCAGGACGCGGCCCTCATGAGCAACCAGCAGGTGGCGCCGCGCGTGGAGTCGGTCACGCCGTTCCGCCGCGAGCTGGAGATCGACGCCCTGGCGGTCAAGCGGCGTCCCACCGCGGTCACCGCGCGGTTCGTCCTGGCCATGAGGCTCGAGGGCGAGCTGAAGCGGGCCGACCGGGTGCGCGGCAGGCTGTTCCTCACCTGGAGGGACGGGGCCTGGAAGGTCTTCGGCTACGACGTGACGAGGGGGGTCGTGCGATGAGGCGGCTGCTACGGATGGTGACGCTGGGGCTCGTGCTCGCGGTCGCGGCGGTGGTCGTCCCGAACTCCACGGTGGCCTCCACGCAGGTGGAGCTGGTCAAGGTGGCCCGCGCCCAGGGCGTCGACCGGGAGCCCGAGGTCGTCTGGATCCTGGCCGTGGGCTCCGACGCGCGGCCGGGGGAGAGCATGCTCCGCACGCGCGGCGACGCACTCCAGCTGGTCGGCATCAACACCCGGACGGGGGCCGCCACCACGATCGGCATCCCCCGCGACTCCTACGTCCCGATCCGGGGCGCCGGCTCCGACCGCGTCAACGCCGCCCTCTACTACGGCGGTCCCCAGCTGCTGGGGGAGACGGTCGGCGACCTGGTGGGCGTGCAGCCCGACTACGTCTTCGTCACCCGGTTCCCGTTCTTCGAGGACATGGTCGACGACATCGGCGGCATTGAGGTACGCAATCCCCGCCCGTTCTCCGACGTCAACCTCAAGGCCGACGGGTTCAAGGCCGGCAAGGTGCACCTCAACGGCTACGGCGCCATGGCGTTCGCCCGGATCCGCAAGACGCTCCCGGGCGGCGACTTCGATCGCTCTGCCAACCAGCAGCGCGTCCTGCGCGGCATCCACGGCACCATCCGGGCCAAGGCCAGCCGGCCGGGGTTCATCGAGGGCGGCGTCCAGAGCGTGATGGAGCACATGCACACCGACCTGCCCCCAGGCGAGCTGTTCGCCCTGGCACAGGCCGTCGCCCAGGTCGAGCCCGGCAAGATCACCGGCTGCGTGGTGCAAGGAGCCATCGGCAACGTCGGCGGCGCCAGCGTGGTGCTGCCGTACGTCGCGCAGGCCCGCCGCTACGGCGACCTCGCCCGCAAGGACGCGACGATCGAGCGCTGCTGACCGGCACCGGACAGACGCGTCGGGGCGGACCGTGAGGCCCGCCCCGACGTCGAACGGATCGTCGTCCGGCCGGTGGCTCAGTACGGGGTGAACCTGGTGGCGACCCGCGCCAGGTCCACCTTGACGTCGAGCTGGGTCAGCTGGATGGAGAGGCCGCTGATCTTGGCGCCCCAGCGGTTGGACTCCTCCTGCACCAGCACCCGGATGACGCCGCCGTCGAAGCGCACCGGCCGGTTCGGCTTCGGGAACACCTGCTTGCCGTCGACCAGGATGGCCCCGTAGGTGGTCCGGGTCTGGCGCTTCACTCGGTCGTCGGGGTCGCGGGACACCACGGAGACCTTGGACGAGAGGTCCTTGACCACCACGTCGAGCGTGCCGGGCACCTTGAGGCTGACCTGGCCGATGCTCGCGGAGGTGAAGCCCTGGCCCGTCTTGCCCTTCTGGGCGCCGCGGTAGGTGTAGCGCATGTCCTGGAGGGCGATGCCCAGCTGCTCGTGCACGACGCTGGCCGACTCGGTGCGCACGGTCATGGTCTTGCCGCGCGTGCCCTCGCACGGGATCGACTTCTGGGCGATGCCGCCGACGCGGACGGCGCCATTGAGCGCCTCGACCTCCATCGCGGTCATGGTCGAGCGGAAGACGCCGGCCGGGACCGGGCGACTGATCCGGCTGCGCGCCCGGCCCAGCTGCAGCCGCGTCTCGTCGAGCCCGTCGAGCTCCGGGTCGACGCTGATCTTCAGCGCGTAGGCCTGGGAGTTGGCGGCGAACGCGGTGGTGTAGCCGCGGCTCTCACCGAGCGCGATGGAGCCCAGACCGGGGATCGTCAGGGTGCCGACCGAGGTCAGCACGTCGACCAGCGTGGCGACCGGCACGTTGACCACGTCGTAGACGTCGCTGGGGTCGATGCCGAGCGCGTCGAAGAGCTGGTCGAGGCTGTCCGAGATCGGGCTGCCCTGCGGTAGGTCGATGCGCAGGCCCTGGTACTTGAACGAGGCGTCGTACTTGAACGCGCCCTTGCCCTGGTTGGCCTTGCCGTGGAAGAACGAGTCGGCCACGGACTGCAGGCCTTGGATGCGGATCCGCGGCGTGGGGACGCCAGCCAGGGTGCCGCCCAGGGAGATGTCGCCGATGCTGTTGACCGCGCGCACGCCGTAGATGCCCTGCGCGGCCTTGCGGTAGGTGTTGCTGGTGCTCCGCGAGATGGCGATCTTGATGAGGTCGTTGTCGATCGGCAGTGAGCCGGCGGACTTCGAGACCCGCGACACGCCCACCTGGCGGGTGCACGGCATCTGCAGGTCGGCCTCGCGCAGGTTGCGCACCTCGACGTTGTTGACCAGCACCTTGGTGCCGAAGAGGTTCGCCTGGTAGCCGAACCCGCTCACGGCGGGGCGGCGGGCGGCAGGCGCTTGCTCGGCGGCCTGAGCCGTCGTGGGAGCGAGGCCGACGGCCGTCAGGCCGGCGGCGCAGGCGGCGGCGAGCGCGACCGTCCTGGCGATTGAGCTTCTCATCTACGTACTCCTCGGGGTGGCGGCGCGGAACCGACCGCGGCGGTGACTGACCAACGGGCGAGAGTGACGTTGGTTATACCCCGATCTGGACCGGTCCCGGGCGCAGCGACGGCACTCGGAGGGACGGGCCTCGAGGGCCCGTCGGCGCTGGCGGCTCGACCAGCGGTGAGAAGTCTGTGCCCCCGGCAGGATTCGAACCTGCGGCACCTGGTACCGGAAACCAGTGCTCTATCCCCTGAGCTACGGAGGCAACGCCTCGCATTGCGAGGCTGCGCGTCACCCTACAGCCGCGCACCACGGGACACGTACCCGGCCTCCCGGTCCCACGACCGATATCGATGTGAGGTGTGGAGGGCGGCGCCGATACCCTGGGAGGGTGACTCCCGAGCAGCTCTCCACCGCGATCGTCGACGTACTGACGACTCTGTCCGACGAAGGTGCCATCACCCTTCCGGATGGGGTCCCGACGACGGTGACCGTGGAGCGACCTCGACAGAAGGGGCACGGCGACTACGCCACCAACGTGGCGATGCAGCTGGGCAAGAAGGCCGGCATGAACCCGCGCGCGTTCGCCGAGCTCGTCGCCGAGCGGCTGCGCCGGTCCGACGGCATCGCCGCGGTCGACATCGCCGGCCCGGGCTTCCTCAACATCACCGTGGAGGCGGGGGCACAGGGCCAGGTGGCCCTGGACGTCCTCGCGGCGGGCGACACCTACGGCCACAACGACGCGCTGGCGGGCCAGCGCATCAACGTCGAGTTCATCTCCGCCAACCCGACCGGTCCGCTGCACCTCGGCCACACCCGCTGGGCCGCGGTGGGCGACGCGCTGGCGCGGGTGCTGGCGGCCGCCGGCGCGACGGTCGACCGCGAGTTCTACATCAACGACCGCGGCACCCAGATGGACCTGTTCGGCGCCTCGATCGAGGCTGCGGCCCTCGGTCGGCCGATCCCGGAGGGCGGCTACCAGGGCGGCTACATCCGCGACCTGGCCGCGCGCCTCGTCGCCGCCGACCCCGGGCTCCTCGAGCTGCCCGAGCCGGAGCGGCGCGTCGCGTTCCGCGAGGCCGGGTACGCCGCCCAGCTGGCCGAGCAGCAGGAGCAGCTGCGCACCTTCCGCACCGAGTTCGACACCTGGTTCTCCGAGCGGTCGCTGCACGACAGCGAGTCGGTGGCCGACACCCTGCTCTCGCTGCGCGAGAAGGGCCACGTCTTCGAGGCCGACGGTGCGGTCTGGATGCGCACCACGGACTACGGCGACGACAAGGACCGGGTGCTGATCCGGACCAACGGCGAGCTGACCTACTTCGCCAGCGACACGGCGTACTACCTGAACAAGCGCGCGCGGGGCTTCGACCTCTGCATCTACCTGCTCGGTGCCGACCACCACGGCTACGTCGGGCGGCTGCGGGCCATGGCCGCGTGCGCGGGGGACGACCCCGACCAGAACATCGAGGTCCTGATCGGCCAGCTGGTCAAGATCATGAAGAACGGCGAGGAGATGAAGCTCTCCAAGCGCGCCGGCACCATGGTCACCCTGGAGGAGCTCACCGACGAGATCGGCGTGGACCCGCTGCGCTACACCCTCGGCCGCTACCCGGCCGACTCCCCGCTGACCCTCGATGTCGCGCAGATGACCAAGCAGTCCAGCGACAACCCGGTCTTCTACGTCCAGTACGTGCATGCGCGGGTCTCCTCCATCCTGCGCAACGCCGCCGCCCTCGGCCTCGAGCCGGGCACCGAGATGGCCCTGCTCACGCACGAGAAGGAGGGGGAGCTGCTGCGCGCCCTCGCCGAGCTCCCTCGGGTCGTGGCCAGCGCCGCCGAGCTGCGCGAGCCGCACCGGGTGGCCCGCTACCTCGAGGACACCGCCGGCATCTACCACCGCTTCTACGACAACTGCCGGGTGCTCCCGATGGGCGACGAGGAGCCCAACGAGCTCCACCGCGCCCGGCTGGCCCTCGTGGCCGCCACCCGGGTGGTGTTCGCCAACGGCCTCGCGCTGCTCGGCGTCTCCGCCCCCGAGCGGATGTGACGGTGTGACCCACGAAGCCGGCTGGGCGCACGCGCCCGGCGCCATGAGGGGACCGTCGTGGCTGCGCGAGCCCGCCGACCCCAACGCGCTGGTGCCGCAGCTGTGGTCGAGCACCGCCCACAAGCGCGACGGTGACCTGGTGGTGGGCGGGGTGGCGCTGGCGGACCTGGCCGCCGAGTACAACACCCCGGCGTACGTCCTGGACGAGCAGGACTTCCGCGCCCGCGCCCGCGCCTTCCGCGACGCGTTCGCGGCCTACGACGTGTTCTACGCCGGCAAGGCGTTCCTGTGCACCACGGTCGTGCAGTGGGTGGCGCAGGAGGGGCTGCACCTCGACGTGTGCTCCGCGGGCGAGCTGACCGTCGCGCTGCGCGCCGGCTTCGACCCGGCCCGCATCGGCTACCACGGCAACAACAAGACCTATCCCGAGCTGCGGCGCGCGGTCGCGGCCGGCGTCGGGCGGATCATCGTCGACAGCTTCGTCGAGATCGAGCGCCTGGCGCAGGTGACGGCCGATCTCGACGCCTCCGTGGGGGTCATGGTGCGGGTGACCGCGGGCGTGGAGGCGCACACCCACGAGTACATCGCCACGGCGCACGAGGACCAGAAGTTCGGCTTCTCGATCACCTCCGGCGACGCGCTCGAGGCCGTACGCCGCGTACTCGCCGCCGACGGGCTCGACCTGCTGGGGCTGCACTCGCACATCGGCAGCCAGATCTTCGACTCCTCGGGCTTCGAGGTGGCCGCCCGACGGGTGCTGGCCCTGCACGCCCAGGTGTCGAGCGAGCTCGGCGTGACCCTGCCGGAGATGGATCTCGGCGGCGGGTTCGGCATCGCCTACACGACCCAGGACGACCCCGCGGACCCCGCGCAGCTCGCGACCGAGATGTCCAAGATCGTCGAGCAGGAGTGCCGCGCGCTGGGGATCGCCGAGCCGCGGCTGTCCATCGAGCCCGGCCGCGCCATCGTCGGGCCGGCGATGTGCACCGTCTACACCGTCGGCACGGTCAAGCCGGTCGCGCTCGACGGGGGAGCGGTGCGCACCTACGTGTCCGTGGACGGCGGGATGAGCGACAACATCCGCACCGCGCTCTACGACGCCGACTACTCCTGCACCTTGGCCTCGCGCTCCTCGCAGGCGCCGCCGACCCTCACCCGGGTGGTGGGCAAGCACTGCGAGGCCGGCGACATCGTGGTGAAGGACGAGTTCCTGCCCGCGGACGTCGCTGCCGGTGATCTACTGGCCGTCCCCGGCACCGGCGCCTACTGCCGGTCCATGGCGTCCAACTACAACCACGCCCTGCGCCCGCCCGTGATCGCAGTGCGGGACGGGGTCGCACGGGTGATCGTGCGCCGCGAGACTGAGGACGATTTGTTGGCAACGGACGTGGGTGCTTCATGAATGACAAGCCGCTGAAGGTGGCCGTGCTCGGCTGCGGATCGGTCGGCTCGCAGGTGGTGCGGCTGCTCCAGGAGCAGGCCGCGGACCTGACGGCCCGGGTCGGCACCCGCGTCGAGCTGGCCGGGGTCGCCGTACGCCGGATCGACGCGCCGCGCGACGTCGAGGTGCCCGCGGGGCTGCTCACCACCGACGCCGCCGGCCTGGTGGCCCGCGAGGACGTCGACCTGGTGGTCGAGGTCATCGGCGGCATCGAGCCCGCGCGCTCGCTGATCCTCTCCGCGCTGGACAACGGCGCCTCGGTCGTGACCGCCAACAAGGCGCTGCTGGCCGAGGACGGCCCCACGCTCTTCGAGGCGGCCGAGAAGGCCGGGCGCGACCTCTACTACGAGGCCGCCGTCGCCGGCGCCATCCCGATCCTCCGGCCGCTGCGCGAGTCGCTGGCCGGCGACCGGGTGACCCGGGTGCTGGGCATCGTCAACGGCACCACGAACTTCATCCTCGACAAGATGGACTCCTCCGGCGCCGGCTTCGCCGAGGCGCTCGAGGAGGCCCAGGAGCTGGGCTACGCCGAGGCGGACCCCACCGCCGACGTCGAGGGCTTCGACGCCGCGGCCAAGGCCGCGATCCTCGCCTCGCTCGCGTTCCACTCCCGGGTGACCGCCTCCGACGTCCACCGCGAGGGCATCTCCGAGGTGACGGCCGCCGACGTGCAGTCCGCGCGGGAGATGAACAGCGTGGTCAAGCTGCTGGCGATCTGCGAGCTGCGCGACGAGGCCGTGGCGGTGCGCGTCCACCCGGCCATGATTCCGCGCTCGCACCCGCTCGCGTCGGTGCGCGAGGCCTACAACGCCGTCTTCGTCGAGTCCGACGCCGCCGGTCAGCTGATGTTCTACGGGCCGGGCGCGGGCGGCTCACCGACCGCGTCGGCCGTCCTGGGCGACCTGGTGACCGTGGCCCGCAACCACCTGGCGGGCGCCCGCGGCGTCGGCGAGTCGGCGTACGCCGACCGGGCGGTGCTGCCGATGGGGGAGACCCGCACCCGCTACCACGTCGCCATCGACGTCGACGACCGTGCCGGCGTGCTCGCTGCGGTGGCGCTGGCGTTCGCCGAGCACGACGTGTCGATCCAGACCGTGCGCCAGGAGGGCCGGGGCGACGACGCCCAGCTGGTCGTGGTCTCCCACGAGGCCTCCGACGCCCAGCTCAGCGCCACCGTCGAGCACCTGCGCGCGATGGAGATCGTCCGCGAGGTCACGTCCGTCATGCGCGTCGAAGGGACCTCCGAGTGAACGCCGAACTGACCACAGCCCGCACCCACCAGTGGCGCGGCGTGATCGAGGAGTACCGGGCACTGCTCGAGATCCCCGAGGGCATCGAGGCGGTGACCTTGCGCGAGGGAGGCACCCCGCTGGTGCTCTCGGAGTGGCTCTCCGAGCTCACCGGGGCGCGGGTCTGGCTCAAGGTCGAGGGCAGCAACCCCACCGGCTCCTTCAAGGACCGCGGCATGACCGCGGCCATCTCGGTGGCCAAGGCCGACGGCGCGCAGGCCGTCGTCTGCGCGTCCACCGGCAACACCTCGGCCTCGATGGCGGCCTACGCGGCCAAAGCCGGGCTCAAGCCGCTGGTGCTGGTCCCGGAAGGCAAGATCGCGGCCGGGAAGATGGCGCAGGCCATCGTGTGCGGCGCGCAGGTGATCATGGTCCGCGGCAACTTCGACCACTGCCTCGCGCTGGCCCGCCAGCTCGCGTGGGAGTACCCCGTCGCGCTGGTCAACTCGGTCAACCCGGCCCGCCTCGAGGGGCAGAAGACCGCGGCCTTCGAGATCTGCGACTTCCTCGGCGACGCGCCCGACCACCACCTGCTGCCGGTCGGCAACGCCGGCAACATCGCGGCGTACTGGCTGGGCTACACGCAGTACCACCGCCTCGGCCTCGCCACGCGGACCCCGGTGATGCGCGGCTTCCAGGCCGAGGGGGCCGCGCCGCTGGTCACCGGTGAGCCGTTCCCGGACCCGGAGACCAAGGCGACGGCCATCCGGATCGGCAACCCGGCCTCGTGGAAGCTGGCCGAGGCGGCCCGCAACGAGTCCGGCGGCCGGTTCGCCTCGGTCTCCGACGACCAGATCCTTGCCGCCCAGCGCGAGCTGGCCTCGCGCGACGGCGTCTTCGTGGAGCCCGCCTCCGCGGCCGGCATCGCGGGCCTCCTTCAGGACCTGGCCCAGGGGGAGTCGTACGCCGGCACCACCGTCGCGGTCACGGTGACCGGCCACGGGCTCAAGGACACCGCGACCGCGCTCGAGGGCTTCACCGGCAGCGGCCAGAGCATCGTGGACGTCGTCATCGACGCCGACGTGCGCGCCGCGGCCCGCGCCGCCGGCCTGGCCTGATGCCGGCCTTCGTCGCGGGCCCCGTGCGGGTCTCGGTGCCGGCGACCTCGGCCAATCTCGGTCCGGGCTTCGACTCGCTGGGACTGGCACTGGACCTGCGCGACCAGCTGGAGGGCGAGATCCTCGCCCGTGGCCTGGTCGTCGAGGTCCAGGGGGCCGGCGGCGACGACGTCGCGCGCGACGAGTCGCACCTGGTGGTGCGCTCCATGCGCGCTGGGTTCGAGGCGTTGGGCGGACAGCCCGAGGGCCTGCGCCTGTCCTGCACCAATGCGATCCCGCACGGGCGGGGGCTCGGCTCCTCGTCCGCCGCGATCGTGGGTGGCCTGGCACTGGCTCGCGCGCTCGTGGTCGACGGTGACCGGCTGCTCGACGACGACGCGCTGTTCTGCCTGGCCGCCCGGATCGAGGGCCACCCCGACAACGTCGCGCCGGCCGTCCACGGCGGCTTCGTCATCTCCGGCCAGGAGGACGGTGAGTTCTACGCCGTCGGCTCTCCGGTCGACCCCGCCGTCGCCGTGGTGGTCTTCGTGCCGCCGACCCCGGTCTCGACCGAGGTCGCCCGCGGCCTGCTGCCGGCCCAGGTGCCGCACGCCGACGCCGCGGCCGACGCGGGTCGTACCGCACTGCTGGTCGCCGCCCTGGCCGGTCGCACCGACCAGCTCTGGCGCGCGACGCGCGACTACCTGCACCAGGACTACCGCCGCCCGGCGATGCCGCAGTCGCTGGCCCTGGTCGACGCGCTGCGGGCCGATGGCGTCGCCGCGCTCGTCTCCGGTGCCGGTCCGACCGTGCTGGCGCTCCGCGCCGGCGACACCTCCCCGGACGCCGCCACCCTGCTTGCGCGGGCGCCCGAGGGGTGGCTGGCGCTCGCGCTCCGCGTCGATCACGACGGGGTTCGCGCCGACTGACAGATCCTGCCCGGCAGGCGCCAGCTGCAGTGATACATTGGCGCTGCGCCAGTGACCACCGACCGACGGTCGGTCGAACCCTGAGCGCAACCACCCTCCCTCTGGATCGTGCGGAGCATCCGCACATCGCAAGCTCCTTCGTCTCTGTGCGGAGGATGCCGAGGTCGGGCACCGACCCAGAAGCCGACGGTGGAGACACCAGACGGCACTGATACGTGGGAAGGACCTCACGTGACCCAAACCCCTGATGGCGCCACCCTCACCGGTGCCGCTGCGGCGACCCCGCCTGCCGCCAAGAAGCGCGGCGGCGGGCTCAACTCCATGCTGCTCGCGGACCTGAAGTCCATGGCCTCCGGCATGGGCATCCCGGGCACCGGGAGTATGAAGAAGGCCCAGCTGGTGGAGGCCATCAAGGCCGCCCAGTCCGCAGGCGCCCCGGCCGCCGCGCGCCAGGGCGAGCGGCCCCGTCAGGAGAAGCGCGAGCAGTCGTCGGAGAGGCCGGCGCGCGACGAGCGGCCCGAGCCGAAGCGCGATGCCGCCCCGGCGCGCGACGAGGAGCCGAAGCGCGACGCCGCCCCGGCGCGCGACGACGAGCCGAAGCGCGACGCCGAGCCGAAGCGCGACGCCGAGCCGCCGGCGACGAACCGGCGCGAGGGTGCCAGCGAGGATGAGCGCAGCGAGGGTGAGCGCAGCGAGCGGAACCGTCGGCGCCCCACCCGTGACCAGGCCCCCGAGCAGGGCCGGCAGCAGAGCCGCGAGCCGCGCGACCAGGCCAACCGGGACCAGGCCAGCCGTGACCAGGCCAGCCGTGACCAGGCCAACCGTGACCAGGCCACCCGTGACCAGGCCAACCGCGACCAGGCCAACCGCGACCAGGAGGAGGGCGGCGGCCGCAGTCGCCGCCGCCGGGGGCGCGAGCGGGCGAACCGCCCGGGTGGCCCGGGCAACCAGGGCGGCCAGGGCAGCCAGCGCAGCGAGCCGGACACGACGATCCTCGAGGACGACGTGCTGGTGCCGGCGGCCGGCATCCTGGACGTGCTGGACAACTACGCGTTCGTCCGCACCAGCGGCTACCTGCCCGGCCCCGAGGACGTCTACGTCTCGCTGTCCATGGTGCGCAAGTTCGGCCTGCGCCGCGGCGACGCCATCGTGGGCGAGGTACGCCAGCCCCGCGAGGGCGAGAGCAAGGCGAAGTTCAACCCGATGGTGCGCATCGAGAGCGTCAACGGCGCCGACCCGGAGACCGCCAAGCACCGCGTCGACTTCCAGAAGCTGACCCCGCTCTACGCCTCCGAGCGCCTTCGTCTCGAGACCGAGCCGGGCAACCTGATCGGCCGCGTGATCGACATCGCGGCCCCGATCGGCAAGGGCCAGCGTGGCCTCATCGTGTCGCCGTCCAAGGCCGGCAAGACGATGGTCATGCAGTCGATCGCCAACTCGATCACCACCAACAACCCCGAGTGCCACCTGATGGTGGTCCTGGTCGACGAGCGCCCCGAGGAGGTCACCGACTTCGAGCGCTCGGTCAAGGGCGAGGTCATCTCCTCGACGTTCGACCGCCCGGCCTCCGACCACACGATGGTCGCCGAGCTGGCGATCGAGCGCGCCAAGCGCCTGGTCGAGCTGGGCCACGACGTCGTGGTGCTCCTGGACGGCATCACCCGGCTCGGCCGCGCCTACAACCTGGCGGCTCCCGCCAGCGGCCGGATCCTCTCCGGTGGCGTCGACTCCGCTGCGCTGTACCCGCCCAAGAAGTTCTTCGGCGCCGCCCGCAACATCGAGAACGGCGGCTCCCTCACGATCCTGGCCACGGCCCTGATCGAGAGCGGCTCGAAGATGGACGAGGTGATCTTCGAGGAGTTCAAGGGCACCGGCAACATGGAGATCCGGTTGCGCCGCGACTTCGCCGACAAGCGCATCTTCCCCGCGATCGATGCCGTGCAGTCCGGCACCCGCCGCGAGGAGCTCCTGATGAGCAAGGAGGAGCTCGCGATCATCTGGAAGCTCCGCCGGGTGCTGTCCGGTCTGGACGGCCAGCAGGCCCTGGAGCTGCTGCTCGAGCGACTCAAGAAGACCCAGACCAACCTGGAGTTCCTCATGCAGGTGCAGAAGACCACGCCGACCGCCAGTTCCAAGGACGACTGAGCCGCGTCACCGCTAGTCTGACGCCGCACTTCTTCACCGACGAGAGGGACGACGTGGCACGGATCGTGGTGGCCGACGACGACGTGGACATCCGCGAGCTCGTCGAGTTCAAGCTCTCGACCATGGGCCACGACATCGTCGCCGTCGGCGATGGTGCGGCGGCGTTCGCGGCCTGCCAGGAGCAGCGCCCGCACCTGGCCGTGCTCGACGTGATGATGCCCGGCACGTCGGGGCTCGACGCGGTCCGACTGATCCGCGCCGACCCGTCCCTCGTCGGCCTCCCGGTGATCCTGCTGACGGCCCGGGCGCAGGAGTCCGACGTCGAGACCGGCTTCGACTCCGGCGCCGACGACTACATCACCAAGCCGTTCAGCCCGCGCGAGCTGGCCTCGCGCGTCGAGGCCCTGCTCGCCCGCACTGCCGAGAGCTGACCCCCGCACCTCGACCGCCGGAGCGGGGAATTAGGCACCCGCTGGCGGCGTTCTCTATCCTGTTCGACGGTTCCGGTTCACGTGCCCGCACGAGGTGGGGACGACCCGGCGGCCCTCCCAGAGATGGGAACAGAGAGGACACCATGAAGAAGGACATCCACCCGGACTACGTGACGACCCAGGTGACCTGCACCTGCGGCGCCGAGTTCACCACGCGATCGACGATGACGAGCGGCTCGATCAAGTCCGACGTCTGCTCGCAGTGCCACCCGTTCTACACCGGCAAGCAGAAGATCCTCGACACCGGCGGCCGCGTCGCCCGCTTCGAGGCCCGCTACGCCAAGAAGGCTCCGGCCGACAGCAAGTAGCTTCGCCCACAGCGCCGACCCACTGCCTCCATGCAGCGGGTCGGCGCTCGTGATTTCACCGTCCCCAGCCACCCGCAGGAGTCCGCATGTTCGAGGCCGTCGAGGGCTACCTCGCCGAGCACCGTGAGCTCGAGTCGCGCCTGGGTGCGCCCGAGACGCATGCCGACGCCCGGCTCGCTAAGCAGCTCAACCAGCGCTACGCCGTGCTGAGCTCGATCATCGCCGCCTGGCAGGACTGGCAGCGCTTCGAGGGCGACATCGAGGCGGCGCGCCAGCTCGCGGCGGAGGACCCGACCTTCGCCGAGGAGGTCGACGCGCTGGTCGCCGGGCAGGCGACGGCGGCGGAGCGGCTGCGCTACCTGCTCATCCCGCGCGATCCCGCGGACGACAAGGACACCCTGCTGGAGATCAAGTCCGGCGAGGGCGGCGAGGAGTCGGCCCTGTTCGCCGGCGACCTGGTGCGGATGTACACCCGGTACGCCGAGGCGCGCGGCTGGAAGGTCGAGATGATCGACGCCACCGAGTCCGACCTCGGCGGGTTCAAGTCCGCCACGCTCGCCGTCAAGGCGAAGGGCACCCCGGCGCCGGGGGAGGGGCCCTTCGCGCAGCTCAAGTTCGAGGGCGGGGTGCATCGGGTGCAGCGGGTGCCGGTGACCGAGTCGCAGGGCCGGGTGCACACCAGCGCCGCGGGCGTCCTGGTCCTGCCCGAGGCCGAGCAGATCGACGTCACCATCGACGAGAACGACCTGCGCATCGACGTCTACCGCAGCAGCGGCCCGGGCGGGCAGAGCGTCAACACCACCGACTCCGCGGTGCGCATCACCCACGTCCCGACCGGGATCGTGGCCAGCTGCCAGAACGAGAAGAGCCAGCTGCAGAACAAGGAGCAGGCGATGCGCATCCTGCGGGCCCGCCTGCTCGCGGCCGCGCAGGAGGAGGCCGACGCCGAGGCGAGCGAGGCCCGGCGCAGCCAGATCCGCACGGTCGACCGCTCCGAGCGGATCCGCACCTACAACTACCCGGAGAACCGGATCTCCGACCACCGCACCGGCTACAAGGCCTACAACCTCGACAGCGTGCTCGACGGTGACCTGCAGCCGGTGCTGGACTCGTGCATCCAGGCCGACCTGGACGCCCGGCTCGCGGCGCTCGAGTCCTGATGGCCGACCGCCGGCGACTGCTGGCCGGAGCGGCGGACCGGCTACGGGCCGCCGAGGTCGCCAGCCCCGAGCACGACGCCGCCGCGCTGCTCGCCCACGTCCTGGGCACGACGCGTGGCCGCCTGGTGCTGGTCGACGAGGTCGACGACGTCCTCGTCAGTCGCTACGACGAGCTGCTGGAGCGGCGGGCGGCCCGGGAGCCGCTGCAGCACCTCACCGGGACGGCCGCGTTTCGTCACGTCGAGCTGCAGGTGGGCCCCGGCGTCTTCGTACCGCGCCCCGAGACCGAGCTGCTCGCCGGCTGGGCCGTCGCCGAGGCGGGCGCCCTCGCGGACCCGGTCGTCGTCGACCTCGGCACCGGCTCGGGCGCGATCGCGAAGGCGGTCGCCGACGAGGTGCCGGCCGCCCGGGTGCACGCCGTCGAGCTCGACGAGGGCGCGCACGCGTGGGCCGCCCGCAACCTGGCCGGGACCGGCGTGGACCTGCGCCAGGGCGACCTCGGCACCGCCTTCGACGACCTGCTCGGCACCGTCGACGTGGTCGTCTCCAACCCGCCCTACATCCCGCTCGAGGCGTGGGAGTCGGTGGCAGTGGAGGCCCGCGACCACGACCCCCACCTCGCCCTGTTCTCCGGCGAGGACGGGCTGGACGCGATCCGAGTGGTGGAGCGAAGGGCCGCGGCGCTGCTGCGCCCCGGTGGCGTCGTGGGGGTCGAGCACGCCGACGTGCAGGGGGAGTCGGCCCCGGCCGTCTTCGCCGCGGCCGGACCGTGGACCGACGTGCGCGACCATCGCGATCTGGCCGGCCGGGCGCGCTTCCTGACGGCCCGACTGGCACGATGAGGCCGTGAGCACCCGCTATCCGACCGGCACCCCGGAGGAGTTGGAGGCCGCCGTCGCGGCCGCCAGCGTGGCGATCCAGCGCGGCCGGCTGGTCGTCCTGCCGACCGACACCGTGTACGGCGTGGCGGCTGACGCCTTCGACGCCGAGGCCGTCGCCAGCCTGCTCGCCGCGAAGGGCCGCGGCCGGGAGATGCCGCCGCCGGTGCTCGTGAGCGCGGCCACGACCCTGGACGCCCTCGCCGTACGGGTGCCCGGCTATGCGCGGGCGCTGGTCGAGGAGCTCTGGCCGGGTCCGCTCACCCTGGTCTGCCACATGCAGTCGTCACTCCAGTGGGACCTGGGCGACACCCGCGGCACGGTCGCCGTCCGGATGCCCGACCACCCGGTCGCGCTGGAGCTCCTCGAGCGCACCGGTCCGCTCGCCGTCAGCTCGGCCAACCGCACCGGGATGCCGGCCGCGACCGATGCCGACCAGGCCGAGGAGATGCTCGGCGATCGCGTCGAGGTGGTCGTGGACGCGGGGGAGTCCCCGGGTGGCGAGGCCTCCACGATCGTCGACGTCACCGGCAGCCAGGGCCGGGTCCTGCGCCACGGCGCCCTCTCCCTTGAGCGGCTCAACGAGGTGCTCGAGCCGCTCGGGGTCACTGTGACCGACGAGGGCTGAGCGCGTGCGCGAGTACATCCTGGTCTTCCTCGTCGCCGCCGCGGTGACGTCGCTGCTCACCGTCGTCGCCCGCGAGATCGCGCTGCGCACCGGTGCGGTCGCCAAGGTGCGCGACCGCGACGTCCACGCCGAGCCGATCCCCTATCTCGGGGGCATCGCGATGCTCGGCGGGCTGGTGGCGGCATACCTGGTCGCCCAGAAGTTGCCGTTCCTCTCCAACGGTGGGCCGTTCGTCTTCGAGGACGCCCGCCTCGTGCTCATCGCCGGGGCCATGGTCTGCGGCATCGGGGTGCTAGACGACATCTTCGACCTGGACGCCCTGACCAAGTTCGGCGGCCAGGTGCTGGCGGTGGGGCTGCTGATCTACTCCGGCCTGCAGTTCAACTTCTTCCCGCGCCCCGACGGCTACCAGTTCGTCCTCGACCCCGCCCAGGGCCAGCTGCTGACCGTCGTCGTGGTGGTCGCCACCGTCAACGCGGTCAACTTCGTGGACGGCCTCGACGGGCTGGCCGCCGGCGTCGTCGGCATCGGGGCGGCGGCGTTTTTCCTGTTCAGCTACCAGCTGGCCAACCTCAACGGCGCCTCGCTCGCCACGACGGCCGCGCTGCTCTCCGCCTCGCTGGCCGGCGCCTGCGCGGGCTTCCTCGTGCACAACTTCCACCCGGCGCGGCTCTTCATGGGCGACAGCGGCTCGATGCTGATCGGGCTGGTGCTGTCCACGACGGCCCTCACGATCACGACGCAGTTCACCGGCAACGAGCTGACCGAGGGCGCCGGCGGGTCGCAGGCCAGCCTGCTGCCCTTCCTGCTGCCGCTGGGGCTGCCGGTCCTGATCCTGATCGTGCCGCTGGCCGACCTGGTCCTGGCCGTCGTACGTCGGACGCGGGCGGGCCGCTCGCCGTTCGCCCCCGACAAGCAGCACCTGCACCACCGGCTGCTCGAGATCGGCCACTCCCACCGCCGCGCGGTGGTGATCATGTGGCTGTGGGCGGCCCTGATCGCCTTCGGCACGGTCCTGGCCAGCCTCTACACCGGCCCGCGCATGTGGGCGGCGCTCGGCGCGATGGCCGCCGTCACGGTCCTGCTCACCTTCCTGCTGCCGGTCGTCCATCGCCCGAGGATCCTGGCCGAGGACCCCGCCCCGGCGGCAGGGGAGAGCGCCGATTCCGAGCCTTCCGAGACTTTGTGATAGTTTTCACGAGCACCCGAAACCCCCACCAGGACGGCCGCCGATGATGACGACCGAGGTTCCCCGCACTCCCCGCTCTGGGCAGCCCGCCCGGGACAGCGGTGTCAGCGTGCTCGTCACCGCGGCCGCGGTGGTCCTGGTCCTCGGCCTGCTGCTGAGCCTGGTCGGCGCACTCGCGCAGGGCTCCGCCGCGGCGTGGGGCGCAGTCGTGGGGACGGTCCTCGTGCTCGTGGTCCTGGGCGGCAGCTCGCTGGGCGTCAACGCGGTGGCCCAGGTCATGCCCACGGCCGCGCTGATGTTCGCGCTGCTCACCTACACGCTCCAGGTGGTGCTGATGGGGCTGGTCTTCGCCGTGCTCTCGGCGTCCGGCGTGCTGGAGGAGACCCTGGACCGGGCCTGGCTCGCGGGCGCGGTGATCGGGGGCACCCTGATCTGGCTCGTCAGCCAGATCGTGCTGGTCACCCGCCGCCGCATCCCGGTCTACGACCTTCCGTCGAAGGCGGGTGAACGATGACCGAGCGCGACTGCTATTGTCCGGTTCGCGATGGCTCAGGAGATTCCCCCTGCGGAGCACGACGACGGACCTCGCGGAGACCCCTGGCTCGCCTTTGGGTACCTAGTCTCCGGTGTGCTTGTCTACGGGTTGATCGGATGGCTCTTCGACCGGTGGCTGGGGACGTCCTTCCTGGTCGTGGTCGGGATTCTGCTGGGCGCCGCGCTCGGGTTGTTCCAGACCTGGGCACGCTTCCGTGCCCCGGACGATCGGGACCCGAACCAGACCCAGACGTAGTAGTGCACGAGTTGGCAGTGACGACACAGGAGACACGTTGAGCGGCATCGGCAGCGCACTTGTCCCGCAGGCCGCGGGCATCCGGACGGAGTTCACCCCTCCGGGGCCGGCCGACTTCGACCTGCCCCCGATCGGCGGCGACTTCGGAACCATCCACGCCTTCGGCCAGGAGTTCGTCCTCGGCGTCACCAAGCCGATGCTGCAGCTGGTCCTCTCGGCCGTGCTGATCTTCGGCTTGTTCTACCTCGCCTCGCGCAAGCGGGCCATGGTCCCGGGCAGGCTGCAGTTCGTCGGCGAGGAGGCCTACGGCTTCGTCCGCAACTCGCTCGGCCGCGACATCATCGGCAGCCACGACTTCATGCGGTTCGTGCCGTACCTCTTCACGCTCTTCGCGTTTATCCTGCTCAACAACCTGTTCGCGACGATCCCGTTCATCCAGTTCCCGACGTTCTCACGCTCGGGCATGGTCTACGGGCTGGCCCTGCTGAGCTGGGTCATCTACAACGCGGTGGGCATCAAGAAGCACGGCTTCGTGGGCTACTTCAAGCTCCAGTCGGTGCCGGCCGGAATCACCGGCCCGATCCTGGTGCTGCTGGTCCCCCTCGAGTTCCTGTCGAACATCCTGGTCCGGCCGGTCACGCTGGCCCTGCGACTCTTCGCCAACATGTTCGCCGGCCACCTGCTGCTGATCCTGTTCGCGCTCGGCGGCCAGCACCTCGTCTTCGAGATGAGCGCGGCCTACGCTCCGGTCGGCATCCTCGCCTGGGTCCTGTTCATCGCCGTCGCCTTCCTGGAGATCCTGATCCAGTTCCTCCAGGCCTACGTCTTCGTCCTCCTCAACGCCATGTACATCCAGGGCGCGCTGGCCGACGAGCACTAGTCCTCCGGGACCGCACCACACCCCATTGCTGTATCACCTGAGATAGAAACAACCGAAAGGAAGATTGCCGTGGATGGCACTCTGAACGGCTCCGTCAACATGATCGGCTACGGCCTGGCGGCCATCGGCCCCGGTATCGGCATCGGTCTGATCTTCGCGGCCTACATCAACGGCGTCGCTCGCCAGCCCGAGGCCCAGTCGCGCCTGCAGTCGATCGCGATCCTCGGCTTCGCGCTCGCCGAGGCGCTCGCCATTATCGGTATCGCCCTCGCGTTCGTCCTGAGCTGACCTCCGTCCAGCCGACGTAGGCCGACCGAACAAGAAGGACTGCCATGCAGACACTCATCCCCACGCTCGTCGTGAGGGCCGCCGAGAAGGCGGAGGAGGGGGAGCACGAGCTCAACCCCCTGCTGCCCCACCCCGTCGAGATCGTGCTGTCGCTCGTCGTCTTCGGGCTGCTCTTCCTCCTGGTGAGGAAGTTCGTGGTGCCGGCGTTCGAGAAGACGTTCGCCGAGCGCACGACGGCGATCGAGGGCGGGCTCGCGGCTGCCGAGACCAAGCAGGCGGAGGCCGACGCCAAGCTCGCCGAGCTCGAGAAGCAGCTCGCCGACGCTCGGCACGAGGCGGCGCGCATCCGTGAGGAGGCGCGCGAGCAGGGCGCCCAGATCATCGCGGAGATGCGGGACCAGGCGCAGACGGAGGCCACCCGCATCACCGAGCACGGCAAGGCGCAGATCGAGGCGGAGCGCCAGCAGGCGGTCACCTCGCTCCGGGCCGAGGTGGGTGCGCTCGCGACCACCCTCGCCGGGCGCATCGTCGGGGAGAGCCTGGAGGACGACGAGCGCTCCGCGCGCGTGGTCGACCGGTTCCTGTCCGACCTCGAGGCCATCGAGGGCGCCGGCAGCTCCCGCGGCAACGGGGTGAGCTGATGTCCGTACGTGGCGCTTCTGCCGAGGCGGTGGCCGGTCTGCGTGACCGGCTCGCCGGGGTCCCCGACCCCAGCACCGACCTCGGCCGGGACCTCTTCGGCATCGCGGCCGTGCTCCGCTCGGAGCCGGCGCTGCGGCGTCTCGCCACGGACGTCTCGACCGACTCGGCCGCCAAGGCGGGGCTGATGCGATCCCTCTTCGACGGCAAGGTCGACGCTGTCGCGCTCGACCTGGTCGCCGACGCGGTGTCGCGTCGGTGGACCGCCACGCGCGACCTCGCGGACGCGCTCGAGCTCCTCGGCGTCATCGCCGTGGTGCGCTCGGGCGGTGCCACGGCGGCCCAGGCCAGCCGCCTGGCCGACGAGCTGTTCGGCATCGCTCAGACGATCAACGACAACCCCGAGCTCCGCACGGCGCTGAGCGACCCCGCCCGCTCCACGGGCGACAAGCGCGAGCTGCTGCGCACGCTGCTCGAGGGCAAGGTCCTCCCGGAGTCGCTGGTCCTCGCCGAGCAGGCGCTCTCGGGCGCCTACCGCACGGTGAACCTGGCGCTCACCGAGTTCCAGAAGGTCGCGGCCTCGGTGCGCAAGGAGAGCGTGGCCGAGGTCCGGGTGGCCCAGGACCTCAGCGACGCGGAGCGCACCCGGCTGCAGCGGGCGCTCACCCAGCAGTACGGCCGTGAGGTCCACCTCAACGTCGTCGTCGACCCGTCCCTCCTCGGAGGCATGCGGGTGGAGATCGGTGACGACGTCATCGACGGCACGGTGGCAGGCCGGATCGACGAAGCACGACGGAAGCTGGCCGGCTGACGCCGGCAACCCCCACCACGTACAACACCTGAGTCAGAGATCAGAGAGTAGGCAGACATGACGGAGCTTTCGATCCGTCCGGACGAGATCCGCGACGCGCTCCAGAAGTTCGTTTCCGACTACAAGCCGGAGGCCGCCGGCAAGGAAGAGGTCGGCACGGTCGCCGAGGCCGGTGACGGCATCGCGCGCATCAGTGGTCTGCCCTCGGCCATGGCCAACGAGCTCCTCGAGTTCGAGGACGGCACGCTGGGACTGGCGCTGAACCTCGACACCCGCGAGATCGGTGCCGTCGTCCTCGGTGAGTTCGACAAGATCGAGGAGGGCCAGACCGTCCGTCGTACGGGCGAGGTCCTCTCGGTCCCGGTGGGCGAGGGCTACCTCGGCCGCGTCGTCGACCCGCTCGGCAACCCGATCGACGGCCTCGGCGACATCGCGACCGACGGTCGTCGCGCGCTGGAGCTCCAGGCGCCCTCGGTGATGCAGCGCAAGTCGGTGCACGAGCCGCTCGCCACGGGCATCAAGGCGATCGACGCCCTGACCCCGATCGGCCGCGGCCAGCGCCAGCTGATCATCGGCGACCGCGCCACGGGCAAGACCACCGTCGCGATCGACACGATCATCAACCAGAAGCAGTACTGGGAGACCGGCGACCCGAGCAAGCAGGTCCGCTGCATCTACGTCGCCATCGGCCAGAAGGGCTCGACCATCGCCTCCGTGCGTGGCGCCCTCGAGGAGGCCGGCGCGCTGGAGTACACCACCATCGTCGCCGCCCCCGCGTCCGACAGTGCCGGCTTCAAGTACCTCGCGCCCTACACCGGCTCGGCCATCGGCCAGCACTGGATGTACGACGGCAAGCACGTCCTCATCGTGTTCGACGACCTCACCAAGCAGGCCGAGGCCTACCGCGCCGTGTCGCTGCTCCTGCGCCGCCCGCCGGGCCGCGAGGCCTACCCGGGTGACGTCTTCTACCTGCACAGCCGGCTGCTGGAGCGCTGTGCCAAGCTCTCCGACGAGCTGGGCTCCGGGTCCATGACCGGTCTGCCGATGGTGGAGACCAAGGCCAACGACGTCTCGGCGTTCATCCCCACCAACGTCATCTCGATCACCGACGGCCAGATCTTCTTGCAGTCGGACCTGTTCGCGGCCAACCAGCGCCCCGCCATCGACGTGGGTGTCTCGGTCTCGCGCGTGGGTGGCGCGGCGATGACCAAGGCCATGAAGGCCGTCACCGGCTCGCTCAAGGTCGACCTGGCGCAGTTCCGCGCCATGGAGGCGTTCGCGATGTTCGCCTCCGACCTCGACGCGGCCTCGCGCCAGCAGCTCGACCGCGGCCAGCGGCTCATGGCCCTGCTCAAGCAGCCGGCCTACTCGCCGTACCCGCTCGAGGAGATGACCGTCTCCCTGTGGCTCGGCACCACCGGCCGCCTGGACCGGGTCCCGGTCGAGGACGTGCTCCGCTTCGAGCGCGAGTTCCTCGACTTCCTGCGCCGTTCGCACGAGGGGATCCTCGCGGCGATCCGCGAGTCCCTGAAGTTCGAGGACGACACCGAGTCCTCGCTCTCTGATGCCTACGACTCCTTCCTCAACGAGTTCGAGACCTCCGAAGGTGGCTCGATCAAGGTCGGCAACGAGGCTCCGGCCGAGGCGCTGGAGGACGAGGACCAGGAGCAGATCGTCAAGCAGAAGCGAGGCTGACCCATGGCCCTCTCGCTGCGTGAGTACCGCGCGCGGATCAAGTCGACGGAGTCGATGAAGAAGATCACGCGCGCCATGGAGCTCATCGCTGCGTCCCGCATCATCAAGGCGCAGCAACGGGCTCAGGCGGCAGCGCCGTACGCCCGCGAGCTGACGCGTGCGGTGTCGGCCGTCGCGACGTTCTCGAACGTCGACCACCCGCTGACCCGGGAGGAGGAGGACCCCAAGCGGGCCGCCGTCCTCATCGTGACCAGCGACCGTGGTCTCGCGGGTGCCTACTCCTCGAGCGTGCTCAAGGAGGCCGAGCGCCTCGCCGAGAAGCTGCGCGGCGAAGGCAAGGAGATCGACTGGTTCATCGCGGGACGCAAGGGTGAGGCGTACTTCAAGTTCCGCCAGCGCCCGATCGTCCAGGCCTGGACCGGCGCCTCCGACCAGCCGTCCTACGACACGGCCGCCGACATCGGGCGGCACCTGATCGAGGCGTTCCTCAAGGAGCAGGGCGAGGACGGCGACGTCGACGAGGTCCACGTGGTCTACACGCGGTTCCGCTCCATGCTCGTCCAGGAGCCCACCGCGGTGCGGCTGCTGCCGCTCGAGGTCGTCGAGGCCGAGGAGGGTGGACAGGAGCACGACGCGTCCGACCTGCTGCCGCTCTACGAGTTCGAGCCGTCTCCGGCCGAGGTCCTCGACGGGCTGCTTCCGCAGTACGTCCAGAGCCGGATCTTCTTCGCACTGCTGCAGGCGGCCGCCTCCGAGCTGGCCGCCCGTCAGAAGGCGATGAAGTCCGCCACGGACAACGCCGACGAGCTCATCAAGAAGTACACGCGGATCGCCAACCAGGCCCGCCAGGCCGGCATCACCCAGGAAATCAGCGAGATCGTTGGTGGCGTCAACGCGCTGGCCGACGCAAACTCAGGCAACGACTAGCAGAGCGAGTGAGAGACCATGACTGCCACTGTTGAAGAGACCAAGACCGGCTCGGGTGCGACCAGCACCGGCCGCGTCGCCCGGGTGACCGGACCCGTCGTGGACGTCGAGTTCCCCGCGGACGCGATGCCCGAGATGTACAACAAGCTGGAGGTCGGGCTCGACCTCAACGGCGAGCACAAGACGCTGATCCTCGAGGTCGCGCTGCACATCGGTGACGGCATGGTCCGCGCCATCTCGATGCAGTCGACCGACGGCCTGGTCCGCGGCGCCACGGTGACCGACACCGGCGGCCCGATCACGGTCCCGGTCGGCGACATCACCAAGGGTCACGTGTTCAACGCGACCGGTGACGTCCTCAACCTGGAGGAGGGCGAGGAGTACGAGGTCAAGGAGCGGTGGGGCATCCACCGCAAGGCCCCGGCCTTCGACCAGCTCGAGTCCAAGACGACGATGTTCGAGACCGGCATCAAGGTCATCGACCTCCTCACGCCGTACGTCAACGGCGGCAAGATCGGCCTGTTCGGTGGCGCCGGCGTCGGCAAGACCGTGCTGATCCAGGAGATGATCGCCCGTGTCGCCAAGGACCACGGTGGTGTCTCGGTGTTCGCCGGTGTCGGCGAGCGCACCCGTGAGGGCAACGACCTCATCGAGGAGATGACCGAGGCCGGCGTCATCGGCCAGACCGCGCTGGTGTTCGGCCAGATGGACGAGCCGCCGGGCACGCGTCTGCGCGTCGCCCTGTCGGCGCTCACGATGGCGGAGTACTTCCGCGACGTGCAGAACCAGGACGTGCTGCTCTTCATCGACAACATCTTCCGGTTCACCCAGGCCGGCTCCGAGGTCTCGACCCTGCTGGGTCGCATGCCCTCGGCCGTGGGCTACCAGCCCAACCTGGCCGACGAGATGGGTCAGCTGCAGGAGCGGATCACCTCGACCCGAGGCAACTCGATCACCTCGCTGCAGGCGATCTACGTGCCCGCGGACGACTACACCGACCCCGCCCCGGCCACGACGTTCGCCCACCTGGACGCCACGACGGAGCTCTCGCGCGAGATCGCCTCGCTCGGCATCTACCCCGCGGTGGACCCGCTGACGTCGACCTCGCGGATCCTCGACGCCCAGTACATCGGGCAGGAGCACTACGACTGCGCGATCCGGATCAAGCAGATCCTGCAGCGCAACAAGGAGCTCCAGGACATCATCGCGATCCTCGGTGTCGACGAGCTGTCGGAGGAGGACAAGATCATCGTGTCGCGGGCGCGCCGCATCCAGCGGTTCCTCTCGCAGAACACCTACGTCGCCAAGCAGTTCACCGGCATCGAGGGCTCGACGGTTCCCGTCAAGGACACGATCGAGGCGTTCAACAAGATCGCCGACGGCGAGTACGACCACGTGGCCGAGCAGGCCTTCTTCATGTGCGGCGGTCTGGACGACGTCGAGGCGAAGTGGGCCGAGATCCAGAAGAACCTCTGATGGCCGCCTCGGAAGGCGACGCTCTGCATGTGGAGCTGGTCGCCGCCGACCGGACCGTGTGGTCCGGCGAGGCGACCATGGTCATCGCGCGCACGGTCGAGGGCGACGTGGGTGTGCTCAAGGACCACGCGCCGCTGCTCTCGCTGCTGACCGACGCGGTCGTGGAGATCTCCGCCGAGGAGGGTGACCTGGTGGTCGCCGCGGTCGACGGCGGGTTCCTCTCCGTGGCCAACAACCGGGTCTCGATCCTGTCCGAGCGGGCGATCCTGGCGACGGACATCGACGTGTCGGCCGCCCAGAGCGAGCTCGAGAGCGCACGGACCTCGGACGAGGACGACGAGGCCCGGATCCGCCGCGCCGAGGTCCGGATCCGCGCCGCGGAGCGGTCCTCCTGAGCGTCACTCCACCTGCACCACCGCGACGGCGGCCCTCGATGAGGGCCGCCGTTCGTGCTCCCGATAGGCTGCCCCGACCAAGGGAGGACGGGACCGAATGGCATGGTGGCAGTGGCTGATCGACATCGCCGGTGTCCTCCTGCTCCTGGTCCTCAGCTATGGAGTCGCGCTCGTGGTACGGCGGCGCGTCCTGTCCCGCCACGGCGGCACCTTCGAGCTCAGCTACCGCGTCCGGTCCGACAAGGCCGGGCGCGGTTGGGTCCTCGGGCTGGGACGCTACTCGGGCCAACACCTCGAGTGGTTCCGGCTGTTCTCCCTGGCCCCACGGCCCAAGCGGGTCTGGGCGCGTGACGACCTGACCTACGACGGCCGCCGCGAGCAGCAGGGCGCGGAGCAGGTCTCGCTCTACCCCGACCACGTCGTCATCCACTGCCAGACCGCCGCGGGCGAGGTCGAGCTGGCCCTGAGCCAGGCCTCGCTCACCGGCTTCCAGTCCTGGCTGGAGGCACGGCCGCCCGGCACCGACTGGTCCCGGTGACCGGCTCGCTGCTCGCCTCCAAGCGGGCCGTCGCTGCGGCATTCGCGGTCAACGGCGTGCTGATGGCGAGTCTGGTCTCGCGGGTGCCGGCCCTGCGTGACCGCCTCGACCTCGACAACGGCGCGCTCGGCCTGCTCCTGCTGGCGATCGCCGCCGGTTCCGTGCTGTCCCTCCCCACGGCCGGTCGTCTGGTGGAGTGGAGCAGCGCCGCGACCGTGGTGCGCATCGCCGCGGTCCTCACCGCCCTCGGTCTCGTGACCTGTGCGGTCGGCGCCTTCACGGCCGGCTCGGTGCCCGCCGCGGCCGCCGGGCTCTTCATCTACGGCGTCGGCAACGGGATCTGGGACGTCGCGATGAACGTCGAGGGCGCCGAGGTGGAGCGGCTGCTGGGGCGCACGATCATGCCGCGCTTCCACGCCGGCTGGTCCTTCGGCAACATCGGCGGCGCCGGCGTGGGCGTGGCCATGGCCGCGTGGGACGTCCCTGTGCAGGCCCACCTCGGCGTCGTGGCGCTGCTCGCGCTCGGCGCCGTCCTCGTGGCGGTCCGGGAGTTCCTGCCCGTCGAGGCCGCGCCGGAGCACGACCGGGCCCCGGCGCGCTCCGCCTGGACCGAGCCCCGCACCCTCGCCATCGGGCTGATGGTCCTCACCTTCGCCGTGGCCGAGGGCTCCGCGACCGACTGGCTGGCGCTGGCTGTCATCGACGGCTACGACGCCCCCGACTGGGTCGGGGTGAGCGGCTACGCGCTGTTCGTCACCGCGATGACCACGGGGCGGCTGCTGGGCCCGGCCGCCCTGGACCGCTTCGGGCGCCGGCCGGTCCTGTGGGCCTCCGCCGGAGCGGTGGCCGCCGGGACGCTGCTGACGGTCGTCGGGGGCAGCCCGGTCGTGGCCGCCGTCGGCATCCTGATCTGGGGGATCGGGGCGGCGCTCGGCTTCCCGGTCGGGATGAGTGCCGCGGCCGACGACCCGGCCCGGGCCGGTGCTCGGGTCAGCGTGGTGGCGACGATCGGCTACGCGGCGTTCCTCACCGGTCCGCCCCTGCTCGGAGCGCTGGGCGATGCCGTGGGCACGCTCGAGTCGCTGCTGGCCGTGACGGTCCTGATGGGCCCCGCGGCGGCGGCGGTCCTCGCGGCCGGACGGCCGGTGAGCCGGCCCGTCAGTCGTCCCTAGCCCCGCGCTCCCCGCCGGGGACCCACAGGACGTCCCCGACCTCGCGGTTGGCGTGGCGGGCCAGGATGAACACCAGGTCCGAGAGCCGGTTGAGGTAGGTGATCGCCAGCCGGTTCATGGACTCGCCGTGCTGCTCGAAGGCGGCCCAGGCCGACCGCTCCGCACGCCGTACGACGGTGCGCGCCACGTGCAGGTGGGCCGCGCCCACCGTGCCCCCGCTGAGGATGAAGGAGCGCAGGCTCGGCAGCGCCTCGTTGTAGTGGTCGCACCAGGTCTCGAGCCGGTCGACGTACTCCTGCTCGACGCGGAGCGGGGGGTACTCGGGCTCCGCGACGACCGGCGTGCAGAAGTCCGCTCCGACGTCGAAGAGGTCGTTCTGCACGTGGGTCAGCACCGCCACCACGTCCGGCTCCAGCTCGCCCGCGGCGAGCGCGAGCCCCAGCGTCGCGTTGGCCTCGTCGACATCGGCGTAGGCGTGCAGCCGCAGGTCGTTCTTCGTGGTGAGGCTCATGTCCCCGAGGCGGGTCTCACCGGCGTCGCCGGTGCGCGTGTAGATCCGGGTGAGGTTGACCATGCGCCGACCCTAGCGCCCGGAAACTTTCGCGGGCGTGGGTGCAACCTGCGGCGTGTGAAGCGCGTCATAGTGAGTGACAGTGAATGAGCTCGGGAGACGAGGCAGGCATGGACATCGCGTTCGACGGCCCCACACTGGTGCTGAGCGGTGACTTCGACGTGCGCAGCACGTGGGAGGTGCGCAACGCCCTGCACGACCAGCTGCACACCTACGACGACGTCGTCGTCGACCTCTCCGGTGTCGCGACGGTCGACCACACCGCGCTCAAGGTCCTGGCCTTCGCCACCCGGCTCGCCGTCCGCGACGGCCACCACCTCACGCTGCGCGGCTGCGGCCCCGCCGTCCGCCGGATGCTGCACATCTCGCGCCTGATCCGCGTGGTCGAGCTCGAGCGCGAGGCCGCCACCGCCTGAGCCCGGGTCGGCACTGCCGGCGTGTGTCGGGCATCCCACACGAGGCACCGGTTACCAAGTGGTAGGTCTCGTCCTACCCTCGGACCCATGACCGAGAAGGACCGCCCCTGGGTGATGCGCACGTACGCCGGCCACTCGACCGCGACCGCGTCCAACGCGCTCTACCGTGGCAACCTCGCGAAGGGACAGACCGGGCTCTCGGTGGCCTTCGACCTGCCCACGCAGACCGGCTACGACCCGGACTCGCCGCTCGCCCGAGGCGAGGTCGGCAAGGTCGGGGTCCCGGTGCCGCACCTCGGCGAGATGCGCAAGCTCTTCGCGGAGATCCCGCTGACGTCGATGAACACGTCGATGACGATCAACGCGACGGCCATGTGGCTGCTCGCGCTCTACCAGGTGGTCGCCGAGGAGCAGAACCCCGAGCTGACGCCCGAGGAGGTCGCCGGCCAGCTGGCCGGGACGACCCAGAACGACATCATCAAGGAGTACCTGTCGCGGGGGACCTACGTCTTTCCGCCGGAGCACTCGCTGCGGCTGATCGGCGACATGATCTCCTACACGGTCCACCAGATCCCCAAGTGGAACCCGATCAACATCTGCAGCTACCACCTGCAGGAGGCCGGGGCGACGCCCACCCAGGAGCTCGCGTACGCGCTGTGCACGGCCATCGCGGTGCTCGACCAGGTGAAGGCCTCCGGTCAGGTCTCCGAGGAGGACTTCGAGAAGGTCGTCGGCCGGATCTCGTTCTTCGTCAACGCCGGCGTCCGCTTCGTCGAGGAGACGTGCAAGATGCGCGCGTTCGTGGAGCTGTGGGACGAGATCACGCGCGAGCGGTACGGCGTGCAGGACCCCAAGATGCGCCGCTTCCGGTACGGCGTGCAGGTCAACTCCCTGGGGCTCACCGAGGCCCAGCCCGAGAACAACGTCCAGCGCATCGTCCTCGAGATGCTCGGGGTGACGCTCTCGAAGAACGCCCGCGCCCGCGCGGTCCAGCTGCCGGCGTGGAACGAGGCGCTCGGGCTGCCGCGGCCGTGGGACCAGCAGTGGTCGCTGCGGCTCCAGCAGGTGTTGGCCTTTGAGTCCGACCTGCTCGAGTACGAGGACATCTTCGACGGCTCGAAGGTGATCGAGGCCAAGGTGGCCGAGCTGGTCGAGGGGGCCCGCGCCGAGATCGACCGGGTCCAGGCGATGGGCGGTGCCATCGCGGCCGTCGAGTCTGGCTACATGAAGCAGGCGCTGGTCTCCGCCCACGCCGCCCGCCGCGCGCGCATCGAGAGCGGTGAGGAGAAGGTGGTGGGGGTCAACGTCTACGAGACGACCGAGCCGTCCCCGCTCACCGCCGACCTCGATGCCGCCATCATGGCCGCCGACCCGCAGGCCGAGCAGTCGGCGCTGGCCTCGGTGGCGGAGTGGAAGGCGCAGCGCGACGAGGCCGAGGTCGCCGCCGCGCTGGCGGCGCTGACCGAGGCCGCGAAGACGACCGACAACCTCATGGCGGCCACCCTGGCGGCCGCCCGGGCGGGCGCGACCACGGGGGAGTGGGCCGGCACGCTGCGCGAGGTGTTCGGCGAGTTCCGCGCGCCCACGGGGGTCGGCGGCGCCGTGGGGTCGGCCGAGGCCGGCGCCGAGCTGACCGCCGTACGGGAGCGGGTGCGGGCGACCGGCGAGGAGCTCGGGGGGCGGCTGCGGCTGCTGGTCGGCAAGCCGGGGCTGGACGGGCACTCCAACGGTGCGGAGCAGGTGGCGGTGCGGGCCCGCGATGCGGGGTTCGAGGTGATCTACCAGGGAATCCGGCTCACCCCGGAGCAGATCGTGTCGGCCGCGGTGGCCGAGGACGTGCACTGCGTCGGGCTGTCGATCCTGTCGGGCTCCCACATGGAGCTCGTGCCCGACGTCCTCGACGGCCTGAAGGAGGCCGGGCTCGGCGACGTGCCGGTGATCGTGGGCGGGATCATCCCCGACTCCGACGGTCGGCGGCTGCGCGAGCTGGGCGTGGCGGCGGTCTACACGCCCAAGGACTTCGGGCTGACCGAGATCATGGGTGGCATCGTCGACGTGATCCGCCGGGCGCACGACCTGGCCTGACAGCGAAGTGGCGGCGATCACAGAAGGGGACCCTAAGTTGTGTTAGCCTCACCTTCGTGTCCAAGAAAAAGGCCTCCGCCAAGTCGTCGGTGAGGAAGCTGCCGAAGACCGAGTGCTGCGTCTCCAAGACCAAGTGCGAGCGATGCCCGCTGCGGATGCTCAAGGAGGGCACGCTGCCCGAGGGCTACACCGTCAAGAAGCGCAAGCTGGTCACGGTGGACGGCAAGAAGGTCACCAAGAAGAAGCTCGCCAAGGCCGCCTGACCCCGCGGGCCTGCCAGACTGGCCACATGACCGCACCCCGCTTCGCCGAGCAGCTGAACCTCCAGATCGGCAACGAGCTCGCCGCGCACAACCAGTACCTCGCGTGCGCGGTCTACTACGACGCCAAGACGATGCCGCAGATGGCGGCGTTCTTCTACACCCAGGCGCTCGAGGAGCGCGACCACGCCCTGATGATGGTGCAGTACCTGCTCGACACCGACGTGGAGGCGGTCATCCCCGGCGTCGCTGCGCCGGTCTCGAGCTTCGAGGACGTCGTGGCGCCGGTGGCGCTCGCGCTGGCGCAGGAGAAGCGGGTCACCGAGGAGATCAACACCCTGCTGCGCATCGCGCGCGAGGAGAACGACTACGCCTCCGAGCAGTTCGTCCAGTGGTTCATCAAGGAGCAGGTCGAGGAGGTCGCCACGATGAGCGACCTGCTGGCCGTCGTTACCCGCAACCGCGACGGCATCGAGGACATCGAGGAGTTCGTCGCCCGAGAGCAGAAGAGCGACGACGGCGACCCCACTGCGCCGCGGGTCGCCGGCGGCTGACGCCTCGCGGTCCCTGCGGCACACTCGGGCCATGCGCGTGATCGTCGTGGGCGCAGGAGTCGTCGGGCTCAGCTGCGCCGTGCGCCTGCTCGAGGCCGGCCACCGGGTCGACGTGGTCGCGCGCGACCTGCCGCTGGAGACGACCTCCGCCGTCGCGGGGGCCCTGTGCCACGTCGGGGGTGAGCCGGCCGACCCGAGGGTCGTCTCGTGGTCCGCCCGGTCCGGGGAGAGCTTCGCGGAGCTGGCCGCCGCAGGCCAGACCGGCGTACGGATGGTGCCGGGAACGGAGCTGCCCTCGGGGCGCAGCCTGGTCGCGCCGGTGGCGGAGATGCCCCGCTATCTGTCCTGGCTGCGCGCCCGGGTCGAGGCGCTGGGCGGCACGGTCACCCGGCTGAGCCTGCGCATGCTGCCGGCAGGTGGCGACGCGGTCGTCAACTGCTCCGGGATCGGCTCGCGCCTCCTCGCCGCCGACGCCTCCATCACGCCCGTGCGCGGGCAGGTGGTCCACCTCGCGCAGCACGGCCTGGAGCGCTGGTGGCTCGGCGCCGGCCCGGCGGCGCCGTACATCGTGCCGCGCGAGCACGACATCGTGGTCGGCGGCACCCACGAGCACGGTGACTGGAGCCGCACCCCGTCGCCCGACACGGCCGCCCTCCTCATCGAGCGGGCCTCCCGCCTGGTCCCGGAGCTCGCCTCCGCCCGCGTCCTGCAGCACCGGGTCGGCCTGCGCCCCACCCGCGGCGCGGTCCGCCTCGAGCGCGAGGGACGCGTCGTCCACTGCTACGGCCACGGCGACGCCGGCGTCGCGCTCAGCTGGGGCTGCGCCGACGACGTGGCCGCGCTGCTCGCCTGATCCGGAAAGTCGTGAGCCCTTGTGCATAAGGGCATTCTCGGTCCCCTCACTGTCGGTGGCGGGTGCTTGAGTAGTTCCGTGACCAGCACCGGACCCGGCCAGAGCAGACAGCTGCTCGACGGTGTCCGCGCGCACACCCAGGCCGCGATCGACGCCGAGCTCGGCCGCCTCCACCTGACGCTTGACTGGTGCCACCTCCACGAGACCCACGACGAAGCCGACGCCGCGGTCTTCAGCGACCACGGAATCCCCATGGCCGGGCCCGGCGCCCCGATGGTGAGTGAGTTCGCGGTCATGGAGCTCGGCGCCGCGTTGGGGATGTCGACCGACTCCGCGAAGCGCTACGTCGGCGCCGCGCTCGAGATCAGGTTCCGCCTGCCCAGGATCTGGGCCCGCGTGGAGACCGGGGAGCTGGGGTTCTGGAAGGCACGCTGGATCGCCGAGCACACCAAGTGCCTGCCCATGGCGGGTGCCGCCTACGTGGACCAGCAGGTCGCCTACTGCGCGCACAAGGTCTCCTACGCCGAGGTCGAGCGCCAGATCGCGACCGCGATGGCCAGGTTCGACCCCGAGCAGGCCGAGAAGCTGCGCCGCCAGGCCGCGGACGGGCGCAAGCTCGACGTGCACAAGGACGACCTATCCCTCGAGGGCACGATCGAGGTGTCCGGGACCTTGGATGCGCAGGACGCGCTCGACTTCGACGCCGCGATCAGCCGCCTCGCGGCCGACCGGAAGGCGGCGGGGTCGAGCGAGCCGCTGGACGTACGTCGGGCGCAGGCCGCGGGTGATCTGGCTCGGGGGCAGGAGACGCTCCCGTTCGGTGATGAGGACCTCGGGGTTGATTTCGAGGCTCCCGTGCCGGTGGTGAAGGTGGTGCGGGTGGTCGATCTGCACGTGCACGAGACCGAGGTGTTCGGGGACCCGAACGTGACCGTCGGCAGATGCGGGCGCAAGCCGGTGCTGCTCGAGACGATCCGTCAGTGGTGCGGTGCCACCGCCACCACCACGATCAACGTCAAGCCCGTGCGTGACCTGGCCGACCACCTCCATGTCGTGGCTTACGAGCACCCCGACCGGCTGATCGAGCAGGACGACCTCGTCGACCACACCTGCGTCTTTCCCTGGTGCACCCGACCAGCCGACCGCTGCGACCACGACCACGTGATCCCGTACGACAAGGGTGGACCGACCTGCTCCTGCAACTCCGCTCCACTGTGTCGCGGGCACCATCGTTTGAAGACCCACGGCGGTTGGTCCTACGACGTCCTGGACCGCGGCACCTACGTCTGGCACTCACCCCATGGCCATGCCTACCGCCGCGACCACACCGGCACCGAACCACTCCCGCCACCCAGCCGCCGACGAGCCTGATCGCCCCACACCCCGCCGCCGGCGGGCCTGCCGGCACGTCCGGAAAACTCCTCAGCGGCGACGGCGGTGGACCAGGACGGCCACCGCGATGCCGACGGCGAAGCCGATGAGCAGGCCGACGGCGGCGCCGGGGTCGGGGACCACAAGGGCGCCGACCAGCGCGCCGACGAGGGCGGTGGTCATGGCGATGATGGCGAGCACCACCCGGTGCATCACCTCCCCGAGGAAGAGCTGGGAGAACGAGGCGCCGGCAGCGGCTGCCGTGCGGTCGTCGAGGGGGAGGGTCTGGACGACAGCGTCGGGGTTGATCGGGCCGTAGACGTGGGGGAAGGTCTCGGACCCCTCCCCGACGCGCTCCTCGACGACGGGGGAGGTGAGCCGGTCGGTGTCGATGACGAGGAGCACCAGCGGCTCGGTGACGCCGGAGTAGTAGCGCTGGCGCACGCCCTGCCACTGGTCGCCGCGGCTGGCGTGGATGTAGCCCTCCTCGGCGAGCGTGCGCCCGAGGGTGGAGGTGGCGTAGGCGCCTGCGACGCGCGCGGCGTCCCACTCAGCGGCGGTGGCGATGTGGAAGATGCGCATGCCGGATCAGACCAGCCGGTGGCGGGATCGACGAGCCGGCCGGTGCGGTCGGCGCGATCTCATGACGGCTCGGGAAGCCGTCGCACGATCTCGCGCAGGGTCTCCTCGACGCCGTCGAATCGGCCTTCGAGCCCGTCGATGTGGCCCTCGAGCCCGTCGAACCGGCCCTCGAGCCCGTCGAACCGGCCTTCGAGCCCGTCGATGTGGCCCTCGAGCCCGTCGAACCGGCCCTCGAGCCCGTCGAACCGGCCCTCGAGCCCGTCGAACCGGCCTTCGAGCCCGTCGAAGCGGCGGGTGTGGTCGTCCAGGGTCGTGCGGACTCCGGTGAGGAGGTCGTAGATCGACTCCGTGTCGTTCTCGAGTCGAGACACGCGGCGACTCATGCCGGGATCGGTGCTCATGTCGTCACCGTATGGCGCTCGCCCCGGGGCCGGCCACCGACGCCCGGGCGCCTGTGGACGACGGGCGAGCGGGCGAGCCTAGAAGAGCCGGTGGCTCGGGTCGTCGAGGCCGCGCAGCGCGTCGTAGTCGACGACGGCGCAGGCGATGCCGCGGTCGGTGGCGAGGACGCGGGCCTGCGGCTTGATCTCCTGGGCGGCGAAGATGCCGCGGACGGCGCCGTTGCCGGTGAGGAGCGGGTCGCGGTTGAGCAGCTCGAGGTAGCGGGTGAGCTGCTCGACGCCGTCGATGTCGCCGCGGCGCTTGATCTCCACGGCCACGCTGACCCCGAGGGCGTCGCGGCACATGAGGTCGACGGGGCCGATCGCGGTCGGGTACTCACGGCGGACCAGGGTGAGGCCCTCGGCGAGCGTAGCGGGGTGGTCGGCGAGGAGGGCCTGGAGGTGCTTCTCCACCCCGTCCTTCTGCAGCCCGGGGTCGATGCCGAGCTCGTGGGAGGAGTCGGAGACGACCTCCTCGAGCAGGATCCGCAGCGTGTCGTCGGTCTTCGGGCTGGTGACCGTCCACTCCACCTGGCCGTCCTCGGTGGTGCCCTCGCGCAACGTGCACGGGGGCGACATCCAGTTGAGGGGCTTGTAGGAGCCGCCGTCGGAGTGGACGAGCACCGACCCGTCGGCCTTGATCATCAGCACCCGGGTCGCCATCGGCAGGTGCGCCGTCAGTCGTCCGGCGTAGTCGACCTGGCAGCGCGCAACGACGATCCTCACGGGCGATGAATCTACAGTGAGCGTCGTGCACCGCCATCACGCCGTCCGGCACGCCCGCGCCGCCGACCTGCGACACCTCCAGGCGATCGAGGACGCCGGCGTCTCGCTGTACGAGGCGGTCCTCGGCGACCTCAGCGGCGACCCCCTCGCCTCGCCGGGCCGCGACGGGCGGGACCGCGTCGTCGTCCCGGGCTTCCTGCTGGTGACGGGGGAGGTCGGCTCGCCGACCGGCTTCGCCCACGTGACGTACGTCGAGGGGTTCGCCCACCTCGCACAGCTGTCGGTGCACCCGGACCACGGGCGGCAGGGCCTCGGCTCCGCGCTGGTGCACGAGGCGATGCGCGAGGCCTGGGACGCGGGCTTCGACCGGCTCTCGTTGACGACGTACCGCGACCTGCCGTGGAACGGGCCGTTCTACTCGCGCCTCGGCTTCGTCGAGGTGAGCCGCCCCGAGCCGTTCGAGGTGCGGCAGCGGGGGCTCGAGCGGGCTCTCGGGCTGGACCGGCACGGGCCGCGGGTGGTCATGGCGGCCTCGCTGCGACGGGCGCTGCACCCCTAAGTTACTGGTGAGTTACCCCACAGTCGCGGCCCCCTGGGGCGTGCGATGATGCCCGCCATGACGAGCACGCCAGAGACATCTGCCCGCACGTTCACCACGATCGGCGTCGTCGGACTCGGCACCATGGGCGCCGGCATCGCCGAGGTCTTCGCCCGCCACGGCTTCGACGTCGTCGGGGTCGAGCAAAACGACGAGGGCCTCGAGCGCGGCCGCCAGCACCTGGCGAACTCGACCGATCGTGCCGTGAAGCGCGAGAAGCTCACCGTCGCGGAGCAGGCCGAGCTGCTCGGGCGGATCACCTTCTCCACCGCCCTCGGTGACCTCGCCGGCGCGGACCTGGTGGTGGAGGCC
This sequence comes from Nocardioides sp. cx-173, assembly GCF_021117365.1. Classification (NCBI taxonomy): domain Bacteria; kingdom Bacillati; phylum Actinomycetota; class Actinomycetes; order Propionibacteriales; family Nocardioidaceae; genus Nocardioides; species Nocardioides sp. cx-173. The sequence goes on along the minus strand of NZ_CP088262.1, from coordinate 2,977,714 downwards.
GTCGTGGAGTCGCTGGAGACGAAGAAGGCGATCTTCCGCGAGCTCGACGCCGTCGTCTCCTCCGAGGCGATCCTCGCGACCAACACCTCGTCGCTGTCGGTCACCGAGATCTCGACCGCCACCTCCTCGCCGGGCCGGGTCCTGGGCCTGCACTTCTTCAACCCCGCGCCGGTCCAGAACCTCGTCGAGATCGTCCGCACGGTCGTCACCGAGCCCGCCGTGCTCGACGACGTGAAGGACCTCGTCGTCCGCCTCGGCAAGAGCCCGGTGGTCTGCGGCGACAAGGCCGGCTTCATCGCCAACACGCTGCTGTTCGGCTACCTCAACCACGCCGCGTCCATGTTCGAGGGCAGGTACGCCTCGCGCGAGGACATCGACGCCGCCATGCGCTACGGCTGCGGCTACCCGATGGGACCGCTGGCCCTGCTCGACCTGATCGGCCTCGACACGGCGTACGAGATCCTCGAGACGATGTACCGCCAGGGGCGCGACCGCCTGCACGCGCCGACCCCGATCCTCAAGCAGATGGTCACCGCCGGACTGCTCGGCCGCAAGACCGGCCGGGGCTTCTACACCTACGAGGGCCCGGACAGCCCGGTGGTGGTCGACGACGACAAGACCCCCTCGGCCGACGAGAGGCCCCAGCTCCGGCACGACATCTCCCAGGTCGGCGTCGTCGGCACCGGGACCATGGCCAGCGGCATCGTGGAGGTCTTCGCCAAGGCCGGCTACGACGTCCTGTACGTCGGTCGCAGCGCCGACAAGGTCGCCGGCGTGACCGCGACGATCGCCAAGAGCTTCGACAAGCAGATCCAGCGCGGCAAGGCGACCGAGGAGGCGAAGGCGGAGGTCCTCGCGCGGGTCAGCGGCTCCACCAGCCTGGACGACCTCAGCGGCGTCGACCTCGTGGTCGAGGCGATCGCGGAGGACCTGGCGATCAAGACCACGCTCTTCGAGAACCTCGACGAGATCTGCAAGCCCGGCGCCATCCTCGCCACGACCACCTCCAGCCTGCCGATCATCGCGATGGCCAAGGTGACCAGCCGCCCGCAGGACGTCGTCGGGATGCACTTCTTCAACCCGGCCACGATCATGAAGCTGGTCGAGGTGGTCTCGACCGTGTCGACCTCCGAGGACGTCACGGAGACCACCCGCGCCCTGTGCGCGAAGGTGGGCAAGGTGGCCGTCTCGTGCGGCGACCGCGCCGGCTTCATCGTCAACGCGCTGCTGTTCCCCTACCTCAACGACGCGGTCAAGATGCTCGAGGCCCACTACGCGACGGCCGACGACATCGACCTGGCCATGAAGCAGGGCTGCGCGCTGCCGATGGGCCCGTTCGAGCTCCTCGACGTGGTCGGCAACGACGTGTCGCTGGCGATCCAGCGCGAGCTCTACCTGGAGTTCCGCGAGCCCGGCTTCGCGCCGGCGCCACTGCTTGAGCACCTGGTCACCGCCGGCTACCTCGGCCGCAAGACCAAGCGCGGGTTCCGCGACTACAGCCAGCGCTGAGCCCCGACCGGCTCACAGGCTCACCCGCAGGGTGAGCAGGGCCGAGGCGGTGGCCGGGTCGTCCTCGTCCACGACGGCGAGGACCCGGCCACCGTGCCCGTCCCACCCCAGGACGGCCAGGCCCTCGACCTTGGCGACCCGCCCCCCGATGCTCGGCAGCGGCGCGGTGGCGTGGACGCGGGTGCCGTCGAGCACCGCGAGCGCCGAGCCGCGCACGGGCCCGTCGTCGTAGGCGTTGGGGCTGTCCTCGGCGGCGGCGCTGACCAGCACCCGGCCGTCCGGCAGCGTCACCGCGTCGGTGACCGCGAGGCCGACGCCGCCGACCTCGCCCAGGTCGAAGGCCCGTACGCCGGTCGGGTGCAGGTCGGCGGGCTCGGCGCGCCCGGCGACCGTGGCGACCAGCGCCCCCAGGTCGAGCTCGACGCTGCTGCTGGGGAGTCCGGCGGCCGGGCGGCCGCGGTGGAACCACCGCAGGACCCCCTCGACGACGCACGCGCCCTCGAGGTTGACCTGCTCGGGGTCGATGCCGAGCAGGGCGGCCACCCGCGCGTAGAGCGGCGACAGGTCGCGCGACACCGCCCAGGGAACGCCGTCGCGCAGACCGACGAGCACCGCGCGCATCCGCGCGGCGGTGGAGCCCGAGCCGAGCATCAGCACGGCGGGGGAGCCGTCGAGGACCACCTCGAGCGCCGCCTCGAGGTCGGGCTTGAGCGCCTTGGTGCCCTCGGTCTCGGAGAACGAGTCGTGGCCGTCGACCGGCGGCAGCACCCTGACCGGCATACCGACCCCGGCGCGCCACCAGCAGGCCGAGGTCGCGTCGTCCTGGCTGACCAGGAAGCCGTCGCCGAACGCCGCGATCGCCGACGCCGCGCGCACGGGGGAGCCGTCCTGGAACCGCAGCGCCTCGACGGACTGCAGCTCGATGCGCACGTCAGCCCCGGGGGTAGCCGCGACGTACGGTGCGGTCGAGGATGCCGAGGGTGCCGCGCAGCGCGTTCTCGGAGAGCACCGGGAAGATGCCGGCGTCGCGCCACTCGGGGGCGATGTCGGACCAGTCGTAGAACGACGTGACGCGCGTTGCGCCGTCGGCGGGCTCGAGGCGGTAGCCGTAGACGTGGCCGATCTGGGGACGGATGCGGCCCAGCACCGTCCAGGAGATCAGCCGGTCCGGCTCGAGGTCGCGGATCTTGACCGTGACGTCGTAGCGGCCCATCTCGGGGAAGTCGTTGAGGGCCTCGCGGTCCATGTGGACCACGAAGGAGTCGCCCGGAGCGCGCACGGGCTCGCCCTCCGCGCCCTGGAGCATCCCGGAGGAGTCGATCGCGACGTGGCCCTGCGGGTCGCAGAGCAGCGCAAAGATGTCAGCGGCGGGCGCGGCGATGAGCCGCTCGGCCTCGATGCGGGTGTCGGTCACCCCGCGATCTTGTCACCGCAAGGGATAGGTTCGTGCGCATGCGTCGCGCCCTGCTCCTCGTCCTGCTGCTCGGCGTCCTCCTCGGCGGGCTCGCCGCCGCGCCGTCGTACGCCGACGTCGAGCAGCTGCCGGCCGGCACCGACGTCGACTACCAGCTCGGTGGAGCCCGGGCGCTGCCGGCGCACGTCGGGATCGTCGTGCGCGACCGCGACGCCGAGCCCGCCGCCGGCCGCTACAACGTCTGCTACGTCAACGGCTTCCAGACCCAGCCGGACGAGCGGCGCTTCTGGCGCGCGCGGTGGTGGCTGGTGCTCAAGAAGGACGGCCGGGCGGTGGTCGACGAGGCGTGGGGGGAGTGGCTGCTCGACCTGCGCACGGCGCGCCAGCGCCAGGCGATCGCGCGGATCATGAGCCGCTGGACCCGCGGCTGCGCCGCGGACGGCTTCGCCGCGGTGGAGTACGACAACCTCGACTCGTTCACCCGCAGCCAGGGGATGCTGCGGCGCAAGCACGCGGCCGCGATGGCCCGGCTGCTGGTCAGGGGCGCGCACCGCGCCGGCCTGGCCGCGGGGCAGAAGAACCTCGCGGGCTACGACGGCACCCGGGTCGGCTTCGACTTCGCCGTGGCCGAGGAGTGCGGGCGCTACGACGAGTGCGGCGACTACACCTCGGCCTACGGCGCCCGGGTGCTGGTGGTCGAGTACCGCCGGCAGGACTTCGACAAGACCTGTGCGCAGTTCGGCGACCGGCTCGCCGTCGTACTGCGCGATCGCGCGCTGCGCCCCGACGGACGGCGGGCCTGGTGCTGAACACCGCGACGCTGGGGGAGTCCGGTCCGCTGGTGGCCTTCTGTCACGGCCTGTTCGGCCAGGGGAAGAACTGGACCACGATCGCCAAGGCTCTCGCCGCCGACCACCGGGTGCTGCTGGTCGACATGCCCAACCACGGCCGGTCGGACTGGCACGACCGGGTCGACTACCTCGACATGGCCGACGAGGTGGCCGGGCTGTTCTCCGCTGACGACCCCGTCTCGCTGGTCGGCCACTCGATGGGCGGCAAGACCGCGATGGTGCTCGCGTTGCGCCACCCCGAGCTGGTCGAGCGGCTCTGCGTCGTCGACATCTCGCCGGTCGACTACCACGGGCGCACGGAGTTCGAGGGCTTCATCGAGGCGATGCAGCAGCTGGACCTGGACGCGCTGACCCGCCGCAGCGACGCCGACGAGGCGCTCGCCGACGCGGTGCCGAACCGCACCGTGCGCAGCTTCCTGCTCCAGAACCTGCGCCGTGACGGCGACTCCTGGGCGTGGCAGCCCAACCTCGAGGTGCTGGGCCGCGACCTCGCCGTGCTCGGCGGCTGGCCGGACGACCGGCTCGACCCCGACGCGCCGTACCGCGGCCCGGTGCTGTGGGTGGCCGGGCAGACCTCGCCGTACGTCAAGGACGAGTACGGCGACGCGATGGACCGCTGGTTCCCGCAGAACCGCAGGGTGACGGTCAAGAACGCCGGCCACTGGGTGCACTCCGAGCAGCCCGAGGTCTTCGTCGAGGTGCTGCGTCGCTTCCTCGCGGGCTGACCGCGGGCAAGGGTGCGGCTCAGCCGCTGCTCGCCTGGCGGGCGCGGTAGGCAGCGACCGCGTTGCGGTTGCCGCAGGAGGTGGAGCAGAAGCGGCGCGAGCGGTTGCGCGAGAGGTCGACGACGACGCCGTTGCAGTCGTCGTCGGAGCACAGCGCGAGGCGCGAGAGCTCGTCGGCGCGGATGACGTCGATCATCGCCATCGCGGTCTCGACGACGATCCGCGTGGCCAGGGGCGCCTGGGCGTCGACCGCGTGCAGGTGCCAGTCGAAGCGGTCGTGGCGCACCAGCCGAGGGACCGCCCGGGCGGCGGCCAGCATCTCGTTGACGATCTCGACGGCCTGGTCGCGCTCGGAGGTCAGCAGCGTCCGGAGCGCCGGCCGGAGCGCGCGTACGGCGTCGAGCTCGGCCCGGTCGCGGTCGTGGCGACCGGTGAACTCGAACCGCTCGAAGAACTCGTCCAGGTCGGCCACGGAGGACAGGGTGTCGCCGTCGTCGTCCTCGGAGTTGACCAGCGTCGCCGCCGCCTGGAGTGCCGTCTCGGTGTCATGAGCGAAGACCACGTTGACAGGTTACTGCACTGCGCCTAGTGTCATGACCTATGAGCACTATGACTCGTGACGACGCGGGCGCGTCGACGGGCGCCTCGCGCACGGTCGGCGGACTCGCTCTCGCGCTGGTCTCGGCCCTGACCTTCGGGCTCTCGGGCGCACTGGCGCGGGGGCTGCTGGACACCGGCTGGACCCCCGGCTCGGTGGTCCTGGTCCGGATCTCGGTGGCCGCGGTCCTCGTGGCGCCGTTCGGCGCCTACGCGATGCGCGGGCGATGGGACGCCGTGCGGCCCAACCTGGCACTGGTGCTGACCTACGGGCTGCTGGCCGTCGCGGGCGCACAGTTCTGCTACTTCTCGGCCGTCGGTCACATGCAGGTGGGCCCGGCGCTGCTGATCGAGTACACGGCTCCGGCCGCGGTCGTGGTCTGGCTGTGGGTGCGCAAGGGCGAGCGCCCGGGGCCCCTCACGCTGGCTGGCGCCGGCCTGGCGGCGCTCGGGCTGGTGCTCGTGCTCGACCTGCTCTCCGGTGCCGGCCTCAGCGTGCCCGGCGTGCTGTGGGCGCTGGGCGCGATGGTCGGCGCCGCGGCGTACTTCCTGATCTCGGCCCACGAGGACAGCGGCCTGCCCGCGCTCGCGCTGGCCGCGGGCGGCCTGATCGTGGGCGGGGCGTCGCTTGGCCTGCTCGGGCTGGTCGGCGTGCTGCCGATGTCCTCCTCGACCCAAGACGTCACGATGGCCGGCTCGTCGTACGCCTGGTGGGTGCCGCTCGCGCTGCTCGGCGTCGTCACCGCCGCCATCGCCTACGTCACGGGGATCTTCGCGATCCGGCGGCTGGGGTCGCGCGTCGCGTCCTTCGTGGCCCTGATCGAGGTCGTGGCGGGGGTGCTGTGGGCGTGGCTGCTGCTCGAGGAGCTGCCCAACGGCCTGCAGCTGCTCGGCGGGCTGCTGATCCTCGCCGGCGTCGTGGGCGTCAAGCTGGGCGAGCGCGACGTGGCCGACGGGCTGCTCGTCCACGAGTGAGAAAGTCGCCCGGCCGGCGCAACGAATCCCCCCGCGCGCACGTCAGTCGTGCATGGATGGAGGGGTGAGCACGGTCCCGGCGGCGCAGCGCGACACGCGCGGCCTGTCGTTCGACGACTGGGTCGAGGCACGAGCCGCGGCGCTGCTGCGGTTCTACGAGGACCTCGAGTACGCCGAGATCGCCGCGCTGCTCGGGGTCACCGAGGGTGCGGTCCGCTCCTACCTCCACCGTGCGCTCGCCGCGCTGCGCGTCTGGGGGACCGCGCCGTTCGCGACGCTGGCCGGTGACCCGCCGTCGTTCTGCTTCGGTCCGGGAGCCCTGGTGCCCACCGAGGACCGGTCCCGGGATCGCCGTGGGGGCCGACCGGCTCGCCGGCCTCGAGACCGTGCGTCTGACGCCCGAGATGGTCGATCCCTGGGCCGTCCAGGGCATCAAGGCGGTCGTGCGCGGGCCGTCGATGGGCCGGTGGCCCGACTTCTCCGGCTACTTCATCGGCCCTCAGGGGTAGGCGCTACCGCGCGTCCTGTCTGCGTACGACGACCTCGCGCAGGATCAGCATGATCGCCGCCGCGGTCGGGATGGCGAGCAGGGCACCGACCACGCCGAGCAGCCCGGCCCCGATGAGGGCCGCGATGACGATGACCGCCCCCGGGAGGTCGACGGACTTCGACATCACCCGCGGGTAGATGAGGTAGTTCTCGACCTGCTGGTAGATCAGGAAGAAGATCGCGCAGAAGATGCCGGTCTTGATGTCGGTGGCGGTCGCGATCGCGGTGACGACCACCGCGCCGAGGGTCGCGCCGATCATCGGGATGACATCCAGGAGCGCCACGACGAACGCCAGCGCGACGGCGTACTGACCCAGGCCCACGATGAACAGGAACACCAGCGTGGAGATCCCGGCGCACAGGGCCACGATGAACGCCCCGGAGACGTAGCCGCCGACGTTGCGGATGATCTGGTCACCGAGCAGCGCGACCCGGCTACGACGCGAGGCGGGGGCCAGACGGTAGAACGCCTGCTTGGTCTTCTCCAGCGAGCTGAGGAAGTACAGCGTGAGGACCAGGATGATGAACGCGTTGAAGAGCGCGCCCAGGATCTTCAGCCCGACCCCGAGCACCCCGCCGAAGATGCCGCTGACGAAGTCGCCGTTGGCGACGTAGTCCTGGATCTTGGAGATGATGTCGTACTCGTCGTCCAGCTTCTGGATCTGCCGGTTCTTCTGCAGCTGCTCGAGCCACTCGGGGGCGCTCTTGGTGATGGCGGTGACCTGGTCGGTGATGACCGGGACGATCGCGACCACGAACAGCGCGACGGCCGCCAGGAACGCGGTGATGACCGCGGTGACCGCCCAGCTGCGCCGCAGCCCGCGCCGCTCCAGCGCCTCGACCGACGGGTTGAGGCCGGCGGCGAGGAACAGCGACACGACGATCAGGATCAGGGTCGACCCGATGCCCATGATGGCCGACCAGAGGAAGTAGGCGAGCAGGGCGCCGAGGGCGCCGAAGAAGCCGAGGTAGAAGGGGGAACGGCGCTCGAAGGGCGCGCCCTGGGTGCCGTACTCCTCCTGGGGGCCGAGCTGCCGCTCGTCCACGTGCTCGCCAGCAGTCTCGGCGTGGCCGGTCGCCGTCCTCGCCTGCGGGGCGGCCGCCTTGGCGTCCTGCGGTCCCTCGCTCAACTCTCGTCCTCGCCGAACCCGGCGACGACGTCTCGCAGCGAGGCGAGCTGGGCGGTGATGGCGTCCCGACGCTTCATGAGCCGGTCGAGCTCCGCGCGTCGCGCGGCGATCTCGCGCTCGATCTCGGCGTGGCCGGTGGTCTCCACCGACTCGGCCTGGCTGCGGGCCGACGCGACGATCTGCTCGGCCTCGCGCCGGGCGCGGGCCAGCAGGGCCTCCGCCTCGGTCTGGGCGGCGGCGCGGTTCGCGGCGGCCTGCTTGCTCGCCTCGCTCGCCCGCTGCTCGGCGGCGGCGGCACGCTGCTCGGCCTCCTCGACGAGACGCTTGGTCTCCGCGGTGGCACTGTTGTGGTGGTCGGTGGCCTCGCGGGCGAGCCGCTCCTTCTCCACCGCCAGCGTGCGCCGCGCCTCCTGCACCTCGCGGTCGGCCGCAGCCCGGGCCTGCTCGACCTCGCGCGTCGCGGAGGTGCGCATCTCGGTCGTCTCCTGCCGGGCGGCGAGCCGGAGCTGGTCGGCCTCGCGCGTGGCCGAGGCACGGAGATCCTCGGCCTCGGCCTTGGCCAGGGTGCGCTCCTGCTCGGCGTCGGCGAGGACCCGGATCCGGGTCTGCTCGAGCTCGCGCAGCTGGACGGTGCGCATGTCCTGCGCCTCGCGGGTGGCCTCGGCCCGGATGGCCTTGGCGTCGCGGGCGGCCTGCTCGCGGATCTCGGTGGCGTCGGCCTCTGCGGTCGCCCGGATCTCGCTGGCCTCCTCCTCGGCGAGGCGCAGCATGGCGCTGGCGCGGCCGCCGAGGCCGGCGTAGGAGGGGTTCTTGAGCTCGGCGGCCTGGCTGCGCAGGTCCTGCAGCTCCGACTCGAGCTCGACGACCCGCTGCTCGGACTGGGTCAGGCTCGCGCTCAGCCCGGCCTTGTCGCGGGCCAGCTGCGTCACGCGGGCGTCGACCGCGGCCTTGTCGTACCCGCCGCGGCGTACGACGGGCAGGTCGCCGGTGGTCGGCGCGGGCGCAGGCGCAGGCACGGACGGGACGGCCTGGGTGCGCTCGGGCGGCGGGGGCGGGATAACCGGCCGCTGCTGCTTGCTCCGCTCACCCTCGCCGCTCTGCCCGGTGGGCCGCTCCTGCGTCACGGGGATGACCTGGGTCGTCTCCGCGTCCGTGTCGGCGCCCTCGGGCTCGTGGTCGAAGATGGACAGACCCTGGTCGCTCATGGGGGAGTTACCTCGCTGTGGTCGGAGTGCAGACGGGACGTGCAGCCCCATCCTCCCTGATCCGCCGGAAAGAACCCAGCCTGATGCGCTCGTGTCCGGTGACCCGTCACCAACTTGCAACAACCGCCGCTGACCCGTCAGAAAGTTTCTGACGGGTCAGCGGGAGGACGGGCGGCTCAGACGCCGCGGAAGCGGTTGATCGCGGTGAGGTGCTGCTCGCGGAGCTCGTGGTCGCGGACGCCGAGACCCTCCTCGGGGCTGAGGCACAGGACGCCGACCTTGCCCTGGTGGGCGTTCTTGTGGACGTCGAGCGCGGCCTGGCCGACGTCCTCCAGGCCATAGGTACGCGAGAGGGTGGGGTGGATCATGCCCTTGGCGATGAGGCGGTTGGCCTCCCACGACTCGCGGTAGTTGGCGAAGTGGGAGGAGATGATCCGCTTGAGGTTCATCCACAGGTAGCGGTTGTCGTACTCGTGCATGTAGCCCGAGGTCGAGGCGCACGTGGTGATGATGCCGCCCTTGCGGGTCACGTAGACGCTGGCACCGAAGGTCTCGCGGCCGGGGTGCTCGAAGACGATGTCGATGTCCTCGCCACCGGTGAGCTCGCGGATCTTGGCGCCGAAGCGCTTCCACTCCTTCGGGTCCTGGGTGTGCTCGTCCTTCCAGAACCGGTAGCCCTCCTCGGCGCGGTTGATGATCAGCTCCGCGCCCATGCTCCGGGCGATCGCGGCCTTCTCCTCGTTGGAGACCACGCAGACCGGGGTCGCGCCGCCGTTGAGGGCGTACTGCGTGGCGAAGCCGCCGAGGCCGCCCGAGGCACCCCACACCAGGACGTTGTCGCCCTGCTTCATGTTGCCGCCGTTCTTGGAGACCAGCTGGCGGTACGCCGTGGAGTTGACCAGCCCGGGGGAGGCGGCCTCCTCCCAGGTCAGGTGGGCCGGCTTGGGCATCAGCTGGTTGGACTTGACCAGCGCGATCTCGGCGAGACCGCCGAAGTTGGTCTCGAAGCCCCAGATCCGCTGCTGCGGGTCGAGCATCGTGTCGTCGTGGCCGTCGGGGTCCTCGAGCTCCACCGAGAGGCAGTGCGCGACGACCTCGGTGCCGGGCTTCCACTTCGTGACGCCGGGGCCGGTCGCGAGGACGACGCCGGCCAGGTCGGAGCCCACCACGTGGTAGGGCAGGTCGTGGCGCTTGGTGAGCTCCGACTGACGCCCGTAGCGCTCCAGGAAGCCGAACGTGGAGACCGGCTCGAAGATCGAGGTCCACACGGTGTTGTAGTTGATCGCGGAGGCCATCACGGCGACGTACGCCTCGCCCGGGCCGAGCTCGGGCAGCGGCACGTCGTCGAGGTGCAGCGACTTGCGCGGGTCCTTGTCGCGGGTCTCCAGCCCCTCGAACATGTCCACCTCGTCCTTGCGGACGGTCACCGCGCGGTAGGACTCGGGCAGGGAGAGGCTCGCGAAGTCCTCCGGGGCGACGCTCCCGGGACTCTCGGAGGCGGCGAGGATGGCGTCGAGGATGTGCTGCACGTCAGGCTCCTGATGGTCCGGGTCGTAAGTGCTGCGGATATTACCGGCGGGTAACGCCTCAGTGCGAGGAGGCCGCGGGCTGGACGAGCTCGACGAGCACGCCGCCGGCGTCCTTGGGGTGGATGAAGTTGATCCGCGAGTCGGCCGTCCCGCGCCTCGGGGCGTCGTAGAGCAGGCGGACACCGCGCTCGCGCAGGATCGCGCTGACGGCCTCGACGTCGGTGACCCGGTAGGCCATCTGCTGCACGCCCGGCCCGGAGCGGTCGAGGAACTTCGCGATCGTGGAGTCCTCGTTCAGCGGCGCCAGGAGCTGGATGCAGGACCCGGAGTCGCCGACCGCGATCATCGCCTCGCGGACGCCCTGCTCCTCGTTGACCTCCTCGTGGGCCAGCTCCATGCCGAAGGTGTCGCGGTAGAACGCGATCGCGACATCGAGGTCGGGGACGGCGATGCCGACGTGGTCGATGGCGGTGAACAGGTGGCGGGGCAGATCGGCGGGCAGATCGGCGGGCAGATCGGCGGGCAGATCGGCGGGCGAGTCGGTCGGTGCGGTCATGGGCCACATGGTCGTATGCCGGCGTCCGCGCCGCGACCGGTTGTGACCTATCCATCACGACGGCGGCCGACGAGGGCCTCGCCCCTGGCCGCGGCCCGTGGGTATCGTCACGAGGGACCCACCCCGGCCGTCCCGGCCGATCCACTTCACGGAGGCACCCATGTCCGGATCCGTCATCGTCGCCGGAGCGCGCACCCCGATCGGCCGCCTGCTGGGCGGCTTCAAGGGCCTCTCGGCCGCGGAGCTCGGTGGTCACGCCATCAAGGGCGCCCTCGAGAAGGCCGGAGTCAGCGGCGACCAGGTCGACTACGTGATCATGGGCCAGGTGATCCTGGCGGGCGCCGGCCAGAACCCCGCCCGCACCGCGGCGGTCGCCGGCGGCGTCCCGATGGACGTCCCCTCGATCACGATCAACAAGGTCTGCCTGTCCGGTCTGAACTCCATCGCGATGGCGGACCAGATGATCCGTGCGGGCGAGGTGGAGATCGTCGTCGCCGGCGGCATGGAGTCCATGACCAACGCCCCGCACCTGCTGCCGAAGTCGCGCGAGGGCTTCAAGTTCGGTGACGTCCCGCTCGTGGACTCGATGGCCTATGACGCACTGTTCGACCAGGTGACCTCGCAGGCGATGGGCCTGCTCACCGAGGAGCGCAACACCGCGGGCGCCAACCTGACGCGCGAGGAGCAGGACGAGTTCTCCGCCCAGTCGCACCAGAAGGCGGCCGTGGCGTGGAAGAACGGCGTCTTCGACGACGAGGTCGTCCCGGTCTCGATCCCGCAGCGCAAGGGCGACCCGGTCGTGGTCTCCACCGACGAGGGGGTCCGCGGCGACACGAGCCTGGAGTCCCTGGCCAAGCTGCGCCCGGCGTTCAGCAAGGAGGGCACGGTCACCGCCGGCTCGTCCTCGCAGATCTCCGACGGCGCCGCCGCCGTCGTGGTGATGAGCAAGGCGAAGGCCGAGGAGCTCGGGCTGGAGTGGCTGGCCGAGATCGGTGCCCACGGAATGGTCGCCGGCCCCGACTCCAGCCTGCAGCTGCAGCCGGCCAACGCGACCGCCCTGGCCTGCCGCAAGGAGGGCATCGAGCCCACCGACCTGGACCTGGTGGAGTTCAACGAGGCCTTCGCCGCGGTCGGCATCGCCTCGGCCCGCGAGCTCGGCATCGACAACGCCAAGGTCAACGTCAACGGCGGCGCGATCGCGCTCGGCCACCCGGTCGGCATGTCCGGCACCCGCGTGGTGCTGACCCTCGCGCTCGAGCTCAAGCGCCGCGGTGGCGGGGTCGGCGCGGCCGCCCTCTGCGGCGGTGGCGGCCAGGGCGACGCGCTGATCGTGCGTGTCCCGAAGGGCTGAGGCCGACGTCCCGGACCTCGTCGAGCGCGCCCGCGCCGGCGAGGCCCGGGCGGTCGCCCGCCTGATCTCGCTCGTCGAGGACGAGTCGCCGCTGCTGCGCGAGGTCATGGCGGCCCTGGCCCCCCACGCGGGGCACGCGCAGGTCGTCGGCGTCACCGGCTCGCCCGGGGTCGGCAAGTCCACGTCCACCAACGCGCTGGTCACCGCTCTGCGCGCCTCCGGCAAGCGAGTGGGCGTGCTCGCGGTCGACCCGTCGTCGCCGTTCTCGGGCGGGGCCTTGCTCGGCGACCGGGTCCGGATGCGCGACCACGCCGCCGACCGCGAGGTGTTCATCCGCTCGATGGCCGCGCGCGGCCACCTGGGTGGCCTCGCCTGGACCACGCCGCAGGCGTTGCGCGTGCTCGACGCCGCCGGCTGCGACGTGGTCCTGGTGGAGACCGTGGGCGTCGGGCAGAGCGAGGTCGAGGTCGCCGGGCTCGCGGACACCACCCTGGTGCTGCTGGCACCCGGCATGGGGGACGGCGTCCAGGCGGCCAAGGCCGGGATCCTCGAGATCGGTGACCTCTACGTCGTCAACAAGGCCGACCGCGACGGCGCCGACCAGGTGCGGCGCGACCTGCGGGGCATGCTCTCGCTGGGAGACCGCCCCGAGGGCGCCTGGCGCCCCCCCGTCCTCACGACGGTCGCCCAGAGCGGCGAGGGCGTCGAGGAGCTGGCCGCGGAGATCGAGCGGCACCGCGAGTGGCTCGAGGCCACCGGCGAGCTCGAGCGGCGCCGGGTGCGCCGGGCGCGCGGAGAGATCGAGGCGATCGCCCTCACCTCGCTGCGGCGGCGCTGGGGCGATGTCCACGGTCACTCCGCGCTGGACGACCTGGCTGCCGCCGTCGTTGCCGGGCGGTCCGACCCCTACCGCGCCGCCGACCGTCTCCTCGCCTCGCTCGCGGACTGATTGAGCATCCACGGCGTGGGGCAACGGGAAGGATGCCCAGCGTCGAGCGCACCGTGACCGTGGACCAGCCCCTCGAGAAGGTCTGGACCTACCTCTCGGACTTCACGACCACCGAGGAGTGGGATCCGCCGACGGTCTCGACCGTGCGCACCTCCGGCGACGGCGGCGTCGGCACGACGTACACGAACGTCTCGAAGCTGCTCGGCCACGAGACCGAGGTCCGCTACGTCGTCACCGAGCACATCGTGAACGAGCGGCTCCAGCTTGCCGGCGACGCCGGCTCGCTCGACCTCCTCGACACGATGACGTTCGCGCGCACGGCGACCGGCACCTCGGTGACCTACCACGCGGAGTTCTCCCCGCACGGCGCGGCCAAGCTGGCCGAGCCGCTCCTGCCGGTGGCGCTCAAGGTGCTCGCGGACAAGGTGGCCGCCAGCATGCAGGAGCGGCTCGCCGCCCTCTAGCGTGAGCTCACCTGGCGCCAGGTGACTCCCGCGTCGACCGACGCCCAGAGCGTCTGGTTCGGGGCGCTCGTGACGGCGTAGACGGTGACGGCGTCATGGTCGACCACGATGCCGTAGACGGGTGAGAACTCGCGGCGCAGGTCCAGCGCGTCGAACGGCGGGCCCATTCTCACGGGGGACAGGCTCGACCAGTCCGCCCCTGCGCTGACCCAGAGGCCGGACGGAAGCCGGCCCACCTGGCCCAGCCTCGGGCTGCCTCCGCCCATGAGGTCGGCCAGGAGCCGTCCGTCGGGCAGTACCGCCAGTCCGCGGTTGACGTAGGCCATGGGACGCGCCGACTGCTCCCAGCTGGTCCAGGTCTCGCCGGCGTCGTCGCTGCGGTGGACCAGCTCGAAGGGCAGGAAGGTCGCCCCGTCGCCGCCGCTGACCATGGCGCGCGCGGTCGACGCCGAGGGCACCAGGCTGGTGAGGAGCCCGCTCGCCGCGGCCGGCTCCGGGCTCGTCGCCCAGGTGCCGCCGCCGTCCGCGGAGGCGACGTAGCGCCGCGCGCCGTCGAGCAGCCGGCCGCGGAGCATGCCGTCACCGTCTCGCACCACGTCGATGACCCCCCGGGGCGCCGAGACCCGGTGGCCACGGCCGGTCGCCGGGTCCACCGCGTGGATCGCGCCGAACGCGCGGGTGGTCACCAGGTGCTCGCCCTCGCGCAGCGGCCCGGGCTCCCCGGCATCCCACCTGACCGGCGTGACCGAGCCGTCCGGCTGGACGATGCGGGCCGCGGGCCCGTTGCCCAGGAGGAGCACCCCGTCCATGGGCGTGGCAAAGAGGTTGGTGGGGAGCGGCACCAGGTGCCGGGTGACGAAGCCGTCGTCGGTGACCGCGAGGGCCTCGTCGCTGCGCCGGCAGCGCGGGGTCCGGCACAGCCGCCATACGACACTGCGCACGTCCGGGTCGGAGGCGCGGACCGTCAGCTCCGCGATGGAGGCCCGCGGGTCGTCCACGATGGCCGCCGGATCGGGCCTCGGAGACGGTGCCGGCTCGGGCGCGGGGGTGACCGGAGCCAGGTCGCGTCCGCCTGGGTGCCCTCCATCCCGGTCCGGGCCGCCGGGGGTCAGCAGGACGGCACCGAGGACGACGATCGCGGCGGCGGTGAGCACGGCGGCGAGGCCGCGGGCGCGCGAGAGGGTCACGGCGCTGGGACGCTCCGCACCCCGAGGAAAGTTGCCGCTGCGTCTGGCCGGCCGCTAGCCCACCGCGTCCCGCCAGGCGCGGGCCGTCTTCTCGTCCCAGGAGCGGGTGAAGCCGCAGGCCATCATGTCCCGCGTCGGGCCGAAGGCGGCGAGGATCCTGACGCCGACCGCGTCCTGCGGCCGGTCGGGGAGCATGAGGTCGACGGTGTGGAGCACGACGGTCGGCCCCGAGCCGCCGCGGAACCACTCGTCAACCGCCAGGGTCACCGTCGCCGCAGTCGCGCCGGCGTCGCCGTCGTACCTCCCGAGCCGCACCTCGGTCACCGTCCCGGCCACGGCCTGCGCCCGCTCGGGGAGGTCCTCGGGGTAGGTGTAGACGCAGCTGATCGCCGGCCCCGGCTCACCGGGCGGCCACGCTGTGTTTCGGGCGACCCGGACGCGGACGGTGGAGCCGGCGGGCACGACGCTGCCTCCGCCCGGCTGCGTGCCGAGGACGTAGCCGTCGGTGAACCGAGCGTCGGTGTCGACCGGCACCTCCTCGACGACCAGGCCTGCGGCTTCGATCGCCTCGGGCGTCCACGGCACGGCGACGTGGCCCGGGGGCACGATGCGGGCGCTCTCGACGATGGCGCGGGTCTCCGCCTCGCTCCGGGTGGCCACCTGGAGGAGGCCGGACGGGTCGTGGCTGAGGACCATCGTCACCAGTCCACCGGCAGTCGTCGGCTCCGCCGAGGCCAGCACCTCGCCGCCAGGGACGTCGACCGACGTGAGCTCTTCGACCCCGACCGAGACCTCGACCCCGTCCGTCCGGTGGCCGGTGACCGTCGCGACGTACGGCGCGGGCTCGGTGATCAAGCAGCCGCGCCCGCCGCCTCCGAAGTCGGCGTTGAACACCGTCGGCTCCGGGACCGAGAAGCCGGAGCACGCGGCCTTGCCGCTGGGCCAGTCCGCCGGGACCTCCACCGCAAGCCGGCCGACGCCGACCAGACGGGTCTCGGGGGTGGGCGCCGGCTGCGTCACGAGTGCGTCGTCCCCGTGACGCGAGGGGGCGTCGCCGGTCAGTCCGACCGCGGCGGTGCCGCCGGCCACCACCAGGACGGTGGCGGCGGCCAGCGCAGCCGCCCGGCGCTGCCGGCGGCGGCGGTGGGCGGTGGCGAGCAAGAGGTCGGTGTGCAGCGGCCCGACGGGCACGCCGTCGGCGACGCGGCGAAGCAGCGCCACCCGGCGGTCGAGGTGGTGGTCGGTCACAGCTCCTCCTGGGCGAGCTCGGCGAGGTCGACGGCGGCCAGGGCGCGCGAGACGCGACTCTTGACAGTGCCGACGGGGATCCCGAGCGCCTCGGCGGTGGCGCGCTCGCTGAGGTCGGCGACGAAGCGCAGCACCAGCACCGCGCGCTGGGCGGGAGGCAGCCTGCCGACGGCGCGGACCACGGTGTCGCGCAGCTCCACGTCGAGGCTGGCGTCGGCCACCGCACGGTCCGGGGTGCGGTCGGTGGGACGCTCGCCCCTCCACCGCCTGCGACGGCTGGTCGAGAGCGTGTTGACCAGGATCCGGTAGACGTAGGCATCGGGGTCGTCGGCGCGCCGCACCCGCGCCCAACTGCTCCACGCCTTGAGCAGCGTGGCCTGGGCGAGGTCCTCGGCGTCGGCGTGCGCGCAGCCGAGCAGCACCGCGGAGCGGACGAGCGACGTCCAGCGGCCGGCGGCGTACGCCGCGAAGTCCGCGTCCCGCTCCATCGTGAGGCTCCCGTCTCGGCCGTCTTGCGCCGTCATCTCACCAGACAACGCGGGGCCGCGCTTCGGTTCCATCGCCGTTGCGCCGCGGCCCGAGTGGCTCCGAGTGGCTCGCCCTCGATCAGTGGCGCGACCAGGACTCGCTCTGGGTGAGGCGGAAGAGGTAGACCAGCGCGGGGACCACGATGATGCCCGCGAGCACCACCGCGACCATCAGTGCCCGGAGCGTGGCCGGAGCGCCGGCGGCGTCGGCGATCGTGATCTCGTCGACCAGCAGGTAGGGGTACTGCGCGACCCCCCAGCCCAAGATGACCGAGGCGACCGCGGTGACCGCCGTGACGCGGGCCTCGGCGGGCCGACGGCGCACCAGCAGCACCAGGGTCGCCGTCCCGGCCAGCGCGGAGAGCACGACCAGCGGCGCCGCGCGCCCGGCCAGGCCCTCGGTGAGGGTGGGGGCGTCGCGGGTGAGGGGGACGAGGGCGGCGAAGACGACCGCCCCCGTGACCAGGCCGACGGCGAGGCTGCGTCGGCGCAGCTGCTCGGAGAGCGCCTCGTGTCCGGACCGGACGGCGTCGGCGGTGAGGAAGGTGCCGGCGAGGAACGCGCAGGTGCCGACGGCGATGAGCCCGCCGAAGAGGGAGGTGGGGGTGAGCCAGGAGGTCCACAGGTCGCCGCGGCCGGTCGCGGGGACCCGCCCCGAGGCGATGGCGCCCGCCACGGCCCCCAGGAAGAACGGCGTGACGATCGACGACGAGGCGAAGACGGCACCGAAGAGCCTCGCCTGGCCCAGGGTGGCGGAGTACTTGCGGAAGGCGAAGCTCGCGCCGCGCAGCACGATCCCCAGGAGCGCGAAGAGCATGGGGAAGATCAGCGTGGACATGGTGCTGGCGAAGGTCTCCGGGAACGCCGTCCACCACATCACGAGGACGTAGATCAGCCAGACGTGGTTGGCCTCCCACACCGGCCCGATGCTGTGGTCGACCAGCGTGCGCAGCTCGGCACCGCGGGTCGCGCTGCCGGCGGTCAGATCGTAGAACCCGGAGCCGAAGTCCGCGCCGCCGAACAGCGCGTAAGCCAGGACGCCCACGAACAGCGCCGCCGCGACCAGCATGGGGAGGCTCACCGTGCCACCTCCTCGGCGGACTCCGGGCCGTAGGGGCTCGGCAGCTCCGTCTCGCCCTCACGCCAGCGTCGAGCCATCGAGCGCAGAATGACCACCGCGCCGACGGTCATGCCCGCGTAGACGACGACCGTCGCCGCGAGCAGCCACCACAGCCAGGAGTTGCTGCCGGCCGCGTCGGCCGTGCGCAGGACGCCGTAGACCACCCAGGGCTGCCGTCCCACCTCGGTCGCGACCCAGCCGGCCTCGAGGGCGAGCACCGCCAGGGGCCCCGCGGCGACCGCGAAGCGCAGGAACCACCGATTCTCCAACAGGTCTCGACCGCGCCACCGCACGAACCAGAAGAGCAGGACGGCCAGGAACAGCAGGGTGCCGATCCCGACCATGACCTGGAACGCCCAGTGCGTCAGATTCACGGGCGGTCGCTCGTCCACCGGGATGGTGTCGAGCCCCGGCACGGGCGCGGAGAAGGAGTTCTGCGCGATCAGCGAGCCGAGCACCGGGATGTCGATCGCCCATCGCACCTCGCCGTCGATGAGCAGCCCGCCGATCCGCAGGGGGGAGGGGCTCTCGGTCGTCTCTGCGAGCTCGAACGCCGCCAGCTTGGCCGGCTGCCGGTCGCCGAGGTTGCCACCGAGCAGGTGGCCGATGACCGGCTGGGCCAGTGCGGCCACGGTTGCGAACACGAACGGCACGAGGAAGCCCAGGCGGTGGTGGGGGTCGCGTCGCCCGCGCAGCATCCCGACGGCGTACACGCCGGAGACGAGGAAGCCCACGACCATGAACGCCGCGACCCACATGTGTGCGAACTGCAGCCACACCAGGTCGTTGAACATGGCCGCCCACGGGTTGACGTCGGTGACCTCTCCGTCGACCATCCGGAAGCCGGCAGGGGCGTTCATCCAGGCGTTGACCGAGATCACGCAGAACGTGCCCACCACGCCGGCGATCGCCATCGGCACCAGCATCAGCAGGTGGCGACGCGGTGGCAGCCGGCCCCAGCCGTAGAGGTAGATGCCGAGGAAGATCGCCTCGATGAAGAAGGACAGGCCCTCGAACGCGAACGGCAGGCCCAGGACGTCCCCGAACGGTCCCATGAGTCCCGGCCAGAGCAGGCCCATCTCGAAGCTGAGGACTGTGCCGGACACGGCGCCGATGGCGAACAGCACCGCCGAGACCTTCGACCAGCGCTTGGCCAGGTCCAGGGCGACCGGGTCGTCGCGCACGATGCCGCGTCGGTGGACCACGAAGATCATCGTCGGGAAGGCGACCCCGAAGCACGCGAGGATGATGTGCCAGCCGAGCGAGAGCGCCATCTGCTCCCGGGCCGGGAGCAACCCGGCCGGCTCCTCGGCGGTCAGGAGCTGCAGGGCCAGATCGGGCACCGTCATCCTTCGACGGTAGGTCGCCGCGGCGGGTATGCCCAGCCCCGCGGGATTGTGCACAGGGTCGCGGCGGTGGTCGAGGGCTGCCAAGATGGCCGCACCATGTCCCTGCCCTTCGACCCCATCGACGAGGCCGCCCGGCAGTGGCAGCAGCGCTGGGACGGCGTGGTCTCCATGCACGCGGTCACCTCGCTGATGCGGGTGCAGCAGCTGGTCATCGGCCAGCTCGACGCGCTGCTCAAGCCGCACGGGCTGACCTTCGCCCGCTACGAGGCGCTGGTGCTGCTGGTCTTCTCCTCTCGCGGCTCGCTCCCGCTGGGCAAGATGGGAGAGCGGCTGCAGGTCCACCCCACGTCGGTCACCTCGATCGTGCAGCGCCTGGAGGCGGCGGGCCACATCAGCCGTCGCCGCCACCCCGACGACGGCCGGGCGGTGCTCGCCGAGATCACCGACCAGGGACGCGCCGTGGTCGAGGCCGCGACCAAGGACCTGGTGGAGAGCCGGTTCGCGCTGAGCGCGATGAGCGAGGACGACCTGCGTGCGCTCTCCGAGCTCCTGCGGCCGGTACGCCGCCAGGCCGGCGACTTCTGAGCCGATGGTCACGGCCGACGACGTACGCCGGGTGGGTCTGGCGCTGCCACGGGCCTACGAGGCGCACCTCGGCGGTCGCGCCAAGCTGAAGGTGCGCCAGCTCGTGTTCGTCGCGTTCACCGGGGACGAGGCGGTGATGGGCTTCGGCTACCCGAGGGCCGAGCGCGAGGGGCTGGTCGAGTCGGATCCCGAGCCGTTCCTCATGCCGCCGGCGCGCGACCTGCGCTACCAATGGGTCTGTGCCCGCCTGGCGCGGCTGGACCACGACGAGATGCGCGAGCTGGTGACCGACGCCTGGCGCCTGTGCACGCCGGCCATGCTGCACGAGCTGCCGGAGCTCCCGGCGCCCGCGTCGGCCGCGTGGGACGCCGCCGACTCCCAGGACTGGCCACGCCTGCGGGACCTGCTGGACCCCCACGTCCGCTTCACCGACGGCGACGTGAGCGTGGGCGGGCGCCGCCCCCTGCTCGAGCACCTCCGTGGGCACCCGACGCCCAGGCCGCCCCGCCGGGTCGAGGTCCGCGACGGGCGGCTCCTCGTCTGGGAGCGATGAGAAGGAGGTCCCGGGTCCATGGGACCTCGGGCCCGGGCGCCAGCGGGGCGACTCTGATGGAATCGTCCCCGTGGACCTCGACCGTGCCCTCGCTGCCCTGCCCGCCAACCCCCGGATCGTCATCGCCGGGAACCACGCCACGCCGTGGCACACCCTGAGCCTGATCGACGCGGTGGTGCCGACGTACCGGCTCTGGGCGCTCAACGGCCAGCACGGGCTGCCCGACCGCGAGGGCGTGGTCCTCGAGACGTCGTTCGTCGGGCCCGGACAGCGGCGCAGCCCGAGGCTGAGCTACGTGCCCTCGCGCCTGTCCCTGGTGCCGCTGCTGTTCGCCGGGGTGATGGCGCCGGACGCGGTGGTCCTGCACACGACCAGGCCGCGCAACGGGCAGGTCTCGATGGGGGTCGAGGTCAACGTGCTGCCGGCGGCCATCGAGGCGGTCCGCAGCCGTGGCGGCCTGGTCATCGCTCAGGTCAACGACCACCTGCCGTGGACCTACGGCGACGCGCTGGTCGAGCTCGAGCACATCGACGTGCTCGTGGAGGCCGACACGCCCCTGGCGCACGCGGCCGGTACGCCGATCGACGACGCCTCGGCGCGCATCGGCGAGCTGGTCGCCGCCCGGGTGGGCGACGGCGCCACCCTGCAGGCGGGGATCGGGGCCGTGCCGGACGCCACGATGCACGGGCTGGCCGGCCGGCGCGGGCTGCGGATCTGGACCGAGATGTTCTCCGACAGCGTGCTGGCCCTCGAGCGAGCGGGGGCGCTGGACCGGGAGGTCCCGATCTCCGCGTCCTTCCTGTTCGGCTCGCCCGAGCTCTTCGAGTGGGTCGACGGCAACGAGCGGGTCGAGATGGTGCGTACCGAGGTCACCAACGACCCCGCTCGGATCGCGGGCAACCCGGCCATGGTCAGCGTCAACACCGCCCTGCAGGTGGACCTCTTCGGTCAGGCCAACGCCTCACGCATCGGCGCTCGGATTCACTCCGGTACGGGCGGCCAGACCGACTTCATCGTGGGTGCCTTGCACAGCACCGGCGGCCAGGCGTTCATCGCCCTGCGCTCCTGGCACCCCAAGGCCGACGTCTCCACGGTCGTGGCGCTCGTCGACGAGCCCGTCACGTCGTTCCAGATGAGCGCGATCGTGACCGAGCAGGGGCTCGCCGAGATCTTCGGCCAGGACCAGCGCGAGCAGGCCCGCCAGATCATCGAGCACGCCGCGCACCCCAGCGTCCGCGACGACCTCTGGGAGGAGGCCGCGGAGCTGGGGCTCGCCTGAGCCTCAGAGGCGCAGGTCGATCCAGACCGCGCGGTGGTCCGAGGACGGGAACGGGTACTCGCCCGTGAGCCGCGACAGCGGGTCCGCGCGCACCGGCCAGAAGACGCCGGCCGCGCGCACCTTGAGCCCGCGTGAGGGAAGCACGTAGTCGGCGCGCAGGTTGCCCGGCGCCGGGACGTCGCTGAAGTCGGCGGTGTCGAAGCGCGGGTCGGACTCGTGCGCGGCGTTGGCGCCGCCCTGAAGGGCCGCCGCTTCTACGGCGCCGCGCGAGGACGGCCGCGGATCCTGCACGCGCGGGTGGTCCAGGAGCTGTTGGATCGCCCCCGCGACGGAGTCGCCGTCGGCGGGGTCGCTGTTCTGGTCGCCGGCGACCACGAACCGCTCACCGCGCGCCAGGCCGCCGCGGCGGCCCTGGTCGTCGTAGAAGTAGCGGCGCCCGTCGACGTAGTCGGCCCAGAACCGGATCTCGTCGTGGTTGCGGGCGCCGTTGCGGTCCTCCGCGCCGTCGAAGGTCGGCGGGGTGGGATGGGAGACCAGGAAGTGGACGGTACGCCGCCCGACTCGCACCGGGACGTCCCAGTGGGACTTGCTGGAGAGCCGGACGTCCTCGAGCTCGGCGGGGGAGTACCAGTCGCGCGGGGCGGCGGTGGCCGGGTCGTCGGGCAGCATCGCGCCCGGCAGGTCCTTCCAGAGGAAGCGCTGGAAGGTCCGGACCCGGCTGGTGACGATCGGGTGCCTGCTGAGCACGACCATGCCGTACTGGCCCTCGAAGTCGCCGAAGCCGAAGGCGTCGTTGCCGCCGCCGACGCTGCCGTTGTTGTCCAGGTCGTGGCCGCTGGGGACGCCGGTGTTGGAGGGCGCCACGTAGGCGTAGCGGTAGTGGATCGGCCGGGCGCCGTCCTGGGCGACCTCCAGGTAGTGCTCGCGGAACAGGTCGACCGCCGCGCCGCCGGGCACGTAGTCGAACTCGTTGAGCAAGAGCACGTCGGGCCGGGTGCGCTGGATGATCTCGGCCACCGCCGCGGCCTGGGGGTCGTCCGGCGTGGCCAGGTCCTCGACGAGCTCGCCTGCCCGCGCGCGGTTCAGCGAGGCGTTGAAGGTCTGGAAGCGCACCGTGTCGTGTCGGTCGTGCCCGTGGTGGCCGTGACCGCGGGGATGGCCGCGCTCGGCGGAGGCGGGGCCGGCAGAGGCGGAGCCGGCCGAGAGCCCGGCGACCGTCGATGTGGTCAGCAGTGTGAAGGCCGCGGCGCTCGCCGCGGCAGCCCGAGAGATTCGCATGCCTGCAGCCTGCCACGCAGACGGGACGGCCGCCCGCGCGCCGGGCGCCATCACCCTAGGATTGGGCCCATGACGCAGCAGCCGTTCAGCCGACCCGGAGCGATCGACCTCTCCGCGCTCAAGCGCCCCGCCCCCAGCCCCTCCGCCCCGACCGGCGGCCCGCGGGCACCAGCCGGCGGTGGTGCGGCCGGCGCCACGTCGTACGCGCTGGACGTGACGGAGCAGAACTTCCAGGAGGTCATCGAGCGGTCGATGACGGCGCCGGTCCTGCTGGTGCTCTTCTCCCGCTCGCGGATGCCCGAGAGCGGGCAGCTCGCCGACGACCTGGCGACCCTGTCGGGGGAGTTCGAGGGCCGCTTCCTGGCCGGCCTGGTCGACGTCGACGTGTCGCCGGGCATCGCGCAGGCCATGCAGGTGCAGTCGCTGCCGCTCCTGGTCGCGGTGCTGGACGGCCGCCCCGCTCCGCTGCTGCAGGACGTGGTGCCGCTCGAGGAGCTGCGCACGGCGCTGACCCAGGTCATGCAGCAGCTCGCGGCTCAGGGCATGACCGCGCGCCACCAGCCGCTGTCCGGCGCCGCCCCGGCGGCAGCCGAGGACGAGGACGCCGTCGACCCGCGCTACGCCGCGGCGCAGGACGCGCTCGCCAACGACGACATCGACGGTGCGGTCGCGGAGTACCAGAAGCTGGTCGACGCCAACCCCGCCGACGTGGAGGCCGCGGCCGGCCTGGCGATGGCCAAGGTGCTGCAGCGTGCCCAGGGAGTCGACGCCGGCGCCGCCCGCGCGGCCGCCGACGCCGCGCCCGACGACCTGGCCGCGCAGACCCTCGCGGCCGATCTCGACCTGCTGGCCGGCGACGTGGAGGCGGCCTTCGGCCGCCTCGTCGAGCTGGTACGGCGCTCGGCCGGCGACGAGCGCAACCAGGCGCGCGAGCACCTGCTCGGCCTGTTCGCGGCGGTCGGCAACGACGACCCGCGGGTGCTCAAGGGCCGCCAGAGCCTGGCCTCGGCGCTGTTCTGAGCGTTGGAGCCGTGATACCTGGGTCGCCCTACCTCTTCCGGGGGTTCGTGCTGTGGCGCACGCGGCCCGGGCTGATGCTGCTCGGGATGGTGCCCGCCCTGCTGGTCGCGCTGGTGCTGGTCGCGGCCCTCGTGACCCTGCTGCTCCAGCTGACGGACCTGGTGCGGTGGCTGACGCCGTTCGTCGAAGACTCCACTGACTCGGTGCGGGTGCCCGTGCAGGTGAGCGTGGCCATCGCGCTCGTGGTCGGGTCGCTGGCGCTGGCCGCCTCCACCTTCGTGGGGTTGACGCTGGCTGTGGGCGAGCCGTTCTACGCCAAGATCTGGCGCGAGGCCGAGCTGATGCTGGGCGGCAGCGTGCCCGACGGCGACCTGAGCGCCTGGCGCGCCACCCGCGACGCCGTCGTGCTCATGGGCGTCGGCGTGGCCGCGAGCGTGGTCGTCGTGGTCGCCGGGACGGTGCCGCTGTTCGGCACCGTGATCGGCGGCGTGCTGGGCATCGCCGTGTCCGGCTGGATGCTCGCCGGTGACCTCCTGGCCCGCCCGCTCGAGGCGCGCGGCCTCGATGCGGCGCAGCGCAGCGAGCTCGCCAAGGGCGCGCGAAGCGAGGTGTTCGGCTTCGGCGTCACCGCCCAGGCGCTGTTCCTGGTGCCCCTCGGCGCGGTCGTGGTCATGCCGGCCGCCGTCGTGGGCGCCACCATGCTGGCCCGCGACCTGGTCGCTGCCCGCGACCTCGTGGCCGCTGGAGAGTCCGCTCCCACCGCTGACCCGTCAGAAACTTTCTGACGGGTCGGCGCAGAGACCGGCGAGGACGGCGGCGACCGCGGGGGAGGCGGTCATGCTGCGGCGGTGGAGGGCCAGGACCTCGCGGGTGGGGACCGGATCGGCCGCCGGGAGCGCGACGACGTCGTCGCCGAGCGGCTGCCGACCGAGCCGGGGCACGAGCGCGATGCCCAGGCCGGCGCGGACCATCGCCAGGTGGCTGTCGAACTCCATCGACTGGTGGGCGATGCGCGGCAGTCGCCCGGTGCCGTCGTACATGCGGGTCAGCCACTCGCGGCAGATCGTGCCCTCCGGGGTGGCGACCCAGCCCTCGTCGACCAGGTCGCGAGGCGTGACGCGGCCGCGCCCGGCCAGCGGGTGGTCGCGGTGGACGACCACGTCGGCGACGTCCTGGGCCACCGAGGCCGCGACCAGATGGCCGGGGATGGCCAGCGCCACGTCGCCCCAGCGGTGCACCACGCCCACCTCGCACTGGCCGGAGGCGACCAGGTCGACGGTGTCCCACGGCTCGCGCTCGGAGAGCTGGAGGGTCAGGTCGGGATGGGCGTCGAGCAGGCGGCGTACGGCGGGCGCCACCAGGCCGCGCATGGCGGTGGAGAAGGCGACGATGCGCAGGTGGCCCGCCACCGCCTCGGCCTGGCGGTGCAGCCCGGACTCGATCTCCTCGAGGTCGCCCAGCACCCGTGCCCCGGCGTCCACGAGGTGCCGGCCGTGGCGGGTGAGCATCACGCCGCGGCCCACCCGCTCGAGCAGGGGTACGCCGGTCTGGCGCTCCAGCCGCTTCACCTGCTGCGACACCGCGCTGGGCGTGAAGCCGAGCGCGTCCGCGGCCGCCACCACGGAGCCGTGGGTGTCGACGGCACGCAGGGACGTGAGGGCGGCCAGATCGATCATGCAGCGATGCTACCGAGAAAGGGGCATCAGGATTCGCTGGTGCTACCGGGTTGCAGCCGTCAGCATGGGTCCGTGAACCGACGCGACTGTATTCTCGCCGCCCTGGTCGCCACCGTCTGGGGCTTCAACTTCGTGGTGATCGACTGGGGGATGGGCGAGGTGCCGCCGCTGCTGTTCCTGGCGGCGCGGTTCGTGCTGGTGGTGCTGCCGGCGGTGTTCCTGGTCGGCCGTCCGCGGGCGCCCTGGCGGGTGGTGGCGCTGATCGGCGTGTTCATGTCCCTGGGCCAGTTCGGCTTCCTGTACGTCGGGATGGCGGCGGGGATGCCGCCGGGGCTGGCGGCGCTGGTGCTGCAGGCGCAGGTCATCTTCACCGTGCTCATCGCCACCGGCGTGCTGCGCGAGCTGCCCACGGCCGCGCAGGCGGCCGGCGTGGCGCTCGGGTCGGTCGGGCTGGTCGTCGTCGCCGTGGGTCGCGGCGGGGAGGTCCCGCTGCTGGCGCTGGCACTCTGCCTGCTCGCGGCGCTCTCCTGGGGGGTCGGCAACGTCCTGTCCCGCGCCTCGGGCGTCAGCGGCGGTCTGTCCCTGACGGTCTGGTCGGCACTCGTCGTACCGGTCCCGCTGGTGGCGCTCAGCCTGCTGCTCGACGGCCCCGAGGCGCTCGCCGAAGGGATGGCGGCGTTCGGCTGGGAGGCGCTGGTCGCCACGCTGTACACGGCCGGGCTGGCCTCGCTGGTGGGCTACGGCATCTTCAACACCCTGCTGAGCCGCAATCGCTCGGCGTCCGTGGTGCCCTGGGTGCTGCTCGCTCCGGTCGTCGCGATGGCCTCGGCCTGGCTGCTGCTCGACCAGCGGCCCAACGCGGCCGAGGCGACTGGCGGCCTGCTGCTCGTGCTCGGCGTCCTGGTGGCGCTGCGGCCTCCCCGCCGCCCGACGTCACACCAGCCCCACCCGACACCGACCCGTCAGAAACTCGCCGACCCCACCGCTGACCCGTCAGAAAGTTTCTGCCGGGTCAGCGGTGGGGGCGAGCAGTTGGTGACGGGTCAGCGGCCGGACTCGGTGTAGGCGGGGCCGCCGCCGAGGTTGGCGAGGGCGGACTCGAGGCGGCGGGCGGTGAAGTCGGCGCAGCGCTCGCGGGCCTGCTCGAGGGTCAGGAACTCCGCCGCCCGGATCTCGCGGGCCTGCATGACGATGGCGTCGGTGATCGAGGCGTCGTGGACGCCGCCGTCGAAGACCAGGCACAGCGCGTCGTCCCAGCCGCCCCAGGGGGGCAGCCAGTCGGTGAGCACGAGCGGCCCGGCCTCGAGGGAGAGACCGAGCTCCTCCTCGACCTCGCGCGCCACCGCCAGCTGCGGGGACTCGCCGACCTCGACCACGCCGCCGGGCAGGTCCCAGTCCTGCTTGTAGGTCAGCTGGCACAGCAGCACCCGCGCGTCGGGGTCGCGGATCAGCATCTGGCTGATCGCGCGCTTGCGCGGGAGGAAGGAGTTGAGCAGCGCTCGGAACCCGCCCGGCTCCTCGGCGGAGGCGTCGGAGGTGAGGCGCGCGTAGACGACCAGGTCGCCGTCCACCCCGCGGCGCACACCCTCACGGCGCAGTCCGGACCAGGTGGCCACCCGCTGGCCGGTCTCGTCCTCCAGGGCGACCAGCATCTCGACCCGGCTGTGGCCCGCCACGAGCGCGGCCTCGACCTCACGCCGTACGGCGTCCAGGGTCGCGGCCCAGTCCCCGTCCGACGGCGTCCAGACGACGCGGGCGACGCCGTCGGCGACGGTCTGGGTGCGGGGGTGCTCGCTCACGCGCCCAACCCTAGGAGACCGGGCGAGACGGCCCCTGCTCAGGTGCGTGGCGGAACCACACCGTCGCCAGCGGCGGGAGGACGATGTCGGCGTACGCCGGCTGGCCGCCGTGCTCGCCCTCGACGGCGACCACCTTGCCGAGGTTGCCCACGCCCGAGCCCGCGTAGAGCTCGGCGTCGGTGTTGAGCACCTCCTCCCAGGTGCCGGCCGACGGCAGCCCGAGCCGGAAGCCCTCGTGCGGGTGGTCGCGGAAGTTGGCGACGCAGACCAGGTCCGGGCCGTCGCCGCGACGGACGAAGGAGTAGGTGCTGCGCCCGGCGTCGTTGGCGTCGAGCCACTCGAACCCGGCCGGGTCGTCGTCACGCGACCACAGCGCGGGTGAGCCGACGTAGGCGTGGTTCAGGTCGCGCACCAGGTCGTGGACGCCGCGGTGCTCGGGGTGGTCGAGCAGCCACCAGTCGAGCTCGCGGGCCTCGGCCCACTCCGACTCCTGGCCGAGCTCGCAGCCCATGAAGAGCAGCTGCTTGCCGGGGTGGGCCCACATGTAGGCCAGGTAGGCGCGCAGGTTGGCCAGCTGCTGCCACCGGTCGCCGGGCATCTTGCGCAGCAGGGAGCCCTTGCCGTGGACGACCTCGTCGTGCGAGATGGGCAGGACGTAGTTCTCCGCCCACGCGTAGACGAGCGCGAAGGTCATCTCGTGGTGGTGGTAGGGCCGGTGGACCGGCTCCCGCTTGAGGTAGCCGAGCGAGTCGTGCATCCAGCCCATGTTCCACTTGAAGCCGAAGCCGAGGCCGCCGTCGCTGGTGGGGCCGGTGACGCCGGGCCACGAGGTGGACTCCTCGGCGATGGTCACGATGCCCGGCACCCGCTTGTAGACGGTGGCGTTCATCTCCTGCAGGAACTGCACCGCCTCGAGGTTCTCCCGGCCGCCGTGCTTGTTGGGCGACCACTCGCCCTCCTCGCGCGCGTAGTCGAGGTAGAGCATCGAGGCCACGCCGTCGACGCGCAGGCCGTCGGCGTGGAACTCCTCGAGCCAGTAGAGGGCGTTGGCGTAGAGGAAGTTGCGCACCTCGGGGCGCCCGAAGTTGAAGATGTGGGAGCCCCACTCCTTGTGCCACCCGCGCTGGGGGTTGGGGTCCTCGTAGAGCGGGGTGCCGTCGAAGCGGGCCAGCGCCCACGCGTCGGTGGCGAAGTGACCGGGCACCCAGTCGAGGATGACGCCGATGCCGGCCTGGTGCAGGCGGTCGACCAGGCGCTTGAACCCGTCGGGGTCGCCGTAGCGGGAGTCCGGCGCGAAGTACGACGTCACGTGGTAGCCCCACGACCCGCCGAACGGGTGCTGCATCACCGGCATCAGCTCGACGTGGGTGAAGCCGAGCTCCGAGAGGTAGGGGACCAGGTCGTCGGCGAGCTCGTCGTAGCTCCAGAAGCCGCCGCCGGGGTGGCGCTTCCAGGAGCCCAGGTGCAGCTCGTAGGTGGCCATCGGCTCGGCGACCGGCTTCCGGTCGCGGCGCGCGGCCATCCACTCGTCGTCGCCCCAGACGTGCGTGGACTCGGTGACGCGGGAGGCGGTGGCCGGGGCGACCTCGGCGTAGAACGCCATCGGGTCGGCCTTCTCGCGCCACTCGCCGTCGGCTCCCCGCACGCCGAACTTGTACGACGTGCCGGCGCCGATGCCGGGGACGAAGAGCTCCCAGACGCCCGAGCTGCCCAGCTGGCGCATCGGGTGCGCACGCCCGTCCCAGCTGTTGAAGTCGCCCATGAGGCGCACGGACCGGGCCGCGGGAGCCCACACGGCGAACGACGTGCCGCTCACGGTGGTGCCGAACGCCTGGTAGTGGTGCACGCGCGCGCCGAGGACGTTCCACAGCTGCTCGTGGCGGCCCTCGTTGATCAGGTGCAGGTCCACCGAGCCGAGCGTCGGCAGGAAGCGGTAGGGGTCGTCGACCTCGATCGGGCCGTCGTCGTAGGACACCGCGAGGCGGTAGTCGGGTACGTCGGTCTCGCCGGTCAGCACGCCGGCCCAGATCCCCTCGTGCTCGTGCTCCAGGGCGGTCTCGGTGCCGCTGTGGCGGACCACGACCGAGGAGGCGAGCGGCTTGAGGACGCGCACGGTGACGACCCCGTCGTGCACGTGCGGCCCCAGCACCAGGTGCGGGTCGCCGTGCTCGCCGTGGATGATCTGGTCGAGCTCGGACGTGGGGACGGGTGCGATGGTGTCGGTCATGGGGCTCCGATCCTCGCCACGGCCTGGAGGGGGATGTCCACCCAGGTGGGACGGTTGCGGGTCTCGTAGACGGTCTCGTAGACGGCCTTGTCGGCGACGTAGGCGTCGAGCAGGGTGCGCTGGGTCTCGCTGAGCTCGCCGCCGGCGTAGGCGGTGAGGAAGTGGTTGCGGGAGCGGTGCGCCCACTCCTGGCCGCGCTGGGTGCGCTGGGCGTCGACCTCCGGGTCGTCCTCCTCCTCGCGGTCGCGCACGACCACGTGGGGCACGTAGTCGAAGGAGCGCAGCATTCCCGCGACGTCACGCCAGGGGGAGTCGGGCAGCATCCGCTCGGCGAGCGGCTTGGCCGGCTCGCCCTCGAAGTCGACGACCTTCCAGCCCTTGCTGGTGCGCAGGGTCTGGCCGAGGTGGAGGTCGCCGTGGATGCGGTGGACCTCGATCCGCCCCAGCCGCGCGACCCGGTCGTGGAGCGCGGCGAGCGGGGCGTGATGCTCGGCCAGACCGGGTACGACGGTCTCGGCGGCGGCGAGCCGCTGGCCCATCTGCTCGGCCAGGTCGGCGGTCTCGATGCTCTGCGAGCCGAACGACTCGCGCAGCGTCTCGTGCAGCTCGCGCAGGGCCTCGCCCAGGCGGGTCGCCTCGCCGGCGAAGTCGCCGCCGGACTCACGGGCGTGCAGCTCGGGGTCGGCGAAGAGGGAGCGGACGCTGCCCAGCGCGAGGTCCCAGCCGTCGGTGGCCGTGCGCAGGAACTGCTGCAGCATCGCCAGCTGGATCACCGCGTCGGAGTCGGCGTCGAGCACGTCGAGCCAGCCGTAGAGGGCTGCGATGTGGTCCGAGCCCGCGCGGGTGAGCACGTCGTGGACGGCGACGTCCGGGTTGACCCCGGGGGTGACCTTGCGGAAGACCTTCATGAGCGCGTCCTCGCCGAAGGCGACCGAGGAGTTGGACTGCTCGCCCGTGAACAGCATCGACTGGGCGTCCCGGTCGAGGTCGTGCCCGGGCAGGCGGTGGAAGGTCAGCATGGTCTCGGGGTCGACGGTGTGACCGTGCTCCTGCGTGGCGGCATCGTCGAACGAGCGCAGCCAGCAGGCCATGGCCTCCCGGTCGTGCAGGGCGTCGTAGGCGTGGACCCAGCCGTGCTCGGGGTCCTCCCACCAGCCGACGAAGGCGTGGTCGAGCCGACCCTGCGGGTGCTCGTAGAACGCCAGCGGGACCTGGTAGAGCTCGACGGCGTCCGGGGCGGCCGCGTCGACGTCGTCGTAGGTGACCTGCACCAGGTGGATGACCACCCGGGGGCTGTCGTCCACGCGCCCGGGGACCTCGCCGACGAGGCGGAACCCGGTGACGTTGAACGGGCGGCCCTTGCCGCCGAACCAGCGGGTGCGGACGAGGTAGTCGCTGAAGACCTGGGGCTCGAGATGCGTCACAGCAGCTGCCCCTCTCCCTGGTCGGTCGCCGCGATCAGGCGGAACCAGTAGAAGCCGTAGCCGCCCAGCGTCAGCAGGTAGGGCAGCTCGCCGATGCGCGGGAACGGCACGCCCCCGAGCAGCTCGACCGGGATCATGCCCTCGAAGCGGCGCAGGTCCAGCTCGATGGGCTGCGCGAAGCGCGAGAGGTTGTTGACGCACACGATGATGTCGGACTCGCCGTCCTCGCCGACGTGCTCGCGGGCGTAGGACAGCACGGCGGGGTTCGAGCCGCCGAGGTCGTGGAACGAGCCGAGCCCGAAGGCGTCGTGGCGGCGACGCGCCTGGATCATCCGCCGCGTCCAGTGCAGCAGCGAGGACGGGTTCTCCAGCTGGGCCTCGACATTGACCGACTGGTACCCGTAGACCGGATCCTGAATCGCCGGGAGGAACAGCTTGCCCGGCGTCGCCGAGGAGAAGCCGGCGTTGCGGTCGGGCGTCCACTGCATCGGGGTGCGGACCCCGTCGCGGTCGCCGAGCCAGATGTTGTCGCCCATTCCGATCTCGTCGCCGTAGTAGAGCACCGGCGAGCCCGGCAGCGACAGGAGCAGCGCGTTGAACAGCTCGATCTGGTTGGTGTCGTTGTCCAGCAGCGGCGCCAGGCGCCGGCGGATGCCGATGTTGGCCTTCATGCGGGGGTCCTTGGCGTACTCGTCCCACATGTAGTCACGGTCGTCGTCGCTGACCATCTCCAGCGTGAGCTCGTCGTGGTTGCGCAGGAAGATGCCCCACTGGCAGCCGTGCGGGATCGGCGGCGTCTGCTCCAGGATCTCGGAGATGGGGAAGCGGGACTCGCGCCGCACCGCCATGAAGATCCGCGGCATCACCGGGAAGTGGAAGCACATGTGGCACTCGTCCCCACCGGAGTCGAAGTCGCCGTAGTAGTCGACCACGTCGGCCGGCCACTGGTTGGCCTCGGCGAGCAGGATCCGGCCGGGGTACTTCTCGTCGACGAAGCGCCGGACCTTCCGGAGGAACTCGTGGGTCTCCGGCAGGTTCTCGCCGTTGGTGCCGGGACGCTCGTAGAGGTAGGGCACCGCGTCGAGGCGGAAGCCGTCCAGGCCCATGTCGAACCAGAACGAGATGGCCTCGAGGATCGCGTCGTGGACCAGCGGGTTGTCGTAGTTGAGGTCCGGCTGGTGGGAGAAGAACCGGTGCCAGAAGTACTGCTGGCGGACCGGGTCCCAGGTCCAGTTGGAGGGCTCGGTGTCGACGAAGATGACCCGCGCGTCCTGGTAGAGCTCATCGGTGTCGGACCACACGTAGAAGTCGCCGTAGGGACCCTCGGGGTCCTCCCGGCTGGCCTGGAACCACGGGTGCTGGTCGCTGGTGTGGTTCATGACGAAGTCGATGATCACGCGGATGTCGCGCTTGTGGGCCTCGTCGAGGAAGTGGTGGAAGTCCTCCACCGTGCCGGCCTCGGGGAGGATGTTGGTGAAGTCGGCGACGTCGTAGCCGCCGTCGCGCAGCGGGCTGGTGAAGAACGGCGGCACCCACAGGCAGTCGACCCCCAGCCAGGCCAGGTAGTCGAGCTTCTCGGTCAGGCCCTTGAAGTCGCCGGTGCCGTCGCCGTTGGAGTCGCGGAACGAGCGGACCATCACCTCGTAGAAGACCGCCGACTTGAACCAGTCGGGGGTCGTGCCGACGGTGTCGGGGAAGGGGTCCTGCGGGTCGGCCGGCCGGGGCTCGGGCTGGGTGTGCTCGGGCAGCAGGTCGGTCACAGACCCCTCCTGAGGGTGAGGATGTGGGCGGGCTCGTAACCCGGGTCGAGCCGCACGTAGTTGTGCTGGCCCCAGTTCCAGTCCTCGCCGGTGATCTCGTCGTGCACCGTGAAGCCGTCGTGCCAGTCCAGGCCGAGGCTCGGGAGGTCGAGGTGGACCATGGTCTCGCGGGTGGCGTGCGGGTCGAGGTTGACCACGACGATCACCGTGTCGCCGGGCTCGCCGGTCTCCGGGTCGTAGGCCACCTTGGAGTAGGCGAGGATGTTCTCGTCGTCGCTGCTGTGGATGGTGATGTTGCGCAGCAGCTGCAGCGCCGGGTGCGTGCGCCGGATCTCGTTGAGCCGGGTGAGGTACGGCGCCAGCGTGCGGCCCTCGGCCGCGGCGGCGTCCCAGTCGCGGATGCGGATCTGGAACTTCTCCGAGTCCAGGTACTCCTCGCTGCCCGGCTTGAGGGCCACGTGCTCGTAGAGCTCGTAGCCGGCGTAGACGCCCCAGCTCGGGGAGCTGGTCGCCGCGATCGCCGCGCGCACCTTGAACGCAGCCGGACCGCCGTACTGCAGGTAGGCGTGGAGGATGTCGGGGGTGTTGGTGAAGAAGTTCGGCCGCATCAGGTGGTCGGACTCGCTCGCGAGCTCCTTGAGGTAGAGCTCCAGCTCCCAGCGCGCCGTGCGCCACGTGTAGTACGTGTAGGACTGGTGGAAGCCCACCGAGCCCAGCCCGTGCATCATCGCCGGGCGCGTGAACGCCTCGGACAGGAAGATCACGTCCGGGTCCGTGCGCCGCACCTCGCCGAGCAGCCACTCCCAGAACGGCAGCGGCTTGGTGTGGGGGTTGTCGACCCGGAAGATCCGCACGCCGTGCGACATCCAGAGCCGGACGATCCGCAGCACCTCCTGCCGGATCCCCTCGGGGTCGTTGTCGAAGTTGATCGGGTAGATGTCCTGGTACTTCTTGGGCGGGTTCTCGGCGAAGGCGATCGAGCCGTCGGCGCGGGTGGTGAAGAACTGCGGGTGGGTCGTGACCCACGGGTGGTCGGGCGCCGCCTGCAGCGCCAGGTCGAGCGCGACCTCCAGGCCGAGCTCGCGGGCGCGGGCGACGAAGGCGTCGAAGTCCTCGAAGGTTCCGAGATCGGGGTGGATCGCGTCGTGACCGCCGTACTTGGAGCCGATCGCCCACGGCGAGCCGGGGTCGTCGGGGCCGGGCGTCAGGGTGTTGTTGGGACCCTTGCGGTTCACCTCGCCGATGGGGTGGACCGGCGGCAGGTAGACCACGTCGAAGCCCATGCCGGCGACGGCGTCCAGCCGCTTCGCGGCCGTGCGGAAGCTGCCGCTCGTGATCTTGCCGGTCGCCTCGTCGCGGGTGGCGCCCTCGGAGCGCGGGAAGAACTCATACCAGCTGCCGTAGAGCGCGCGGGTGCGGTCGGCGTACGCCGGGAAGGGGCCCTCGACGCTCAGCAGGTCGCGCAGCGGGTGGGCGTGCAGCACCGCCCAGAGCTCGTCCGCCATGAGCTGGGCCAGGCGCGCCTCCACCGGGCGCTTGACGTCCTTGGCGGCCTTGATCGCGGCCGTCAGGACCGCGTGCTCGGCCTTGGCCTTCTTGGGGACCTCGGCCTTGACCCGCTCCAGCAGCAGCCGGCCCTCCAGGAACATCAGGTCGACGTCGACGCCGGCCGGGATCTTCAGGCCGGCGTCGTGCTCCCAGGTGCCCAGCGGGTCCGACCACGCCTGCACCTCGAAGGTCCAGGCGCCCTCGGAGTCGGGAGTGACCCAGGCGCGGTAGACGTCGGGCTCCTCGCCGTACTTCTCCATGCGGCGCGGTGGGCGGCGCTCGCCCGCCGGGTCGATCAGCACCACCTCGGCGCCGAGCTGGTCGTGACCCTCGCGGAACACCGTCGCGGTGACGGGGAACGGCTCCCCGACGGTCGCCTTGGCAGGTCGCCTGCCGAGGTCCACGAGGGGCATGACGTCCATGATCGGAATGCGTCCAGGCATGTCCCCACCCTTCCCGGTTGCGTCGCCCGCGTGCAAGCCGCGGGCCGGTCCATGGTCCCGCGGGAGCCACCTCCCACCGTCGTGGGTCAGCAGCGGCGCTCGCGAGCGCGCACCGGTGACCCCGTACCGGAACGCTCTCCGTTACCCCGGCACCCGGTGCTGAAGCGGCCGTCTCGAAACCGGGGCCGGGGGAGGGCGGTTATGCTCGGCACCGCGCCGCCCGCAGCGGATCGCGACGTCCGACGGCCACGCGTGCTCACCAGGAGCGGTGTGTGGGCAGCGTCACCTGGGACGGCGGCCCGCTTTGGATGAATCTTTGGATCGTTCCACAAATGGGCGGTAGCGTCTTCGGGGTGCGCGCCATTCGACGATTCACGGTCCGTCCCGTCCTCCCGCCGGCCCTGGAGGCGCTGGGGGTGCTCGCCCTCAACCTGAGGTGGTCGTGGCACCCCGAGACCCAGGACGTGTTCCAGGAGGTCGACCCGGAGCTGTGGGAGTCCACCGGGTACGACCCGGTCACCCTCCTCGGCGCGGTCGGCCGTGGCCGGCTCGAGGCGCTGGCCGGGGACGAGGGGTTCCTGGAGCGGCTGCGAGTCGCCGCCGCCGACCTGGACTCCTACCTGACCGGCGAGCGCTGGTACCAGCGGGCCGCGGCGCGCTCGGCCACCGACGCCGGCGGCCCCGCGGCCATCGGCTACTTCTCCCCGGAGTTCGGCATCACCGCGGCGCTGCCGCAGTACTCCGGCGGTCTGGGCATCCTCGCCGGTGACCACCTCAAGGCGGCCAGCGACCTCGGCGTACCGATCATCGGTGTGGGCCTGCTCTACCGTCACGGCTACTTCACGCAGTCGCTGTCGCGCGAGGGCTGGCAGCAGGAGACCTACCCGGTCCTGGACCCCGACGGCCTGCCGATCTCCCTGCTGCGCGAGCCCGACGGCTCGCGAGCCACCGTCTCGATCGCGATGCCGGGCGGCCCCGACCTCGTCGCGCGGATCTGGGTCGCCAGCGTCGGACGGGTGCCGCTGCTGATGCTGGACACCAACGTCGAGGGCAACCCCGAGCACTACGTCGACGTCACCGACCGCCTCTACGGCGGCAACAGCGAGCACCGGCTGCGCCAGGAGATGCTCCTCGGCGTGGGCGGCGTCCGTGCCCTGCGTGCCTACTGCCGGATCACCGGCCACCCCGCGCCCGAGGTGTTCCACACCAACGAGGGCCACGCCGGCTTCCTCGGCATCGAGCGGATCCGCGAGCTCACCGTCGACGAGACCGGCCCGGGTTTGGACTTCCCGACGGCACTCGAGGTCGGCCGGGCCTCCACCGTCTTCACGACGCACACGCCGGTGCCCGCGGGCATCGACCGCTTCCCCCGCACCTTGGTCGAGCAGTACTTCGGGGAGACCGGGGCCACCCCCGGCGTCCCGATCGAGAAGGTGCTCGCGCTCGGGACCGAGGACTACGACGGCGGCGACCCCTCGGTCTTCAACATGGCCGTCATGGGCTTCCGCCTGGCGCAGCGCGCCAACGGCGTCTCGCTCCTGCACGGTGAGGTCAGCCGCGGCATGTTCAACGGCCTGTGGCCGGCCTTCGACGAGGCCGAGGTGCCGATCGGCTCGATCACCAACGGCGTGCACGCCCCGACCTGGGTGGCCCGCGAGATCATCGAGCTCGCGGAGTCCCAGGGCGCCGATGCCGAGTCCGACGACACCGAGGCGTTCTGGAACGCCGTCGACAAGGTGCCCTCGGCCCAGGTGTGGGCCACCAAGCGCACCCTGCGCGAGCGCCTCGTGAAGGACGCCCGTACGCGCCTGCGCCGCTCGTGGGAGCGGCGCGGCTCGGCCGCGGCCGAGCTCGCCTGGATCGACCACGCCCTGGACCCGGACGTGCTGACGATCGGGTTCGCACGCCGGGTGCCGTCGTACAAGCGGCTGACCCTGATGCTGCGCGACCCGGCCCGGCTCAAGAGCCTGCTGCTCGACCCCGAGCGGCCGATCCAGCTGGTGATCGCCGGCAAGTCGCACCCCGCCGACGACGGTGGCAAGAGGCTCATCCAGGAGCTGGTGCGCTTCGCCGACGACCCGGAGGTCCGCCACCGGATCGTGTTCCTGCCCAACTACGACATCGCGATGGCCCAGCCGCTCTACCCCGGCTGCGACGTGTGGCTCAACAACCCGCTGCGCCCTTACGAGGCCTGCGGGACCTCCGGCATGAAGGCCGCCCTCAACGGCGGGCTCAACCTGTCGATCCTCGACGGTTGGTGGGACGAGTGGTACGACGGCGAGAACGGCTGGGCGATCCCGTCGGCCGACGGGCTGGACGACCCCGACCGCCGCGACGACCTCGAGGCGGCCGCGCTCTACGACCTGATCGAGAACGAGGTCGCCCCGCGCTTCTACGACCTCGACGAGGAGGGCGTGCCCGGCCGCTGGGTCGAGATGCTGCGCCACACGCTGAAGTCGCTGGGCCCCAAGGTGCTGGCCACCCGCATGGTGCGCGACTACACCAGGTCGCTCTACACCCCGGCCGCGACTAACGCACGCCTGCTCAACTCCGACTACGAGGGGGCGCGCAGCCTGGCCGCCTGGAAGCAGCGGGTGCGGGCCCACTGGCCCGAGGTCCACGTCGAGCACGTCGAGAGCAGCGGCGTGGGCGACGCGCCCGAGGTCGGCGCGCACCTGCATGTCCGCGCCTTCGTCGGCCTCGGCGAGCTGTCCCCCGAGGACGTCGCCGTCCAGCTCGTCCACGGCAAGACCAACGCCGAGGACGAGCTCGTCGAGACCGTCATCGAGCCGCTGACCGTGGCCGAGACCTACGACGGCGGCCGCTACCGCTTCGACGGGGAGGTCGAGCTCGACCACAGCGGCTCGTTCGGCTACACCGTCCGGGTCATCCCGAGGCACGACCTGCTGGTCTCCGACGCCGAGCTCGGCGTCGTCGCCATGGCCTGATCGGCCGGATCAGCCGGCGCGCAGGACCAGGACGGAGCGCGCGGCGAGGGCGAGGGCCTCGCCGGCCTTGGCCGGGTGGCCCGGGGCGAGGGCGGGGTCGGTGCTGAGGGCGACCTCACCCTCCTGCACCCAGTCGTTCTCGGGCAGCGTCAGCTCGACGGGGTCGGCGCCGGAGTTGAGCCACAGCATGAACGACGCGTCGAGCTGCTGCTCCCCGCGGGGCCCGGGGGAGCGCAGCGGCTTGCCGGAGACGAACATGCCGATCGTGGTCAGGTGCGCGTCGTGCCAGTCCTCCGCGGTCATCTCCCGGCCGGTCGGGTGCAGCCAGGCGAGGTCCTTGGGCCCGCCGCGGATGGTCGGCCGGCCCTCGAGCCAGTGCCGCTGCCGCAACGCCGGGTGCTCGCGGCGCAGCCGCAGCGCGGTCTTGGTGATCTCGTAGACGTCCAGCCACGCGTCGTCGGGCCGCCAGTCGATCCACGAGGTCTCGTTGTCCTGGCAGTAGGC
Source organism: Nocardioides sp. cx-173 (assembly GCF_021117365.1). Taxonomy (NCBI): domain Bacteria; kingdom Bacillati; phylum Actinomycetota; class Actinomycetes; order Propionibacteriales; family Nocardioidaceae; genus Nocardioides; species Nocardioides sp. cx-173. Next base: position 2,939,435 of record NZ_CP088262.1, on the reverse strand, counting down.
GTTGTTGTTGCCGCGCTGGGTCCGTCCGCGCTCGTCGCCGGCGGTGATCATCGGCACCCCGGTGGACAGGCACAGCGTCGCCATCAGGTTGGCCGCCTGCCGGCGCCGCAGAGCGAGCACCTCGGGGTCGTCGGTCTCGCCCTCGACCCCGTAGTTGCACGACCGGTTGTTGTCGGTGCCGTCGCGGTTGTTCTCGCCGTTGGCCTCGTTGTGCTTGTGCTCGTAGCTGACCAGGTCCCGGACCGTGAAGCCGTCGTGGGCGGTGATGAAGTTGACCGACGCGTACGCCGAGCGGCCGTCGTCGGCGTACAGGTCCGAGGAGCCCGACATCCGGGTGGCGACGCGGCGGATGCCGGAGGAGCGGCCCCGCCAGAAGTCGCGGATCTCGTCGCGGAACTGGTCGTTCCACTCCACCCACGGTGGCGGGCAGTCGCCCACGCGGTAGCCGTCCATCGAGGCGTCCCACGGCTCGGCGATGAGCTTCACGTGGCGCAGGACCGGGTCCTGCCCGATCGCGGTGAGCAGGTGGCAGCCCATGTCGATCTCGTGGTCGACGCGGGTCAGGGCCGAGAGCAGGTCGAAGCGGAAGCCGTCCACGTGCATCTCGCTCACCCAGTAGCGCAGCGAGTCCAGGATCATCCGCAGCGCGAACGGGTAGGCCGCGTCGACGGTGTTGCCACAGCCGGTGACGTCCCAGTAGTGGTCGGCCGGCTGGTCGGGCTCGGAGGGACCGACCCGGGTGTAGACGGCGTCGTCGAAGCCGCGGAACGACAGCGTGGGTCCGTCCGCTCCGGCCTCCGCGGTGTGGTTGTAGACGACGTCGAGGATCACCTCGAGCCCGGCGGCGTGGAACGCCTTGACCATCGCCTTGAACTCCGTCACCTGCTGGCCGCGGTCGCCGGAGGCGGAGTAGGCGCCGTGGGGGGCGAAGAACCCGATCGAGTTGTAGCCCCAGTAGTTGACGGCGCCGCGCTCGACCAGGGCCGGCTCGGAGACGAACTGGTGCACCGGGAGCAGCTCGACGGCGGTCACGCCGAGGTCTCGCAGGTAGTCGACCACGGCGGGGGTGCCCAGGCCGGCGTACGTCCCCCGGAGCTCCTCCGGCACCCGGTCCTGAAGTCGGGTCATGCCCTTGACGTGCATCTCGTAGATGACCGTGTCGCGCCAGCGGTGGCTCGGCGGGGCGTCGTCGCCCCAGTCGAAGTCGTCGGCCACGACCACGCTGCGGGGCACGTACGGCGCCGAGTCCACGGCGCTGCGCTGCTGGACGCCGTCGGCGTCGAGGGCGAAGCCGTAGATCGCGGGGTGCACCGTCACCTCGCCGCTCACAGCGCGGGCGAACGGGTCGAGCAGCAGCTTGTCGACGTTGAAGCGCAAGCCCTCCGCCGGGCGCCACGGGCCGTCGACGCGGTAGCCGTAGCGGGCGCCGACCTCGACGCCCGGCACCGCTCCGTGCCAGATGCCCAGCGTGTGCTCGGTGAGCTGGTGCCGGCGCTCGGCGCCCTCGTCGTCGAACACGCACACCCAGACAGCCGTGCCGCGGGGCGCGTGGACGGCGAAGTTGGTGGCCTCAGGGGACCAGGTCGACCCGAGGGGATGATGACGTCCCGGCCACACGGCCGCGTGGTCGCCGAGGTTGCGCCACAGGCCGGGAGTCACTCGATCCATTGTTGCCTATCCTTCGGCACCGGCTCCCCGAGGGCCCGCCGGCAGTGGCAGGCTCAAGCCACGTTCACCGACCAGCAGGGAGTTGCCAGATGTCAGAGTTCGTGAGGCTCGAGGTCACCGATGGCGTGGGCACGATCCGCCTCGACCGGCCGAAGATGAACGCGATCAGCATCCAGGTGCAGGCCGAGCTGCGGGCCGCGGCCGCGGAGGCGGCGGAGCGCGACGACGTCAAGGCCGTGGTCGTCTACGGCGGCGAGCGGGTGTTCGCGGCCGGCAACGACGTCAAGGAGATGGTCGACCTCACCTCCAGCGACATGGCCCGGATCTCCGGCTCCATCCAGTCGGCGGTGAACGCCGTGGCCGACATCCCCAAGCCGGTCGTCGCGGCCATCAACGGCTACGCGCTGGGCGGCGGCTGCGAGCTCGCGCTGGCCGCCGACTTCCGGATCGCCGCCGACGACGCGACGCTGGGTCAGCCGGAGGTGCTGCTCGGCATCATCCCCGGCGCCGGCGGCACCCAGCGGCTGAGCCGGCTGGTCGGCCCGAGCACCGCGAAGGACATCATCTTCACCGGCCGGCTCGTCAAGGCCGACGAGGCGCTGGCCATCGGCCTGGTCGACCGGCTGGTGCCGGCCGCCTCCGTCTACGACGAGGCGGTCGCCTGGGCGCGGCAGTTCCGCGGCGCGGCGTCGCTCGCCGTACGCGCCGCGAAGGAGAGCATCGACCGGGGGCTGGAGGTGGACCTGGTGACCGGTCTCGAGCTGGAGCGCGTCCAGTTCGCCGCGCTCTTCGGGACCGAGGACCGCACGACCGGTATGCGATCCTTCGTCACGAACGGTCCGGGCAAGGCTGAGTTCGAGGGGCGGTAGCGACGTGGCAGACGTCAGATCGAGTGGCACGGCGGTCCGGGTGACCCTCGCCCGGGTGCTCTGGCTGCTCTGTGCGGTGTGCGCGTCGGTGCTGGCCATCGCGGCCCTGCTGATCGCCGTCGACGCGGAGCGCACGAACCCGCTGGTCGAGCTCGTGCTCGACCTCGCGGACGGTGTGGACCTCGGCGTCTTCGACCTCGACAACCCGATCAAGCGGTTCGGCGGGGAGAACGGCGCCAAGACCACAGCGCTGTTCAGCTACGGCATCGGGGCGGTCGTCTACCTCGTCGTGGGACGGATCCTGGACCGGCTCGTCCGTCCGTGACCGTCGCCGCCCCCTCGCCCGAGTGACCCAGCACACGGTGTGACGCAGTCGAACGCCGACCCGTGTTTCGTCGCCGGTGCCTCGGCGGTAGCCTGCCCACGCCGGCAGTCATGGCAGTCATGGCAGTCATTGGCCATTCCCTTGACCTCACGAGTGCATCAGGAGGGGCCGTCCAGGCCACACCACCATGAACATTGTCGTCTGTGTGAAGCACGTCCCCGACGCGACCGGCGACCGCCGGTTCGAGTCGGACAACACCGTTGACCGCGTCGGCGTCGACGGCCTGCTCTCCGAGCTCGACGAGTACGCCGTCGAGCAGGCCCTCCAGATCAAGGAGAAGTCCGACAGCCCGGAGGAGACCAAGGTGATCGCCCTCACCATCGGTCCCGAGAAGGCGGTCGACGCGGTGCGCAAGGCGCTGCAGATGGGCGCCGACGAGGGCGTCCACGTCACGGACGAGGCCATCGCCGGCTCCGACTACGTCGCCACCTCGCTCGTCCTCGCGAAGGCGATCGAGAAGATCGGCCAGGACAAGGGCGGGGCCGACCTCGTGGTCTGTGGCATGGCGTCCACGGACGCCTCGGGCAGCGTGGTCCCGGCCATGCTGGCCGAGCGCCTCAACCTGCCCCAGGTCACGTTCGCCTCCGTCATCGAGACGCAGGGCGACCAGGTCCGCATCAAGCGCGACGGCGACACCGCCACCGAGGTCATCGGCGGCACCATGCCGCTCGTGCTCTCGGTGACCGACCAGACCGGCGAGGCCCGCTACCCGTCGTTCAAGGGGATCATGGCGGCCAAGAAGAAGCCGCTGGACACCTGGTCGCTCGGCGACCTGGGCGTCGACTCCGGCGAGGTCGGCCTCGCGGTCGCCTGGACCGAGGTCGAGGACACCACCGAGCGCCCGCCGCGCACGGCCGGCGAGATCGTCAAGGACGAGGACGGGTCGGGCGCCACCGCGCTGACCGACTTCCTCGCCGCCAAGAAGTTCATCTGAGGACGGGGAACGAACATGTCTGAGGTTCTGGTTGTCGTCGACCACGTCGACGGCGCAATCCGCAAGCCCACGCTCGAGCTGCTGGCCCTGGCCAAGCGGCTCGGCGAGCCCGCCGCGGTGTTCTTCGGCGGCTCCGACAAGGTCGGCGAGGTCGCCGAGAGGCTCAAGGCGTTCGGCGCCGAGAAGATCTACGTCGTCGACGACGCGGAGATCAAGGGCTACCTCGTGGCGCCCAAGGCCGAGGCCCTGCAGCAGCTGGTCGAGAAGAGCTCGCCCGCGGCGGTGCTCTTCGTGTCCGGCTACGAGGGCAAGGAGGTCGCCGCGCGTCTGGCGATCAAGATCGGGTCCGGCCTGATCACCGACGCCGTCGACGTGGAGGCCGCCGATGGGGGAGCCCCGGTCACGACCCAGTCGGTCTTCGCGGGCAACTACACGGTCAAGGCCAAGGTCACCAAGGGCACCCCGATCATCACGGTCAAGCCCAACTCGACCTCCCCGGTCGAGGAGGCCGGCGCCGGGACCGTCGAGGAGTTCGCCGCGACCATCTCCGACGCCGCCAAGACCGCCCAGATCGTGGCGCAGCAGCCGCGCAAGGCCTCGGGTCGCCCCGAGCTCACCGAGGCCGCCATCGTGGTCTCGGGCGGCCGTGGCACCGGCGGCAACTTCGAGCCGATCGAGGGCCTCGCCGACGCCCTCGGCGCGGCGGTCGGCGCCTCGCGCGCCGCCGTCGACTCCGGCTGGATGCCGCACACCTTCCAGGTGGGCCAGACCGGCAAGACGGTCTCGCCGCAGCTCTACGTCGCCAACGGCATCTCCGGCGCCATCCAGCACCGGGCCGGCATGCAGACGTCGAAGACCATCGTCGCGGTCAACAAGGACGACGAGGCCCCGATCTTCGAGCTGGTCGACTTCGGCGTCGTGGGCGACCTGCACGCGGTCCTCCCCGCCGCCACCGAGCAGATCAACCAGCGCAAGGGCTGACCCGTCCCCAGCTGATCACCACGACCGCTGACCCGTCAGAAACTTTCTGACGGGTCAGCGGTCATTTGCGTGAGTTGGTGACGGGTCGATGGGGAGCGGTGTGGTGTGGGACGGGGCGCTGAGGAGTGGTGAGCGGGAATAGGCTCGGGGCATGAGTGGAGAGGATCCGATGCAGGACGTGCTGGAGGTGGCGCGGCGTGCCCGTGCGGCGAGCCACGGGCTGGCGCTGGCGACGCGGGGCGACAAGGACCGGGCGCTGCACGCGATGGCCGACGCGCTGCTGGACCGCGAGGCCGAGGTGCTGGCCGCCAACGCCGAGGACGTGGCGCGAGCCGAGGCCGACGGCACGCCCGCCAACGTCGTCGACCGGCTGCGGCTGACGCCCGATCGGCTCGCGGGGATGGCCCAGGGGCTGCGCGACGTGGCCGGCCTGCCCGACCCGGTCGGGGAGGTGGTGCGGGGGAGCACGTTGGCCAACGGCCTGGAGCTGCGGCAGGTGCGGGTGCCGTTCGGCGTGGTCGGGATGATCTACGAGGCCCGCCCCAACGTCACCGCCGATGCGGCCGGCATCTGCCTGAAGTCCGGCAACGCCGTGCTCCTGCGCGGCAGCTCCAGCGCGCGCTCAAGCAACGCCGCGATCGTGGCCGTGCTGCGGGACGCGGCCGCAGCGGCCGGCCTCGACGCCGACGCGATGCAGCTGGTCCCGGGCGACACCCGGGACAGCGTCAAGGCGCTCATGCGGGCGCGCGGGTACGTCGACGTGCTGATCCCGCGTGGGGGAGCCGGTCTCATCCGCTCCGTGGTCGAGGAGTCGACCGTGCCGGTCATCGAGACCGGCGTCGGCAACTGTCACGTCTACGTCGACCGCGCGGCCGACCTCGACAAGGCGCTGGCGATCGTGCTCAACTCCAAGACCCACCGCACCAGCGTCTGCAACGCGGCCGAGTCGCTGCTCGTCCACGCGGACGTCGCCGACGAGTTCCTGCCCCGGGTGACCGCGGCGCTGCAGGAGGCCGGCGTGACCGTCCACGGCGACGGCGCTTTCCAGGCGCTGGACGGCGTCGTGCCCGCGACCGACGAGGACCACGAGCGGGAGTACCTCTCGCTCGACATCTCCGCCGCCGTCGTACCGGATCTCGACGCGGCGGTGGCCCACATCCGGCGCTTCTCCAGCCAGCACAGCGACGCGATCGTCACCGAGGACCAGGGCGCGGCGCGGCGCTTCGTCGCGACCGTGGACGCAGCGGTGGTGCTGGTCAACGCCTCGACCCGCTTCACCGACGGCGGCGAGTTCGGCTTCGGCGCGGAGATCGGGATCAGCACCCAGAAGCTGCATGCGCGCGGTCCGATGGGCCTGCCGGAGATGACCTCGACCAAGTACGTCGTCACCGGAGAGGGGCACGTGCGCTGACGCGGGGCAAGGTCGCGATAGCGTTCCCACATGCCCGCGACCGACGTGTCCGTGTACGCCGATCCGGCAGCCGAGAGGCTGTTCACGGGCGCCACGGTCATCACCTTCGTCCGGACCCTCGTCTCGCTGGGTCTCTGCCTCGCCGCCGCGCGCGAGGAGGACCTCACGATGCTGGTCGTGGGCCTGGCCGTCTACTGGGTCGGCGACATGGCCGACGGCGGCTACGCGCGCCTACGTGACTGCGAGACCCGCATCGGCGGCGTCATCGACATCATGTGCGACCGGATCAACTGCGCCGGGTTCTACATCGGGCTGGTGTGGATCGAGCCGCAGTTGGCGCTGCCCGTGGCGGTCTACCTGTTCAACTTCATGGTCATCGACATGTTCCTGTCGATGGCGTTCCTGGCCTGGCCGATCCGCAGTCCCAACTACTTCCACGTGGTGGACCGCCGGATCTACCTGTGGAACTGGTCCAAGCCGGCCAAGGCGGTCAACTCCTCGCTCTTCGCGGTGCTGCTGCTGGTCCTGCGCGAGTGGAACGTGGACGTCGCCGTCGCGGTCGGCCTGGTCATCGCACTGTCGCTGGTCGTGCTCAAGTGCGTCTCGCTGCGGTGGCTCTTCGAGCTCGGCCTCCCGGTGCCGGAGCGCGCCGCGGCATGAGCCTGTATCTGTGGAGCTTCGGGGTCAGCATCGCGTCTGCCCTGTTCCCACTGATCAACATGGAGGTCATCCTCGGGGGCATGGCCGCCACCGTGGGGGACGGGCACGCGTTCGCCCTGGCGGTGGCGGCGGGCGCGGGCCAGACGGTGGGAAAGATCGTCTGGTACGAGCTGACCCGACGCAGCTTCGACACCGAGTGGGTCCAGAAGCGGCTGTCCGGGCCGAAGGTGAGCCAGAGCTACCTGCGCTGGCAGCAGCGCATCGAGGGGCGTCCGTGGTTCGGCGGGTCGATCATGCTGGTCTCGTCGTTCGCCGGCGTCCCGCCCCTGCTGGTGATGGCGGCGGTCGCCGGTGCGCTCAAGATGCGCATGTACGTCTTCCTGCCCACCATCTTCGTGGGCCGGACGCTGCGGTTCTGGCTGGTGCTGGCCGGAGTCGAGTCGCTGCTCGGCTGAGCGGCCCGATAGGCTGCGGTCATGTTGCTGAGCGAGATCACGCTGTCCGTGACCCGGGCCGCCGAGGAGCACCACGAGCAGGTCATCAACCCCTGGTGGGTGGGTGTGATCGCGATCGCGATCCTCATGGGGATGCTCGGTGCCCTGGTCGCCTTCGGCGGGGGACGCGAGCACAGCTGAGCATGGGCCTGCATGACTCCCGGCATGACTGACGCCGTGCGCCGCCGGGTCGGCGTCATGGGCGGCACGTTCGACCCCATCCACCACGGCCACCTCGTGGCCGCCGCGGAGGTGCAGGCCTGGTTCGACCTCGACGAGGTCGTCTTCGTGCCCACCGGCCGTCCGTGGCAGAAGTCCGAGCGCCGGGTCTCCCCGCCCGAGCACCGGTACCTGATGACGGTCATCGCGACCGCGGCCAACCCGCGCTTCCGGGTGTCGCGCGTCGACATCGACCGCGAGGGGCCGACGTACACGATCGACACGCTGCGCGACCTCAGCGTCGAGATGCCCGACGCCGACCTGTACTTCATCACCGGCGCGGACGCGCTCACCGAGATCTTCGGCTGGCGCGACGCGGACGAGCTGTTCGCGCTGGCCCACTTCGTGGGCTGCACGCGCCCGGGCTACGAGATGGACCCCGCCGTCCTCGGGTCGATCCCTTCGGCCCGGGTCACCATGGTGGAGATCCCCGCGCTGGCGATCTCCTCGACCGACTGTCGCGAGCGGCAGCGGCGCGGCCAACCCGTGTGGTACCTCGTGCCCGACGGTGTGGTGCAGTACATCCAGAAGCACCGCCTGTATCCCCCCACTCCAGACACCGCAGCACCCACAGCAACGGAAGACCTATGACTGCCACCGACCACGCCGTCGAGCTCGTCGTCACCGCGGCCCGCGCGGCCTCCGACAAGCTCGCCACGCAGATCGTCGCCTTCGACGTCAGCGAGCAGCTCGCCATCACCGACGCCTTCGTGATCGCGTCCGGCTCCAACGACCGCCAGGTCAAGTCGATCGTGGACGAGGTGGAGGACAAGCTGCGCGAGATCGGCTCCAAGCCCATCCGGCGCGAGGGCCACCGCGAGGGTCGCTGGGTCCTGCTCGACTACGGCGAGATCGTCGTGCACGTCCAGCACGAGGAGGAGCGCCAGTTCTACGCCCTCGAGCGGCTGTGGCGCGACTGCCCCACCATCGAGCTCCCCGCGGACGTCACGGGCCCGCCCACCGGTGCCTGAGGCGTCCTCCCGCACCCTGGTGCTGCTGCGCCACGGCCGGACGGCCTGGAACCACGCGCTGCGCGTGCAGGGCCAGCTGGACGTGGAGCTCGACGACGTCGGCCGCGAGCAGGCCGCCACGGCCGCCCGGGCGCTGGCCAAGCTCACCCCGAGCCTGCTGTGGTCCTCCGACCTCGTGCGCGCGCGAGTGACTGCCGACGCCGTGGCGGAGGCGACGGGGCTGCGAGCGACTTACGACGAGCGTCTGCGGGAGTTCCACCTGGGGGAGCGGCAGGGGCTGACCCACGACGAGTACGCCGCGCTGGACCCGGCCGGGTTCGCGCAGTTCCGCAGCGGGCGCTACGACGCGGCGCCGGGGGCCGAGCCCACCGGCGACGTACGCCGCAGGATGTCGGCCGTGCTCGGGGAGCTGCTCGCGGCCCTCGGCCCCGGCGAGACCGGGGTGGCCGTCTCCCACGGTGCCGCGATCCGGGTGGCGACCGGTGCCATGCTCGGCTGGCCCGAGGAGCAGTTCCACTCCCTACGCGGAGTCGACAACTGCGGCTGGGTGGTCCTGGAGGAGCATCCAGAGGCCGGCGCCCTGCGGCTGGGCGCCTACAACCGCATCGGATGACCCCCGAATTTCGCGTGGCGTGCGGGGTTGGCTAGTATTCCGCGAGTTGCCTGAAGCACTGGGGCAGCGGTTCGGGGCTGTGGCGCAGCTGGTAGCGCATCTGCATGGCATGCAGAGGGTCAGGGGTTCGAGTCCCCTCAGCTCCACCGAACATCGAGGTGGCGAAGGGCCGTGATCATCACCGGTCCTGTGCCACGATGGGCGGCGACATTCCAGTCGCCGCCGGTGAGGTCTGACACGACGTCGGCGTGAGCGACCGAGACGACCGGAGCAGCCCGCGTGACGACCAGACCTGCCCTCGGGCCTGTTCCGCGGCGGAGCCGTCGCCGGCTCGCCGCCGTGGGCGTCGCCGCGGTGGCGATCACCGCGGCACTGACCGCGACCGCGCATCCCGCGGAGCGCGGCGGGACCGGGCCCGGTCGAGGCGTGGCGGGGGTCGACGGCGTCGTGACGCCGCCGCCGGTGTCGCCTCCGGGCTCGCCCGACTACCGGTTCCTGTCGTCGCCCGACTTCATGAACGGCGACATCGCGGACCTGCGCCTCTCGCCGCGCTGGAAGCCCGGCATGCCGAACTCGTGGAACGCCTCGTATGCGCAGACGGTCGCGACCGTGATGGACACCTTCGCCGCCGAGCGGCCCGACGACGTCCTCGTCGCCGGTGATCTGGTCAACGGCCACTGGGGTCAGGACGCCTCCGGGTCCGGGGTGTTCGGGCCGGTGGGCAACGATCGGCAGCGCAAGGCGGCCCTCAAGCGCGCCGCGGACTTCTACTACACCCAATGGCGCGCGCGGTTCACCCAGCGCGGCCTCGACGTGCACCCCTCGATCGGCGACCACGAGATCGGCGACAACCCGTGGCACGGCGACACCCGGAGGAGCCGCTTCCACCGGGCCATGGTGCCGACGTACAAGGCGCGCTTCGCCGAGACGATCATCCGCCCGGGCGGCTACCGGATGCATCCCTCGGGGCCGGCGGCCGACACGGCGTACGCGACCTACCTGAACCCCGAGGTGCTGCTGGTCTCGGTCGACCAGTTCCAGTCGGTGCGCGGCGACGTCCGGCTGAGACTCGACCCTCAGCAGCTGCGCTGGCTGGACCACGTGCTCGGTGCCGCCGAGGCTCGCGGCACCGACTGGGTGATCGTGCAGGGCCACGTGCCGGTGGCGCTGCCGGTGCGGGCATGGGGCTCCTCGCAGCTGGCCTACGAGGGCGGCACCGACTCTAGCTTCTGGCAGACGATGGCCAAGCACCACGTCGACGTCTACCTCAACGGCGAGGTCCATGACACGACGCTCATCCACGAGGACGGGATCGCCCAGATCAGCCACGGCGGCATCCTGGGCGCCAACTCGACCGTCGGCGGCACCAACTACGTGCTCGGAGAGGTCTTCGGCGACACCCTGTGGCTGCGCGACAACCGGTTCGTCGTGGCCTCCGCGGACCGGTCCGCCAAGCTGTGGCAGACCACGCCCCAGGGCGCGCCAGTGATCGCCAAGGTGCTCGAGCCCGACCCCCCGGTGATCGGGGAGGTCGTCCTGAGCGCGGACAACCAGGTGCTCTACCGCGACGGACAGTTTCTCCCGTACGACCCCTGACGGGGCGGTGTGACGGCCGCTACAGTTCCTGGAACCTGTTCTAGTTGACTCTCGGCCGCCACCCAGGAGCGCGCATGCCCGGCTTCAACCTCTCGACGGTGTTCCGCAGCGTGGCCCGGGCCGTCCCGGACCAGGAGGTCCTGGTCTGGCGCGACCGGCGGCTCACGTACGCCGAGGCGGACGCCCGCATGGACGGGGTGGCGCACTTCCTGGTGTCGCAGGGGCTGGGGTGCCACACCGAGCGCGACGCTCTGGCCGGCCACGAGTCCGGCCAGAGCCACCTGGGGGTCTACCTGCGCAACGGCAACGAGTACCTGGAGACCCTGGTGGGCGCCTGGCGCGCCCGCGTGGCGCCGTACAACATCAACTACCGCTACGTGGAGGAGGAGCTGCGCTACCTGCTCCAGGACGCGGGGACCGACGCGCTCGTGTACGCCGCGGAGTTCGCGCCGCAGGTGGCCGCGCTGCGCGACCGGGTGGCGGGGCTCCGGCTCCTGGTCCAGGTGGCCGACGACAGCGGCCACGCGCTGCTGCCCGGCGCGGTCGACTACGCCGACGTCATCGGCACTCCGGCCCCCGCCGGCGCGATGCCGGAGCCGTCCGGCGACGACCTGTTCATCATGTACACCGGCGGCACCACCGGGATGCCGAAGGGCGTCGTGTGGCGCCATGACGACGTCTTCATCTCCGCGATGGGCGGGCTGCCGTTCGGCACCACCACGCCGTACGCGTCGTACGAGGAGATCGCGCAGGCCGCCGTGGACGCGAACGGCGGCACGACCATGCTGATGCTGCCGCCGTTCATGCACGGCGCGGCGCAGTGGTCGGCGTTCCACATGTTCACCACCGGCGGCAAGATCGTGATCCCCGACGACGTGCACCGGATGGATCCCGCCGACGCGCTGAGCGTGGCGTCCCGGGAGCGGTGTCTGGCGATCCCGGTCGTCGGCGACGCCGTGGCCCGGCCGCTGGTGGAGGAGCTCGAGCATCGCGACTACGACCTGTCCGGCGTGGCGGCGTTCAGCAACGGCGGCGCGCCGCTGTCACCGACCGTGCGCTCCCGTCTGCTGGAGGCGCTGCCGCACATCATGATCCGCGACACCGTGGGCTCCTCCGAGACCGGGATCCAGCTCAACGTCTACTCGTTCAAGGGCGCCGAGGCCGACGCCGCGGTGTTCGAGGCGCAGGAGGACACGGCGGTCCTCAGCGGTGACCTGACCCGCCTGCTCGGGCCCGGCGAGCGGGGTGGTTGGCTGGCGCGGACCGGCCGGATCCCGCTCGGCTACCTCGGCGACGCCGAGAAGACCGCGCGCACCTTCCCGGTCGTCGACGGGGTCCGGTGGTCGGTGCCGGGCGACCGCGCCAACGTCCTCGAGGACGGGCGCATCGAGCTGCTCGGCCGCGACGGCGTGACGGTCAACTCCGGTGGCGAGAAGATCTTCGTCGAGGAGGTCGAGCGGGCGCTCGCGGCGCATCCGGCCGTGCGCGACGTCGTCGTCGTCGGCCGACCGTCCGAGCGCTGGGGCAGCGAGGTCGTGGGTATCGTCCAGCTCGCGGACGGCGCCGACGTCACCGACGAGGACCTGCTGGCCGAGGCCGGGCGGCACATCGCGCGCTACAAGGTGCCGAAGGCGATCGTGCGGGTGGGGGAGATGGAGCGCTCGCCGTCGGGCAAGGCCGACTACCGCTGGGCTCGGGCCCAGGCGGTCGGCTGAGCCCACTGCTCATCGCGCGACGTCCTCCAGCTCGTCCCAGTCGACGTGGGCGGTGCGGGCGCGGTACTCATCCACGAGTCCCGGCCAGTTGGTGGTGATCCGGGTGCCGTCGGCGTACCAGTTGTCGCAGCCGGCCCAGGCGCTGCGCCGCAGACGCGACTGCATCTCGCGGTCGTAGGCCTGCGCGACCTCGGGCCGTACGGCGAGCGCGCGCGGTCCGCCGTCCGCGAGGCGTCGTGCCACCTCGGCGACGTACCCGGCCTGGGCCTCCATCATCGCGATGATCGAGCTGCCCCCGAGGTTGGTGTTGGGGCCGTAGATGCAGAACAGCTGCGGGAAGCCGGGCACGCTCATGCCGAGGTGGGCGCGGGCGCCGTCGCGCCACAGGTCGTGCAGGTCGGCGCCCCCCACCCCGGTCACCCGCATCGGAGCGAGGAACTCGGTGGCCGCGAACCCGGTGCCCCAGATCAGCACATCGGCCTCGTGCAGCCGGCCGTCGGCGGTGCGTACGCCGCCCGGCTCGACCTCGGCCACGGCGTCGGTGACGACGTCGACGTGGTCGCGGGCCAGTGCGGGGTACCAGTCGTTGGAGAAGAGCAGCCGCTTGCACCCCAGGCGGTACTCCGGCACGAGCCGCCGCCGCAGCTCGGGGTCGGTCACCTGCCGGCGCAGCGTCAGCCGCCACACCGCGCGCACCGTGGCCAGGAGCGGCCGGGACACCGGGGAGACGCCGCCGAGCGCGGCGTTGTAGAGCTCGGTCAGCCAGAACCACGAGCGGCGCTCGGCGGCCAGCAGCCACGGGAACCGCTCGAAGGCGCGGTGGTGCACGGGGCGGTAGCCCTGGTCGGGCTTGGGGATGACGTAGGGGGCCGACCGCTGGAAGACCGTCATCGCGGCCACGTCGTCGACGATGCCCGGCACCAGCTGGATCGCGCTGGCACCGGTCCCCACCACCGCGACCCGGGCGCCGCGCAGGTCGACGTCGTGACGCCACTGGGCGGAGTGGAAGGCCGGCCCGGCGAAGGTCTCCGCCCCCGGCAGCCGCGGGATGGCGGGGTTGGAGAGCTGGCCGACGGCGGAGACGACCACCTCGGCGTCGTACGTCGTGCCGTCGGCGGTCTCGACGTGCCAGACGCACTCCGCCTCGTCGTAGCTGAGGGCGGTGACCTCGACGCCGGTGCGCACGTGCGCGAGCAGACCCGCGCGCTCGGCGGTGCCGCGCAGGTAGTCGAGGATCTCCGGCTGCCTCGCGTAGCGGCGGGTCCAGCCGGGGTTGACCGCCCACGACCACGAGTAGAGCGGCGAGGGGACGTCGCAGGCCGCGCCGGGGTAGGTGTTGTCGCGCCACACGCCGCCGACCTCGTCGGCGCGCTCCAGCACGGTGACGTCCGTGAGACCGGCCTGCGTGAGGGCATGGACCGCGCCGAGGCCGCCGAAGCCGGCGCCGATGACGACGATGCGGATGCTCATGGCCCCGAACGTAGGGCGGCGGACCGGGCCCGGGGAGGCGCCGAGGGTGACCCGGTTGATAATTCCGGACATGACCCTCCTGCCCGCGCCGGCCGCCACCGGCTGGGACTTCCCGCGCTCCGCCGCGGGCGTCGCGCTGCTGGTGGAGTACGCCGGGGCTCGCGGCGTCGCCGCGGACCGGGTGCTGCTCGGGACCGGACTGCGCGCCGAGGACCTCGGCGGCGAGGTGACCGCGGCGCAGGAGCTGCGGGTGGTGCGGACGCTGCACGGCCTCCTGGGCGAGGTCGGATGCGACGTGGGCCAGCGCTACCGGGCCGCCACCTTCGGGGCGTTCGGGTTCGCGCTGCTGGCGAGCCGGACCGTCCTGGACGCGATGGTGGTCGCGCTGCGCTTCATCGACCTGAGCTACGCGTTCGCGATCCCGCGCGCCGCCCTGGAGGGGGACCGGGTGGTCGTGACGCTGGACGGCGCCGAGCTGCCCGCCGACGTCCGGCGCTTCCTGGTCGAGCGCGACGCGAGCGCGGTGCGCACGGTGCTGGACTCACTGGTGCCGGGCGGGGTCGGGGCGGAGCTGACCACCGACGACGGGGTGGCGCGGCTGGAGTTCGCCGCCGACCAGCTCGACCGGCCGCTGCCGGAGCGCAGCCCGGAGCGGCTGGAGCTGGCCGCGCGCATGTGCGAGGACGTCGTCGACGGGCGCCGCGCGCGCACCGGGCTGGCCCAGGACGTCCGGGTCCTCATCACCCAGCGGCTGCCCGAGGGCGCGCCGATGCTGGAGGTCGCGGCCGCCCTGGCTCTCAGCGAGCGTCAGTTCCGGCGGCGCCTGGCCGCGGAGGGGGTCGGCTACCGGCTGCTGCTCGACGAGGTCCGCTCGTCGCTGGCCCACGCCCTGCACGCCGGTCGCGCCACGATGCCGGTCGCCGAGGTCGCGGCCCGGCTCGGGTACGCCGACGCGGCGGCGTACCTCCACGCCCGGCGGCGCTGGCTCGACCGCTGACCCGTCAGAAAGTTTGTGACGGGTCAGCGGGGGATCGGCATCAGCGGGTGATGCGGACCCTGCGGGTGGCGACGTCGCTGCCGCCCGGGCCGGTGGCCACGACCTTGACCACGAGCTGGCCGGTGACGGTCCGCCTCGTCCGCAGGCGTACGTCGCCGCCCTCGCGTCCGACCTTGCGGGACGCCAGGACCCTGCCCTTGTTGAGCAGCTGCACGGTCACCTTGGTCGCGCCGGCGGCGGCCACCGAGACCGGGAGACCGGCTCGGCGCAGGACGCCCCGAGACACTGTGGGGGCCGACGCGACGGCCGCCTGGGGGGCCAGGGGCTGCGGCTGCCCGGGGCCCGGGAGGGTGCTGGGGGTGCGGCCGAGCATCGTCGCGTAGAGATCGGTCTGGTCGATCACGCCGGTGACGTTGGCCGCCTGGGGACCGGAGGCCGCGACGCGGATCTGGGCGCCGGTGTGGTCCGAGCCGGTGTCGGAGGTCGAGTAGGCCACCGTCAGCGGGTCGCCGTCGGCGGTCCTCAGGGTGGCGGTCAGCTTGCCGTCGCCGCTGCCACCGACGATCTGGGTGGAGTGCGCGTGGTCACCGGTGACGATGATCAGCGTGTCCGGGTGCTCGGCCTGGTAGTCCAGCGCGACCTGGACGGCCTCGTCCAGCTCGACCAGGTCGCCGATCGCGCCGCAGATGTCGGTGGCGTGCTCCTGCTTGTCGATCATCGCGCTCTCGGCCTGCAGGAAGAACCCCTCGGGGTTGTCCAGCAGCTCGATCGCCTTCTGCGTCATGGTCGACAGGTCAGGCTGGTCGCCACGGTCGGCCGGTGTGCACTCGGTGGTCGCGCCTCCCGCGCCCGGAGGCGGCGTGGCGACGAGCGGGTCGTTCATCGGTGTCAGGTTCACCGGCGCGAAGAGACCCAGCACGGGCCCGTCCTCCAAGGAGGTCACGGAGGCGAGGTCGCGCTCGTCCTGGAGCACGCGGTAGCCGTGCTCCCGCTGCGCGTACGACAGGACCGTCTCGCCGCCCCCGGCGTCGGTGGGCTGGGTGTAGCTGCTCATGCCGCCGCCGAGGAGGACGTCGACCTCGTGGTCGACCAGCTGCTCGGCGATCGAGCCCTTGCCGCCGTTGGACTTCTTCGCCGGCAGGCAGCTCGCCATGTCCGTCGGGCCCTTGCAGGCGCGGGCGTTGATGTGGGCCGCGGCCGCCGCCGGCGTGGCGTCGGTGATCTCGGAGGTGGTGATGTCACCGGTCAGCTTGCCGGCCTCCTGGAACTGCTCCAGGACGGTCCGGTAGTCCTCGCCGGGGATGGTGGCCGCGGTGCTGGGGCCCTGGGAGAGCCGCCCGTCGACGGTCTTCCTGCCCGTCGACCAGCCGCTGGCCGTGGGGGCGGAGTCCGAGACGTAGGCGATGGGGTAGTCCGGTCCGGGACCGACCTTGAGGCCGTGGGTCGTCATGGCGCCGGTGAAGGGAAGGCTGTCGAGGGCGAAGCGGCCGTCGGCGCCCCGGGCGTAGTCGCGGGCGGCGGTGATCATGGAGTCGTCCATGCCGTCGCCGATGAGCAGGATGACGCTCTTCGGCTCGGCCGGGTCGATCCTCGCCGCGAGCTGCGCCGAGCGGTCCTGCTCGGAGCCGGCCTCGGGCGCGGGGCCGGCGGCGGAGGTTGCGAGGGCGCCGATCGCGAGGAGGCCGGTCAGGGCCCCCGTCGCGATCAGGGAGGTAGATGTGCGCGGCACGGTGTGTCCTTTCGTCGATGTCGAGCGAAAGGTCTCCTCCGTGGGCGGCCGGCCTCGGGCGCCAGGGTGGAGCGTGGGTGACCGTGACGTGACATGTGCGCGCGGACAGTCCGGGTCGGCATTCGGCTCACCGGGGTCTCGACACGCTCCGTCACGACCTCACAGGCTCGGTCGTGGTCGCTGCTCGACCGCCGACGATCGCATCCGCTGGCGCGGCTGTGATCACGTAATCGTCATGCCGCCGTCGACCGGGAGCGTCTGGCCGGTGATGTAGCCGGCGGCGTCGGAGGCGAGGAAGACGACGGTCGCGGCGAGCTCAGCGGGATCTCCCTTGCGGCCGGCGATCAGGCGCGGGGCCTGGGACTCGAGGTAGCCGGGCGGGTACTGCTCGGTCATCTCGGAGTCGAAGAAGCCGGGGGCGATCGCGTTGACCCGGATGCCCTTGCGGCCGGTCCACTGCTGGGCCAGGTCACGGGTGAGGCCGATCAGGCCGGCCTTCGACGCGGCGTACGCCGCCTGGGGGAGCCCCGCGGTGGTCAGGCCGAGCACCGAGGAGATGTTGATGATGCTGGACCCGGGCTGCATCACGCGGCCGCACGCCTGGGCCATCCAGTAGCAGCCGTTGAGGTTGACGTCGATCACGCGGCGGAACTCGTCGGGCTCCTCGCGGGTGGCGGGCGCGGCGGTGCCGATCCCCGCGTTGTTGACGAGGATGTCGACCCGGCCGAACTCCTCCATGGCCAGGGCCACCAGGCGGGTGCACGAGTCGGGGTCGGCGACGTCCGTGGCGACGGCGAGCGCGCGGCGCCCGGCGGTCTCGACCAGGGCGGCGGTCTCGGCGAGCCGGTCGGCGCGGCGCGCCCCCAGCGCCACGTCGGCGCCGGCCTCGGCCAACCCCTGGGCGAAGGCCACCCCGAGCCCGCTCGAGGCGCCCGTCACCACGGCCACCTTGCCGTCCAGCCTGAACATGTCGCTCACGGTCATGGCGGCGACTTTAGGGCACGCCGTTTCGGGTAGGCTGGAGGCATGTGCAGGAACCTGCTTCTTACCTAGCCGCGTCGTTCATCCACGCACCGACGCGGCTGCCCCTCGTGACTGAGGGGCTTTTTTGTGCCCCAGGGCAGCAGCCAGCACGCACCGACAGCGGAGAGAGACACCGATGAGCGAGCAGCAGCACGACGAGACCGCGACGTACGACGTCGCCGCCACCGAGCGCAAGTGGCAGCCGGTCTGGGAGGAGCTGGACCCGTTCCGCGCGCACGACGACTCGCCGCGCGAGAAGAAGTACGCGCTGACGATGTTCCCCTACCCCAGTGGTGACCTGCACATGGGCCACGCGGAGGTCACGGCGCTGCACGACGTGATCGCGCGCTACTGGTGGCAGAAGGGCTACGAGGTCCTGAACCCGATGGGCTGGGACTCCTTCGGCCTGCCCGCCGAGAACGCCGCCATCCGCAACGACGCGCACCCGGCTGACTACACCTACGGCAACATCGCCACGCAGCTGGAGTCCTTCCAGCGCTACGGCGTGAGCTTCGACTGGTCGCGGCGCTTCAACACCTCCGACCCGGAGTACTACCGCTGGACGCAGTGGCTGTTCCTGCGCTTCCACGAGAAGGGCCTGGCCTACCGCAAGAACAGCTGGGTCAACTGGTGCCCCAACGACCAGACCGTGCTGGCCAACGAGCAGGTCGTCGACGGCGCGTGCGAGCGCTGCGGCGCGGAGGTGACCAAGCGCGAGCTGACGCAGTGGTACTTCCGCACGACGGCGTACGCCCAGGAGCTGCTGGACTGCCTGGACGACCTGCAGCCGACCTGGTCGGACAAGGTCGTCAACTCCCAGCGCAACTGGATCGGTCGCTCCGAGGGCGCGCACGTCGACTTCGTGATCGAGGGCCGCGAGGAGCCGCTGACCGTCTACACGACCCGGCCCGACACGCTGTTCGGAGCCACGTTCATGGTCGTCGCCGCCGACGCGGCGCTGGCCTCCGAGCTGGTCACCGACGAGCAGCGCCCCGCGCTGGAGGACTACCTGGTCGAGGTCCGCAAGGAGACCGAGATCAACCGGCTGGCCACCGACCGGCCCAAGACCGGCGTCTTCCTGGGCGTCCACGCCACCAACCCGCTGACCGGGGCCCGGATCCCGGTCTACGCCTCCGACTACGTGCTGGCCGACTACGGCACCGGCGCGATCATGGCCGTGCCCGGTCAGGACCAGCGCGACTGGGACTTCGCCCAGGCCTTCGACCTGCCGATCATCCGCACCGTCGAGCCGCCCGCAGACTGGGAGGGCCACGACACCATGGCGTTCACCGGCGACGGCCCCGCCATCAACTCGGCCAACGAGGAGATCGACCTGTCCGGCATGGGCGTCGACGAGGCGAAGTCGACCACCATCGCCTACCTGGAGCGCAAGGGCCTGGGCCGCGGCACCGTCAACTTCCGGCTGCGCGACTGGCTGCTCTCGCGGCAGCGCTACTGGGGCGCCCCGATCCCGATCATCCACTGCCCGGTGGACGGCGAGGTCGCCGTGCCCGACGACCAGCTGCCGGTCGAGCTGCCGGAGCTGCGCGGCGCTGACCTGAAGCCCAAGGGCACCTCGCCGCTGGGTGCGGCCACCGAGTGGGTCAACGTCACCTGCCCGACCTGCGGCGGCCCGGCGACGCGCGACACCGACACCATGGACACGTTCGTCGACTCGTCGTGGTACTTCCTGCGCTACGTCTCGCCGCACGACGACACGCAGCCCTTCGACACCGGCCTGGCCAACGCGTGGGGACCGGTCGACCTCTACGTCGGCGGCGACGAGCACGCGGTGCTGCACCTGCTCTACGCCCGCTTCTTCACCAAGGCCCTGCGCGACATGGGCATGGTCGACTGGGACGAGCCGTTCTCGGCGTACCTCTCCCAGGGCAAGGTCATCAACAACGGCCGCAAGATGAGCAAGTCGTTGGGCAACGGCGTCAGCCTGGGCGACCAGCTGGCGGAGTTCGGGGTCGACGCGGTGCGTCTGACGCTGGTCTTCGCGAGCCCGCCCGAGGACAACATCGACTGGGCGGACGTGTCGCCGGGTGGGTCGCTGCGGTTCCTGCAGCGCGCCTGGCGCCTGAGCGGCGACGTCTCGAGCGAGCCCGGGACCGACCCGGCCGGCGGCGACGTGGCGCTGCGGCGGCTGACCCACCGCACGCTCCATGAGGCCGAGAACCTGGTCGAGATCCACCGGTTCAACGTGATGGTGGCCCGCACCATGGAGCTGGTCAACGCGACCCGCAAGGCCATCGACTCGGGCCCCGGCGGCGCCGACCCGGCGGTGCGCGAGGCCGTGGAGGCGGTGGCGATCCTGCTGTCGCTGGTGGCGCCGTACACCGCCGAGGAGATGTGGGAGCGGCTGGGCCACCAGCCGACCGTGGCGCGCGCCGGCTGGCCGGTCGTCGACGAGGCACTGCTGGTGGAGGAGTCGGTCACGGCCGTCGTGCAGGTGCAGGGCAAGGTCCGCGGCCGCCTGGAGGTGGCGCCGGACATCTCCGCGGCCGACCTGGAGTCGCTGGCCCTGGCCGACGAGGGCGTACAGCGGGCGGTGGACGGGCGGGAGATCCGCAAGGTGATCGTGCGCGCCCCCAAGCTGGTCAACATCGTCGTCTGAGCCGGGGTCGCTACTGTTCGGCTCATGTCGGTCGCCGTCGTCACGGACTCGACCGCCACGCTCCCTGCGGAGGTGGCGGCGCAGCGCGGGATCCTCGTGGTCCCGCTGCAGGTGGTGATCGGCGCGCGCTCCTTCGACGAGGGCTCCCAGGAGGCGACGCCGGACAAGGTCGCGCAGGCCCTGCGCGAGTTCAAGCCGGTGAGCACCTCGCGGCCCGCGCCCGCGGCGATGCTGGACGCCTACGAGCGGGCGGCCCTCGCCGGGGCCAAGCAGATCGTGTCCGTGCACATCTCCGGCGACATGAGCGGCACCTTCGAGTCCGCGCAGCTCGCCGCGCGCGACGCGCCGGTGCGCGTCGAGTGCGTCGACAGCCGGCAGGTCGGCGTGGCCACCGGGTACGCCGCCCTCGCGGCCGCCGACGCCATCGGGCAGGGCGCCTCGGTCGAGGCGGCCGCGGAGGCCGCGCGTCGCCGCGCCGACGCGTCCCGCTCGCTCTTCTACGTCGACACGCTGGAGTACCTGCGCCGGGGCGGCCGCATCGGCACCGCCTCGGCGCTCTTCGGCGGGGCGCTCGCCGTCAAGCCGCTGCTGCAGATCGAGGACGGGGTGGTCGCCTCCCTGGAGAAGGTCCGTACCAGCGCCCGCGCGCTCGCCCGCCTCGAGGAGCTGGCCGTCGAGGCCGCCGGCAGTGCGTCGATCGACCTGTGCGTGGCCCACCTCGCCAACCCCGACCGTGCCGGCGTCCTTGCCGAGCGCCTCACCGACCGGCTCGCCGGCAACCTCGAGGGACGCGAGCCCTGGTGCGGCGAGCTCGGTGCGGTCCTCGGCGCGCACGTCGGGCCGGGGATGATCGCGGTCTGCGTGTCGCCTCGGCGGTAGCGGCAGGGTTATCAGCATCTGCTGATAACCCTGCGCTTCCGGGGCAGAACAACGGCCCAGAAGCGCAGGTTCCGGCCCAGAAGCGCTCGGGTCGGTCCGCTTCGATCGGGTGGGGTGCCGCCCGGGCTGGCGTCGCCGCGAGCCGGCGGCCGTCCACAGGTACGTCGCTCGTCGGGGCCTGTCCACAGGCGCCTCGGCGGCCTCGGCCCGATGTCCTCCGGCCTGCCTAACGTCGCCCTCATGCGTACCCGACGAGCCCAGCACGAGCACGACGAGGCGGTCGCGCGCCGGTTGGCCCAGCTGAGCGCGGAGCTGGCCGTGTCTCGCACCGAGGACCGGGCGGCCGCCCCGGAGACCACCGAGCAGGTCACCGGGGCGGTCGACCCCGCCGCGGGCGGCGAGTGGTGGGAGGGGCACACCCGCGTCCCTCCTGCCCGCCGCCCGCTGAGCGTCGTGCCGCTCCCGCCCCAGGACCAGGCCCCGCACCACCAGCCCTCGCACCAGCCCTCGCACCAGCCCTCGCACCGACCACCGCCCGCGAGGGGGCAGGAGGCCGAGTCGGCCCCGCCACCGGCGGTCCCGGTGCCGGGCCGCCACGCGGCGCGTCGCCGACGGGTGGTCGCCGGCGCCCTGCCCGACCCGCTCCGGGGCCGGGTGCTGCTGGGGCCGGCCCAGGTGACGGTGGTGGCCGTGCTGGTCGCGGTGGGCCTGGCGGCGACCGCCTGGTGGGTCGTGCGCGGGCGGGCCGACCCCGCATCGACGGCTCGGCCGCTGGCGTCCGCGGCGACGGGCGCCCTGGTGGCCGTACCCGAGCCGTCCCCCGCCTCGCCCGCAGCGACCGTGGCCCCGGCCGCGAGGCTGACCGTCGACGTCGCCGGCAAGGTACGCCGCCCCGGCATCCAGGTGCTCGACGCGGGGGCCCGGGTGGTCGACGCGATCGAGGCCGCCGGGGGAGCGCGGCCGGGGGTCGACCTGACCTCGCTCAACCTGGCGCGCCCGCTGGTCGACGGTGAGCAGGTCCTCGTGGGAGCAGCGGCGGCGAGCGGCGGCTCTGCGTCGCTGCCGACGCCCGCGCCTGGGGGCGCCGCCCCACCGCTGGTCAGCCTCAACGCGGCTGGCCAGGCCGAGCTGGAGACCCTGCCCGAGGTCGGTCCGGTGACCGCCCAGGCCATCCTCGCCTGGCGCGACGAGCACGGCGGCTTCTCCTCGGTGGAGGAGCTGCTCGAGGTCGACGGCATCGGGGACGCCACGCTGGCGCGGATCGCGCCGTACGTGACCATCTGACGTGGACGACGGGGAGGTGCGGCCGGATCCGCGCGGCCGGCACGACCTGCGGATGCCGGCGCTCGGGGCGGCCGGCTGGCTGGCCGGCATCGGTGCCCACCTCCTCGGGGCGTGGGTCTGGCTGCTGCTCGCGGCGCTCGCGGCGCTCGTGCTCCTCGCCGTCCGGCGCGCGTCGGCCACGGTGCTGGCGCTGACCCTCGTGGCGGCGGCCGTGGCGGGAGGCACGCTGCTGCGTCACGAGGCAGTGGCCGAGAACCCGGTCGGCGACCTGGCCCGGCAGCGCGCCGCGGCCAGCATCACGGGCACCGTGACGTCGGATCCCCGGCCCCTGGCCGGAGGCTTCGGGGAGCAGGTGCTCGTGCGCCTCGAGGTCCGCGAGGTCACGGGCCGCGGGCGCAGCTTCCGGCTGGCCACCCCGGTGCTCGTGATCGGCGGCGAGTCGTGGCGCCACGCCCCGCTCGGCTCCTCGGTCACGACGTCGGGACTGCTCGTCCCGGCCGACGGAGCCGACCTGGCCGGCGTCCTCACCTCGGCGCGCGACCCGGTGATGCGCGCGCCCCCGGACGTGTGGTGGCGGGCGGCCGGCGCCGTGCGGGCCTCGATCCGAGAGGCGGTGGCCCACCGGCCCGACGACCAGCGGGCGCTGGTCCCCGCGCTTGTGGACGGCGACGACGCCGGCCTCGATCCCGACCTCGCCGCGGACTTCCGTACGACGGGGCTGACGCACCTGACCGCGGTGTCCGGCACGAACCTGACGCTCGTCGTCGGCTTCTTGATGCTGCTGGCCCGGTGGTGCGGGGTCCGTGGCCGGTGGCTGCACGTCGTGGGGGCGGCCGGGATCGTCGGCTTCGTCCTGCTCGCCCGCACCGAGCCGAGCGTGCTCCGCGCGGCGGTCATGGGCGCGGTGGGGCTCCTGGCACTGGGTGTCGACGGCCGGCAGCGCGCCTTCCGAGCGCTGGGAGTGGCGGTGGTGGTGCTGCTGCTGGTCCAGCCCGGGCTGGCGCTCTCCGCCGGCTTCGCCCTGTCCGTGCTGGCGACTGCCGGCATCGTCGTGCTCGCCCCCGGGTGGCGCGACGCGATGAGCGGGTGGCTGCCGCGGTGGGCGGCCGAGGCGGTCGCGGTCCCGGCGGCGGCGCAGCTGGCGTGTACGCCGGTCGTGGCGGCGCTGTCCGGTCAGGTCAGCCTGGTCGCCGTGGTGGCCAACCTCGCGGTGGCGCCGATGGTGGGGCCGGCGACGGTGCTGGGGCTGGCCGGTGGCCTGGTGGGGCTGCTGCTGCCCCCGGCTGGCCGCCTCTTCGGCACCGGCGCGGCCTGGTGCGTGGCCTGGGTGGTTGCCGTGGCGCGCCGGGGTGCCGACCTGCCGGGGGCCGCCATCGACTGGGGCGCCGGCGTCGTCACCCTCGCTCTGCTCTGCTCCGTGTGCGCCGCGCTCGCCCTGGCTCTGCCCTGGCTCCTGCGCCGTCCGGCGAGGGGGGCCGGGGTGTTCGCCCTGCTGCTCGCGGTCGTCCTGGTGCGCCTGCCCACCCCGGGCTGGCCGGCGCCGGGCTGGGTGCTCGCGATGTGCGACGTCGGGCAGGGCGACGCGCTCGTGCTGCGTGCGGGCCCCGGCGAGGGGGTCGTGGTCGACGCCGGGCCGGACGCGGACGCCGTCGACGGCTGCCTGGACCGGCTGGGGATCGAGGAGGTGCCGCTGGTGGTGCTGACCCACTTCCACGCCGACCACGTGGACGGCCTGGCCGGGGTGCTGGCCGGGCGACGGGTCGGCGCCGTCGAGACCAGCTCGACCCCGGACCCCCCGTCCGGGGCCGAGCAGGTCGGCGAGGTGGCGGGGGAGTCGGGGCTGGCGCCGCTGATCGCGCCGTACGCCGGGACGCGCACCGTGGGCGCGGTCACGCTGCAGGTCCTCTGGCCGCCGCCGGGGCTCGCGGAGGTCGGCGTGGGCGACGGCAGCCGGGCCAACGACGCGAGCGTGGTGCTGCTGGCCGAGGTACGCGGCGTGCGCGTGCTGCTGACCGGCGACCTCGAGCCGGAGGGCCAGTCGGAGCTGGCCCCGGTGCTGGCGGGTCTTGACGTCGACGTGCTCAAGGTCCCGCACCACGGCAGCCGCTACCAGGACCTGGGTCTGCTGACCTCCCTGGAGGCCGAGGTCGCGCTGGTGTCGGTCGGCGCCGGCAACGACTACGGACACCCGGCGGGCAGTGTCCTGGATGCCCTGGTCGACGCCGGCGCCCGCGTCCTGCGCACCGACCTCGACGGCGACGTGCTGGTCGTCGCCGACGGCGGCGAGGTGTCGACCGTCACCCGCTGACCGCCCGTGTCCGGTGTCGGTGGGCTGTGGCAGGCTGACGCCATGCGCGCCGGTGACGTCCTGGGTCGGGTCACCCTCGTGACCGGCAAGGAGGAGTTCCTCAACGAGCGCACGATCTCCGCGGTGCGCGAGACCGTGCGCGCCCACGACGCGGAGGCCGAGCTCTCCGAGACGATGGCCTCCGACCTCACTCTCGGCACGCTGGGGGAGCTCTCGGCGCCGTCGCTGTTCTCCACCGTGCGCTGCGTGGTCGTGCGCAACCTCGAGCACCTGCCCGAGGAGTCGGTCGAGGGACTGCTGGGCTATGCCGCGGCACCGGCCGACGACGTCGCCCTGGTGCTCGCCCACGGCGGCGGGCAGAAGGGCTCCGGCGTACTCACCAAGCTGCGCAAGCTGAAGGGCGTCAGCGAGTCCAAGTCCGACGAGCTCCGGCCCTCGGAGTTCGCGGGATTCGTCGCCGCCGAGGTCCGCCGCCACGGGTCGACGATCGACCAGGAGGCGGCGTCGTTCCTGGTGACCGCCGTCGGCCACGACCTGCGCTCGCTCGCGGCCGCGGCCCACCAGCTCACCAACGACTTCCTGGGCCAGAGCCTGACGGTCGAGCGGGTCAAGCAGTACTTCGGTGGCCGCGCGGAGGCCAAGTCGTTCGCGGTCGCCGACGCGGCGTTCTCCGGCAGGCGCCAGGCCGCTCTGGAGGAGCTCCGCTGGGCGCTGGACGGAGGCACGGCGGCGGTGCTCGTCACCTCGGCGTTCGCCGGCAGCGCCCGCGGGCTGGCCCGCTACCAGGGCGCCGTGCGCGGCATGCGCGAGGCCGACCTCGCCCGTGAGGTCGGCGTGCCCCCGTGGAAGCTCCGCTCGATCCGCGAGCAGTCCCGCGGCTGGTCCGACGCCGGGTTGTCCCGGGTGATCCGCGCGGTGGCCAAGGCCGACGCCGACATCAAGGGGGCGGCGAGCGACCCGTCCTACACCCTGGAGCGGCTGGTCCTCACGGTCACCGCGCTGCGCGACCAGCACTGAGCCCGAAATGCAGCAGACCCGCCCGAGGTTGTCGGGCGGGTCGGCGCAGTCGCTGGGCTCAGGTCAGAGCGAGGCGGCCTTCTTGAAGAGCGACGACTTGCGGTTCGCGGCCTGGTTCTTGTGGATGACGCCCTTGGAGGCGGCCTTGTCCAGCTTGCGGGCGGCGTCGCGGCTCAGGGCGATCGCCTGGTCCTTGTCACCGGCCTCGGCGGCCTCGCGGAACTTGCGCACGGCGGTCTTGAGGTTGCTCTTGACCGCCTTGTTGCGCTCGTGACGCTTCTCGTTCTGCTTGTTCCGCTTGATCTGGCTCTTGATGTTCGCCACAGGGTGCGCCTTCGTCTCCGGGTGGATGCTGTCTCAGGTCGTGGTTGCGGTCGGCGCAGGCTGCTGCCGGACACGCGACGGACAAGATTAGCAGCGGGCCGCCCGGCCGCCCAAATCACCCGCGACGATCACCAGCCGCGCCGCTCGCACAGCCATTCCCACACGACCTCGCCCTGCCAGCGCTGTGCCTCGCGCAGGTACGGCGAGGACGGCGGGACCGGCTCGTCGCCCTGCCGCAGGAAGTACGCCGCCAGCAGCGCCAGCACGATGTCCACGTGCTCTGCGGGCACCTCGGCGGTCAGCGGGGCCGCGGCCAGGGCGGCGTCGACGTCCAGGCCGTCCCCGCGAGGGCCGATCATGAGGAACACGGTGTCGAGCCAGGCGGCGCCCACGACCGGCCAGTTCCAGTCGCACAGCACGGCCGAGCCGTCCGGGCCCACCAGGATGTTGTCGTCGCGCACGTCGGTGTGGACCAGGGTGTCGCCGGCCGTCACCTCGGCGAAGCGGGCCGCGAGCGCGGCCGCCTCCTCCAGGTGCGGCAGGTCGGGACGGGTGGTCCGGACGTGGTCCCAGAAGCCGGGGAACTCCGCGAACTCGACCTCGAAACGCTCGTGCGAGAGCGGACCCGGGGCCGGGGTGAGGACCTCGGCGGTCCGCGCCAGCATCGCCACCGCCGCCTGGAGGTCGGTGGCACGCCAGGGCCGGCGCGGGTTGCGGGCCTCGACGTGCTCCAGCCCGAGGACGACCCAGTCGTCGGCGTCGTGCACCCACAGCAGCCGCGGGGCAGGGGTGGCCGGCGGCAGCGCGGCCAGCTTGCGCGCCTCCTCGCGGTAGGAGTGCGCGAACATCCGCTGGGCCTTGGCCGAGGCGGCCTTGACGAAGTGTCGCGAGCCGTCCTCGCAGGTCAGCACCGACGCGAACCCCGGCGTGAAGCCGGCCCCCTGCGAGCGGGCGTCGACGACGGGGGAGCCGCAGCGCCGCTCCACCAGGGCTCGTGCGTGAGGCGGCAGGTGGGCCCACTCGAGGCGTCGGGCGGTCCGGCCGTGGGGGATCGGGGACGGGATCACGTCGGCCATCCTCCGGCACCGGCATCGGATTCTCGCTGCCGCCCATCCGCGTGGGAGGATCGGGCATCGTGTCCAAGCCCTCCGCCGCGCCCGCTCCGGGCCACACCGACCCTGCGATCCTGCGCAACTTCTGCATCATCGCGCACATCGACCACGGCAAGTCCACGCTCGCCGACAGGATGCTGCAGCTCACGGGCGTGGTCGACGCCCGCGCCGCCCGTGCGCAGTACCTCGACCGCATGGACATCGAGCGCGAGCGCGGCATCACGATCAAGAGCCAGGCGGTCCGGATGCCCTGGACTGTTCCGGCCGACAACGAGCAGGGCGCCGAGCCGGGCACCTACGTGCTCAACATGATCGACACCCCCGGCCACGTCGACTTCACCTACGAGGTGTCGCGCTCGCTCGAGGCCTGCGAGGCGGCGGTCCTGCTGGTCGACGCCGCCCAGGGCATCGAGGCGCAGACGCTGGCCAACCTCTACCTCGCCCTCGGTGCCGACCTGCACATCATCCCGGTGCTCAACAAGATCGACCTGCCCTCGGCGCAGCCGGAGAAGTACGCCGCCGAGCTCGCCGGCATCATCGGATGCGACCCCGCCGACGTGCTGCGGACCTCGGCCAAGACCGGGCTGGGCGTCGAGGCGCTCCTCAACGAGATCGTCCGGCAGACTCCGGCCCCCGTGGGCGACCCCGCGGCCCCGCCTCGCGCGCTGATCTTCGACTCCGTCTACGACACCTACCGCGGCGTCGTCACCTACGTCCGCGTGGTCGACGGCAAGCTCAGCCACCGCGACCGGATCAAGATGATGTCCAACGGCGTGGTGCACGAGATGCTCGAGGTCGGCGTCATCAGCCCCGAGCCCGTGAAGTCGACCGACCTGGGGGTCGGCGAGGTCGGCTACCTCATCACCGGGGTGAAGGACGTGCGGCAGTCGCGCGTCGGCGACACCGTCACCAGCCAACATCACGGCGCGAGCGAGCCCCTGGGCGGCTACAAGCACCCCAACCCGATGGTCTACTCCGGGCTCTACCCCATCGACGGCGACGACTACCCGACCCTGCGCGACGCCCTGGAGCGCCTGCAGCTCAACGACGCCGCGCTGGCCTACGAGCCCGAGACCTCGGGCGCACTGGGCTTCGGCTTCCGCTGCGGCTTCCTCGGGCTGCTGCACATGGAGATCGTGCGCGAGCGCCTCGAGCGGGAGTTCAACCTCGACCTCATCTCGACCGCACCCAACGTGGTCTACGAGGTCGTCATGGAGGACGGCAAGGTCATCGAGGTGACCAACCCCAGCGAGTACCCCGACGGCAAGATCGCCGAGGTGCGCGAGCCCGTCGTACGTGCCACGATCCTGAGCCCGTCCGACTTCATCGGCACGATCATGGAGCTGTGCCAGTCCAAGCGCGGCAACCTGCTGGGGATGGACTACCTCTCCGAGGACCGCGTCGAGATGCGCTACACGCTGCCCATGGGCGAGATCGTGTTCGACTTCTTCGACCAGCTGAAGTCGCGCACCAAGGGCTACGCCTCGCTCGACTACGAGCGCGCCGGCGACCAGGCCGCCGACCTCGTCAAGGTCGACATCCTGCTGCAGGGCGAGCCCGTCGACGCCTTCTCCGCGATCGTGCACAAGGACGCCGCCTACTCCTACGGCGTCATGCTGGCGGGCAAGCTCAAGGAGCTCATCCCACGCCAGCAGTTCGAGGTGCCGATCCAGGCCGCCATCGGCGCCCGGGTCATCGCCCGCGAGAACATCCGCGCGATCCGCAAGGACGTGCTCGCCAAGTGCTACGGCGGCGACATCACCCGCAAGCGCAAGCTGCTCGAGAAGCAGAAGGAGGGCAAGAAGCGGATGAAGATGGTGGGCCGCGTCGAGGTCCCCCAGGAGGCGTTCATCGCGGCTCTCTCCAACGCGCCCTCCGGGGAAAAGTCCGGCAAGAAGTGACCTAGATCACAGCGGCGCGCCATAACTCTCGCACTTCCGGGGTGTTGAACAGGAGTAAGAGTCCGTCGTACGGGTATGGGACTCTCGGGGGAACTTTGGTTCGCCCGTTTGCCAGGGGCTGGGGGGCCCTCATCAGCACGTTGGGGGGAACCATGAGCACGACGCCTATCCATGCCTTCGGGCCGCAGGTCGGCCGCGACTTCCAGCAGCGGCTCGCGGCGCGCGAGCCCACGCGGTTCCGTCACGGCCTGGTGGGCCACCCCTTGCTCACCCTCGACGCGATCGCGCAGCTCAGTGCCGAGCTGCCACCCGCCTCGGTCTCCGCGGAGGTCGGCGACAAGCCGCTCGCGGCCGGTGCCGCCGCCGGGGTGGCCGTGGCGGTGGGCGATGTCGCCGCCCAGATCCGCGACATCGCCACCAACAGCTCCTGGTTCACGCTGCTGCACATCCAGCAGGTGGATCGCTACCGCCGGCTCGTCGACGACATCCTCGACGGCCTGGCCGCGACGTCGGGCCTTTCCACCGCCAGCCTGCGGCGCCGGATGGGGTTCCTCTTCGCGAGCTCGCCCCACGCGGTGACCGCGGCGCACTTCGACATCGAGCACAGCTTCTGCATGCAGCTCGAGGGCACCCGGCTGCTGGGCTTCGGCCGGTTCGCCGACGAGGAGCAGCGCGAGAGCCACGTCCGGTCCTACTGGCGCGGCGACTTCGGCCGGTTCTCCACCCTGCCCGAGGTCACTGCCGAGTACGAGATCGGCCCCGGCGACGGCTGCTACATCCCGCCGTACACGCCGCACTGGATCACCAACTACGACGACACGTCGCTGTCCATGACGGTGACGTTCTTCAACGACGACAACGAGCGCGAGTCCCTCGTCCAGGCGTTCAACACCAAGGTGCAGCGGCTCGGGATCGACCCGCCCCCCTACGGGCGGTCGCCGGTGCGCGACGGCGCCAAGATCGCGTTCATGAAGGGCTACGGCGGCGCGAAGCGTCGGCTCGGTCTCTCAGGAGCCGCAGCCGGTGGCTCGCACTGAACGCCAGGGCCCAGAGCCCGACGAGACCGTGAGCGAGCACTCCGTGACCGACCCGCAGCCGCAGCACCGGCCGCGCCTGGTCGGCGTACGACGACTTGTACTCCTCCGCCCCCCGGAGCAGGTCGAGCTCGGTGAAGCCGGCCTCGACCGCGTCGGCGATGACGCGGTGGAGCAGCACGGTCGCGGCGCTGCCGTGTGCGCGGTCGGTCGACCGCGCCACCTGGTACAGGCTCAGCCGTCGGTCGGCGGTGAACGCCAGCGACACGGCGACCACCTCCTCCGGCGAGGCCAGCAGGTCCACCCGGGCCTCGCCGCATGCGACGCCCTCGGCGAAGGCGCCGGTGAGCGTGGGCAGGAGCTCCAGCAAGGGGCCGCGACCGTCCCGGGTCCCGTGCAGTCGGTGCAGCTCTGCGAGCGCGTCCGGCACGCCCGCCGCGGCGACGCGGGTGTGGACGTAGCCGGCCTCGCCGAGCCGCCGCTCGGCCTTGCGAGTCGCACGACGGAAGTTCGACGAACGCGACGCGAGATAGTCCTGGCCAGGCTCCGGCAGCGGCTGGTACGGCGCCAGGTCGACGGCCTGCGGCGTGCCCGGCAGGGCCGCCGCCAGGCGCGCGTCCGGGGCCAGTCCGACCAGGTCCAGCAGCCGCTGCCCGGGTCGGTCGAACCAGTGCCGCAGCCCGCGCTGGACCTCGGGCTCGCGACCGGGCACCGCGACCAGGTCGAGATGGTCGGGGCACAGGACGCCCTGCCCCGCGAACCGGTAGCGGTCGATGCCCACCAGTCGGTCGCGCGCCAGCGGCACTCCGCCGAGCAGCTCACCGTCCTGGAGCATCAGCAGGAAGGTGCTTGCGGCCGGGTCCGTCACACAGCCCAGCCAGAAGCTGCGCAGGAACGGCGAGGCGAGCGGCTGGCGCGACACCAGGGCGTCCCAGGCCATGGCGTGCTCATCGAGCGCTCCGACCTCGATCCACGAGACCTCGCCCGACGTCGACACGGAAGGAGCCTAGATCACGACGCTGCCGCGTGAGGCAGCCTTCGACAGCCGCCCCACGTGGGCGGGACCGGCCCACGAGGCCACCGGCAACACAAGCACGAGTCCGAGCCGCCACCGCAGCCTCCGGACTCGCCTTTGGGGGGAACACCGCATGACCGAACAACCGTCCATCACCGCGCCGTCCGCGGCCGACGACAGCAGCACCGCCGCCGAGCGCGCCCAGTCGCTGCGCGAGAACATCCGCGGTCTGCGCGATGTCGACGCACTCCTGGCGGAGGCCGGCCGGCTCAAGCGCGAGGCGGCCGCCGAGGCCGACCAGCTCGTCGCCGAGGCCCAGGCCCTGTCGGTGGAGCTGCTGGGGGAGGCAGAGCAGCGCGCCGAGGGCATCGTGGGCGTGGCCCGCGACGAGGCGGACCTGGTGCGAGGGCGCCTGGAGTCCGTCCTGGTCGGCATCGAGGGCAGTGTGCGCGAGTTCGGCGCCCATCTCGAGGGAGCGCTGCGCTCCGTCGACGCCTTGGCCAAGACCCTCGAGCAGGTCCGAGCCGAGCCGGCGCCCGAGAGCTCCGGGACCTCCGAGCGGCCCGACCCGGCTGGCCCGGCTGAGCCGGCTGGCCCCACAACGGCCGCCGCGCCAGCCGTGGCGGATCAGCCGCCGGTGCCGGGCAAGACGCTGGCCGAGGTCGAGCCGTCGGCGCCAGGGCCGGCCCAGGAGCCGGCCCAGCAGTCGGCCCAGAACTCAGGGGAGCACGAGGGCGGCCCGACGTCGCGCGTGAGCTACCGCCAGGACGCGAGTGACGAGCCGGCGGCACGCCCGCTCGGCTGGCTGTTCCGGCAGACGTCCAGCTGAACGTGTCGAGCCTGAGGCGATCAGCCGGTACACCCCGGTGCGGGCCGCGCCGGGGAGAGCACGGGGTAGGCGAGCACCGACGCGACCTCGGTCCCCGGGGGCACGGGGTGGAAGAGCTGCATCTCGATGCGGCGGCTTCCGCCTGCCGCGAAGCAGGCCCAGCGACCGGAGACCACGGCGAGGAACTCGCCGTGGGCGTCCACGAGGTGGGCCTGGAGGACCGCCTCGTCGACGGCCCCACCGGGGGTCGCGACGTCGGCGAGGACCACTGCGCCGCTGGCCCCTGCGGCCAGGCGGATCGCCGTCGCCTCCATCGGGGGCGGCTTCGTGGGGGAGGGGGCCCGCCACGCCACGTCGCGGAAGGCGACCTCGACGTCCTGGACCGACTCGACGTCGGTCCCGACGTCGACGTACAGGCCGAACGTCGCGCCCGGGGGCAGGTCGGTGACCACGCAGCAGTCGCGCGGCTCCGCCTCGCCCCTCGACGACGCGACGCTCACCCCGCTCGCGTCACGCGCCGTGACGGTGGCCGCCGCGTAGCGCAGGGTCCGCCGGGAGGGGTTGCGCACGAGGACCGAGAGCAGCCCGTCGACGGTGCCCCACGACTCCGTCACGAGCGGGGGAGGCGGCGCGGCCGCCTCGTTCACCGGCTCGGAGGACTGCTCGCCCGAGAGCTGGGCGCTCAGGTCCGAACAGCCCGTGAGCACCAGGAGACCGCCCAGTGACGCGACGAGCAGCATCGCGAAGCGTCGGTGCATCGGCCCCCCTGAGTCCGTACGCCGCCGGGGGCACCCCCGGCGCGCCCACTGTAAGGGCCGCGGCCCCGGCGCCGCACTGGACCGTGGGAGACCGGCTCGCGGGCTTCGCCGTGCTGCTGCCGGCCGACCCGCCCGGGCCGGTGGTCCTCGCCGTCACCGACGTCCTCGCTCCCCACCTCCTCGCCGCGTTCCCGGCGGCGACGGTCCTGCCGCCGGGCTGGTCAACCGGGGCGCCTGCGCCGCCGGCCGGATCGGCCGGGCTGGTGCTCGTCGACGCGCGCAGCCATGACGTCGAGACGCTCCGCCCGCTGCTGGCGCCCGAGGGGGTGCTCGCGACGCTGGGCGAGGACGGCGAGTACGTCGTGCATCCGAGCGCCGAGAGCCCCGAGATGCTGTGGCGGCGCGGCTGGCCGGTCAACGTCCCCAGCGGGCCGGTCCCGTGGCTGCGCCGCAGGGTGGCCCTCGCCGTGGGCCGCCCGGCCACCGCGCCCCGACTGCAGCTCAGCGGGCCCAGTCTCCCGAGCCTGGCCGAGGAGGTCGTCGCGGATCTGGGGCAGCTGACCGGCGAGCCCGGCCGCCTGGTCGGGGTCACGACCGCCGGTCACGCGGTCCTCCGCGTCCGCGGCGACGCCGGCGACGTGGCCGTACGGCTCTCGCTGACCGACCCCGACCGCGACGGCGACCGGGCGGCTCGGGTGCTCGAGGACGTCCCCGACCTGGCGCCGTACCTGCCCCCGGTCCTGGCACGCGGGCGCACGCGGGGGCGCCCGTGGGGCGCCACCGAGTGGAGGCCGCGGCGACGCGCGGCCCCGTCCTGGCCCTGGCCGAGCCCCGACCAGCAGTGGCGGGTCGCCGACGACGTGGCCTCGGTGCTGGCGGGCCGGATCACCGGGTCCACCGGGCCCGGGTGGGCCGAGGCATGGTGCGCGGCGGCGGAGGTGGTGCCGGCGGCCGACCGGCGACGGTGGGCCGACGAGCTGCGTGCGCTCGAGGGCGGACTCCCGACCACGTGGTGCCACGGCGACCTGTGGCCCGGCAACGTGCTCGTCGACGGTGACACCAGCGTCGTCATCGACTGGGACAACGCCTCGCCCGACGCCCCTCAGGGCATGGACGGCCTGCTGATGCCGGCGCTGCGCGCCGCCGGCGACCCGAGCCGGCTGCCGACCGAGGAGATCCTGTCGCTCGTCGACGAGGTCGGGCCGGTCGCCGACACCCTCGTCGCGGGACGCCGCTGGTCGGACTGGGAGCGACCGATGCGGCGCTCCCTGGCTCTCGCGGCCGTGGTCCTCTACCTGCGCAACCGCTCCCTGCACGACCTGGGCGAGGAGACGCTCGCCCGCCACCTCTCCGCCGTCACGCAGGCACTGGAGGCGTCGCCCCCGCCGCCGGCTCCGCCCGCCGCGGACCAGGCGGGGCGCACCGCCCGCGGGGCGCTCTGGCTGGCGACCAACGGCATCGTGGTCAAGGGCGCCCAGACGATCGTGCTGCTGACGCTGGCGGCGCTGCTCGCCCCCTCGGCCCTCGGCCTGGTGGCGCTCGGCACGCTCGTCGCCAACTTCTCGCTCCAGGTCACCAGCCTGGGCACCGCCAGCGCGCTGGTCTACTGGCGCGGCGACGTGCTGCGCGCTGCCCGCACCGCGGTGACCATCGGAGCCGGGCTGGGCGCGGTGCTCGCCGCCGCACTGTGGGTGTCCGCGCCCTGGCTGGCCTCCGCGTTGCGTGCCGAGGACGGGGGAGCAGCGGTGATCCGGGGGCTGACGGTCACGCTGCCCTTCCTCGCGGTCGCCTCGGTGACCAACGAGCTCCTCCGGCGGCGACTGGAGTTCCTGCGCCGGATCATCCCCGACACGGTCTCCTCGGTCGTGGGCGCCACCGTGGCGATCGCCATGGTGATGCAGGGCAGCGGCGTCATGGCCCTGGTCGTCGGGCAGGTCGTCCAGGGCGTGCTCACCCTGGTGCTGGCCTGGGTGGTGCACCCGCCCGTGCTGCCCGGCTGGGACCGGGAGGACGCGCGCGGCCTGCTGTCGTACGGCGGGCCGTACGCCGGCGCCAACCTGCTCGAGCTGGTGCAGCTCAACGTCGACTACCTGGTCGTGGCCCGGGTGCTCGGCGCGGTCGCCCTGGGGCAGTACTCCCTCGGCTTCCGGCTGGCCTTCATGCCGTACCTGATGATCGTCGTGGTCATCACCGGTGCCGCGTTCCCGTACCTGTGCCGGATGCGTGGGCGGGACCTCGGCCGGTCGGCCACCGTGGTGATGACGGTGACCCTCACGCTGATCGCGCCCCTGTGCGTGGGCCTCGCGGTCTTCGCCGACCACCTCGTGCTGCTCGGCGACAAGTGGGCCGACGGCGTGCCGGTGGTCGGCTGGCTCGCCCTGTACGCCGCCCTGCTGAGCGTCGGCCAGCTCGTGCAGACCTCGCTCAACGCCGCCGGACGCCCCGCCGTCTCGATGTGCCTGCGCCTCACGCACCTGCTGCTCCTGCTCGCGATCGTGCTGGCCGTGGTCGACCACGGCATCACCGCGGTCGCCGTCGGGCAGGTCCTCGCGGCGAGCGTGGTGGCGCTGGTCGCCCTGGTGCTCGCCCGGGTGTTCGTCACCGGCTTCTCGCTGCGCGGGCTCGCGTGGTCGCTGCGGCCCGCCGCCACCGGCGTCCTCGCCATGACCGCCGTGGTGCTGGCCGTGCGCCGGCTGTTCCCGGTCGCCGAGCCGTCCCTCACCCACCTGCTCGTGGTGGGGACGATCGGCGTGCTCGCGTTCGCCCTGCCCGTGTGGCTCCTGGACCGGGACAACCTGCGCGAGGCCGGCCGGCTCCTGCGGAGACCGGCATGAGGCC
The DNA here is from genome assembly GCF_021117365.1 of Nocardioides sp. cx-173. Taxonomy (NCBI): domain Bacteria; kingdom Bacillati; phylum Actinomycetota; class Actinomycetes; order Propionibacteriales; family Nocardioidaceae; genus Nocardioides; species Nocardioides sp. cx-173. Next base: position 2,903,781 of record NZ_CP088262.1, on the reverse strand, counting down.
CGGGGTCCGCGCGCTGGCCACGGTGCTCCACCCGGTGGCGGCCGCCACCCACCGGCTGCGCCGTACGCCGCCGCTCAGCCTGGTGGGCTGGCACCGGGTCGACGACTCGGGCGACGGGCTGGCCACGCCGGTGGCGGCGTTCCGCCGGCACCTCGACGAGCTGGCTGCCTGGGGCGCGGTCGTGCTGCCGCTGGACGACGCCGTGGACCGGCTGCGCTCCGGCAGGCTGCCGGAGCGGGCCGTGGCGCTGACGTTCGACGACGGCTACGCCAGCGTCGTGGAGACCGCCTGGCCGCTGCTTCGCGAGCGGGGCCTGCCCGCCACCCTCTTCGCGGTCTCCGGCTACCTGCCCGGCGAGCGCCGGTTCGCTTGGGACCTCGGCCGGCCCGAGCACGAGGGGCACCGACGGGTCACCGCGGCGGCGCTGGTGGCCGCCGCCGAGGACGGCCTGGACGTCGGCTCGCACACCGTCAGCCACCCGTGGCTGCCGCGGCTGAGCCCGCGGGAGCAGCGGCGCGAGCTGGTGGACTCCAAGGAGGCGCTCGAGCAGCTGCTGGGTCGCCGGGTGACCTCCGTGGCGTACCCCACCGGTGGCTGGGACCCCGACGTACGCCGGGCCGCCGGCGAGGCGGGCTACACGATCGGCGTCACGGTGGACCGGGGCGCGAACCCGCCCGCGACCCCGCTGCTCTCGCTGCGTCGCTCCTTCGTGCCGCACGACCCTCGTGACCTGCGCCCGATGCTGGACGGTGCCTACACGGCGCTGCGCCCGCTCGACAGCTGGCGGCGCCGGCGGCCGCCGTGGTGAGCCTCGCCGCGCCCCCCACGGGCCGTGGCCGCCCGGTGGTCGTCCCCGCACTCATCGCTGCGGTGGTGCTGGGCCTGGCCGCCGGGTTCGCGCCGCGCGAGGCGCTGGTCGGGCTGCTGCTGCTCGGGGTCGTGGTCACCCTGCTGCTGCGCGTCGACTGGGCCGCACTGGCGGTCGTCGGCACGGCCGTGTTCGAGGACTACCTGACCCTCGTCGACCCCCGCGCCGTGAAGGGGCTGGCGGCCGTGCTGGTGTGCTCGTGGCTGCTGCGGCGCTGTGCGGGTCTCCGGCACAGCTCGGGTCTCGGCCCCGTGCTGGTCTGCGCCCTGGTCTTCGTGGGCGTGCTGCTCGCCGCGACGGTGCTGCACGCCAACGGGCGCACCGGGCTCGACATCCTGCTGCGCTACGCCGGGTTCCTCGCCGTGCTCGCCGTCCTCACCGACTGCATGCGCGGCGGCCTGGCGCCGGCCCGTGTGGCTCGGGTCTACGTCGTGTCCTGCACCCTCGCCTCCGTCTGCGGCGTGCTCGTCTACGTCCTGGGCGCGGACCGGCGGGTGGGCGGTCCGATCGAGGACCCCAACGACCTCGCCTTCTTCCTGCTCGCGGCCCTCCCGCTGGCGTTCGCGCTGCGCCGCACCGCGCGTCGCGCGTGGACCTACGACCTCGCCGCGGGGCTGGTGCTCCTGGCGCTCCTGGGCACCCTGTCGCGCGGTGCCCTGGTGGGCGTCGCGGTGATGCTTCTCGCCGCACTGCTGATGGGGCTCGTGCGGCTGCGGCTGGCCCTCGGGTTCGCGGCCCTGCTCGGGGCCGGGCTCCTGGTCGTGCTCGCCGCGTTCCCGCAGCTGGTGGACACCAGCCTGGACCAGAAGGGCCACGTCGCCGGCCAGAACATCTCCGAGCGCCTCGACCTGTGGCAGTCGGCCTCCGCCATGACGCTCGAGAGCCCCGTGCTGGGTCTCGGCCCGGGCTCGTTCAGCCTGCAGCACCGCGACTACGCCGACTCCCTGCCGCGCGACATCAACCACCACCTCAGCGTCGCCCACAACACCTACCTGGAGATCTCGAGCGAGACCGGGCTCGTTGGCCTCGCCGCGTTCCTCGCGATCCTCGTCGCGGCGTACGCCGGCGCGAGGTCGCGCTGGGGGCGTACCGGCGACACGCTCGGGGCCGCGGTGTGCGTGGGGCTGCTCGGAACGGCCGCTGCGGCGGCGTTCGTCACCGAGCAGTACTTCCTGCCGCTGTGGCTGCTCGCCGCGCTCGGCGCGGGCCTCGCACCGGCCCGTGGGCGAGGAGCCTGACATGCGCCTCGTCCAGCTGCTGACCCAATCGACCGGGGGACCGGTCGACCACGCCGTCGACGTCGCCGTCGCACTGGCCGGGCGCGGTCACGAGAGCCACCTGGTCGGTCCGGAGTCCGCGGGGACGGCGCGAGCCCGCGCCGCCGGGGTCACCTGCCACCCGCTCGAGATGACCACCAAGCGGGACCTCGCCGGCGGCGCCCGTGTCGCCCGTCGGCTCGCGGCGCTGCGGCCCGACATCGTGCATCTGCAGGACCGGCGGGCCGGCTGGCTGGGGCGCCTCGTGGGGCGCGGCCTGGGCGGTGCCGGGCTGGTCTACACCCTGCACGGCGTGGCTGACGGCCTCTCGGATCTGGTGCCCGGCAACGCCCTCGCCGCCCCCCGACGACGCCGGGACAGCTGGTACTACCTGCACGGCGAGCGCGCGGTGACGCGCTGGAGCGGGGCCCGGGTCGTGGTGCCGAGCGCCGCTGTGGCCGGCTTCGCCGTCGACCAGGTGCGGCTGGACCCCACGCGCGTGGACGTGGTGGCCAACGGTGTGGACCCGCTGCGCTTCGCACCGCCTGCGACGACCACGACCACCCGCCCCCGGCCGCCGACGGTGCTGTGGCTCGGGGTGCTGGCCGAGGTCAAGCGGGTCGACGTCCTGCTCGACGCGGCGCAGCGGGTCCCCGACCTGCGGGTCCTGGTCGCCGGTGACGGGCCGCTGCTGCCTCAGGTCCGGCGCCGGGTCGCGGATGCGGGCCTCGTCGACCGGGTCTCGCTGCTAGGGCGGGTGGCCGACCCCGCTCCGGTCCTCGCCCGCGCGGACCTGTTCGCGCTGACCTCGGCGGCCGAGAACTGCCCGCTCGCGCTGCTGCAGGCGATGGCGTGCGGGCTGCCGGCCGTGGCCACGGCCGTCGGCGGCGTGCCGGAGGTGCTGCGCGACGGCGTGGACGGGCTGCTGTGCGAGGTCGGGGACGTGGCGGGGCTGGCCGCCGGGCTGAGTGCGCTCGCCGGGGATCCCGGCGCCCGGGCCCGCATGGGCGCCGCGGCTCGGTCGCGCGTCCTCGACGGCTACACGCTGGACCACTGCGTCGACGGCCTGCTCGAGAGCTACGCGAGGGCCCGGACATGCGCACGCTGATCGTCGTGGCCGAGCTCGGCTCGGGCGGGGCCGAGACCATGGTCGACACGCTCGCCCGGCAGCTCACGGTCGCAGGCGACCTGGTCACGGTCGCGAGCAACGGCGGCTGGCGCGCCGACCGGCTGGCCGAGGACGGCATCGCGACGCTGCAGGTGCCGCTGCGGTCCGCGTCGCCGGTGTCGCTGCTCCGGGCGGTGCTGACGATTCGCCGGGAGGTACGCCGGCGGCCGGTCGACGTCGTGCACGCGCACAACGTGCGTGCCGCGCTGGCCGCGAGCCTTGGCACGTCCGGGCTGCGCCCCCGGCCGCGCCTCGTGTGCACCGTGCACGGCCTGGCCGACGCCGACTACGCACCGGCGGCCCGGCTGCTGCGCCGCTGCGCGGACGTCGTGGTGGCGGTCTCGGCGGACGTGCTCGACCGGCTGCGGGCGGCCGGGCTCGACGAGAGCCGGCTGCGGGTCGTCGAGAACGCCGCCCCCGTCCTCCCGGCCGCGGATCGGGCGGCGGCCCGCCGCCGGCTGGGGCTCGCGCCGGACCGCGAGGTCGTCCTGTGCCTGGCCAGGCTGGCCCCGCCCAAGCGGCACGACCTGCTGCTCGACGCGTGGGCGGAGCTTCCCGGCGATGCCCTCCTCCTCCTGGCCGGCGACGGCCCCGAGCGCGGCTCGCTCGAGCGCCGGGTGCGGGCCGACGGTCTGGGCGACCGCGTCGTGCTGCTCGGCGACCGCCGCGACGTCGCCGAGCTGCTCGCCGCCAGCGACGCCCTCGTGCTCGCCAGCGACCGCGAGGGTCTGCCGGTCAGCGTGCTGGAGGCGTTCTCGGCCGGCGTGCCGGTCGTCGCCTCGGCCGTGGGCGGCCTGCGCATCCTCGACCCCGCCGCCGTCGAGCTCGTGGCCCCCGGATCGGCGGACGAGCTGGCGGGCGGGCTGGCCAGGGTGCTGCGCGACCCGGCCCGGCGCGACGCGATGCGGGTCGCCGCACGGGCCGTCGGGGAGCGGCGCTTCACGTCGACCGCGATGGTGGCGGCGTACCGCGATCTCTATCTGACGTTCGGCACCCGCCGTCCGTCTCGTCACGTAGGCTGAGGAAGAGCGATGGTCTGGACCAGTGCGCGGGTGTCTGGCACGGGGGGAAGAGCGGCCGTTCCGGCTGCGGAGCTACGGGCACGAGCGGGGATGACCAGTGGAGCTGCGTGACGTGGCAGGCGCCCTGTGGCGCCAGAAGGTGCTCGTGGTCCTCGTGCTCGTGGCGACGGCGGCGGCGGTGACGGCCGGGCTCATGGTGGCGCCCAAGTCCTACACCTCCACGGCCACGGTGGCGGCCACCGCTGCGCCGGACACCACGACCAGCAGCGAGGACCTCGACGACCTGCGCGGCACCCTCGGTGAGGTCGCCAACTCGCGCGCGGTGCTCGAGGAGGTGCAGACCCGGCTGGACGCCCCCCGCACGCTCGACCAGCTCCGGCGCGAGATCAGCGGCGCCTGGGTCGAGGGGACGATCCTGGTGCAGGTCACCGTCGAGGACGGGGACCCCGAGACCGCCGCCCGGATCGCGAACCTCGTGGCCGAGGTCCTGCCGCTGCACGACCCGAGCAACGGGGCGTTCCTCTTCACCACCAGCAACCCCGCGCAGGTGCCCTTGACCTACTCGAGCCCGAACCTGCTGCTCGGCATCGGGGTCGGTGCGCTGCTGGCGCTGGTGCTGGCGGTCTCCGCGGCGCTCGTGCGCGACCGGCGTGCCACGACGGTCACCGGGGTCCCGAGCGTCGAGGCGGCCGCGTCCGCCCCGGTACTCGCCCGGGTCGCCGCGCCGCGCGACCCCACGACCCTGCCGGCGCTCTACCCCGGGACGAGCGCCGCCGCCGTCTTCCGGCAGCTGCGCATCGCCCTCGAGGCCGAGGCCAGCACGGAGCCGGTGCACCGGATCGTCGTGACCGGGGTGACGACCGCCGACGTCAACGTGTGGCTGGGTGCGAATCTGGCGATCTCTCTCGCCAACGCCGGACGGCGGGTCCTCATGGTCGACGGCCGGATGGGGGAGCGCCACGGCAAGCCGATCGTCGGCGGACCCGAGACCACGGGCCTGTACGAGGTCCTCACCGGCGGCGAGCTCGACTCCGCGCTCAGCCCCGGCCCCGTCCAGAACCTCACCGTCCTGCCCTCCGGAAGCTGGGGCGGTGAGCCCACCGACGTCCTCGTCGAGACCCGCTTCTCCGAGGCCATGGACGCGATGGCTGCCCGCTTCGACGTCGTCGTCGTGCTCGCGCCGCCCCTCGACGTGGGCGACGACGCCCGGGTGATGGGTCGTGGCGGCTCGATGCTGCTCGCGGTCCCCGAGGGCAGCGTGTCGACCGCTCAGCTGCGCACCCACGTGGGTCGGGTGCGCACGGCGGGCGTGCGCCTGCTGGGCACCGTCCTGGTCACCCGTCGCGGCGAGCGGGTCGCGGCCTGACCGCCCCGGCCCTCCGCGTCCTGCACGTGTCGGCGCCCACGACGGAGGGCGTGGCGCGGGTGCTCGTCGGCTACCTGCGCGAGCAGGTGGAGCGGGGCTGGGACGTCACCCTCGCCTGTCCGGGCACGGGCTGGCTGGGGGAGGAGGCGGCGGCGCTGGGCGTGCGGGTCGAGACCTGGTACGCCGCTCGCGCTCCGGGGCCGGGCCTGGCGCGCGAGGTCGCGACGCTGTCGCGGGTGGTGGCTCGCGACCGCCCGCACGCGGTGCACCTGCACAGCGCGAAGGCCGGGCTCGCCGGCCGGCTCACGGTCCGCGGGCGGCGCCCGACCCTCTTCCAGCCGCACGCCTGGTCCTTCCTGGCCGCCACCGGCGCCCTGCGGACGGCCTCGCTCCTGTGGGAGCGGCAGGCCGTCAGGTGGACGAGCGAGCTGGTCTGTGTGAGCGAGAGCGAGCGCCGGCTCGGCCTCGCGCACGGGGTGAGCGCGCCGACGACCGTGGTGCCCAACGGCGTCGACCTGGCCGGCCACCGCGCCGGCGGCACCCGGGCCCGAGCGGCCGCCCGGGCGGCCCTGCGCCTGCCCGACGCGCCGACCGTGGTGTGCGTGGGGCGCCTGGCGCCCCAGAAGGGCCAGGCGGACCTGCTAGCGGCCTGGTCCGCCGTCCGCGCCCGGGTCCCCGACGCGCGGCTGGTGCTGGTCGGCGACGGCCCGGACCGGCGCCGCCTCGAGGACTCGGTCCAGCCCGGCGACGGGGTGGACCTGGTGGGTGCCCGGGCCGACGTACCGCTCTGGCTGGCCGCCGCGGACGTGGTGGCGGTGCCCTCGCGCTGGGAGGGCATGGCCCTGGTCCCGTTGGAGGCGATGGCGAGCGCCCGCAGCGTCGTGGCCACCGACGTCACCGGCGTGGCCGACAGCGTCCCGTGCGCGGCCGGCGCCGTCGTCGCGACCGGGAGCCCGCTGGCGCTGGCCGACGCGGTGGTGACGCGGCTCCTGGACCCGGAGCGCGCGGACGCCGAGGGCCGCGCCGGCCGGGCCCACGTCGAGGCCCGCCACGACGCCGCCGCCTCCGCGCGGACCGTGGCCGAGGTGACTATGCGGCTCGCTGCCGCTCCTCCGGTGCGGTGAGGGCGATCATCCTCGGCGGCGACGACTGAGGCCGAATGACGGCGCGAACGGTGCGGACGATGATCTTGATGTCGCCCCACAGCGACCAGTTCTCGATGTAGTAGTTGTCGAAGCGGACCCGGTCGCTGATCGAGGTGTCGCCGCGCAGGTCGTTGACCTGGGCCCACCCGGTCATGCCGGTGGGCACCCGGTGCCGGTCCTCGTAGCGCTCCTGCGACCGGGAGAACTCACGCACGAAGTGGGGCCGCTCGGGCCGCGGGCCGACCAGGCTCATGTCACCGCGCCACACGTTGACCAGCTGCGGCAGCTCGTCCAGGCTGGTACGCCGGATGAACCGGCCCACGGGCCCGAGCCGCGCATCGTGGTCGATCGACCAGGTGGTGGCCGCCTCCTCGTGCGTCGCTGGGCGCAGGGAGCGGAACTTGAACAGCGTGAAGCTGCGCCCGCGCAGGCCGATCCGGGTCTGCCGGAAGATCACCCCGGGCCCGGTCTCGAGCCGGACGGCGAGGGCGAGGACGGCCATGGCGGGCGCCAGCAGCACCAGCGCCACGGAGGCGACGGTGAGGTCGAGCGCCCGCTTGAGGAGCAGGGTGTGGGCTCGGCGCCCGCTGCGCCGCAGCCGCATGACCGCGACGTCGCGGATCAGCTCTGTGCGGTGGTGGTCCACGCCCATCATCTCGAAGAAGCGCGGGACGACGAACACCTGGTGGTCGCTCTGCACGGCGTGGCGCACGGCATCGACCGTCTCCCCGTCGGGCGGCCCCGGGAAGGCGAAGACCACGTCGTTCACGCCGAGGTCGGCCATCGCGTGGCCGAGGGAGCCGACCCCGCCCAGGAGCGGGACCGGCAGGTCCCGCGCCCGCAGGTCGGGTCCGCAGTCGATCATGCCGACCGGGGTCAGGCCGTACTCGCGTCGCGACAAGAAGGCCTCGGCCAGGCGCTGTCCCACCACCCCGGCGCCCACGATGATCACCGGGTGGGCGGTACGCCCGCTGCGCCGGGCCACGTGCGTCACCGTGTAGACGACGCCTCGGAGCAGGACGAGGAAGCCGAACACGCAGCCGGCGAAGAGTGCCGTGGGCGCCCAGGCCGGTCGTCCTGCGAGCCCGCCGAGCGGCGTCACGGCCAGCAGGGTGACGGTCGCGACCAGACTGGCCAGTGCCAGCCGTGGCAGCTCCTCCAGCACCGACAGCACCAGCCGAGAGCGGTGCAGGTCACCGGCCCGGCTGACGACGGTGGCGGCGACCGCGGCGGCCACGACCGCCATCGGACTGACATGCTCGCGCGCGACCAGCGCGGCGAGCGCGACGGCCACGGGGTCGACGAGAGTGAGCAGTGGTCGCATGCTGCGTAACCACGGCAGTCGGTCGATCGTTCGTACAGGCACGGTGGAATCCCCCCCAGGACTCAAGCCGCAGACCCCCGACGGGCCGCGGGCATGGGCCCCGGCCCCCCGATCCGCATCAGGAGCTTGCGTGACTCGAACGGACTACAGCACGTAGTCAATTCGGACTAGTACCCAGTCAACGCGGCATCCCGCGCGTTGTCACATCGGGCGACGCGCTGCGTCCACATCGCGGACGGGTGTCCGCCCTCGCCCCTGGCCGGCCGGATGGCACGATCGGGAGCATGGTGACGGTGGAGGTGCCCGCGGCCCTGGCCGCGCGGGCCCGGCTGAGCCCGTCGTGGGCCGGCTTTGTCGAGGCGCTGCCGCGTCTGGTCGGCGACCTCCTCGACGAGTGGTCACTGTCACCCGACGGGGAGCCCGCTCACGGTCGGTGCGCGCTCGTGCTGCCGGTGCGGACGTTCGCGGGAGCGCCGGCCGTGCTCAAGGTGGGCTGGCCCCACGAGGAGGCCGAGCACGAGGCGCTGGTGCTCCAGCACTGGCACGGGGAGGGGGCGGTCCGCCTGCTGCGGGCCGACCCCCGCCGCTTCGCGCTGCTGCTGGAGCGGTTGCACCCCAGCGACCTCACCGACGTCTGGGACGTCGAGGCCTGCGAGGTGGTCGGGGGCCTCTACCGACGGCTCCACATCCCCGCGCCGCCGCAGCTGCGCACCCTCACGTCGTACGTCGGTCGCTGGACCGAGCGCCTCGCCACCCTGCCCCGCGACGCTCCGGTGCCGCACCGGCTGGTGGGGCAGGCGGTGTCGCTCGGTCGCGCCTTCGTCGCGGACCCCGCCAGCGACGGCACCGTGATCCACGGGGACCTGCACTACGGCAACGTGCTCGCCGCCGACCGCGAGCCGTGGCTGGTGATCGACCCCAAGCCGGTGAGCGGCGACCCGCACTACGAGGTGGCGCCCCTGCTGTGGAACCGCTTCGACGAGCTCGCAGGCGGGGTCCGCGAGGGAGTGCGGCGCCGCTTCCACGCCACGGTCGACGCCGCGGAGCTCGACGAGGATCGCGCCCGCGACTGGGTCGTCGTACGGACGCTGCACCAGGTGCTGTGGGCGTTGGAGGAGCGACCCGAGGCCCCTGACCGCGCCTGGCTGACCGCCTGCGTGGCCATCGCCAAGGCCGTGCAGGACTAACTGGGTGTGTCCCTATTGGCTTGGCGGGCTGCACAGGCACCGTGCGGCGCATGCCGTACCCCAGTGACCTGACCGATGAGCAGTGGGACCTGCTTGAGCATGTCTTCAACGCGCCGGGTAAGCGGGGCCGCAGGCACGCCGATGACCTGCGGAGCGTGCTGGACGCGATGCTGTCCATCGCTCAGACCGGTTGCCAGTGGCGCTACCTACCGGAGTCGTTCGGACCCTGGACCCGTGTCTGGTCCCAGCTCCGCCGATAGTCACGCAACGGCACCCGGGCGCAGGCCCTGACGGTGCTGCACGCCGCCGCGCGCCGACATGACGGAAGGGCGGAAGGAGAGTCCCGGGGAGTGGTGGGGTTTGAGGGCTGGCGGCGAGGCGTGAAGACGTAGACGGCCATCGGCGGGATCTTCGGTGTGTATCGACCAAGAGACACATTGAAGGAGAGCCACCGATGGCCTTGCCACAGTCTGCCCTGTCCGAACTCCTCGAGGCGTTCCGTGCCGGTGATGGCGCCGATCTGGTCCGCGACTCGGTCCGGGTCGCGCTTCAGGAGTTGATTGAGCTCGAAGCCGCCGAACGGATCGGTGCCGCACCGTATGAGCGCACCGATGGCCGCGTCACTGAGCGCAACGGCCACCGGCCGCGGATGCTGACCACCAAGGCCGGCGACGTCGAGCTGCGGATCCCGAAGCTGCGCAAGGGGTCGTTCTTCCCGATCATCCTCGAGCCCCGCCGCCGCATCGACCAAGCGTTGTACGCGGTGGTGATGGAGGCCTACGTCCACGGCATCAGCACCCGCAGCGTCGACGACCTGGTCGAAGCGATGGGCGGGGCCGGGATCAGCAAGTCCGAGGTCTCGCGGATCTGCGCCGGCCTGGACGAGACCGTCGGCGCGTTCCGCACCCGGACTCTGGATCACGTCGAGTTCCCCTACATCTACCTGGATGCGACCTACCTCCACGTCCGCAACGCCCCGGGCAAGGGCGGCCAGGTCGTGTCGATGGCCGTCATCGTCGCCACTGGCGTCACCGCGACCGGCGAGCGAGAGATCCTCGGCCTGGACGTCGGTGACAGCGAGGACGAGATCTTCTGGCGCAGCTTCCTGCTCAGCCTCAAGCAACGCGGCCTGGCCGGGGTGCGGCTGGTGATCAGGGACCAGCACTCCGGCCTGGTCAAGGCGTTGAAGCGGGCCTTCCAGGGTGTCGCGCACCAGAGGTGTCGGGTCCACTTCGCCCGCAACCTGCTCGCGCACGTGCCCAAGGGCCAGGCCGAGCTGGTGGCGACTGCGTTCCGGATGATCTTTGCCCAACCCACCGCCGAGGACGTCCACGCGGCGTGGGACAAGACCCGCGACGAGCTCGCCGCCCGGTTTCCCAAGCTCGGGCCCCTGATGGACGACGCGAAGGCCGAGGTGCTCGCGTTCACTGCGTTCCCGCGCGAGCACTGGCGCAAGATCTGGTCCACCAACCCCCTCGAGCGGGTCAACAAGGAGATCAAGCGCCGCTCCCGGGTCGTGGGCATCTTCCCCAACGCCGCCGCGGTCATCCGCCTTGTCGGGGCGGTGCTGATCGACATGCACGACGAGTGGATCGCCGGCGACCGCCGCTACCTGTCCGAGGGGTCTATGGCCAAGCTCTACGACACCAGCGATACTGACTCCGTCGCCGCCATCGAGAGCAGCGACGTGTAGGCACTGAGGATCACCTCAAAGCCCACCACCCCGCGGGGCTCTGTCAGGGCGGAGCAGACGCCCTCGATGGTCGTCATCGACACCCACCTAGCCCGCGGTGCCTCGAACGGCGGGTTCACGTTCCACGACCGAGGCGGCCCCTATGGCCGCACCAAGGGAGCCAAGCGTGTCGTGGCCGTCGACATCACCGACCTTCCGGCGGCCGCGCTAGTGGTTCCCGCCTCGCCCACGAGAACCGGGCCAGCGACCTGTGTTGGAGCACCTGACCCAGCAGGGCGTCGCCGGCCGGCTCGAGCTCGTCTTGGTGGACCGCGGGGTCACTGCGGCCGCCGCGCGGGACCTCGGTCGGCAGCACGATCTCGAGGTCCGCCGGGTCGGGTGGGACGACAGCCGGTCTTCCGCCCCATTCGGCACGCCTGGCGCGTTGAGGTTGCCCACGGGCGCCTGGGGCGCTCCCGCCGGTTGGCGAAGTCGTTCGAGAATACGACTACCTCGGCGACATGCTGGCTCCAGGTGGCCTGCATCGCCACGACACTGCGCCAGCTCTCCCGAGAACGAGCACGCCGGCTGCCAGTTGACCTCGCTGCCAGTTGACCTCGCTGCCTGAGCGCTCATGAGGACCGCACTCATCGCGGCAGATCCGGACGTTAGAGACTCGTTGGGCGTGCCCGAGACTCTGTATTCGGTGACCGGAGGGCAGCAGGACGCCAGCCATGCCGCGCTCCTCCGGCTGTGCCCTTTAAGCCGTTGTGAGGGAGTTGAAGAGCAGGCTGGTCTGGGTGTCTCGGACGCCGGGGAGGGTGCGGATGCGTTCGAGAACGAGGTCGAACTCGGAGAGGCTGCGGCAGCGGAGTTGCACTACGAGGTCCCACGCGCCGGTAGTCGAGTGGAGCCGCTCGACCTCTGGGTAGCCACGGATCTCACGGATCACGTTCTGTCCCTCGTTGGGCGCGGTGACGACTGTGGTGACGCCTCGGACGGCGTCTCGGTCCACGTCGTTGCTTAGGCGCAGCGTGAAGCCCTCGATGACGCCGGAGTCGACGAGCCGGTCGATGCGATGTGTGACGGTGGAGCGGTTGACGCCCAGTTCCCGCGACAGGACTGCCACCGGCGTCCGGCTGTTCGCACGCAAACGCGCGATCAGGCGGTGGTCCAAGTCATCAAGCACGCAATCAGCTTACTCCGCCACGACAGACTGCGGTGACGCCGAGCACAATGTGGACAGGCTGGCGGTTGCGGTCCCACATCGCCCACTTCTAGCGTCGACGGTGCCAGCAAGACACAAAGCTCGCAAAGGAGTCCTCACCGTCATGCCGCCCCGCGCCAAGTCCTCAGCAACTACCCCCACTAGCCAGCCACAGGTCGCAGTCACCCACTTCGCCGGACGCGCAGGAGACCACAACGACCTCGCCATGGTCGGGTCCCGCGAACTCGCCAACGCCTTCTCGAACCGCCTTGGGTTGGAAGCAACGGTCGTGGGCGAGCCTGAACGTGCGCTGTCGGTCGGTTGGCAGGAAGAGCTCGCAGCCGCCACACCCACGCTCAAGGCAATGGCCACCACACTGGACCAAGCGTTCCAAGCCGGACTCACCCCCATCACAGCCTCCAGCCGCTGCGCGGTCGCGCTCGCCACGCTGCCCGTCGTGGCCAAGCACCGCCCCGACGCCGTCGTGGTCTGGTTCGACGCGCACGCCGACCTCAACACCCCGGACAACACCACAACCGGCTACCTCGGTGGACTCGCCTACAGCGGCCCGCTCGGGTACTGGGACTCCGGACTTGGAAGCGGCCTCAACGCCGACAACGCGGTGCTGGTCGGAGCGCGCGACCTTGACCCCGCCGAACAGGCTCTCATCGACGCCGGAACTGTGCCCCTGGTCAAGGTCGGACCCTCCATGGCCGAGGACCTACGCCGCATCGTCGCCGGGCGACCCGTCTACGTACACATCGACTGCGACGTCCTCGACGCCGGAACCGTTCCCACCGACTACCTCGTCGCAGACGGCATGACCCTTGCTGACCTCCGCGCCACCGCTGAGGTGCTGGCTGAATCCGAAGTAGTCGGGCTCGAAGTCGGCGAACTGGAGAGCGCTACCGACAGCCACACCCCGCCCACCTACGTCACCTCACTCATCTACGCACTCGACCCGCTTCTGCCCACCCGGCACGTCTGACCAACAACCGCTCATCGGCGGATCCGGTCACTGATATCGCCAATAGGGACACACCCAGTAAGAGCGTTCACCCGCCCGAGCGGTGGCGAGCAGTCTCGTGGAGGGGACAATGGGGGCATGGCTCTGCTCCGCTCCCTGAACGTCGGTCGGCCCCGGGAGGCCGCCTGGGCGGGGATCGGGCGGACCTCGATCGACAAGCAGCCCGTCGCCGGCCCGGTCGAGATCGGCCGCTACGGCCCGGCCGGGGACCAGGTCTCGGACACGCGGCACCACGGCGGACTGGAGAAGGCGGTCTACGCGTTCGCCCGCGAGGACCTCGACCTGTGGGCCGCCGAGCTCGGCCAGGAGATCCGCGACGGGCAGTTCGGGGAGAACCTCACCACGGTGGGCATCGACGTCAACGATGCTCAGATCGGCGAGCGCTGGCGCGTCGGCGAGGCGGTCCTCGAGGTCACCACGGTCCGCAACCCCTGCAACGACTTCAAGACGTGGATGGGCCGCTCGGGCTATGACAACACTGCCTGGGTCCGGCGCTTCGCGGCCGTCGGCCGCCCCGGGCCCTACCTGCGCGTCGTGGTGCCCGGCGTCGCGCAGGCCGGCGACCCGGTCACCGTCGTCCACGAGCCCGCGCACGGGGTGACGGTCTCGACCATGTTCCGCGCGCTCTACACCGACGCGACGCTGCTGCCGGAGCTGCTGCGGGTCGACGGGCTGGTGGACCACGCTCGGCGCAAGGCCGACGCCTACGTCGCCCATACGAGAGGGTGATCCGGAGCAGTAGCCGCGACCACGCAGGCCCGAGACCGACAGATTCCAGCGACGCGGCCGAGACCCGCTACCAGTCGGTAGTGAAAGTGATCTAGGTTACTCCGAAACCTACCCGTCTCGGCTTCACCCAGGAGTGGCATGCCCGTCAACCACGACACGACCTTCGTCGACAACCTTCCTCAGAACGTGGCGGTGCAGTTCCTCGACCGAGTATCCGCCAGCCCCGACGCCGAGGCCTTCCGCTACCCCGTGGGCGAGGAGTGGAAGTCGGTCACCTGGAAGGAGTCCGGCGAGCTCGTACGCCGGCTCGCGGCCGGGCTGCTCTCGCTGGGCCTCGAGCCGGAGCAGCGCGTCGGCATCGCGGCCAACACCCGCTACGAGTGGATCCTGGCCGACCTGGCGGTGATGTGTGCCGCCGGCGCGACGACCACCGTCTACCCGACCACCAACGACGAGGACACCGCCTACATCCTCGGCGACGCCGAGTGCCGCGTGGTCTTCGCGGAGGACGACGAGCAGCTGGCCAAGCTGACGGCGCACAAGAACGAGCTGCCCCACCTCGGCAAGGTCGTGACCTTCGACGGCACGGCCGACGGCGACTGGGTCATCACGATGGACGCGCTCGCCCAACTGGGCGACGCCTACCTCGCCGAGCACCCCGACGCGATTGAGACGACCGCCAAGAGCATCGCCCCCGGCCAGCTCGCGACCCTCATCTACACCTCCGGCACGACCGGCCGGCCCAAGGGGGTGCGGCTCAAGCACGAGTCGTGGGTCTACGAGGGGTGCGCGATCAAGGTCCAGCACATCCTCGACGAGTCCGACCTGCAGTTCCTGTGGCTGCCGATGGCGCACTCGTTCGGCAAGGTGCTGCTGTCGGCCCAGCTCGCGTGCGGGTTCGCCTCGGCCATCGACGGCCGCGTGGACAAGATCGTCGAGAACTGCGGCATCGTGAAGCCGACGTTCATGGGGGCGGCCCCGCGCATCTTCGAGAAGGCCTACAGCCGGATCCAGACGATGCAGGCGGCCGAGGGCGGCATCAAGGAGAAGATCTTCCACAAGGCGTTCGAGGCCGGGCTCAAGCGCGACCGGCTCGTGCGCGAGGGCAAGTCCGTCCCGCCGGTGCTCCGGCTCCAGCACGGGCTGTTCGACAAGGTCGTCTTCAGCAAGGTGCGCGAGCGGTTCGGAGGCCGCGTGCGGTTCTTCATCTCCGGCTCCGCAGCCCTCAACCAGGAGATCGCCGAGTGGTTCAACGCCGCCGGCATCGTCATCCTCGAGGGCTACGGCATGACCGAGAACTCCGCCGGCGCGACGGTCAACCACCCCGACGACAACAAGATCGGCACCGTCGGTCGCGCGCTGCCCGGCAGCGAGGTGCGCATCGGCGAGGGCGACGAGGTGCTGCTCCGCGGCCCGCACGTCATGGACGGCTACCACAACCTGCCGCAGGAGACCGCGGGCACGCTCACCGAGGACGGCTGGCTCCGCACCGGCGACAAGGGCAGCCTCGACGAGGACGGCTTCCTCACGATCACCGGCCGGATCAAGGACCTCTTCAAGACCTCCGGAGGCAAGTACATCGCCCCGTCGGCCATCGAGTCGAAGTTCAAGGCGATCTGCCCCTACGTCAGCCAGTTCATGGTCTTCGGCAACGACCGCAACTACGTCGTCGCCCTGGTCACCCTCGACCCCGACGCCATGGAGGGCTGGGCCGCCGAGAACGGCCTGGCCGGCAAGCCGTACTCGGAGGTCGTGTCCTCGGAGAAGGCGCACGAGATGGTGGCCGGCTACGTGGAGGAGCTCAACAGCCGCCTCAACCGCTGGGAGACCGTCAAGAAGTGGGAGATCCTCGACCACGACCTGAGCATCGAGTCCGGCGAGCTGACCCCGTCGCTGAAGGTCAAGCGCAACGTGGTCGAAGACCACAACTCCGAGCGCATCGCATCGTTCTACAGCTGATCCGGCCGGCACCGGGTCACCGCCCGGGTGGGAAGATGGCCCGGTGCCGTCCGCCCTTCCTCCCGGTGACCCGGTGCCGCCGGACGGCGCCCTGCCGCAGGAGGCGCTGAGCGGCCTGGGCGAGCATCCGTTCGGCTTCTACGTGCACGTGCCGTTCTGCCGGGTCCGATGCGGCTACTGCGACTTCAACACCTACACCGCCGACGAGCTGGGGCCCGGCGCCTCCCGGGCGACGTACGCCACCTCGGCGGTGGCGGAGGTACGGCAGGCCCGCCGCATCCTCGGCGCCGCGGACGCGCCGGTCGACACCGTCTTCGTGGGCGGCGGCACCCCGACGCTGCTCCGCCCCGCTGACCTCGGCGCGGTGCTGGACGCGATCGACGAGGAGTTCGGCCTGGCGCCCGGCGCCGAGGTGACCACCGAGGCCAACCCCGACAGCGTCACCGCGGAGTCGCTGGCCGAGCTGCGCGAGCGCGGCTTCACCCGGATCTCGTTCGGCATGCAGTCGGCCGTGCCCCACGTCCTGGCCGTCCTCGACCGCACCCACGACCCGGCGCGGGTGCCGGACGTCGTGGCGTGGGCGCGCGCCGCCGGCTTCGAGCAGGTCAGCCTGGACCTCATCTACGGCACGCCGGGGGAGTCGCTGGCCGACTGGCGGCGCAGCCTCGACGAGGCGCTGGCGTGCGAGCCCGACCACGTGTCGGCGTACTCGCTCATCGTCGAGGACGGCACGGCCCTGGCCCGCCGGGTGCGCCGCGGCGAGCTGCCGATGCCCGACGAGGACGACCTCGCCGACAAGTACGACCTGGCCGACGACCGGCTGACCGCGGCGGGGCTCGGCTGGTACGAGGTGTCCAACTGGGCCCGCGACGACGCCGCGCGCTGCCGGCACAACCTCGGCTACTGGACCGACGGTGAGTGGTGGGGCGTCGGTCCGGGCGCCCACTCGCACGTCGGCGGCGTGCGCTGGTGGAACGTCAAGCACCCCGTGGCGTACGCCGACCGGCTGGCCTCGGGGCTGAGCCCGGCGCACGCGCGCGAGGTGCTCGACGACGAGAGCAGGCGCGTGGAGCGGGTCCTGCTCGAGCTGCGGCTGCGCGACGGCCTGGACCCCGGCGTGCTGGACGGGCCGGGGCGGGTGGCCGTGCCGCGCCTGGTGGCCGACGGGCTGCTCGAGCCCGGCGTCGGCCGGCTCGTGCTCACCCGGCGCGGCCGGTTGCTGGCGGACGCCGTCGTCCGCGACCTGCTGCCCTAGGGTGGCCGCATGACTCAGGGCCCCGCGAACCCGTACGACCCCTACGACCCGAACCGGCCGCAGGGCCGTGGCCCTGAGGGCACGCCGCCGCCTCCGCCGTACGGGCAGCCGCAGCAGCCGCCCTACGGACAGCAGCCGCCGTACCCCGGCTATCCCATGGCCCCGATGGGGGTGCCGGGGGCGCCGTACGGCGTGCACCCGGGCACCGGGATCCCCTACTCCGACAAGCAGAAGCTCGTCGCCGGACTCCTGCAGATCCTGGTGCCGTTCGGCGTCGGCCGCTTCTACATCGGCGACAACGGCGTCGGAATCGCCCAGCTCGTGGTCTCGATCATCACGTGCGGCATCGGCTGCCTGTGGCCGGTCATCGACGGCATCCTGATGCTCGTCCAGGACAGCAAGGACGCCAACGGGCTGATGCTGCGCTGAGGCCCCGTCCCTTCGCCGCCGGTCAGCTCCGCCTTCGCGGGCTCAGTCGGAGCTGGCGACGAAGTCGATGAGCTCCTCGACGCGGCCGAGGAGGGCGGGCTCCAGGTCGTCGTAGGAGTGCACCCGCGACAGGATGTGCTTCCAGGCGCGGGCGATGTCGGCCTGCTCGGCGGCCGGCCAGCCGAAGTGGCGGCACACGCCCTTCTTCCACTCGACGTCGCGCGGGATCACCGGCCAGGCGGCCACGCCGATGCGGTCGGGCTTGACGGCCTGCCACACGTCGACGAAGGGGTGGCCCACCACCAGGACGTGCCGGCCGACGGGGGAGGCGGCGACCTCCGCGGCGATCCGGCTCTCCTTGGAGCCGGGGACCAGGTGGTCGACGAGCACGCCCACGCGGCGCTCGGGGCCCGGTCCGAAGGCGCGCAGGTGCGAGACCAGGTCGTCGACGCCCTCAAGGTACTCGACGACCACGCCCTCCAGGCGCAGGTCGTCGCCCCAGACCTTCTCGACGAGCTCGGCGTCGTGGCGGCCCTCGACGAAGATCCGGCTGGCGCGCGCCACCCGGGCCTTGGCGCCGTGGACCGCGATGGAGCCGGAGGCGGTGCGGGTGGGGGCCGCCGGGGCGCTGAGGCGTACGGGGGCCGTGAGGATCACCGGCTTGCCCTCCAGCAGGAAGCCGGGGCCGAGCGGGAAGGTACGCCGCCGGCCGCGCCGGTCCTCCAGGGTGAGGGTGTGCAGGTCCCGGTCGACCGCCACGATCTCGCCGACCCAGTCGGTGGTGACCTCCTCGACCACCGTGCCGAGGTCGGCGGGTGCCTCGACAGCGCGCCCGCGCTTCGGCTTGCGCCAGTCGCCGGACAGGACGTCGGTGCCGTATCGGTCGCTCACCCTCCGACGCTAGAGGGGATGGCCCGCCCGCGGCTGGGTGCCGCGCCGGTGTCAGTCGTCCTGTGACGTGTCCGACTGCGAGGAGCCGGTCTCGTCGAGCTGCTCGGCGTCCTTGCCGCCGTCGAGCAGGTCGTCGACGGTCTCGTTGTCGCCGAGGCCCTCGGCGAGCGGGTTGTCCTCGCCGGGCTGCAGGTCCTCGGGGAGCTTGTCGTCGGAGACGCCGGGCTGGGGCCCGTCGTCGGGTTCGTTCTCGGAGTGGCTCATGCTCCGAACGTAACCCGCGTCACGCGAGCGGCAAACGCCGTTCGCCCCGGGTCAGCTGGGCATATCCCCGGCGTACGGCGAGCGTGAGCGCGGCGCGGGGGAAGGGCCACTCCTCGGCCGCCTCCAGTGCGTCCTCGGCACGGACTCCGCGCCCGGCCAGGTCGCGGATGCTCTGGGCGACCAGGCCGACCTGGTTGCGCTGGACCTCCAGGAACTCCCGGTCCACCACGGCGCCGTGGCCGGGCACGACCACGCTCGCCGAGGTGGTCAGGCCGAGCAGGATGTCGAGGGTCCAGGGCCACTCGAGCGGGTAGCAGTCGTCGCCGTACGCGGGCGGGGCCGACTCCTCGACGAGGTCGCCGGCGAGGAGGACGTCGCAGTCCGGCACCCGCACCACCAGGTCGCCCGCGGTGTGGCCGCGGCCGGGATGGACGAGCTCGACCACCCGGTCGCCGAGGTCGAGCACCACCGCGGAGGAGAAGGTGTGGTCGGCCGGCACGATCTCGGTGGCCAGGACCTCGTCGCGATGCGGGTCGTCGAGGTCCTCACGGTAGCGGTCCTGGGCGCGCTCGCCGGCCAGGATGGTCCGCTCCGCGGCTGTCTCGTGGGCGTGGATCGGGACGGCGCCGTACGCGCGGCGGACCTCGTGGTTTCCGAAGGTGTGGTCGAAGTGCTCGTGGGTGTTGATCACCCCCGTGACCTCGCCCACCCCGAGCGCCCGGACGTCGTCGACGACGCCCGCGGCGGCCCGGGTCGACGCGTGGGTGTCGACGAGCAGCAGGCCCCCCGAGCCGCGTACGAGCGTGACGTTGACGTCGAACCAGTCGTAGCGGGCGACCCAGACGCGGTCGGCTACCTCGAGAAAGGGCACGCCGCCACCCTAGGCGCGCAGCTCCTCGCGCAGCAGGTCGCCCAGCTCCTCGGTCGTGGTCGCGGCGCGGGAGAAGGACAGCGTGCGGGTGTGCGCGCCGTCGGGGTCGACCCAGTGGACGCCGACGCCGTCGGGGCGCAGGTCGGAGAGCGAGACGCCGACGACCTGGGACAGGGGGGTGCCACTGGTGCCGGCGACGGCGCGTCTCAGCTCCTGCTGGTGGCACCGGTTGGCGTGCTCCACGCAGCGCTGGAGGTAGCCGCGGTTGAGCCGGTGGGCGGAGGAGCGGAAGTCGGGCAGCGATACCCGGAACCGCTCCTCGGACTGGCGCCCGGCCCTGACCAGCAGCGCGGAGCCGACCGACAGGGTGACGACGTCGCGGACCTCGCCGCAGCAGTCGCAGTCCTCGCGGCCGTGGTTGTGCAGCGTGCCCGTGAGCGTGAGCGTCGCATCGCGGTCGGCGGACCCGAGGGGGCCGAGGCCGCTCTCGACGGTGAGCAGGGCGCTGGAGCCACGCCGGGCGGCCTGGGAGAGCACGGTGCCGGGGACGACGGAGAACGCCGGGGTGCCGTCCAGGTCCTGCATGCCGAGGTCGGTGGTGCCCGCCACCGGATCCTGGACGCCGTCGACGACGAGGCTCACCGCCGACGGGCAGGCGAGGACGCTGCGGGCGGCGGCGGCCAGGCGGGCGGGCTGGTCGAGGGCGGCGAGGTGCGATGTGTCCATGGTCATTGCGCGCTCCTGAAGTGAGGTAAGGCAACCCTAAGCAACTTTCCCGGCCGGCGGCACCCCCGGTCCACTCAACGGAATGTGTCCGCAGTTCCCCGGATGGGTAGGATTGGCACTCGGATCAACGGAGTGCCAGACGGGTGGGGAGGCGACATGCAGGAAGAGCGCAGGTTGGCCGTGCTCCGCGCGATCGTCGAGGACTACGTCGCCACCGAGGAGCCGGTCGGCTCCAAGGCGCTCGTGGAGCGGCACGGCCTCGGCGTCTCGCCGGCCACGGTCCGCAACGACATGGCCGTGCTGGAGGACGAGGGCTACATCACTCAGCCGCACACCAGTGCCGGCCGCGTGCCCACGGACAAGGGCTACCGGCTGTTCGTCGACCGGCTGACGACGGTCAAGCCGATGAGCGCAGCGGAGCGACGCGCGGTCTCCACCTTCCTCGACGGGGCGGTCGACCTCGACGACGTCGTCCAGCGCTCGGTGCGGGTGCTCTCGCAGCTGACCCGACAGGTGGCGGTCGTCCAGTACCCCACGCTCTCCCGCTCGACAGTGCGCCATGTCGAGCTGGTGGCGCTCGCCCCGCGGCGACTGCTCGCCGTACTCATCCTCAGCACCGGGCGGGTCGAGCAACGGCTCGTCGAGCTGGGCGCCGACCTGAGCGACGAGGTGCTGGCCGACCTCCGTAAGCGCGTCAATGCCGCCGCCTCCGGCGAGATCATCGCCGACGCCGTCACGGCACTGCGGGCCCTGGCCGCCGAGCCGCCCACCCCCGACCTCGCCGGGTACGTCGGTCCGGTCACCGAGGCCCTCGCGGAGGCCATGAGCGACCACCGCTCCGACGAGCGGATCGCCGTCGGCGGCACCGCCAACCTCGCCCGCTACGGCGACAGCTTCGACTCCGCAGTCCGGCCGCTGCTCGAGGCGCTCGAGGAGCATGTCGTGCTGCTCAAGCTGCTCGGTGAGGCCACCAGCGGCGGCATGGTGACCGTCCGCATCGGCGCGGAGGGCCCCTTCGAGCAGCTCGCCTCCACGAGCGTCGTCGCCACCGGCTACGGCCCGGCCGACGACGCCCTCGCCACGCTCGGCGTGGTCGGTCCCACCCGCATGGACTACCCCGGCACGATGACCGCCGTCCGGGCCGTCGCCCGCTACGTCTCACGCATCCTCGACGAGGACTGAGCGCACGCCGCTCCCTACCATCCCAGCACCAGATTAAGGATCACCACGTTGAGCAAGGACCTGTACGAGCTTCTCGGTGTCGCCCGTGACGCGGACGGCGACGCCATCAAGAAGGCCTACCGGCGCCTCGCGCGGCAGTACCACCCCGACGTCAACCCCGACCCGGAGGCCCAGGAGCGCTTCAAGGAGATCTCGCTGGCCTACGAGCTGCTCTCGGACGCCCAGAAGCGGTCGGCCTACGACCGCGGCGGCGACCCCTTCGGCGGCGGGCAGGCCGGCTTCGGGCAGGGGGCGGGGTTCTCGTTCACCGACATCATGGACGCCTTCTTCGGCGGCCAGCCCGGGGCCGGGCAGGGGCGCGGTCCCCGCTCGCGCGTGCGCCGCGGCCAGGACGCCCTGATCCGGCTGGAGGTCACGCTGGCCGAGGCGGCGTTCGGCGTCACCCGCGAGCTCAAGGTCGACACCGCGGTGCTGTGCGACGCCTGCCACGGCGAGGGCGCCGCTCCGGGCTCGCACCCCGTGACCTGCGAGACCTGCCGGGGCGCCGGTGAGGTGGCCCACGTGCAGCGCTCGTTCCTGGGCGAGATCCGCACGCTGCGGCCCTGCGCGGCGTGCCGCGGCTTCGGCCAGATCATCTCCGACCCGTGCCGCTCCTGCTCCGGCGACGGCCGGGTCCGCTCGCGGCGCACCCTGACCGTCAAGATCCCCGCGGGGGTCGACAACGGCACCCGGGTCCAGCTCAGCGAGCAGGGGGAGGTCGGCCCCGGCGGTGGACCTGCCGGCGACCTGTACGTCGAGATCCACGTCGCCGAGCACGAGACCTTCACCCGCCACGGCAACGACCTGCACTGCACGGTCTCGGTGCCCATGACCGCCGCCGCGCTCGGCACCTCGCTGACCCTGCCGACCCTGGAGGCCGACCTCGAGCAGGGCGCCGACTCCGGCGTGGAGACCTCCTTCGACCTCGAGATCGGCGCCGGCACGCAGTCGGGCACCCAGCAGGTGCTGCGCGCGCGTGGCGTCCCGGGCCTACGGGGCGGACGGGGCGACCTGGTCGTGACGGTCCTGGTGGAGACTCCGCAGCGCCTCGACGCCCGCCAGGAGGAGCTGCTGCGCGAGCTCGCCGCGATCCGCGGCGAGGAGTCGCCGACCGGTCAGGTGCCCGCGGAGGCCCAGCGGTCGGTCTTCGGCCGGCTGCGCGACGCCTTCATCCACTGACATGTCGCTGCCGGTCCACCTGGTCCCGTCCCTGGACGGGGTGACGGCCGGTGCCACGGTCACCGTCGTGGGCGACGAGGCGCACCACGCCGTCGCCGTGCGCCGTACCCGGGTGGGGGAGCGGGTCGTCGTCACCGACGGCCGGGGCCGCTCGGTGGCCGGGAGCGTGGCCGAGACCGGCAAGCGGCTGCTGTCGGTGACGGCGGAGACGGTCCAGGACCTGCCGGAGCCCAGCCCCTCGCTCGTGGTGGTCCAGGCGCTGCCGAAGGGCGATCGCGGCGAGCTGGCGGTCGAGGTCCTGACCGAGGTCGGCGTCGACCGCGTCGTCCCCTGGGCGGCCTCGCGCAGCGTCGCGATCTGGAAGGGCGAGCGCGCCGCCAAGTCCCTGTCCCGCTGGCGAGCCACGGCGCGCGAGGCGGCCAAGCAGTCCCGCCGCGCCTGGCACCCCGTGGTGTCGGAGCTGGCCACCACCGCCGACGTCGTGGCGCTCGTGGCCGAGGTCGACCTGGCCGTCGTGCTTCACGAGGAGGCGGCCGTCCCCCTCGCCGGACTGGAGGTCCCGACCTCCGGCACGGTGCTGGTCGTCGTCGGCCCCGAGGGCGGCCTCAGTGACGACGAGGTCGCCGCCTTCGTCCAGGCCGGAGCCGTCAGCGTCCGCCTCGGCGCCGAGGTCCTCCGCACCTCCACCGCCGGCGTCGCCGCTTGCGCTGCGCTGCTGGCGCGTACGCCGCGCTGGGGATGGATACCCGGCTGACCGGGCGAAGTGCCGGACGTGGAAGGTGCGGACCCCCAGCCCGGCCCAGCGCCCGGCCTCACTTCACCGTGATGGTCTTCGTGTCGACGGTGGGACCGGAGCCCTCGCCGCCCGAGGGGTCGTCGGTGCTCGCCTCGAACGTGTACTCACCCGGCGCCAGCCCGGAGACGTCGACCTCGCTCTGCCACGGGTAGAGCTTGTCCATCCAGCCCTCGGCGGTGGCGAAGCCCTCGAGCACGACCTTCTCGCCCTGCCGGATCCGCCAGGGCACGGTGGCCTCGAAGGAGCTGGCCACGCCGCTCGCGGTGAACTTCCCGCTCACGGTGGCGCCCTCCTCGGGGGAGGTGACGCTGACCAGGCCCAGTACGTCGATCTGCGGGGCCTCGGTGAGACCGCCGGCGGTGTCGATGCCGAAGAGCGTCGTGGGCCGGCCGTCGAGCTCGACGGTCACGGGGTCGCGCTTCTGCTGCACGCCCTGCAGCGTGTAGATCAGCTGCTGGGCGGCGAGCCGGGCCGCCTGCTGAGTCATGCCGCCGGGGGCCGTGGTGTAGGTGTCGTCGGCGAGCTCGACGACGAAGCCGCCGTCGCCGTAGGAGACGGAGGCGAAGCCGCCCGCCGGGAAGAGGGTGCCGTAGTCGGGGTCCTGCGCGTCGCCTGCCGTCATCAGCGCGGCCGCCTCGGCCAGCGGGTTGTTGGCCGCGACCTTGCGGAACTCCCGGAAGAGTCTCGGGCCCTGCGGGGTGTCGCCGCTGAAGTACACCGGCACGGTGACGGTCTCGGTCGAGCTGGACTCGGTCTCGGACGGCTCGGGCTCCGTGCTCGGCTCCGTGCTCGGCTCCGGCGTCGGCGAGCCGGCCGCACTGGAGCTGTCCGACCCGCCCGGGTCGCTGGCGGTGGGCTCGGGATCGTCGCCGCAGCCGGCGAGGACGATGCTGCCGACCAGGCCGGCGAGCGAGAGAGCGAGGAAACGGCTCCGAGGTGCAGTCATGCGTCCATCCTGTCGGCGACGGCCGGTGATTACACGATGATCGGGCGCGTGTCGGTCTCCGGCGGAAACCTCGCCCGGGCTGGGTCCGGTTCCCCCACCTGCAGGGGCACCTTCCGTGCGAGCATGGGACCCAGAAGCCGGAGAGAGGTGGCGGGTCGTGGACGACTGCCTGTTCTGCAAGATCGTCGCAGGGGAGATCCCCGCCGAGATCGTGCACGCGACCGAGCGCACGGTCGCGTTCCGCGACATCAACGGCCAGGCGCCCACCCATGTGCTGGTGGTGCCGCGCGACCACTACGCCAACGCCGCCGAGCTCGCCGCCGGCGACCCCGAGGCCTCCGCCGAGCTGGTGCGTACGGCGGCAGCCGTCGCGGCCGCGGAGGGCCACGACGACTACCGGCTGGTGTTCAACACCGGCGCCGGTGCCGGTCAGAGCGTGTTCCACGCGCACCTGCACGTGCTGGCCGGACGGCCGATGAGCTGGCCACCCGGATGAGCCACCGGCGGACGAGCCTGGTCGCCGCGGGCCTGCTCGCGCTGGTGCTGTCGGCCTGCTCCGGCGCCGACGACCCGGCCCCCGAGGTGGCCGGAGAGCCCGCGCCGACGGCGGCCAGCGACGCTCCGCCGCCGGCGCACCATGCCCCGGCGGCCCCCGCGAAGCTCAAGCCGCTGCGTGCCGGCGAGCGGCGGGTCACCATGACGATGCCCGAGACCTACACCCCGTCCGCGCCGACCGGCACCGGCACCGACGACTACCGCTGCTTCCTGCTGGACCCGCGGCTCGCCCGCGACAGCTACCTCACCGGCACCAACGTCGTCCCCGGCAACCCCGACGTGGTGCACCACGTGATCCTGTTCCGCGTGCCGCCCGACCAGGTCGCGGCGGCCGAGGAGAGGGACGCCGAGACCGAGGGCCTGGGCTGGACCTGCTTCGGCGGGACCGGCCTGGACGGGGAGTTCCAGAACCCCGAGGACGCCCCCTGGCTCGGCGCCTGGGCGCCGGGCGGCGAGGAGGCCATGGTCAAACGCGGCCACGGCGTCGAACTGCCCCGCGGGTCCCGGGTCGTCATGCAGGTCCACTACAACCTGCTGGCCGGCGCCAGCCCCGACATGAGCTCCACCCAGATCCGGGTGCGCGCGCACGACCCGGGGATCACGCCGCTGCACACCTTCCTGCTGCCGGCGCCCGTCGAGATGCCGTGCCGGCCCGGCCACGACGCCTCGCCGCTGTGCGACCGCGACGCGGCGCTCGCCGACGCCCGCGACCGCTTCGGCTCCGCAGGCGGCGCCCTCGCGCAGGGCCTGCACTTCCTCTGTGGCACCGACGTCGTGCCCTCCGAGGTCACCGAGTGCACCCGCACGCTGGGCCGCGGGATGACCATCCACGCCGTGGCCGGCCACATGCACCTGCTCGGCCGCCGCATCACCATCGAGACCGACCCCGGCACCCCGGACGCCCGCACGGTCATGGACATCCGGCCGTGGAACTTCGACGACCAGGGCTCCCGCTCGATCGAGCCGGTCCACCTCGACGCCTTCGACACGGTCAAGGTCACCTGCCGCCACGTCCAGTGGCTGCGCGACCGGCTGCCGGCGTTCGAGACCCAGCGCGAGGACCACTACGTCGTCTGGGGCGAGGGCACCACCGACGAGATGTGCCTCGGCATGCTCTCCGTGGCCTTCGACGACGAGTGACCCGTCACCAACTGCACGGAATCCCCGCTGACCCGTCAGAAAGTTTCTGACGGGTCAGCGGCGGGAGGGGCGCTCAGACGTCGATGGTGAGGCGGACGGACACGATGTCGTCCAGGGTGATGGCCTCGGCGCGGCGGACGGCGTCCTTGAGGGGTACGACGTAGCCGCCGTCCTTGGGCCACAGCGAGGTCGTCCAGCGGGTCTCGCCGATCGCCACGGCGACCGGGATCATGCCCCAGCCGTAGGTGACGGCCGACGCGGTCAGCGCGATCTCCTCGCACTCGTCCTCGGGCACGCTCACGAAGTGGTACGGCGCCGGCCCGCGCCACTCCCACACCCGCCCGTCGAACTCGAGCTCCACGGCGCCCTCAGCCCGGCAGCACGGCGTCGACGACGCGGAGCAGCGCGAAGAGGACCGGCAGCCCGAAGACCACGAGCAGGGCCCAGGCGGTGATGCGGTGGCGCCGCTTGCTGGCGTCCAGGGAGCCGGCGAAGTCGAGCAGCGCGCCGTCGGGGACGTGGTGGGTCAGCCCCATCGCCCGGGCGTGCGGGGGCAGGTGCTGCCCGGAGAACCAGTACGGCGGGGTGTCGTCGTCCCCGGCCCAGCCGTCAGCCCAGTCCTCGTCGAGCTCGTCGGGCTCCTGCATGGCTCCACGGTACGTCGATCAACCCGGTGGGCCGACGCACCACGCTCCCGTAGCATGGAGGTCGCTCCGCCCCCGACCGAAAGGCCGCCCGCCCAGGGCACCCATGACTGACAGCAGCACCGACCGGAACCAGACCAGGGACGCCGCCCAGACGCGCCACACCGTCGTCGTCCCCAACAGCATCAACATGGTCAGCCTGCTCGGCCCCGGGGACGAGCACCTCGCGCTGATCGAGCGCTCCTTCTCGGCCGACGTGCACGTCCGCGGCAACCGGATCACGATGATCGGCGACCCCGGCGAGGTCGCGCTGGCCGAGCGGCTGCTCGACGAGCTGGTGACGATCATCCGCACCGGCCAGGGCGTGACCAACGAGACCGTGGAACGAGCGCTGTCGATGCTGCGCGCCGAGACCACGGAGCGCCCCGCCGACGTGCTGAGCCTCAACATCCTCAGCAACCGCGGCCGCTCGATCCGCCCGAAGACGCTCAACCAGAAGCGCTACGTCGACGCCATCGACAAGCACACGATCACCTTCGGCATCGGCCCGGCCGGCACCGGCAAGACCTACCTGGCGATGGCCAAGGCCGTGCAGGCGCTGCAGTCCAAGAACGTCAACCGGATCATCCTGACGCGTCCCGCCGTGGAGGCCGGCGAGAACCTCGGCTACCTGCCCGGCACGCTCAGCGAGAAGATCGACCCCTACCTGCGGCCGCTCTACGACGCCCTGCACGACATGGTCGACCCCGAGACGATCCCCAAGCTGCTCGCCTCCGGGACGATCGAGGTCGCGCCGCTGGCGTTCATGCGGGGGCGCACGCTCAACGACTCCTTCATCATCCTCGACGAGGCGCAGAACACCACGCCCGAGCAGATGAAGATGTTCCTGACCCGGTTGGGCTTCGGGTCCAAGGTCGTGGTCACCGGCGACGTCACCCAGACCGACCTGCCCGGTGGGATGCGCTCCGGCCTGCGGGTGATCCAGGGCATCCTCGACGACGTCGAGGACATCTCGTTCAACACGCTCACCAGCCACGACGTCGTACGCCACCGCCTGGTCGGCAAGATCGTCGCCGCCTACGACGAGTTCGACGCCCAGGGCGGGCTCCAGTCGGGTCCCCGATGAGCATCGAGGTCCTCAACGAGTCCGGCCACACCCTGGACGTCAAGCGGCTGGCGCAGCTCTCGCGGTTCGTCATGGACCAGATGCGGGTGCATCCGCTGGCAGAGCTGTGCATCAAGGCCGTCGACGAGGACACGATCGCCGAGCTCAACGAGCGCTGGATGGGCAAGGAGGGGCCGACCGACGTGCTCGCCTTCCCCATGGACGAGCTGCGTCCCGGCCTGGTCACCGAGGAGCCCGAGGAGGGCGTGCTCGGCGACCTCATGCTGTGCCCGGCCATCGCCGAGCGACAGGGCGCCGAGGCCGGCCACGGCACCGACGCCGAGATCGAGCTGCTGACCGTCCACGGCATCTTGCATCTGCTCGGCTACGACCACGCGGAGCCGGAGGAGCACGCCGAGATGTTCGGTCTCCAGGACACGCTGCTCGGCCGCTGGCGGGACCAGTGACCTCGGGCGATATCTGGCTGCTGGTCACAGCAGCGGTCCTCGTCCTCCTGGCCGGCCTCTTCACGGCCGCCGACGCGGCGCTGGCGTCGTTCTCCAAGGCGCGAGCCACCGAGCTGCTCGCCGAGCAGCGCCCGGGCGCGCGCGCCCTCGTGGGGATCCTGGAGGACGCCCCGCGCTACCTCAACACCGCGCTGCTGCTGCGCCTGCTGTGCGAGATCTCGGCGATCGTGCTGGTCACCCTCCAGATCGACGACCTGGTCGACGGCTCCTGGCTGGCCAGCGTCCTGACCACCGTGGCGGTGATGGGGCTGGTCTCCTTCGTCGCGATCGGCGTCGCGCCGCGCACGCTCGGTCGCCAGCACTCCGAAGCCGTCGCGCTGCTGTCGGCCGGGGCGTTGAGGGTCTTCACCACCGTGCTGGGGCCGCTGCCGCGGCTGCTGATCCTCATCGGCAACGCGATCACCCCCGGGCGCGGCTTCCGCGAGGGACCGTTCTCCTCGGAGACCGAGCTGCGCGAGATGGTCGACATGGCCGAGGCATCGGCGCTCATCCAGTCCGGTGAGCGCAAGATGATCCACTCGGTGTTCGAGCTCGGCGACACCTCGGTCCGTGAGGTCATGGTCCCGCGCAACGACGTGGTCTACATCGAGCACTACAAGAACCTGCGTCAGACGCTGTCGCTCTTCCTGCGCAGCGGCTTCTCGCGGGTGCCCGTCATCGGCGAGAACCTCGACGACATCCGGGGGTTCGCCTACCTCAAGGACATCGTGCGCCGCGACTTCGAGGCGCCGGAGGTGGAGTTCACCCAGCGCATCGAGGAGGTCATGCGCCCGGTCCACTGGGTGCCGGAGTCCAAGCCGGTCGACGCGCTGCTGCGCGAGATGCAGGCTCGGCGCCAGCACATCGCTGTCGTCGTCGACGAGTACGGCGGCACGGCCGGCCTGATCACGATCGAGGACCTGCTCGAGGAGATCGTCGGCGAGATCACCGACGAGTACGACGACGACGAGATCGAGGTGGAGACCCTGTCCGAGGGCACGGTGCGGGTCTCTTCGCGCTACCCGGTGGACGACCTCGACGAGCTCTTCGGCTTCGACGTCGAGGAGGAGGACGTCGACAGCGTCGGCGGCCTGATGGCCAAGCACCTCGGCCGGGTGCCGATCCCCGGCTCGACCGTCGAGGCCCACGGCCTGCGCTTCGTGGCGGAGGACGCCGCCGGTCGACGGAACAAGATCGGCACCGTGCTCATCCACCGGGTCGAGCCCGACCCCACCACCGCCCACGAGCTGGAGACCGCCCATGAGTGACCTGAGCGTCGAAGACGCCAAACTCGTCACCCTCGCCCGCGCGACGCGCGCGCGCATCGGCGCCGCCGAGGGCGCCGCGGTCCGCGACGCCGACGGCCGCACGTACGCCGCCGCGTCGGTGGCCCTGCCCTCGCTCGAGCTGTCGGCGGTCCAGGTGTGCGTCGCGATGGCCGTCGCGTCGGGCTCGAAGGGGCTCGAGGCAGCGGTGGTGCTCGGCGACGCCGAGGATCTGGCCGACCTCGACCTGGCCGCCCTCCGCGAGTTCGGCGGGCCGGGCGTCGTCGTCCACCGCGGCGACGTGCGCGGCAACGTCCTCGCCACGACCCTGACCTGAGCCGGGCCCGGCGGGCGAGACGTTCCGGCCCCGGGGAGCGTGACCGGAGTAACCTGCGGGGGTGACTTCAGGGAGCACCTGGGAGCGTCACGAGCGGGCGGTGCGCCGGCTCGTGGAGTCGGCTGCCGCGATCCCGCCCGGTCAGCCGGTGCGGCTGGCGAAGCAGACGTCCAACCTGTTCCGCCCGCGGCAGGCCACCACGGCCCCCGGGCTCGACGTCTCCGGCCTGACCGGGGTGATCGAGGTCGACCCGGACACCCGCACGGCCCAGGTCCAGGGGATGTGCACCTACGAGGACCTCGTCGACGCCACCTTGCCGCACGGCCTGATCCCCTACGTCGTGCCGCAGCTGCGCACCATCACCCTGGGCGGCGCGGTGACGGGGCTCGGCATCGAGTCCACCAGCTTCCGCAACGGCCTCCCGCACGAGTCAGTGCTCGACATGGACGTCCTCACCGGGGCCGGCGAGGTCGTCACCTGCCGGCCAGGGGACGAGCTGTTCGACGCGTTCCCCAACTCCTACGGCTCTCTGGGCTACGCCACGCGCCTCCAGATCGAGCTCGAGGCGGTGCCGACGTACGTCGCGCTGCGCCACGTGCGCTTCGACGACGCGGCCCTGCTCGCCAAGACGGTCGCCGAGATCGTGGAGACGGGGGAGTACGCCGGCGCGCGCGTCGACGGCCTGGACGGCACGGCGTTCGAGCCCGGCGAGCTCTACCTCACCCTCGCCCGCTGGACCGAGACCACGGGCGGCGCGACCCCGAGCGACTACGCGGGCCAGCAGATCTACTTCCGCTCGGTGCAGCAGCGCGAGAGCGACCTGCTGACGATGTACGACTACCTGTGGCGCTGGGACACCGACTGGTTCTGGTGCTCGGGCGCCTTCGGGGCCCAGCACCCGCTGCTGCGGCGGGTCTGGCCCCGGCGGCTGCGGCGCTCCGACGTCTACCACCGACTGCTGGGCCTGGACCGGCGCTTCGGCATCGCCGACCGGCTCGACCGGCGCGCCGGCCGCCCGATGCGCGAGCGGGTCATCCAGGACGTCGAGGTGCCCGTGGCGCGGCTGCCGGAGTTCCTGGAGTGGTTCGACGCGGAGATCGGGATGCGCCCCGTGTGGCTGTGCCCGCTGGTGGCGAAGCGACCCTGGCGCACCTACCCCCTGGAGCCGGGAGAGACCTACGTCAACGTCGGCTTCTGGGGCACCGTCCACGTCGGGCCCGAGGCGCCCGGCGGCCCGCTCAACCGCGCGATCGAGGCCAAGGTCCACGACCTCGGCGGCCACAAGTCCCTCTACAGCGAGGCCTTCTACGACCAGGAGACCTTCGACCGCCTCTACGACGGCGCCAACCTCGCCGCAGTGAAGCGCCGCTACGACCCGGACGACCGACTGACGACCCTCTATGACAAGGCAGTGAGGAAACGATGACGACCATCCCGATCGCGGACACGATTGCGGGCCTGCTGCGCGACGGCATGCCCGTCCGCTTCACCGCGTACGACGGCAGCGCCACCGGCCCCGAGGACACCGGCATCACCCTGGAGCTGGTCAACGAGCGGGGCCTGTCGTACCTGCTGACGGCACCGGGCGACCTGGGCATGGCCCGCGCCTACGTCGCGGGGGACCTCGTGGTGCACGGCGTCCACGAGGGCAACCCCTACGAGCTCATGACCCGGCTCAAGGACCGCACCAAGTTCCGCAAGGTCTCGCCCGGGGAGATCTTCTCGTTGGTGCGCGGCGTGGGCGTCTCCCACCTCAAGCCGCCGGCCCCGCCGCAGCAGGAGCACCTGCCGCGCTGGCGCCGCGCGGTCGAGGGTCTGCGGCACTCGATGGGCCGCGACGCCGAGGTGATCTCCCACCACTACGACGTCTCCAACGCCTTCTACCGGCACGTGCTCGGCCCCTCGATGGCCTACACCTGCGCGGTCTACCCCGAGCTCGGCTCGACGCTCGAGGAGGCGCAGTACGAGAAGTTCGACCTGGTCGCCCGCAAGCTCGACCTCCGGCCCGGGCAGCGGCTGCTGGACGTCGGCTGCGGCTGGGGCGGGATGGTCCGCCACGCGGCGAAGGAGTACGGAGTGAAGGCGCTGGGTGTGACCCTGTCGCGCCAGCAGGCCGACTGGGCCAAGGAGGAGATCGACCGCGAGGGCCTGGGTGACCTCGCCGAGGTGCGTCACCTCGACTACCGCGACGTCCTCGAGAGCGGCTTCGACGCGGTCAGCTCGATCGGGCTCACCGAGCACATCGGGGTGCGCAACTACCCGTCGTACTTCCGCTTCCTGCGCGACCGGCTCAAGCCGGAGGGCCGGCTGCTCAACCACTCGATCACGCGCCACCACAACCGCCGCGAGGAGACCGGCGCCTTCATCGACCGCTACGTCTTCCCCGACGGCGAGCTGATCGGCTCCGGCACGATCATCAAGGAGGCCCAGGACGCCGGCCTGGAGGTGATGCACTCGGAGAACCTCCGCAAGCACTACGCCATGACGCTGCGCGACTGGAACCGCAACCTGGTCGACAACTGGGACGCCTGCGTCGCGGAGGTCGGCATCGGCACGGCGCGCGTGTGGGGCCTCTACATCGCGAGCTCGCGGCTCGGGTTCGAGTGGAACGAGATCCAGCTCCACCAGGTGCTCGCTGTCCGCACGGCCGACGACGGCTCCGACGGATTCCCCCTCCGCCCCACTTGGTGACTAGCCTGGCCGGGTGAGCACCCGGGCCAGGACGTACGACGCGCAGGTGCTGCGCCGCACCCCGCTCTCGGAGCACCTGGTCCGCCTGGTCCTCGGTGGGCCGGGTCTGGCCGGGTTCGTCTCCACCGGCATCCCCGACGAGTGGGTCGGGCTGGTCGTCCCCGGCCAGTTCCAGAGCCGCTACTACACCGTGCGCGCGTGGGACGGCTCCGAGCTCACCCTCGACGTGGTGCTCCACGCCACGGGCCTGGTGACCGAGTGGGCGGCTGGGGAGTGCGTGGGCGAGACCGTGACGCTGACCGAGCCCAAGGGCGGCTTCGCCATGCCGCCGGACGCCTCCTGGCTGATCCTGGTGGGCGACCTGACGGCGATGCCGGCGATGGCGCGGATCCTGGAGTCGGTGTCGGTGCCGGCCGCCGTGTGGGCCGAGGTGCCCGACGACCTCGGCGACTACCTGCCGGCGGCGGCCTCGGTGCACTGGCTCGACGCGCCTCACGATGGCGAGAGCCGGCTGGCCTCCGTGGTCGAGAGCCTCGAGTGGCCGCCGGGCGAGGGCTACTTCTGGATGGCGGGCGAGTCCGCCCAGATGCGCGCCATCCGCAAGCACCTGATGCGCGAGCGCCGGATGCCCGCGACGGCCTACGACGTCATGGGCTACTGGCGCGGTGTCGCCGCACGGCAGCCGCGGGCGGTCGACCCGGGGCCCATCTGGCGCGCCGGCAAGGCCGCCGGCAGAACCGACGAGCAGATCTGGGCCGACTACGACGAGGCGAGCGATGGCTGAGCAGCACCACGAGACCGAGCAGAGCGAGCACCGCAGTGGGTTCGTGTCGTTCGTCGGCCGGCCCAACGCGGGCAAGTCGACGCTGACGAACGCGCTGGTGGGCAGCAAGGTCGTCATCACCAGCTCCAAGCCGCAGACGACGCGGACCGTCGTACGCGGCATCGTGCACCGTCCCGACGCCCAGCTCATCCTGGTCGACACCCCCGGGCTGCACCGCCCCCGCACCCTGCTGGGCGAGCGGCTCAACGACCTGGTGAAGACCACGCTCGGCGAGGTCGACGTGGTCGCGGTCTGTCTGCCCGCCAACGAGAAGATCGGGCCCGGTGACCGGTTCATCGTCCGGGAGATGGCCAAGGTCAAGCGCACCATCAAGGTCGCCATCGCCACCAAGACCGACCTGGCCACCGCCGAACAGATCGGCGAGCACCTGCTCGACATCCAGCGGCTCGGCGCGGAGACCGGCGTCGAGTGGGCCGAGATCGTCCCGGTCTCCGCCCAGGCCGGCGACCAGGTCGGCCTGCTTGCCGACCTGCTGGTCGGGCTGCTCCCGGTGGGCCCGCAGCTCTATCCCGACGGCGACCTCAGCGACGCCCCCGAGGAGGCGATCGTCGCCGAGCTGATCCGCGAGGCCGCCCTCGAGGGCGTGCGCGACGAGCTGCCGCACTCCATCGCCGTCGTCGTCGAGGAGATGGGGCTGCGCGAGGGACGCGACGCCGACAAGCCGCTGCTGGACATCCATGCCAACCTCTACGTCGAGCGGGACTCCCAGAAGGGGATCATGATCGGCCACAAGGGCGCCCGGCTGCGCGACGTCGGCAAGGCGGCGCGGCTGCAGATCGAGGCGCTCTTCGGCACCCCGGTCTACCTCGATCTGCACATCAAGATCGCCAAGGACTGGCAGCGCGACCCGCGCCAGCTGCGCAAGCTCGGGTTCTGAACTCTGCCCACGCACGCCGTAGGAGAGCACCTGGGGCCGCATCGGGCTGCATGAGGGCGGCAGCCCGGGGGTACCTTCGGCTCACTGTCAGTCTGTTCGCGCGTGGGAGCTGTGCCGGTGGAACCCATTCCCGAGACCGTCAGGGCGATCGAGGAGCTCGGGCCCTTCGTCGCCCAGGGCGAGATGCTGGAGGTCCTGGGCAACCTGAGCCGCCAGGTGGAGGCGGTCGCCCCGCGCTGCGTGGGGATGAGCGTCTCCTCCCGCGAGTACGGCGTGACCTTCACCTTCGTGGCCTCCGCCCTGCAGGTGGCGTTCCTCGACGCCGTGCAGTTCCTGGACGGCGGGCCGTGCGTGCAGTCCGTCGAGCTGGGGGCGGTCGTGGGCTACCGGGTCGAGGGCGCGATCGACGAGCAGAGCTGGGCGCTGTTCGCACGCGCCGCCGCGGCCACCGGCATCGCCTCCACGTTGACCCTGCCGCTGGTGCGGTCCGGGGCCATCGAGGGCACGGTCAACCTGTACGGCTCGACGGCGGACGCCTTCGACGGGCGCCACGAGCGCCTGGCCGCGGTGTTCGAGACCTCGGCACACCGACTCGTGACCAACGCCGACCTCTCCTTCAGCACCCGGCAGCTGGCCGAGGCGGCACCGCAGCTGCTGGAGGCCGAGTCGCTGCTCAATCAGTCGGCCTCGGTGGTCGCCGCACTGCAGCGCGTCGACGCCACGACGGCGCGCGACCGGATCCGCACCGCGGCGCGCGGTGCCGGCATCAGCCCCACCCAGCTCGCGGAGGCGTTGGTCATTCTTGGTCGGCGCTGACCGGTCGCCTCGGCGCGGGTGCGAACCCGTGCTGCAGCGCCCACACGACCGCCTGGGAGCGGCGGGACACGCCCATCTTGCGGTAGGCCGAGCGGATGTGGCTCTTGATCGAGTTGATGCTCAGGAAGACCCGTCCGGCGATCTCGCGGTTGGCGAGGCCCTGCGCGATGAGCGCGACGACCTCGGCCTCGCGAGCCGTCAGCTCCTCCTGCCCCGGCCAGGTGCCGCTGCCGTCGGCCCCGAGGTGCGGCCCGGGAGCGGGAACCACCTGTTCCCCGGCCGCGATCCGCTCGAGGGCCGTGACCAGCTCCTCGGCCGGTGCCCCCTTGGAGACGTACCCGTCGACTCCTTGGGCGAGCGCGGCCTCCACGAGGTGCGGGCTGGTGTGCCAGCTGTAGAGCACGACCTTGGCTCCGGTGTGGAGGTGCAGTGCGCCGGGGTCGAGGTCCGGCCCCTCCGCGCGGGCGAAGGTGTCGACCAGCACCACGCGGCCGGCGTACGGCGTCAGCATCGACTGCAGCCCAAGCAGGACCAGCTCGTAGTCGTTGACGAGCGCGACCCGCACGGGACCAGGTCCCACGGTCATTGCACAGATCTCTGGGGTTAGTCGATTGTCCAGGAGCAGCGAGCCCCTGACCCCCGAGGTGCGGCGTCAACCTCATGGCCAACGTATTGCACCAGGGCCCTCGCTTGCACACGGCGCCCGGCGGTGAGCGGGGGCAACCACCCCTGGGGGTGGTCTAAGCCACCCCTTGGGGTGGGTACATCACTCCTAGAGAAGAGTGACGAAGGAGGCGGTCATGTCCGGGAACGTGGCGGTGGTGACGGTGGCGGCCGGGGATCATCCCGGCCTGGAGCTGCACCACAAGGCGCTGAGCATCTGCAGAAGGCCCCCCGACCAGCACGTCGTCGTCGCGGTCGACGCCGCCGACCTGATCAGCTGGCAACCGCCGCGCGGCGTCGCCTCGCGCGTCGTCCCGCTGTCGCCGGCCCCCGAGGGCGTCCCGTACGCCGCCGCGATGAACGCGGGCGGGGGTGTCGCGCTGGCCGCCGGTGCGGATGTGCTGGTGTTCCTCGACCTGGCCTGCGTTCCCGGTGAGGAGCTGGTGGCGGCCTACGAGCGCGCCGCGTGCCAGGACCCGGCCCATCTGTGGACCGGTCCGGCGTCCCGTCTGGGGCCGCCCCCCGACGCCGGCTACGACCTCTGCCGCCTCGACGACCACGTCGAGGGAGCGGGCGAGGGAACCGGCGAGGGGGACCCGCGGCTGTGGCCGCGGTTCTCGCTCGCCCTCCACCGCAAGGCCTGGGCCCACCTCCACGGCTTCGACGAGGACCTGATCGGGCACTCACCCGTCCCCGACCTCCTGCACCGCGCCGCCACCGCCGACCTCTACCTCCGCGAGGTCCCCGAGGCCCGCTCCTACCTCCTCCCCACCTGACCGGCGCCAGCTCGGTGGTCGAGGTGCGAGGAGCGTCAGCGCTTGTCCTGAGGTGCGAGCGCAGCGAGCCTCGAAGGGACGAGCCTCGAGACCGAGTGGGCCGGGAAGCAGCCCGGGGTACGGCGGTCGGGCCGCGGGGGTCTCGAGGCTCAGGCGCCAGGGCGCCTTCATACCTCGACCACCGAGGCCTTTCGGTGGTCGAGGTGTGAGGAGCGTCAGCGCTTGTCCTGAGGTGCGAGCGCAGCGAGCCTCGAAGGGACGAGCCTCGAGACCCGGTGAGTCGGGAAGCAGCCCGGGGGTACGGCGTCGGTGGCGGGGGTCTCGAGGCTCAGGCGTTGCACGCCTTCGCACCTCGACCACCGAAGGGGCTTTGCACGCCTTCACACCTCGACCACCGACGGGTTGAGAAAGTTCTCAGAGCCCTGTGGGCAAAGGGGATTCTCGGGCCCTCGACTGTCGGTGGCGGGTGCTTGAGTAGTCCTATGCCCAGCACCCCCGCCGACCTCCTGCAGGTCATGCGCGCCACCACCGCGACCGCGGTCGCGGTCGAGCTGGAGCGGCTGCACGCGGCGCTGGACTGGTGCGAGATCCACGCCACCGACGACGAGGACGACGCCGCGTTCGGTGACCACGGCATCCCGCTGGCCGGGCCCGGGGCACCCATGGTCAGCGAGTTCGCGGTCATGGAGCTCGGCGCCGCCCTGGGCATGTCGACCGACTCCGCCAAGCGGTACGTCGGCGCCGCCCTCGAGATCAAGTACCGCCTCCCACGGATCTGGGCCCGCGTCGAGGCCGGTCAGCTCGGGTTCTGGAAAGCCCGGTGGATCGCCGAGCACACCAGGTGCCTACCCCTGGCCGGCGCGGCGTTCGTCGACGCCCGGGTGGGCTACTGCGCGCACAAGGTCTCCTACGCCGAGGTCGAACGACAGATCACCACCGCGATCGCACGGTTCGACCCCGAGCAGGCCGAGAAGCTACGCCGCCAAGCCGCGGACGGGCGCAAGCTCGACGTGCACAAGGACGACATGTCCCTCGAGGGCACCATCGAGGTATCCGGGACTTTGGATGCGCAGGACGCCCTCGACCTCGATGCCGCGATCAGCCGGCTCGCCGCAGACCGCAAGGCCGCCGGCTCCACCGAGTCACTGGATGTGCGACGCGCCCAGGCCGCCGGTGACCTCGCGCGCGGGCAGGACACGCTGTCCTTGGGTGATCAGGACGGTGAGGGTGGTTTCGAGGCTCCCTTCGAGGCTCGCGAGCTCGCACCTCAGGACGAGCGCTTCGCTCGCACCTCAACCACCGAGAAGAGCATCAAGATCACCCGGGTCATCGACCTGCACGTGCATGAGGCTGGGGTGTTCGGGGACCCGAACGCGCTCGTCGGGCGGGCAGGGCGCAAGCCGGTGCTGCTCGAGACCATCCGCGAGTGGTGTGGGGCACCCGGCACCACAGTCATCAACGTCAAGCCCGTGCGGAACCTCGCCGAGCACATTCACGTCGCCGGCTACGAGCACCCCGACCGCCTCGTCGAGCAGGACGACCTCGTCGATCACCACTGCGTGTTCCCCTGGTGCACCCGACCCGCCGAACGCTGCGACCACGACCACGTCACCCCCTACAACAAGGGCGGACCGACCTGCTCCTACAACTCCGCACCACTGTGTCGCGGGCACCACCGCCTGAAGACCCACGGCCGCTGGACCTATGACGTCCTGGACCGTGGCAGCTACCTGTGGCACTCACCCCACGGACACGCCTACCGCCGCGACCACACCGGCACCGAACCACTCCCGCCACCGCCCGGACACCGGCGAACCTGACCGCCCCACACCCCGCCACCCGCGGGGCCGAAGGCGTGTCCGGACCCCGGTCGTGGGCATGGAGGGCCGTCTGTCGGGTACCGGCAGGACCCGTCCGCAAACACCGAACGAGGAGAAGTTGATGAAGGCAGTGACGTGGCAGGGCCCGAGGGACATGCGGGTAGAGGACGTTCCCGACCCGCAGATCGTCGACCCGACCGACGCGGTGATTCGCGTGACCACGACCGGCCTGTGCGGGTCCGACCTGCACCTCTACGAGCCGCTGGCGCCGTTCATGACGCCGGGCGACGTCGTGGGGCACGAGCCCATGGGCATCGTCGAGGAGGTAGGACCGGACGTGCGCGACCTCAAGGTCGGCGACCGGGTCGTGGTGCCCTTCAACGTCAGCTGCGGCTCGTGCTGGACCTGCTCGCGGGGGCTGCACAGCCAGTGCGAGACCACGCAGAACCGCGAGCACGGCACGGGTGCGAGCCTGCTCGGCTACAGCAAGCTCTACGGCCAGGTGCCGGGCGGCCAGGCGGAGTTCCTCCGGGTGCAGTTCGCCGACTTCCTGCCGGTGAAGGTGCCGGAGGGTCCCTCGGACGACCGCTTCGTCTACCTCTCCGACGTGCTGCCCACCGCCTGGCAGGGCGTGCGGTACGCCGACGTGCCCGACGGCGGCACGCTGCTGGTGCTGGGCGCGGGCCCCATCGGCGACATGGCGACGCGCATCGCGCTGCGCGAGGGCAAGCGGGTCATCGTGGCCGACCGCGTCCCCGAGCGGCTGGCTCGCGTGGCGGCGCTGGGGGCGGAGACGATCGACATCGACGCGGTCGACGACCTGGGGACCGAGGTACGCGACCGGACCGACGGGCGAGGAGCCGACTCGGTGATCGACGCCGTCGGCATGGAGGCCCACGGCAACCCGGTGGCGGAGAAGCTGATCAAGGCCGTCGGCCTGCTGCCCGACAAGCTCGCTGAGCCGCTCATGCTGAAGGCCGGGTTCGACCGGCTGGCCGCCCTGCACAGCGCGATCGACGCCGTGCGGCGTGGCGGGACGGTCTCGCTGTCCGGCGTCTACGGCGGCGCGGCCGACCCGATGCCGCTGTTCCAGATGTTCGACAAGCAGCTCCAGCTGCGCATGGGACAGGCCAACGTCCGGCGCTGGACCGACGACATCATGCCGCTGCTCGTCGACGACAGCGACCCGCTCGGCACCGAGAGCTTCGCGACGCACCGACTGCCGCTGAGCGACGCACCGGAGGCCTACGCCAAGTTCAGGGCCAAGGAGGACGGGATGATCAAGGTGGTCTTCACGCCCTGACCGGTCACGGCTCGGGGCGGCGCGCGACCGGACCGACCCGCAGGCTGCGCCGCAGCGACCGCGCCACCGTGCGCGGACGCAGCGGCGCAGTCGTGTCGGAGGCGCGCTCGCGCATCCCGGCGATGACCTCCTCGAGCACCGCGGGCGCGTCGGTCCGCGGCTCCCAGCCGAGGACGTCGCGCGCGCGGGTCGGGTCCAGCAGGGGGACGTGGTAGGCCAGGTCGATCCAGCCCGGGTCGACCGGCTGCAGCCGGGCGTGCCACGACAGTGCGGCCGCGCGCCGTACGACGGAGGCCGGCACCTGCACGTGACGCGCGCCCAGCGCGCGGCAGAGGTGCTCCACCGTGATCGCGGTGGGCGCCGCCAGGTTGAACGCGCCGCCTGCCGTCGACGACAGCACGCGCACCAGGGCGTCGGCCACGTCGTCGGCGTGCACCATGGGGATCGACAGCGCGCGGTCGAGCGGGAGGACCGGCACGGCGCGCAGCGCGAACGACGGCACGAGGGCCGGCAGCCCGTAGCGCAGCAGCGCGCTGCCCGCGCTGCGCTGCCCCACGATGCCGGGCCGCATCCGCGCCACGACGAGGTCGGGGTGCTCGGCCTCGACGCGGTCCAGCAGGCGCTCGGCCGCGACCTTGTGCGCGCTGTACGGCGAGCCGGGGATCCCCTCGGTCGGGTAGCTCTCCCGCACCGGGTCCGGGCCGCTGCGCGGGGAGTAGGCGCCGACCGACGACAGGTGCACGAGATGCGGGACGCCGGCCGCCGCGGCGGCCTCGGCGACCTGACGGGTGCCGCCGACTCCGAGCCGCTCGAGGTAGTCGAGGTCGTGCGAGGGCTGGAAGCCCCAGGCCAGGTGGACGACCGCGTCGGCGCCGCGGAAGGTCTGCCTCAGCAGAGGAGCGCAGTCCTCGGTGAGGTCCGCCCGCACCCACGTGACCGGGTCCGTGCCGGCGGGTCGGCCGACGGGACGCCGTACGACGCCGACGAGGTCGTGGCCTTGCCCGGAGAGGGCGCGGAGCAGTGCGGAGCCGATGTTCCCGGAGGCGCCGGTGATGACGATGCGCATGGCGACCGGTGCCCCGGGCCCGCGGCC
Source organism: Nocardioides sp. cx-173 (assembly GCF_021117365.1). Taxonomy (NCBI): domain Bacteria; kingdom Bacillati; phylum Actinomycetota; class Actinomycetes; order Propionibacteriales; family Nocardioidaceae; genus Nocardioides; species Nocardioides sp. cx-173. Next base: position 2,862,838 of record NZ_CP088262.1, on the reverse strand, counting down.
CCATGCGCCGGCATACGGCTCCCGGCACGGGGTACCGGCGGCGCCACCCGGGCAACGGTGCCCGGCGGAGGAAAGGAGAACCCATGACCACCGCACGCGACATCATGTCGGGCAGCGCCGACTGCGCCCGCACCAGCGACACCCTCGTCGACGCCGCGAGGAAGATGCGCGACCTCGACGTCGGGGCGCTGCCGATCTGCGGCGACGACGACCGGCTGCAGGGGATGATCACCGACCGTGACATCGTCGTCCGCTGCGTGGCCGACGGCGCCGACCCCAGCGCCATCTCCGTGCAGGGGTACGGCGGGGAGAAGCCGGTCACGATCGGGGCCGACGACTCGGTCGAGGAGGCGCTGCGCACGATGACCGAGCACGGCGTACGCCGTCTGCCGGTCATCGACGGTCACGACCTGGTCGGGGTGCTCAGCCAGGCCGACATCGCGAAGAACCTCTCCGACGACCAGACCGCCCAGCTGGTCGAGGCGATCTCCAAGGCGCCCGCCAACAACTGACGGCCACCGACTGGCGGTGCGGGCGGCGCCGCGGCGACTCAGTGGTCCCCGTGGCGCCGTCCGTGCCGGACCCGCAGTGCGCGCCCGCGGCGGATGTCCTCGAGCTCCTTCTTGCGGGACTTCTCGATGTTGCGGGTGTCGCGCGGCGGCAGCTGGATCTCCTCCTCGGCGGCGATGCCCGACTGCAGCTCGCGGCCGCGCTCCAGCTCGGCGTCGAGCTCGGCGCCGAACAGCAGCGCCAGGTTGGTCAGCCACAGCCACAGCAGGAACGCGATGACGCCGCCCAGCGTGCCGTAGGTCTTGTCGTAGGACGAGAAGTTGGCGACGTAGAAGCCGAAGGCGGCCGACAGGATGATCCAGGTGACGATCGCGAGCACGGCGCCCACGCTGACCCAGCGGAACTTCGGCTGCTTGACGTTGGGCGTGGCGTAGTAGAGCAGCGCCACGATCAGTACGACGACCACGAGCAGGACGGGCCACTTGGCGATGTTCCAGATCGTCACGACGGTGGAGCCCAGCCCGATCGCGTCGCCGACGGCCTGGGCGACCGGACCGGTCATGATGAGGGCCAACAGCACGAGGGCGACCAGGATCACCAGGACGACGGTGAGCAGCAGCATCGCCGGACGCAGCTTCCACACCGGGCGGCCCTCGGGCATCTCGTAGATCCGGTTCATGGCGCGCCCGAAGGCGACGACGTACCCGCTGGCCGACCACAGGGCGCCGGCGAGGCCGAGGACGAGCGCCAGTCCGGCGCCCTGCGACCGGCTCAGCTCGAGCAGCGGGTCCCGCACGCTGTCAACCACGGAGGCCCCACCCAGGTCGCCGACGATGTCGAGCACGGTCTGGACGGCCTTGGGTCCCTGGTCGACCAGGCCCAGCACCGAGGTGAGGGCGACGACGGCCGGGAACAGCGCCAGCACGGAGTAGTAGGTCAGCGCCGCCGCGAGGTCGGTGCACTCGTCGTCGGTGAACTCACGCACGGTCTTGCGCACCACGTAGAGCCACGAGTGCTTGCTGATGTCCGTGGGGGAGTCGACCTTCCCGTCGTCCGGATCGGCCTCGGCGGACGCGGTCGGGTCCCGGTCGGTCATGGCACGACGCCTATCTGGGAGATGCCGCCGGGCTGGTCGCCGTAGTCGGTGTCCTCACCCTCGCGCAGCCCGATGAACAGCAGGATGGCACCCACCACGATGAAGACGACGACACCCCAGATGACAAGAATTCGGCGGCGATCCATGCCGTTCCGGTACCCGCGGGCACCACGGCCATGCCGGCAGGTTCAGTCCGGAGCCCAGCAGCGGCCGTAGGTCTGGCCGGCCTGCCACTGCTCGCGGGTGGGCCACTCGTAGCCCCACTGGTAGTTGAGCGCGTCGTCGGCGACCTCGCGTCCGGCGTCCTCGCACGGAGCCTGGCCACGCTCGCGCACGACCGCCGCGCCCGGGTAGCGGCCGGAGCCGAGGTCGACGATGCGGATCGCGCGCCAGGAGTGCGGGGCCGAGCACAGCACCCGCTCGAAGTCGGGGGAGTCGGGCTGCGCGGTGCCGCACATGCCCCACCGGTTGCGGCCCTGCGGGGTGTCCAGCACCCCCGCGAGCCGGCCCGTCAGCGGCGCGAGCCGGTCCTGCCCGGCGACGGCGATCACGTCGCAGCGGTACCAGGAAGCGCCAGCGTCGGCCTGGGCCAGCGTGGGGGTGAACCACACGGGGCGCAGCATGCTGAGCCGTACGTCGTCGCGGGTGCCGCCCACCAGCCCGCCCAGGCGGCGCTGGCAGGTCGCGGCGATGTCGGCCAGCACCCGGTCGGAGTCGACGGCGAGCAGGTGGCCGTCGACGAGCGTGTCCAGACGGCCGACGAGGTAGGTCATCGCGGTGTGCTCCTCGGAGCACGCGACCTTCTGGGCCTGGCTGGTCGCGGCCAGGGCCGCCTCGAACGTCATCTGGTAGCAGGCACCCTGGGCCGGACCGGGTACGGCGGTCGCCGTCGCCTTGGGGGTCGGCGTCGGGTCGGCGCCGGGATCGGTCTCGTCGCCGCTGCACCCCGCGCTCAGCGCGAGCAGCAGGGCGACGACGGCGGAGCTCAGGGCACGGCGCATCAGTCGGGGGTCTTCGCCCAGCAGACCGAGCGTCGGTTGCCCGCCTCCCACTCGGCCTCGTGGAACCAGGTGTAGGCGAAGTCGTAGTTCACGGGGTAGTTGAGCCAGGCGCCGACGGCGGTGGAGCAGAAGTCGCGGGTCTTCACCTCAACCACCCGGTCGCCGGGGTAGGGCTCCTCGGGCTCGCCGAGCTTGATCGCGCTCACCGCGCGCCAGTCGTGCGGCTCGTTGCACGGGGTCCGCGGGGAGCCGGTGACGGACTGCCCGGCGACACAGACCATCCAGCGGTCCTGGGGCCGCCCGAGAAGCAGTCCCTCGGCGGTCGTGGGCAGGGTGACGAAGCGATCGCTCTGCTCGCCGCCGCCCACCACGTCGCAGCGGTACCACCGCGCGCCGTCCTCCCACGCCTTCTCCGAGGGCCGGAACCAGGCCCAGTTGACGACCGTGCGCATCACCATGCTCTCGTCGGCGCCCAGGAACTTCAGGAACTTCGCCGAACACGTGCGGTAGGCGAACTCGCCGAGCGACGGGTCATCGCGCGCCACGTCCTCGAACTCCTCCGGCAGCTCACCGACGGCGTAGGTCTGGGCGGTGTGGCGCTCGGTGCAGTCGACGGTCCGGGTCGCGTTGCTGGCCTGCGCCACGTCCTCGGGGCTCAGCACCCGGCAGGCGCCGAGCTCGGGCACCTCGACGGAGTCGACCTGGTCGGGGTCGGTGTCACCGCCCTGAGCGGCCTCGCCGCAGGCGCTCAGCAGCAGCGCGACGAGCACCCCCAGCGTCGCTAGGGGCGCGAGGCGACGCGGACGGTACGACAACGCGGGGCCCCTTCCCGGACGACGGCGGCGGACCTCCGATCCTACCTGCGGGGCGCCGCGCATCAGGTGGCGATCAGCGCCGCAAGCGTCCCGCCGAGCTCGTACGCCGCCGCGCGCTCCGCCTCGCCGACCTCGCCGATCACCTCCAGCACCTCCGCGGACCTGACCCAGGGCAGGGCCCCGACGATCGAGGTCACCGAGCGCACGGCGCCGGTCGTGTCGTAGCGCCCGTGCACCCAGAGCCCGTAGGGCCGCCGCCCGCCGCCGGCCGACGCGGCCGACCCGTGGTCGCCGAGCGCCCCACCGGCCTCGAGGAAGATGCGGTCGAAGAAGTGCTTGAGCGCGCCCGACATGTACCCGAAGTTGGCCGGCGTTCCCAGCAGGTACCCGTCGGCCGCGAGCACGTCGTCGGCGCGCGCCTCGAGAGCCCCGCGGACCACGACCTCGACGCCCTCGATCGCGTCGTCGTGGGCGCCGGCGAGCACGGCGTCGGTCAGCGACCGGACCGTGTCCGTCGGGGAGTGGTGGACGACCAGCAGTCGCGCCATGGCGCCGTCAGGTCGCCATGAACAGGATCATGTCGCGCTCGTACTCGCGGCCCGGGTGCGCCTCGGCGAGGTGGGCCTGGGTCCGCTCGACGAGCTCGTCCTCGTCGGCGCCGGTGATGGTGGTGCCGCACGGGCACGACAGTCGCGTCTTCATGGGCCCACTGTGCCATTGCCTGCGCCCCGGGCTGCCCCGCCGCGGCGGCATGACCCCGTCCGTCCCCGGGTACCTGGGGGCGCCACCCGCCCGACTCCGTGAGGAACCGCCATGTCGACCGACGCCATCGTCCTGCTCAAGAACGACCACAAGGAGATCCTGCGGACCTTCGCCGCCTTCGAGAAGGCGGGGGAGCAGGCTCACGCCGAGAAGGGCCGACTCGTCCAGAAGATGATCGAGCTGCTCACCGTGCACACCTACATCGAGAACGAGATCATGTACCCGCGCGTCCGTGAGCTCCTGCCCGAGGTCGAGGACGACGTCCTGGAGTCCTACGAGGAGCACCACGTCGCCGACGTGCTGGTGATGGAGCTCGCCGCGATGAAGCCGGACGCCGAGCGGTTCACCGCCAAGACCACCGTCCTCATCGAGAACGTGCGCCACCACATCGAGGAGGAGGAGGACGAGTGGTTCCCGAAGGTCCGCGAGGGCCTCGGACGCAAGGTGCTGCAGGAGATGGGCGCGGACATGATCGAGGCGAAGAAGAAGGCGCCCCGCTCCCCGACGCAGCCGAGCGCGCTCAAGAAGACGATCGACGCGGTGATCGCCTGAGGCGGAGGCCATTTCCACCCGAACGGGTGAGCCCACCTGCTATCGAGGACCGGCCCGGTGCTGACAGGGTTGGAGTGTGAGCAGCACCGAGAGCGGCCCGGCGCCGGAGGGCACGGAGGTTCCCTCGACGTCCACGACCGACCTGTCCGCACGAGAGTCCGAGATCGTCGCCCTGATCGTCCAGGGCCTCTCCAACCAGGAGATCGCCGAGACCGTCTTCCTGAGCATCAACTCCGTCAAGACCTACATCCGCACCGCCTACCGCAAGATGGGCGTGACGCGGAGGTCGCACGCGGTGGTGTGGGCGATGCAGCACGGCTTCGCACCGGAGGTCCCGGCCGACGACGACTGAGTGGGAGAGTCCGTAGGGTGAGCCCCCGATGACGGACGCCCTGACCTACCTCGTCGCGGGCCTGTGCCTGCTGCTGGCCGTCGTTCTCCCGCAGGCGCTGCGCTCGCTCGCCATCTCCGCTCCGATGGTCCTGGTGGGCATTGGGCTGGTGATCGGGCTCTTCCCGCTCTCCGGCGAGTTCGCCCTGGATCCGGTGGACGACGAGCTGGTCATCCTGCACGTCACCGAGCTCACCGTCCTGGTGGCGCTGATGGGCGTCGGGCTTGCCCTGGACCGGCCACTGCGCCCGCGTGAGCTGCGCACCTGGGGCCACTGGTCCCCGACCTGGCGCCTGCTCGCGATCGCCATGCCGATCACGATCGGCGCCATCGCGGTGCTCGGCTGGTGGGCAGCCGGTCTTGCTCCAGCCGCGGCGCTGCTCCTCGGGGCGGCGCTGGCGCCGACCGACCCGGTGCTGGCCTCGGACGTGCAGGTGGGCGGACCGATGCTGGCCGACGACCTCGAGGAGCTCGAGCAGGGCCTGGCCGAGGAGGACAGCGACACGGTGGAGCGCCTGGACGAGGTCCGCTTCGCGCTGACGTCGGAGGCGGGGCTCAACGACGGGCTGGCGTTCCCGTTCGTCTACCTGGCGATCCTGCTCGCGGCCGGTGGCTTCGGCCTGGCGGAGTTCGGAGAGTGGGTCGGCTGGTACCTCGTCGGCAAGGTCACCCTCGGCGTGGCGGTCGGCGTGGGCGCCGGCTGGCTGCTCGGCAAGGTGGCCTTCCGCTCGTCTCGTCCCTCACTCCGGCTCGCCGAGCAGGGGGAGCCGCTGCTGGCGCTCGCGGCGCTGCTGGCGTCGTACGGCGCCGCGGAGCTGGTCGGCGGCTACGGCTTCCTCGCGGTCTTCACCTGCGCGATGGCCATGCGCGCCTCCGAGCGCCACCACGACTACCACCGCGCCATGCACGAGGTCGTGGAGCGGCTCGAGCGCCTGTTCACGCTCGCCGTGCTGCTGTTCCTCGGGATCGCGACGACCCGAGGGCTGCTCAGCGAGCTCACCTGGGCCGGGGTGCTTGTGGGGGTGGCGGTGATCTTCGTGATCCGTCCGCTCGCGGGGCTGGCGTCGCTCTCGCTGCGGCTGCGCTCGAAGGACCGCCCCGGTGGCCTGGACAGGGGCGACCGGGTGGCGGTCGCGTTCTTCGGGGTACGCGGGGTCGGCTCGCTGTACTATCTGGCCTACGCCGCGGGGGAGGCGGAGTTCGACGAGCTGCGCTGGCTGTGGTCGACGGTGGGCTTCACCATCGTGCTGTCGGTGCTCGTGCACGGCGTCACCGCCAAGCCGGTCCTGGCCCGGATCGACCGGCGCCGCGGGGCCGAGGGTCCCGGGCTGGCCGGGCAGCAACCGCCGTAGCCGGTCAGGCCACGGCTTGCAGGTCGACGCCGAGCTCGGTGCGTAGCCGGGCGATGAGCCGGGTCAGCCGGCGCGAGATCGTCATCTGCGTGACGCCGATGGCCTCACCGATCTGCTGCTGGGTCATGCCCTGCGCGTAGGTCATCGCGAGCAGCCGCACCTCGTCGCGCGAGAGGTGCTTGAGGACTGGCGCGAGGAGCGCGCGCGCCTCGGCTGCGTCCTGCGCGCCCGAGTCGTCGACCGTCAGGAAGTCCGAGAGCGACTCCATGCTGTCGGCCTCGACCGCCTGGTCGATCGAGATCGGCTGGAAGCAGACGGCCGCACTCAGCGCCTCGGTGACGTCGTCGATGTCGAGGTCGAGACGCTCCGCGATCTCACGGGGCGTCGGCGGCCGGCCGTCGACGGTGCCCTGCTTGTGCTCGGCGATCACCCGCGACTGGATCTCCTGGATTCGGCGCGGCGGACGGATGGTCCAGCCGTGGTCGCGGAAGTAGCGCTTCACCTCGCCGGTCATGGTCGGCACGGCGTAGGAGAGGAAGTCCCGGTCCATCGTGTGGTCGAAGCGCTGGGCGGCCCGCACCAGGGCCAGGCAGGCGACCTGCTCGAGGTCCTCGACCGGCACGCCGCGGTTCTGGTAGCGCCGCGCGATGGCGTGCGCCACCTGGATGTTGAGGACGACGATCTGCTCGATCACCGCCTCCCGCTCCCGCTCGTCGAGGTCAGGGAAGGTCGCGAAGAGCCGAGCCGTCTCCTGGCTTCGGAACTCTCTCGGGACCGTGCGCCCCAATGCCGTGATCGTCATGAACTCCCTCGATGTCGTGTCTTTACGAGAGTGACCCCGTGTGCTTGCTGCCCGACACACCCCCGAGGGTGAGGGCTCCCTGAGGGGCCCACCCACAGGGGTGAGGGCGGTGGTCGGTCTAGGCGACGCGGTCGAACCTGGCGACGACTCCTCGCTCTCCGTCGCGGATCTCGACCAGCCGCAGGCTGTCAGCGCATCCCTCCGCGGACAGGCGCTGCGCCTGGTCCGAGGAGCCGAGCTGGATCAGCACGTGCCCTCCGTCGGCGACCCGCTCGGCCGCGACCGCGAGGCAGAGCCGAGCCACGCTCAGGCCGTCCTCGCCACCATCGATGGCCAGGAGCGGGTCCTCGGGGAAGCGCTGGGTCTCGGCCGCGGGCACCCAGGGCGGGTCGGCGATCACGACGCCGAACTGCTCTGACGGCACGACCTCGGCGAGGTCGCCGCAGTGCACCTCGACATCGTCGGCCAGGCCGGCCATGGAGGCGTTGACCTGGGTCAGCTCGCAGGCCGCCGGGTTGAGGTCCACACAGACGAGCGGGCGGTTGGCCAGCCACACGGCCAGGAGCCCGATGTGACCGGCGCCGGCGCACAGCTCGAGTACCCGACCCACGGGGGCGTCGGGGATCAGCTCGGCCGCCCACTGCGACTGCATCGCCGTCCAGGGTCGCGGGGTCAGCACACGATCGTCGTACTCGATCGTGAGTTGGCTGAAGTCCATACGCTGCCGCCCCGTCATGACCGGCCGGTGCCCCAAGGCCCAGCAGGCATGCAGCGGCCCGCCAACTGCTCCGTCGCCATCTCAGGGACGGCGGCGCAGCATCGAGACGCCTGCCCACACGGCGAGCGGTACGCCGACCAGGAGGACCGCCGCCACCATCCAGTCGCCGTCAGACATCGGCCGGGACGTCCGTCGCGACCGCGGCCGGCAGGCTCATCGCCGTCCGGTTGAGCCGCCGCTCCGAGCCGATGACGGCGAGACGCGCCGACAGGTAGCCGCCGACGACCCCGACCAGAACGGCGACGGCGACGGCGAGGGTCAGGACGAGGGGCCAGTCGAGTGGGGTCACGTGCATCCTCCCAAGATGTAGGTGCTCCCTTCCTGCCCGCGCTGCGACGCCGTCAAACCACCCTCTTATCGCTTCCACCCGATCGGGGGAGGCAGCGGTTGCGGTACAGTCCTCGCGTCATGACGATGCGCCAGCTTCTCCTTCGCTGCCGCAGCGAGGTCTGAGCCAGAGCCGGACCCCCTCGCTGCGGAGTGAGGCGTGCGACCGGCCGACATCGGCACCAGACCCGCGAGGAACCATGACCGACACCCAGCACCGCAACCCCCAGCAGCCCAGCCCCATGCCGTTCGGGCGCTACGAGCCGTTCACCCCCGTCGCGGTCGCCGACCGCACCTGGCCGGACCGGGCCATCACCCAGGCGCCGCGCTGGTGCGCGGTCGACCTGCGAGACGGCAACCAGGCGCTGATCGACCCGATGTCGCCGGCGCGCAAGAAGACGATGTTCGAGCTCCTGGTGGCCATGGGCTACAAGGAGATCGAGGTCGGCTTCCCCAGCGCGAGCCAGACCGACTTCGACTTCGTCCGCCAGCTCATCGAAGAGGACCTGATCCCCGACGACGTCGTGATCCAGGTCCTCACCCAGGCGCGCGAGGAGCTCATCGGGCGCACCTACGAGGCCATCGCCGGGGCGAAGCAGGCCATCGTCCACCTCTACAACTCCACCTCCACGCTGCAGCGGCGCGTGGTGTTCGGGCTGGACATGGACGGCATCACCGACATCGCCGTCCAGGGCGCCCGGCTGTGCCGGAAATACGAGGAGACGATCCCGGAGACGCAGGTCTTCTACGAGTACAGCCCCGAGTCCTACACGGGCACCGAGCTGGAGTTCGCCGTACGCGTCTGCAACGAGGTGCTGGAGGTCTTCGAGCCCACGGCCGACAAGCCGGTGATCATCAACCTGCCGGCGACCGTCGAGATGGCCACGCCCAATGTCTACGCCGACTCCATCGAGTGGATGAACCGCCACCTCGCCCACCGCGAGCACGTCGTCCTGTCCCTGCACCCGCACAACGACCGCGGCACGGCCGTCGCCGCGGCGGAGCTGGGCTACCTCGCCGGCGCCGACCGCATCGAGGGCTGCCTGTTCGGCAACGGCGAGCGCACCGGCAATGTGTGCCTGGTCACGCTCGGGCTCAACCTGTTCAGCCAGGGCGTCGACCCGCAGATCGACTTCTCCGACATCGACGAGATCCGCCGCACCGTGGAGTACTGCAACCAGCTGCCGGTCGCCGAGCGCCACCCCTACGGCGGCGACCTGGTCTACACCGCCTTCTCCGGATCCCACCAGGACGCCATCAAGAAGGGCTTCGAGGCCATGGAGCGCGACGCGGCCGCCGCGGGCGTGGGCGTCGACGAGCAGCCGTGGGCCGTGCCGTACCTGCCGATCGACCCCAAGGACGTGGGCCGCAGCTACGAGGCGGTCATCCGGGTCAACAGCCAGTCCGGCAAGGGCGGGGTGGCCTACATCCTCAAGGCCGAGCACAAGCTCGACCTGCCGCGACGTGCCCAGATCGAGTTCAGCCGGGTGATCCAGCAGCGCACCGACGCCGAGGGCGGCGAGGTGTCTCCCGACGAGATCTGGGGCGTGTTCCGCAGCGAGTACCTCGACCGCGAGGCGCCGCTGCGGCTCAACTCGGTGCACACCAGCTCCGCCGAGGGCGAGAAGGACGCGCTGAGCGTCAACGTCTACGTCGACGGCGAGGTCCGCACCCTGGAGGGGTCCGGCAACGGACCGATCGCGGCGTTCGTCAACGCGATCAACGAGCTGCCCCGCACCGGGCTCGGCGGCGGCTTCGACGTCCGGGTGCTCGACTACCACGAGCATGCGCTCTCCTCGGGCGGCGACGCCATGGCGGCGGCGTACGTCGAGTGCGCGGTCGGCGACCAGATCCTCTGGGGCGTCGGTGTGGACGCCAACATCGTGACCGCCTCGCTGAAGGCGGTCGTGAGCGCGGTCAACCGCGGCGCCACCACCCTCTGACCGCTGACCCGTCAGAAACTTTCTGACGGGTCAGCGGGGTGGGGGTCCGCAGCAGCTAGGCCCGACGGAGCCCGCAGACCGCGGGTCCCTCGACGACCTCGCCGTCCGGGCCGAAGCGGGAGCCGTGCAGGGGGCAGTCCCAGCTGCGCTCGGCGTCGTTGAAGCGCACGATGCCGCCCAGGTGGGTGCAGACCGCCGACAGCCGGGCCGGGCGACCGTCCACGGTCGCCTCGGCGGTGGGGACGCCTAGGTGGTCGTAGCGGACCCGGCCCGTGCCCTCCTCGGGGGTCTCGCTCGCCGGGCGCAGCGGGCGCAGCCAGCCCCGGGCCATCTCGAAGCCGACCTCGCCGTTGATCCGCAGGTGCTCCGGCGCCCCGGAGACCTCGTGGCGGCTCCACGTGCGCATCACCCGCGCCCACTCCATGTGCCCGCCGAGGATCTCGGCGGCGAGGGCCAGCGCGGCCGCGACGCCGTTGGTCATGCCCCACTTGGAGTAGCCGCCGGCGACCAGGATGCGCTCCTGACGGGGGACCAGCGGGCCGACGTAGGGCAGCGCGTGCGCCGGCACGTAGTCCTGCGCCGACCAGGCGTGGGTCTCCCGGGCGCCGGGATAGTGCTCGGCGGTCCACCGGCGCAGCGAGTCCAAGCGGGTGGACTCGGGGGCACCCCGGCCGGTGGTGTGCCCCGCGCCGCCGACGAGCAGCAGCGAGCCCTCCGCGGTGGGGACGTCGCGCAGCGAGCGCGACGGCGCGTCCGCGGAGAGGTACATGCCGTCGACGCGCGGCTGGTCGGTGGCGAACGCGATGCCGTAGGAGCGCGCCGGGTGGGCGCGCGCGAAGAACCCGCCGCGGTCCAGGATCGGCATGTTGGTCGCCACGACGAGGCGGTCGGCGACCATCGTGCCGGACTCGGTCTCGACCCGGACCCGGTCCTCCGAGCGGACCTTGAGCACCCGCGCACCCTCCACGATCCGGACCCCGTGTGCCGTCGCCTGCTCGGCCAGGGCGTGCAGCAGCTCCATCGGGTCCAGCTGCAGCTGGTCGTCCAGGCGCACTGCCCCGGCGGTGGGGAAGGGGAGGTCGAGCTCGTCCTGCCAGGTGGCGTCGAGGCCTGCTCGCCGGGCCAGGGTGAGCTCACGCATTGCGGCGGTCCGGCCGCGGCTGCCGTGGGCGTAGGTGTAGGCCGGGCGGCGCTGTACGTCGACCTGGTGGTCGTCGCAGAAGCGGGCCACCCACGCCTGCGCCTCGGTGTTGGCGACGACGTAGTCGCGCACGACGTCGGCGGCGTGCCGCTGGGCGATCTGCGAGAGCTGGGTCCCCTGGAGGAGGCTGACCTTGGCGGTCGAGCGGCCGGTGGTGCCGTGCCCGACGTACTCCGCCTCGAGGAGCGTCACCGACCGTCCGGCACGCCCCAGCAGCAGGGCCGTCGTGAGACCGGTGATGCCCCCGCCGACCACCACCACGTCCGCGTGCCCCTCCACGGGCTGCTGCTCGAGGTCGTGCGCGGGGTGCCGGTCCTGCCACAGGGAGACGAGTGCCATGGGCTCCGGTCCCCGGGCCAGCCCAAATGATGCAGCGCCGCCGCTGCGGGGGTTTCGAGGCTCGCTTCGCTCACACCTCAACCACCGCGGGGGTCAGCGGCGCAGGCGGCGCAGGCGGTGGTGAAGGAGGGCGGCGCGGGCGGCGTTCATGCCGGGGGCGCCGTGCACGCCGCCGCCGGGGTGGGCGGAGGCCGAGCCGAGGTAGAGCCCGGCGATGCCGGTCTCGGGTCGTCCACGCAGGCCGGGCACGGGACGTAGGAAGAGCTCCTGGTGCAGCTGCGAGGTGCCGCCGTTGATGGCGCCGCCCACCAGGTTGGCGTTGCGGCGCTCCAGCTCGTGCGGCCCCAACACCCGTCGGGCGCGGATCCGCACCCCGAAGCCGGGGGCGAGCCGCTCGATGCGGGCCTGGATCCGGTCCGCGAAGCGCTCCAGGTCCGAGGCGTCCCACGCGCCACGCACCTCCTCGCCGGCGTCGCGCACCATGCGGCCCGGCTGGGGCACGTGCGTGTAGGCCCACATCGACTCGGTGCCGACGGGGGAGCGGGTGGGGTCCGCGGTGGTCATCTGGCCCGCCAGCAGGAAGGGTGCCGCCGGCAGCACGCCCGCCGCGACCTGGCCGGTGGCCTCGTTCATCTGCGGGACCGAGTCGCCCACGTGGAAGGTGCCGGGCGCGTACGGCGGGGCGCTAGCCCACGGGACCGGCCCGTCGAGCGCCCAGTCGACCTTGACCGTGCCCGGGTCCAGCTGGAAGTTGCGCATCCCGCGGCTCACCCGCTCGGGGAGGTCGACCTCGGGCACCAGGCCGCCGAACAGGCGCGACGCGATCACGTCGGCGACCACCGCGCGCCCGGCGTCGTGACGGCGCCCGTCGGTGGTGAGCGCCGCGACCGCGCGACCGTGCTCGACGACGACCCGCTCCACCTCCGCATCGCACCGGATCTCGCCGCCCTTGGACTCGAGCCGACGCGCGAGTGCCTCGGTGAGCCGCCCGGCGCCACCCTCGGGCACCGGGAAGCCCACGGTCTGGCCGAGCATCGTCATCAGGATCCCGAAGACCCCGGAGCCTGAGCCGTCCAGGGGCAGGTCCGCGTGGCCGGCGTTGCCCGCGAGCAGCAGCCCGGGAGCGGCGCCACCGAAGCGGTGGCGCAGGTCGGCCGCGGGGGTGAGCAGGGTCCGGACCAGCTCCAGACCACCGGCCGCCCGCAGCCGGGTCAGCATCGAGACCCCGGCCCGCACCGGGGGGAACGGCGTGAGCAGTCCGTCGATGAGCGGGCCGCCGATGCGGTCCCAGCTCTCGCAGAGGTCCAGCCACAGCCGGCCGTCCCCTGCGTGCTGCTCGTCCATGAGCGCAGCCGTCACCTGGCGATCGCGGTGCAGCACCGCCCACTGCCCGTCGGGGGTCGGGTGGCCGAGGACGGCCGGAGCGTGCCGCCATCGCAGGCCGTGCTCCTCCAGCCGGAACGATTTGATGCCGCTCGATGCGGCCGCCAGCGGGTAGAAGGCGCTGAAGGTGTCGTGCACGAAGTCGGAGTCGAGCTCGCGGTCGCTGCGGACGGCGCCGCCGACGGTCGGCTGTGCCTCGAGGACCAGCACCGACCAGCCGGCGTCGATCAGCCGGTTGGCGGCGACCAGCCCGTTGGGCCCGGCGCCGACGACGACCGCGTCGTGCCGGCTCACGGTCGCCTCATCGGGCGGCCCGGCGCTCGCACAGGTAGGCGAGGCGGCGCAGCGACTCGACGTTGCGCCAGGCCAGCAGCGGGTCCTGCAGGGGCTTGGGGATGAGCATGGCGGGCCCGCTGACGGCGTTCTCCTCCATCACGATGCGGGTCTCGGCGCCGACGGGCTCGAGGTGCAGCGTCACGTCGGCCTCGCCGGTGGGCCAGGCGCGGGCGCGCAGACGCAGCATCCGCAGCGGCCGGCACTCCTCGACCTCGGTGTCGTCGTCGATGAGCGCGGGCCACGCGCCGACCGAGTGGTGCAGTCGCGCCCCCACCTCGGGCCAGGTGTCGTCGACGTCGCGCATGCGCGAGGCCCCCACGACCCACAGCGGGTACAGCCAGCCGTCGCTGAGGACCTCCCAGACCTGCTCCGGCGTGGCGTGGACCGTGCGCTCGTTGGTGCTCATCCATCGCTCCTCAGGGTGGGAAGGACGTCGCGGCCGTAGGCCTCGATCATGTCGCGGAAGTGGGGTCCCATGTTGGCGACGTAGACCTCGTCGAAGCCGGCGTCGCGATACTCGCGCAGCTGGGCGAGGTGCGGCTCCAGGTCGGGACCGGCGACCACGCTCTCGGCCGTCGCCTCTCGGGTGACCAGAGTGGACGCCTGCTCGAAGTGGCGCACCGAGGGCAGCACCTGGGAGAGCTCGCCGGGCAGTCCGGAGTTGGCCCACAGGCGGTGGGCGTGGTCGATGCCCTCGTCCTCGGTCTCGGCCCAGGCGACCTTGCAGCCGGCCTGCGCCGGCTTGCCGCCGGTCGCGTCCTTGAAGCGGCGCACCATCTCCGCGTCGGGCGTGGTGGACATGAAGCCGTCGGCGAACCGGGACAGGTCGTCGACCGCCTTGGGGCCGAAGCCGCTGACGTAGATGGGCGGAGGGCTGGCGGGGCGCGTGTAGATCCGCGCGTTGCTGACCTCGTAGTGGGTGCCGCGCGTGGTCACGAAGTCCCCCTCCCACAGGCGCCGGATGAGCCCCACCGCCTCCTCGAGCATCTCCATGCGCACGTCGTACGACGGCCAGGCGTCGCCGAGCACGTGCTCGTTGAGGGCCTCGCCGGTGCCGACGCCGAGCACGAACCGCCCGTCGAGCATCACCGACGCGGTGGCCGCGGCCTGGGCGATCACCGCGGGGTGGAGGCGCACGGTAGGGCAGGTGACCGCGGTCGTGACGGGCAGCGAGCACGCCTGCGACAGGGCGCCGATGACGCTCCAGACGAACGGACTCTGGCCCTGCTCGTCGTTCCAGGGGTGGAAGTGGTCGCTGATCCACAGGGCCTCAAAGCCGGCGCGTTCGGCGGCGACCGCCTGCTCGACCAGCTCGGCGGGGGTGTACTCCTCGCAGGAGAGGAAGTAGCCGATCTTCATGTCGCGGGGTACTCCTCGCTCTTCAGCAGCCGAGCCAGGTGGGTGGCGTTGGCGGCGGCGGTCTTGGTCGTCGTGCGGGTCTTCTCCGGGCTGGGGTCCAGGTCCTGGTAGTCCGTGGCCTGCATGGCCTCGCCGACCCAGTAGGTGCTGCCGTTGGCCGGGATGCTGAACCCGGTGTCGTTGAGCGCCTGCAGCAGCTCGGCGACCACGTGATGGGCGCCGTCCTCGTTGCCGACCACGGCGACCAAGGCGACCTTGCCGAAGGTCAGCATCCGGCCGAGCTCGTCGGTCTCGCCCAGCTCGGCGTCGAGCCGCTCGAGGACCATCTTGCAGACCGACGACGGCTGGCCCAGCCAGATCGGCGTGGCCATCACGAGGATGTCGGCGTCGAGCATCTTCTGCCGCAGGGCCGGCCACTCGTCGCCCTCGCCCTCGTCGGTCGTGACCCCGAACCGGACCCGGTGGTCGACGACCCGGACCACCTCGCCGGTGACCCCGAACGAGTCGAGCGCGTCGAGGACCTGGGTGCCGAGCAGCGTGGCGCTGGACTCGGTGGGCGACGGCTTGAGCGTGCAGGACAGCACGAGCGCGCGCAGGTCGGTCATGGCGCTCCGGTGCCCAGGTCGGTGGCCGTCATGCAGGCCACCCCGGCCGGCTCAGGCGCTCGCGCGGCGTGCGGGCGGGGAGAGCTCGTCTCCGATCTCGTGACGCAGGGTGCCGAGGATCCGGCTGAGCAGGCGGGAGACCTGCATCTGGGTCACGCCGAGGTCCCGGCCGATCTCCTCCTGGGTGAGGTCGTCGAAGAAGCGCAGGTGCAGGACGCGCCGGTCGCGCTCGGACAGTCGGCGTACGACGGGCGCCAGGGTGAGGCGGGCCTCGCTCGCGCTGATCTCGCGGTCGGTGGCCGGCAGCAGGTCGCCGATGCTGGTCGCGGAGTCGGCGGTGACGGGCTGGTCCAGCGAGGCGGGCTGGAAGGAGCCGAAGGCCTCGAGCGCCTCGCGGTACTCCTCCTCGGTGATGTCGAGCCGCTCCACGATCTCGCGGGACGTCGGCGTGCGGCCGAGCTCGCCCTCGAGCGACTCGATGGCCTGGTTGACGCGCCACTGGAGCTCCTGGACGCGCCGTGGCGGTCGGACGGTCCAGCCCCGGTCGCGGAAGTAGCGCAGCAGCTCGCCGCGGATGGTGGGGACCGCGAAGGTGAGCAGGTCGTTGCGGGTGTGGGGGTCGAAGCGGCGTACGGCCTTGGTCAGCCCCTCATAGGCGACCTGCCGCAGGTCCTCCCGGTCGACACCGCGGTCGTAGTAGCGCGAGGCCACGGACTCAGCGACCCCGCGGTTGATCACGATCACCTCGTCGAGCAGAGCACGGGTCTCGACGGGGTCGGTGGACTCGGCGGCGGCCGCCAGCAGCGCCGCGGTGCGCTCGCTGCGCTCGGCCCTGGTGAGCCCACGGTCGCCGTCGAGGCGCCGGGGTCCGCGCCGGGTGGTGGGTGCAGCTGGCATCAGGCGCCTCCTTCCCGAGATGAGGCTCGTTCCTCATCCCTTGCGACGCTAGGTCGGCTGCGCCGAGCCCTCGTCCACCCCAAGGGGTGCTTGGGTGAAATCACCCCGAGGGGTGGCGGACGCCATGTGTTCGTGGGTTTTCGGGCCCCTCCCGGGCGGGTACTGAGCGGGCATGATGCTTCCCAAGCCGCGCGGTCCGCTGAGCGCGGCGGTGTTCGAGTCGATGCGCGCCATCCCCGCCGAGCCCGTGGCCCGGACGCACCCGGAGGCCGACGGGCCCGAGGACGCCGCCATCACGCTGTGGGCCCTGTACGAGCTCGCCTACCGCGGCTTCGACGACGTCGACGAGACCGCGGAGTGGGACCCCGACCTGCTCGCCGTACGGCGTGGGCTCGAGGTGGACCTCGAGGCCCGGCTGCGGTCGCGCTGGGAGTCCTACACGAGCCCGCACGAGCCTCGCGACGACTTCGCCGACGACTTCTTCGCCTTCATCGGCGGGCACGACGGCCGCTCGCTCGCACGCTTCGTGCAGACCGAGGCCGACGAGCAGCAGGTCCTGGACCTCTTCCGCCTGCGCTCGGTCTACCACCTCAAGGAGGCCGACCCCACGGCCTTCGTCGTGCCCCGGCTGCCGACCGCACCCAAGGCGGCGCTGATGGAGCTGCAGTACGACGAGTACGGCTCCGGCGACCCCAACCGCCTGCACTCGCACCTGTTCGTGCGCGGGATGGAGGCCATCGGCCTGCGCTCCGAGTACGGCGCCTACGTCGACGACGTGCCGGTGGAGGTCCTCGAGCAGAACAACGCGATGTCGCTGCTCGGCCTGCACCGCCGCCTGCGCGGCGCCGCGCTGGGGCACCTCGCGGCCTTCGAGGCGACCAGCTCGCTGCCCTCGCGCCAGATGGCCCAGGGGCTCGACCGGCTGGGCTTGACCCGCGAGATGATCGACTACTACGACGAGCACGTCGAGGCCGACGCGGTGCACGAGCAGCTCGCGGTGCGCGCCATCTGCGGCGAGCTCCTGGCCGTCGAGCCGGAGCTGCGCGACGACGTCTACTTCGGCGCGTTCGCCTGCCTGGACCTGGAGGACCGGCTCGCCGAGCTCCTGCTCACCCGGTGGGGGGTCGTGACGTGAGCGACGTGCCGAGCTACGAGCACGCCGACGTCGTGCTCTGCCCCGGCGGCCCGATGCTGCTGCGGGGCAAGCACGTCATCCAGGACTCCACGGGCGAGCTGCACGAGACCACGCGCCGGGTGACCGCGCTGTGCCGGTGCGATAAGTCCGCGCGCAAGCCGTGGTGCGACGGGACCCACAAGCTGCTGCCCGAGAAGCTCACCCCGTCCTAGCCGGGTACGCCTAGCGCTACTCCTCGTCGCGCAGGTCCAGGTCGTCCTCGCCGCGCCGCTCCGCGCGGTTGACCTGCTCCTCCGGGGAGACGTCGAGGCGCTCCTCGACGTCGGCCGGGTTGAGGTTCTCGCCGGCGGGCGTGCCGCCGAGATCGATCGGTCGATCCTGTCCGTGAGTGCTCATGCTTCGCGGTACCCGGGCCGCGGCCCGGACATGCCTTAGCCTGCGGGCATGCTCGTCTCCGAACGCATCGGCCAGCTCTTCATCGACGGTGACCAGGGCCGGGACCGGCTGGAGTACACCGAGTACGGCGCCGGCGACGCCTGGGTGGTGCTGCTGCACGGCCAGCTGATGCCGCGCCGCATGCAGCAGCCGCTGGCCCGGGCGCTGGCCGCCGAGGGCCTGCACGTGGTCACCCTCGACCTGCTCGGCCACGGCCGCTCCGACCGCCCGGCCGACCCGCTCGTCTACTCGACGACCGCCTTCGCCGAGCAGGTCGTGGCGCTGCTCGACCACCTCGGGGCGCCGCAGGCCGTCATCGGCGGGACCTCGCTGGGCGCCAACGTCTCGCTCGAGGTCGCGGTGATCGCCCCCGACCGCGTGCGCGGCCTGATCTGCGAGATGCCCGTCCTGGACAACGCGCTCGAGGCCGGGATCCTGGCGTTCGGGCCGGTGCTGTTCTCCGCGCGGTTCCTGCCGTTCACGATTACCGCCGTACGGCGGCTGACCCGGCCGGTCCCGCGGGGGATCGTGCCGTTCTGGGCCGGCATCGTCCTGGACACCCTGGACCAGCGGGCCGACGCCCTGGCGGCGGTGGTGCACGGGCTGTTCTTCGGGCGGATCGCCCCGCCGTCGCGGCAGCGGCGCGGGATCCGGGTGCCGGCCCTGGTGGTGGGGCATCCGGCCGACCCGATCCACCCCGCGGCCGACGCCGCGATGCTGGCCGAGGAGCTGCCGGAGGCCACGTTCGTCCGGGCCGAGAGCATCCTGGAGTGGCGGCTGCGGCCGGAGCGGCTCAACGCCGAGGCGGCGACGTTCGCACTCCGCTGCTGGAAGGCGCCGCGTCGCGGCCGCCGCACGGCCACCTAGCAGGCAGAATGGGCGGGTGCCTCTCTACCGCGACGAGGCGATCGTCCTGCGCACCCACAAGCTGGGGGAGGCCGACCGCATCATCACCCTGCTGACCCGCAGCAACGGGCGCGTGCGCGCCGTCGCCAAGGGGGTACGCCGCACGACGTCGCGGTTCGGCTCCCGGCTGGAGCCGTTCACCCACGTCGACCTGCAGCTCGCCGAGGGGCGCAACCTCGACACGATCACCCAGGCCGAGACCAAGTCCGCGTTCTCCTCGGGTCTAGGCGCCGACTACGAGCGCTACACCGCGGGCACCGCCATGCTCGAGACCGCCGAGCGGCTGGTCTCGGAGGAGAAGCAGCCCTCGCTGCAGCAGTTCCTGCTGCTGGTGGGCGGCCTGCGGGCGATGGCGGCCGGCGAGCACCGGCCGGGACAGATCCTCGACTCCTACCTGCTCCGCTCGCTCGCGGTGGCCGGCTACGCGCCGTCGTTCGACGCGTGCGCCCACTGCGGGCTCGAGGGCCCGCACAAGTGGTTCAACCCGTCGATGGGCGGGATGCTGTGCACGACCTGCCGGCTGCCGGGCTCGGCCAACCCCTCGCCCCAGGTGATCGCGACGATGAGCGCCCTGCTCACCGGGGACTGGCCGGTCGTCGAGGCGGCGGACGCCCGGCAGCTTCGCGAGGCCAGCGGCCTGGTGTCGGCGTTCTTGCAGTGGCACCTCGAACGAGGCCTGCGCTCGCTGGAGCACGTCGAGCGATAGCGTCGCCCCGTGAAGCGAGCCGTCCGCAAGCCGACCCCGCACCCGTCGGGCGCGCGGCCACCCGCGATCCCCAAGGACCTGATCCCGGCACATGTGGCGATCGTCATGGACGGCAACGGCCGGTGGGCCAAGGAGCGCGGGCTGCCGCGCACGAAGGGCCACGAGCAGGGCGAGAGCTCGCTCTTCGACGTGGTCGAGGGGGCGATCGAGATCGGCGTGAAGGCGGTCTCGGCCTACGCCTTCTCGACCGAGAACTGGTCGCGCTCGCCCGACGAGGTCAAGTTCCTCATGGGCTTCAACCGCGACGTGATCCGGCGGCGGCGCGACGAGATGCACGAGCTCGGCGTCCGTGTGCGGTGGGCCGGCCGGGCGCCGCGGCTGTGGAAGTCGGTGATCCGCGAGCTGCAGGTCGCCGAGGAGCTCACGAAGGACAACGACGTGCTGACGCTCACGATGTGCGTCAACTACGGCGGCCGTGCGGAGCTCGCCGACACCGCCCGCCGGATCGCCCAGGAGGTGGCGGCCGGGCGGCTCAACGCCGACAAGGTCGACGAGCGGACCTTTGCTCGCCACCTCTACGTGCCCGAGCAGTCCGACGCCGACCTGGTCTGGCGCACGTCGGGGGAGCAGCGGCTGTCCAACTTCATGCTGTGGCAGGCGGCCTACAGCGAGCTGGTCTTCACCGACATCCTCTGGCCCGACGTCGACCGCCGCTCCCTGTGGCAGGCGATCGAGATCTACGCCGGGCGGGACCGCCGCTACGGCGGCGCCGAGCCGAACTTCACCTCCTAGCCCGTCGGGCTCGGCCCGGCGCGCGCACGTCGTGCTGGCTGGTGGTGGCGACTCTCTGCCAGGGTGTGCCAGAGGCCGAGCGGAGGGAGCCGCGCATGGCAGTGCGCGAGATCGGGACGGGTCGGGGGGACCTGACGAGCCCGTCCACAGCACCCGACCCCGTCGCCCGACCGGCGGTGTTCCAATCGCTGTGCGCCCTGCTGTTCGCCGTCGACCTGGCACTGCGCTTCCTCGGAGACATCGACAGCGGCCCCTGGCCCCGGGTCGGCGCCGGCCTGCTGGTGGTGGTGACGCTGGCGGCGTTCGTGCTGCCGTGGGACCGGCTGCCCGCGGCGAGCCCTGCGGTCCTGGCGGTCGCCGACCTGCTGGTCATCGGGCTGTTCCGGCTCGACGCGCAGGGCGGCGGCTCGGCCGTGCTCATGGTGCTGCCGGGGCTCTACCTCGGCCGCTACTACGGGCGCCGCGGCGTCGTGGTCACGGCGGTGGCGGCAGTCCTGCTCGTCGGGGTCCCGAACTTCCTCTACTTCGGCCTCGACGGTCCCAACGTCTCCCGCATGGTCCTCTCGCTCCTGGTCGCGGTCGTGGCCGCGATGGCGATGGCCGTGGCGGTCAGCCGGCTGCAGCACGAACGGCGGATCTCCGCGGCCATCCTCGACAGCGTCGACGTGGGGTTGGTGCTGTTGGACGCGGCGGGCACCTACCAGGCCTACAACCGCAGGCACGGAGACTTCATGCGGCTGGCCTACCCCGAGGGGCACGCCGGGATGGCCGGGCAGCTCGGCCTCGTCTACGACGCCGACGGGAGCACGGACGTCGCCACCCAGGACATGCCCTCGACGCTCGCCGCCATGGGGGAGGAGTTCGACGACGTCCGGATCTGGGTGGGCGACGACCCGGTGTCGCGCAGAGCGCTGTCGGTCTCGGCGCGGGCGGTCCGCGACGCGTCGGGCGACCTCGCGGGTGCGGCGCTCGCCTACACCGACGTCACGGAGCTCATGCGCGCGCTGGCGGTCAAGGACGAGTTCCTCAGCTCGGTCTCGCACGAGTTGCGCACGCCGCTCACCTCCATCCACGGGTACGCGATGCTGCTGCTCGAGCGTGCCGACCTCGACCCGCAGGTCCGCTCCCAGCTCGAGGTCGTGGTCCGCAACACCGAGCGGCTGCAGCGCCTCGTCGAGGACCTGCTGCACACCGGCCAGATCGACGACGAAGCGGTGTACTTCCGGCGGGTCGAGTGCGACCTGGTGCAGATCGTCCGGCAGGCCGTCCAGGCCGCCGAGCCCCACGCCCGCGACCGCGGCGTCACCCTCGGCCTGCGGACACCGCAGCGGCTGCTGCTCAGAGTGGACCCGCAGCGGATCGCCCAGGTCCTCGACAACCTGCTGTCCAACGCGATCAAGTACACCGAGCCGGGAGGCCGGGTCACCGTCGACCTCGGCACCGACGTCAACCGGGTCGAGATCGCCGTCACCGACACCGGCGTCGGCATCGACGCCGCCGACCGGGATCGCCTCTTCACGCGCTTCTTCCGGTCGCAGCACGCCGAGGAGCAGTCGATCCAGGGCGTGGGACTGGGGCTCAGCATCGCCCGCAGCATCGTCGAGGGCCACGGTGGCCGCATCGACGTCGACAGCGAGATCGGCCGCGGCAGCACCTTCCGGGTGCGGCTGCCCCTCGCCTAGTGGGCGGCTAGCGGCACGACGCGCAGGTGCCGAAGATCTCCAGGGTGTGGCTGACGTCGGCGAAGCCGTGCTCGTCGGCGATCGCTCGGGTCCAGCGCTCCACCGCCGGTCCCTCGACCTCGACGGTGGCCCCGCAGCCGCGGCAGACCAGGTGGTGGTGGTGTGCATCGGAGCACCGGCGGTAGATCGCCTCGCCGTCCTCGGTGCGGAGCAGGTCGACCTCGCCGGCCTCCACCATCCGCTGCAGCGTGCGGTAGACGGTGGCCAGGCCGACCGGCTCGCCCCGACGTCCGAGCAGCTCGTGGATCTCCTGGGCGGAGCGGAAATCCTCGAACGAGGCCATCGCCGCGGCGACCGCGAGCCGCTGCTTGGTGGGCCGCAAGGTCGGCGCCGGGTCAGTGCTCGTCATAGTGCCTTCCGTGGGGTGCGTGCCGGTGGCCGTCGTGGACGTAGTCGACGTGATCGCCGTGGGGGACGGCGGCGTGGCCGCAGTCGGGGCCGTGGTCGTGCGGGTGCTCGTCGGTGACCTCGTGCTCGATCGGGTCCAGGCCCGGGAACGGCTCCTTGAGGCGCGCCCGGCGGCGCAGCCACAGGCCGATCGGCCAGGTGACGACGAAGCCGGCGAGCGAGAGCAGCACGATCGTGGGGCCGGGCGCGACCGTGGCGCGGTAGGAGGCGAAGGCCGCGATGACCAGCCCGCCGACCGAGGCCAGCGTCCCCAGGAGCATCGCCGTGCCGAGCGTGGTGCGAAAGGAGCGGGTCAGCTGCTGGGAGGTCGCCACGGGGATCACCATCAGTGCCGAGACCAGCAGCAGGCCGACGGTGCGCATGGCCACGGTCACGCTGACGGCGGCCAGCACCGCCACCATCACGTTGTAGAGCCGGACGTTGAGCCCGGCGACGCGCGCGAACTCCTGGTCCTGCGACACCGCGAACAGCTGCGGAGCCAGCCCGACGCAGACGACCACCACCAGGGCGGCCAACCCGATCGTGACCAGCACGTCGCCCGGCGAGATCGTGGTGATCGAGCCGAACAGGTACTGCTGCAGCCCCGCGGCCGACTGGCCGGCGAGTCCGGTCACCAGCACTCCGCCGGCCAGACCGCCGTAGAAGAGGAGGGCGAGCGCGACGTCGCCGTTGGTGTGGCCCCGCTCGCGGATCACCTCGATCAGGATGGCGCCCAGGACCGCCACCACGACCGCGGTCCACGTCGGGGAGGTGCCGGTCAGCAGCCCGATCGCGACGCCGGTGACGGCGACGTGGCCGATCCCGTCGCCCATGAGCGCGAGGCGGCGCTGGACCAGGTAGGTGCCGACCGCCGGGGCCGCGAGCCCCGTGAACACCGCCGCGAGCAGCGCGCGCTGCATGAACGGGAGCGAGAACAGCTCGGCCGGGCTCATGGCGTGCCCTCCAGGGGAGAGGCGACGTGGGGCGTGTGGTCGTGGCGCTCCGCGTGCGCGTGGTGGTGATGGTGGTCGGTGTGCGGCTCGGCGAGCCAGGGGTCGTGCACCTCGTGGTCGGTGAGCGGCGCGCCGTCATAGGCGATGCGGCCGTCGCGCATCACCACGGCCCGGTCGACCAGTGGCGCCAGGGGGCCCAGCTCGTGGGTGACCAGCACGATGGTGGCGCCGCGAGCCTTGAGCTCACCCAGGGCCTCCGCCAGGGCCAGCTGGTTGGGGACGTCGACGCCGGCCGTCGGCTCGTCGAGGAAGATCAGCTCCGGCTCGCTGGCCAGCGCCCGCGCGATCAGCGTGCGCTGCTGCTGCCCGCCCGAGAGCTGGCCGACACCGTCGCGCCGCCGGTCGCTGAGCCCCACCACCTCGAGGGCGTCGTCGATCGCCGCACGGTCGGCGCGCGAGAGCGGGCGCAGCAGGCGGCGGTGGTTGAGGCGGCCGGAGGCGACCACCTCCCAGACCGAGGCGGGCACGCCGGACGTCGCGCCCGCGCGCTGCGGGACGAAGCCGACGCGGCGCCACTCGTGGAAGTCGTGGAGGTCGGTGCCGAACAGGCGCAGCCGGCCGTGGGCGAGCGGGCTCAGGCCGGTCAGCGCGCGCACCAGCGTGGACTTGCCGGAGCCGTTGGCGCCGAGCAGGGCCAGGAACTGCCCGGCCTCGACCCGGAGGTCGATGCCGCGCAGGATCGGCCGGCCGCCGATCGCCACGGCGCCGTCGGTGAGCTCGATCGGGGGTACGGGCGCTGTCATCGACATTCGTTGGCCTCCTCGAGGGCGGCGAGGTTGTCCCGCATGATCGACAGGTAGTCGTCGTCCGCGCTCTCGCTGGTGAGACCCTCGAGCGGGTCGAGCACGGCCGTGGTGATGCCGAGGTCCTCGGCGAGTGGGCCCGTGAAGCGAGGGCTGGCGAGGGTCTCGGAGAACACGGTCGTGATCCCCTCCTCCTCGATCAGCTCTTGCAGCTCAGCCAGGTCGGCCACCGTCGGCTCGGCCTCGGGGGAGAGACCGGCGACCGGCTCCAGGTGCAGCCCGTACTTGCCCAGGTAGCCGAAGGCGTCGTGCGAGACCACGATGGTGTCACGCGCGCAGCTCGCCAGCGCCTCGGCGTACTCCCGGTCGAGCGCCTCCAGATCGGCGCGGAGCTCCCGCGCGCGCGAGCGGTAGTCGTCGGCGTGCTCGGGGTCGATGCCCGCGAGCTCGTCCGCGACCGCGTCGCCCACGTCCGCCAGGCGCAGCGGGTCCAGCCAGAAGTGCGGGTCGAGGTCGCCGTGGTCGTGACCCTCGTGTCCGTGCTCATCCTCGTGCGCCTCGTGGTGCCCGTCGTCGAACGGCACCAGCTCGACCACGTCGGTGACGTCGAGCACCTCCCCGGTGGCGTTCTGAGCGACCCCGTCGTCGACCGACGGCTGGAACCCGCCCTGGTGGACCACCAGGTCGGCCTGCGCGATCAGTGCGGTCTCCTGGATCGTGAGCTCCAGGTCGTGCGGCTCCTTGCCTACCTGGGTGAGGTTCTCGACGCTCGCGTGCTCGCCGGCGACCCGCTCAGCGACGTACTGCAGCGGGTAGAACGCCGTCGCCACCTGCACGCCTTGGGTGTCGTCGGCCAGGGCGGAGCATCCGGTCAGCACGAGCGG
Source organism: Nocardioides sp. cx-173 (assembly GCF_021117365.1). Classification (NCBI taxonomy): domain Bacteria; kingdom Bacillati; phylum Actinomycetota; class Actinomycetes; order Propionibacteriales; family Nocardioidaceae; genus Nocardioides; species Nocardioides sp. cx-173. The sequence goes on along the minus strand of NZ_CP088262.1, from coordinate 2,837,647 downwards.
AAGGCAGACGAGGGGAAGGAGGAGACGCCTACGCATGAGAATCATTCTCAGACCGGGTGAGAACGGTTGTCAACTCTGGGCTAGGCTCGGCGCATGCTGGTGGTGAGCAGGTTCCGGGTGGACGCGGGGGAGCGCGACGCGTTCCGGGCCGAGCTGGAGGCCGCGCACGGGCTGCTCGCGCAGCGGCCGGGGTATGTCGGCGGCACGATCGGCCGCAACCTCGACGACCCCACGCTGTGGGTGCTGACCACGCGCTGGGAGCACGTGGGCGCCTATCGCCGGGCGCTGTCGTCCTACGACGTGAAGCTCGGCGCCGTGCCGCTGCTGAGCAGGGCGGTGGACGAGCCCAGCGCCTACGAGGTGGTCGAGCCGGGGACCGTGCTCAATGTCGAGTCCACCCGGTCGTTAGGCTGAGCCGTTCCGGGACCGGCAGCCAGTCGGCCCATCGAGCAGGAGCACCTACGTGGCACAGAAGCCGGCAACCGCACTCGACCAGGTCGTCTCCCTTTGCAAGCGGCGCGGGTTCGTCTACCCGTGCGGGGACATCTACGGCGGCACCAAGTCCGCCTGGGACTACGGCCCGCTCGGCGTGGAGCTGAAGGAGAACATCAAGCGCCAGTGGTGGAAGGCGATGGTGACCGCCCGCCAGGACGTGGTGGGCCTCGACTCCAGCGTGATCCTGCCGACCCGCACCTGGGAGGCCTCGGGCCACATCGGCACCTTCAGCGACCCGCTGACCGAGTGCCAGTCCTGCCACAAGCGCTTCCGCGCCGACCACATGCAGGAGGACTACGCCGCCAAGAAGGGCATCGACGACCCGGACTCCGTCGACCTCAAGGAGCTGGCCTGCCCCAACTGCGGCACCCGCGGCGCGTGGACCGAGCCCCGGCCCTTCAACATGATGCTCAAGACCTACCTCGGCGTGATCGAGGACGAGTCCGGGCTGCACTACCTGCGTCCCGAGACCGCGCAGGGCATCTTCCTCAACTTCGCCAACGTGGTGACCACGAGCCGGCAGAAGCCGCCGTTCGGGATCGCCCAGATCGGCAAGTCCTTCCGCAACGAGATCACCCCGGGCAACTTCATCTTCCGCACCCGCGAGTTCGAGCAGATGGAGATGGAGTACTTCGTCAAGCCCGGTGAGGACGAGGAGCTGCACCAGTACTGGATCGACCAGCGCACCGCCTGGTACATCGACCTCGGCATCGACCCCGACAACCTGCGCCACTTCGAGCACCCGAAGGAGAAGCTCAGTCACTACGCCAAGCGGACCGTCGACATCGAGTACAACTTCGGCTTCTCCCAGCGCGGCTTCGAGGAGCTCGAGGGCATCGCCAACCGCACCGACTACGACCTGACCCAGCACAGCAAGTTCTCCGGCAAGGACCTGTCGTACTTCGACCAGGCCAGCGGCGAGCGCTACGTGCCGTACGTCATCGAGCCGGCCGCCGGCCTGACCCGCTCGCTGATGGCGTTCCTGATCGACGCCTACGACGTCGACGAGGCGCCCAACACCAAGGGCGGCGTCGACACCCGGGCCGTGCTGCGCCTCGACCCCCGCCTGGCCCCGGTCAAGGTGGCGGTGCTCCCGTTGAGCCGCAACGCCGACCTCTCGCCCAAGGCGCGTGACCTGGCCGCCGAGCTGCGGCGCTTCTGGAACGTCGACTTCGACGACGCCGGCGCGATCGGCAAGCGCTACCGCCGCCAGGACGAGATCGGTACGCCGTACTGCGTGACCGTCGACTTCGACACCCTCGAGGACGATGCGGTCACGGTGCGCTCGCGCGACACCATGGAGCAGGAGCGCATCGGCCTCGACCGCATCTCGGGCTACTTCGCGGAGCGCTTCCTCGGCTGCTGAGTCGCAGGGGTGCACAATGAAGGGATGGTGCGCCCCGTAGTCCTGATCAGCAGTCTGGTGCTGATGTGCGCCGTCCTCGTGGGCTGCTCGGAGGATTCGGGCGACTCCGGCGACGACCCGGACGGGTCGGGGGAGAGCACCAGCCAGGCGGCGTCGCCCACGCCGACACCCACCGAGGAGCCGTACCTGTCGGTGCCCGACGGCGTCGAGCTGACCGAGCCGGGCAGCAGGCTCAGGCTGGGGGAGCAGGCCGTCGTCGCCTACCGCCCGCGCCAGGGCATCGTGGGCGCGCTCGACGTGACCGTCAGGCGGATCGTCAGGACCACGTTCCAGGAGTCGTTCTCCGGCTGGCGGCTCTCCGACCAGGTCGGCTCGACCACCCCCTACTTCGTCTACGCCACGGTGACCAACGTCGGGGCGTCCGACCTCGGGGGCCGCGCGGTCCCGCTCTACGGCGTCGACTCGGGCAACCGGCTGATCGAGGCCTCGACGTTCGAGGGCAGCTTCAAGCCCTGCCCGAGCCTGCCGTTCCCGCGCCGGTTCCGCCCCGGCGCCACCCACCAGGCGTGCCTGGTGTTCCTGGCGCCGGCGAAGACCAGGCTCAAGGCGGTGGCGTTCCGGCCCTCGCAGGAGTTCAACCCGATCACCTGGACCGGCAAGATCAACAAGATCACCAAGCCCAAGCCCAAGCCCAAGAAGGGCAAGGGCAAGGGCGGCGCCTGAGCAGGTGGGTTTGGGCCGCGGTGCGACCGGACGGGACAATGGCGCCATGACCGCTCTGCCGTCCTCGCTGACCCTCGGGTCGCTTCACGTCGAGACGCCCGTGGTGCTCGCGCCGATGGCGGGCATCACCAACGCGGCCTACCGCCGCCTGTGCCTGGACCAGATGCGCGCGCAGGGGGCCCCCGGCCTGTTCGTCTGCGAGATGATCACCTCGCGGGGGCTGGTCGAGCGCGACGAGACGACGCTGAAGATGCTGGTGTTCGACGAGCTCGAGACCACCCGCTCGGTCCAGCTCTACGGCACCGACCCGGTCTACGTCGGCAAGGCCGCCGAGATCCTGTGCGGCGAGTACGGCGTCGCGCACATCGACCTCAACTTCGGCTGCCCCGTCCCCAAGGTGACCCGCAAGGGCGGCGGCGGGGCCCTACCGTGGAAGCGCGGGCTGCTCGGCCAGATCCTGGAGCACGCGGTGGCCGCCGCCTCGCCGTACGGCGTCCCGGTCACCATGAAGACCCGCAAGGGCATCGACGACGACCACCTGACCTACCTCGACGCCGGCCGGATCGCACAGGAGTCCGGGGTGGCCGCGATCGCCCTGCACGGACGGACGGTGGCGCAGTCCTACTCCGGGCAGGCCGACTGGGAGGCCATCGCGCGGCTCGTCGAGCACGTCGACATCCCGGTGCTCGGCAACGGCGACATCTGGGAGGCCGCCGACGCGGTGCGCATGGTGGAGGAGACCGGCGTCGCGGGCGTCGTGGTCGGGCGCGGCTGCCTGGGCCGGCCCTGGCTGTTTCGCGACCTCGCGGCCGCCTTCGCCGGCGAGAGCGTCGCCACCCTGCCCACCCTCGGCGAGGTCGCCGCGATGATGCGCCGCCATGCGGACCTGCTGTCCCGGCACATGGGCGAGGAGCGTGGCTGCAAGGAGTTCCGCAAGCACGTCTCCTGGTACCTCAAGGGCTTCGCGGCCGGCGGGGACCTGCGCCGCTCGCTGGCGATGGTGGAGACGCTCGACGACCTCGACCGGCTGCTCGCCGTACTCGACCCGCACGAGCCGTTCCCGCGCGACGCCCTCGGCACCCCGCGCGGGCGCCAGGGATCGCCCCGCAGCCGGGTCGCATTGCCCGAGGGCTGGCTCGACGACGCCGACGGCACCGACTGCCTGCTGCGCGAGGACGCCTCCGAGACCACCGGCGGGTGACTCGGAACACCTGCGGAAAACTGGCACGGAATTGGGACAGGCCCCGCGCACTGTGCTTTAGTCGGGACTCGTGCCCGGCCGCCTCGTGCGGCAGGGCACAGTCCCTGTCAGCAACAGCGAAGGATTCAGCGCTGTGGCAGATCATCGCCACAAGCGGGAGACCCATGCCCGCCGTATGCCCCGCGCCGCCGTCATCGCCGGCCCGCTCGCCGTCCTGGCGACCGCCAGCGCGGTGACCCTCGGGGTCCTCACCGGCGAGCCGAGTAGCACCGACGACCTCACCGCCGCCGCGTCCGCCTCCGCCTCCCCCTCCACGTCCACGCCGGCCTCCGCGTCGGCCTCCGCCCCCGCCAAGCGGGAGAAGACGGTGAGCCGTGGTGCCGGCCGCGGCGAGCTCACCAGCATGATGTCGAAGAGCGAGGTCACGATGTCCTCGGAGTCGACCCGCCGCGCCATTGCCGAGGCGGACGACCGTCTGTGGATCGCCAGCACCCTGAACCTGTGGACCGACCCCACCGCGAAGGCGCGTCAGGTCGGCGAGATCGAGGCTGGGGAGAAGGTGCTCGTGACGGGGCGCACGCTCTACGGCCGCGACGAGATCGTCGTCGCGGGCAAGTCGCGCTGGGTGACCACCGGCTACCTCACGAACGAGGAGCCCTTCGCCCTCGGCGGCGACTGCACCAACGGCACCTCGGTGCCCAGCGGCGTCAGTGAGAACGTCAAGCAGGTGCACGCCGCCGTGTGCGCGGCGTTCCCCTCGATCACGACCTACGGGACCTTCCGCAGCGACGGGGAGCACGGCCAGGGCATCGCCGTCGACATCATGGTGTCCGGGGACCTCGGCTACCAGGTCGCGGAGTTCGTGCGCGAGCACTACGCCGAGCTCGGCGTCAGCTACCTGATCTACTCGCAGCGGATCTGGTCCGTGGAGCGCTCCGGCGAGGGCTGGCGGGCGATGTCCGACCGCGGCTCGAGCACGGCCAACCACTACGACCACGTGCACGTCACGACGTACTGACCGCGACGCGGCTCAGCCGACCTGCACGGTGACGGTGCCGATGGTGACCGATCGACCGTCGGCGGTGATGGTGAGGGTGAGCGTGCTGCGGCCCGGGGCGACCGCCTTCCACGAGCGGCCGTAGTTCGGCCCTTCCTGCCAGTCGTCCAGCGCCAGCGCAGAGCCCGTCACCGCGCCCGCGAGCGTGCCGATCCGCCGGCCGTCGCCGTAGGCCCAGATCCTCGCCCCCACGGGCAGGCGGATGGTCGTGCCGGCGCGGATCTGCGCGTCGGTGCGGCCGCGGTAGTCCATGCGGTCGCCCGGACCGACCGAGTTGACCTCCACGCGCACCTCGTCGGCCGGACCGCGCGGCTCGGCGACCTCGGTCACGGTGACGACTCCGCCCGGCTCGAGCATCGCGCCGGGCGCGGGGCGCACCCCGAGCACGTACCCGGGCTTGCCGCCGGGCTGGCGCTGGGTGACGACCTCCACCTCGAGCCCGGCCCGCTCCAGGTCGGCGCGGTAGTGCGCCGCCGAGTCGTCGTCCTGGTGGTCCAGGTTGACGGACTCGAAGCCCGGCACCGCCACCAGGTCAGGGACGACGCGGACCCAGGAGAGGATCTCGTCGACGCGCTCCCGCGAGGCGGCCTCCGCCTCGAAGAACGCGTTCGACGAGGGCACGAAGACCCCACCGACGCACCGGCGCAGTCCGTTGCCGGTGGGCTCGCAGGTCGTCGTACCGCGCTGGACCGCGACGCCGTCGACCTCCGCCTCCTGGAGCGGCTCGCTCAGGCTCCGCGTCCCCGCGTGGTCCACCGAGACGTTGTCGAACACCCGCGGGCCGAGCCAGGCACAGGTCTCGACGACCGTGACGTCGATGACCACGGTGGGCTCGGTCGCCACCCCGCACCGGGTCGCGTTGACCGACCACGTCTCCGGCACCGCGATGGCGGCATGACCGACGCCGACGAGCCGGGTCCCGGCCGGCACATCGGCCGCCGGCAGTGGGTCGGTGCCCTTGGACGGCGCCGGGTCGCCGGCGCTCGCCAGCGCGGTGCCGCCGGCCACGGCCACGACCGCCACCGCGGCCACGAGGGAGCGCAGCATCGCGCGCCGCCTGCGCAGCCGTCCGCCGTCAACCAGCATCTGGGGCAACGGGGCGCCGCCCACGGCGACGCGCTGCGCAGCGCGCTCCAGCAGCTCGGACAGGTCCTGGTCGGTCATCGGGCACCTCGCAGGTCGGAGAGGGTGGGGTCGGCGGCCAGGATCTTCAGCGCCCGTGACAGTCGGGACTTCACGGTCCCGGGGGCGATGCCGAGCGCCGCGGCCATCTGCCGCTCGGTGAGATGGGAGTAGTAGCGGAGCACGACCGCCGTCCGCTGCTCCGGCGTCAGCCGCTCGAGGGAGCGCGCGATCGCGTCGGCGTCGTCGTACGTCGTGGTGTCGTCGGCGGCGCCGGTGTGGTCGGTGTGGTCCGCCTCGGGCAGCGTGGCCACGGGCCGCTCCCGTGTCCAACGGCGCCGACGCCCGGAGGTGAAGGTGTTGATGAGCACCCGATGGACGTAGGCGTCGCGGTCGTCGGCCCTGCGCACCTTCGCCCAGCTCACCAGGCACTTGGTCAGGGTCGTCTGGACGACGTCCTCGGCCTCGGTGGGGGAGCAGCCGAGGAGTACGGCGGCCCGCACGAGGCGGCCCCAGCGGGCGGCGACGTACTCGCTGAACTCGGCGTCCCTGCCGTCCTGATCCACGCCACCGCCCTCGCCTCGGGTACTGCCACTGCCCTGTGCTCGTCAGACGCGCCAGCACCCGACCGAGGTTCCCGCGGCCGCCTCCGCCGTCGGCTTTGGGCCGGAGGTTCTGGGTGTTCTCCTGACGTTCTGGGCCGTTGTTCGTGCCCAGAACGACAGGTTTTTCAGCATCTGCTGATAACCCTGCCGCCCACCCGCACCCCACCCCCGACCCGTGCCAGACTGCGGCATGCCTCGTGACCACCTGCTCGCCCGCCCGCTCCTCACGCTGCTCCTGCTCGTCGGGGTGGGACTGGGACCGGCTCTGGTCGCCTCACCGGCCTCGGCCGCGCCAGGGCCGACCACCGTCACGCTGCGCGCCGCGGCCGCGCAGGTGCCGGTCTCGAAGAGCGTCCGCCTCAGCGGCCGGGTGAGCGGCGCGTCCGCTCGGGCGGCGGTGGTGCTGCAGCGCAAGGCGGGCGAGCGATGGGTGCTGGTCAAGCGGAGCCGGGTCCGGCCCAACCGCACCTACGCGTTCGCTCCCCAGGTGCGGCTCGGGGCCAACCGCTTCCGGGTGCGGGTCCTGAAGACTCCTCGGCTGCGGCCGGCGACCTCCCGGGTCGTCCTGGTCCGGGGCGCCCGGCCCGCCGCCACGGCGCAGGTCCGCGAGGTCCGCGCCATCGTTCTGCGCGACACCAACGCGTTCCGGGCCTCGCAGGGCAAGCCCGCCCTGAAGGCCATGGCCGCGCTGCACGACGTGGCCCAGCGGTGGTCGGCGCGTATGGCGCGCACCGGCGTGTTCGAGCACAACCCCGACTACGCCGGGCAGTACCCGTCCGGCTGGACCCGGGCCGGCGAGAACATCGCCTACGGCTACCCGCTCGGCGAGGTCGTCGACGCCTGGATCGCCAGTCCCGGGCACCGCGAGAACCTGCTCGGCGACTACACCCACCTGGGCATCGGCGTGGCCTGGGACGCCGACGGCCGCCCGTACTACACGCAGAACTTCGGCAAGTACTGAGCCTGCCGCGGTCGGTTTGGGTCGCGTCGGCCAGAGCTTCTGGGGCTTTCCCTGACGTTCTGGGTCGTTATTCGTGCCCAGAACGTCAGGTTTATCAGCATCTGCTGATAACCCTGCCGCCGACCACACCCCGCCACCACCCCCGTGCCAGACTGCGGCATGCCTCGTGACCGCGTGCTCGCCATCATCCAGGCCGGCGGCGCCGGCGGCCGGATGGACGTCCTCACCCGCGAGCGGGCCAAGCCCGCGCTGCCGTTCCTGGGCGTCTTCCAGCTCGTCGACCTGCCGTTGTCGAACCTCACCCACAGCGGGGTCGACGAGGTGTGGCTCTCGGTGCAGTTCCAGGGCGGGACGCTGGAGGAACAGGTGGCCAACGGACGGCCGTGGGACCTGGACCGCTCCCGCGGCGGGCTGCGGCTGCTGATGCCCGAGGAGGGCACCGGCAGCCTCGACGAGGAGGGCTTCGCCAAGGGCAACGCCGACGAGCTGTTCCGCATCCGCGACCAGATCGCGTCGTACGCGCCGGACGCGCTCCTGGTGATGAGCGCCGACCACGTCTACCGGCTGGACTACACCGACGCCATCGAAGCGCACCGGAGCTCGGGCGCGGAGTGCACCGTCGTGACGACCGAGGTCCCGGTCGAGGAGGCCGGCAACCACGCGACCGTCGAGACCGATGGCGACGGTCTGGTGACCGGCTTCGACTACAAGCCGGAGGAGCCGACGACCGGCACCATCGCGACGGAGGTGTTCGTCTACGACCCGGCCGTCCTGGTCGAGGTGCTCGAGGAGCTGCACCGCGAGCTGGGCGGGGAGAGCGAGGCGGGTGACACCGGCCTGGAGGACTTCGGCGACCACCTGCTGCCCCGCCTGGTCGAGCGCGGCCGCACCTACGCGCACCCGCTGGACGGGTACTGGCGCGACCTCGGACAGCCCCACCTCTACCTGCGGGCCCACCAGGACTTCCTGACCGACGACCGCGACGTCCTGGGCCACGCGGACTGGCCGATCCTGACCCGGCAGCCGCAGCGGGCCCCGGCCCGCTTCCTCCAGGGCGCCGACGTGGCGGACAGCCTGGTCAGCCCGGGCGCCGAGGTCGCCGGCGTCGTACGCCGCAGCGTGCTCGGGCCCGGAGTCGTCGTGGAGGCGGGAGCCGAGGTCCACGACAGCGTCGTCTTCCGCGACACCGTCGTGCGCCGCGGAGCCCGGGTGCACTGGTCGATCGTCGACACCTTCTGCGAGATCGGGCCGGACGCACGCGTGGGGGAGCCGGACGTGGCCGGCACCGAGGACTCCGACGTGGTGACCCTGGTCGGTCGCGGCTCCACCGTCGGCGCGGGCGTGACGCTCGACGCCGGCAGCCGCCTGGAGCCGGGCAGCAGCGCCTGAGCCCGCGCGCCGCTGCGTCGGCGCGGCGGACTAGGGTCGCGGCGATGGATGCCCTCGACCTGTACGACGACCGCGCCCGCGAGCGGGTCGTCGAGGAGCCGCCCAAGCGGGTGGACGCGCCCGTGCGCACGCCGTTCGAGCGGGACCGGGCGCGCGTGGTCCACGCCGCCGCCTCGCGGCGCCTGGCGGCCAAGACGCAGGTGGTCGGGCCGCAGAGCGACGACTTCACCCGCAACCGGCTCACCCACAGCCTCGAGGTGGCCCAGGTCGCCCGCGACCTGTCCCGGGCGCTGGGCAGCGCGCCGGACCTCGCCGAGACGGCGGCGCTGGCCCACGACCTCGGGCACCCGCCGTTCGGCCACAACGGCGAGCGGGTGCTCGACGACCTGAGCGCCGCCTGCGGCGGCTTCGAGGGCAACGCGCAGACCCTGCGCATCCTGACCCGACTGGAGTCCAAGACCTTCGACGCCGAGGGCCGCTCGGTCGGGCTCAACCTGACGCGGGCGACCCTCGACGCCTGCACCAAGTACCCCTGGCCCCGCGGCGGCGGGCCGGACCCGGCGAAGTTCGGGGTCTACGCCGACGACGCGGAGGTGTTCGCCTGGCTGCGCGCGGGGGCCGGCGAGGGCCGCTGCGTCGAGGCGCAGGTGATGGATCTGGCCGACGACGTCGCCTACTCCGTCCACGACGTCGAGGACGGCATCGTCGCGGGGCGCATCGACCTCACGGCGATGGAGCTGCCGGCCGTGTGGGACACCGTCCGCGCGTGGTACCTCCCGGCCGCCGACGACGCCACCCTCGACCAGGTGCTGGCCGGGCTGCGCACGCAGGGCAGCTGGCCCACGACGCCGTACGACGGCAGCCGGCGCAGCCTGGCGGCGCTGAAGAACCTCACCAGCGACCTCATCGGCCGCTTCTGCGGCGCGGTGCAGCACGCGACGCTCGCGGCCGGGGACGGCCCGCTGGTGCGCTACGAGGGCTCGCTGGTCGTCCCCGAGGAGACCAGGCTGGAGATGGCGGTGCTCAAGGGCGTCGCCGCCCACTACGTCATGAGTGCCCCCGACCGGCTGGCCGCGATGGCGCTGGAGCGGGAGCTGATGATGGAGCTGGTGGCCATCCTCGCCCACCGCGCCCCCGGCGAGCTGGACCGGCCGTTCGCCGACGACTGGGCCGCCGCGCCCGACGACGCCGCTCGCCTGCGGGTGGTCGTCGACCAGGTCGCCTCGCTCACCGACGCCAGCGCCGTGGCCTGGCACGCCCGACTCAGGAGACGCCCATGACAGACCCTCTCGTGTGGCTGCCGTTCGAGCCCGAGCTGCTCGGCGACCCGCCCGCGGGGCTGCGCTACGAGGTGGTGGATCCGACCGTCTCGGTGCCGGACTCCGTCGGCGACGTGTCGTTCTACGTCACGCCGTACCGCATGGACTCCTCGGTGACCGACGTCCTGGAGCAGATGACCTCGCTGCGGGTGATCCAGACCCTCTCGGCCGGCGTCGACCACGTCCGCGCGAGGGTCCCCGCCGGCGTCACCCTGTGCAGCGGTCGGGGCATCCACGACGCCTCGACCGCCGAGCTCACCTTGGCGCTGGTCCTGGCGTCGCTGCGCGGCATCCCCGACTTCGTACGGAGCCAGGACCGGCACGAGTGGACGACTGGGTGGCGCCCCTCGCTCGCGGACAAGCACGTCCTCCTGGTCGGCCACGGCGCTATCGGCCAGGCGATCGAGAGGCGACTGCTGCCGTTCGAGGTCACCGTGTCGCGGGTGGCGCGCACCGCCCGCGAGGGCGTGCACGCGCTCGCGGACCTGCCCACGCTGCTGCCGGACGCCGACGTCGTGATCCTCATCGTGCCGCTCACCGAGGAGACCCGCGGCCTGGTCGACGCCGACTTCCTGGCTCGCCTGAAGGACGGCGCCCTGCTGGTCAACGTGGCCCGCGGCGCCGTCGTCCGCACCGACGACCTCGTCGCCGCCCTCCACACCGGACGGATCACCGCCGCCCTGGACGTCGTCGACACCGAGCCCCTGCCCGCCGAGAGCCCCCTGTGGGACGCCCCCGGCCTGCTCGTCTCGCCCCACGTGGGCGGGGTCACCAGCGCCATGCACCCGCGAGTCCACCGCCTGGTCCGCGACCAGCTGCGCCGCTTCGCCGCCGGCGAGGACCTGTGCAACGTCATGTCCGGCTCGTACTGACTCCCGACTAGGATCACCACGTGGCAGGCCGGATCCGCGAGGACGACATCGCAGAGGTGCGCGAGAAGGCTCGCATCGACGACGTGGTCTCCTCCTACGTCACCCTGCGCAACGCCGGCGGCGGCTCGATGAAGGGCCTGTGCCCCTTCCACGACGAGAAGTCCCCGTCCTTCCACGTCACGCCGTCGCGGGGGTTCTTCCACTGCTTCGGCTGCCAGGAGGGCGGTGACGTCATCACCTTCCTGATGAAGATCGACGGCCTCTCGTTCGGGGAGGCGGTGGAGCGGCTGGCCGACAAGGTCGGCGTCCAGCTGCGCCGCGAGGACGGCGACGAGCGCGACCAGCGGCCGAAGGGCCCGCCGCGAGCGCGGCTGGTCGAGGCCAACAAGGTCGCCCAGGAGTTCTACGCCGAGCAGCTCGCGCTTCCCGACGCGGCGCCGGGGCGACAGTTCCTGGTGGAGCGCGGGTTCGACCAGGAGGTCGCGGAGCGGTTCGGCATGGGCTGGGCGCCGAGCGACGGCGAGGCGCTGCTGCGGCACCTGCGCGGGCGCGGCTTCAGCCAGGAGGAGATGACGCTGGTCGGCCTGGTGGCGATCGGGCGGTCGGCGTACGACCGGTTCCGCGGGCGGCTGCTGTGGCCGATCCGCGACGCCACCGGCGACACCATCGGCTTCGGCGCGCGCCGCATCCTCGACGACGACAAGATCGACGCCAAGTACCTCAACACCCCCGAGACCCCGCTCTACAAGAAGAGCCAGGTCCTCTACGGCATCGACCTCGCGCGCCGCGAGATCGCGCGGTCCTCGCAGGCGGTCGTGGTCGAGGGCTACACCGACGTGATGGCCTGCCACCTCGCCGGCGTCGGCACGGCGGTCGCCTCCTGCGGCACCGCCTTCGGGGAGGAGCACACCCGGGTGCTGCGGCGCTTCCTGCACGACCACGAGGAGTTCCGCGGCGAGGTGATCTTCACCTTCGACGGCGACCAGGCCGGCCAGAACGCCGCCCTCAAGACCTTCGCCGGCGACCAGAACTTCGTCTCCCAGACCTACGTCGCCGTCGAGCCGGATGGTCTCGACCCCTGCGACCTGCGGATCAAGAAGGGCGACGCGGCGGTGCGCGAGCTGGTCGCCCGCCGGGTGCCGCTGTACCGCTTCGTGCTCAGCAACGTCGTGAGCAAGTACGACCTCGACCGCGCCGACGGCCGCGTCGACGCGCTGCGCGAGAGCGCCCGTCTGGTCTCCGCCATCCGCGACAAGTCCAAGGTCGACGCGTTCGCCCGCGAGATCGCCGGGATGATCGGCATCGACGTCGACGAGGCCCGCACCGAGGTACGCCGCGCGGCCAACCGCCCCGCCCGGCGCGACGAGCGGCCGGCCCCGGTGTCGCGCGGGGGCCAGGCCGAGCCCGCCCCCGAGGCGCCGAGCCGGCCCGCCGTACCCGATCTGCGCGACCCGCGCTTCTCGATCGAGCGGGAGACGCTCAAGCTGGTGATTCAACACCCGATGGCGATCGGGCGCTCCACCGCCGACATCGGGCCCAACGACTTCACCCACCCGACCTACCGCGGGGTGTGGGAGCTGGTCGAGGCGGCCGGGGGTCTCGCCGCCGGCTCCGCCGACCCCGGCTGGTCGACCAAGCTGCGCGACTCGGCTCAGGACCCGGCGGTCTCGTCGGCGATCAGCGCGTTGGGCGTGGAGCCGCTGATGCGCGAGCCGGACGCGGCCTACGTCGGCTCCTACGTCTTCAAGCTGCTCGAGCTCACCGCGCAGCGGCGCATCGCGGCGGTCAAGTCGCGCCTGCAGCGCACCAACCCGGTGGAGCACCCGGCCGAGTACAACAAGATGTTCGGCGAGCTCGCCGCCCTCGAGCAGCACCGGCGCCACCTGCGCGACCGGATGGCGGGGACCGAATGAGGCTGCGGCTATCGAGGCTGCGGGGATCGCCCCCCGACCTGGCGGTCGAGCCGGGGGAGCGGCTCCTCGCCTGGGCCGTCGGCGCCGACGGCCAGACCGTCGGCGGCACCCGTCAAGCGCTCTACCTGGGGGAGCGCCGCATCCCGTGGGAGGACGTCGAGGCCGCCGAGTGGGACCGCGACACCTCGGTGCTTCGGGTGAGCGAGGTGGGGACCTGGGGCCAGGAGCGGCCCACCCACCGGGTCGTCCTCGACGAGCCGGGGCGCCTGCTGGAGCTCGTGCGCGAGCGGGTCACAGCCAGCATCGTGCTCCAGCGCCACGTCGCCGTGCGCGGACGCAAGGGCGTGCGCGTCATCGCGCGCCGGGCGCCGCACTCCCGTGGCGAGATCGCGTGGCTCCTGGAGTACGACGCCGGTATCGACCCCGACGACCCCCTGGTCCGCGAGGTGTCCGAGCGAGCGCTGGCCGATGCCGCGGACGAGGTCCACCTCGGCTGATCGCCGCCGCAGGGCGCTGTGCCGATCCCGATTTCGACCCCGTCGCCGCCCTTGCTAAAGTTGCCGCGCTGTCCATCGCCGGACGGCGCGATCCCCTGTAGCTCAGCTGGCAGAGCGCTTGACTGTTAATCAGGATGTCGTTGGTTCGAGTCCAACCGGGGGAGCGCAGAGAGACGGCCCGGCCCGCGAGCAGCGCTCGCCGGCCGGGCCGCTTCGCGTCGTACCGACCGTCGAAGGCACCCGTGAGCACACCCGTCACCGTCCGCAGCGCCCTCCGGTCGCCGCGGCTGCTGCGCACCGAGGTCCTCGCCGGGCTGGTGGTCGCACTGGCGCTCATCCCCGAGGCGATCTCGTTCTCGATCATCGCGGGGGTCGACCCGCGGGTCGGGCTGTTCGCCTCGTTCACGATGGCCGTGACGATCGCCTTCCTCGGCGGCCGCCCCGCAATGATCTCGGCCGCCACGGGCGCGGTCGCGCTGGTGGTGGCGCCGGTGATGCGTGACCACGGCTACGACTACCTCATCGCCACCGTGCTGCTCGGCGGCGCGATCCAGGTCGCGCTCGGCCTCGCCGGGGTCGCGAGGCTGATGCGGTTCATCCCGCGCTCGGTGATGGTCGGCTTCGTCAACTCCCTGGCGATCCTGGTCCTCCTCGCGCAGGTGCCGCACGTGGTCGACGTGCCGCTCCTGGTCTACCCGATGATCGCCGTGGGTCTGGCGATCATCGTGGGGCTGCCGCGCGTCACCGCCGTGGTCCCCGCCCCGCTCGTGGCGATCGTGGTCCTCACCGGCTTCACGGTGCTGGCCGCCGTGTCGGTGCCCGACGTCGGGGACGAGGGGGAGCTGCCGGACAGCCTGCCGGCCCTGTTCCTTCCCGACGTCCCCCTCACGCTGGACACCGTGCGCATCATCGCGCCGTACGCCGTGGGCATGGCGCTGGTCGGGCTGCTGGAGTCGCTGCTGACGGCTAAGCTGGTCGACGACGTCACCGACACCCACTCGGACAAGACCCGCGAGGCGTGGGGGCAGGGCGTGGCCAACCTCGTCACCGGCTGCTTCGGCGGCATGGGCGGCTGCGCGATGATCGGCCAGACGATGATCAACGTGAAGGTCTCGGGGGCCCGCACCCGGATCTCCACCTTCCTCGCGGGCGTCTTCCTGCTCGTCCTCGTGGTCGGCTTCGGCGACGTGGTGGCGATCATCCCCATGGGCGCCCTGGTCGCGGTGATGATCATGGTCTCGGTCGGGACCTTCGACTGGCACAGCGTCCGTCCCTCGACGCTGCGCCGGATGCCGCGCTCGGAGACGACGGTCATGGTGGCCACCGTGGTGGTCGTGGTCGTCACGCAGAACCTCGCGATCGGGGTGATCGCCGGCGTGCTGGTCGCGATGACGCTCTTCGCGCGCCGGGTGGCCCACGTGACCGAGACCCACCGCGAGCTGGGGGTCCTGGCGGACGGCACCACCCGCGCGGTCTACCGGGTCACCGGGGCCCTGTTCTTCGCGTCCAGCAACGACCTCTACACACAGTTCGAGTACGCCGAGGACCCCGAGGACGTGGTGATCGACCTGAGCGGCGCCCACATCTGGGACGCCTCCACCGTCGCCACGCTGGACGCGATCACGACCAAGTACGAGCGCAAGGGCAAGACCGCGCGCATCGTGGGCCTCGACGAGGCCAGCGCCGACCGGCACGCCCTGCTCACCGGGCGGCTCGGCTGACCGCTACTCGCCGAACCCCATCGGGAACACCTCGAACGACGCCGCGAGGGCCACGCCCATCCGCTGACCGGCCTGGCGGGCGAAGCCCTCCAGGAACTCGCGGGGGTCGAAGTGCTCCCAGCCGAGCCCGTCGATGTAGGCGGCGTGCGCCTCCAGCGACGCGACACCGGCGTCGAAGGTGTCGGTGGTGTCGACGCCGTGCGTGCTCTGTGGCGAGCCGGCGGCCCAGACCTCGCGCACCCCGCCCCAGGGCTCGAGCCCAGCGGTCAGCTGGTCGGGGAAGACCCAGCGGTTGCCGGCGTCGCGCACGGCGTCCACCACCGCCCGTCCGACGGCGATGTGGTCGGCCTGGTTGAGGTTGCGCCCACCCCAGGTCTCGCGGAAGTTGCCGGTGACGACGATGTCGGGGCGGAAGCGCCGGACCTCCAGGGCGATGGCCTCCCGCAGGCCCACGCCGTACTCGAGGACGCCGTCGGGCAGCCCGAGGAAGGTCACCTCGGGCACGCCGACGAGCGCCGCAGAGGAGATCTGCTCGGCCTCGCGGACCCGGCGACACTCACGGGGCTCGAGGCCGTCGATCCCGGCCTCGCCGCTGGTGACCATGCAGTAGCCGACCGTCTTGCCCTGGCCGGTCCAGCGAGCGACGGCGGCGGCACTCCCGAACTCCAGGTCGTCGGGGTGGGCAACCACGCACAGCGCGCGGTCCCACGTCTCGTCGACGGGCTCCAGGGGCGGCGGGGGAGTGCTCATAGGTCGAGCATGCCAGCGGCGAGCGCCCGTGTAGACCCGTGCGGGGCACCTCGCGATGGTATTTTCGGTGCGCTCGGCTCGTGGCGAGCGCCGCCTCACACCACTTCCTCGACGGGGTCGACATGTCTGACCAGGCCGCCACCGGCGCTCGCCGTGGGGTCCGACGCGCCAAGCGCGCGGCCCGGCCGCCGCTGTGGCGACGCCGCCGTCGCGAGGGCGGGTCGCGGGCACTGCGGCCGCGCCGGCGGCGTACGGCGGGGCTGCCGGGGACCCTGGGGCTCACGCTGCTGGGCGCCGTCTTCCCAGGCTCTGGCTACCTCTACGCCGGCCGGAGGGCGCTGGGCGCCGTCGTGCTGGGCATCTGGCTCGCGCTGCTGGGCGGCGTCGCGTGGTACTTCGGCCGCGACGTCCGCACCTCCATCGACCTCGCGTTCGACCCGACCCGGCTGAAGCTGGCCGCGGCCCTGCTGGCCGCAGGCGTCCTGGTGTGGGTCTTCGTGGTGCTGACGTCCTACCGGCTGGTGCGCCCGCGCACGCGGCCGCGCTGGCACACCGCGGTCGGCAACACCGCCGTAGGGCTGCTCTGCCTCGCGGTGCTGGTCCCGGGCGCGATGGCGTCGCGCTACGCCTTGGCGCAGGCGGACCTGGTCAAGACGGTCTTCGACGGCAACGCCAGCGCGACGCGCCCTGGCGGCGTCAGCGAGAAGGACCCGTGGGGTGGTCGCCGCCGGGTCAACGTGCTGCTCCTGGGCGGCGACGCCGGCGAGGGCCGCACCGGCGTCCGCACCGACACCGTGATCCTCGTCAGCATGGACACCCGCACCGGCAAGACGGTGATGTTCAGCCTGCCGCGCAACATGATGTACGCGCAGTTCCCCGAGTCCAGCCCCCTGCACGACCTCTACCCGGACGGCTACGGCGTCGGGACCGCGGAGTCCGAGGCGGGCTTCTATATGCTCAACGCCGTCTACGGGCAGATCCCTGAGCGTCACCCAGGCGTCCTCGGCAAGAGCGACAACGAGGGCGCCGACGCGATCAAGCAGGCGGTCGCGGGGAGCCTCGGCGTGCGGGTGGACTACTACCTGCTCGCCAACCTGTCCGGCTTCAAGCAGGTCGTCGACGCCATGGGCGGGGTGACGGTCAACATCAACGAGCCGGTCGCGATCGAGGGCAACACCGACGCCGGGATCCCGCCCATCGGCTACCTCGAGCCCGGCCCGGACCAGCACCTCGACGGGTACCACGCGCTGTGGTTCGCCCGCGGGCGCTGGGGCTCCGACGACTACGAGCGGATGGAGCGGCAGCGCTGCATGGTCGACGCGATCGTCGAGGCGGCCGACCCCGTCACCCTGCTCACCCGCTACCTCGACCTCGCGAAGGCCGGCAAGGAGGTCGTCTACACCGACATCCCGCTGGACATCGCGCCCGCGTTCGTTGAGCTCGCGCTCGAGGTCAAGGAGGCGAAGGTGAAGTCGGTGGTGTTCAAGAGCTCGGAGAAGTTCTTCTCCGGCGACCCCGACTACGACTACCTGCACGAGACCGTCCAGCGCGCGCTGCACCCGAAGCCCAAGCCCGGCGGGCCCACGCCGCCGAAGGCCGACAAGCCGGACGAGGACACCGAGGACGCCTGCGCCTACCACCCCGAGGACGAGACCGTCAGCGCCAGCTCCGGCGGCTGAGGTCCGAGCGCAGCGGCCGGCTTCGGTGGTTGAGGTGCGAGCGCAGCGAGCCTCGAAACCCGACCACGCGTGGATGGTTGCCGACCAGGGGGTCTCGAGGCTCGTCGCTGGCGCTCCTCGCACCTCGACCACCGAGGGGCCGGCGCTCCCGCGGGCGAACAGGCAGCCGGCGATTTAGATTCCAGGGAATGTATCTCGGGTGCCGACGCTTGAGGTCGTCATGAGCGAGAGCGACGACCTGAGGCTGTACGCGACGTTCACCCGGCTGGTGCGGGTGCAGACGCAGCTGTGGAACGGGGTGGACCAGCGGGTGCGTCGGCGACATGGCGTCGCTCTCACGCACGTGACGGTGCTGCAGGTGGTGGCGGAGACCGACGGCTGCCGGGTGCAGGACATCGTGTCCGCCCTGCACATCAGCGTCGGGGGAGCGAGCAAGGCGGTGGACCGGCTGGTCGCAGCCGGTCACGTGGTGCGCACCGTCGACCCGCAGGACCGGCGCTCGTCGCTCCTGGAGGTGACCGCGGCCGGACGGCGGCTCCTCGGCGACGTGGTCCCGGATCTCGGCGCCGAGCTGGGCCGGCGCCTGGGCGCGCGGTTGCCGGCGGCGGATCTGGCCGAGCTCGACCGGATCCTGCGCGCCCTCCAGTCCGAGGAGGTCGGCGCATGAAGGCGGTCGTGCTGGACGCGCCGGGCCCGGTCGAGGGGCTGCGGCTGCATGAGCTGCCGGTGCCCGTGCCGGCGCCCGGCTGGGTGCTGGTGCGCGTGCGCGCGTTCGGCCTCAACCGATCCGAGCTGCACACCCGCCTGGGCTTGGCCGAAGGTGTCACCTTCCCCCGGGTCCTGGGCATCGAGGCGACCGGCGAGGTCGTGAGCTGCCCCGGTGGCGAGCTGGCGGAGGGCCGGCAGGTGGCCGTGATGATGGGCGGGATGGGCCGGCAGTACGACGGCGGCTACGCCGAGTACACCTGCGTGCCGGTGCGTCAGGCGGTCCCGTTCGCGAGCGACCTGCCGTGGTCGACCCTCGGTGCCGTGCCCGAGATGCTGCAGACGGCGTACGGGTCCCTGACCGTGGGCCTCGACGTGCAGCCCGGGCAGACGCTGTTGGTGCGCGGCGGCACCTCGAGCGTCGGCATGGCGGCGACCGTGCTCGCCAAGCGGTGGGGGCTCTCGGTCGTGTCGACGACCCGCAACCCGGCGAGCGCCGAGCGGCTGCGCGAGCTCGGGGCCGACCACGTGCTGGTCGACGAGGGACCGCTGGCCGAGGAGGTGCGGGCGATCGTCCCGGGCGGCGTGGACGCCGCCCTCGACCTCGTCGGCACGCCCACCGTCCTCGACTGCCTGCGCGCCACCCGCGTGCACGGCACCGTGTGTGTGTCGGGGATGCTCTCGAACCAGTGGCTCCTGCACGACTTCTACCCGACCGGGGACATCCCGAGCGGCGTGCGCCTGACCGGCTACACCGGCGACGCCACCGACCTCCCCGAGGCCGTGCTGCAGGACTTCCTGGACGCCGTCGCGGCCGGTGAGGTCGCCGTCCCGATCGGGCGGGTCTTCGGCATCGACGACATCCAGGAGGCGCATCGGGTCATGGAGTCCGACACCGCCGGAGGAAAGATCGTCGTCCTCACCTGAGCGCTGAGGCCCCGGCGGTCGCCCCCGCGGGGGGCGCGACGAACGTCGCTCGGGACGCGCGCGCCGCGACCAGGGCGACGAGCACGCCGGCGGTGACGAACACCGACCCGAGGAACAGCCACCCCGGCGTGCCGCGGTCGATCGCGGTGACGGTGATGACCAGCGGTGCGACCATGCCAGCCACCGAGTAGCCCATCTGGCTCACCCCCTGGTAGGCGCCGGCGCTGAGCGGGTCGGCCAGCTCGAAGGCCAATCCCCAGGTGCCTGCCTCGGAGAGGATCTCGGCCATCGTGCTGGTCACCTCGGCGACGAGCAGCAGGACGACGGCCGCCACGACCCCGACCGTGCCGGAGGCGGCCAGTAGCAGGCAGGCCAGCGCCAGGAGGAGCCCTGCGCGGCGTACGGCGCGTCCGGCGGTGGCGACCTCGTGCGTGCCGCGCGAGGCACGCACCTGCAGCAGCGCCACCAGCACGGTGTTGAGCAGGAGCAGCACCGAGACCATGACGTCCGGCGCCTCGGTGTGGTGGGCGACCCAGAGCGGGACGCCGACGTTCTGGAGGCCGAACTGCATCGCCATCACCGAGGTGAGCGCGGTCGTCGCGAGGTAGGTGCGGTCCCTGAGCGGGGAGCGGCCGCGTGGAAGGTCCGGGGCGGCGTGCCGACCCCGGACCGGGCGCAGCGCTGCGGCGAGCCCGGCCACCCGGCCCCGCAGACCGCCGAGCGGCACGGCCGCGAGCAGCGTGCCCGCGCCCACCACGACCAGGGTGGTGCGGTACGCCGTGGCGGTGCCGACCAGCAGCGCGACCGCGGCGAGCGCGGTGCCGAGGCCGATGAAGACGTTGGTCACGACCCGGAGCCGGGCGCGGACCTGGACCCGGTCGGGACCTGTGAACCAGCGCGCGAGCAAGGTCTGCTTCGCCGTGCCCTGCACCGCGCGGGACGCGACGGCCGCGCAGGCGACGAGCACGAACGAGAGGGCGCTGTCGGCTGCGGCGTAGGCGAGGATGGCCAGGGCCTGCACGACGGTCGCGACCTGCTGCACCCGATCGGGACCGAACCGGTCGGCGAGCCGGCCCCCGCCGTACGACCCCGCCACCCCGGCGGCCCCCGCGATCGTCAGGCCAGCCCCCACGGTGGTGGCCGAGAGCCCGATGACGGTGGTGAAGTAGAGCGCGCTGACGCTGTAGAAGAGCCCCGTGGAGAGGGAGGCTGCCATCGTCGCCAGGGACAGGGCGCGGGCGACCGAGTCATCGGGCAGGAGGGTCCGCTTCAGCACGTGCCCTGTTGTCCCACGTCGGCGAGGTGCGGCGCCACCGATGTAGCGTATGGCTACATGATCGAGTACGAGTTGGAGGGCCTGGACCTCGGCGCCGTCCGCTTCGCGATCTCACCGCTCAACGAGCTCGGGCTGGGACTGAGGGTCTTCCGGGACCCGGGGCGCTATCCGCAGCACCTGCCATGGCTGCGGATGACCGAGTCGGTCCGGAGCGGACTCGACACCGAGGTGCTGACCGCCCTGACCAACGATCGGCTGTGGACGCCGGACTTCCTGCACCCGCTGCCCAGCTCCCCGCTCACCCGCTTCGACGACGAGCTGGCCAGGGTCTCCGCGCTTCCCGGTCGGCTGGTGCGCGCCAAGCTGCTCGAGGTCCACGACCCGTTGCCTCCGGTCCTGGCCGGACGGATCGACCGCGTGCTTGCCCGCGTGGTGCGAGCGGTGCGGGACTTCTGGGACAGCTGCTTCGAGCCCTGGTGGCCGCGGATGAGGACCGTCCTCGAGGGGGACGTCGCCCATCGGGGACGGGTCATCGCGCAGCGTGGGCTGGCGGCGATGTTCGACGACCTCAGCGCGCGGGTGCGTCTGGTCGACAACGTGGTCCAGGTCTCGACGAGCGGGCCAGGCGGCTACCGCCGGACGGGCGCGGGGCTCACGCTGGTGCCCTCCATCTTCTCGCGAGGCGGGTCCACGCCGATCACGGCCGAGCAGCCGCCCCAGGTCATGTACGCCGCCCGCGGCGTCGGCACCCTCTGGCTGCCCGATGCCCGTGTGGCGGGACCGCCGGCGCTCGCCGAGGTGCTCGGAACCGCTCGCACGCAGCTGCTCATGGTGCTGGACTCCCCGGTCTCCTCCACCGAACTGGGGGTGCGGCTCGGCGTCACCACGAGCGCGGTCAACCAGCACCTGCGCGCCCTGCGCGCCGCGGGCCTCCTCACCTCGGCGCGACACGGTCGAGCGGTGCTCTACCTGCGCTCCGAGCTGGGGGACCGGCTGGTGCAAGGCGGCTGAGCGTCCGGTGCCGCGGGGACGCCGCTAGGCTCGCCCACCGAGGGGCGGTAGCTCAGTCGGTTAGAGCAGAGGACTCATAATCGTCGCTCCCTGACCCGTTTGCAGGCGTAGATCGGCAGGCTTCGGGCCTAGCGCGCTACTCCCGCGCTACTCCAATCGGCGAGGCCCACCTCGGTTCACCTCGGTTCACGAGCGGGTCACGACGACGTCTGCCGACTCGTGGAGGTCGAACGCACCGCGACCGGGCCGGGCGCTCTCGGGGGACCCTCGGGACCCCGCTCCGCGCCCGTGCATGGCCCGGAACCGGACCTCCCGCTTGTTGACGGCCCTTCGTGGCGAGATCGTCTATTCCCGCCCTCTTCCAGCTCTAGAAGGGCGGTTCTTCGGTTCCCACGCCGGGAGCGTCCCACGGGTCGGTCCCAGCAGGAGCGCCAGCACTCGGGGCCGGCGATTTCCAAGGATCGCTTTCCTCGGTCGCGAAACGCTCCACCAAGCCATCCACCCAGTCGTCGAACCACGCGCTCGTGTCCGCAGACTTCAAGGTTGCGATGTCTTCTCGGGTGAAGGCCTTCTCCTTCAGTTGGGCCTCTACCCACCGCGCCACGGCAAACGTGTCGTCGACCGAGCGAACCCGAGAGGCCGGGGCAGAACGCTGGGGAGTCAAGCGCTGTTCGATCGCTGCCAGCCGTTCGGCAACTTCTGCCTGTGGGTCGGCGCTCTGATCAAGAGCTTGAAACTTCCCGGTCGCGGTGAGCGGCGTTTCGATCACGTCGCTGCTGCTCAGTGCCAGCGAGGTCTGTCCACGAAGTTCCGTGACTGCTGCTTCTAGCTTGTCGGGGTCTGATAGCTGGTAGCGGACAATCCGCATGTCCTTGACGTCGAAGGCTGGCCGTTCATCGGATCGCTGCATGTGGACCACAGGCTTGTGGTGTCCGTGAGCAACCGCAAGCTCGTAGAACACGTTCGGATTGAAGCCGCTGAGGTCTGCCAAGACCACGTCGGCGTCAATGATCTTGCCCAGGATGCGAGGGGTGATGGCTCCAGGATGCTTGTCTTCGTCTGCACGCTCCACCGTGTACTGCGCCTCAGGGAGAGCCTTGCGCACCAGGTGGCGCAATGTTTGATCCGCCGCCTTGCGTGCCTCAGAACCGTCCTCACCGATGGGCGAGATGAAGAAGACCTGGTGCTTCTGAGGCGGCGCCGCCCACGGGTCCTCATCCTGAGTCATGCAGTCATCCTGCCAGGAGAGTCAGCCATTCACTCGGTTTTCTGGTGGGGCGGGCGGGACTTGAACCCGCGCCTGGACGATTATGAGTCGTCTGCTCTAACCAACTGAGCTACCGCCCCTCGGCAGGCGAGCCTATCCAGAACTCACTTCACCTCGTGACGCGCCCGGCTAGTGACTCAGCTTCCTGAAAGTGCTTAGATAGCAATGAGCCCCACTCCTGCCGAGGTGTTACAACCACTTCGGAACGAGCGGGGCTCGATGCTTGTCGCTCGTCAGCGACCCTTCTTGGTGCTCTCGTTGACCGTCGTCTTCGGGCTGCTCTTGACCGTGGACTGCTTCACGAACCGCCCTGTGGCTGCACTGCGGCCGCGCTTGCCGCTACTGCTACTGCTCTTCTTTGGCATCGCCATCACCTCCTCTCTGCATGATGATCGCGATCGGGCTGCCGTTGCGTCAGGCCTTCTGGATGAGCTTCCAGGTGACGGCCTTGCCGTTGTACGGCGGCATGGTGTTGCCCTTGGCGATCGGTGCGGTGGTCGAGGGGGTACCTACGACCTCCCATACGCCGCTCTCCGGGCAGGTCTGACCCGTGCGGGCCGTGGTGCCGAGCGCAGTCGACATGTCATCTCCTTCAGTTGGGTGAGCCGATATCGGATCACTGTGTCGAAAGTATCAAACCTGCGCGTCGACATGCAACCACTGGTCCGAAAGTGACACACTCGGCGAGTCTGCCCACCCCTCGACTGCCCGGAGCGACCTATGGCGAAGACGAAGATCGACGAGCGCGCGCTGAGAGACGCGCTCGACCAGACACGGATCAAGAGAGGGCTGTCGTGGCGACAGCTCGCCACCGAGATTGGCGTAACGCCATCCCTGCTGTCCCGTTTGCGAAATGGGTACAAGCCGGACGCGGAGGGCTTCATGACGTTGGTGACTTGGCTCGGCATGCCGGCTGAGAGGTTCCTTGTAGACGAGGATCCACAGAACAAGCCGGAACTCATGGCGGAGCTGGCGCCCCTGCTCCGTGCGCGGAAAGACCTCGATGAGGACGACATCGAGTACCTAAACGAGGTCATCCAGGCGACACTTCGCCGCGCGTCCGCCAAGCGAGGAGAGCGTGAGTGAACAAGTCGCAGCTCAAGAGGCTCGCAGCGGAGCTTCGCCGGGAGGTCGATGTCTCGCCGCACGAGCGTTTCGACCCCTATGAACTAGCCGAGTTATACGGGATAGATGTCATCCCCTTGTCGGAGTTGGCATGCGATGCCGACGCCATGCACCACTTCACCGTCGATCGCCCTGAGGTCTTCTCGGGAGCGTTGATTCCCTGCAGTGACGGAAGCACGGTCATCGTTGAGAACGACACACACTTGCCTGAGCGACGTGTCTCCACCGCAAGCCACGAGATTTCGCACGTGGTGCTGGAGCATCCGTTCTCGGCGACCCTCACTGACTCGGGCAAGTGTCGCGTGATGAACAAGGAGCACGAGGACGAAGCCGCCGAGTTGAGCGGCGAGCTGCTCCTACCGACAGAAGCTGCCCGGCGGCTCGCCTACAACAAGGTGGGCGACGAAGAGGTTGCGCGCCGGTTCGGGATCAGTGTGCAGTTCGCGAGCTGGCGAATGAACGCGACCGGCGCACGGAAGATCGCTCAGCGTGCTCACGCCAAACGCGCTTGAAGGATGGAAGAGATTCCTCCTCGGGTGCGGCTAACTTCTGCGCTTGCTAGCGATCGGGGTGACGTTGGTGCCCTTGGGGACGAACATTGCGTCCAGAGCCCTGCGACGAGCAGCGCGGTCGGGCTTGCCGCTATGGGCGTAGCGGTCGAGCGTCATGACGGCGCTGCTGTGGCCGTAGCGCTCCTGAATCTCTTTGAGTGTGAAAGCGCCGTCCTGGCCGATGCGGTCAACTTGACGACTCACGTCCGCGTGCCTCAGGTCGTAGAACCGGATGCGCGGGACAGCAGCCGATTTAAGGGCCTTCGACCAGTGGCGCTTGTTGAACGCTGAGTACCGCATCGGCTTGGAGAACTCGAGACGCTCCACGGGCGGAAGGTGTGTCCGTCCTCCCACCCCACACCCGACGAAGAGGGGCAGCGCGTCACCCGGATGAACATGCTCGGGGTGCTCCGCGAACCACGCGAGGGCGCGCTTGCGGTGAGCGGCGAGGTAGCGGGTCAGGTAAGCCAGGGTCGTGCTGTCGAGGTCAATCAGGCGTCGACTCTTGTCCGACTTCGTGAACTCCTCCCGGAACAGGCCCTCGCCCGTCTCGACCATGACCGCGCGGACGTGGATGGTGCCTTCGTCCGTGTCGACGTCCGCGAGCGTCAGGCCAGTCGCTTCCTCGGGGCGCATGCCGGTGTAGGCGACGAGCCTCGTGAACATGTCGTACGGCTCAGGCATCGCCGCGATGATGGACAGAGCCCCGCGGGGTGGTGGGCTTTGAGGTGATCCTCAGTGCCTACACGTCGCTGCTCTCGATGGCGGCGACGGAGTCAGTATCGCTGGTGTCGTAGAGCTTGGCCATAGACCCCTCGGACAGGTAGCGGCGGTCGCCGGCGATCCACTCGTCGTGCATGTCGATCAGCACCGCCCCGACAAGGCGGATGACCGCGGCGGCGTTGGGGAAGATGCCCACGACCCGGGAGCGGCGCTTGATCTCCTTGTTGACCCGCTCGAGGGGGTTGGTGGACCAGATCTTGCGCCAGTGCTCGCGCGGGAACGCAGTGAACGCGAGCACCTCGGCCTTCGCGTCGTCCATCAGGGGCCCGAGCTTGGGAAACCGGGCGGCGAGCTCGTCGCGGGTCTTGTCCCACGCCGCGTGGACGTCCTCGGCGGTGGGTTGGGCAAAGATCATCCGGAACGCAGTCGCCACCAGCTCGGCCTGGCCCTTGGGCACGTGCGCGAGCAGGTTGCGGGCGAAGTGGACCCGACACCTCTGGTGCGCGACACCCTGGAAGGCCCGCTTCAACGCCTTGACCAGGCCGGAGTGCTGGTCGCTGATCACCAGCCGCACCCCGGCCAGGCCGCGTTGCTTGAGGCTGAGCAGGAAGCTGCGCCAGAAGATCTCGTCCTCGCTGTCACCGACGTCCAGGCCGAGGATCTCTCGCTCGCCGGTCGCGGTGACGCCAGTGGCGACGATGACGGCCATCGACACGACCTGGCCGCCCTTGCCCGGGGCGTTGCGGACGTGGAGGTAGGTCGCATCCAGGTAGATGTAGGGGAACTCGACGTGATCCAGAGTCCGGGTGCGGAACGCGCCGACGGTCTCGTCCAGGCCGGCGCAGATCCGCGAGACCTCGGACTTGCTGATCCCGGCCCCGCCCATCGCTTCGACCAGGTCGTCGACGCTGCGGGTGCTGATGCCGTGGACGTAGGCCTCCATCACCACCGCGTACAACGCTTGGTCGATGCGGCGGCGGGGCTCGAGGATGATCGGGAAGAACGACCCCTTGCGCAGCTTCGGGATCCGCAGCTCGACGTCGCCGGCCTTGGTGGTCAGCATCCGCGGCCGGTGGCCGTTGCGCTCAGTGACGCGGCCATCGGTGCGCTCATACGGTGCGGCACCGATCCGTTCGGCGGCTTCGAGCTCAATCAACTCCTGAAGCGCGACCCGGACCGAGTCGCGGACCAGATCGGCGCCATCACCGGCACGGAACGCCTCGAGGAGTTCGGACAGGGCAGACTGTGGCAAGGCCATCGGTGGCTCTCCTTCAATGTGTCTCTTGGTCGATACACACCGAAGATCCCGCCGATGGCCGTCTACGTCTTCACGCCTCGCCGCCAGCCCTCAAACCCCACCACTCCCCGGGACTCTCCTCGATGATGCGCTCGGTCTCCGCGAGCGTGAGCGGGTAGCGCTGTTCCTCGTGAACGTGCATCTTCTTGTTGCGTGGGAGTCGCTTCGGGTCGATTGTCCGAGCCGGGTTGAGGGTGAGGCGTCGGTTGTACACGGCGAAGTCCAGCACCATCCGCAGCACGTAGAACTGGTGGCGGACCGTCTGCGGTGCCTTGGTGAGCGCGGTCTCCTTGATGAAGCGGCTCACGGATTCGTGCGTGATCGACGAGATGGGCGCGTCCCCGAACGTCCGCGTCAGGTCGTTGTTCCCCGTGATGATGCGTCGGTAGCCGTTCGCGGTGTGGCGCCGGTCGAAGTGCTGCGCTGCTAGCCATTCGCCAGCGAGCTTTGCGAACGTCACCCCTCCGAGGTCCGGGTCCACCCATTGCCCGTGGCGCGCTGTTGACGTGAACTCGTCTGCCCACTCCTGCGCTGCCTGCTTGGTACGGAACCCGCCCTTGGTCCTGCGCTTGCGTGTGGTCGGGTCGAGGTACACGACCTCCCACCGCTTCTTGCTGGGGTGGCGCTTCTCGGTCTTGCTGCGGTGGTTCTCGCGGACCCAGGCGCGGGGCTGCGTGCTCATCAGTTCTCCTTGGTGAGTTGTTCGTGGAGCTTGTTGGCGGCGTTGTGAGCGCGCCGCAGAGTCGGGTAGTCGCTGGCTGGGCTGACGGGGCGGTTGAGCCCGTCCACGACCCCCACCCGATACAGAGGGGAGGGCGCGATGCGGACGGTCGTCAGGACGAGCCAGCGGTCCGTGGCCGGGTGGTTGGTCTTGGCGATCTGGACGCGGCGGTTCGCCATCTCGGGCGGTCGGTCGTCGCTGCCGCCGTGCGGTTGGCCGTCCTTGGAACTCCCCGCAAGAATCACGTACTCCGCTGGTGACCCAGGGTTGTTCCCCGTCTTCATGAGGCGACCTTCGTGTTGCGGGCGATCACGTCCCGCACGACCGAAGGGCTCCACGTCGTCTTGCCCTGGGGTGTCGGGACGCCTTCTGCCGTGAGCCTCTGGGCGATCTTGTAGCCGCTGCTGCCCTTCCGAGCCAGACGCACGATGCGGGCCTCTAGGTCCGGGTCGATCTGCTTGGGCTTGCCGAGCCGCTGACCGTTGCGGCGAGCGGTAGCGAGTCCGTCGCGAGTGCGTCGTGCAATCTTCCGGCGCTCCTCCTGAGCGACGGCGATCTTGATGTTGGTGCTGAACTCCTGCTCCGGGTCTCCGGTGTCGAGACCATCGACAGCACCGAGCAGCCGCCAGCCATTCAGCTTGGCGTCCTCCAGGAGGTCTGCGCCGTCAATGATCGAGCGCGTCACCCGGTCGAGGTCCCGCACGACCAGACCCTCAGCCATGCCCGCTTTGATCGCGGCGATAGCGAGGCGCCGACCAGCGAGTTTGTGAGGGGTCTTGGCGCTCGCGACCTCGGCCACCACCGTCACGAGGTCGTGGCCGTTCGCCTTGGCCCACTGCTGGATGCTCTCGCGCTGGCCGTCGAGAGAGTGGCCGTTAGCCGAGCCCTTCGACAGCCGCACGTAGCCGACGACCTTCACGACGCGGCCTCGGTCTTGTAGACGCGGAGCGCCGTGATGCCGCTGCGGAGGTCCCGTGCGTACGCGGCTGCGTCGGGCTCGCCCATCCGAGCAGCCAGGTTGCTGAACACGAGCAGGCTGCGCCGGACCATCAGCGGTCCGAGGTCCGCCAGCAGCGCCTCACGCTCGGGCTCGCTCGCCTCGCAGAACGCGAGGCCGATCTGTCGAGCGTCGGCCTTGCTGATGGGGGCGGGGGAGAAGGCAACTTCCGCTCCCTCATCCGGCGTGAACTTCATCGTTGATCCCAGGGGGTAGCTCTCGTTTATTTCGGCTCCTCGGTCAGGTAGTTGATTGCTCAACTACACGACGTGACGCTACGCCAGTCGGCGGGTTACGGCGGGAGACGGTCAGTAGCCGCCGTAACCCTCCGGATCGAGCGCCGATCTGCAGCCCGTACGCAGCCTCGGAGGCGTCCTAGCCCCGGCGACGGGCTCCCGGCACGCGAGAGGGCCGTGCATGGGGCGTGCATCGCGCCTAGTCCCGGTCCTCGACGGCCTCGCGGACCCGGCGTTCGTAGTCCTCGAACCACTCCTCGTCGGAGCGGTGGCCGTCTGGGTCGTGCTCGGTCGGCTGACCGGACTCCGCTAGCCGCTGGGCGCGAGTCTTCGGGTAGCCGAACAGGTCGGAGTCCGGTGGTGGGCCGTCGACTACCTCACCGGTGACGACGTCGTGCCCGTCGTTCGTGAGCCGCGTCTCAGCCTCGCGGGCCTTTGTTCGCTCGCGGTGCGCGAGGAAGGCTGCGAGTGCTTCCTCGTCCTCCTCATCCCCACCCCCAGAAGCCAGGGCCTCCCGCTGGGCATCGCTGAGTTGTGGGGTGGGGGACTCGTCGATGACGTTCTCGCGACCGCGCAGGATCGTCGTAAAGGCGGAGGTCTCCAGGTCGTCCCAGGGCGTCGGCTCGCGCAGGCCGATGTCGATCTGCTGCCGCTCGGAGTATCCACTTCGATTCAGCACCATGCTGATGGCCTTGAGTTTGTCGGCGTCGGCGGTGTCCGGCTTGGTGAGGATGATGTGGAGCTCCTTCATCGCAGGCAGCACCATCTCCACGAGCCTGCGGTTGGCAGCGGCACGGACCTGTGGAGCTGAGCCGCCGTGTCGAGCGCACACGGTTCCGCCACGAATCGCGGAGTTCTTGCATGGTTCTCCGTTCGTGCGGCGCGCACTACACGGCCTCGCGATCGGCTCGCCCTTCTCCCGTTTCGCCTTACGTGCAGCGGCAGACGCCTTCCCGGCCTTGCTCTTGTCGGCGTCCTTGGGTCTGTTGGTCCTTGCTCGTCCCTTCGCCTGCTTCTTCGACACCGCTACTTCGGCTGCGGTCTCGGTCTGTGTCTTCACCTTCTTGGGCATAACGAACTCTCCTTCTCTCGTTGAGGTAGCGCTTGGGTAGCGGAGGCTCTGAGGCCGAGCGCTACCCGCGAATAGGCCGTCTGACCAGGCGTTACAGCCCCGAGGTAGCGCTGGTAGCGGAGGTAGCGGACTAGGCGCGTGCGCTGGTCGCCCGAACCCCTACCTCTCTGCAATGTCAGATATGTGCTTCGAGGAAAGCTCGATAGAGGAAGGGGAAGACCACCTCTACGCGCCCTAAGCGCTACCGGGGCTACCTCCGCTACCTCGACGCTGTTTCCCCTGGTCGGAGGCGGTCTCGGGAGGTAGCGGACGCCGCTCATTCGTCCGCTACCCCTCCGCTACCTTCGGCGTCCGGGAGGTAGCGCTTCCACGCGTCAGCCAGTCCGCCCTCCAGCACCTTCGACTTCGGATCCGGTCGCCCGACCAGTCGATAGCCCTTCTTGTTAGTGCCTGCCAGCTTCACGTCGAACGACTTCACCCCGTACGGCTTCAGCAGGCGGCCCAGTTCGTGGGCCGTGAGCGGGGAGCCGTGGTAGTTGCCCCAGGGGCTTTCATCGAGGCCATGCAGCGCAGACAGGAGGTCGGTCGTGTGGGTTGCCTTCGCCTTCGTCGGCCAGACCTTCTCGATATCCCGCAGCAGCTCTAGGCCGAACGACTCCTGAGCCACACCGGCCTCCGTCTCCGTCATGACCTTCGCCGCGAGACGAGCGCGCTCTGGCCAGTCGCCCCCAGCGGCGTCGGCCACAGCGATCAGGGGCTCCCAGTTGTCTGCGGCTCGGTCCTCCACCGGCATCCCTGGCACCTCGTCCGGGAACTTCTGCGCGGCGACCCACGTCGACAGGCGCTTAGCGAGCGGCAGCAGAACGTATGTGCCGTCGCGGCGGCCGCGGAACGGAGCCACGGCCTCGCCGTTCGCCCGACGCCGCATCCGGATCACCGGGCCCCGGTCCATGATCGTGTCGGGGAGGTCCTTGATCGAGGCGAGCGCCACCATCGCAAACGATGAGAGCTTCTCTAGCGAGTGCGTCGTGACGTCCCAGCGCATGACGTACTTGCCGCGCTGGTGACCGGCGTTGAGGATGCCACGCAGGTCCTCGTGGTTCTCTGCGGCTCGCTTGGTCCCGAAGATGCTGTCTGCCTCGTCCACCAGCAGAGTCGGCGGTGCCTTCATATCGAGTGACCGAGTGACGGCGGCGACGCTCGCATTCACGGTCGCCATCGGCTTGTGGCACAGGTGCTCGATCACGTCGAGTAGCCGTGTCTTGCCGCAGCGCTTCTCCGGGGAGATGACGCAGAGACGTGGCGCGTACTCCCACGAACGGATGCCATGGGTGGCTGCGATCCACAGGACGACGGTCACGTATGCGTTCTCGTTCGGCAGGATCACATACATCCTCAGCGCCGCCTCGACATCATCGAGTACCGCACCGCTGGGCCTGGGCTTTCGCTTCGGCGTGCTCATGAGGCGAGCCAGTCGCTGGACTCGCGATGCTTGCGGCGAGTGGTCGTGTAGTCGGCTGCGAGTTTGGTCATCGCGCTCTCGTTCGGCTTACGGAATGCCGTCAGCGGGCGACCCGCCTCGACTGCCTCAGCGGCATCCTTGTGGGGGCGGGGAGGGGCGACGATCTGGATGCGAGAGCGCTCTACGCCGACATACAGCAGGAGGCGTTTGCGCTCGATAGCGCACGCGGCGCCCGCACCCGACTTGTCGACGTCGACTGCTAGCCGGATCGGCCCATGCCCCTGAACGAACCACCTAGCCTGATCGCGGGTTGCATGGAGCGCACCTTGCCAGTGGGTCGTCGCTACCGCCCCTACCCCACGGAGGGCGTCGGCGTCCTTCTCGCCTTCAGACCACCAGACCAGTTCATCAGCGCGGAGCGCCCACACCAACTCAGGTAGGTGGTACATCGCCTTGTCCGCGAATGCCTCTTGTTCCGGTCGGATGCCCCGAGCCCAGAACTCGTGTTCCCCCGCGACCCACGACTCCATGCAGAACGCCTTGGGCGCCATGCGGAGCTTGCGTAGCTTGGGCTTCCCGGCGAGATCTGTGTAGACGTACTGACGCACTTTGCGGCCGGCCATCAGCGGAAACCCTTCGGCCTCTGGGGGAGCCGACGGTCTCCGTGCAGACCGGACTCAACGACGGTGTGGCCGTAGCGGAAGTGCCACTGGTCGCGGAACCAGACATATGAGTCCGGTTCGCTCGACTTCGACCACCGGCGCGTCATTGCTGCGGGCGGACGTATCTCGAGTCCGTGCACCGCCCAGGGGCGCATAATGGCTTCGGCTAGTGCACGGTCTGGGTCTGCGTCGAAGGTGGGCGCTTGCTGCCGCAGCAGACGACGCACGACGTGGACGGGCTTGCGGCGCTTGCCGCCGAGAGCGACGTCCACCAGCCATGACGACAGGGGCGGCTCACCGAGGCTGTCGGGCAGCGGCTCGACCCAGCGGATGATGTCGAGCCTTGGCGCCAGCGGCCCGCCCTGGGGTCGATCTAGAATCGGGTTCATTGAGTTCCTCCTCTGAACTCAGGCGGGGCCGGTCGGCACGTTCCACCGGCCCCGCAGCACGTCAGAACTTCGGGTTCTCGCGGCCTTCGAGTACTGCATCGGTGATGCGAGGCAGCCGCTGCTTGAGGGCGGGGAACCTGTTCAGCGCCTGGAGCTGCCACTGCTCAGGGGACAGTGAGACCTCATCCCAGCCGCGGGCCTCGACCGCTTGGGCGGCCTCGCTCATGGCCTCGGCGCGACGCGCGTCCCGTTCGACTTCGGCTGTGATCGCGAGCAGCTCGTTGCCATCGATCTCGCCCCGCCTGTTGCGCTCGATGGCGTCGTCCATGAGGTCAGACAGCTTGTCGAGGACTCGATCAGCGGTCTCTTGCTCGCGCTCGTTGTGCGAGGCGCCGTCCTCGTAGACCCTCCTCATCTTGTCGATCAGGCTGCGACGGTAGGCGTCGCGCGTCCGCTCGGCGGCACGGCGTTGGTTGTCGCTGAGCCCTGGCTGGTTCTCGAGCCATCTGACGAAATCGGCCAGAGTTGGGGTGAGCGCCGCCCCCAGAGAATCCGGCTTCATCACCGCACCGCCCTCGGGTTGGTGAGTGCACTAGCGCGGCGCACATCCTGATTGCGGGCAGCTCGCTGGCCGTCTGCTAGTTGCTGCTCGCGGCGGATCGCCTGTTCAGCAAGGTCAATGGCTTCATTGACCTTTTCGCGAAGGCCTGCGGCGCGCGACTTCGCCCCACTGTTGTCACGTACGCGCCGGTTGATCCCGACGCCGGTGTTCGGCTGCTGACTCACTTCTGCTCCTTGAAGGTGGGCGTAGCTCGCCTGCATCCGGGCGAGGTCTTGATTGCTGACGAAGCGAGCACGGGTCACGCGGCTCGCCTCGCCTTCTTGCTACGAGCCACGAACTCAGCGAGCGCGACTCGGACGGTTTCGGCCATCGGCTCACCCCGGTACGCGGCGAGCAGCCTCAGCTCGACCAGCAGGTCCATTGGCAGGACGAACTTGCGAGCCACTCCGATCTGTGGACGTGCCATCTCGACTCCCATCGGTTAGCGAGGCCCCTTTCCGGCCTCGCTTCGGTAACTACGAAACGCCAGTCACTGCCAGGACGACTCTGCGAAGAGAGCGCGGGCCATTGATGCAGAAGTCAGGACGTGAAGTCCTTGAGGAAGCGTTCGATCTCGGCGCGGGTGAAGAACACTTGGCCCTTGACGCCTCCGGGCTTTGTAGCGCGGAGCTTCCCGGCGAGCTGCCAGCGCTTCAGGAGTCGCACCGGAACTCCGAGCAGTTCGGCGGTCTCTGCGCGGCTGTACAGCAGCCGGTGAGGTGTGGTGGGTGACTTTTTGGTGGTCATAGGGCTCTCCCCTCGGTCGCGCCGGGGGAGTGCCGAAATGACGAGAAGGCACCCGCCCGACATTTGTCGGATGAGTGCCTTGCGCTCGTTGTCCTAGGACCGCCAGCAACCACTGACGACAACGGGCGGGCTCAGCCACCTGGTTGGAAACCTCGCCGACGCTTCCTTGATCCCTTGCGTCGACGTGTGAGCCAGAAGGCTCGCGGTCGAGAACGACGATACGACACTCGACGGGCCAACGCAGTCCGTCAACGATCACGGTTCGATCACGGCAGTCGATTCGGGGCGACCGCGCTACGCCCGCGCTACTTGCCTCCGATCAGGACCGGTCGAGCGCGTACGCCCTGGTCGGAGGCGAATTGAGCGAATCCCGCTCAACGGTAGGCCGGAGCCGCTCATCACGGCGTGATCCGGGGTGGACCCTCGCGGACCCATCCGGACCTGGCGCGTTCTCTCATAATCCTTGGGTCGTGGGTTCGAGCCCCACCCGCCCTACCATGCGTGTCCGTCGCCGGGCACTCAGAGGCTGTCGTAGCGGTACTTGCCCGCGTTGGCCTTCTTCTCGCGCGCCCAGTAGTAGACGCTGTTGGTGTTCTTCTTGACCGGGGCGGCTCCGTACAGGCGGGTCTTCTTCGGCTTGCAGCCGCCCAGGTAGGTGTCGACCCGCTTGTACTTGTAGATCCACCCGAGCTTGTAGAGGCGGGCGCGGTAGAGGCCGTCACCGGGGATCTTGAAGTGGTAGTCCCAGCCCTTGGTGATGCTCGACTCGTTGGTCGTCGAGGTCGAGTGGGTCTCGTCGTACGTGGTCGTGACGCCGGCGCTGAGCGGACCCACCTGCGCCCCGACCTCGCCGGAGACGCTGATGCTGTGGCTCCTGCCCTTGGTCCTGGCCGTCGACTTGGTCCCCGACTCCGAGCGGGTGATGGAGCCGCCCTTCTTCCAGACGGAGAAGTCGTTGGTGGGGATCCAGACCCGGCGGCCCTTGTCGGGCGTCGTGAAGTAGGTGCGGTCGTGGTCGCAGATCGCGTGCGCCGGCGCGGCTGCGATGATCGTGACGGCGGTGAGCCCGCTCAGGGTGATCAGCAGGGCCAGGAGCGACCCGAGTCGTCGTTGCATGTCTGTCTCGCTTCCGAGGACCACCGTCCCCCCGGTGAGGCCGGTCAGGCGAGTCTCCATCAGGTTGTGCGGGCCGTAAAGAGGCGATCGCCGCCCGCGAGGTCACCGGTCGTCGGGCTCGTCGTCCTGGGCGCGCCACCACAGGACGAGGAAGATCAGCGAGCCGACCGCGCCCGCCACCAGCAGCAGGACCTGGGGGAAGTCGAAGACGGCGGCGCGCTCGGCCGCCGTGGCGATGCCCCATGTCCACGTCATCGCCGACACTGTTTCCTCGCCGGCGCCGGGAGTCAACGCGGCACGGGCACTCCTCGGCGAGGGGTGTGTCACATACCGACGGTCTGTCACGCTGGCGCCTTGTTGACGTACGTTCAACAGATGCGTCTCGGTCACCGGCTCCTGCCCGCAGTCCTGTCCGTAGCTCTGCTGGCGTTGGTCGGGGCCGCTCTCGCCGTGCCGGCGTCCGCGGAGCCGGCCTCGGCGACGGCGGAGCGGGCGCCGCGGGTGATCGCGCGCGAGGTCGTGTTCGAGGTGGCGAACACCAGCGAGGCGCTGCTGCGCTGCCCGAGCGACCAGGAGATGTACCGGGTGCGCGGTCGCCTCGTCGGTCCGGAGCGCGACGTGCTCGGCCGCGGCGGCCCGCTGCGGGTCAACGTGCTGGTGCACGACGCCGGCACCGGCGGCTGGTTCTGGAACCTGCGCCGCCACCCCCGCTACGACTACGCGACGCAGCTGGCCCGCCAGGGGGAGACCTCCCTGGTGCTCGACCGGCTCGGGTACGACGGCAGCCCGCTGCCCAACGGCAGGGCCACGTGCCTGGACGCCCAGGCCCACATGCTCCATCAGGTGGTGCAGCACCTGCGCTCGGGTCGCTACGAGTTCACCCAGGGCCGCGTCACCAGCCCGCACGCGAGCCACGTGGTCGTCCAGGCGCACGGTGTCGGCGGCGCGATCGCCCAGCTGGAGGCCGCGCGCTTCGACGACACCGACGGGCTGGTCCTGATGTCGTGGTCCGGCACCAACCTCTCCGACCTCGCGCTGCGCCAGGCCGAGCAGCAGAGGGCGGCGTGCCTGCAGGGGAGCGGCTACGCGCCGTACGGCGCCACAGCGGCGCAGTACCGCGCGCTGCTGTTCACCAGCGCCCCCGCCGCCGTGCAGCAGACCGCCGTACGCCGGCGGAACCCGACGCCGTGCGGCGACGTCACGAGCCTGGCCTCCGTGGTGCTCTCCTCGGCGCTCACCGCGGGCCGCGTCGAGGCGCCGGTGCTGCTGCTGTCGGGCAGCCGCGACGCCCGGGTGCGCAACCAGGCCGCGCAGGCGGCGGCGAGGTTCACCTCGAGCGAGAAGGTGACCACCCGCGTCCTTCCCGGCGCGGGCAGTGCCCTGCCGCTCGAGCGGTCGGCCCCGCGCACGCGCCGCCTGGTGCTGGAGTGGCTGCGCGCGCTCTGACCTACGTCACCCGCTCGATCAGGCGCACCGCGTCGTGCGGGGCGTGTCCCTTCGCGTCGTTGTCGAAGTAGACGTACACGTCCTCGCCCTCGCCCGCCCAGCGACGGCACTTCGCGGCCCAGGCGTCGAGGGCCTCGTCGCTGTAGCCGCTGGCGTAGAGCTCGGTGTCGCCGTGCAGGCGGACGTAGCGGTGGTCGCTGGTGCGCTCCTCGGCGTGCGGCCAGCGGCCGGCGGTGTCCGCGACCACGCAGGCCACGTCGTGCTCGCGCATCAGCGCGAACGCCTCGGGGGTGCAGTACGTCGCGCTGCGGAACTCCAGCGCGTGGCGCAGCGGCCGGTCGGCGTCGACCGTCGTCAGCGCGCGGTCCTCGGGCACCTTGTCGTCGTGGGCCGCGGCCAGCGCCGCCGCCTCAATCGTGGTCCTCGGGAGCTGCGCGAAGAACCCCGCGAGTCGCTCGGCGTCGAACGGCAGGTTCTCCGGCAGTTGCCACAGCAGCGGGCCGAGCTTGGGCCCCAGCGCGAGCACGCCGGAGGCGAAGAAGTTGGCGAGGGGCGCCTCGACGTCGCGC
The DNA here is from genome assembly GCF_021117365.1 of Nocardioides sp. cx-173. Taxonomy (NCBI): domain Bacteria; kingdom Bacillati; phylum Actinomycetota; class Actinomycetes; order Propionibacteriales; family Nocardioidaceae; genus Nocardioides; species Nocardioides sp. cx-173. Next base: position 2,801,077 of record NZ_CP088262.1, on the reverse strand, counting down.
AGCTTCTTCATGTGCGTGATGTAGCGCCCGCCCTTGACGGCGAACACGAAGTCGTCCGGCGTCTGGTCGCGCCAGGCGGCGTACGACGTCGGGCGCTGCAGCGAGTAGAACGACCCGTTGATCTCGATGGAGCTCATCTGCGCGGCGGCGTACTCCAGCTCCCGGCGCTGCACCAGGCCACGCGGGTAGAAGTCGCCGCGCCAGCCGGGGTAGGTCCAACCGGAGATGCCGACCCGCACTCGACCCGCCATGTCCGTCCTGTACCCGGGCTCCGGCGCCCCATGCCGGGTTTGCCGGTGCCGCGGGAGGGGCACCCAGCAGCCCCTGCCGAGGAGGAGCCACCATGTCGGACGAGACGCCGCTCTCGTTGGAGTTCGTCGGGACGGCCACGACCGTGCTGCGGCTGGGTCCGTTCACGCTGCTGACCGACCCGAACTTCCTGCATCGAGGACAGCGGGCCTACCTCGGCAAGGGCCTGTTCTCCAAGCGGCTCACCGAGCCGTCGCTGCAGCCGGCCCAGCTGCCCCACCTGGACGCGGTCCTGCTCTCACACCTGCACGGCGACCACTTCGACCGCATCGCGCGCCGCGAGCTCGACCGGGACCTGCCGATCCTCACGACGCCCGAGGCCGGCCGCCGCCTGGGCACGTGGGGCTTCGCGGGCGCGCACGGGATGAGCACCTGGGAGACCGTCGAGCTCCAGGAGGTCGGGTGGCGGCTCCGCGTGACCTCGGTCCCGGGCACGCATGCGCCGGCCGTCGCCAGCCGGATCCTGCCCCCGGTCATGGGGACGGTGCTCGAGCTCGACCAGGGCGGCGGCCCGCCGTTTCGCGTCTACATCACGGGGGACACGCTCTTCCGCCCGTGGCTGAGGGACGTCACCGACCGCACCGGTCCGATCGATGCCGCCGTCGTGCACCTCGGTGGCACCCGGGTGCTGGGGCTCCTGGTCACGATGGACGGCGAGCAGGGCGCCGACCTGGTCGAGCTGCTCGCGCCCGCGGTGACGGTCCCCGTCCACCACGACGACTACACGGTCTTCCGCTCGCCGCTCCCGGACTTCCTCGACGCCTGCCGGACCCGCGGCCTGCCGACTCAGATCCGGCCGGTGCGACGGGGCGAGGCAGTGCCTCTGCGCCCGGGCCCACCGGCCGGATCCTGAGCCCTACTTCGAGGGCTGCGGGGTCTTGCAGTCGACCTTCGGGTTGACGCCCATGTAGTTGAGCGGGCCCGCGACCACGGTGAGGGCGGTGTCCCCGAACGTCTTGCAGTTGACGTCGCGGTCGTCGCCGAAGTAGCCGCGCTGGAACGCGGCGGCCGCGCCGATGACCAGCCAGACGATGACGATGATGCCGATCAAGCCCTTCATGACGATCTCCTGAGCCTCGTGTCCCGAGCCCCCGGTGCGGGCCGGCTGCGGACACCCTAGACCGGATGAGCGCCGGGACCGCCGTAGCTGTCCTGGTAGGCGCGCAGCAGGGCCCGGCCCTCCTCGAGCGCTCGCTCGAGGGCGGGCACGAGGTCGAGCGCGCCGTCGGTGGTGCCCGAGTCACCCAGCCACTCGAGCTGCCGCGCGGCGGCCGCCGAGCGCTCTACGCCGAGGTTCAGCGCGCTGCCGGCCAGCTTGTGCGCCGCTTGCCGCATGAGGTCGGCGTCGCCCTCGAGGATGTGGCCGCGGATGGTCTCGACCGCGGCGGCCGACCTGGCGGTGAAGTTGCTGATCGCTCGGTCCAGGTAGTCGGTGTTGCCGACGTCGAGGTCGCGCAGCATGTCGAGCCGTTCGACGTCGAGCCCGTCGATGGGAGAGGTGGGAGGCAGCACAGGCTCATCATCACCCACGGCGCGGCCGCCCGGTGGCAGCGCGCCCGTCCAGCGCGTCAGGGTCCGGCCGAGAGCGGCCGGGTCGACCGGCTTGGTGAGGAAGTCGTCCATGCCGGCCTCCAGGCAGCGCTCGCGCTCGCCGTCGATCGCGGCGGCGGTCATCGCGATGACGGGAGTACGGCGCTCGCCCTCGCGGGCGCGCAGGGCCCGCGTGGCGGCGTACCCGTCCAGCTTCGGCATCTGCACGTCCATCAGCACCGCGTCGAAGTCCTGATCGGCGAGCACCTCGAGCGCCGCGACGCCGTCCCCGGCGACCTCGACCGCATAGCCCAATGCCTCCAGCAGGCCGGCCGCGACCATCTGGTTGACCAGGTTGTCCTCGACCACCAGGATCCGCCGGCCATGGGGGCTGGCGACGGCCGGCGCCGGCTCGCCCACCGGCGTGCTCGTCTCCGGCGTGCCCCGGAGCACGTTGCTGAGCCAGGCCGTGAAGGTGAAGACACTGCCCCGCGGCAGGTTGGGAGCGTAGGAGATGTGGCCGCCGAAGGCCTCGACGATCTCCTTCGAGATCGCCAGGCCGAGACCGGTGCCGCCGTAGAGCCGCGTCGTCGAGGAGTCGGCCTGGGTGAACGGCGCGAACAGGGCGGGCACCGTCGCCGGGGCGACGCCGATGCCGGTGTCGCGCACCTCGACGCACAGCTCCGTGCGGTCGCCTTGGATGCGGGCGGTGGCGAGCGCCGTGACCGAGCCGGCGTCGGTGAACTTCACCGCGTTGGAGAGCAGGTTCGCGAGCACCTGGGCCAGCCGGGTCGGGTCGCCGCACAGCGAGAGCGGCACCGAGGGATCGCACCGGACGTCGACCAGGATCCCCTTGCTGGCGGCGGAGTCGCCGAGCACGCTCTCCACCTGCTCCAGCAGCGGGCGCACCTCGAAGTCGACCTGCTCGAGCTCCAGCCGGCCGGCCTCGATCTTGGAGAAGTCGAGCACGTCGTTGATCACGCTCAGCAGGGCGCGGCTGGCCACGTGCACACCGGCCGCCAGGCGCTGCTGCTCCTCGTCCAGGCGGGTACGCCGCAGCAGGTCGCTGAGCCCGATGACGCCGTTGAGGGGGGTGCGGATCTCGTGGCTCATCGTGGCCAGGAACTCCGACTTCTGACGAGAAGCCGCCATCGCCGCGTCCCGTGCGTCGGCGACCACGCGCTGGGCCTCCTCCCGCTCGGACACGCGGGCGATCTGGACGGCGACCGCCTCCACCATCTGCTGGATCATGTCGTGGCGGTAGAGCGGCGGGTCGGACATGATCGTCAGGACCGCGTGCAGGGTGCCGGCGTGCGCGACGGTGAACGCGATCGTCAGCCGGTCCTCGCTCCACACGGTCGCGCGGCGGTGCATCGCCTCGGTGGCGAGCGCGAGCTCCAGGGCGGTGTCCTCGGGGGTCTCCAGGTCCTCCAGACGGTCGGCCTCGCTGAGGTGGATCGGCTCGATCCCGGCCCCGTCGTCGATGACCCGGAAGGCCCGCCCGCGACGCCAGTCGTCGTGCAGCAGCACCAGGTCCTTGGCCTGGACCAGCACGTCGTGCAGCGTGTGCGCCTCGTTCGCGGCGCTGGCGACGGCCTGCATCAGGGCGTTCTGGTTCACCTGGTCGACGAGCGCCAGCTCCGCCTCCTTGACCTCGGTGATGTCCTGGTGCGTGCCGGACAGGCCGATGGCCTTGCCGTCGGCGTCGCGGCGGACGAGCCCGCGGCCACGGGTCCACACCCACCGGTCGGGCCCCTGGACCCTCGCCACCCAGACGAAGCTGTCGGTGTCGCCCGCCGAGGCGACGGCCTCCATCACCTGGGGCCGGTCCTCCTCGTGCACCCGCTCGAGGAACTCCTCGAAGTCACGCGGCTCCTCCTCGGGCGTCCACCCGTAGATCTCCTCCAGGCCGGTCGACCCGGTGATCTGGGAGCGGTCGTAGTCCCACTCCCAGCTGCCGATCCGGGCGATGCGGTGTGCCTCGTCGAGCCGGACGCGGCTCGACCTGAGCTCCTCGAGCGCGTGCCGGCGCTCGCTCACGTCCGAGACCCGGTGCAGTACGGCGGTCAGCTCGCCGCCAGGGCCGTAGAGCCCGCTCTCCAGCACCTCGATCCAGGGGCGCGAGCCGTCCTTGGCGAGGAACCGGCCCTCGACCGGTCCGTCGTTGAGCTCTCCGCGCCGCAGTGCCGCGAGGTGGTCGGCGAAGTGCCGGCGACCCTCGTCGTCCAGCGTGTCGGCCACGCTCATCTGCATGAACTCCCGGCGCGTGACGCCGTACAGCGTGGCCAGCGCGGCGTTGGCGTAGATCGTGCGCCCGTCCAGGTCGAACACCCAGATGCCGTCGGGGGAGGTCTCGACGATGTCGCGGTAGAGCTCGGGGTCCACTCAGAGCCTCCGCGAGGTGGCGTCGGCGATCTTGTACTCGCCGTCGGTGCCCACCAAGGTGAGCGTCACCTCCTCGGTGATCGGGTTCCCGTTGCGCTCGTAGCGGTAGGTGTAGGTGACCGTCATCTGCTTCGGGTCGGCGCGGACGTCGTCGACCTGGGGATCCTGGATCCCGCTCCAGACCTCCTCGTACTGGTCGCTCCTGGCCTGGTAGTCGGGCGTGAGCAGCTCGAAGCCGGCCCCCGGGTCGGAGCTCGCGATGGCCGGATAGCTGCGGCCGAACTCCTCCATCCCTGCGGCGGTGACCTGCTTCTGGGGCGGCTCGCTCGTGGTCGACGGGGTATCGCCGGCGGTGCCCCGGTCGGCGGGCGGGTCGTCACCGCGGTTGAGCCCGGCCAGGAGCGCGATGACCGTCGCCAGGACCAGCACCGCCACTGCGGCCACGGCCGGCAGCATCCGGCGCTGGCGGCGTGCCGGTCGGGTCCCGGCGTCGTCGGTCGGGCGGGGGAGGACGGCCGACATGACCTGGGTCGACGGCGCCACGTCCGGTGGGCCGTCGGTAGCGAGGGCGCGACGCCGGCCGACCGGCCGGGGCGCGGTCGCGGTCGGTCCCGCGCGCAGGAACTCCACGACCTGCTGCATCGACCAGCGCCCCTGCGGATCCACGGTCATGCTCGACTCCAGCAGCGGGGTGAGCCAGCCGGCGTTGCTCAGGCGCGGCGGGTCCTCGTGGACGATCCGGTAGAGGCCGCCGATCACGTTGTCGCCGATGTCGTACGGCGGTCGCCCCGCGAGGGCGTGGTAGAGCGTGGCGCCCAGCGACCACACGTCGCTGAGGTCGGTGGCCTGCCGCCCGGACGCGACCTCGGGGGAGATGTAGGCGGGCGAGCCGGTGACCAGCCCGGTCTGGGTGAGCGACGCGTCGGCCTCGGCGCGGGCGATGCCGAAGTCGGACAGCTTCACCTGCCCCTCGGGTGTCACCAGGATGTTGGACGGCTTGACGTCGCGGTGGACGATCCCCGCGGTGTGGGCGGCGGCCAGCGCCTCCGCGGCCTGCACCACGATCTGCGCGGCCCGGTCGACGGGAAGGGGGCCCTCGGCGCGGACGAGCTCGGCGAGGGTGCGCCCCTCGACGTACTCCATCACCAGCCATTGGGCGTCGCCCTCGTCCACGAGGTCGAACACCGCGACCACGTGCGGGTGGTTGAGCCGGGCCGCCAGCCTGGCCTCCCGCTCGGCGCGAAGGAGGTCGGGGCTGCTGCCGCCGGGCATCATCCCGATGCGTTTGAGCGCGACGGGTCGACCGAGGACCTCATCGCGTCCGAGCCACACCGCGCCCATGCCGCCTCGCCCGATTTCGCGGTCGAGTGAGTACCTTCCTGCGATCACACGTCCTCCTCCCGACCGCAAGGGTAGTCAGTAACCCGCTGGGCGGTGCGGAAGGCGATGCGGCAGGCTGGGGGAAAGGCCCCCGAGGCCCTCCCGACGACGAAAGGCCGATCGTGACCCTCGACCCCACCCTCCTCGACGACCTCGAGTGGCGCGGCCTCATCGCCCACTCGACGGACCTCGACGCGCTGCGCGAGGCCCTCGGCGCGGGGAGCGTGCGGTTCTACGTCGGCTTCGACCCCACCGCGCCGAGCCTGCACATGGGTCATCTCGTACAGATCCTCACGGCCAAGCGGCTGCAGGCGGCCGGGCACACGCCGTACGCCCTCGTGGGCGGCGCCACCGGGATGATCGGGGATCCCAAGGAGGCGGGGGAGAGGGTCATGAACACCGCGGAGACCGTCCAGGACTGGGTGGGCCGCGTGCGGGGTCAGATCGAGCCGTTCCTGTCGTTCGAGGGCGCGAACGCCGCCACGATGGTCAACAACCTGGACTGGACCGCCGGGCTGTCGACGATCGACTTCCTGCGCGACATCGGCAAGCACTTCCCGGTCAACCGGATGCTGGCGCGCGACGTGGTGAGAAGCCGCCTGGAGTCGGGCATCAGCTACACCGAGTTCAGCTACGTGCTGCTGCAGTCGATGGACTACCTCGAGCTGCACCGCCAGCACGGGGTCACGCTGCAGTTCGGCGGGTCCGACCAGTGGGGCAACCTCACCGCGGGCGTGGAGCTCATCCGCCGCACGCTGGGCACGAAGGTGCACGCCATCGCGACCCCGCTGATGACGAAGGCCGACGGGACCAAGTACGGCAAGACCGACGGCGGTGCGCTGTGGCTGGACCCGGAGATGCTCTCGCCCTACGCCTTCCACCAGTTCTGGCTCAACGCCGATGACGCCAAGATCGGCGAGCTGCTGCGGGTGTTCACCTTCCTGCCGCGCGAGGAGATCGAGGCGCTCGAGGCGCGGCACGCCGAGAAGCCGTTCCTGCGTGAGGGCCAGCGCGTGCTGGCCGACGAGGTCACCACGCTGGTGCACGGCGCCCAGGAGACCGAGCAGGCCAAGGCGGCAGCGGCCGCGCTCTTCGGCGGCGGTGAGCTGACCGGGCTCAGCGGCGCCACGCTCGGGGCGGCGCTGCGCGAGGCCGGCGCGATCGAGGTGCCGGCCGGTGGCGAGCTCCCGTCGGTCGTCGACCTGCTGGTCGAGACCGGGCTCGCGAAGAGCAAGGGCGAGGCGCGCCGCACGATCACCGAGGGCGGCGCCTACCTCAACAACCAGCGGGTCGAGGACCCGGAGGCGCGGCCCACCACCGCGGACCTGGTCGAGGGCTGGCTGGTCCTGCGGCGCGGCAAGAAGAAGTTCGCCGGCGTCGAGGTGCGGTGACCCGGGCGGCCGACGACGCACGCTGGCTGGCCTCTCTCGAGGGGCGGGCCAGTGAGCGGCTGCCGCCGCCGGTGTTCGAGTACGTCGCCCAGGGGGCGCGTGAGGGGCGGAGCGCCGCCCGCGCCGTCGGCTCGTGGGCGGAGGTCCCGCTGTACCCGCACGTCCTGCGCGACGTGACCGACGTACGACTGGGGGTCGAGCTGCTTGGCACGCCGCTCGACGTGCCCTGGGGCGTCGCCCCGACGACCCTGCAGCGCGCGGTCCACCCCGACGGCGAGCTGGCCGTCGCGCGAGCCACGGCCGCGGTGGGGGGCCTGATGGTGGTCTCCAGCAACGCGGGCACTCCCTTCGCCGACATCGGCGCGACCGGGGTGACGTGGTGGCTGCAGGCCTACGTGCCGGCCGACCGGGCCCTGGCCGGACCGCTGCTCGACAGTGCAGTGGCGGCCGGTGCCGCCGCGGTCGTGCTCACGGTGGACACCCCCGTCGTCGCGACGAAGCACATCGCGGACCGCTCGGTCTGGGACGTGGTCGATCCGGCTCTGGTCCGGGTCAACTTCGGCGCGGGCTACGACGCTAGGCCCGGCTCCGAGAAGGCGATGGACCTCGGACCCGACGACCTGGACTGGCTCGCGCGGCGCACTGGTCTCCCGGTCGTGGTCAAGGGCGTGCTCCGCGGGGACGACGCCCAGCGCTGTGTGGACGCGGGGGCCCAGGGGATCTGGGTGTCCAACCACGGCGGGCGCCAGCTCGACCGTGCCGCCGACACGGCCGCGGCGCTGGCCGGCGTCCGCGCGGCCGTCGGGCACCGGGCACAGGTGTACGTCGACGGGGGAGTGCGCTCTGGCGCGGACGTCGTCACCGCCCTGGCCCTGGGCGCCGACGGGGTCTTCCTCGGGCGGCTGCCGCTCTATGCGCTCGTGGGCGGGCGGCCGGATGTCGTCCGGATGAACGCTGTGTTGCGGGACCAGACGCTCGAGGCGATGCGGCTGGCCGGGTGCCGAACGGTCGCCGACACCCGCGACCTGACCGCGCCAGAGCCCTCACACCCCCTCTGACCTGCGGAAACGCCATCTGTGGCCCGGGTCACCCCCACCCGATTTGTGCAACCCGGCAGGAGTCCTCTAATGTTCTGGATGTCGCCAGGTGCGGCGGGAAGCAAGACCGAGAGGTCGGGCTTCCGGCCCCGGTGACCATCCTCTGGACACTCTCACGGGTGGAACGAGTGCGGCTCAGGTCGCAGTCGGATCCCGGCAGCAGATGTGTGCGGAGACAGTATGACCAGCAGCCCCAGGCTAGCCCTCACCGGGTCGTGTCAGGTGTGCGTCTGATACTTGAGAACTCAACAGTGTGTCATAGTCGATGAATTAGTTTGTATGCCCCTCATCTTTTGGGTGTTGGGTTGTTTTTTCGGCAATCAATGATTCTGGCAATTATTTGTCAGGGTTTGTTTTTTGTCGGGTTTGAATTTTCTACGGAGAGTTTGATCCTGGCTCAGGACGAACGCTGGCGGCGTGCTTAACACATGCAAGTCGAGCGGTAAGGCCCTTTCGGGGGTACACGAGCGGCGAACGGGTGAGTA